>NZ_JAGESA010000001.1:0-1195371 GCF_017572835.1 Salmonella sp. 32120201201600049SM | reverse complement strand
CGCCTTTGAGCAGCAGCGCTTTGGCGAGGCGGTGGCGGCCTGGGAGATGATGCTGAAGCTGCTGCCGGCGGGTGACGCCCGGCGGGCGGTGATAGAGCGCAGTATCCGGCTGGCGCAGGAGAAATAATGCCCTGACGGCCCGGTGGCGTGGCGCCACCGGGCCTGGCTTGTTACTGCATTCCGCGTGTTTGTAAAAATAGAATGGTCGCCGCGACGCGTGAGCGCACGTTTAGCTTGCGAAGTAGATTACGAATGTGCACCTTAACCGTCTGCTCAGAAATATTCAGTACTGACGCAATCTGTTTGTTAGAAAGCCCCTGCGCCAGCTCATGCAAGACATCTAACTCTCGTTCGGTCAGGATACTAAAGGGATCTTCCTGCGCGCCAAACCGTTCGCGCTCACGCAGATATTCATTGACCCGATCGCTAAAGACTTTACCGCCGTTAGCGCCTTTGCGAATGGCCTCCAGCAGCACTTCCGGATCGCTATCTTTGAGCAGATAACCGTCGGCGCCGGCGTCGATCAGCGCGTAGATGTCGCTGGCGGAATCCGAGACGGTAAGAATAATAATTTGCGCCGTCACACCATCCCGGCGTAGCGCGTTCAGGGTATCTAACCCGCTCAGACCTTTCATATTCAGATCCAGCAGGATCAGATCGGGCTCAATGCGATTCGCCAGATCGATCGCACTCGCCCCGTCACCCGCTTCGGCAACGACATGAAAAGCCGGGTCCAGTTCCAGTAATTGACGAATACCTCGCCGCATAAGTGGATGGTCGTCCACAATAAGCACCTGAAAAGGTGTTACTTCAGGCATGCTGTATCTCCTGAGTTTTATTAGAATGATTATTGTTTTCAGCGCGGAAATCGTCCAGATTTGCCACATTGTCAAGCGCGTAAATTTTACCCTAATTAGTGCATGGGTAAGTAGTAAAACCTGTGACAGGCGAGTAATTAGCTGAACGATAGAAAGGATAAAACAACCCGTTGTGAGAGAAAACAGAATACTCCCTGAAGTTGAATACTGGTCTGGACGCTTTTTTCGGACAATGTGACATAACAGAAGTGTGGCATATGTTGCTGCGCCCTTGTACCCGTAAGTCCAGACTATCTTTACTGGCAGGAAACTCCTTATTAAAAGTCATAGCGTCTAAAGCTTGTCATTATTAACAAATTATTTTAACTGAATTTATTTATGGTTTTATTAATGTCAATGATATACATCTGAGCAGAACGAATAAACCGCGACATCTGTTAAATTAAATATTAAGTCAATAGCAGAGGTATTTTTATGCGATAAAGAGATTCTGACGATATTCTTATCATAAATGAAAATGTGGTCAGAAATGAGTGTCATTCACTTATAACTTATCCTGGATGTGCCTGAACAACACTCGCGGCGTTTTGAGCACCCGTTGGGGCGACTCAAGGGGAGAACGTAGTGTGGATGCTATATCAGCCGTTTCTGTGAGCGTAAGCGTGGCGTAGAAAATTTTAAATATGTTAGCCGGTTAAAAATAACTATTGACATTGAAATGGTGGTGGAGTGTATATGAAGAGAATATTTATATATCTATTATTACCTTGTGCATTCGCATGTTCTGCTAATGATAATGTTTTTTTTGGCAAGGGCAACAAGCACCAGATCTCTTTTGCTGCGGGAGAAAGTATAAGAAGAGGAGGGGTTGAGCACTTATATACGGCTTTTCTGACATACAGTGAACCCAGCGATTTTTTCTTTTTACAGGCAAGAAATAATCTGGAGTTAGGAGGATTTAAGGCTAAGGGTAGCGATGATTGCAGTAAACATTCTGGCAGCGTTCCCTGTAATAAATATAACCAGGGCGTATTGGGTATCTCGAAGGATGTGGCGCTGGTTCATTTCGCTGGTATCTATACCGGTATTGGTCTGGGGGCTTATATAAAATCTAAGTCGCGAGATGATATGCGTGTCAATTCTGCATTTACCTTTGGAGAAAAAGCGTTTCTTGGCTGGAACTTTGGGGCTTTTTCTACAGAAGCTTATATCCGGCATTTCTCGAATGGATCACTTACGGATAAAAATTCAGGGCATAATTTTGTAGGTGCTTCAATTAGTTATAATTTCTGAAGTTGAATAACAATTAGCGAGTTGCTGGCTGAAGGAGTAATTAATCACCGTACGTTGTCTACAAAACGTGTTGTGAATAGCCGATCGTTATCGACCCTATGGCGACAGGGAGGCTAATTGTTAGCGACAAAGGCGTGGTAGGCCGTTTACCTTACCAGAACGTTTTATTATTGCTGCGACAGATTGCTTACTCATTTACCTGCCACTGCAAACATTTTTTCCAGTATAGGGTGTAGATGCGCTTTTTCTGTTTTAGTACAAACATGGTTTACGTTAGTTGCCTGCATTGACTTTACTGTGACCACTGCACAGGAAAGATGTCCAATCAGTTCATGCAAAATCAGTTCATGCAAAATAACGTCTCTGGCATCAGCTAACTTTTTAATTGTAGGCATAAAAAAACCAGCCCTGACAGGCTGGTTTTCAAGGGGAATTTTGGTCGGCAGCTTCATCCGCAGCATCTGCGGAGAGCAGCGCAGGTACGGCGACCACAAAAGCCGGGGAGGCATCAGCCAGCGCGGCGTCGGCTGACACAGCCAGAACGGCGGCAGCCGCCTCGTCATCAGCATCGGAGGCATCCACCCACGCCGCCGCATCTGATACCAGCGCATCACTGGCAGCGCAAAGCAGAGCTGCAGCCGGAGAATTGGCAACCAGAGCCGAAGAGGCCGCGAAACGGGCCGAGGATATCGCAGACGTGATTTCCCTGGAAGATGCAAGCCTGACGAAAAAAGGTATCGTTAAATTAAGCAGTGCCACGGACAGTGACAGCGAAGCGCTGGCGGCCACACCAAAGGCGGTAAAAACCGTTATGGGTGAGGTACGGACCAAAGCGCCGCTGGACAGCCCGGCATTCACTGGAACGCCGACCACACCGACGCCGCCAGGCGATGCTAAAGGGCTTCAGACAACAAACGCGGAGTTTGTCCGCAAACTGATTGCCGCGCTGGTTGGTTCCGTACTGGAGCCACTGGACACCCTGCAGGAACTGGCTGACGCGTTGGGAAATGATCCGAACTTTGCCACCACGGTACTGAATAAACTGGCGGGCAAGCAGCCGCTGGACGAAACCCTGACGGCGCTGTCAGGAAAAAGTGTTGACGGTCTTATCGAATACGTTGGTTTGCGAGAAACCATAAGTCGTGTCGCCGATGCATTACAAAAATCACAGAATGGCGGCGATATTCCGGACAAGGATTTGTTTGTGCGTCGTATCGGTGCCGCGCGAGCGTTTGATGGCGCAGTTATTATCGGCTGTGATGATAATCCGTGGACGACGGCGGAGTTTATCGTCTGGCTGGAGTCTCAGGGCGCATTCAATCACCCTTACTGGATGTGTCGTGGCTCCTGGTCTTACGCTTATAACAAAATCATCACGGATACTGGCTGCGGTAATATCTGTCTCGCTGGCGCAGTGATTGAGGTAATGGGAGTGCGTGGCGCGATGACTATTCGGGTGACAACGTCCCATTCAGTATCTGGTTGGTGATACGTGGGTGACAGCCCCAAGTGTATAAGAAGGAATAATTATGACAGCGGAAAAAAAATAAAAAGAACAAACAGTTTTTAAATATTAAAAATTTCATTCCGTATGCACCGGAACCAGATGACACATTATTCGCCGATGCGGCGTATCTTAAATCAGAGGATGGTCAGGACTGGTATGGGTGCCAGCAATTATTTTCAGCAGACACGCTGAAAATTACCTACGACGATAACGATGTTATTACGTGTATTACGCGTGATGTTTCCGGGCTGTGGCCTGCTGGCCAGAGCGTTGCAGAGTTGCCTGATACGGATGAAAACCGTCGCGCTGATATTCATGCTGCTGGCAGTTTAAAGACGGTAAAGTCGTTCAAAGGGTTTATTCGCCGGAAGAGCTGCGCAGGCAGGCAGAATCGAAAATTGAACGCCCGGGCGTTGATACCGGATGATCTGATCATCGTGGAAAGCGACCCTGAAAAAATCGACACTTTAGCTGTAAAATGACAGTCCCGCCACCCGGTCATCATAACGGATTTTTCTTCTGCACCTTCTGAAGCCCGCCATGTCAGGACGACCATGAATCCGCCGATAACCTTATTGTGAAATTAAGACCAGGAAGAGATGATGTCTGCCGGACAGATACTATATGTAAATTTATAAAGGTTTTTTGTTATGCCCTTTCATATTGGAAGCGGATGTCTTCCCGCCACCATCAGTAACCGTCGCATTTATCGTATTGCCTGGTCTGATACCCCCCCTGAAATGAGTTCCTGGGAAAAAATGAAGGAATTTTTTTGCTCAACGCACCAGACTGAAGCGCTGGAGTGCATCTGGGCGATTTGTCACCCGCCGGCCGGAACGACGCGGGAGGATATGATCAACAGATTTGAACTGCTCAGGACGCTCGCGTATGCCGGATGGGAGGAAAGCATTCATTCCGGCCAGCACGGGGAAAATTACTTCTGTATTCTGGATGAAGACAGTCAGGAGATATTGTCAGTCACCCTTGATGATGCCGGGAACTATACCGTAAATTGCCAGGGGTACAGTGAAACACATCGCCTCACCCTGGACACAGCACAGGGTGAGGAGGGCACAGGACACGCGGAAGGGGCATCCGGGACATTCAGGACATCCTTCGTCCCTGCCACAACGGCTCCACAGACGCCAGCAGAGTATGATGCTGTCTGGTCAGCGTGGAGAAGGGCTGCACCCGCAGAAGAGTCACGCGGCCGTGCAGCAGTGGTACAGAAAATGCGTGCCTGCCTGAATAATGGCAATGCAGTGCTTAACGTGGGAGAATCAGGTCTTACCACCTTGCCAGACTGTTTACCCGCGCATATTACCACACTGGTTATTCCTGATAATAATCTGACCAGCCTGCCGGCGCTGCCGCCAGAACTGCGGACGCTGGAGGTCTCTGGTAACCAGCTGACTAGCCTGCCGGTGCTGCCGCCAGGACTACTGGAACTGTCGATCTTTAGTAACCCGCTGACCCACCTGCCGGCGCTGCCGTCAGGACTATGTAAGCTGTGGATCTTTGGTAATCAACTGACCAGCCTGCCGGTGTTGCCGCCAGGGCTACAGGAGCTGTCGGTATCTGATAACCAACTGGCCAGCCTGCCGGCGCTGCCGTCAGAATTATGTAAGCTGTGGGCCTATAATAACCAGCTGACCAGCCTGCCGACGTTGCCGTCAGGGCTACAGGAGCTGTCGGTATCTGATAACCAACTGGCCAGCCTGCCGACGCTGCCGTCAGAATTATATAAGCTGTGGGCCTATAATAATCGGCTGACCAGCCTGCCGGCGTTGCCGTCAGGACTGAAGGAGCTGATTGTATCTGGTAACCGGCTGACCAGTCTGCCGGTGCTGCCGTCAGAACTGAAGGAGCTGATGGTATCTGGTAACCGGCTGACCAGCCTGCCGATGCTGCCGTCAGGACTACTGTCGCTGTCGGTCTATCGTAACCAGCTGACCCGCCTGCCGGAAAGTCTCATTCATCTGTCTTCAGAGACAACCGTAAATCTGGAAGGGAACCCACTGTCTGAACGTACTTTGCAGGCGCTGCGGGAGATCACCAGCGCGCCTGGCTATTCAGGCCCCATAATACGATTCGATATGGCGGGAGCCTCCGCCCCCCGGGAAACTCGGGCACTGCACCTGGCGGCCGCTGACTGGCTGGTGCCTGCCCGGGAGGGGGAACCGGCTCCTGCAGACAGATGGCATATGTTCGGACAGGAAGATAACGCCGACGCCTTCAGCCTCTTCCTGGACAGACTGAGTGAGACGGAAAACTTCATAAAGGACGCGGGGTTTAAGGCACAGATATCGTCCTGGCTGGCACAACTGGCTGAAGATGAGGCGTTGAGAGCAAACACCTTTGCTATGGCAACAGAGGCAACCTCAAGCTGCGAGGACCGGGTCACATTTTTTTTGCACCAGATGAAGAACGTACAGCTGGTACATAATGCAGAAAAAGGGCAATACGATAACGATCTCGCGGCGCTGGTTGCCACGGGGCGTGAGATGTTCCGTCTGGGAAAACTGGAACAGATTGCCCGGGAAAAGGTCAGAACGCTGGCTCTCGTTGATGAAATTGAGGTCTGGCTGGCGTATCAGAATAAGCTGAAGAAATCACTCGGGCTGACCAGCGTGACGTCAGAAATGCGTTTCTTTGACGTATCCGGCGTGACGGTTACAGACCTTCAGGACGCGGAGCTTCAGGTGAAAGCCGCTGAAAAAAGCGAGTTCAGGGAGTGGATACTGCAGTGGGGGCCGTTACACAGAGTGCTGGAGCGCAAAGCGCCGGAACGCGTTAACGCGCTTCGTGAAAAGCAAATATCGGATTATGAGGAAACGTACCGGATGCTGTCTGACACAGAGCTGAGACCGTCTGGGCTGGTCGGTAATACCGATGCAGAGCGCACTATCGGAGCAAGAGCGATGGAGAGCGCGAAAAAGACATTTTTGGATGGCCTGCGACCTCTTGTGGAGGAGATGCTGGGGAGCTATCTGAACGTTCAGTGGCGTCGTAACTGATGCACCAGGTGAATGAGGTGCGGTGCGACAAAGATATTCCCGGACGAACAACATCAGACAGTACGGATGATGTACAGGTGAAATAGGGGAGACTTCTTCAGTCAGGGCGCGGCGCAACTTTTTCGATGATAACGCGCCGCGCGCCGGTAGCGAGAAGCCGATGGAAGTACTGGATCACCTGAATGCAAAGAAGGGCTGGGGAAAGCTGTACTTTGCCGGGGAGGGTATCCAGCAACAGTGGGCTATGAAGAGAAACATACTGTCATCCCGATATACCACCCGCTATGAAGACCTGCTTCAGGTTAAGTGACAGGTTTACCCTGATTTTCAAATTTCTGATGTGATGGTGTGCCGCAGCCACATTGTATGCAAGAACGGGCTGCGGCAAACTGGCGATCGTTCGATAGTGCGTGTATTGAATAGTTACCAGTCGTGGCGGATTCTACTGGTTAAGGATGACTAATCAATGTATTTAAGTCATCTGTTCAACTTTTCGCGTTGGAGGGAGCTTGAAGTCAATTTGCAGTGACCTTCGATAGCTATTTCACCATCATTTCACCATTTGCAAATTGGATATATAAAAAAACCAGCCCTGAGAGGCTGGTTTTTAAGGGGAATTTTGGTCGGCACGAGAGGATTTGAACCTCCGACCCCCGACACCCCATGACGGTGCGCTACCAGGCTGCGCTACGTGCCGACTTGTGGGTGCTAATACTACCTCTTTCCAACGCGAATGCAAGGGGAAACGGTGCTAACTGATTTATAATTAATCAGTTAGCGATAAAACGTTTCTCTTCTGTTAGCACTTGCAGCAGCAGACTGAGCTGCGGCTTCTGATCTTTGATCTTCTCGCCGTGTAAGTCATAGGTCTGATAATGACCGTTATTATTGAGCACCAGGGTCATTTGCGGCGTCGTGATTGCCAGCGTACTGCCGTCTGCCGCCGTTACCCAGTTATGACGACGTGGAACGGTAAAGATGTCCTGGCCCTGTGAATATTCGTTCGCTGGCGTGCTGACATGTAACAGGCGTTGCATCAACGTGGTCATCACATCGGTATGATCGGTAAGCACATTAATACGCTGCGCAGGCGTCCCCGGCCAGTGGATCACCAGCGGTACTTGCAGATGACCTTGCGACCAGTCGAAGCGATTTTCTTCCGGCGTCAACGGTATGCCGCGTCCTGCGGTAATGATCACGACAGTATTGTCGAATTTACCGGCCTCTCGCAGCGCGTTCAGAACCCGATTGATTTGCGCATCCACGTCGCTGGCGGCACTGGCGTAACGCTTAACAAAATTTTTCTGGTTACTGTCATCAATGTTAGTACCGTTAAACGATATCCATGAGAACCAGCGGTTATCTTCCTGTGCGTAGCGCCCAAGCCAGTCTATCCACTGGCTGGCCGTTTGCGCATCAGACTGCGTTTGCGCTGCCGGCATCGAGAAATCGGACAGTAATGCCTGACGATAAAGCGGGCTGGCGAAGCCATCCGAAGAAAACAGTCCCAGTTGATAGCCTTGCTGATTCAACGCGGTAATGAGCGCCGCAGGGGTTCTGGTGGATAACACGCCATCCATATAGCCTGGCGATATGCCATAGAACAGGCCGAAAATACCGTTATCAGTGGTATTCCCTGAACTCATATGACGGGTGAAGTCGATGTTTTGCTCGGCAAATGTAGCCAGCTCCGGCATCTGCTTCTCAAAGCGGGAATAGTTCAGGCCGTCTACGGTAATGAGCAGCACATTCTGACCGGTGCCCATATCGCGATAGTGCAAATTGCTGAGCGGGTACTGTACGGAGACCGCTTCCGGATTGCCTTGCTCTACCAGACGGCGCTGATATTCCTGCGCATCCAGCAGACCGTGTTTTTCAAGAAAACGTCGCGCCGTCATCGGATAAGAGAGCGGCAGGTTTGCCCGCTGCATGGTAATCGGCCGGTAAAAATTAGCGTCTGCCCAGATGTAGATAAGATGCGATGCGATAAAGGAGACGAAAAAGAATGCCGCAAGCGGCCTTGCGAAATGGCGACGGCGCGTGAGACTGCGCAGTTTTTGCCAACTCCATGTCGCAAATAGCATCTCAATCAATAAGATAACCGGCACGCTAATAAACATAAGCTGCCAGTCGCGCGCCATTTCGTTCTGGTCAGGGTTGATGACCAGCTCCCAGACAATGGGATTAAGATGCAGGTGAAAACGGGTAAAGACTTCGCTGTCGATAAGCAACAACGTCATACCCGCGGTCGCCAGAATGGCTGATAAAAACCGCATCAGTCGCTGGGACATCACGATAAACGTGAGCGGAAAAAGAATAAGCAAATAGGTGGCGAACACCAGAAAGCTAAAGTGCCCGACAATGCTCAGGTAGGAGTATATGCGACCCGCAAGCGTTGTCGGCCAGTCGGCGACAAACAGGTAACGGCTGCCGAGCAACGTAGCCAACAGTATATTGAACAGA
The DNA here is from genome assembly GCF_017572835.1 of Salmonella sp. 32120201201600049SM. NCBI lineage: Bacteria > Pseudomonadati > Pseudomonadota > Gammaproteobacteria > Enterobacterales > Enterobacteriaceae > Salmonella > Salmonella sp. 32120201201600049SM. The sequence continues at coordinate 1,186,273 of NZ_JAGESA010000001.1, read as the reverse complement.
GCGAACCAGTGCCCCCAGCTAACCATCTGGGAGACTTTTTCACGGTAGCGCTGACGATGAGTTACCATACCTGTCGCTTGTTTCTCCGGAGTCGGCTTTTTAGTGCGCGTTGTCTTCGCTAATCGAAGACTGCAAGGCGCGGGCAAAAGAGTTCGCAATCGCCTGGCGTTGAGCCGGCGCAACGCTGGTGTTGATAAGGTTGGTGACCATATTTCCCAGCACCATCAGGGAAAGATCGGTCGGCGCCTTATGTTTTTCCAGTACACTGAGCAGTTCGCTCAGCAGTTGTTCAACATGTTCATCACTATAGCGGGAGAGTTGTGGCATAAATCAAAATCTGTTTGTTCATGAAAGGGCAACATATTACCGTAGCAACAGTTTTTTTTCTGCATTTTTATCCCCTAAATCATTCGCGTTACGGATAACGCCTGAAATGACAGGGCGATTGCTTGCGTCTTCCGGCAGGCGGTGGTTGAATACCGCCCGGTCTTAAAGGAGAGTTTATCATGAGTCTGGATATCAACCAGATTGCCCTGCACCAGCTTATCAAGCGCGATGAGCAAAATCTTGAGCTGGTCTTGCGCGATTCATTGCTGGAGCCGACAACCACCGTTGTCGAGATGGTGGCTGAACTGCATCGGGTCTATAGCGCCAAGAATAAGGCGTATGGCCTGTTTAATGAAGAGAGTGAACTGGCGCAAGCGCTGCGGTTGCAACGTCAGGGGGAAGAAGATTTTCTTGCTTTTAGCCGGGCGGCGACCGGACGCCTGCGTGACGAACTGGCGAAATATCCCTTTGCGGACGGCGGCATTGTATTGTTCTGCCATTATCGTTACCTGGCGGTGGAGTATCTGCTGGTTACGGTACTGAACAACCTGAGCAGTATGCGGGTCAATGAAAATCTGGACATTAACCCGACGCATTATCTTGATATTAACCATGCGGATATCGTGGCGCGTATCGATCTTACCGAGTGGGAAACTAATCCGCAATCGACCCGCTACCTGACGTTTCTCAAAGGTCGGGTAGGGCGCAAGGTCGCTGACTTCTTTATGGATTTCCTCGGCGCCAGCGAAGGGTTGAACGCCAAAGCGCAGAATCGCGGCCTGTTGCAGGCAGTGGATGATTTCACCGCAGAAGCGCAGTTGGATAAAGCAGAACGTCAGAACGTGCGTCAGCAGGTGTACAGCTACTGCAACGAGCAGTTACAAGCCGGGGAAGAGATTGAGCTGGAATCACTGTCTAAAGAGCTTTCCGGCGTCAGTGAAGTCAGCTTCAGCGAATTTACCGCCGAAAAAGGCTATGAGCTGGAAGAGAGCTTCCCGGCGGATCGCAGTACGCTGCGCCAGCTAACCAAATATGCCGGCAGCGGCGGCGGGTTAACGATTAACTTTGATGCGATGCTACTGGGCGAGCGGATTTTCTGGGACCCGGCGACCGATACCCTGACTATCAAAGGGACGCCGCCGAATCTGCGCGACCAGTTGCAGCGACGCACGTCGGGCGGGAAATAAAGGCATACGACATAAAAGGACGCCGTAGTGAGTAAAGGAATACGACAGAAGCCGCCTGTTAATTTCAGTTTATTTCGGCAGATTTTGTATGCGCACATTGTCGCATTTTTGATGATGTTGGTGCTCGGCATGGTGTTCACCGTTCTCTCGTTGGTACTGTTTTATACTTATGGCGCCAACTGGTTACTGAGCTTGTTCATATGCCCGCTGTTCTTGTTAAGTGGTTTATTCATTACTGGATTTGCTTTTAAATCAACCTGGTCCAGCATACGTTACTATTACGACAAGGGGCAGTTGAAACGGTATGGACTCAATCTTGATGCAACTTTGACGCATAAAGAGAAGGTGGAAATACGCATCGATAATGCAAAGCGTCAAGTGCGTGTAGATGAACTGGAGCTCCATGTCTTATTTGATTTTCAGTTTGATAGCAAGACATGGAGCTGCGGCGACTTACTGACCAATGAAAAGGTATTTGATGCGTTGAATGACGGGCAAACTATACCAATACGAATTTTGCCATGGAAACCGGAAAGTGCCAGCGTTCGTCAACGGGCATTATTCAATCGGCTTAAAGGTATGAATACCGCGGCGGAAACTACAGATCCTCGATTAGGGGAGGCGCTAATTGAATATGGCGAGGTGTAAGAAAGCAGAAAAGCAAAGTGGGTTCTCGTTGCTCTGCATGTCGTCAAATTCAATTAAACGCATAAAAAAACCCCGCCGGGGCGGGGTTTTTCTTCAACTTCCAGGCGATTACGCGCGAACGAAGTCGATGTGAGTCAGCTTCGGTTTGTAAGCGTGACGCTGTACAGCCTGAGCTTTAACTTTTACTTCTTTACCGTCAACAACGAGGGTCAGAACTTCGCTGTAGAATTCAGCTTTAGCTTGCATGTTCATCACCTGGTCGTGGTCCAGTTCGATAGCAATCGGGGCTTCAGAACCGCCGTAGATGATTGCCGGGAACTTGTTAGCGGCGCGCAGGCGGCGGCTCGCACCCTTACCCTGCTCTTTACGTACTTCTGCGTTGATAGTAAACATTTAAATCTCTCTTTAATAATTCCTGCTACAGGCGACCCAGCAACAGGTAAGTGATCTGCTTTGCGTATGCAAAGGCGGGCGGGATTCTATACTCAAATCGCCGTTACATCAATGAAAAGTACAATTAACCACGTAATTCGTGCGCCCGGCGGAAGCGGCCTTCATAGTCGAACACTTTTTCACGCACCTGCCAGTACTGGCCTTTCATCCGCGCGACCACAAAATCGGGATGCCGCAACAGCGCCTGCTGCGCGACAATATCCGCCGCCGTGATCCAGCGTAAAGGAACGCCAGGCGTGCGCGTATGCGGGCGAATAAATAGCTGTTCGAAAGCGGTACGCTGGGCGGGCGTGTGCAAGCGGAAGCGCTCACTGACATCCGCGCCGTCCTCGTCATAGTAAGTGATTTTCAGCCATTCGCCTTTCTCATCCTGCCCATGCTGCATCGTCATTCCGCTACAGCGCAGGACTAACGCATCCTTGAGCCTGAGCGCCGCTTTTAACATATCGTCCGGGTCGACCAGAATAGCGTCACATTCCCGGCAGCGTCGGGCGGCAATATCGTTTTCGGCATTACACTGCGGGCAGTTTTTGAAGCGAAAGCGAAAATCGCACTGCTCGCGATGGCCGTCGTCATCCTCAAACCAGCCCTGGCAGCGACGGCCAAAGTGTTCAATCAGCGTGCCGTCGGCAGTGGTTTTCCCCCAGAAGGTGTTGGCAAAGCCGCAGGCCGGGCAAAATACCTGGACAGGGACGTTATCGCTTTTTCCCTTCGGGCTACCGACCTCCGGGGCATACAGGTCGTGCGGGTTGCCTGCGTAATCAAGAATCAGGCAATCGGTCTTTCCCGGCGCAAGGCGCAGACCACGCCCGACAATTTGTTGGTAAAGACTAACTGACTCCGTGGGACGTAGAATCGCGATGAGATCAACGTGTGGGGCGTCAAAGCCGGTGGTCAGCACCGAGACGTTAACCAGATAGCGAAAACGCTGCGCCTTGAAATTATCAATCAGCGCGTCGCGCTCGGGCCCTGGCGTATCGCCGGTAATCAGCGCCGCGTCGTCCGCCGGAAGCAGACCGACAATCTCTTTCGCATGTTCGACCGTGGCGGCGAAAATCATCACGCCTTTGCGCGTTTGCGCAAATTCCATAATCTGGCTGATGATGTGCGGCGTAATCCGCTGCTGCTTTTTCAGCTCGCGGTTCAGGTCGGCTTCGCTGAACAGCCCATTGCTTTGGGCCTGCAGGCGGCTGAAATCGTATTGGACCACTGGCATATCAAGCCGCTCAGGCGGCGTCAGATAGCCGTGTTTAATCATATAGCGCAGCGGCAGTTCATAAATACAGTCGCGAAACAGAGCGTTGTCGTTGCCGCGCACCATACCGTGATAATGAAATTGATAAATCCAGCCTTTTCCGAGGCGAAAAGGCGTGGCGGTGAGTCCAAGCAGACGTAAGTGAGGATTAACTTTACTCAAGTGAGTGAGGATTTGCTGATACTGACTGTCTTCATCGTCACCGATGCGGTGGCATTCATCGACAATCAACAGCGAAAACTCCTCCTGGAAGGCGTCAAGATTACGCGCCACCGACTGTACGCTGCCGAACACGACTTTGCCCTGACTCTCTTTACGTTTGAGTCCGGCGGCGAAAATATCTGCTTCCAGCCCCAGCGCGCAATATTTGGCGTGGTTCTGCGCGACCAGCTCTTTCACATGCGCCAGCACCAGTACCCGTCCGCGGGCGACGCGCGCCAGTTCGGCGATCACCAGGCTTTTACCTGCGCCGGTCGGCAGAACAATCACGGCGGGCGTACGGTGGCGGCGAAAGTGGCTGAGCGTGGCGTCTACGGCTTCTTGCTGGTAGGGGCGGAGTGTAAAAATCATGGTCTCACTACGTTAAACGGTTCCGGGAATAGTATGCCATGAATCATTTCCCTTGAGGGATATAGTTAGCCCGCTATACTGAGCGGATAGCAATTCCCTTTTTTCGGGTAGAATGCCCGATTTCCGTATTATTACAGGCTAAATCACACACATGCGACTTGATAAATTTATCGCTCAGCAGCTTGGCGTCAGCCGCGCTATTGCCGGGCGTGAAATTCGTGGTAACCGCGTTACCGTCGATGGCGACATCATTAAAAATGCGGCCTTCAAACTGCTCCCGGAACATGCGGTTGCGTATGACGGCAATCCCTTAGCGCAGCAACACGGGCCACGCTATTTTATGCTTAACAAGCCGCAGGGATACGTTTGTTCAACCGATGATCCCGATCATCCAACGGTACTGTATTTCCTGGATGAGCCGGTGGCGTATAAGCTGCATGCCGCAGGACGTCTGGATATCGATACTACCGGTCTGGTGTTAATGACAGATGACGGTCAGTGGTCGCACCGCATTACGTCGCCGCGCCATCACTGTGAAAAAACCTATCTGGTGACCCTGGAGTCGCCGGTGGCCGACGATACGGCAGCGCAATTTGCGAAAGGCGTGCAGTTGCATAATGAAAAAGATCTCACTAAACCCGCTACGCTGGAGGTGATAACGCCTGTGCAGGTCCGTTTGACCATCAGCGAAGGCCGTTATCATCAGGTGAAGCGGATGTTTGCCGCAGTAGGCAATCGCGTTGTGGAACTGCACCGCGAACGGATTGGCGCCATTACGCTGGATGAGAATCTGGCTCCCGGCGAGTACCGCCCGTTGACTGAAGAAGAAATCGCCAGCGTCGGCTAACTATCTCGTTAAATTCAGGAGTTCGATGTGACCACCCGGCAGCACTCTTCCTTTGCCATTGTCTTTATCCTTGGCCTGTTGGCCATGTTAATGCCGCTGTCGATTGATATGTATCTTCCTGCGCTGCCGGTGATTTCTGCGCAATTCGGCGTGCCTGCCGGTAGCGCGCAGATGACGCTCAGCACCTATATTCTGGGGTTTGCGCTGGGTCAGCTTATCTATGGACCGATGGCGGATAGCCTCGGGCGTAAGCCGGTCATCCTGGGCGGGACGCTGGTATTTGCTGCTGCGGCGGTCGCCTGTGCGTTGGCGCAGACTATCGATCAACTGATCGTGATGCGTTTCTTTCACGGTTTGGCGGCTGCGGCGGCAAGCGTCGTCATCAATGCGCTGATGCGGGATATTTATCCAAAGGAAGAGTTTTCGCGCATGATGTCATTTGTCATGCTGGTCACTACGATAGCGCCGTTAATGGCGCCCATTGTCGGCGGCTGGGTGTTGGTATGGTTAAGCTGGCACTATATCTTCTGGATACTGGCCATTGCGGCGATTCTGGCGTCAGTCATGATCTTTGCTCTGATTAAAGAGACGCTGCCCGTTGAGCGGCGTCAGCCTTTTCATATTCGTACCACAATAGGTAACTTTGCGGCGTTGTTTCGCCACAAACGCGTACTGAGCTATATGCTGGCGAGCGGGTTTAGTTTTGCCGGTATGTTCTCTTTTTTGAGCGCGGGGCCGTTTGTCTATATCGAAATTAATCATGTTCCGCCGCAGCATTTCGGCTACTACTTCGCGTTGAACATCGTATTTCTGTTTGTGATGACGATTATCAACAGCCGTTTTGTCAGACGGGTAGGGGCGCTAAACATGTTTCGGGCCGGGCTATGGATTCAGTTTGCGATGGCGGTGTGGATGGTTTTCAGCGCGCTGATGGGCATTGGATTCTGGGCGCTGGTGGTCGGCGTTGCGGCGTTTGTCGGCTGTGTGTCGATGGTTTCGTCCAATGCGATGGCGGTCATTTTGGATGAGTTTCCGCATATGGCCGGAACGGCGTCTTCGTTGGCGGGCACTTTCCGCTTTGGTATTGGCGCTATCGTCGGCGCGTTGCTGTCGCTGGCTACCTTTACCAGTGCGTGGCCGATGATTTGGTCGATTGCGCTTTGCGCCGCCTGTTCCATTCTGTTTTATCTCTACGCCAGCCGTCCCAAAAAACGGTGACGGGCGCGCTGTCCCTCAATGGCGCCGAAGAATGCGCAGGCGGCGTTGGGGGACGCTATCCGCTACACGATGGCAAAGCCAAACGGCTTTCATAGTTGATGTATATCAATTACCAATTCATCATTTTCCTCCTTTATGTTTATTTTATGTAAAATCCATTTATGTAAAAAGTCACATCATTGTAGTTAAAAAGGTTGAGTTAGATCGCAGAAACGGGTACATATAGCCCGCCGCTATCTCCGCGTCGGTAAAACTATTTTAACTCCCGCTTGCTGTAGAGCCACTGACGGAGAGAAGGGCGTTAGCAATCTGTTTAAGGACGGGTTGTCAATGATGTGTTAATATAAATGTAAGTAAATTGTGAAGTAATTGTGCTTCCGGGGAAAGAAAGTGAATACATTACAGCTCTCAATTGTTCACCGTCTGCCGCAAAACTATCGCTGGTCGGCGGGTTTTGCGGGGTCAAAGGTTGAACCGATTCCGCAAAACGGGCAGAGCACCGAGAATAGTCTGGTGGCGCTTAAACTGTTGAGTCCGGCAGGCGATAGCGCGTGGTCAGTGATGCATAAGCTCAGCCAGGCGCTAAGCGATATTGAAGTTCCTTGCTCCGTGCTTGAGTGCGAAGGGGAACCGTGCCTGTTCGTTAATCGTCAGGATGAGTTTGCCGCCACCTGTCGGCTGAAAAATTTCGGCGTGGCGATAGCGGAACCTTTTTCTAACAATAATCCTTTTTAGGCGTCAGCTTAACGCGAGTAGCTGACGCGTATAGGCCTGTTGCGGTGCGGTAAACACGCGCTCGCATTGCCCCTGTTCAACCACCTCCCCCTGCCGCAGCACGATAACCTGATGGCACAGCGCGCGTACTACATGCAGATCGTGGCTAATGAAGATATAGGCCAGACGGTGCTTTTGCTGGAGCGATTTCAGGAGGGCAAGAATCTGCGCCTGAACGGTTTTATCCAGCGATGAGGTCGGTTCATCCAGAATAATAAGCGACGGTTTTAAAATCAGCGCCCTGGCGACGGCGATACGTTGACGCTGGCCGCCGGAAAACTCAGCGGGGTAACGATGCCGCGTTTCCGGGTCCAGGCCGACTTCCATCATGACCGCTTTCACCTGCTGTTCGCGCTGCGCGCCTGAAAGCGTAGGCTGGTGGACGCGCAGGCCTTCTTCGATAATTTGCAACACGTTTAAACGCGGGTTTAGCGATGAGTTCGGGTCCTGGAATACGACCTGGATATGGTGGCGAACAGGTAAAAGCTGGCGGCGGTTTAACGTATCCAGCGATTGACCGTCAAACACGATGCGGCCTTCGGAGCGGATAAGCCGTAACAGCGCCAGACCGGTGGTACTTTTTCCCGATCCTGACTCGCCGACCAGACCCAGCGTTTCGCCTGGATGCAGGGTGAAACTGATATTGTTAACCACCACATTATGATCCACGACGCGCTTCAGAATGCCTTTGCGGATCGGGAAGGCGACGCGCAGCCTGTCCACCTCCAGCAACGGCGTCTGCCCGGCGGGGAGCGGAACCGGATCGCCTGTGGGTTCGCTGTTGAGTAGTTTTTGCGTGTACGGATGGGTCGGCGCGGAGAGCAGCGTGTCGGCGCGTTGGTTCTCTACGCACTTGCCGTGTTGCATTACCGCCACCGAATCCGCCAGTTTTTTTACAATGCTGAGGTTATGGGTGATAAACAGCAATCCCATATTGAGCTCGCGCTGGAGTTCCCGCAGTAGAGATAAAATCTGCGCCTGTACGGAGACGTCGAGGGCGGTGGTCGGCTCATCGGCGATCAGTAATTCCGGCCGTGTTAACAGCGCCATGGCTATCATGACGCGCTGGCGTTCGCCGCCGGAAAGCTGATGCGGATAATCGCGCAGACGCTGGCTCGCCTGGCGGATACCGACCCGATCCAGACAACCGATCATCTCCGCTCTTGCCGCCTCCCGACGCATTCCCCGATGGAGCGACAGCACTTCATAGAGCTGTTTTTCCAGCGTATGCAGTGGGTTAAGTGAAACCATCGGTTCCTGAAAAATCATGGCGATTTTATTGCCGCGCACGCCGCGTAGCGTCTGCTCGCTGGCATGAAGCAATGATTCGCCGTGAAAGCGAATATCGCCGGAGAGGTAGACGGCGGGAGGGGTAGGCAAAAGACGCAGAATGGAAAGCGCCGTCACGCTTTTCCCTGACCCGGACTCGCCGACCAGCGCCAGCGTTTCCCCGGCGTTCACCTGTAACGAAATGGCGTTAACGACAGGACGCACGTGCTGTTGCTGACGGAAACCTACCGATAAATTTTCAATCGCAAGCAATGGAGATGTCATCTTATACCGCCTTAGCAGGATCAAAGGCGTCGCGTACCGCTTCGCCGATAAAAATCAGCAGCGATAGCAGAATGGCGACAGACAGAAAGGCGGCGATCCCCAGCCAGGGAGCCTGTAAGTTGTTTTTCCCCTGTAAAAGAAGTTCGCCGAGAGAAGGGGAGCCAAGCGGCAGACCGAATCCCAGAAAATCCAGCGACGTCAGGGTGGTGATGGAGCTACATAAAATGAACGGTAAAAATGTCAGGGTAGCGACCATCGCATTAGGCAACATATGGCGCAGGATAATGTCCCGATCGCTGACGCCAAGCGCCTGCGCGGCGCGGATATAGTCAAAATTGCGGGTCCGTAAAAACTCGGCGCGCACTACGCCCACCAGACTCATCCAGCCAAACAGTACGGTTATGGCCAGCAACCACCAGAAGTTAGGCTGCACTACGCTGGAAAGTAAAATAATCAGAAACAGGGTCGGCATCCCCGACCAGACTTCGATGAGACGTTGTCCCCATAAATCGACTTTGCCGCCATAATAGCCCTGTAGCGCGCCCGCCAGTACGCCCATGACGCTGGAGCAAATCGTTAACATCAGGCCGAATAAAATAGAAATGCGGGTGCCGTACAGGATGCGGGCGAAAACGTCGCCGCCATTCGCATCGGTGCCCAGCCAGTTTTTCGCCGAAGGCGGGGAGGGGAAAGGCTGCGTGGTGGCAAAATTAATGGTATTGGCGCCAAAGCGTACGGGGGCCCACAACACCCAGCCCCGATTCTCAAGCTGCCGTTGTAGCCATGGGTCCTGATAGTCTGCCGTTGTCGCCAGCGGGCCGCCGAAATCGCGCTCGCTGTAATTTTTTACCAGCGGAAAATACCACTGGCCTTCATAGCGCACCAGCAATGGCTTATCGTTAGCAATCAGTTCCGCGCATAAGCTCAGGCTGAACACGACCAGGAAAATCCATAGTGACCAGTAGCCCCGGCGATTATGGCGGAAACGCGCCCAGCGGGCCTGATTGACCGGGCTTAATCGCGGCATTATCGTCCCTCAAAATCAATGCGTGGATCGACCAGCGTATAGCTGATATCGCTCAGGATATTCAGTAATAAGCCAATCAGGGTAAAGATATAAAGCGTGCCGAACATCACCGGATAGTCGCGCGAAACGGTTGCTTCATAACCCAGCAGCCCCAGGCCGTTGAGCGAGAACATGACTTCAATTAGCAACGAGCCGGTGAAAAACATACTGATAAAAGTGGCGGGAAACCCGGCGATCACCAGCAGCATGGCGTTACGAAAAACATGTTTCCAGAGAATGTTTTTTTCACTCACGCCTTTAGCGCGAGCGGTAACGACATACTGTTTACGCACCTCGTCGAGAAACGAATTTTTCGTCAGCATCGTCAGGGCGGCAAAACCGCCGATGACGGTTGCCAACACCGGTAGCGTAATATGCCACAAATAATCGGTGATTTTCTGGTACCACGGTAACGTGTCAAAGTTGGCGGAGACCAGGCCACGTAGCGGAAAGATATCGTAGTAGCTGCCGCCGGCAAAAAAGACGATTAATAAAATAGCGAACAGAAAGGCGGGGATCGCATAACCAATAATGATAAACGCGCTGCTCCACACATCAAAGCGACTGCCGTTATGGACGGCTTTGCGGATCCCCAGCGGGATAGACACCAGATAAATAATCAGCGTGCTCCATAATCCCAGGGTAATGGAGACGGGAAGGCTATCTTTGATCAGCGTTAGTACGGATGCGCTGCGAAACAGACTGTCGCCGAAGTCAAAAGAGAGATAGTCCCGTAGCATCTTGAAATAACGCTCATGCAGCGGTTTGTCGAAGCCGTAGCGATGGGTGATCTCCGCGATCACCTCCGGATCGAGTCCCCGGCCGCCGCGATAATGGCTGTCGCTGATATTGCCGACGCCGGTTTGCGCATGACTGGCGCGAACGCCTTCGCCGCTGGCGCCGGGCAACGCGCCGCCCTGGCCAAATTCAATCGCGGCAATCGCCTGATCGACAGGGCCGCCGGGAGCGATCTGCACGATAAAAAAGTTAATGGTAATAATGGCCCATAGCGTGGGGATCACCAGTAACAGACGGCGGATAAGATAGGCGCCCATTGATTCTTACTACCTCCTGGCTGCCGGTAGTTTGGCGGCTTTGTTGACATCATACCACCAGGTATCTAACCCGATGGTATATACCGGGCGAATCGCCGGATGGGAGAATTTATCCCACCAGGCGAGCCTGTCTTGCGCCATATACCACATCGGCAGCATGTAATAGTTCCAGGTCAGCACGCGATCCAGCGCCCGTCCCAGCGGCACCAGTTTCGCTTTATCACCCTGCGCTGCGATAATTTGCGCGATCAGTTTATCCACCACCGGGCTTTGTACGCCGGGAGCGTTATAACTGGAGTCAATGTATTCCGACGCCCATGAGATTTGTAGATCGGAGCTGGGCCAGGGCATCGCCCGCCATAGCCTCGGCATCATGTCATAGTCGCGGCTACGCATCCGGTTGGTGAGTTGAGAATTATCAACCTGACGGATAGTCATCGTAATGCCCAGACGCTGAAGATTATGCTGGAAGGGCAGAACCCACTGGCTATTACTGCTGGCAGGAAGGAGAAGTTCAAACGTCAGAGGCTTACCGGTGACGCTATTGACCCGTTGCTGTCCGTTGATCACCCATCCGGCCTGCGTCAACAAGGCGTCAGCTTTAAGAAGATTTTCGCGATCGTAGCCGTCGCCGTTAGAGACCGGCGGCTGATAGATCTGGGTGAAGACTTCAGGAGGAAGATCTTTTTTCATCGGCGCGAGTAATACCAGCTCATCGGCGTCAGGGTAATTTCTGGCGGCGTACTCGGTATTCTGGAAGTAACTGTTGGTTCGGCTCCAGGCATTATAGAACAGCGCTTTATTCATCCACTCAAAATCGAAGGCCAGGGTGACAGCTTCACGTACCCGCCGGTCTTTAAATACCGGGCGCTGAATATTAAAGGCCAGCCAGCGTGTGTCCTGCGCCGACTCGTTTTTCTGCTCTTCTTTAATGATGTAATGATTATCGAAATTTTTACCGATATAGCGCGTTGCCCAGTTTTTAGCGTCGTTTTCCAGCCGTAGATCAAATGCGCCCGCTTTAAACGCCTCGAAAGCGACATTGTCATCAAGGTAGTAATCGTAGCGGATAGTGTCGAGGTTAAAACGTCCACGATTGACCGGCAGATTAGCCGCCCAGTAGTTTTTGACGCGTGAATAGACAATGTACTGGCCCATTTTCCACTGAGTAATCCGGTATGGCCCGCTGGCTAAGGGCGGCGTTGAAAGTGGATCGCTGAGTTTGTGATTTTTCCAGAATTTTTCGGGCATGATCGGTAGTGAAAACAGACTAAGCATGTCTTCTTTACCAGGCTTCGCCAGCTCAATTCGCACGGTTAAAGGCGCAATCGCCTTCACGGTAGTACCTTTATAGACCAGACGGAACTGCGGTACGCCTTCGGTCATGAACTTATGAAAGGTAAAAGCCACATCGCGGGCGGTAATGGGCGTGCCATCGTGAAAACGAGCGCGGGGGTTAATCGAGATTTCCACCCAGGAATAGTCGGCGGCATAGCGGGCATGGTCGGCAATCAGCGGGTAATAGCTTCCGGGCTCATCATCCGAGGTGGTAAAAAGCGTATCGTAAAGGGCTTCGGTACGTACGCCGGGATTGCCGCGCAGCGAATAGCGATTGAAATTATCGAACGTACCAATGGCGGAAAGCGTCATCTGACCGCCTTTCGGCGCAGCAGGATTCACATAATCAAAGTGATCAAAGTTAAAAGCATACTTAGGTTCGCCGAGTACGGCGAAAGCGTAGCTTTCTTTGATTTCCTGGGCCTGGGCGCCAGCGCTAACCAGTGCGACAAGCAGAAGCATTACGCGCGCAATCATCTGAAGGCGGTTTCCTTATCGTATTGCCCGCTGCAAACCGGCAGGCGTTTCGCTGAATAATAAGTGACGTTGCGTCTGATGTGAATCCGTTAAAACCGTAAGGGGGCTACCATTCAGGCACGGAAGGCGCCGACATCCACAGCACGAAATCTTTAAGGGGTAAAGGACGGCTAATCCAGTACCCCTGCAAGTAATTAACACCGTGATCGCGTAGCCAACGGGCCTGCTCCGGCGTTTCAACGCCCTCGGCCACCGTCAGCATATTCAGGCGTCTGGAGAGCGTCAGCACGGTATCCAGAACTGGAGACGTGACGGTTTCCGTGCCGATCGCCTGGATAAAACCGCGATCGATTTTCAGATAATCTAAAGTAAATCGCTCCAGATAAATCAGGGCGCTATGGCCTGTACCGAAATCATCTATAGCGATTTCAAACCCGGCGGAATGCAGCCATTCGAACAGTTTGGCCGCTTCATACTGCTGAAGCATATCGCGTTCAGTGATTTCCAGCACGATATGAAAATGGTGCGCGGGCAGGGCGTCCCTGAGCCGGTGCATATCCTCTTTAAAACTGTCGCTGTGCAGATGTTCCGGTGCGATGTTAATGCCAAATTTGGCACCGACGGGCATCACCTTCTGTAGCGTGGGTGCGTCGCGGGCGATCAGCTCGAACAGATGCTGCGTTAACGGTACGATAAGTTGCTGCGCTTCGGCATAGTGGATAAAGGCATCCGGCGGAATCTCTCCTGCCGTAGGGTGACGCCAGCGCAGTAAGACTTCAAGCCCGGTGACGCTCAGCGTACGAGTATCGACGACGGGCTGATAAACCACATAAAACTGCTCGTGTTTGATCGCCGTTAAAATCTCTTTGCCCGGTCGCGTCCGGAGGGCATAGATAAAGTAACAGATAAACCCTGCTACGATGCCGCTAATGCAGCCCAGCATCAACGCATACCACAAGTCATTGTAGGTCCAGCTATCGGCATAAAGCCGTATTTTAAGCGGCAGGCCGTTGATAGTTGCCTGTCGTGATGGCGTGCCCGGCAGCTCCGCGACGGTCAGTAGACGCGAAGAAAAGGTCGACAGAGCGGTATTGCCGACAATCAGCGCGATGCCGTTAAAATCATCCTGGCGCGTGGTATAGAGTAAGTAGGGCGTCAGGTTAATATTCAGCGATGTGAATACGCCGCTGTCATTTAATAATGGGTTTCGATACCAAATCACCATTGTCGGTTTGTTGGGCATCATTGGCGTGCCGGGCAGAATCGCCATAGCAACGTCTTTGCGGATATCTATATCCGGTACCAGTTGCTGAAGCGGCATATTCATGGCGCCAGTGGCGGAAGAGCAGAACACTTTTTTATCTTTAATCAATAAGAAGGCGCGGACATTAAGGCTAAAAGCGGCTCTTGAGGTGAGTTCTGCGCCAACCTGCTGACAGGTGTTGATCGTCAACGGTTGAAGAATATCGGTGGTGGCTTTCAGGTCGGCGAAATAGCTGGCCAGGTAATGTTGTACATCAGAAAGGAGCGTATTGTATTTAACATCCCGTTTATGCCACGACAGGAAAAATTGCAGGCTACCAATAAGTAATGCTGCCGCTATCCCCGTAATGATACAGGTAAGCAGGATTTTCCGACCGGAAGAGGAGTCGCGTGTTAGCATAATTCCTGGTGTGGCCTGAAAAGGCGGATGCCGGTTAAACTGGTTGATTTATAAGACTATAGCCTGGATTACCCCGGATAGTCATGCTTTTCTGTGATGCGCAGGAAAGCGTATTGTCGCAGTAGCCGTTGGCGGAAACGACCTGAATGCCTGATGGCGCTATGTTTATCAGGCCTACGTTCGTGTGTTGTAGGCTGGATAAGACGCCACACGTCGCCATTCGGCAAAACGGGTTCAGAAGGGATAATAAGCAAAAGCACTGCTGAAGCAGTGCTTTTTATGTCGTCTCATCAGGTAAGCCAAGGGAGGTGCTGCCTGATGAAGATTAACTGCGGCTCAGAACTCGACGCGCTTCATTGTAGCGTTTTTTCCAGTACGGTTCGTTCATACTGGAGATAATGACGCCGCTACTGGTAGACGCATGGACAAACTGGTTATTGCCGATATAAATACCGACATGGCGACCAGTGGAGCCGGCGCGGAACAGAACCAGATCGCCCGTACGCAGGTTATTGCGTGAAACCGCTTTGCCCATTTCCTGCTGTTCATAGGTTGAACGCGGAAGCTCTAAACCAAACTGTTCACGGAAGGTGCGCTGTACAAAGCTGGAACAGTCGACGCCTTTCTTAGTGCTGCCGCCCAGGCGGTAACGCACGCCTTTCCAGTCAGCATACTGATCCATAATCCGCGACTTAACGTCGAGGTTACGCACCATATTTTCAAATTCATCCTGAGAGGCTTGCAGTGAAGAGCTATCGCTATTGCCCACAGCATGCGTCTCAGAATGCATATTCTTTGCGGTATTGGTGGTTGTGCTACAAGCAGAAAGCAGAACCGCAACTGCAATCGCAGGAATCCCGCGCAAAATATATCTCAAAATCGGTTGAGATTTGACCATGTTGTTTGTTTTCCCTTGAAGTCCTTAACGATAAATATCGTTATAAAAATGCCAAACGTGATGAGACTAATTACCTGCACAGCTTGAGACAATTCTTTGTGCACAAATCTGTGGCGGAACGCACAAATTTATTCGCAATGAGAATAATTATCTGGCGAGGCAAAACGAGTTTGAGATTACCCGATTGTTGCTGTCATTGCGAGCGATTTCGCGTGATTTTTTATAAGAATTTATGATACGAAAAGTGAACTATCAGCACGGGTCAAATTAAGCGCAAATCGTTTAAAAATCGGGCAAGCTGTTCATTTTGCAGAGGAATAATATGACCGAAAAATGATGGGCTGGGGGAATATCATCATAAATTACCTTCAACGATGTAAAACTATCGCTGAAGGTAATGTTAATTACATAGGTTATTTGTTTAAAATTTGTTTATTTCCGCCCGGGAGATAATTCTCAAAAAGCGCTATCGCCCGGTCGCTGAGCGGGGTCATCAGCCACCAGGGGAGGCCAATCAAAATAACCGTGAGCGACCCGACCACAATATCGGTGAACCAGTGAGCGCCAATCATAACGCGCGGAAACGCGAAAACCACAAATATAATAAGGGCGATAATCCCCGCAGTTTTGCCGAAATAACGCAGCATAAAGGCGGAAAATATCAGCAGCATCATACCGTGATCGCCTGGGAAACTGTCTTTTGACGCGTCTTTTGTCGGGATGTGCAGCAACTCGCTGACGCGATAAATATGCTCAAAAGAGAGCGTTGGGCTGGCGCGCTTGACGGGGATCAGCGCCTGACCGAGTTGGTTAAGCACCACCGCTGTTAGCAGCATGACCAATCCGATTATCACAATGCGCCGCCGGCCCGATGCGTTTTCTTTTAGCCAGAAACTGAGCATCAGTCCGCCCATCGCCAGCAGCGAACAGCCGTCAAACGCCCGATTATTGGTAATAGCGACCCACCAGAGGAACGCGTGGCTTTCCACCAGTTTCTGGTTAAAGAAGTGGAATATGCCGGAATCAATGGTGAACCAGAAGCCGTGATTGACGGGAAGATACCATGACAAAAACAGCGCCAGACCGGCGGCATTAAGCAGAATTATCAAGGAATAGCGGGTTTTCATCGTCATTTCGCCATAGTTTTTAAACGGTGGCAACCTTACGCGTGCGTCGCTAAACGAAGCTTCAACAAGGCCGTCTGTAACGTATTCCAGTCGGTTTCTGTGTTTGAGATAAGTTCAACCCGGCTGTCCGGCGGCGCGACACTCTGTGTTTCGATGTGCAGGTCATCGCCCTGGCGATTGATGCGTACCAGCCCCTCTTGTATGCGCATAACGCCTTTCACCCGGCCCACCGGCGCCAGACGCGCCCATTCGAGGAGGCCAATGGTGTCAAACACGGTATCGGCATCGAAAATCCAGCCGCAGGCCTGATGACCTTGTCCGCTATTGAGGCTGCGTCGCCAGCGCTGCTGGGCGGGCAGATTTAGCGCGGCGAGTCCTTTTTTACTGGCATGAGTGTGAGAATGCGCGGCGCTGGCCGGCAGTTCCGCCAGATTTTGTCGTGGTAAATCAAGAAGCTTACCGTCTATCTGTCCATGTTCGGCATGAATCAGTTGACGATCGCCGCCGTACTGTCGCCACCACTGTTGCAGGGCGGCATCGCTCTGCGCCGTGGCGCGATCGGTCTTATTGGCGATGATAATATCGGCTGAGGCGAGCTGATCGCGGAAATTTTCATTGGCGACGCTCTGTTGGTCCAGTAGCAGGCGAGGGTCAAGGATGCAGAGCGTAGCGCGTAAATCAATCCACGGCTCATAAACCGGCGCAGTTAATAAATCCAGAATCTGTTTTGGGTGCCCCAGTCCGGTTGGTTCAATCAGCAACCGGTCAGGTTTGCCCTGGCGCAGCAGCGTATTGAGCCCTACCTGCATAGGCAATCCGTTGACGCAGCACATGCAGCCGCCGGGGATCTCTTTTAGCAGTGCGCCGCTGTCGGCAAGCAGCGCGCCGTCAATACCCACTTCGCCAAATTCATTGACCAGGACGGCCCATTTTTCAGCCGGATCTTTATGAGCTAATAAATGAAGGATAGAGGTGGTTTTTCCGCTACCGAGAAATCCAGTAATAAGATTGGTTTTGGTCACGTCAGCTCCAGAATATTGATACAACATAACAACTTTAATAATCCTGGCGAATAAACGTGAAAAAGAGAAGGGCTGAGTTGACGAAGTCGTGCTTCTGCCATCTTAAGAGCAGAAAATGTTAAATTTTTAACGTTTCTCTTTCCTGGTGCAGAACAGTCAATAAAGAAAAGGGTCAGACTGCGCCCTGGGGCGCAGCCGAAAAATGCGAAACTTAATCCGCGCGCCCCATATAACGGCGCTCTTCGATATGAATGCGGATTTTCTCACCTGCGCTCAGGTATTCGGGAACCTGAATCACCAGACCGGTGCTTAATGTCGCGGGTTTGTTACGTGCGCTGGCGGACGCTCCTTTAATACCCGGCGCGGTTTCGACGATTTCCAGATCCACGGTCTGCGGAAGCTCTAGCGCCAGCAGTTGGCCGTCCCAGGTCAGAACCTGCATATCCGGCATTCCGCCTTCAGGCATAAACAGCAACTCTTCTTCAATCTGATCTTTGGTGAAGGTATACGGCGTATAGTCTTCTTTATCCATGAACACATATTCGTTGCCATCGACATAAGAAAAGTCAACGCCGCGACGGCTCAGGGTGACGGTATCAACGATATCGTCGCCTTTGAAACGTTCTTCCACTTTCAGACCGGTGCGGACATCGGAAAAACGCATTTTATACAGTGTGGCGGCGCCACGGGCGGTAGGCGACTGAATGTCGATATCTTTCACAATCAGCAATTTGCCGTTGTAGTTCAGTACCATACCTTTTTTGATTTCGTTCGCTCTTGGCATCGAGGAGATCCTGTTGTAGAGATTATCTAAAATATCGCGTAAAACTACTCGCGCCGGGCCGTCCAGGCAAGTGGAATTGTCACTTTTGCTGGTGCAAAAAAGGTGATACTGTTCGCCCGCTTTCCGCTCCGCGTTCAACGAGAATAGGCGATGGCATGTCGCCTGGAGGGGGGAAGTGTGCTGTGTTGTCCCTTCTGTTTCCAGCCTTGTCTTCGGAATGTCTGAGGACAGGCCTGATCATGATGACGTCCACATTTTAAATCTGGATTTTTCTTTGGACAAATTCTGTTATCTTTCATTTGGTTATAAATAGAGGGCTGAGCATGGACTGTCGTAGCGGTTGTGGCGCTTGCTGTATTGCGCCTTCAATTTCGTCGCCGATACCCGGAATGCCGAATGGCAAGCCGATGAATACCAGATGCGTGCAGCTTTCGGAAGATAACTTGTGCCTTATCTTTGGCTCGCCTTTACGCCCAAAAGTGTGCTCTGGTTTGCAACCGGCAGGGGACATGTGTTTAACGACCCGGGAAGAGGCCATTATTTATTTGCTGGAACTCGAACAGAAAACCTTACCATGAGCTAAGCCGTTTTTGATAAACGTGCAGGGGCTTACGTTATATCCCGAAATAGTCTGCAAAAGCTGCGCCTCAAATTACCTCCTTTTACCATTAAATAGCGTAATACATGATTCCCTTATTTCGTGGCTTCTGAAGCGGTAGATGCCGCCGCTCAACCCCGTTGGTGCCTGAACGTGTACCGAATAAACCGTCACATAAAACAAAAACGATCAATTTTATTTATATGATAGTTTTTATCTATTAAAAAGAGGAATTTTGATCGATTTTAATTATTTATAACGATCGATATCATGAATTTGATAGTTTATATCTATCATTGATGTATTTACCGATCGATATAACCAGTGTGAATGTGTTGTTATTTTCCTTTAAAATACTCGAATTCTTATGTGTGGGTTTTATCTTATGAAGAAATATACGTTCGCAGCCAGGGCGTTTATTTTTACGCTGGTGTTGCTTTTTGTTATTTCAGTATTCGGGTTGACTATTAGCGTTTTAAAAGGGATGTGAAATGCGGGGAGAAAATAGTGAAATTGATTTAGTCGACGTTTCCTTATTCCTTATAAGAAAATGGCTAAGTATCATGATCGCTACCTTTATTTTTGTTGCCATTGGCTATGTTTTTGTGAGCGTGCAGCATGATACAAAGGTTGTGAGTATGACAATCAAACCTAATCTGGATACGCCTGCTACCTATGCGTTATGTGGCTATACTAATGATATTCAATGTAAAACAACGGTTATCCTTAACCAGTTTAGCCGTTTCTTGCCTGCGAACTATAAAAATAAAATAAGTTTTGACGCGAAAAAACAGCTTGTTCTTTTTAAGGCGCAGGGGAGGGAAGAAAGCGTCAATAATATTATTTCCACCCTGAAAAATAGTGTCGATAAAATGGCGGCATGGTATATCGATGATGGTGACATTAAACGTTATAGCGTGCATAAAAATATGTTACAAACGGAAACATATACAAAGCTATCCTTGTTGTCGGAGGCGGTTAAAAATAATGCTAACATTGAAGTGATAGATGTTGCTGTTACACCAAAATATAAGATGCGGCTGGTGTTGGTCCTTTGCGGGCTGATGGGCGTAATTTTCTCAATAACCGGTCTCTTATGTAAGAGGGCGCTAACAGAATATCGTATTGAGAAAAAGACAATGAATGACCGCGCATGAACATCGCGCAGAAATAAATTCTGCGCTGAAATGTGTCGAAGAGTAAAAGTATCAGGCTTGCAAGTTAAACATCTTTAATACGCGCCAGGCAGAACATGGTGGCGACAATCATGACTAACGCAAACCAGAAGACCGCATGGTAATTCCAGATTTCTGCGGCGATTCCCGCCAGCGAACCGGCAATGATCCAGCCGACGCGAATGGTATTGGTATACAGCGTGGTGGCTGAACCCGCCTGGCCTGGCATGAGATCCTGAAAATAGAGCATGCCAATCCCGCCAAGAATGCCGATGTAAATCGCGTTCAGCAACTGCAAGCCGAGCAACGTCGCCGGCGCGTGCGCCAGCAACATACCCGCATAAAAGCACAGTCCGGCGACAACGGCGATGCACATTAACAGGCGTTTTCCCAGCCGTTTGGCGAAGTAACCTGCAATCAGCATTGTGGGAATCTCCAGCCCGGCGGCGGTGCCCATCATCACGCCTGCAAGTTTTTCCGGAAGATGCAGCTCATTGATGATAAACAGCGGCATATTAATGATATACAGGCTGTTAGTTCCCCACATTAACGTACAGATGACAAACAGCAACAGCGTATCGCGGCGATTACGACGCGGTGCTTCCAGCGTGCCGGTCGCCAGCGGCGCATCTTTGCGCATTGACGGTAAAAAGAACCACACCATGACGCCGCAGACGATAAAAGCTACCGCCGCGCTCAAATACATCACCGTAAAGCTAAAACCCATCGCCAGCGCATAGGCCAGCGGCGGCCCAATGACCCAGGCCAACGAGACCTGGGCGCGGAGGATTGAGCTGAACATCACCGCTTCACGACCTGTACGATCGGCATGTTCTCGGGCCAGCGCAAACATCTGCGGGTTGGCGGTAGAGCCGAAGCTACTGAGAAAGACGCCGATGAACAGCAAAATAAAGTAGTTGCGGTTCCAGGCAAACAACACGCAGGCCAACATGCCCAGCACGCAACAGAAAACGATCAGTTTTTTGCGATCGCCTTTTTTATCTGAGCGACCCGCCAGAAACTGGCTCACGATAATGCCGATAACCGCGCTGCCGGTAAAAAAGAATCCCACCATGCCGGGGCGGGCGTGAACCTCATCCGTCAGAAAAATACTGAGCGTCGGCGTCTGTAACGCACCGGCAATACCGGTGAGAAAAGCGACGATCAAAAAGGCGGTAGACGTCAGGTCAAACGATTTAGGCGCAGCGGCGGCGGGACTGTTGTGCATGTTTCTATATCAGTGGTGTGAAGAGAGGCGGAGTTTACGCTGCCCGTCAGAAAATAAACAGGCGTCTGAATCAAAATCGACACGAAAAATCAAAATAGCATTCCAGTTTGTTACCAGGGCGTGCTGACGCAAGCTGAAAGAAAAAAGCTGAAGCCTTTTATGCGTCAGCTATTGAGGGTTTGTTGGAGAAAAAATGTGCTTCACCTCAAAAAATTGCTACAAAACCGGTAACTTTTCTTGCGTGCTGAAGCAGAAAGATCCAGACTTCTTGAAACGTTTCAGCGCGATCTGGTTTTTTTGATAACTCAGATTGGCGCTTTTTTTCTCATAGTAGCTGAATCGTTTCAATTCAGCAGGAGAGGAGACACATGTTCCAGTTATCGGTTCAGGACATTCATCCGGGCGAGCAGGCCGGAAATAAAGAAGAGGCCATTCGGCAAATCGCCGCCGCGTTAGCGCAGGCGGGGAATGTGGCGGGCGGCTATGTTGACGGTATGCTGGCGCGCGAACAGCAAACCTCGACCTTTCTTGGCAATGGTATTGCGATTCCCCATGGCACAACAGACACGCGCGATCAGGTGCTGAAAACCGGCGTCCAGGTCTTTCAATTTCCGCAGGGCGTTACCTGGGGAGAAGGCCAGGTCGCCTACGTGGCGATTGGTATTGCCGCCAGTTCGGACGAACACCTCGGCCTGCTGCGTCAGCTGACGCATGTGCTGAGCGATGACTCCGTGGCTGAACAGCTGAAATCCGCGACAACGGCGGAAGAGCTGCGCGCATTGCTGATGGGCGAGAAGCAAAGTGAACAATTAAAACTTGATAACGAGACGATGACGCTGGATGTCATCGCCAGCTCGCTGGTCACATTGCAGGCGCTAAATGCGGCGCGTCTGAAAGAGGCGGGAGCGGTTGATGCGGCGTTTGTCGCAAAAACGATTAACGATAGTCCGATGAATCTGGGACAAGGCATCTGGCTGAACGACAGCGCGGAAGGCAATTTGCGCAGCGCTGTTGCGGTAAGCCGTGCGACCCAGGCGTTTGACGTAGAGGGTGAAAAAGCAGCCTTATTAGTCACTGTCGCGATGAACGATGAGCAGCCGATTGCCGTGCTAAAACGCCTCGGCGACCTGTTGCTGAACAATAAAGCCGATCGTCTGCTGAGCGCTGACGCCGCGACGCTGCTGGCGTTGCTGACCAGTGATGATGCGCTGACGGATGACGTACTGAGCGCGGAATTTGTAGTGCGTAATGAGCATGGTCTCCATGCCCGTCCGGGCACCATGCTGGTGAATACGATTAAACAATTTAACAGTGAAATTACCGTGACAAACCTTGATGGAACCGGCAAACCGGCAAACGGACGTAGTCTGATGAAAGTGGTGGCGTTAGGCGTGAAGAAAGGCCATCGTCTGCGCTTTACCGCGCAGGGTGAAGATGCTGAACAGGCGCTGAAAGCGATTGGCGATGCGATCGCCGCCGGTCTCGGGGAGGGCGCATAATGAGCAGGCGTGTCGCCACCATTACCCTTAATCCGGCTTACGATCTGGTTGGGTTTTGCCCTGAAATCGAACGCGGCGAAGTGAACCTGGTGAAAACCACGGGTCTGCACGCGGCGGGCAAAGGCATTAACGTTGCCAAAGTGCTGAAAGACTTAGGCATCGACGTCACCGTCGGCGGTTTTCTCGGTAAAGATAACCAGGACGGTTTTCAGCAATTATTCAGCGAACTGGGCATCGCTAACCGCTTTCAGGTGGTTCAGGGCCGGACCCGCATCAACGTGAAGCTGACGGAAAAAGATGGCGAAGTGACCGACTTCAACTTTTCCGGCTTTGACGTGACCCCCGCAGACTGGGAACGCTTTGTTAACGACTCCCTGAGCTGGCTGGGCCAGTTCGATATGGTCTGCGTCAGCGGTAGCTTACCGGCTGGCGTGAGTCCGGAAGCGTTCACCGACTGGATGACGCGTCTGCGCAGCCAGTGTCCATGCATTATCTTTGATAGTAGCCGTGAAGCGTTAGTCGCCGGTCTTAAAGCTGCGCCGTGGCTGGTGAAACCGAATCGCCGCGAACTGGAAATTTGGGCGGGTCGTAAGCTCCCGGAAATGAAAGATGTAATTGATGCGGCGCACGCGTTACGCGAACAGGGTATCGCTCATGTGGTGATTTCGCTGGGGGCGGAAGGCGCGCTGTGGGTTAACGCCTCAGGAGAATGGATCGCTAAACCACCGGCAGTTGACGTGGTAAGTACCGTCGGCGCAGGCGATTCCATGGTTGGCGGATTGATTTACGGCCTGCTGATGCGCGAGTCCAGCGAACATACGCTGCGTCTGGCGACGGCGGTTGCCGCGCTGGCGGTCAGCCAGAGCAATGTGGGTATTACCGATCGTCCTCAGTTGGCCGCAATGATGGCGCGTGTCGACTTACAACCGTTTAACTGACAGCAGGAGAGGCATAATGAAAACGCTGCTGATAATTGACGCTAATCTCGGCCAGGCTCGCGCTTACATGGCGAAAACCCTGCTTGGAGCGGCGGCGCATAAAGCAAATCTGGAAATTATCGACAATCCGAATGATGCTGAGCTGGCGATCGTGCTGGGCGAATCTCTGCCGAACGACAATGCTCTGAACGGCAAAAAGGTTTGGCTGGGGGATATTGGTCGCGCCGTCGCGCATCCGGAACTGTTTCTGAGTGAAGCCAAAAGCCATGCGACCCTTTACAGCGCCCCTGCTGCGGCTGCTCCTGCGGCGAGCGGCGGTCCGAAACGCGTGGTCGCGGTAACGGCCTGCCCGACCGGCGTCGCCCATACTTTTATGGCGGCTGAAGCCATTGAAACAGAAGCGAAAAAACGCGGCTGGTGGGTAAAAGTCGAAACGCGCGGCTCCGTGGGGGCCGGCAATGCCATCACCCCGGAAGAGGTGGCGGAAGCGGATTTAGTGATTGTGGCGGCGGATATCGAAGTGGATCTGGCGAAGTTTGCCGGTCTCCCGATGTACCGCACGTCGACCGGCCTGGCGCTGAAAAAGACGGCGCAGGAGCTGGATAAAGCCGTAGCGGAAGCGACGCCGTATCAACCGGCGGGTAAGGCATCGCAAGCGGCGACCGAAGGGAAGAAAGAGAGCGCTGGCGCATACCGGCATCTGTTGACGGGCGTTTCTTACATGCTGCCTATGGTGGTTGCCGGGGGGCTGTGTATCGCGCTTTCCTTCGCCTTTGGTATTGAAGCCTTTAAGGTGCCGGACACGCTGGCGGCGGCGCTGATGCAGATTGGCGGCGGTTCGGCGTTTGCGCTGATGGTGCCGGTACTGGCGGGTTATATCGCTTTCTCCATCGCGGATCGCCCAGGCCTTACGCCAGGTCTGATTGGCGGTATGCTGGCGGTTAGCACCGGTTCCGGTTTTATCGGCGGGATCATTGCCGGCTTCCTTGCCGGGTATATGGCGAAGCTTATCAGTACCAAACTGAAACTTCCGCAAAGTATGGAAGCGCTGAAGCCAATCCTGATCATCCCGTTAATTTCCAGTCTGGTGGTGGGGCTGGCAATGATTTACCTGATCGGTAAACCGGTTGCCGGGATTCTGGAAGGGCTCACCCACTGGCTGCAAACCATGGGAACCGCAAACGCAGTGCTGTTGGGCGCGATTCTCGGCGGGATGATGTGTACCGACATGGGCGGCCCAGTGAACAAAGCGGCGTATGCGTTTGGCGTTGGTCTGCTGAGTACGCAAACTTACGCGCCGATGGCGGCGATCATGGCCGCAGGTATGGTACCGCCGTTAGCGCTGGGTCTGGCGACGATGGTGGCGCGCCGTAAGTTCGACAAAGCGCAGCAGGAAGGCGGTAAAGCGGCGTTGGTGCTGGGGCTGTGCTTTATCACTGAAGGCGCTATTCCGTTTGCGGCACGCGACCCGATGCGTGTACTGCCGTGCTGTATCGTTGGCGGCGCGTTGACCGGGGCCATTTCTATGGCGGTAGGCGCAAAATTGATGGCGCCGCATGGCGGTCTGTTTGTTCTGCTTATCCCAGGCGCAATTACGCCAGTATTGGGATACCTGCTGGCAATTGTGGCCGGTACGCTGGTGGCAGGGCTGGCTTATGCCGTCCTGAAACGTCCGGAGACGGAAGTCACGGCAAAAGCGGCATAAGAGAAACACGCTAAAAAAGGCAGAGCGCGCTCTGCCTTTTTTATTGCCTGAAGAACATTGAGCGTCAGGCCATCGCTTCGGCAATTTGCTGGGCTTTTAACCACGCAATCTCTTCCGCCCAGATATCAGGATTGATGGTCTCCAGTATCAGCGGAATACCGTCAAAACGCCCATCCTGCATAATCCAACGAAACGCATCGTGGCCGATATTGCCTTCACCCAGACTGTGATGGCGGTCAACGCGGCTACCGAAGGCGCTTTTGGCGTCGTTCAGGTGCATTCCGCGCAAATACTGAAATCCGACAATTTTCCCGAATTCGGCGAATGTTTTTTCGCACGCCTCTGGCGTACGCAGATCGTATCCGGCGGCAAAGGCATGGCAGGTATCGATACAGACGCCAACGCGCGACTTATCTTCCACGCCGTCGATGATGGCGGCTAACTGTTCAAACTCAAACCCCAGATTACTGCCCTGACCGGCTGTATTTTCGATAACCGCCGTAACGCCCTCGGTCTGCGCGAGGGCAATATTGATGGATTCCGCGATCCGCGCCAGGCAATCCTCCTGTGCAATCTGCATCAGATGGCTACCGGGATGAAAATTAAGCAAGGTTAAGCCGAGTTGTTCACAGCGCTGCATTTCATCGAGAAAGGCATCGCGTGATTTTTCCAGCGCTTCACTGACCGGATGGCCCAGATTAATCAGGTAACTATCGTGGGGAAGGATTTGCGCCGCCGAAAAATGATACTTTTCACAGGCGATTTTAAAGTCATCAATGACCTGGGGAGTAAGGGGGGCGGCACGCCACTGACGCTGGTTTTTTGTGAAAAGCGCAAAGGCCGTTGCGCCAATTTCAGCCGCGCGGGCAGGGGCGTTAGCCAGACCGCCTGCAGCGCTGACGTGCGCTCCGATGTATTTCATAAAAGACTCCTGTTAAACCCGCTAACGGTTCATTACGAACGCTATGATAACGGGTTAACAGGCGTGAAACGTAATAATTTATGCGATAAGGCTATGGATTAGGACGTTAATGGCGCCACCGCCAATAATCAGCCAGGCGAATAATGCCAGCGCCATCAGCAGCGGTTTCGCCCCCGCTTTTTTCAATGCGCTAACGTGAGTGGTCAGACCCAACGCCGCCATTGCCATCGCCAGCAGCACTGTGTCCAGCGTCACCAGCATATCCACCACGGCTTTCGGCAGCAGGTGGAAAGAGTTGAAGATCGCCACTACGATGAAGAAAATAGCAAACCACGGAATGGTAATTTTGCTTTTTTCCGCGCCGGTCGCCGGTGAAAGCTGTTTAACGCGCGCCGCCAGAATGATCAGGAACGGCGCCAGCATCATGACACGCAGCATCTTAGCGATAACTGCCGCATTTTCCGCATCCGGGCTAACGGCATGACCCGCTGCGACCACTTGCGCGACTTCATGCATGGTTGAGCCGATATAGATGCCGTAAGTTTCCGGGCTGAACCAGTGCGCCAGCAGCGGATACATTGCCGGGTAAAGGAAAATAGCGATGGTGCCGAAAATAACGACAGTCGCGACGGCTACAGTAACCTTACTGGCTTCCGCTTTTACCACCGGTTCTGTCGCCAGTACCGCCGCCGCGCCGCAGATACTGCTACCGGCGCCAATCAGCCAGCTGGTGTGCCTGTCCAGACCAAAGACTTTTTGGCCTAAGAAGCAGGCCAGCATGAACGTGCTGGAAAGCGTTAATACGTCAATCACAATGCCGCTAATGCCCACGTCGGCGATTTGTGAAAAGGTAAGGCGGAAGCCGTAAAGGATAATCCCTAAACGCAGCAGATGTTGTTTTGCAAACAGCACGCCGCCGTCGCATTGTTTCCATATTTGTGGATAGACGGTATTCCCGATAACCATACCCAGCAGGATAGCCAGGGTCAGGGCGCTGAACCCCGCGCCTGCAACGGCAGGGATAGCGCCGCCCCACAGGGCGACTCCTGTAATGACGGCGCTCAGAGCGAGCCCCGGTATAAAATGCCACATTGTACGACGATGATTCTGCAAGGTGAGTTCTGTCATAACCTTCTCCTGTATATGGACAATAAGGTTACGGTGATCTGGTTTAAAAATAAAATTGATTATATATTTATAATTAATCTTTATAAGTGGTAAGTGAAACGCTATCGGTGGGATACGACTATGCATATTACGCTACGACAACTTGAAGTGTTTGCTGAAGTACTGAAAAGCGGTTCAACAACCCAGGCGTCGGTCATGCTGTCATTATCGCAGTCCGCCGTTAGCGCCGCGCTCACCGATCTGGAAGGTCAGCTCGGCGTACAGTTGTTTGATCGGGTGGGGAAACGGCTGGTGGTCAACGAACATGGTCGCTTGTTATACCCGCGCGCGCTGGCATTGCTGGAGCAAGCGGTAGAAATTGAGCAGCTATTTCGTGAAGATAACGGCGCGATACGGGTTTATGCCAGTAGCACCATCGGCAATTACATTTTACCCGCCATGATTGCCCGCTATCGCCAGCATTATCCGGCCTTGCCGCTGGAACTCAGCGTGGGAAACAGCCAGGACGTGATTAACGCGGTGCTGGATTTTCGGGTTGATATCGGCCTGATTGAAGGGCCGTGTCACAGTACAGAGATTATCTCTGAGCCGTGGCTGGAAGATGAGCTGGTGGTCTTTGCCGCGCCGTCCTCGCCGCTGACGCAGGGGCCGGTGACGCTGGAACAGCTTGCGGCATCCCCATGGATTTTACGCGAGCGCGGTTCCGGTACGCGGGAAATTGTCGATTATTTGCTGTTGTCGCATTTGCCGCGCTTTCATATGGCGATGGAGTTGGGGAATTCAGAAGCGATCAAACATGCGGTGCGTCATGGACTGGGGATAAGTTGTTTATCGCGCCGGGTGATTGCTGAACAACTCCAGGCGGGAACCCTGGGCGAAGTCGCGGTGCCGTTACCGCGCCTGGTGCGCACGTTGTGGCG
The DNA here is from genome assembly GCF_017572835.1 of Salmonella sp. 32120201201600049SM. Classification (NCBI taxonomy): domain Bacteria; kingdom Pseudomonadati; phylum Pseudomonadota; class Gammaproteobacteria; order Enterobacterales; family Enterobacteriaceae; genus Salmonella; species Salmonella sp. 32120201201600049SM. The sequence goes on along the minus strand of NZ_JAGESA010000001.1, from coordinate 1,157,897 downwards.
TGTTCATCATCGGCAGAAACATCTTTCTAACGCGTTGCAGCGTTTTTTGAGTTACTGTGAATAAAGGTGAAGAGGAGGGCTGCCCGGGCGGCATCGCCATTTTTAGTATCCGCTTACGTATACGTTATTCTCTGCTTTACTTATAATCCGTGGCCGGTCATGAAGGTCTCTTATAACCGCGCATTTGTGTCGGAAGGATAGTATTTCGTCTGTTACAATCGCGCCTCATTTTTTGGATGGATAGCATTTTCACATGGGTTCCAAAACTAAAACCACAGAAGCGCCCGCGCTACGTCGCGAATTAAAGGCGCGTCACCTGACGATGATTGCCATTGGCGGCTCCATCGGGACAGGTCTTTTCGTTGCATCTGGTGCGACAATTTCTCAGGCGGGGCCAGGCGGCGCGCTGTTTTCTTATATTCTGATTGGTTTGATGGTCTACTTCCTGATGACCAGTCTTGGCGAGCTGGCGGCCTATATGCCAGTATCTGGCTCGTTTGCGACATATGGTCAGAACTATGTGGAAGAAGGCTTTGGTTTCGCGCTGGGCTGGAACTACTGGTACAACTGGGCGGTGACTATCGCTGTTGACCTGGTTGCCGCGCAATTGGTGATGGGCTGGTGGTTCCCGGACACGCCGGGCTGGATCTGGAGCGCGCTATTCCTCTGCGTCATTTTCTTGCTGAACTACATTTCTGTACGCGGTTTTGGCGAGGCGGAGTACTGGTTCTCGTTAATTAAAGTCGCGACCGTTATTATCTTCATCATCGTTGGCGTAGCGATGATTATCGGTATCTTTAAAGGTGTTGAGCCGGTCGGCTGGAGCAACTGGACGACGGGCGATGCGCCTTTTGCTGGCGGTTTTGCGGCAATGATTGGCGTCGCGATGATCGTGGGCTTCTCTTTCCAGGGAACCGAGCTGATTGGTATTGCCGCCGGGGAATCTGAAAACCCGGAGAAGAATATTCCGCGCGCGGTGCGTCAGGTATTCTGGCGTATTCTGCTGTTTTATGTTTTCGCGATTTTGATTATCAGCCTGATCATTCCTTATACCGATCCAAACCTGCTGCGTAACGACGTCAAAGACATTAGCGTCAGTCCGTTTACCTTAGTGTTCCAGCATGCGGGCTTGTTGTCTGCGGCGGCGATAATGAATGCGGTTATCCTGACGGCGGTACTGTCTGCGGGTAACTCCGGGATGTATGCCTCGACCCGTATGCTCTACACCCTGGCCTGTGACGGTAAGGCCCCGCGTATTTTTGCGAAATTGTCCCGCGGCGGCGTACCGCGCAATGCGCTTTATGCCACCACCGTGATTGCCGGTCTTTGCTTTTTGACCTCAATGTTTGGCAACCAGACGGTCTATCTGTGGCTGTTGAACACCTCCGGTATGACGGGCTTCATCGCCTGGCTGGGGATTGCCATTAGCCATTATCGCTTCCGTCGCGGTTACGTGTTACAAGGGTATGATGTGAATGATTTGCCGTACCGTTCCGGGTTCTTCCCGCTGGGGCCGATTTTCGCCTTTGTACTGTGCCTGATTATTACGTTGGGGCAGAACTATGAAGCGTTCCTGAAAGATACCATCGACTGGGGCGGCGTCGCGGCGACCTATATCGGTATTCCGTTGTTCCTGCTTATCTGGTTCGGCTACAAGCTGATAAAAGGTACGCATTTCGTGCGCTATAGCGAAATGCACTTCCCGGAACGCGTTAAAAAGTAACGCGGTATTCTCGTCGTAGGCCGGATAGGCTTTTATGCCGCTATCCGGCACTGACTGCCTGAATCTGACTCTTCTAACCCTCTCATTCGAGAGGGTTTTTTGTTTTTTCTTCATGATTGGTTCAAATGACATAATTATTAACAATTAAATTGATAATTATTATCGTTTGCTTTATCGTTACGCTCGAAATCAGAAAGGATGAAGATTCGGGCGCGACCGTCACTCATGAGCCCGACTCGCCTGCATAAAAAGAGTTCGCCGTGATAACCGTTATCGCAGGCGAAACGTAATGCGTTGTGAGCGATAACCAATTTTTTTGTCGTATTTACCTCATGGAGAAATGGAATGTTTAGGTTTAACCCTTTCGTTCGGGTAGGGCTTTGTATGTCCGCAGTTACGTTGGCCTGGCCGGTTGCCGCGGCAACGGATGATGGTGAAACTATGGTCGTTACCGCGTCCGCCATCGAACAAAATCTGAAAGATGCGCCAGCAAGTATCAGCGTCATTACCCAGCAAGATTTACAGCGCAGGCCCGTGCAAAACCTGAAAGATGTCCTGAAAGAGGTGCCGGGCGTACAGCTCACTAACGAAGGGGATAACCGTAAAGGCGTGAGTATTCGTGGTCTGGACAGCAGTTATACGCTGATCCTGATCGACGGTAAGCGCGTTAACTCCCGTAACGCGGTCTTCCGCCATAATGATTTTGATCTGAACTGGATACCGGTTGACGCTATCGAACGCATTGAAGTGGTGCGTGGCCCCATGTCCTCGCTGTATGGCTCCGATGCGCTGGGCGGCGTGGTCAACATTATCACCAAAAAAATTGGTCAGAAATGGCACGGCAGCGTCACGGTTGACTCCACTATTCAGGAACATCGCGACCGTGGCGATACCTATAACGGTCAGTTCTTTACCAGCGGTCCGCTGATCGACGGCGTGCTGGGAATGAAAGCCTACGGTAGTCTGGCGAAACGCGAAAAAGACGAGCAGCAGAGCTCCGCCACCACCGCTACGGGTGAAACGCCGCGCATTGAAGGATTTACCAGCCGCGATGGAAACGTCGAGTTTGCCTGGACACCAAACGAAAATCATGACGTTACCGCAGGCTACGGTTTTGATCGCCAGGACCGGGACTCCGACTCGCTGGATAAAAATCGTCTGGAACGGCAAAACTACGCGTTGAGCCATAACGGACGTTGGGATCTCGGCAACAGCGAGCTCAAGTTCTACGGCGAAAAAGTGGAAAACAAAAACCCCGGCAACAGTAGCCCTATCACGTCAGAAAGCAATTCGATTGACGGGAAATACGTTCTGCCGTTAGCGTCTGTCAACCAGTTCCTCACCTTCGGCGGCGAATGGCGTCACGATAAACTGAGCGATGCGGTGAACCTGACCGGCGGTTCCAGTACTAAAACCTCCGCCAGCCAGTATGCTCTGTTCCTTGAAGATGAGTGGCGCATCTTCGAACCGCTGGCGCTGACCACCGGTATTCGTATGGATGACCATGAAACCTATGGCGATCACTGGAGCCCGCGTGCTTATCTGGTTTATAACGCAACGGATACCCTGACGGTGAAAGGTGGGTGGGCCACGGCCTTTAAAGCGCCGTCGCTATTGCAATTAAGTCCGGACTGGGCGACCAACTCCTGCCGTGGCGGATGCCGCATTATCGGTAGCCCGGATCTGAAACCTGAAACCAGTGAAAGCTGGGAGCTCGGCCTTTATTACCGGGGCGAAGAAGGCATACTGGAGGGCGTGGAAGCGAGCGTTACCACGTTCCGTAACGATGTGGACAATCGCATCAGCATTAGCCGTACCCCTGACGTTAACGCCGCGCCCGGCTATTCCAACTTTGTCGGTTTCGAAACCAACAGTCGGGGACAGCGCGTTCCGGTCTTCCGTTATTACAACGTGAATAAAGCGCGTATTCAGGGCGTGGAAACCGAGTTGAAAGTTCCGTTTAACGAGGCGTGGAAACTGTCGTTGAATTACACCTATAACGACGGACGCGACGTCAGTAATGGCGGGAACAAGCCGCTTTCCGATCTGCCGTTCCACACCGCGAACGGTACGCTGGACTGGAAACCGGTGCAGCTCGAAGACTGGTCATTCTACGTATCAGGGAATTATACCGGGCGTAAGCGGGCCGACAGCGCAACAGCGAAAACGCCGGGCGGGTACGTGGTCTGGGATACCGGCGCGGCATGGCAGGCGACGAAAAACGTTAAACTGCGTGCGGGCGTTCTGAACGTAGGCGATAAAGATCTCAAACGCGACGACTACGGTTATACCGAAGACGGACGTCGTTACTTTATGGCGGTGGATTACCGTTTCTGACAGAGACTGGCGACAGCCGCGTTTTGCCGCTGTCGCCAGAATATTATAACCGATGCAGCCTGGAGAGCAGCGCCAGCGACAGAGTCGTTAGCAGAATGGCGATTAACGCATAGATATAAACGCCCGACCACGCCCAGCTATTTTTCACCATAATTACCGGCACACCGGCCATTGCCGCGCCGACATAGCTGAACAATCCCCGAAAGCCGGTAATCGATCCCGCCGCATCCTTATGGGTCACATCCAGACAGCCGACGGCAAAAAGCATATGCGGTCCGTATAAGGCGAAGCCCATGATGGTGAACAGAATCGCGGTGAGGGTGTAAGAGGTATCCTGAACCAGCGGCACCAGCACGATGCATATGCACAGCGCTAACGCGAAGATTAATCCGGTCATCCAGCGGTTACTTTTGAACATAAAGTCAGACAAGTAGCCTGCCAGCAACCCACCTGCCAGTCCGCCCGCCTCAAACCAGGAAATAATCGAGTTCGCTTTTATCAGACTCCAGCCGTGAACCTGCGAATAGTAAATCTGCGGCCAGTCGTTAAGAATAGTGCGCGCAATATAAACTGACATATCGCCGATAATAATGATCCATACCAGTGGATTGGTCAGGATATATTTCACAAAAATCTGCCAGAAGCTCAGGTTGACCGGGCTGGCCTTGACCTGGGCCAGTTCCGTCGGGTCGTTACGCCACTGCCCCACGTTGGGCAAACCTAACGTACCGGGACGATCTTTAATGGTAAATAGCGCCACTATCCCCATCAGCAGCGAAATGGCGCCGGGAACATAAAACCCCATTTTCCAGCTACCGCTAAAGGCGATAGCAAAACTGGTCAGCAGCGGCGCGAGGCTGCCGCCGATATTGTGCGCCGCTTCAACGATAGCCCACCAGCGTCCCCGTTCGTTTTTCGAAAACCACGAGGCCATAATTTTCGCCATCGGCGGAAAGCTGGTGCCCTGTAAGATCGCGTTGAGGCTGTACAGTACGTAGAATGCCGCCACGCTATCGGAAAAGCCGAACAGAATATTTACAATCCCCACGCCAATCAGCACCGGGCCGGTCATAGCTTTCGGGTTAATTTTATCGACCAGCATCCCGCCGACAAACTTCATTGCGCCATAAAGAATGTAAAAAATGGAAGACATAATGGCGAAGTCTTCTGCGGTCAGCGACGTTTCCGTCAGCATGGCCGGCATCGCGGCGGAGAAGTTTTTACGGGTAAGATAAAAGACGGCATAAGAGATAAAGACCGAGGCGATAATCTCAAAACGAAATTTTTTATAGGTCTGGTCTATCTCTTTTTTCTCTTTTACAATCGGCTTATCGGGCTGGCTGAAAATAAATGTTTTTATACTCATTTTAAAATTCCCTTCCGGCGAGGTGAGTCGCGTTATAATTCATCTTCAATAAGAAAAAGAAGCAATTCGAAACCGTGATAATTAATCTGATGGTGGATTTTTTCCCGTACAACCGGCTTCGCTTTCCAGGCAATACCGGTGCCAGCATGTTCTAACATCGGCAGATCGTTGGCGCCATCACCGCAGGCAATAATATTCTCCGTGGCAATATTTAACCGGGCAGCCAGGTCAACCAGCGTCTGTTTTTTGTTTGCGGCATTCATAATCGGCAAGGTAATGTTATCCGTCAGAACGTTATCGCGTATTTCAACCGTATTCGAAAAGGCATAATCCAGTTGATACCGTTCTTTTAGACGCTGGGTGAATATATCCAGTCCCCCGGAGATAATCGCGGTTTTAAATCCTTTGGCCTTGATGACTGGCAGAATAGTTAACAGGCCTGGCGAAAGGGTCATGCGATCGCATACGGCGTTCAGCACTGCTTTCGGTGTGCCTTTCAACATTCCGATACGTCGGGTAAAACTGGCGTTAAAATCAAGCTTGCCCTCCATCGCCTGTTGGGTAATGGCGGTGATTTGCGTCGACATGCCAAGCTCGCAGGCAATTTCATCCACGCCTTCTTCCGCAATAAATGTCGAGTCCATATCAAACGCGATAATACCGTTAGCAGGCAGTGGCTGCGGCTTAATAAAAAAATCAAACTGCCATTGCAATGAGAGTTCGCGTAAATAGCGATAAAATTCAGGCGTCAGACATTCCGCTGGCAGCGTAAGCTTTAAATAAGCGGTATTGATAAGCGCGGCATAACGTTTATCAAATAATAGCGGAAACGGCATGGTGACGGCATTAAATAACGTTTCCTGTAATTTTTTCTGAAACGTATCGATATCCTGTGTAGTAATAAAATAAATAATGCTCATATGATAACTCCCTTAATTTACGGGTATTATAATGGCTCTTTTGCGGCGTGGAATCTCGTGCTATCACAGATATCACAGCCAGAAAAGGGCTAAAAAAGCGTTGTTTTTGATACCAGGTAAAGTTCAGACACAAAAGGTATCACTTTTGATATGCCAACTGTGCGAGGATGTTATTTATTACTGAACGCGAATGACACTGAAAGGATTGATATAACGATGGAGAGTTGCCTTGATATATTCAAAATAGTAATAGGTCCATCCAGCTCACGTACCGTAGGGCCGATGCGCGCCGCCTGTCACTTTATTTCATTGCTCAGAGAACAAGAGACGTTGCCGCTAATTCGGGAAATTGAAATCGAGCTGTATGGCGCGTTATCGTTAAGCCGCAAGTGCCACAATGTGGATACCGCCCTTTATCTTGGGCTGCTGGGTTGCCAGCCGGAGAATGTCGATCTCCGTTCGCATATGGCGGTGATTAAGCGTGCGGAAAATGAAAACAAAATCGAACTCCCGCTCTCCGACGCGGGCGGAATCACGATAAAAGTCAAGATTATCGCCAATCACCAGGCGCATCCTGGCCATCCTTATGCCATGACGTTTCGCGCCAGGGATGATTATTTTACGGTGTATGAAGAGACCTGGTTTTCTACCGGCGCCGGGCAGGTTCGTAAACATGGCGAGCCGCTGACGCCATCGCTTCCTTTGCGTACAGTGTCGCCCTTTGAATTTAGTCATGCCGCGCAGTTGCTGGCGCTGTGTCGGCGTAACGGCCTGTCCGTGGCGGCGCTGATGATGAAAAATGAGCTGTGCCGCCACTCGCCACAGACGTTGCAGAATTATCTGGCGCAAATATGGGACGTGATGCAGCAGGCGGTTTATCGCGGCCTGCATACTGAGGGGGTATTACCCGGTCCCTATCAGGTACCGCGGCGCGCCTGTGCGTTACATAAGACGTTACAGGCTAACCGCTCCGCCAGCGATTTTTTAACCGCGCTGAACTGGGTCAATGCCTTCGCGATTGCGGTAAGCGAAGAAAATGCCAGCGGCGGACAGATTGTTACCGCGCCAACCAATGGCGCGTGCGGCATCATTCCGGCAGCGCTCTGCTGGTATGATAAATTTGTCACGCCGCTGGAGCCCGGTGCTCTGACCCGTTTCTTCCTGACCGCCGCCGCTATCGCGATATTGTTTAAACAAAACGCCTCTATTCTGGGATCTGAAGTTGGCTGTCAGGGGGAAATCGGCGTGGCGTGCTCAATGGCGGCGGCGGGCCTGGCTGAACTGATGGGCGCATCCGTGGAGCAAACGCTGAGCGCCGCTGAAATTGCCATGGAACATCATCTGGGATTGACCTGCGATCCGCTGGGCGGGCAGGTACAAATTCCCTGCATAGAGAGAAACGCCATCTCTGCCGTGAAAGCGATAAACGCGGCGACGATGGCGATGAGTCGCGTAAGCGAACCCTGTATTTCGCTCGATGAGATCATTGCTGCGATGTACGAGACCGGTAAAGACATGAGCGCTAAATACCGTGAAACGTATCATGGTTCGCTGGGGAAAATTCAGCCGCGCAAGAGAGGGTAACAGCGTGAAATACAATACGATGAATAACGACGAGATTATCCTGTCGTTGTGCGCTCGCTTAAAGGAGACGCGTCTGTCTCTTTCGATGACCCAGCAGCAGCTTGCCGATCGCGCGCACGTTGGCATCGCCACCATCAAGCGTATCGAGAAGGGGGGAGGGCTCAATCTTGATACGTTAATTTCTCTCCTGCGGGCGCTGGATAAGTTGCATAATCTTGATGCGGTGCTGTTTGAATCCGAGCTGCGTAATTTTCACGAAAGTTATGAAGGCGGAGAGGGCAGCGGCCGCCTTCAGGTACGCCAGCAGGCCGCGGATTTAAATAATAAATCTTCCGCGCCGCAGTCGGAGGAGGTGAATTACAGCGCGGCGCTGGAAAATTCATTATGTTGGTGACGCCTCACGCTCGTCCCGTAAATACCGGGCATGAAAGCGCAGATGGTCCTCGATGAAGGACGCAATAAAATAATAGCTATGATCGTAGCCAGGCTGGATTCGTAGCGTCATCGGCCAGGCGGTTTGCCGCGCGGCTTCCGCCAGTACGGCGGGCTGAAGCTGATCGGCGAGGAATTGATCGCTGTCGCCCTGATCGATGAGCACAGGAATGGCGTCCTGCGGCTGGCTGGCCAGCATTAATTCGCAGCTATCCCACTCAGTCCAGGCTGATTCATCTTCGCCGAGATAAGCGGTAAGCGCTTTGATTCCCCACGGCACGCGGCTGGGGTTGACGATAGGCGCAAAAGCAGAGACGCTGGTGTATTTGCCCGGATTTTTCAGCGCCATGATTAATGCGCCGTGGCCGCCCATCGAGTGCCCGCTGATGGCGCAACGGTCGCTGACGTTAAACTGTGTCTGGATAAGCGCCGGAAGCTCATCGCGCAGGTAATCGTACATGCGATAATGGCTGGCCCAGGGCGGCTGTGTGGCATTGAGATAAAACCCGGCGCCGTGGCCTAAATCGTATCCGCTATCGTCGGCGACCTGTTCACCGCGTGGACTGGTATCCGGCATCACCAATACAATGCCCAGTTCTGCTGCGATACGCTGCGCGCCTGCTTTGGTGGTAAAGTTCTCATCATTGCAGGTCAACCCGGACAACCAGTACAGTACCGGAGGCGGTTCATTATCCTGAGTCGGCGGAAGAAAAATGCTGAATGTCATGGCGCAGTTTAGCGTGGCGGCATGATGACGCCAGCGCTGCTGCCAGCCGCCAAAACATCGGTGCTCTTCGAGCATTTCCATGCGGGGGCTCCTTTTATGGTGAACCTGATAAGGTATGCAGATTCTTCATAATACAGATTATTCACCGCGTTGTGAGTAACTTTCACTTCCGTAATACATAAACATGCTTCATCATTTAAATAACGTTGCGTTAACAAATATGCCCTTTGTCCTGCCATCATTCCCGCACCGGAAAAGATGTCATGAAAGGCAGCGACAATTTCAACAATTATGGGCGTGAATACTGGATTATGTGCGCTACCTCACGCACAATAATCACACTGTCACAATATTGACAAACTTTGCCCCATGCAGGGCAGAGGCGCCACACCTGCAGGAGAACACGATTAATGCCATCACTCAGTAAAGAATCGGCCCTGGTTCATGACGCGCTGGTTGCCCGGGGGCTGGAAACGCCGCTGCGCCCGCCTATGGATGAACTGGATAATGAAACGCGAAAAAGCCTTATCGCAGGGCATATGACTGAGATTATGCAGTTGCTGAATCTCGATTTGAGCGATGACAGTCTGATGGAAACGCCGCATCGTATCGCTAAGATGTACGTTGACGAGATTTTCGCCGGCCTCGACTATGCCAATTTCCCGAAAATTACCCTCATTGAAAATAAAATGAAGGTGGATGAAATGGTCACCGTCCGCGATATCACGCTGACCAGCACCTGTGAACATCACTTTGTGACCATTGATGGCAAAGCGACCGTCGCGTATATCCCCAAAGATTCCGTGATCGGCCTGTCGAAAATTAACCGCATCGTGCAATTCTTCGCCCAGCGTCCGCAGGTTCAGGAACGTTTGACCCAACAAATTCTGACGGCGCTGCAAACCTTGCTCGGCACCAATAATGTAGCGGTATCGATTGATGCGGTGCATTACTGCGTGAAAGCGCGCGGTATTCGTGACGCAACCAGCGCCACGACGACGACGTCGCTGGGCGGATTGTTTAAGTCCAGCCAGAACACGCGCCAGGAGTTTCTGCGTGCCGTTCGCCATCATCCATGATTAAGGCGGAGACGATGGAGCGTAATGTCACGCTGGATTTTGTACGTGGCGTCGCTATCCTCGGTATCCTGCTTCTTAACATTAGCGCCTTTGGATTGCCGAAGGCGGCTTATCTCAATCCCGCCTGGTACGGCGCGATCGTTCCCGAAGACGCCTGGTCCTGGGCGATTCTCGATATTGTGGCGCAGGCTAAGTTTCTTACTCTGTTCGCGTTGTTGTTTGGCGCGGGGCTACAAATGCTGCTTCCGCGTGGTAAACAGTGGATTCAGTCGCGCTTAACGCTATTGGTACTGTTAGGTTTTATCCATGCGTTATTCTTTTGGGACGGCGACATTCTGCTGGCCTACGGTCTGGTCGGGTTAATTTGCTGGCGACTGGTACGCGACGCGCCTTCGGTAAAAAGCCTGTTCAATACTGGCATACTCCTTTATCTGGTCGGGATTGGCGTGCTACTGCTGCTGGGCGTGGTATCGAGTAGCGAAACCAGCCGCGCCTGGACGCCGGATGCGTCGGCAATATTGTATGAAAAATACTGGAAGCTGAATGGCGGCATGGAGGCTATCAGCAACCGGGCAGAGATGCTGTCGAATAGTTTACTGGCGCTCGGCGCGCAGTATGGCTGGCAACTGGCGGGTATGATGCTGCTGGGCGCTGCGCTAATGCGTAGCGGCTGGCTGAAAGGTCAGTACAGTCTGCGGCACTATCGCCGTACCGGGGCTCTGCTGGTGGCGTTAGGGCTAATGATCAACCTGCCTGCGGTCATTTTACAATGGCGGCTGGACTGGGCGTACCGCTGGTGCGCCTTCTTATTGCAGGCGCCGCGCGAACTGAGCGCGCCGTTGCAAACGCTGGGCTATGCCGCGCTGATGTTTGGCTTCTGGCCGCAGCTTAGCCGATGCAGACTGACACTTGCCATTGCCTGCGTAGGGCGAATGGCGCTGACCAATTATCTGCTGCAGACGATCATCTGTACCACGCTGTTTTATCAGTTTGGCTTATTTATGAAATTCAATCGACTGGAACTCTTGTTCTTTGTCGTTCCGGTATGGGCAATAAACCTTCTCTTTTCCGTCATCTGGCTACGTTTCTGGCGACAGGGACCGGTCGAGTGGTTATGGCGTCAACTCACGTTGCGCGCGTCAGGATCGCTCAGATAACGATCTGGATCACATTCATTAACAAAATGGCTGTAACCGTTTCCATCCCTGTGATGTTTCTCACGCAGCCCTGGGCAGGGTGCTGACAAAATAGCCGCCTGCTAACGGGGCATTTGTGAGCATTTTTGAACTCAAACAGGGCAGTGAATATGATCACCATTCGTGATGTAGCGCGCCAGGCTGGCGTGTCTGTAGCGACCGTTTCCCGCGTACTGAATAACAGCGCGTTAGTCAGTCCCGACACCCGTGACGCCGTTATGCAGGCCGTCACCCTGCTGGGATATCGGCCAAATGCGAATGCGCAAGCGCTGGCCACCCAGGTGAGCGACACCATCGGCGTCGTGGTCATGGATGTTTCCGATGCCTTTTTCGGCGCTCTGGTGAAAGCCGTAGATCTGGTCGCGCAGCAGCACCAGAAATATGTTCTCATTGGCAACAGTTATCATGAGGCGGAAAAAGAGCGCCATGCGATTGAAGTCTTGATCCGTCAGCGTTGTAACGCATTGATTGTTCACTCAAAAGCCTTAACCGATCGCGAGCTGAGCGACTTTATGGATCAGATCCCCGGTATGGTGCTGATTAACCGTATCGTGCCGGGTTATGCGCATCGTTGTGTTTGTCTCGACAATGTGAGCGGCGCCAGAATGGCGACCCGAATGTTGCTGAATAATGGACATCAACGCATCGGCTACCTGGCCTCCAGCCACCGTATTGAAGATGACGCGATGCGCAGAGAAGGGTGGTTACACGCGCTGCAAGAGCAGGGGATTGCTGCGTCGGAGAGCTGGATAGGCACCGGCACGCCGGACATGCAGGGCGGCGAGTCGGCAATGGTTGAGTTGCTGGGACGCAATCTGCAACTGACGGCGGTATTTGCCTATAACGATAACATGGCGGCGGGCGCGCTGACGGCGTTAAAAGATAACGGCATCGCCATTCCCTTGCATCTGTCTGTCATCGGTTTCGATGATATCCCTATTGCTCGTTATACCGATCCTCAGTTGACTACCGTGCGCTATCCTATTGCTTCTATGGCGAAAATCGCGACCGAGCTGGCGTTACAGGGGGCTGCAGGCACGCTGGATATCACGGCGACGCACTGCTTCATGCCGACCCTGGTACGGCGCCATTCGGTGGCATGGCGACAGAATGCGGTACTGATCACTAACTGATTACGCACCGCATGTAACCGTTTTCAATCTGTGAGTAAATTCACAGTTTATTAACATTGTGATAGCTATGATGACAACGTTTGTCGCACTGTAACTAACGTGTAACAGCTAGTTGTCAGTTTTGCTGGGGTATTTCGCTTATAAAAACCGTTATCACAATATCCCGCGACTACCGGACAAAAATAAAGAGTTGAATAAGAGCTTATCCCATTAGGGCTATTTTACTTGCCATTTTGGACCTGGGCAGTGCTCGCCAAAACGCGTTAGCGTTTTGAACGCCGCTAGCGGCGGCCCGAAGGGCGAGCGTAGCGAGTCAAACCTCACGTACTACGTTGTACGCTCCGGTTTTTGCGCGCTGTCCGTGTCCAAACTGGCTGCGCCAATAACGCCTGGTGGGATAGGCTCTAAATACGCTTCGGCGTTCAGTAACACGCGTTAACGTGCTGAACAGCCGGGCATTTTTTTACGCTATACCCTACATAATAAAACCGGAGCTACCATGAATAAGAAGGTACTGACCCTTTCTGCCGTGATGGCAAGTCTGTTATTCGGCGCGCACGCGCAGGCGGCTGATACTCGTATTGGCGTGACGATTTATAAATATGACGATAACTTTATGTCCGTGGTGCGTAAGGCTATTGAAAAAGATGGCAAATCCGCGCCGGATGTTCAGCTACTGATGAATGACTCGCAAAACGATCAATCTAAACAGAATGATCAAATTGACGTTTTATTGGCGAAAGGGGTTAAAGCTCTGGCGATTAACCTGGTCGACCCGGCAGCCGCCGGTACGGTGATTGAGAAAGCGCGCGGGCAAAATGTGCCGGTGGTGTTCTTTAACAAAGAGCCTTCCCGCAAAGCGCTGGACAGCTATGACAAGGCGTATTATGTCGGGACTGACTCTAAAGAATCCGGTGTGATTCAGGGCGACTTGATTGCCAAACACTGGCAGGCGAATCAGGGTTGGGATCTGAATAAAGACGGTAAAATTCAGTATGTTCTGCTGAAAGGCGAGCCGGGGCACCCGGATGCTGAAGCCCGTACGACGTATGTGGTGAAAGAGTTAAATGCTAAAGGTATTCAGACCGAGCAACTGGCGTTAGACACCGCTATGTGGGATACCGCGCAGGCAAAAGATAAGATGGATGCCTGGCTGTCTGGCCCGAACGCTAACAAGATTGAAGTGGTTATCGCGAATAACGATGCGATGGCGATGGGCGCGGTAGAGGCGCTGAAAGCGCATAATAAATCGTCGATTCCGGTCTTTGGCGTCGATGCGTTACCGGAAGCCCTGGCGCTGGTGAAATCGGGCGCGATGGCCGGTACGGTACTGAATGACGCCAACAATCAGGCGAAAGCGACATTCGATCTGGCGAAAAACCTCGCCGAAGGCAAGGGCGCGGCTGACGGCACCAGCTGGAAGATTGAGAACAAAATCGTGCGCGTGCCTTATGTCGGCGTGGACAAAGACAATCTGAGCGAATTTACCCAAAAATAACTTTTCCGTCTGTGGGCGCAATTTTGTTGCGCCCTGAAACCGTGGAAGGGTGACGCGCCGCAGACCGGATAACGTATTTCTTTTGCCATCCGGCGCGGATAGTCATAATTAAAAAGGCCGACAGGGTATCATTATGGGCAGCACGATTTCTCCGCCGTCGGGTGAATATTTGTTGGAAATGCGTGGCATTAACAAATCATTTCCCGGCGTGAAAGCGCTTGATAATGTCAACTTAAACGTTCGTCCGCATTCTATTCATGCATTAATGGGTGAAAACGGCGCAGGCAAATCAACATTATTAAAATGTCTTTTCGGTATTTATCAAAAAGACTCCGGCAGCATTGTATTTCAGGGAAAAGAAGTGGACTTCCATTCGGCGAAAGAAGCGCTGGAGAATGGGATTTCGATGGTACACCAGGAGTTAAATCTGGTATTACAACGTTCGGTCATGGATAACATGTGGTTGGGACGTTATCCCACCAAAGGTATGTTTGTCGACCAGGATAAAATGTACCAGGATACCAAAGCGATATTTGATGAGCTGGATATCGATATTGACCCGCGCGCGCGCGTGGGAACGTTATCCGTTTCGCAAATGCAGATGATTGAAATTGCGAAGGCGTTTTCCTATAACGCTAAGATCGTTATTATGGATGAACCGACCTCATCGTTAACTGAGAAAGAGGTTAATCATCTGTTCACCATTATTCGCAAGCTGAAAGAACGCGGCTGCGGCATTGTTTATATCTCGCATAAAATGGAAGAAATTTTTCAATTGTGCGATGAAATTACTATCTTGCGCGACGGTCAGTGGATTGCCACCCAGCCGCTGGAAGGGCTGGATATGGATAAGATCATTGCGATGATGGTCGGGCGTTCCCTGAACCAGCGCTTTCCGGATAAAGAAAATAAGCCGGGCGACGTGATTCTGGAGGTTCGTCACCTGACCTCGCTGCGCCAGCCTTCCATTCGCGATGTCTCCTTTGATTTGCACAAGGGCGAAATTCTGGGCATTGCCGGCCTGGTTGGGGCAAAGCGTACCGATATCGTCGAAACGCTGTTTGGCATTCGTGAGAAGTCGTCCGGGACAATCACTTTACATGGCAAGAAAATTAATAATCACACTGCGAACGAAGCGATTAACCACGGTTTTGCGCTGGTGACGGAAGAGCGTCGTTCCACCGGAATTTATGCCTATCTGGATATCGGATTTAACTCATTAATTTCGAATATCCGTAATTATAAAAATAAAGTGGGGTTACTGGATAATTCCCGGATGAAAAGCGACACCCAATGGGTTATTGATTCCATGCGGGTAAAAACGCCGGGGCATCGCACGCAAATTGGTTCACTTTCCGGCGGCAATCAGCAAAAGGTGATCATTGGTCGTTGGCTATTGACGCAGCCGGAAATATTAATGCTGGACGAACCGACCCGCGGCATTGATGTCGGCGCAAAATTTGAAATTTATCAGCTTATTGCGGAACTGGCGAAAAAAGGCAAGGGGATCATCATTATCTCTTCTGAAATGCCGGAGCTGTTAGGGATTACCGATCGTATCCTGGTGATGAGTAACGGTCTCGTTTCCGGCATTGTCGATACTAAAACAACAACGCAAAACGAAATTTTGCGTCTTGCTTCTTTGCACCTTTAAGATCAGGGGCTCCTTATGAGTGCGTTAAACAAGAAAAGCTTTTTGACCTGGCTGAAAGAGGGCGGAATTTACGTCGTTCTTTTAGTGTTGCTGGCGATTATTATTTTCCAGGACCCGACTTTTTTAAGTTTGCTGAATTTAAGTAATATTCTGACGCAATCTTCGGTACGTATTATTATCGCGCTGGGCGTGGCGGGACTCATCGTCACCCAGGGGACAGACCTGTCGGCGGGGCGTCAGGTAGGGCTGGCGGCGGTTGTGGCGGCAACATTACTGCAATCAATGGAAAACGCCAACAAAGTGTTTCCGGAAATGGCGACCATGCCGATTGCGCTGGTCATCCTGATTGTCTGCGCGATTGGCGCGGTGATTGGCCTGGTGAACGGTATCATCATTGCTTACCTGAACGTGACGCCGTTTATTACCACGCTTGGCACGATGATTATCGTTTATGGGATCAACTCCCTTTACTATGACTTTGTCGGCGCTTCGCCCATTTCCGGCTTTGACAGCGGCTTTTCCACCTTTGCGCAGGGCTTTGTGGCGATGGGCAGTTTCCGGCTCTCCTACATCACCTTTTACGCTCTGATTGCGGTAGCGTTTGTCTGGGTGCTGTGGAATAAGACCCGCTTTGGTAAAAACATTTTTGCTATTGGCGGCAACCCGGAAGCGGCGAAAGTTTCTGGCGTAAACGTGGCGCTGAACCTGCTGATGATTTATGCGCTCTCCGGCGTGTTTTATGCCTTCGGCGGCTTACTGGAAGCAGGGCGTATTGGTTCTGCCACCAACAACCTCGGCTTTATGTATGAACTGGATGCGATTGCCGCGTGCGTGGTCGGGGGCGTATCGTTTAGCGGCGGAGTGGGGACGGTCTTCGGCGTGGTGACCGGCGTCATTATCTTTACCGTCATCAACTATGGCCTGACCTATATCGGGGTAAACCCGTACTGGCAGTACATTATCAAAGGCGGCATTATCATTTTCGCCGTGGCGCTGGACTCGCTGAAATACGCGCGTAAGAAGTAGTTATCCAGACCTATTGCCTTGCTTATCAGATAACCCGGCGCAGCGAAACTGCGCGCCGGGCTTCATACCGCGAGCTACAGCGTTAACGCGTGCTCTTTTTCGCCTTTTTTAAATTTGACCTCGCCTAAATCAATACAGGCGACCGGGCAGACATGACCGCACAGCAGACAACCGACGCATTTTTCCGTATTGCAATGCGGGGTGCGGCTGTGTTCATCCCACTCCATCGCCTGATGGCCGCCGTCATAGCAGGAGATATAGCAACGTCCGCAGCCGACGCATTTCTCCTGATTAATCCGCGGATAGACGATATAGCTGCGATCCAGGTCTTCCGCCGGGATAATATTGCCATTCGCCAGCCCGATCATCTCCTGTAATGAGGCAAATCCCTGATCGGCCAGATAGTGGCTGAGGCCGCTCGCCATATCTTCTACAATGCGGTAACCGTATTGCATAATGCCTGTCGTCACCTGTAGGGTCGCCGCGCCCAGCAGCAGAAATTCGGCAGCGTCTTCCCAGGTTTCAATGCCGCCGATACCGCTAATCGGGAAATCGCGCAGTTCAGGGTGCATTCGCAACTGCTGGATAAAACGCAGCGCAATGGGTTTCACCGCTTTTCCTGAATAACCGGAGATACTGGATTTACCGTTAACCACCGGCATCCCGATTTTGCGGTTCAGGTCGATGTTAGTAATGGATTTCACGGTGTTGATGGTGGCGATACCGTCGGCTCCGCCGCGTTTGGCGGCCAGCGCGACTTCACACATATCGCCAATATTCGGCGTCATTTTCGCCAGCATTGGCAAAGATGAACCGCGTTTTACGGCGCGGCAGTATTTTTCAACCAGCTCCGGGCTTTGCCCTACATCGCTTCCCATGGCGTGCGAGGTCATCTGCGGGCAAGAGAAGTTACACTCAATCATATCCGCGCCGGCTTCTTCAACCAGACGCGCCAGTTCTTGCCACTGCTGCTCATTTTCCCCCATGATGGAAGCAATCAGCACCTTATCCGGATAATCCTGTTTTAGCCGTCGAATGGCGGCCAGATTCTCTTCCAGCGGATGCTCAGCAATTTGCTCCATGTTTTTGAAACCAATAAAACCGGTATCTTCTTTCGTCAGGTGATCAAAACGTGGAGAGACTTCGTTGGCAATAAAAAAACCAATGGTTTTAAAAACGATCCCGCCCCAGCCGGTATCATAGGCTTTGGCGCACATCTCATAACAATTGCCTACCGGAGAAGAAGAAAGACAAAACGGATTGGGAAACTTAACGCCGCAAAAGGTAACAGACAAATCTTTTGTTAACATGAGCAGGCCTCCTCTAAATAATGATGAATAGCCTGAGCGGCTTCTTTTCCGGTTTTTACCGCATAAACGACGGTCTTATCACCTTTAACAATATCGCCAGCGGCAAAGATCGCCGGGTCGTCGGTTTGATAATTATGCGTGTCGATAATATTATGCTGCGCTTTTATCTCCGCAAAGGTATCCAGTCGCGCGTGCTGCCCCACGGCCAAAATAATATTTTCCGCTTCCAGCGTCAGTTCTCCTGAGTGGCGTACATGGTGGAAGGTCACTTTATTTCCGCTGACGGCGACAGGCGTAAAGCCATCAATAATCGATACGCCTAATGCCTGCGTGCTGGTAAATTCTTTTTCGCTGGCGGGGAATTCGGCTAATTCTTCCCGCGCCACGCAGGTGACGGAAGGGCAGCCGAGAATTTTTAACGTACTGGCGACATCCATCGCTACGTCGCCGCCGCCAATAATTAATGCGCTACGCGGAACGCTAATATCGCCGTCGGCCTGACGGGCGCGCTGTAAAAAATCAACGGCAATCTCTACGTGACTGGCTTGCTCAAATAACGGTAAACCAGAGCCACAGGACATCCCGACGGTCATCAGCACGGCGCGATATTCGGCTTTGAGTTGCGCAAGCGATAGCGACCCGCCCACCTCACAATTACATTTAATATTGACGCCCATTTCTACAATGCGGGCAATTTCCTGATCGAGTACGCTTTGCGGCAGACGAAATGCCGGGATGCCGTGACGCAGCCATCCGCCGGGCTGCGGCTGTTTTTCGTAAATGGTGACGTCATAGCCTAAATGCGTGAGCGTCACGCTTGCCTGCAAACCTGCCGGACCCGCGCCAATAATCGCGACTTTCCCGCGTGTTTTACTCCCGGGCTGATAAATCTGCATGGCAGTCTGCTGTTCAAAATCGGTAATAAAACGTTGCAGGCGTGCAATATCAATAGGTTTATCTATCCCGGAACGTGTACATCCGCGCTGGCATAATTTTTCCGTCGGACAGACTCTGGCGCAGACGGCGCCAAGCGCATTATTTTCCCGGATAGTTTCCGCTGCGCCTTTAAAATTGCGAAAGTAAATAGAACGAATAAATTTCCCCGGATCGGTTTGCGCCGGGCAAGCCTGACTACAGGGCGCATCGTGACATAATAAACAACGTGAAGCCTCTTTTATTGCCAGTAATGGCGTAAAACCAGGCGTGAGTTCATCCAGATAATTTTGTTGCGGCATATAATCTTCCTTAATGCTTGAATAAATTAAGGCGAAACGCAAATAACGCGTTTTAATGATCTAAAATCTACCGCCAGCCTAAGCATTGAAAGAAGGGTATTCTGTGAAAGAATTCACAAAAAAATGAAACCAGAATGCAAAACAGCATTTGTTCCTTATATCATAATAATAACTATTCTCAATTTTAAAGGGATAATAAATAGATTAACGATAAAAAAGAAGATAAATAATCATTCCAGTAAATAAAAAACCGCAACCGGTATAAAGAAAAAGATAAGACCAATATTGTACGGGATCGGCATGGCGATAGACATAAACCGGTTTTCGCGCATTTTTGACAACTTTATCTACCGCGCCGGTTCGCCAGCCTTTCCAGGCCTCACGGAAGCAAAAAAGCGGGAGTAGCAGAAAGGCTAATATGACAAATATCGTCTGTACATCCATGATCATTTCCCTTTTTTCTTTTCCAGTTCAAGCAATTGTTCCGGCGTAACGGCCGGATACCCCTGGGCGTCATTCGGCACCTGATGCTGCGTGGGAATAGGTACCAGCGGGCCTAAAAAACGCGGTTCGCGTTTAAAAATATAGAGATCCGCCAGCGCACTAAAGCGGGCGCCAAATTCGCGCAGGCGCACTGTCAGCATATTTTTGGGTGAAGGTACCGCGTAACACTGCGCCTGAATGCCCATATGCAACGCAATAAACAAGGCGCGTTCGCAGTGGAAGCGCTGAGTGATGATAATAAAGTCGTTGGTATCAAACACTTTGCGGGTACGCACAATGGAGTCAAGCGTACGGAAGCCAGCGTAATCAAGCACAATGTCCGCAGGATCGACGCCCGCCGCGATAAGGTCTTTGCGCATGGTCATCGGTTCGTTATAGCTTTGCAGGGCATTGTCGCCGCTGAGCAGCAGGTAATTGACTTTACCGCTATTGTAAGCGTTTAACGCGCCCTGGATACGATAACGATAGTACTGATTAATGACACCCTTGCGATAGTATTTGGCTGTCCCTAACACGACGCCAACCTGGCGGTAGGGGAGATCCTGTAGCTCGTCATAGATATAGGGCGCTGTTTTCCAGCTCATCCACCGATCGAGGCCAAGCACCGTCAACAGCAGCAAGCCTACCAGGACCAACAGGCTGTAAAACACGCGCTTTAACATGCAGGAAACTCGATACCAGGATGAAAGTACGATCAGGCTACTGTACCCGAAGACGTAGCGCAAGAAACCGCCGTCTGATTGCGGAGATTTTCAGCATGATTTCCCTTGTATCGAGTCGCGGGTGAGGAGAGTCAGGCCGGATAAGACGCCAGTGCGTCGCTATCCGGCACATTTGCTTAGCCGAGAAGCACGCGGTCAATATTATGGCAACCTAACGCTTTCAGCGTTGCGGCGGTGGCATCCCATTGAATTAATGCTGCATCGCCTTTTTCCGCCAGAATCGCACGCTGAATATCCGCATAGTCATAGCCATTGAGACTCAGCAGGTTTAGCGCGCCTTGCAGCGGGGGAAGCGTAGGGTTAAAGGCGGCGTTTTCCGCATAGCTGCCGGTGAAAATACGGCCATCTTTACATTCCAGCGCCACGCCGCTCGGTGAGTGGCTATAAGGCATATGGCTCTTATTGGCTGCCGTAATCGCCGCTTGCGTTAGCGTATCGCCCGTTAACGTAAAGCCATGATCCTGCTCGTCCATCAGCAGCGTTTTGATCTCCAGATCTTTTGGCCCGAAAGCGTCAGGCAGATAATCGCGTAACGTATGCGGCGCGCGGCCCGGCAGATGAATGCGCAGATCCAGACCGCTGTTCAGCTCGTTCATAAACTGGCGACAGTGGCCGCAAGGCGTGTAGTTAACGGTGACGGCGGCGAGCCCTTTTTCGCCGCGTAGCCAGGCGTGGCTAATCGCGCTTTGTTCAGCATGCACAGTTTGTTGCATGGTGGCGCCCAGGAACTCCATATTCGCGCCGAAATACCAGTTGCCGCTAACGCCGCGCGCAATCGCGCCGACGTTAAAATGGGACAAATCGGTACGGGCGCAGGCCGCCGCCAGAGGTAACAGTGCGAAAGCCAGCGCGTCTTCGTCCAGTCCCGCCGTATTTTTAAGCGTCGAGACCTGCTCTGCGGTCAGCATGGCGGGAAAATGGTGGTCCGCCAGGATAGGGGCCAGCGCTGATTGCAAATTATCCGCAAGCTGGGCAAAAGCAGTTTGAAAACGTGGATGCATGGCGTTGCCTCATAACAATGTAATGGAACCGTAGTTTACGGGCCTGCTATGTCTTAATATGTGATCTAAATCTCATTGCTTATGCAACTTGTGAAACTTCAATGAAAAATGCGCGACGTATCGCAAATTTTAACCCGGTCTTTTGTCCCGTCGTTAGCGCATTACCGCCAGAATGAGCGGAAACAAAAAGGGCGCTACCAGCGAGGTAATAATGCCGCAGATCACCAGCGCCAGGGAGCTAAACGCGCCTTCCTGGTAATCCAGCTCGGCACAGCGCGCAGTACCGAGCGCATGTGAGGCGGTCCCCATTGCCAGCCCGCGTGCGGCCTTAGTACGGATGTGCATCGCGTTTAACAGCGTGTGGCCAAACACCGCGCCCAGAATACCGACAAAAATTACGCATACCGCGCTGATCGCGGGGATGCCGCCGATGCTGCCGCCCACCGCCATCGCGATAGGCGTAGTCACGGATTTAGGCAGTACCGATGCCGCGATTTCAGGCGTTGCGCCCATCAGCAAGGCAACGGATGTCCCGGTAATCATCGCTACCAGACTGCCGACAAAACAGATGCTAATAATGGATTTCCAACGCGCGCGAATCTGGTGCAATTGTTCATAAAGGGGATAGGCCAGTGCCACTACCGCCGGTTGCAGCAGATCGTTAAGTACTTCGCTGCCTTTGAAGTAGTGCTCGTAGGGAATACCGGTCAGCAACAGAAAAGGAATAATGACTACCATTGCCACCAGCAGCGGATTCAGCAACGGCATTTTAAAATGCGCCGCCAGTCTGCGGGCGGCGAAAAATACCGCCAGCGTCAGCGGTAACGACCACCAGATATATGTCATCATTTTTTCGTTCCCTTCTGCCCAACCACTTTACGCTCACCGTGTATCAGATGTGAACTCCAGCTTACGACCACAAAAACGACCAGCGTACTGATAGCGCAAGAGACCACCACCGGGCCGAATTGCGCGCGCAGTAAGTCAAAATATTGCATGACCCCAACGCCAATCGGCACAAACAGCAACGCCATATAACGAATCAGCACATAACAGCCGGGGTTAACCCACTTTGCCGGCAGAATTTGCAGCGCCAGCAATACAAACAGAATTAACATCCCGATAATGCTGCCGGGAATAGTGATAGGAAGCAGTGATGCAAGAAAAATGCCTGCGTACAAACAGGCATAAATCAATACAAAAGCGCGTATATATTGCCAGATAATATTCAGTGACTTACTCATGTTTAAAGCCCTTGATGAGATGGATTCATCATACAATTAAACGTTAAAACGTGCTACCGATCACATCATGAATTCTTAGCATAGTGGGTATAGACAGCAGGAACATCGGGCAATGCCCCTGGTCGGCGGCGTTAAACTTGGGCTAAAAAATACAAAAAGCGGCTCAGGGCCAAAGACGGCGTCTCATTCTTACGCCAGAACATCCCTACGCTGCCTTTTTGCTCAATTTTTGGCAAGTTTAAAATCGCCAGTTGCCCCTGGCTGGCATAGCGTTGCGCCAGCCGTAAAGAAAGAATAGAGATCATATCGCTGCTTTGCAGCAAATTGGTGCTGACGTTCATTGACGCCGATTCAATGGTGTTTTCCGGGAGCATGACGCCATTATCGACGAGGGCGTTATCAATACTGATGCGAATAGGGGTGCCGGTTGGCCAGACTATCCACCGCCAGTGCGCCAGATCGCTCCAGGCGATCTGCGCTCGCGCGGCCAGCGGATGGTGCGGACGCGCCACAAAGCAGACCGGCTCGGTATAAAGTACCTGATAATTAAGCGGCAGTTGCAGGGCGCGTCCGCCGACACGCCCTACCACCACATCCACCTGACCGGCAAGCAAATCGTGCAGCAGCGGCGTCATTACCTTCTCTTCAATATTCAGATGCAGCGTCGGCATTTCGTTAAGCAGGCTCAGAATCGCCTGTGATACGCAGTCAGTCGCCACGGGCGAACAGCCGATCTTCAGGCTGCCAACCAGGCCGCCCTGCTTGAAACGGGCGATTTCATACTGTGAACGCTCCAGATCGTTAATTAGGCGCTGGGCGTGCTGGAGCAGTAATTTACCGCCTTCCGAGGGGCGTAGTCCTTTACTGTGGCGCTCAAAAAGCGTGATGCCTATCTCATCTTCGAGTTGAGATAGCCACTTCGATAGCGCCGGCTGGGAGATATTCATCATCCGGGCGACGTGCGTCAGGTTGCCCTGTTCGCCCAGCGCAACCAGCGTTTGCAGGTGATGTAATTTCAATTTCTGCGCCCAGTTCGCCATTCGCTATAACCTCCAGGTTATGTCTCTGCCTGAAAAGCCATTGTACATTTTATCGCTCACTCTACAAACTCGTAACATAGCAAACATAAAAACAACATCTATCTCCCTGCACTGAGGCATTAGCTATGACTCAACGACGTGATCTACAAGCCCTTATTGATGCCGCGCCCGTCGGCAAAATGCAGTGGCGCGTTATCATCTGCTGTTTTCTGGTGGTTATGCTCGACGGTTTCGACACCGCCGCGATTGGCTTCATCGCCCCGGATATTCGTACCCACTGGCAGCTAAGCGCCAGCGAACTTGCGCCGCTGTTTGGCGCAGGGCTGCTGGGGCTTACGGCCGGCGCGCTGCTATGCGGGCCGCTGGCGGATCGCTTTGGCCGCAAGCGGGTCATTGAGCTTTGCGTGGCGCTATTCGGCGCATTGAGCCTGCTTTCCGCTTTCTCGCCGGATATAGAAACCCTGGTGTTGCTGCGCTTCTTAACCGGTCTGGGACTGGGCGGAGCGATGCCGAATACCATCACCATGACGTCGGAATACCTTCCCGCTCGTCGACGCGGAGCGCTGGTCACGCTGATGTTCTGCGGTTTTACCCTGGGGTCGGCGATGGGCGGGATTGTGAGCGCGCAACTGGTGCCGCTGATTGGCTGGCACGGAATTCTGGCGCTAGGCGGCATCTTGCCTTTGATGCTGTTTTTCGGCCTGCTGTTCGCGCTGCCGGAATCTCCCCGCTGGCAGGTACGTCGCCAACTACCGCAAGCCGTTGTCGCCCGGACGGTCAGCGCCATTACCGGCGAGCGCTATCACGATACGCAATTCTTTCTGCATGAGACGGCAGCCGTCGCCAAAGGCAGTATTCGCCAGCTTTTTGCCGGGCGACAGCTTGTCATTACCCTGATGTTATGGGTGGTGTTCTTTATGAGCCTGCTCATTATCTATCTGCTTTCCAGCTGGATGCCGACGTTACTTAACCATCGAGGTATTGATCTGCAACAGGCGTCGTGGGTGACTGCCGCATTCCAGGTTGGCGGCACGCTTGGCGCGCTGTTACTCGGCGTGTTGATGGACCGGCTTAACCCGTTCCGGGTACTGGCGGTGAGCTATGCGCTGGGCGCAGTTTGCATTGTCATGATAGGCCTGAGCGAAAACGGCCTTTGGCTGATGGCGCTGGCGATTTTTGGTACCGGCATCGGTATTAGCGGTTCCCAGGTCGGGCTGAATGCTCTGACGGCGACGCTGTACCCCACCCAAAGTCGGGCGACGGGCGTGAGCTGGTCGAACGCCATTGGACGCTGCGGGGCGATTGTCGGTTCGCTCTCCGGCGGCATGATGATGGCCCTCAATTTCTCTTTCGATACGTTGTTTTTTGTCATTGCTATTCCGGCGGCTATCAGCGCGGTAATGCTTACCCTGCTGACAGTGGTTGTCCGCCTTTCGATTTCTGTACCTGACGACCTGCCGCGTGCCAGCGTCGTAAACGAATAAGGAGAATCTCCATGTCTGAAATAAATCAGAACGTAAAAGATAGCCGTCAGCAGTATTACCAGCATATTTCCGGGCAGAATCTGACGCCGCTGTGGGAATCGTTACATCACCTGGTACCGCAGACGCCAAACGCCAACTGCGCGCCGGCCTACTGGAATTATCAGGAAATTCGTCCGCTACTGATGGAAAGCGGCAATGTCATTGGCGCGAAAGAGGCGATCCGCCGGGTGCTGGTGCTGGAAAATCCGGCATTGCGCGGTCAGTCGTCGATCACGGCGACCTTATACGCTGGTTTACAGCTGATCCTGCCCGGCGAAGTCGCGCCGAGTCATCGCCATAACCAGTCGGCGCTGCGTTTTATCGTCGAAGGTAAAGGCGCATTTACCGCGGTGGACGGCGAGCGCACGCCAATGCATACCGGCGATTTTATCCTGACGCCGCAGTGGCGCTGGCACGATCATGGTAATCCGGGATCAGAGCCGGTGGTATGGCTGGATGGTCTGGATCTGCCGTTAGTCAATCTCCTGGGCTGTGGTTTTGCGGAAGACTATCCCGAAGATCAGCAGCCGGTGACGCGAAAAGAGGGCGATTATCTGCCGCGCTATGCAGCGAATATGCTGCCGCTGCGCCACCAGCGCGGGAACTCGTCGCCGATTTTCAACTACCGTTACGACCGCAGTCGCGAGGCGTTGCACGATCTGACCCGTATGGGCGATCCGGATGAGTGGGAAGGCTACAAGCTGCGTTACGTTAATCCCGTCACCGGCGGTTATCCGATGCCGTCGATGGGCGCGTTCCTGCAACTGCTGCCAAAAGGCTTTGCCTCGCGTGTGGCGCGGAGCACCGACAGCACTATCTACCACGTCGTTGAAGGGGCAGGGCAGGTCACTATCGGCAACGAAACTTTTCATTTTTCCGCAAAAGACATTTTTGTGGCGCCGACCTGGCATGAGGTGTCGTTTCGCAGCAGCGAAGACACGGTGTTATTCAGTTTTTCGGACAAGCCGGTTCAGGAAGCCCTGGGGCTGTTCCGCGAAGCACGTTATTAATTAGGGAGAGAGAACATGACCAAATATGTATTCCAGCCGCAGGCCCCAGTGACAGTACCCGTGGCGGGCAGTGATGAGCAGTTTCCGGTACGTCGCGTTTACTGCGTGGGTCGCAACTATGCCGCCCATGCCCGTGAAATGGGCTTTGATCCCGATCGTGAACCGCCGTTCTTCTTTTGTAAACCAGCGGACGCTGTCGTCCCGGTAGCGGAGGGGGATACCCTGGAACTGCCGTATCCGGCGCAGACCGATAACTACCATTATGAAATTGAGCTGGTGGTGGCGATTGGTAAAAAGGGGAGCGATATTCCGCTCGAAAAAGCCCATGAATATGTCTGGGGATACGCCACCGGTCTGGACATGACGCGTCGCGATCGTCAGATGGAAATGCGTCAGATGGGACGCCCGTGGGAAATCGGCAAAGCGTTCGATCTCTCCGCGCCCATTGCGCCATTACACAAAGCCGCTGAAACGCATAATGTGGATAACGCCCCTATTTGGCTACAGGTTAACGGCGAAGACCATCAACGCAGCGATATTCGTCACCTGATTTGGTCGGTGAATGAAACCATCAGCTATTTGTCCGGCTTTTTTGAATTGCAGCCAGGTGATTTGATTTTCACCGGTACGCCAGAGGGGGTGGGCGCCGTGGTGAAAGGGGATGTCATCACCGGGAACGTAGAAGGTCTGACGCCGATTGCTGTGAAAATTGTCTGAGGTGAACGATGAAGCTGTACAGTTTCTTTAATAGTTCGGCGTCTTATCGTGTACGTATTGCGCTGGCGTTAAAGGGGATTGATTACCAGACGGTGGGCGTCAATATTCGTATCGGCCAGCAGAATGCGCTGGCCTACCGACGGATGAATCCGGTAGGCCTGGTGCCGACGCTGGTCACTGATGACGGCGAATCGTTGGGGCAATCGCTGGCCATCGTCGACTGGCTGGACCGACATTTTCCGCAAACGCCGCTGCTGCCGACGAGCGACCCGGCGCGCAGCCAGGCGCTGGAAATTGTCTACGCTATCGCCTGCGATATACACCCAATCAATAACATGCGCGTGTTGCGCTACCTGACCGATGAGCTGAAGGTTAGCGAAGAGGATAAAAAACGCTGGTACGCCCACTGGATACAGCAAGGGTTAAGCGCGGTAGAGCAGCTATTGCGTAAAAGTCAGTCCGGACGATTCTGCGTGGGCGACGCGCCAGGACTTGCGGACTGCTGCCTGATTCCTCAGTGGGCGAATGCGCTCAGGATGGGCTGCGATTTATCAGGCTATCCGCGCTGTAAAGCCGTTTATGACGCCTGCGTACAGCTACCGGCGTTTATTGCCGCCGCGCCGGAAAATCAACAAGATAAAATCCCGGCCTGAAAAGGAGAATGACCATGACTCACGTGACAAGCGCAATTATTGTAGGTGGCGGAATCGGCGGCGCGGCGACCGCGCTGTCGCTGGCGCGCCAGGGAATAAAAGTCATGCTGTTGGAAAAAGCGCACGAAATTGGCGAGATTGGCGCGGGTATTCAGCTTGGGCCGAACGCTTTTTCGGCGCTGGATAGTCTCGGTGTGGGCGATGTTGCCCGCCAGCGTGCGGTGTTTACCGATCACATTACCATGATGGATGCCGTGAATGCCGAAGAAGTGGTATGCATTGAAACCGGACAGGCGTTCCGCGACCATTTTGGCGGGCCGTATGCGGTAATTCACCGGGTAGATATTCATGCAACGGTATGGGAAGCGGTGCTGACGCACCCTGGCGTGGAGTATCGTACCTCGACCCATATTGTCGATATCCGCCAGACGCCGGATGACGTTACGGTGTTTGATGAGCAGGGAAATAGCTGGACGGCGGATATTCTCGTGGGCTGCGACGGCGTTAAATCGGTCGTGCGGCAAAGTTTACTCGGCGACGCGCCGCGCGTAACGGGGCATGTAGTCTATCGGGCGGTGATTGATTGCGACGATATGCCGGACGATTTACGTATTAATGCGCCGGTGCTGTGGGCAGGCCCGCATTGTCACCTGGTCCATTATCCGCTGCGCGGAGGCCAACAGTACAATCTGGTGGTGACATTCCACAGCCGCCAGCAAGAAGAGTGGGGCGTGAAAGACGGCAGTAAAGAAGAGGTGCTCTCTTATTTTGCCGGTATTCATCCCCGCCCGCGTCAGATGCTGGATAAGCCGACCTCCTGGCGCCGCTGGTCGACCGCCGATCGCGAGCCGGTCGCAAAATGGGGAACCGAGCGTATCACTCTGGTGGGCGACGCCGCGCATCCGGTGGCGCAATATATGGCCCAGGGCGCCTGTATGGCGCTGGAAGACGCCGTCACGCTAGGCAAAGCGCTGGAACGCTGCGACGGCGACGCGCAGCAGGCATTTGCGCTGTATGAGTCGGTGCGTATTCCCCGCACGGCGCGTATCGTCTGGTCTACCCGCGAGATGGGGCGTCTCTATCACGCCGCCGGGGTGGAGCGTCAGGTGCGTAATCTGTTGTGGAAAGGGAAATCGCAGGAGGCGTTTTATCGCGGTATCGAATGGCTGTACGGCTGGAAAGAAGATAACTGTCTTGAGCCGCGTTGAGCACTTTACGTGACGTAGCGTGGCGTTTGCGCCGCCACCCGGCAAAAAGTTTTGCTCATCGCAGAGAGGCGTTATGATAGCGCCTCTTTTTTTGCTGTGGATACCGATATGCGTGTTTTACTGGCGCCGATGGAAGGCGTGCTCGACGCGTTAGTGCGCGAGCTGCTGACCGAAGTGAATGATTACGATCTCTGCATCACCGAATTTGTGCGCGTGGTGGATCAGCTGCTGCCGGTAAAAGTGTTTCATCGCATCTGCCCGGAGTTGCATCACGCCAGCCGCACGCCGTCCGGCACGCCGGTGCGTATTCAGCTTCTGGGCCAGCATCCGCAGTGGCTGGCGGAAAACGCCGCGCGGGCGACGGCGTTGGGATCGTATGGCGTGGACCTGAACTGCGGCTGTCCGTCAAAAGTGGTGAACGGCAGCGGCGGCGGCGCGACATTGCTCAAAGATCCCGAACTCATCTATCAGGGCGCGAAAGCGATGCGGGCCGCGGTACCGTCGCATCTGCCGGTGACGGTAAAAGTGCGTCTCGGCTGGGATAGCGGCGATAGAAAATTTGAAATCGCCGATGCGGTGCAGCAGGCCGGCGCCAGTGAACTGGTGGTGCATGGCCGTACCAAAGCGCAGGGCTACCGCGCCGAGCATATCGACTGGCAGGCGATCGGCGAAATACGCCAGCGTCTGACTATTCCGGTTATCGCTAATGGCGAAATCTGGGACTGGCAGAGCGCGCAGGCATGTATGGCGACCAGCGGCTGCGATGCGGTGATGATCGGCCGTGGGGCGTTAAATATTCCTAACCTGAGCCGGGTGGTGAAGTATAACGAGCCGCGTATGCCGTGGCCGGAAGTGGTGACGTTATTACAAAAATATACCCGACTGGAAAAGCAGGGCGATACCGGTTTATATCATGTCGCGCGTATTAAACAGTGGTTGGGATATTTACGTAAGGAATATATTGAGGCGACGGAACTCTTTCAGTCGATTCGGGCGTTAAACCGTTCATCCGAGATTGCGCGGGCGATTCAGGCTATTAAAATCTAATCTCTACAGCGTCCAGAACGTGTGCCGGGCAGATACTATCGCTGCCCGGCGCAGGAATCAGAAAATCATCTTAAACACGCCCGTTACCACCAACAGCCCAATCAGAAAAATAATTAAGATTGCCCATAGAAGAATTTTCATTGTTTGTCCCTTTATTGGTAAATACAAACAAAGTATAGGAAAGTATTAAGCCATCTGCTGCTTTGTTGGGCGCGGCGACGTTTAACTCATGAAGGCTGCTGGCGCGTATTGCAGCAAAATCGTTCATTTATTAACGGGTTAATGGGGCTTTACATTGAATCATTACATCAAAAAATGTATCAGATGAAATTATTTGCTAATCATATAAATTTCAAAATATGTCTTTTGTTGTCTGATGATGTATTGCCACGCGTAACTAAAAAATAGATCGCCGTAAGACGTACTCTCTGCGCACCTTTTTTTATCAGAACACCTCCATGAATCGTAATTCTTTCCTTGCCGCGACAGCGAGCTTACCGCTTTTTATTTTGCTGGCGGGTTGCGCCCCCATGCACGATACCCGCCAGTCGCTGACCCAGCAGACGCCCTCTTCTCATGTTGATTCCAGCCTGCCGGCGGCATTGAAAAACGGTTGGCCGGATAGCCAGTGGTGGAAGGCGTATCACGATGCGCAGCTTGACGCGCTGATCGATAATGCCATACAGCATTCGCCGGATATGCAGGTGGCTGAACAGCGTATTCAACTGGCGGAAGCGCAGGCGAAAGCGGTTGAGGCGCAGGACGGCCCGCAGCTCGACTTTTCTGCCGACATTGAGCGCCAGCGAATGTCCGCGGAAGGGCTGATGGGGCCATTCGCGATTACCGACCCCGCGGCGGGAACGACCGGGCCGTGGTATACCAACGGTACATTCGGCCTGACGGCGGGCTGGGATCTGGATTTATGGGGGAAAAACCGCGCTGAAGTTACCGCGCGGATCGGGGCGGTCAAAGCGCGCGAAGCGGAGCAGGAGCAGACCCGACAATTGCTGGCAAGCGGCGTGGCGCGACTCTACTGGGAGTGGCAGACGCAGGCGGCGCTGAAAAATGTGCTGATGCAAATCGAGCATGAGCAGCAAAACGTGGTGACGGTAAACCGGGAGCTGTATCAACACGGCATTACTTCTTCTGTTGAAGGGGTCGAGACCGATATCGACGCCAGCAAAACCCAGCAGCAGCTGAATGACGTTAACGGTAAAATGAAGGTTATTGAAGCGCGGCTCAGCGCGTTAACCAATACGCAATCGGCGGCGCTCAAGCTGCGTCAGGTGAGTCTCCCCGCCGTTGAAAGCCAGTTACCGTCGCAACTGGGGTATTCGTTGCTGGCGCGCCGGGCGGATCTACAGGCCGCGCACTGGTACATTGAATCCTCGTTGAGCAGCATTGACGCCGCGAAGGCCGCGTTTTATCCCGATATCAATCTGATGGCTTTTTTACAGCAGGATGCGTTACATCTGAGCGATCTGTTCCGCCATTCCGCACAGCAATATGGCATTACCGGCGGGCTGACGCTGCCGATTTTCGACAGCGGCAGGCTGAATGCCAACCTCGATATCGCCAAAGCGCAAAGCAACCTTTCTATCGCCAACTACAACAAAGCGGTGGTAGATGCGGTTAATGATGTGGCGCGCGCCGCCAGTCAGGTAGAGACGCTGGCGCAGAAAAATCAGCATCAGCAGCAGATTGAGCATGACGCGCAGCGTGTGGTCGGTCTGGCGCAAGCGCGCTTTAATGCCGGCATTATTGCGGGTTCCCGCGTGAGCGAGGCCAAAATCCCGGCACTGCGCGAGCAGTGTAACGGCTTGCTGTTGCAGGGCCAGTGGCTGGATGCCTCTATTCAGCTTACCAGCGCGCTGGGCGGCGGTTATCATTCCTGATTTTTCCGGATGATTCAGACAGGGTTCCTATACTTAGGCTGTGTATGATTCATCCGGAGAGGAATATGACCAAAGTCGCAATTGTAACGGCATCAGATTCGGGAATTGGCAAAGCGTGTGCGTTGTTATTAGCACAAAACGGTTTTGATATTGGTATCACCTGGCATTCCGATGAACGCGGCGCGCAGGAGACGGCAAAAAAAGCGGCGCAGTTTGGTGTGCGGGCAGAGACCATTCATCTTGACCTGAGCCAGTTACCCGAGGGCGCGCAGGCCATTGAACATCTTATCCAGCGCCTGGGGCGCGTTGACGTGCTGGTCAATAATGCCGGGGCGATGACCAAATCCGCGTTTATTGATATGCCGTTTACGCAGTGGCGGCAAATTTTTACCGTGGACGTCGATGGCGCGTTTCTCTGCGCGCAGATCGCCGCCCGGCATATGATTAAACAAGGAGAGGGAGGGCGCATTATCAACATCACCTCCGTCCATGAGCATACGCCGCTTCCGCAAGCCAGCGCCTATACCGCGGCGAAACATGCGCTGGGCGGATTGACTAAATCCATGGCGCTGGAACTGATTGAACATCATATTTTGGTCAACGCCGTCGCGCCAGGCGCTATCGCCACGCCGATGAATGATATGGATGACAGCGACATTGAGCCGGGATCGGAACCCTCGATCCCTATTGCCCGACCGGGTTCTACGCATGAAATAGCCAGCCTCGTCGCCTGGCTGTGTTCGGAAGGAGCAAGCTATACCACCGGTCAGTCGCTGATTGTCGACGGCGGATTTATGCTGGCGAATCCGCAATTCAACGCAAAATAAACGCCGGGTGCCGGATGGCGGCGTTATGCCATCCGGATACCATCGGGTTTAACGGGCCTCCGCTTTGCTGCGTCTTTTCAGCCACCAGCGCACGCCCACCACCAGGACGATGGCCAGAATCAGCCAGACCCCGTGCCTGAGATGCTGATCGAGGTCGTGCAGCCATGGCGCGATCACCTCGCCGCCAAGATATCCCAGCGTGGTAAATAGCAGCGCCCAGATCAGCGCGCCTACAATATTCAGCGGCAGAAAAATTTTAGGCGGCAGGCGGCTGGCGCCAATCAGCAGCGGGCCAACCACCCGGAAGCCATACATAAAACGCGTGCCGATCACAAACAGATACGGATGGCGTTGGATCATTTTCTGCGCGCGACGAATCTTCGTATGATAACGCGGGAAACGACGCAGGATCTTCCCGCCATAGCATCGTCCTAACAGGTAAAGTAGCTGATCGCCCATCATCCCTCCCAGCGCGACGGCCGCCGCCACCAGCGGAAACTTGAGTAATCCCTGATGCGCCGCGACGCCCCCCAACAGGGTAACGGTTTCACCTTCGGCCATACTGCCGATAACCAGCGCCGCATAGCCATAATGCGTAATAAGCGTGTTGATATCCATGCGTAAACCACCTCCGGCATTAAGCATACACCCTGGCAAGAGGCGTGCGCGGCAAAGCCGACGTTTTGCCGGAGACTATTTTGCCATTGCTCATAAAATAACCAGAAACTGAATTATACTTGAACATACTGGCATCTGAGGCAGCAGAAGGGGGCAGTATGAACCATGTATGGGGGCTTTTTTCCCATCCCGATCGGGAAATGCAGGTGATCAAAAGCGAAAACGAAACCGTTTCGCATCACTATACGCACCATGTTTTGCTGATGGCGGCGATTCCCGTCGTCTGCGCCTTTATCGGCACGACGCAAATCGGCTGGAATTTTGGCGACGGCAACGTGTTACAACTCTCGCTGTTTACCGCTTTTGCGCTGGCGGTCTTGTTCTACGGCGTGATGCTGGCGGGCGTCGCGGTGATGGGACGCGTCATCTGGTGGATGGCGCGAAACTATCCGCAACGGCCATCGCTTGCGCGCTGTATGGTTTTTGCCGGCTATGTCGCGACGCCGCTGTTTTTAAGTGGTCTGGTGGCGCTCTATCCCCTGGTATGGCTATGCGCACTGGTCGGCGCTGTCGCGCTTTTTTACACCGGCTATTTGCTGTATTTGGGTATTCCGACTTTCCTTAACATTAATAGAGAGGAAGGATTAAGCTTCTCCAGTTCGACGCTCGCTATCGGCGTGCTGGTCCTGGAGGTGCTACTGGCGATCACCGTGATCCTGTGGGGATACGGCTACCGCCTGTTCTGATGAGAAAAAGGGCTGGCGCAAAAGCCAGCAATGCAGCATTTGCTGACGATTCTTCTGTAGCGGCAACGCTGGCGTGCCGCTATGATGCCACTGCTAGCTTGAGTATAATCTTAGCTCAGGCGGTGTGCGTTACGACGCGCGTGAATCATTATCAGAAATCTCATCATGCTGAAATTCCGAGCTTCATTCCTGAGCCTTGCTCTGATGTTGGCCGTACCTTTTGCCCCGCAGGCCGTGGCGAAAACGGCAGCGACAACCGCGGCGTCTCAACCTGAGATTGCCTCCGGTAGCGCAATGATTGTTGATCTCAACACCAATAAAGTGATCTATTCGAACCACCCGGATCTGGTGCGTCCGATTGCCTCGATAACCAAATTAATGACGGCGATGGTCGTGCTCGACGCGCGATTGCCGCTGGATGAAATACTGAAGGTCGATATCAGCCAGACGCCGGAAATGAAAGGGGTTTACTCCCGCGTGCGCCTGAACAGCGAAATTAGCCGCAAAAATATGTTGCTGCTGGCGTTGATGTCATCCGAAAACCGTGCGGCGGCAAGCCTGGCGCACTATTATCCTGGCGGTTATAACGCATTTATTAAAGCGATGAATGCGAAGGCGAAAGCGCTGGGCATGACGCATACCCGCTTCGTTGAGCCGACGGGGCTGTCGATTCATAACGTCTCGACCGCGCGGGATTTAACAAAATTGCTGATTGCCACGAAGCAATACCCGCTGATTGGCCAGCTAAGCACCACGCGCGAAGACATGGCGACATTCTCGCATCCGGCGTATACGCTGCCGTTTCGCAATACCAACCATTTGGTCTACCGTGATAACTGGAATATCCAGTTAACGAAAACCGGATTTACCAATGCGGCGGGGCATTGCCTGGTGATGCGTACCGTGATCAATAACAAACCGGTCGCGCTGGTGGTCATGGACGCGTTCGGCAAATATACCCACTTTGCGGACGCCAGCCGCCTGCGTACATGGATTGAAACCGGTAAAGTCATGCCCGTTCCGGCTGCCGCGCTGAGCTATAAAAAGCAAAAAGCCGCGCAAATGGCGGCAGCCAGCGCCAGCGCCGGAGCGCAAACCGCACAGAACGATTAAGTCGCCGCAGGCCCGGCAGGCATCGCGCCGCCGGGCTTCACGGTAAACCGCACGGTGTTAATGCGTTTCGTCGGGCGTATTTTCCTGCCAGAATTTCCGCTTACTCGTTTTGCCGATACCGGGGTTCATACTGTTGGTCGGGTCATTTTGCCGATAAAAACGCGTCAGCGTTTCCGGCGCTTTATACAGATGTCCAACGTTGTGCTCCGCCGGGTATTGTGCCCCGCGCGCCTGCAACAGCTCCAGCATTTGCGCTTTCAGCGCGTGGACGTCGACGCCTTTCTTCACGATATAGTCCTGATGAAAAACGTGGCACATAAAGTGGCCGTAATAGAGTTTATGTACCAGTTGGCTGTCGATTTCCGGCGGCAGATGCTCGAACCAGTCGGTATCGTTGCGGCGCAGAGCGATATCCAGCGCCAGGATATCTTCCACTTCATCAGCGTGTACGGCCTGATAACGAATCGCCGCGCCAGCAGCGGCGAAGCGGTGCAGGAAGGCTTTGCTGCCTTCTTCCGGCGTACAGGTGAAGAAACCGCCCTCAGCGGATTTAAAAAATTCATTCAGCCAGCGTTGCGCTTCTGCGACGCCGTCTCCCGCCATTTTTAACAGCAGATGATGCTCATATTTATCGCGCCAGTTTTTCATTCGTGGCGGCAGATGGCTGGGAAACAGATGGCCGAATTTCTGCATCGCGCGGTCGGTGAAATGCGGACGGAAAAATTTTACTTTTTCCAGCATCGCATCGGTTCGGCCTTTTAGCGTGAAAAAGAATGGCATCTTGTCGGTGCCGAGTTTATCGATCATCAGAAAGGTATCTTTACCGTACTGCTCCGCAATATCGTAGATATCGCGATGCATATATTCTCCCGCCACTGGCAGATTGTCGAAGTTCGCCAGAATATGCCGACGGATTTCAGTCAGTACCGCGGGCTGATTGGTGCCGATATAAAAAACCTGCTGATTTTTTTCCGCTGCAAAGGTATCAAGGCGAACGGCAAAAACCGCCAGTTTTCCGGCGCAGCCGGAAGATTCAAACAAACGGTCCGGGTCGGCGTTATAGCGGGCGGGCGTATCGGCGTTGATATCTCGTACCCGCGTCACGTAGTCGTGATCGTGCGCATGACGACCATCGTGACGCACATCCTCATCTTTAATCCGTTCATCATCCAGCTTGCTCAGGATCTGCTCCGGCGTATGCCCAAGATCGATACCCAGATGATTGACCAGTTGCAGTTTGCCTTGCTCGTCAATACGGGCAAAGAGCGACATCTCGGTATAGGCCGGGCCGCGCTGCACCAGCGAGCCGCCGGAGTTATTACAGATGCCGCCGATGACCGACGCGCCGATACACGACGAACCAATCACCGAGTGCGGTTCACGGCCCAGCGGTTTAAGCGCTTTTTCCAGCGCATAGAGCGTCGTACCGGGCCAGGCCAGAACCTGTTGGCCGTTATCCAGTAAGTGCAGCTTATCCAGCCGCTGGGTGCTGATAATCACAATATCGCGATCGTAGTCGTTGCCGTTCGGCGTGGAGCCTTCCGTCAGACCGGTGTTGGCGGCCTGCATCAGAATAATTTTGTCAGCGTTAACGCAGGCGTTGAGCACGCGCCACAGTTCCAGTAACGAACCCGGGAAAACAACGGCCAGCGCGTCGCCCTGACCGGAACGGAAACCCTTGCGATAGCGGGCGGTTTTGGCGGGGTCTGTCAGCAGGTGAGAATGGCCTACCAGGCGGGCCAGCTCATTCAGGAACGTTTTATTATCAGTCATTGTTATGGAAGACATTCTCCACTCCTTGTGGTGGGACAAAATATCAGCGTTAAGCATAGCGCTTGGTATGACAATACGCTTTCTCATTCAAATTGTCTCTGTGTTGGTGGTATTCATTTGCCGCCTTGATACCATTTGCTGGTGGTTGCGTATTCGACTGTGCGGAAAATTAGGAGAATAACCTTCGCTTTCTTCTCCTCTCGCGTTTAGGCTTATGGCAAACTGCGGTTTTTATTCTGTTTTTACCGCCTCGTCGGGATAAAGATAAAGAGAGACTCAACATGAAATGGTTATGTTCAGTAGGTGTTGCTGTGAGTCTGGCGATGCAGCCAGCATTGGCGGAAAACCTGTTTGGCAATCACCCGCTGACGCCTGAAGCGCGCGACGCGTTCGTCACCGATTTACTCAAGAAAATGACTGTCGATGAAAAAATTGGTCAGTTACGTCTGATCAGCGTCGGCCCTGATAACCCGAAAGAAGCGATTCGCGAGATGATCAAAGACGGGCAGGTAGGGGCGATTTTCAATACCGTCACCCGCCAGGATATCCGTCAAATGCAGGATCAGGTGATGGCATTGAGCCGCCTGAAAATTCCTCTCTTTTTTGCCTATGACGTGGTACACGGCCAGCGAACCGTCTTCCCGATAAGCCTCGGTCTGGCTTCTTCTTTTAATCTGGATGCGGTAAGAACCGTAGGACGCGTATCGGCGTATGAAGCGGCGGACGACGGTCTGAATATGACCTGGGCGCCGATGGTGGATGTCTCCCGCGATCCGCGTTGGGGACGCGCCTCCGAAGGCTTTGGCGAAGATACATATTTAACCTCCATCATGGGCGAAACCATGGTGAAAGCGATGCAGGGCAAAAGTCCGGCGGATCGCTATTCGGTGATGACCAGCGTGAAACATTTTGCCGCCTATGGGGCCGTTGAAGGCGGTAAAGAATACAACACCGTGGATATGAGTTCCCAGCGTCTGTTTAATGACTATATGCCGCCTTACAAAGCGGGGCTGGATGCGGGGAGCGGCGCGGTGATGGTGGCGCTGAACTCGCTGAACGGCACGCCTGCGACGTCAGATTCCTGGTTATTGAAAGATGTCCTGCGCGATGAGTGGGGCTTTAAGGGAATTACCGTTTCCGACCACGGCGCTATTAAAGAACTGATTAAACACGGCACCGCGGCCGACCCGGAAGATGCGGTGCGCGTGGCGCTAAAGGCAGGGGTGGATATGAGCATGGCGGATGAGTATTACAGCAAATATCTGCCGGGTCTGATTAAGTCGGGCAAAGTGACGATGGCGGAACTGGACGACGCGACGCGCCATGTGCTCAACGTAAAATATGACATGGGATTGTTTAACGACCCCTATAGCCATCTGGGGCCGAAAGAGAGCGACCCGGTGGACACCAATGCCGAAAGCCGCCTGCATCGTAAAGAGGCGCGGGAAGTGGCGCGGGAAAGTGTGGTACTGCTGAAAAACCGGCTGGAAACGCTGCCGCTGAAAAAATCGGGCACCATTGCCGTTGTTGGGCCGCTGGCCGACAGTCAACGTGATGTAATGGGAAGCTGGTCTGCTGCTGGGGTTGCGAATCAGTCGGTGACGGTGCTGGCGGGTATTCAAAATGCCGTCGGCGACGGGGCGAAGATCCTCTATGCCAAAGGGGCGAATATCACTAACGATAAAGATATCGTCGATTTCTTAAACCTGTATGAAGAGGCAGTGAAAATCGATCCGCGCTCACCGCAGGCGATGATTGATGAGGCGGTGCAGGCGGCGAAACAGGCCGATGTGGTGGTCGCAGTGGTAGGCGAGTCGCAGGGGATGGCGCATGAAGCCTCCAGCCGTACCAATATCACCATTCCGCAGAGTCAGCGCGACTTAATCACCGCTCTGAAAGCCACCGGTAAGCCGCTGGTACTGGTATTAATGAACGGCAGACCGCTGGCGCTGGTAAAAGAAGATCAACAGGCCGATGCGATTCTGGAGACCTGGTTTGCCGGGACGGAAGGCGGCAACGCCATTGCCGATGTGCTGTTTGGCGATTACAACCCGTCAGGCAAACTGCCGATCTCCTTCCCGCGTTCGGTGGGACAAATTCCGGTCTATTACAGCCATCTCAATACGGGACGCCCGTATAATCCTGAAAAGCCAAACAAATACACCTCACGTTATTTTGACGAAGCGAATGGCCCGCTCTATCCGTTTGGTTACGGTCTGAGCTACACCACATTTAC
The DNA here is from genome assembly GCF_017572835.1 of Salmonella sp. 32120201201600049SM. Lineage (NCBI taxonomy): Bacteria > Pseudomonadati > Pseudomonadota > Gammaproteobacteria > Enterobacterales > Enterobacteriaceae > Salmonella > Salmonella sp. 32120201201600049SM. The sequence continues at coordinate 1,118,800 of NZ_JAGESA010000001.1, read as the reverse complement.
GGTGTCTGACGTCACGCTCTCCTCACCGACAATGCAACGCGACGGCAAAGTCACGGCCAGCGTAGAGGTCACGAACACCGGTAAACGCGAAGGGGCTACGGTCATCCAGATGTACTTACAGGATGTCACGGCGTCAATGAGCCGCCCGGTGAAGCAATTAAAAGGCTTTGAAAAAATCACCCTCAAGCCCGGCGAACGTAAAACCGTGAGTTTCCCGATTGATATCGAGGCGTTGAAGTTCTGGAATCAGCAGATGAAATATGACGCGGAACCCGGCAAGTTCAACGTCTTTATCGGCGTGGATTCCGCTCGCGTTAAACAAGGATCGTTCGAGCTACTGTAAGCCTGCCGTCAACAGGGCGCGATAGCAGCGCCCTGTCTGGCAATGACTTTTCCTGTCCCCCCTTTTATTGCCTGCCACGTCACTTAAACTGCCGGAAAATCCCAGGTTAAACGCAGACTTTTCAACTATGCTTTTTTCTCAAGTCTCTGAAAAAGGCCGTAAAAGGATGAGGAAAGCATCATGACGATCTCAAAGCTATGGGTAAGTTCGCTGGCGTTGCTGGCGACGGTGAGTTTACCTCTACAGGCGGCATCGCCCGTGACGGTCGGGTCAAAGATTGATACCGAAGGCGCGCTGCTCGGCAACATGATTTTGCAGGTACTGGAAAGCCACGGCGTTAAAACGGTCAATAAAATTCAGCTCGGGACGACGCCAGTCGTTCGTGGCGCGATTACCGCCGGAGAGCTGGATATCTATCCGGAATACACCGGTAACGGGGCGTTCTTTTTTAAAGATGAAAACGATCCGGCATGGAAAAATGCAAAGCAAGGCTTTGAGAAAGTCAAAAAACTGGATGCGGAGCAGAATAAGCTGGTCTGGTTGACGCCTGCGCCGGCCAACAACACCTGGACCATCGCGGTACGCCAGGACATCGCGGAAAAAAATAAACTCTCCTCGCTTGCCGATCTCAGCCGTTATCTGAAAGAGGGCGGCACTTTTAAACTGGCGGCGTCTGCGGAATTTATCGAACGGGCGGATGCGCTGCCGGCATTTGAAAAAGCCTATGATTTTACCTTGAATCAGAACCAGCTCTTGTCGCTGGCGGGCGGCGATACGGCGGTCACGATCAAAGCCGCCGCGCAACAAACATCCGGCGTTAACGCCGCGATGGCGTATGGCACCGACGGCCCTGTCGCCGCGCTGGGTCTGCAAACCCTGAGCGACCCGAAAGGCGTCCAGCCTATCTATGCGCCCGCGCCGGTAGTGCGTGAATCGGTGTTACAGGCCTATCCGCAGATAGCCGACTGGCTACAGCCCGTTTTCGCCAGCCTTGATGAGAAAACGCTGCAACAGTTGAACGCCAGAATCGCCGTAGAAGGGCTGGATGCGAAAAAAGTCGCCGCAGATTACCTCCGACAAAAAGGGTGGGTGAAGTAATCTGTGAGTGATGCTGCCAAAAAAATCACGGTTAATCGTGTGCTGTTGCTGTTGGTTGTTCTGACCCTGCTTGCTGTCGCGCTGCCTTTCATTACTTACGCCCCGAATCGTCTGGTGAGCGGCGAGGGGCGCCAGTTATGGGAGATCTGGCCGGCGACCATCTGGATGCTGACTGGCGCGGGATGCGCGCTGTTTACGTTGTGCTTTGTACCCGGTAAACGCGGTAGCGTACTGACGCTGATGATGGCGCAGACGCTTTTTATTGTCATGCTGTGGGGAGTCGGCAGGGCGGCGACCCAGTTGGCGCAGGAGGGCAGCCCGCTGGCGCGTACCAGTCTGGGAAGTGGATTGTGGCTGGGCCTCGGTCTGATGCTGCTGGCCTGTAGCGATGCGATCCGCCGTATTACCGTTGGGCCGCTGTGGCGCTGGTTGCTGCACGCGCAAATTGTCATTGTCCCGCTGGCGCTGCTGTTTTCAGGCACGTTCGACAACCTCTCGCTTCTGAAAGAGTATACCAACCGCCAGGATGTTTTCGATGCCGCGCTGGTGCAACATTTGATGTTACTGGCGGGCACGGTGCTGCCGGCGCTGGCGATCGGACTACCGTTGGGCGTCTGGTGTTATTTTTCCGCCTCACGCCAGGGGCCGGTGTTTACCGTGCTGAATGTGATCCAGACTATCCCTTCCGTCGCGCTGTTTGGCCTGCTGATTGCGCCGTTGGCCGGGCTGGTGAAACAGTTTCCGTGGCTTGCCGAATTCGGCGTCGCGGGAACCGGCATGACGCCTGCACTGATAGCGCTGGTGCTCTATGCGTTATTGCCGCTGGTGCGCGGCGTGGTCGCCGGGCTCAATCAGGTGCCGCGCGATGTGCTGGAGAGCGCAAGAGCAATGGGAATGAGTAGCGGCCAGCGCTTCAGGCATGTGCAACTGCCGCTGGCGCTGCCGGTCTTTTTACGTAGCCTGCGGGTAGTAATGGTTCAGACAGTGGGAATGGCCGTCGTCGCCGCGCTGATTGGCGCGGGAGGTTTCGGCGCGCTGGTGTTTCAGGGGCTATTGAGCAGCGCCATTGATTTAGTCCTGTTGGGCGTCATTCCGGTGATTGCGCTGGCGGTAGTGATCGACGCGCTGTTTGATTTATGGATCGCGTTTTTGAAGGGAGCAACCGATGATTGAATTTAACCATGTCAGTAAAACCTTCGGCGATCAACAGGCTGTTAGCGACCTCAATTTGCACTTTAGCGAAGGCAGCTTTTCGGTGTTAATTGGCACCTCCGGTTCGGGAAAATCGACCACTCTGAAGATGATTAACCGGCTGGTAGAGCATGATAGCGGAACGATCCGTTTTGCCGGGGAAGAGATCCGCAGCCTGCCGGTGCTTGAACTGCGCCGTCGCATGGGCTATGCCATTCAGTCTATCGGTCTTTTTCCCCACTGGACGGTGGCGCAAAATATCGCCACCGTACCGCAACTACAAAAGTGGTCGCGTGCGCGGATTAACGATCGTATTGATGAACTGATGGCATTATTGGGTCTGGAAAGCGCGCTGCGCGATCGTTATCCGCATCAGCTTTCCGGCGGGCAACAGCAGCGGGTCGGCGTTGCGCGGGCGCTGGCTGCCGATCCGCAGGTATTGCTGATGGACGAGCCTTTCGGCGCGCTTGATCCGGTAACGCGCGGCGCATTGCAGCAGGAGATGACCCGCATTCATCAGCTGCTGGGGCGCACCATCGTACTGGTGACGCACGACATCGACGAGGCGCTACGCCTCGCCGACCATCTGGTGCTGATGGACGGGGGCCACGTTATCCAACAGGGATCGCCGCTTTCTATGCTGACCTCGCCGGAAAATGATTTCGTGCAGGCATTTTTTGGCCGCAGCGAGCTGGGCGTAAGGCTGCTTTCGTTACGTAGCGTAGGCGATTATGTACGTCGGCATGAACAGCTCAGCGGCGACGCGCTGGTGGAAGAGATGACGCTACGCGATGCGCTATCGATGTTTGTCGCCCGTCGGTGCGACGTCCTGCCGGTGGCGAATCAGCAGGGCGAGCCCTGCGGTACGCTCCATTTCCGCGATCTGCTTTCGGAGACGTCCCCCCGTGAAACGACTGTGTGATCCGCTTCTCTGGCTTATTGTTCTGTTCTTGCTTCTGCTGTTTGGATTGCCTTATAGCCAGCCGTTCTTCGCCGCGCTGTTTCCCGATTTACCGCGCCCGGTCTACCAACAGGAGAGTTTTGCCGCCCTCGCGCTCGCCCATTTCTGGTTGGTGGGCATCTCAAGTTTGTTTGCCGTCGTGGTGGGCGTCGGCGCAGGGATTGCGGTCACGCGAGAAAGTGGGAAAGAGTTTCGTCCCCTGGTGGAGACTATCGCCGCCGTCGGGCAGACCTTTCCGCCGGTCGCGGTACTGGCGATCGCGGTACCCGTCATGGGTTTTGGTCAGCAACCGGCCATTATCGCCTTGATCCTGTATGGGGTGTTGCCCATCCTGCAGGCGACCCTGGCCGGGCTGGGCGCGGTGCCTGCCAGCGTGATGAGCGTTGCCAGCGGTATGGGAATGAGCCGTCGCCAACAGTTGTATCAGGTTGAGCTGCCGCTGGCCGCGCCGGTGATTCTGGCGGGCATCCGAACCTCTGTGATTATCAATATTGGTACGGCGACCATCGCTTCAACGGTGGGGGCCAGTACGTTAGGCACGCCGATCATTATCGGGCTTAGCGGCTTTAATACGGCCTATGTTATCCAGGGGGCGCTGCTGGTGGCGCTGGCGGCGATCATTATCGATCGCCTGTTTGAAAGGCTGACGCGCGCGCTTACCCGGCACGCAAAATAAAACTGTAACCTGCCAGCATCACGCCGCCGATACCGCCAATAGCCATCAGCAGGAAAAGGGTGATCACCCCGATTTTCGCTACGCGCATTATGTACTCCTTATGTTAATAAAAGGAGTATACATTAAAGCGAATTTGTTAGCTGCTGTTTAAACGCCAAGGGGATGAATGTCGCGTCCTTGGGCGCGCCAGGCCAAAAGTTGCTGCTGCTGCGCCAGCGTCTGGTTTTCTCCGCACCATACCAGTAACGTCTTGCCGTCAAACAGTTCCGGGCGGAACTGGCTAAGCGAGTGCGCCAGCACGTCGATTCGCCATCCCTGTTGGCTGGCGACCCAACCTTCCAGCCACAGGCGGGTGGTATCATGGATATTCCAGCCGATCACCAGCGCATCTTTTCCCTGTTTCTTACGCGCAGACGCCAGGCAGAGCGCAATATAGTTGATCAGGATACCGTCAAGAATGCCGAGCAGCGCCTGAAGGGCGGGTTGTTGGCACTGTAATCGTCGCCGCAGTGGGACGAACAGGTTAGTGGTCAATGTTTGGGCTGGATAATCCTGACCGCGTTCTTTGACCCATAACCGTAAACTGTGCAGATTACTGCTTTGCAGGTAGTGCAGCAGGATCTCCTGCTGTTCGCGCCAGCCGTTAGGTTGTTCGCTACTGTCGCTACTGAGCAGCACTTTGACTTTGCTGACCTGAACGCCGTTATCTATCCAGCGCTTGATTTCGCGGATTCTGTCGATATCGGCATCGTTAAACAGACGATGACCGCCATCCGTTCGCTGTGGTTTTAAAAGTCCATAACGTCTCTGCCACGCGCGCAACGTGACAGGATTGATATCACAAAGCAAAGCCACTTCACCAATTGTGTAAAGCGCCATCGTTTCACCCTTGCTCGCGAGGTCCCGGTTTAACTTTAGACGCTCTTTTAGGAACCAGGAAGTTTTGCCTGTTTTTTATGCATTAAAACGCGAAGTAGCGGGTTGCGGCGCGGCGTTTAAGTGATCGTATTCACGAATTCATATTTTTATGCAACAGTTCAAAGAAAGTTAATCGTACTCAATGTATGTTACGCGCTTTTAATTGAAGTGTGGTTTGCGGGTATGTACGAGTTTAATCTGGTGTTGCTGCTGCTTCAGCAGATGTGCGTGTTTCTGGTCATTGCGTGGCTAATGAGTAAAACGCGTCTGTTCATCCCGCTTATGCAGGTCACGGTTCGTCTGCCGCACAAGCTTCTGTGTTACGTCACGTTTTCTATCTTCTGCATTATGGGCACTTATTTTGGGCTGCATATCGAAGATTCGATTGCCAATACCCGTGCGATTGGCGCGGTGATGGGCGGCCTACTCGGCGGGCCGGTCGTCGGCGGGCTGGTCGGTCTGACCGGTGGGTTACATCGGTATTCTATGGGCGGCATGACGGCGCTGAGCTGTATGATTTCCACCATCGTCGAAGGGCTGCTGGGCGGGTTGGTACACAGCGTTCTCATACGTCGCGGACGCCCGGACAAAGTGTTTAGCCCGCTGACGGCGGGAGCAATTACGTGTGTTGCCGAACTGGTGCAGATGCTGATCATTTTACTGATAGCCAGGCCGTTTGACGATGCCCTGCATCTGGTCAGTAATATTGCCGCGCCGATGATGGTGACGAATACCGTTGGCGCCGCGCTGTTTATGCGTATTTTGCTCGATAAGCGCGCCATGTTCGAAAAATATACTTCGGCATTTTCTGCTACCGCGCTGAAGGTCGCCGCGTCAACGGAGGGGATTCTGCGTCAGGGATTTAACGAAGTGAACAGTATGAAGGTGGCGCAGGTGTTATATCAGGAGCTGGATATTGGCGCCGTCGCCATCACCGATCGTGAAAAACTGCTGGCTTTTACTGGTATTGGCGACGATCACCATCTACCGGGCAAACCCATTTCATCAGGTTATACGCTGAAAGCAATTGAAACCGGAGAGGTGGTTTATGCCGATGGCAACGAAGTGCCGTATCGCTGTTCGCTACACCCGCAGTGTAAACTCGGTTCGACGCTGGTGATCCCGCTGCGTGGCGAAAATCAGCGAGTCATGGGCACCATTAAATTGTACGAAGCGAAAAACCGACTGTTCAGCTCAATTAACCGCACCCTGGGAGAGGGTATTGCGCAGCTTTTATCCGCGCAGATCCTGGCCGGGCAGTATGAACGGCAGAAGGCGTTGCTGACGCAGTCAGAGATCAAGCTGTTGCACGCGCAGGTGAATCCGCATTTTCTGTTTAACGCGCTCAATACCATTAAAGCGGTGATTCGCCGCGACAGCGAACAGGCCAGCCAACTGGTGCAGTACTTGTCGACCTTTTTTCGCAAAAATTTAAAACGCCCGTCGGAAATCGTCACGCTGGCGGATGAAATTGAACACGTAAACGCTTATCTGCAAATTGAAAAAGCGCGTTTTCAGTCGCGTCTGCAGGTACAGCTTGATGTTCCATCGACGCTTTCACGTCAGAAATTGCCTGCGTTTACATTACAGCCGATTGTTGAGAACGCCATTAAACATGGCACGTCGCAACTGCTTGATACCGGCAACGTCGCTATTCGCGCCCGGCGCGAAGGGCAGCATTTGATGTTAGATATTGAGGATAATGCGGGACTGTATCAGCCTTCCGCCGGCAGTAGCGGGCTGGGGATGAGTCTGGTTGATAAACGTCTGCGCGAACACTTTGGCGATGATTATGGTATTAGCGTGGCCTGCGAGCCGGACTGTTTTACCCGAATTACATTACGACTTCCACTGGAGGAGGACGCATGATTAAAGTGCTGATTGTGGATGATGAGCCGTTAGCGCGGGAAAATCTGCGGATTTTGCTCCAGGGGCAGGATGACATTGAGATTGTGGGAGAGTGCGCGAACGCGGTAGAAGCGATTGGCGCGGTACATAAGTTGCGACCTGATGTGCTGTTTCTGGATATTCAGATGCCGCGTATCAGTGGACTGGAGATGGTAGGAATGCTTGATCCGGAACACCGCCCGTATATCGTTTTTTTGACCGCATTTGACGAATACGCCATCAAAGCCTTTGAAGAGCACGCTTTTGATTATCTGCTCAAGCCGATAGAGGAGAAACGGCTGGAAAAAACGTTACATCGTCTGCGTCAGGAGCGCAGTAAACAGGATGTTTCGTTGTTGCCGGAAAACCAGCAGGCGCTTAAATTCATTCCCTGTACCGGACACAGCCGGATCTATTTGTTGCAAATGGATGATGTCGCCTTTGTCAGTAGCCGTATGAGCGGCGTTTATGTGACCAGCAGTGAAGGGAAAGAGGGGTTTACCGAGCTGACGCTGCGCACGCTGGAAAGCCGGACGCCGCTACTGCGTTGTCATCGTCAGTTTCTGGTGAATATGGCCCATTTGCAGGAAATTCGGCTGGAGGATAATGGGCAGGCAGAGCTGATTTTACGCAACGGCCTGACGGTGCCGGTAAGCCGTCGCTATCTGAAAAGTTTAAAAGAGGCGATTGGCCTGTAAAAGACTGTTAGAATATCGTTTTGCCATAGAAACGACCGAAGGCCTCATGCTGAGTAACGATATTCTGCGTAGCGTGCGCTACATTTTAAAAGCTAATAATACCGATCTGGCGCGTATCCTGGCGCTGGGTAACGTTGATGCTACGCCGGAGCAGATAGCAATCTGGTTGCGCAAAGAAGAGGAAGAGGGGTTTCAGCGTTGCCCGGATATCGTGTTGTCCTCATTTCTCAATGGCCTCATTTATGAAAAACGCGGCAAAGATGAGGCGGCGCCTGCATTGACGGCGGAACGTCGTATCAACAACAATATTGTGCTGAAAAAGCTGCGTATTGCCTTTTCGCTAAAAACAGATGATATCCTGGCGATACTTACCGGTCAGTTGTTTCGTGTCTCAATGCCAGAGATCACCGCGATGATGCGCGCGCCGGACCATAAGAACTTCCGCGAATGCGGCGATCAGTTTATGCGTTATTTTCTACGCGGTCTGGCGGCCCGTGAACACGCGGCGAAGTAATTCTGCGGTATTGTTCCCGGCAGCGTCCTGTCTGACCGGGAAAACGCATTATTATACTAATTGATTCTATGATACCCGCTCTCTTCCAACAGTTTCTGCGAGCGAATCATTGACAGATAGTACGCGGAACAGTTGTCAATTGATGATCCTGGCAATTTACAGAGGTCGCTCATTTTTGCCTGGGTAAAATCAATATTCACATATTCCGTAGCATAGCTATCATAATAGTCGATTCGTTCAGTCAAACCCGGCATACCCTGATAAGCTTCGCCGACTTGCCTCAGCATTTTTTGTGCTTCTTCTTTATTATTGGCTTTCAGGGTCTTATAAAGTATTTTATGTTCAGATGTTTGACGTAAAACGATATCCCCTTTGTAGTAATAGGTTAACTTGATTTCAATACCGTTGAGATTACCTGCATAGCGTTGTGTTTCCTCTGACTCTTTGTTAGCGGCTATCTTCTTGATAAACGCTGTCATGTTATTTTGCTTTCCCTGGAGAGTATCGTTTTCCTGATCGCAGCCAGTTATGCTAACCGATAGAGAGAGCGCGAATAGTGGCAGTGCCATAAGGCGTAGAACCCGCATAACAATTCCTTGTCGTTAAGTATTGGTGAGGCCAGGAATTCAGGGATTATAGGCTTTGGCGAGGGGACTTACAGCGAGGCTGTCTTTTTTCGGAATTCATAAAGAAAAGACGCTGCCGAAGCAGCGCCCTGAGCGACTTTACCAGTCGATGCAATACATTATGCCTGCCAGTTATTTCGCTTCTTTAAAACCAGCAGCTTCCAACAGCGTCTGAGTTTGTTTCATGCTGATACCTTTGCTGGTATCGCCGGACACCATCGTCCCTGAGATTTGCTGTAACGCTTTAAAGTCCACTTTTTCCATATCCACAGAGACGTTTTCCTGGGCATAGGTATCTTCATAGGTTAATTTTTCTTCCACTCCGGCGATATTTTTATATTTCGCGCTCAGCGGATCGAGAATTTTGGCGGCATCTTCTTTCGTTTTAGCGCCTACAGTGGCATAGCTGATTTTACTTTCAGACGTCTGCTTAATGATTTTGTCACCTTTATAGGTGTAAGTAATTGAAATTTCTGTCCCCGCCAGGTTTGCGTTAAAGGTCTTTGATTCTTCTTTATCGCCACAGCCAGCAAGAGAGAACACCAGTACGGAAGCCAAAGCCGCGGACAATAACTTGCCAGAAATTTTCATCTAAAACTCCATTTTATATAATGATTGGGTTTTTAAAATAATTTCAATGAATTAATTTAACCCAGTAATAGCAATGTATCAGGGAGAGATAGAATATGACTTTTAGCCGTTATTTAGCAGTCCGGATATGGAGTCTCAACGCTGTTGCTTATTAAGGAAAAAGTTAAAACGTGCGGAGGAGGCGATATGCCAGTCAGGATTAAGCGGTTAAAAAAGCCGGAGCATGCTCCGGCTTGTTGCTTATTTCACCTGTTGGCCAGGCTTCGCGCCGTCATCAGGGCTTAACAGGAAGATATCTTTCCCGCCAGGTCCTGCGGCCATCACCATTCCCTCGGAGACGCCAAAGCGCATTTTGCGCGGCGCGAGGTTGGCGACCATTACCGTCTGGCGGCCAATCAGCGCCTGCGGGTCCGGGTAGGCGGAACGAATGCCGGAGAAGACGTTACGCTTCTCGCCGCCCAGATCCAGCGTCAGACGCAGCAATTTGTCGGAGCCTTCCACGAACTCAGCGTTTTCAATCAATGCTACGCGCAGGTCAATTTTGGCGAAATCGTCAAAGGTGATGGTTTCCTGAATCGGGAAGTCGGCTAACGGGCCGGTAACCGGCGCGGCTGCGGCTTTCACCTCTTCTTTAGACGCTTCAACCAGCGCTTCAACTTGCTTCATGTCGATGCGATTGTAGAGCGCCTTAAAGGTGTTGACCTTGTGACTGAGCAGCGGCTGTTCGATGGCATCCCAGTTCAGTTCGCTGTTCAGGAAGGCTTCAACGCGTTCAGAAAGCGTCGGCAGTACCGGTTTCAGATACGTCATCAGCACGCGGAACAGGTTGATGCCCATCGAGCAAATGGCCTGCAGGTCAGCGTCGCGGCCTTCCTGTTTAGCCACCACCCACGGCGCTTGCTCGTCAACATAACGGTTAGCGACGTCGGCCAGCGCCATAATCTCACGGATAGCTTTACCGAATTCACGGCTTTCCCATGCTTCGCCAATCACCGCAGCGGCGTCAGTAAAGGTTTTGTACAATTGCGGATCGGCCAGTTCAGCCGCCAGCACGCCGTCGAAACGCTTATTGATAAAACCGGCGTTACGGGATGCCAGGTTGACTACTTTATTGACGATATCGGCATTGACGCGCTGGACAAAGTCTTCCAGGTTCAGGTCGATGTCATCAATGCGTGAAGAAAGCTTCGCGGTGTAGTAGTAGCGCAGGCTGTCGGCGTCAAAGTGTTTCAGCCAGGTGCTGGCCTTAATAAAGGTGCCGCGAGACTTAGACATCTTCGCGCCGTTCACCGTCACGTAACCGTGAACGAACAGGTTGGTCGGCTTACGGAAGTGGCTGCCTTCCAGCATGGCAGGCCAGAACAGGCTGTGGAAATAGACGATGTCTTTGCCGATAAAGTGATACAGCTCGGCGTCGGAGTCTTTTTTCCAGTACTCATCAAAACTGGTCGTGTCACCGCGCTTATCGCACAGATTTTTGAAGGAGCCCATATAGCCAATAGGCGCGTCCAGCCAGACGTAGAAATATTTGCCCGGCGCGTTCGGGATTTCGAAACCAAAATACGGCGCGTCGCGGGAAATGTCCCACTGTTGCAGGCCGGATTCAAACCACTCCTGCATTTTGTTCGCCACCTGCTCCTGCAGCGCGCCGCTGCGGGTCCACGCCTGCAGCATTTCGCTGAATGACGGCAGATCAAAGAAAAAGTGCTCGGAGTCACGCATTACCGGCGTCGCGCCGGACACCACGGATTTCGGCTCGATAAGTTCGGTCGGGCTGTAAGTTGCGCCGCAGACTTCACAGTTATCGCCGTACTGGTCCGCGGATTTACATTTCGGGCAGGTGCCTTTCACAAATCGGTCCGGCAGGAACATGCCTTTTTCCGGATCGTAGAGTTGAGAGATAGTGCGGTTCTTAATAAAACCGTTCTCTTTCAGGCGCGTATAAATCAGCTCGGACAGCTCGCGATTCTCGTCGCTGTGCGTTGAGTGGTAGTTGTCGTAGCTAATATTAAAACCGGCGAAATCGGTCTGGTGCTCCTGGCTCATTTCACCGATCATTTGCTCCGGCGTAATACCAAGCTGCTGCGCTTTCAGCATGATCGGCGTGCCATGAGCGTCATCGGCACAGATGAAGTTAACCTCATGGCCGCGCATTCGCTGGTAACGGACCCAGACATCAGCCTGGATGTGCTCCAGCATATGGCCGAGGTGGATAGAGCCGTTGGCGTACGGCAGCGCGCACGTTACCAGAATTTTCTTCGCGACTTGAGTCATAGTGGGTATTACTTCTTCTGTTGTAAAAAAGGGCTTTGATAGTACCAAAATGGTAATTACTGCGCCAATCGATAAGGGCATTTATCCGTAAATGAATAATTGTTACCGCTGGAGTAAACTACAAAGTTACAATCGTACTTTTCAGAACTACAAAAGGAGTCGGGATGAACGAACAATCCCAGGCCAAATCACCAGATACCCTGCGAGCGATGGTCGCCGGGACGCTGGCGAATTTTCAGCACCCAACCCTGAAGCATAACCTCACCACGCTTAAGGCGTTGCACCACGTCGCCTGGATGGATGATACGCTGCACGTTGAGCTGGTCATGCCGTTCGTCTGGAACAGCGCGTTTGAGGTATTAAAAGAGCAATGCAGCGCCGATCTGTTACGTATTACGGGCGCAAAAGCGATCGACTGGAAACTGTCGTACAACATTGCGACGCTGAAACGCGTCAAAAATCAGCCTGGCATTAATGGCGTGAAAAACATCATTGCCGTGAGCTCCGGTAAAGGCGGGGTGGGGAAATCGTCCACGGCGGTAAACCTGGCGCTGGCGTTAGCGGCTGAAGGCGCAAAGGTCGGGGTTCTCGATGCCGATATTTACGGTCCGTCGATCCCAACCATGCTTGGCGCAGAAGATCAGCGCCCGACATCGCCAGACGGTACGCATATGGCGCCGATTATGTCTCACGGCCTGGCGACCAACTCGATCGGCTATCTGGTGACTGACGATAACGCGATGGTATGGCGCGGCCCAATGGCCAGTAAGGCGCTGATGCAGATGTTGCAGGAGACGCTGTGGCCGGATCTGGATTATCTGGTACTGGATATGCCGCCGGGAACCGGGGATATTCAGTTAACGCTGGCGCAGAACATTCCTGTTACCGGCGCGGTGGTGGTGACTACGCCGCAGGATATCGCGCTGATCGACGCCAAAAAAGGTATCGTGATGTTCGAGAAGGTGGAAGTGCCGGTGCTCGGCATTGTGGAAAATATGAGTATGCATATTTGTAGCAACTGCGGCCATCACGAACCGATCTTCGGCACGGGTGGCGCGCAGAAGCTGGCGGAAAAATACCATACTCAGCTTCTGGGTCAGATGCCGCTGCATATTAGTCTGCGCGAAGATCTCGATCGTGGTACGCCGACGGTGGTTAGCCGTCCGGAGAGCGAGTTTACCGCGATCTATCGCGAACTGGCCGATCGCGTTGCGGCACAGCTTTACTGGCAGGGTGAAGTGATTCCGGGTGAAATCGCCTTCCGCGCGGTGTAATTTCTGGCGTTAAATTTTATTCACCGCATCAATGATATATTGATGTGGTGAATATATGGAATGGAAAAGCTGCGTAATATTGTTTATCCTGCCTGTATAATCCATGCCTTTTTCTGAATAATTCGCCTCAATGCATCATTTGAATTGATCAAACCTATCTCATTAATCTACCATTCCAATTGGTTTTAGCAGGGACGTTAATACATAATTCAACGGAAAAATGGCTTGTACGCTGTTTTCCACTTAAAACAGGAATAATGAACGCAATGAAGAAAAGTTTATTCTTGGGATTTATAACTCTGGCTTATGGAATGAGTTTACAGGCTTTGGCTTCTGATACGGCAACCTTAACCATTACCGGGAGGGTTGTTGAACCAACATGCAGTACTGATGTTGTGAATAATACGGTGCAGCAGCGATGTGGTCAGACTCTTCATCATACAGATATTAACAATGTTACCCCCACTCCTGCACAAGGCATTGTTACTGAAATTGTCGCTGTTCCTGGGGATTCCACACGACAGATAGTGTTAAATCGCTACGACTAAGAAAATATATTGTTTATTAAGCCTCTATCATTTCAATGAATGATAGAGGCTTTTTTATTTGCTATACAAATAATTATTGTCAATTAATTACGCTAATTTATTAAATTTTAAAATAGTACTCACCTTCACTTATTTGCTACAACTATATTGATATTTGTAACTTGTTTTAAATCAATAAAACAACACGTTTACATTGCAGTAACGTTTTTGGTGTGCGAATTTAAATCCAAGAGTTAACCCTCTTAACAAATAGAAATTATTTTATTAAGGAAGATACTATGAAACGTTCAATTATTTCTGCTGCTGTACTGTCTGCTGTATTTATGAGTGCTGGGGCGTTTGCTGAAGATACCGGAACTTTAAACATTATTGGCACAGTAGTTGGAACATCATGCCAGTTTGTGTCAGGAAATAATTCAGAGGATGTGGTGTTAAGTCAGGTTGAAACTAAAGTATTTGATACGATGAGCCCCGGTTCGGTTTATACACCAATCACGGAACAGACCACACATCTCAAAATTTACTGCCCAGATATTGAAGAAGGAAAAAGTCTGAATATTACTGTCAAGGCACCAACTTTAGATGCTGAAGGTGTAATTGGAAATACGTTACCTGATGGTGCTAAAGGTGTCGGTTTTGCTTTGAAATATAAAAACAAAGCTGTTGATCATAGCTCAAACAATATCATCGTGGGAGCCACAGATTTTGACTCAGATAAGATCTATACGATTCCACTGGATGTTTATTATGCTAAGCAAGGTACTGACGCAGTAACGTCAGGGGATGTGAACGCTACCGTAACACTGCAAGCTGCATATAATTGATTTGTAGGCCGGCATAACCTGCCGGCCTTTTATAAGGTAGTTACCCATGAAAAAACTTCTTTTTTTTTCGCTGTTCTTCATTTCAACGGCAAATGCCGGTGTAGTTATTTACGGTACTCGCATTATCTATCCAGCAGAGAAAAATGAAGTACTGGTGCAGTTAATGAATCAGGGTGGGCGTTCTTCATTGGTTCAGTCATGGATTGATGATGGAGATACATCGTTACCACCGGAAAAGATTAAGGTTCCATTTTTGCTAACACCTCCTGTTGCGAAGGTTGCTGGGGATTCAGGTCAGCAGATTAAAATTAAAAAAATGCCAAATATGCTACCAAATAATAAAGAAAGTTTGTTTTATCTCAACGTGCTGGATATTCCACCAAACAATCCAAATAGTACCGGTAAAAATGTATTGAAATTTGCCATGCAGAATCGCATCAAATTATTCTATCGGCCTAAAGGAATTGCCCCAGTTAATAGAGGTACTTTTCAGAAACTGTCCATGAAACGTACTGCTAGTAGTTATTCTATTCAGAATGATACAGCAAATTGGGTCACGATAATAGAAGTTAAAGTTAATGGTGTTAAAATAAATAACGAAAGTATTATGCTTGCACCGCTCTCCAGTGCAGATGTGGCATTAAAAAGTGCTAATGCCAATCAGTATAAAATGACCATTATTGACGATCACGGTAATTATATTAGCGATAACGTCAGCTTAAAATAACAGGAGCTGGTTATGTTAAGGATGACTCCGATTGCTTCGGCGGTATTACTGTTGCTACTCGGCATTGACGCCCATGCCGCAGAAGAAACGTTTGATACAAATTTTATGATGGGTGGAATGAAAGGTGAGAGGGTTTCTGATTTTCGCCTCGATGATAACCAACCCCTGCCAGGCCAATATGATATTGACATCTACGTCAATAAGCAGTGGCGTGGTAAGTATGATATTACTGTTAAGGATAATCCGGATGACACCTGTTTATCCCGCGATGCATTAACGCGTCTGGGGATAAATATACAAGCGTTGGACAAGCAGAATGAATGCCCAACCTTGAAGCAGGCGGTACAAGGGGGCAGTTATGCCTGGAATATTGGCACGTTTCGTCTGGATCTTAGCGTTCCGCAGGCGTTTGTCGATGAACTTGAGCAAGGGTATGTTCCTCCGGAAAACTGGGATCGTGGCATTAATGCCTTCTATACCTCGTACTATGCCAGCCAGTATTACAGCGACTATAAGGATTCTGGCAACAGTAAAAGTACCTACGCGCGTTTCACCAGCGGGTTAAACCTGCTGGGCTGGCAGCTGCATTCCGATGCCAGCTATAACAAAACCGATGACAGCAGCGGGGAGTGGAAAAGCAACACCCTGTATCTGGAGCGCGGTATCCCGCAAATTCTGGGCACTCTGCGTGCCGGGGATATGTATACCTCATCAGATATTTTTGATGCGGTGCGTTTTCGTGGCGTACGGCTGTATCGCGATATGCAGATGCTGCCGAACTCAAAACAGAATTTTACGCCGCTGGTGCAGGGGATTGCGCAAAGTAACGCGCTGGTCACCATCGAACAGAACGGTTTTGTGGTTTACCAGAAAGAGGTTCCGCCAGGCCCGTTCTCTATTGCGGATTTACAGTTGGCAGGCGGCGGTGCGGATCTTGATGTTAGCATCAAAGAGGCTGACGGATCGGTAACAACCTATCTGGTGCCCTATGCTGCGGTGCCCAATATGTTGCAGCCGGGTGTTTCAAAATATGATTTTGCGGCAGGGCGTAGCCATATCGAAGGCGCCAGCAACCAGACCGATTTTGCGCAGATGAGCTACCAATACGGGCTGAATAATCTCTTAACGCTGTACGGCGGCACCATGCTGGCGGATAACTACAATGCATTTACGTTGGGTACTGGCTGGAATACGCGTATCGGCGCGATTTCCGTCGATATGACACAATCGCATAGCAAGCAAGACAATGGTGATGTGTTTGACGGGCAAAGTTACCAGATTGCCTATAACAAGTATTTGACGCAAACCGCCACCCGTTTTGGGCTTGCTGCCTATCGTTACTCGTCACGAGATTACCGAACGTTTAACGATCACGTTTGGGCCAATAACAAAGACAGCTATGATCGTGATGAAAATGATGTGTACGACATTGCGGATTATTATCAGAACGATTTTGGTCGTAAGAACAGTTTTTCGGCGAACGTCAGCCAATCTTTGCCGCAGGGCTGGGGCTCTGTATCTTTGAGCACGCTGTGGCGTGATTATTGGGGGCGTAGCGGTAACAGTAAAGATTATCAGCTGAGCTATTCCAATAGCTGGCAACGGATTAGCTATACCTTTTCCGCCAGCCAGACTTACGATGAAGATCATCACGAAGATAAGCGTTTTAACGTCTTTATCTCTATTCCGTTCGATTGGGGAGATGATATTAGCGCTCCGCGCAGGCATTTGTATGTGTCTAACTCAACGACCTTTGATGATGACGGTTTTGCGTCAAATAATACCGGGCTTTCCGGCACCGCAGGCAGTCGCGATCAGTTTAACTATGGGGTGAATCTCAGCCATCAACGGCAGGACAGTGAGACAACGGCTGGCGGAAATCTGACGTGGAATGCGCCAGTTGCGACGCTTAACGGCAGCTATAGTCAGTCGTCTAAATATACACAAACTGGCGGCAGTATTTCCGGGGGGCTGGTGGCCTGGTCTGGGGGCGTGAATTTAGCCAACCGACTGTCGGAAACGTTTGCCGTGATGCATGCGCCGGGTCTGGAAGGAGCGTATGTTAATGGGCAGAAATACCGCACCACCAACCGTAATGGCGTGGTGGTCTACGATGGTTTAACGCCGTATCGTGAAAACCACTTGATGCTGGATGTTTCCAACACTAATAGTGAAACCGATCTGCAAGGGAATCGGCGTAATACAGCCCCATATCGGGGGGCAGTCGTTCTGGCGACGTTTGATACCGACCAACGTAAACCTTGGTATATCCGGGCGCAGCGTCCCGATGGTTCACCGCTGACCTTTGGTTACGAAGTAGAGGATATTCATGGACATAATATTGGCGTGGTAGGCCAGGGAAGCCAGCTCTTTATTCGCACCAATGAAGTACCGCCGGAAATAAATGTGGCGATTGATAAACAACAGGGACTTTCATGCTCAATCACTTTCGGCAAAACGATTGATGAAAGTAAAGTTTATATTTGTCGGTGAGGAATGTCATGAGATATTTATTGATGTTGTTTATGATTTTTATATCTTCAAATTTGCAAGCGTATTGTTATATTATAAATCCGGAATCTGCTAGTAATACAAAAATAGAGGATGTAATTGAAATTAAATTAGATAGCAGGAATGTTTTTGAAAAAGAAGTATCAATGGTATTTCCAGATTCTTTCTCTGGATTCCGTTGTTTGGGAGGGACTGCTGTAGAAAACCGCTTTAAGACAACGTATTCAAGTGGTAATGGGGAGACTGTAAGATATAAAATAAAAGATGATAGCGGACATAGGTTGTATGTTGATGTGACATTGTTTGTTGATGGTAGCCAAACAGGAAAACAAAAAGCCAATGAGACTTCTCAAGCCAGTAAACTAAACAATAACTTAAAATACAAGGTATTGGCTAAGGTGGTGAAAGTGGAGGCAGATGATAATAGTATTAAAGACAAATCTGCAGGTGAAGCTTTTTTGTTAGGAAATTATATCAAAGTCAAACCATTGGATTGTCATGGTGCAGTTATTTGTAATCATGATAACACCAACCATGAATATAGTTTTAAAGTGCCGATAAAAATATTTTTTACTAAGACAACATGTTCTTTGTCTAATAATGAGATTACATTGCCTCCTATTTCATTAAGTGATCTGTTGGCTGGTAATGCTCAGGTCGAATACTTTCCTGATGCACTGAAATTTACATGTGATGGAGGGCTGGGAATGACGACAAGTATTGTAAATTATCATTTTTCTGCCGTTTCAGCAACCAATGGAGATTATTTGGCAAATGAATTAACAAGCGCCGATAGTGCAAAAAATGTTGGGTTTAAAATTTTCCTTAATGATAACCTTATTCATGTAAACTCTGATGAGAAAAGGCAACTGTTAGGGTATAATAAAGAAATGACTGAAGCTTCAGAACTGAAGCTGGGTGTACAATACTATAAATATGGTAACGTCCAACCGGGCAATGTAAAAAGTAGTGTTTATATTATTACAAGTTATCAGTAATCAATGCTAAGCACACTCTCCTTAACGGAGAGTGTGCTTTTTTATCGATGATAAAAAATCTCGCCATCATAGGCTTTGATGATTTTTCCATCGGTATCGTTAATCAGTACATACGCGCCGCCCATATAGGTCCAGTGAGTACCGGCATCTGGCGCGGGCAGATTACGTAATTTCCACTGTTTAATATTGTACTCATCGGTGCGGTACATCTGCGGAACGGTATCGCCGGGCTTGAAGTGGGTGAAGTCGGCGATAAAGCTTTTTAACTCATATTGATCAATGCCCGTTGTCGCGGGGGCGGCCCATGCAAAACTGGTTGCAAACAACAGCGCGCAAGGCAGCAACTTACTTTTCATACTTTTACCCTCCACATATGCGGGTCAGTTAACATCGTGTGTATCATTTCTGCTGGTGGCGTATCTGACAAGCGCTATTTTGTTATCTCACGCCCCTTTTCGTAAAAAGTGTAAACGAAAGCGTCGTGCAGCAACATATCCGCCAGCAAGTTTGCCAGAACCGAATAGGTTTTGAGAACTATCTGATAACGCTGAAATTATCGTCCGCGGCTGACTGTAAATTTACATTGTCTGGCGCAGACAGTATGCTTAATAGCGAAACCCCGCTTAACACGGTGGGGCTTGACGACTCGGGGTGCCCTTCTTTGTGAAGGCTGAGAAATACCCGTACCACCTGATCTGGATAATGCCAGCGTAGGGAAGTCTGACACTGCTCGTGTCCCTTCTTCACGCGGGCAGGAGCTGAACCATGCAGCCTGACCTGCACTGCCGCACGCTTGCGGCGCATACGTTAAAACACTTTCGCGCGCTCTCCCCGCTTACGCACTGTATGACGAATGACGTCGTACAAACGTTTACCGCCAATACGCTGCTGGCGCTGGGCGCTTCACCCGCCATGGTGATTGATCCTGTCGAGGCCAGACCGTTTGCCGCCATCGCCAACGCCTTGCTGGTTAATGTCGGAACCTTAACCGCCTCACGCGCTGACGCGATGCGTGCGGCGGTAGAAAGCGCTTATGATGCCAAAACGCCGTGGACCCTTGATCCTGTCGCGGTGGGCGCGCTGGAATTTCGTCGGCGATTTTGCCTGGATCTCTTGTCCCTGCGCCCGGCGGCAATACGCGGTAACGCCTCGGAAATCCTGGCGTTATCCGGCATGGCGCTGGGCGGACGCGGCGTAGATACCACCGAGGCGGCGTTGGCCGCACTGCCTGCGGCGCAGGCGCTGGCGCGTCAGATAGACTGCATCGTTGTGGTTACCGGAGAGATAGATTACGTTACTAATGGTCAGCGCACGCTGAGCATTCCCGGCGGCGATCCGTTAATGACTCGCATTGTAGGCACTGGCTGCGCGTTGTCGGCGGTTGTCGCCGCCAGTTGCGCGTTACCGGGCGCCGCGCTGGACAATGTCGCGTCGGCCTGCTGCTGGATGAAACTGGCAGGACAGGCCGCGGCAGAGCGTAGCGAAGGACCGGGTAGCTTCATCCCGGCTTTTCTTGATGCGCTCTATCATCTGGATGTGGAGGCGGCCAATGCAACGAATTAACGCGCTGACGATTGCCGGCACCGATCCCAGCGGCGGGGCCGGTATCCAGGCGGATCTCAAGACCTTTTCCGCGCTGGGCGCATATGGCTGTTCGGTCATCACTGCGCTGGTGGCGCAAAATACCTGTGGCGTACAGTCGGTGTACCGGATAGAGCCGGACTTTGTCGCCGCTCAACTTGATTCCGTGCTCAGCGATGTGCGCATTGATACCACAAAAATCGGCATGCTGGCGGAAACCGATATTGTCGAGGCCGTGGCGGAGCGACTACAGCGCCATCATGTACGTAATGTGGTGTTGGATACGGTGATGCTGGCGAAAAGCGGCGATCCGCTGCTCTCGCCCTCTGCGATAGAAACATTACGCGTCCGGCTGTTGCCGCAGGTATCGCTGATTACGCCTAATTTGCCGGAAGCCGCAGCGTTGCTGGATGCGCCCCATGCGCGTACGGAACAGGAGATGCTGGCGCAGGGGCGGGCGTTACTGGCGATGGGGTGTGAAGCGGTATTGATGAAAGGCGGGCATTTAGAGGATGCGCAAAGCCCGGACTGGCTCTTTACCCGTGAGGGCGAGCAACGTTTTAGCGCGCCGCGTGTGAACACCAAAAATACGCATGGGACGGGCTGTACGCTGTCGGCGGCGCTGGCGGCGTTACGGCCCCGGCATCGCAGTTGGGGAGAGACGGTAAACGAGGCGAAGGCATGGCTTTCGGCGGCGCTGGCGCAGGCGGACACGCTGGAAGTGGGGAAGGGCATTGGTCCGGTACATCATTTCCACGCGTGGTGGTAGTATACTGCCTACAGACCCGTCGTCAGGAAAGATAAATGGAACAAGCGCATACCCGGCTCATCGCGCAACTGAATGAACGAATTTCAGCGGCGGATAATACGCCGCTATACATGAAATTCGCCCAGACGGTAAAGGATGCCGTGCGCAGCGGTATTCTTGAGCACGGTAATATT
Organism: Salmonella sp. 32120201201600049SM; assembly: GCF_017572835.1. NCBI lineage: Bacteria > Pseudomonadati > Pseudomonadota > Gammaproteobacteria > Enterobacterales > Enterobacteriaceae > Salmonella > Salmonella sp. 32120201201600049SM. Next base: position 1,097,618 of record NZ_JAGESA010000001.1, on the reverse strand, counting down.
TTGCCTGGCGAACGCGATCTCAGCCAGCTTACCGGCGTCTCGCGCATCACGGTACGAAAAGCGATGCAGGCGCTGGAAGAAGAGGGTGTCGTCACGCGCGCCCGCGGCTACGGCACGCAAATCAATAATATCTTTGAATATTCCCTGAAAGAGGCGCGGGGATTTTCTCAGCAGGTTGTCTTGCGCGGCAAAAAACCGGATACGCTATGGGTTAACAAACGCGTGGTAAGTTGTCCGGATGAGGTCGCGCAGCATCTGGCGATCCCCGCAGGCAGCGACGTCTTTTTACTCAAACGCATTCGTTATGTTGATGAGGACGCGGTATCGATTGAAGAGTCCTGGGTGCCCGCGCATCTGATTCATGATGTCGACGCGATTGGCATTTCGTTGTATGACTATTTTCGTCGCCAGCACATTTACCCTCAGCGTACCCGATCTCGCGTCAGCGCCCGGATGCCGGATGATGAGTTTCAGTCGCATATTCAAATGGATGGTAAAGTGCCGGTGCTGGTGATTAAGCAGGTGGCGCTCGATCAGCAGCAGCGGCCTATTGAATACAGCATCAGTTATTGTCGTAGCGACCTATACGTTTTTGTGTGCGAGGAGTAGCGCCTCGCGTGTGGGCGCGCAGTCGCCGCCGCGATGCCCGACCACCCAGCTCGCCACCGCATTTCCCAGCAGTACGGCATCCGCGAGCGACCAGCCTGACGCCAGTCCTGCCAGCACGCCGCCAGCATGGCTGTCGCCTGCGCCGATGGTATCCACCACGGTTGCCGGAAACGCTGGCACAACGCCGGAAGATTGCGCGCTAAAATACCACGCTCCGTCTTTATCGTGGCGCACCACCAGCGGCGCGGAAAAGCGGTTTACCCATGCCTCGCCGAAAGTGCGCGTATCGGTCGCAAGCCCGGTGCGTTCCGCAGCGATGGTGGCCTCCTGGCGATTGAGGGAGATGATGGGGCGGCAGGCCATAATGCGCGCCATTGCATCGTCTGTAATATCACCGATTCGTGGGCCAAAATCGATAAAAGGCGTGACATCGTCGACGGTTTCCAGCCACTGGATCAGTGGTTCGCCACAGGACGAGGCCAGTTGATAGCCGGACAGGTAGACAAGACTGCCCCGCGGTGTCCTGAGCTGCGACAGCCAGTCCGCATTCCACTGGTTTTCCACGCCGCTAAAAGACATAAACGTGCGTTCGCCATCCGGTTCGACTAACGCCAGACACCAGCCGTTATCCCCTTCAACCGCGTCAATCACGCTGGATAATTCCTCTTTTGCCAGACGGCGGCGAATCCTCTCCGCCCACACGCCCTGGCCCAGCGGCAGCGCATTGCCGGCGTCAATCCCCAGTCGTTTCAACGCCACGGCAATATTCAGCGCACAGCCGCCGACATTGACGCTCTGTTGTTGCAGTTCAATATCGCCTCCGCGACGCGGCAACGTCCAGGCATCAGCAATGATATCGACCACTGCCGCGCCGATAACGGTGAGCGGACGCCGGGTATGCAGGGTCGGTAATAATGTCAGCAACCGTGCGCCGTTCATAGTGCCTCCCGCCGTTGACGATAACTCGCCAGCGCAACGGCATAGCGCGCAAAATCCAGCTGATTAACCTCGTCCAGCGTTTGCTTTAACTGGGGGTTAATGGCGCTTACCCCGTGCAACGCGCCGCAAATGGCGGTAGCCATCGCGCCGATAGTGTCGGTATCGCCGCCGAGGTTAGCGCACAGCACGGCACAGCGGTTAGGATCGGTATTCGCCAGTTCCACCATGGCGATAGCGCAGGGAACCGATTCAATGGTGCTGGTTCCCGCGCCGATGATCTGATAGAGCTGTTCGCTGGCAGATTCGACGCCGTCGGCGTGGCGGACAATGTTTAGCGCCAGTTCCAGACGTGCCGATAGCGAGGCGCTAAACGTGGTAATACGCGCTGTCTGCGCCTGATGGGCGACGGCGGGGAGCGAGTCGGCAATACTTTGCCATGTGTCGCCGTTAACCGCTCGCGAGACGGCCCAGGCGACAACCACGGCTCCAGCCACCGCCAGATCGGATTTATGCGTCGGGCTGGAGGCTAACGCTACTTCTGCTATAAAGGCTGTCAGGTTAGTTGGCGGCAACAGGCAGCCCAACGGCGAAACGCGCATGGCCGCGCCGTTAGTCACGCCGTTATTTTCCAGCGCCGCGATGGGTTTGCCGTCGCGAATCGCATTCAGCGCAATTTTTGACGTCGGGCCGAGTACATTTTTATTGAACGCATCAAAGCGTTCCGCCCAGGCGAGGATGTTACGCCCAATAATCTCGGGATCAATGTTGCCTTCGCATTCGAGTAGCGCGTCGGCCAGGCAGAGCGCCATTGCGGTATCATCCGTAAACTCCGCGCGGTTAAAATAGCAGGCGGCATTATTCTCTTTTGGCCCGGGCAGAAAGCGGTCAATCCAGCCGAAATGCGCTTTGACGCGCGTTCTCGGCCACAGCTCAGAGGGCATTCCCATCGCATCCCCTAACGCTTGCCCGTAAAGAGCACCGAGAATACGTTCTGCTTTCATTTTACTTCCCCTTGTGTCAACGCAATATCGCGATCGTCAATAGCAGTGATCTCTTTGTCCGATTCGCGAAAGAAAATCATAAACAGTAGCGCGATGACGGCAATCATCACTGCGCCAAACGTCCACATGCCCGCCCAGTTGAATGTCAGACCGTTAACCGGTTGCGGATAAGCAAACATTTTTTCCATCATCACGCCGCCGAGACGATAGCCCAGCAGGCTGCCGAATCCCTGACAGCAGAGGGTGATAAGCCCTTGCGCAGCGGTACGCATATGAACCGGCGCTTTTTTATCGACATAAATGTAGGCGGTGACGTAGTAGAAATCGTAACTTACGCCGTGCAGCAAAATACCGAGGAACAGCAGGGCGTAAGTGAAGTACGTTTCCGCGCCGCCATAGACAAAAAAGCCGTAGCGGATCGCGGCGGTAATAAGACCAAGTAATAATACCTTTTTAATACCAAAGCGCTTAGTGAAAAAGGGTAGCGCCAGCATAAAGAAGATTTCAGAGAACTGGCCGAGCGTCATCCAGCCGGTGGCGTTTTTCATTCCCACTTCTGTCAGATAGCCGTTAGCGAAGATGTAGTAGAAGGCCAGCGGCATCGCAAACAGGAAGGAACAGAAGAAGAAAACGAGAAAGTTTTTATCGCGCAGCAGAACCAGCGCATCCAGCCCCAGCATCACTTTAATATCCATCTTGCCGGTGCTTTTTGGCGGCGTGTCTGGCAGACAGAACGCAAATACGCCCAGCAACGCTGAACTTGCGGCGGTTATGAGCAGTGGAATGTTGGTGGGGGAAATATCGTTATAGCCTAACATTTGCGGCAGGAATCCACAGGCGAGGCCGGAGGCTATCCACCCAATGGTTCCCATAACGCGAATGCGTGGAAAATCGCGTTCAACGTCCGGTACGTTAGCGAAGGCAATGCTGTTTGTCAGCGCGATGGTCGGCATATAGGTCAATGAATAGGCCAGAAGCAGCGGAAAGAATCCGGCGAAGGTGGTTTGCTGCGCCGCGAAATACATCAGCACGGCGCCTGCAAACATCAGTACCGCCAGGACTTTTTGCGCTGAGAAAAAACGGTCGGTAACGGAGCCGACCAGAATCGGCGACAGGATCGCCGCAATGGCGGTACAGGCATAAGACCAGCCTATTTCACCGGCGGAAAACCCGCTTTTATTTAGCCATAGCCACAGGGGGACGAACCAGGCGCCCCAGATAAACCACTCCACGAACATCATGAACGACAGTTTAAAGGTCGTTTTCATTTTTGAATCCTTCATGACAGGTAAGGTACGCCATGACAATACCACTTAATAATACCTTTTAAATACCATTGAGCATTAATTTTGACCGATCTAACACTTTTTCGGACGTGAATCGAGTCAGCAGATAGCGCCGAAAAAATGCGCTAAAGTTGGCAAAAATGGTCGGTCAGTACCAGGCTTATTGCGACCCGCAATCTGTGGGGCAGGACTATTCACCTTCCGATACCCTATCGGAACTTACGGGAGCATAGCTATGACTGATATTGCGCAGTTGCTTGGCAAAGACGCCGACAGCCTTTTACAGCATCGTTGTATGACCATTCCTTCCGATCAGCTTTATCTACCCGGCAAGGATTACGTTGACCGGGTGATGATTGACAATAATCGTCCACCAGCCGTTCTGCGTAATATGCAGACGCTCTATAATACTGGACGCCTGGCGGGAACAGGATACCTTTCGATACTGCCCGTCGATCAGGGAGTGGAGCACTCCGCCGGCGCCTCTTTTGCGGCCAACCCGCGCTACTTTGACCCAAAAAACATTGTTGAATTGGCGATTGAGGCCGGCTGTAACTGCGTGGCCTCTACCTACGGCGTACTGGCCTCGGTTTCACGGCGCTATGCGCACCGTATTCCGTTTTTGGTCAAACTGAATCACAACGAAACATTGAGCTATCCGACAGAGTACGATCAGACCCTGTACGCCAGCGTTGAGCAGGCGTTCAATATGGGCGCCGTGGCGGTAGGCGCGACGATCTATTTCGGTTCGGAACAGTCTCGTCGCCAGATTGAAGAGATCTCCGCCGCTTTTGAGCGTGCGCATGAGCTGGGTATGGTGACCGTATTGTGGGCTTACCTGCGTAATTCTTCCTTTAAAAAAGACGGCGTTGATTACCATGTATCCGCTGACCTGACGGGGCAAGCCAACCATCTGGCCGCTACGATTGGTGCGGATATTGTGAAACAGAAAATGGCCGAGAATAATGGCGGTTATAAAGCGGTCAACTTCGGCTATACCGACGATCGCGTGTACAGCAAACTGACCAGCGATAACCCGATTGATTTGGTACGTTACCAGTTGGCGAACTGCTATATGGGACGCGCCGGGCTTATCAACTCCGGCGGCGCGGACGGCGGCGACACTGACCTCGGCGACGCGGTTCGTACCGCGGTGATCAACAAACGAGCCGGTGGAATGGGGCTAATTCTGGGACGTAAAGCCTTTAAGAAATCGATGGCTGACGGCGTGAAGTTGATTAACGCCGTACAGGATGTCTATCTGGATAGCAAAGTCACCATCGCCTGAGTTTAACGAAGAAAAGCCGGATGTGAGCGCATCCGGCCAACGACTGGTGTTATTAACGTAGCAACGGGCAGTCTGGCGGCAGCCGACAGCGTAATGCGCCAGGCAGCACCTCAATATGAAATTCTTGCCCGCTGAGTGGTTCGCCATCCAGATTGAACGTGATTTCATGCGGCGCATGAATATCAAACCACGCTGAGGCGCCGTCAATAATATTCGGATTGTCATCTGACTGCGTGAGTGTGGAAAACAGCGCCGGCAGCAGTTCTTCGCCGGTAAAAATCCGTAGCTGTAACAGTCCGTCGTTAATCAGCGCGGTGGGACATAATTGCTGCCCGCCGCCGGCCTGACGACCGTTGCCGATGCCGATCACCAGCGCATCTCCCTGCCAGTGAAAGTTTTCGCCACGTATTTCGCAGCGGTCAGGGGTCAGCGTATCCATTCTCATCAGACCGTGAATAAGATAGGAGACGCCGCCCAACGCGGCTTTAAGTTTTTCCGGCGTTTCGGTGGTAATGCGGGTGCCAAAACCACCCGTCGCCATATTGATAAAACAGGTTTTATCATTGACCCTGGCCATATCAATTTCCATCGCGTTTCCGGCAATCGCCAGTTTCAGCGCTTTGTCCAGCGCTTCAGGAATACCGGCGCTGGTGGCAAAATCGTTGGCAGTGCCGAGCGGCAAAAGGCCCAGTGCAGGGGCTACGCCGTCGCGGATCTGGATGAGCGCGGTCGACACTTCATTAATGGTACCGTCTCCGCCGCCGGCAATCACCGTTTCAACGCCCAGTCTACGGGCTTCATCAACGTAACGCTGCGCGTCGCCTTTTTCCCAGGTTACCCGAACGTGAATCTGTATGCCTTCGTCGCGAAGTAGAGTAATGGCCTCACGTAGCGGCTGGTTATCAGCGCTTTTGCCATTGAGGATCAGTAAGCTGGCGGGAAAGTTAGCCATCCGTTATGCCTTAATAGGTTGAACAACAATCTCCAGAAAGTGTATAGCAGAAATGAAAAAGCGAGGTCAGAACAGGATGAAAATTGAAATGTTGCGCACTTATTGCTTTACCGTTTTTCTTCCTGCTGTACGCAGCGGTAAGCGAAGCATGGTTTAAGGCAAATGGCGACAAAAGAGATGCCGGTATGCGCATTGAGTAGCGCTTGTGAGAGTGCAAGGAAATCACAAGGGGTAGTCAGACGCTTTCCGATATAGCGCCTTTGATAACGAAACGGAGAATTAACAAGACGAACATACGTCAGTTATCAGTATTAATTTCAAACACCATAATATCAGATAAAAACCTGATATTTATTACCAAACATACTTTTTAATAGCATAAAATCGAAATGTTCTTTAGACTCTTTAGCAGAAACACGGCGCACTATTAGAAGCACGCTACTATATATCAAATAAAACCTATTTAGATGATGGCTTAGCGCGGTGTCCTATAGTCGTACCGTTGCCTGATGTATCGCTTTTCTCATAAACATAAACAGGCATGTGCATGAAGAGGTTTATATGAATGTCACTTCAGGCGTGAATGCGCAAACGCCATTGCTCCCTCCTTCTGAACGGGGTAATGACGAAAAACCGGTAGCTGAAATCGTTGATTTTAACGCTTACGGCAATAAACCCAGATGTTTAATGTGCCTGGGAACCACGGCATTGTTTACAGGTGTTTTCAGTGGGGTATGCTCAGGGGCTGTCGCCAGTGTCAGTAGTGGTACTGCATATACTACCGCCCTGACGGTTTTAGGCGCATCGTTTGGCATGGGGGGAATTGGTATGATGGGAATATGCGCCGGACTATACCTTAGCGCAAATGGCATCAGAACCCGGCCAGCCTGGCCATAAATGAGCAAACACAGCAAGTCATAGGGAAAAGACGAATTCCGACGATGACACGGGGTGTTAAGCGTCCAGACCAGAGGCTTATGACTTATATAGGAACGCTTTAGATAGAGTATGGGGTGTTATGTATTCAAGAGCCGATCGCTTATTAAGACAGTTTTCACTAAAATTAAATACCGATTCAATTGTCTTTGACGAAAACAGATTATGCTCATTTATTATAGATAACCGTTACCGTATCTTACTAACAAGCACTAACAGTGAGTATATAATGATATACGGTTTTTGCGGAAGACCTCCGGATAATAATAATCTTGCTTTTGAATTTCTCAATGCTAATTTATGGTTTGCAGAGAATAATGGACCACATTTGTGTTATGATAATAACTCACAATCATTATTACTGGCTCTCAACTTCTCACTCAATGAAAGTTCTGTAGAGAAACTTGAATGTGAAATTGAGGTAGTTATTAGATCAATGGAGAATCTGTATCACATTTTACAGGATAAAGGAATAACTCTGGATACCGATTATACGTGACGGTGGGAAGGGTGAGTAAAACAAGGCTATCATGATTACCTCCAAGAACTGGCAGTTAAACTGCTTGTGTTCATAATGATATTTTCGTGTTTAAATTCAATGAAATCGCAAAATGCGTCATAATCTTGTATATGAGAACCGTCAAAATAATGCCTCAACCCTTTACTGAGCCAGTCATTATAGGGATCGCCATAAGGTTTACTGTGCATAATTTCGAGTCCTTTTATTAATGCTGGATGCTCGCTGCGGTTAACAGCAATAATCCCATTTTCAAGGCTAACATGATTATCTTTACGACTTACATGGATAGCGATACCATCAGGTAAATACAAAGTACCGAGTTTATCAGTAAGTAACATATCTGCATCAAGATATATGCACCCACCGCCTGGTTGCAGATGATGACAACCAGGTTTACCAGCTTCCAGAAAGGCATCGCTTCCTTTTAGCAGGAAAAGATTTCTGTAGAAGTCAAACCATAAGTGACCTTTGTCTTTATTATGAGATGAAATAAGCGTTTCCTCCGGATTGTTTTTCAAGACATCTTCCAGGCTTTTTTTTACCCCGTTAAGCAAGACCTCATCTCGTTCACTTGCTGACTGAGCTTCCAGTTTGGTGATGTTTTCTAAATAAATCGTCGTTAACTTTTTATCATACATGCTATAATTAAGGTCAGAATTGTAAATAACCTTTATGTTTCTATAATTTTGTTCCAATTTTCCCAATGCTTTTCTTTGTCCCTTGCTAAAATCGCCATCAACGAAAATACCGATAATTCTTTCTTTTTCTATTATAGCAGCATTGATAATATTATTAAGATAAGGGTTTTTCTGCGTATTGATAATGGGAATTTCGTTTTGACCAAATCTATCTGGATTGCGTTCAAACCACTGAAAAACGAGCGGCGTTTGGTGATCTAGTGGCAATAGAGGATAATCAATCCCAGCAAAACTTACATGGCCTGATGAAGGTGGACTGAGCGTAGGTGCGATGGTTTGAGTATTACTTTGACATGAAATCAAACCTCTAATCCGGGAAAACATTATTTTAATCCTTGTAAAAGCGGCATTAAAACGTGCCATATTTTTACACGCTTAAATTATCAGTTTTTAACCTTAATTTAATAACCTGGAAACTTTTTGTGTAAGTGCTCACAAAGTAGTTATTGATTTAATTCACTGATTTTAAACGTTAACGTCACAATGCTAAGTCCTGAGTCCGACCGGATGCGGGGAGGATTGTGACTTGCTGGCTGGCAATGGATAGGGGAGGTCTCTAAACCTAAGCGCCCATTTGCGCTTTGGTTAGTGTGGTCAATTTTGGATATGGCGGGAAGTACCACTTTTTTATGGATTATACGCAAAAAATAAGCCTGCGTAAGGGAGATTACGCAGGCCAAGGAGGTGGTTCCTGGTACAGCTAGCATTTATGGGTTATGTTTTTCAGCGCGTTGAATAATACCCGCATTGAGCGAAGCGGTATGTGATCAATTTCTAAGAATCTTCCCGCCATGAAAAAATAACCGCAATTAACTACTTAGCATGGGGGTTACGCGTTGATTCGCCTGAGAAATTACGCATCAATAGTGCGTAATCCAGCGTAACGTCCTGCGGGACGGGCATCCAGACGGTATAGCCATCGCCAGGTGCCACCGGCATAGCGTCGCCTTTGGCGTTCTCCATCTGTTCCAGGGTGAAATTGATATTTCCCTGCGGTGTCATCAGCTCCAGACTATCGCCAACGGAGAATTTATTTTTCACCGCCACGGCCGCCAGTTGGCCTTTACGCTCGCCGGTGAACTCGCCGACAAATTGCTGGCGTTCGGAAACGGAGTACCCGTACTCGTAATTCTGGTAATCGTCGTGCGTATGGCGACGCAGGAAACCTTCGGTATAGCCGCGATGAGCCAGACCTTCCAACGTTTCCAGCAGCGTAGGGTCGAAGGGTTTACCCGCGGCGGCGTCGTCGATGGCCTTACGGTAGACCTGCGCGGTACGGGCGCAGTAATAAAAGGATTTGGTGCGGCCTTCGATTTTCAGCGAGTGGACGCCCATTTTCGTCAGGCGCTCCACGTGGGCGATAGCGCGCAAATCTTTTGAGTTCATGATATAGGTGCCATGCTCGTCTTCGAACGCGGTCATGTATTCGCCCGGTCTTTGGGCCTCTTCTATCATAAACACTTTATCCGTCGGCGCGCCGATACCGAGCGTCGGCTCAACGTTCTGTACCGGAATCGGTTCGTGCTTATGCACGATGTTGCCGACAACGTCTTCTTTTCCTTCCTGCACGTTATATTCCCAACGGCAGGCATTGGTGCAGGTGCCCTGGTTCGGATCGCGTTTATTGATGTAGCCGGAAAGCAGGCAGCGGCCGGAATAGGCCATGCATAGCGCGCCGTGGACGAAAATTTCTATTTCCATATCCGGCACCTGCTGGCGAATTTCCTCAATCTCTTCCAGTGACAGCTCGCGGGAGAGAATCACACGGGTCAGCCCCATCTGCTGCCAGAATTTTACCGTCGCCCAGTTTACGGCATTAGCCTGTACCGACAGGTGAATCGGCATTGCCGGGAAGTGCTCGCGTACCAGCATAATCAACCCTGGATCGGACATGATCAGCGCATCCGGGCCCATCTCGACGACGGGTTTCAGGTCACGGATAAAGGTTTTGAGCTTGGCGTTATGCGGGGCGATGTTCACCACCACGTAGAATTTTTTTCCGAGCGCGTGGGCTTCGTTGATGCCAAGCTGCAAATTTTCGTGATTGAATTCGTTATTACGCACGCGTAAAGAGTAGCGTGGTTGGCCCGCATAGACGGCATCGGCACCGTAAGCGAAAGCGTAACGCATATTTTTCAGCGTTCCCGCCGGCGAAAGAAGTTCTGGTTTAAACATCATTTTCTCGTTCTGATGACAGGTCAGATCCGCCTCACCTGATGAGGCGGCTTGAGGAGAGTCCTCACTTTAAGGGCGGGCATTGTAGCGCCGTGGGAGAGGGGAGTAAACCACCTTACACCATTGAGTTGACCTGTCCCGGCAGCTCTGAATTCGGGATACGGATGGTATACCAGGCGAAACGAAAGCGTTTCCAGAAAGAATCGAAATGCAGGTGGTCCAGGCAGTCCATAACGATTTCATTATCCGGGTAAAGAGTGAAGGCAAAATGCGCCCAGCGTGCGCTTAGCCTCATATTAAACAGCGTTCGATCGTGTTTATTACCGTGCAGGCGCGATAGGGTCACCATAGCATGTAGCGTGCCTTTGTTGGCCTCTTGTTGCACCAGTTCCAAATGCTTATGCGCCAGCGTAATATCCTTCACTTCAAAAATATTCAGCAGGAACAAGCCCCAGGCCTCTTTATGCCCGAACTGATGCGCCAGCCAGAGATTATCGAGCAGTTCTTTTTCATAAGCGGAACGTTTTTCGGTATCAGGTTCTTGTTTACTCAGACGCTGGTTGCAGACGCCGATGCTGAAATGAATATTTTGCAGGTCATTTTCATAGTCGGTATAGCCTCCGTTATCTATTAATTTGTACGGGGTGCTCTCGCGCAGCGCTAACTGCCGGTGCAAAATCTCCGCCGCGCGCTGAAAATACCCTAACGCGATGGCAGGATCGTAAGGTAGTAGGCCGTTGTTCTCTTTATTATTGTGTTCAAGGCCCAGCAGGTTTAGCGCGGCGGGTATATTTCTTTGTGCGCCCAGCTCTGCCAGCGGCACGAAATGTTCCGGGAGCCCGAACCAGTTGAAATTTTTAATCGCCGCCCGCCAGTTATGGTTATATTGAATGTCGGCGACGCTATCGAGCCAGGCGAGGCCTTGCGCCTCATCCTTTTCGAAACCCAATAACCCGGCGTACTGAAAGTAGCCACGACGGATTTTCGGCACTGCGAATTCCGTTTGCTGCGCATTCTGACAGAGAAAATTATACATCCACAAGGTGTCAGGAAAATCGCGCAGGGCGAACTTTATCGTGTCATCAAAGAAGTAATTGTTGAACTTAACTTTTTCCACGATCGAACGCTGAAGGGTTCGCCAGAGCGCGTCATTATCGTCCAGATCGCTATAGCAGACCCGCAGCCACTTCAGCGCGTTGTGGCGAGATTCCTGGATATGCGCTCGCAGGCTAATCTCTTCGGCTTTGGCGATAATGCGTTCCTGTTCTGCCGGGGAGTCAACCTCTTTGATGCGCAGATCGCGGTGATCGTCCCACCAGATCAATAGCTCCAGATGTTCACGTTCTGCGGCAGAAAGGTGATCGCATACGCTTGATTCCAGAAATTCGCGGATTTCCTCGTGAGACCCTCTCCAGCGTGGCATACAAAACGGGATATATTCATCCAGCACGTAAAATGCCGTCGGGAAAATAGCCAGGCAGACGGCGAGCCAGTATTTTTGCCCGGCATCGTCATTGCACTCCGGCAGCACGGACGGGCGCGGCAAATTTGGGCAAACCGCGTCGGCAAACGACAGCCCGGAATGGGCCATCAGCGCGTCCACCTCCTGCGGTGAATGGCGATGATATTCAGCCAGATCTTCCATTAATGGCTGCCCGGCAACATCCGCGCCCACGAGGAACTCAACCAGCCAGCCGGGCTGGCCGAAGACTTTTGAGTTGGTGCTGGTCAGGGCCGCCGCCATCCACTGGCGCGGTTCACAGTCGATAGCATTGAGCGCGGCGATGACCATCCGTTCGTTGCAGGCGGCGGCGCAGATCCACATCGCTCGGGTGGTTTCTCTCGCCCAGCCATAGCTGCGGTAAAGCCACGCACGGTGATTCCAGTATTGCGCCTCGGCAAGCCAGGCGTGAGTGGAGCGGGGACGAGCGCGCTGCCAGTTTTTGATCAGCGCTAATCCTTGCGGCCCAGCCTCAACCAGCGTGTCCATATCGTAAAAAGGGTTGTCCATTTGATTCCAGGCGAAGAAATAGCGCTTTTCCGCTTCGCGGCTGGTAAAGCTCTCCGTCAGCGCCTGGTTGTAGCGTTCGTCCAGTTCGTCATAGCGTTCTTCGCGCAGCAGGCCGGGAATATCGGCAATATGCCATTCGCGTTGCCCGTCATTGAGGGGATTTTTGTGGTTGCACATCTCAAACATAGCGTTGAGCAGACGATCATCCTGTTCCATAAAGCGTCCTTTAAATCGGCTCGAAAATTTTGAATTCATTCCACGGCAGTTGTCGCCAGCGGCTGACCGGGTCTTGCAAATAATGGGTGGCTTCCTGTAAATCCCGTCCGGCAAGCGCTGTTGGCGTGTCACGTAGCGTGAGCCATACCCGGCGAGCGCGAACGTAGGCGGTGGCGTAATCCTCCCAGGAATCAAAACAGTCCTGAGCGCGCTGGGCGTTGAGCAATAGCACCAGCCAGGCCTCGTTTTCGTTACACCAGCCGAGCCCGGCGATACAGCGGGTCAGAAAGGCGGTGCGCATACAGTCGAAGGCCAGCGCGTCGCGGACCTGGCCCTGGGCCGCCAGATGATGATAAAACGTGCGCGGCGAGCTGCCGATGCCCGCAGGCCAGCGGCGTAAGATATCCTCAACCTTGTGGCGTAACGCCGCGCCGTCGAGGTTTTCGCTCAAGCCCAGCTCTTTTTTTACCTGCTGCGCCAGATAGCGGCGTTTGTCATCGTCAAGTTTAAATACCAGCTCAACGCCTTTGATCGGTAGCCCGTTGCGCCGGGCGAGGATATCAGCTAGCGCCAGCGCCCATTGCCGCCGTCGAGTATCGCGACGCAGGTCTTTCAGGCGATCTTTTTCTTTCTCCTCGGCGATACGGGCCGCAATCAGCGGTTTGTTTTTTTTGTAGTTGCGCCAGCTAAAAAATAGGGCGGCAATAATAAGAACAATCCAGAACATTATTGCACCTCCTTGATGACAGGGAGGTAACGCGTGGTTTGTAGCGTCAGGCTTTCAATTTCGAAAGGTTCGCTACTGGTGTTTTTCCCGGCAAGCGTAGGATGCCATTCATGCTGCGGAAACAGCATTTCCGCAGCCGTCGCCACGTTAGGATCAACAACCTGAAGGTAGCGCAGTGCCTCCGGGGCGCTGTGCAGCAGCAGCCACTGTAAAGCCACCGGAGGCGTAGGGAAGTGCTCCATTAAATGAAAATTGTCATGCAGCACATTGAGCAGAAAATTGAGGTCATGAATATGAGTAATAAATTTCCAACCTGAATATTCCGGCGTTGCTTCATAAACTATTCCCATCCCTTCGCAATCGGCGTGGCGCTCAGGAAGTGGTTGCAGATGGCGTAACAGAGATAAAACATCGTTAGCATATTTCTTAATAGGGTGGCGATTTTGCTTACCTTTAATCTGATCAATGCTCAGGCCGTTATTACCAACCACCAGGCTTATTGTGACGTGGGGAATATTATTGCCGTCGCGCAGGCTAAACAGGCGAAGTTTTTGTTGTTCAATTTGCCAGGCGTAGTAATCGCCGTAGCCGCCGGAAAGCGCGCCTTTATTATCAAAATCTCCGACGCAGTGTTGCATATGCCAGGATTCATACGCCATCTCACTGCGCAGGCCGGGGTTTGTTGCATCAAGCTCAACCAGTACACCGTTATTCACCGCCATCACCGGTTTTAGCGCCTCGCTGTTGGAGGGATACCAACCTTGTTCACGCAGGCGCTGCATTTTTTGATGCTCCGCTTCGCGCATTGCCAGCACGGTAAAGCAGTTGATGCGCTGCAGTTTAGTTTCCAGCCGCGTTCCTTCCTGACGCGAAAGAAATTCCACTAAATCTCTTTCCATTGCCACGAGTTGCGGGTGCTGAACGTTAAGGTAGTAAAAGCGCTCATCGCCACCCAGCTTTGGCGCCAGCCAGGCGGGGATTTCTGCATCAGCGCTAAAATAAACGGCATAATCGGCGACGGAGCGCACAGGATAAACGTGAGGAAAGTCACCAATGATCCAACGATAAAAATGGTTGCTTAACCAGCGCTGGATATTTTCGCTGTCGCCGCGTTGTTGGCTCCGGGAAAAAATAGACGATTTTACATTTGGCGCATTTATTATATTGCGTGGTTTATAGCGGTGAGATGACGTTTCTGTCATAAAAATCCATGTATAATTAAGCTGGTATTATGTTTATGTATTTTTAGATTCACTTAATGAATTAATGCGCAATAAGTTTAAAAAACTACTCACAGTATATCGGTAAACTAAAAAGAGCGGCCAAATAATTTATTGTCCCCGATCGCGTTCGTTGTGGTTTTCGGGATACCGCTCGGCCAAAGGAAAGAGGACAGTGTGTTAATTCCGCCAGAATAGCGTTGGCGAAAAATATCGTCTTACGACCTTGTTATTGTTATGCCAATAATCATTATACCAGGCGACACGCATCCGCTTCCCAGCGATATCCCACCCCGTAGACCGCGCGGATAAATGACTGTTCGGCATCCAGCGATTCCAGTTTACGGCGCAGGTTTTTAATGTGGCTGTCGATAGTACGATCGGTCACCACACGGTAGTCGTCGTAGAGGTGGTTTAACAACTGCTCGCGGGAAAAAACTTTACCCGGTTCAAGCGATAAGGTTTTTAGCAGGCGGAATTCAGCGGGGGTTAAATCCAGCGCTTTACCACACCAGGAGGCCTGAAAGCGGCTTTCATCAATCATTAACGGGCTTTCGGCATCCTGCTGCTGGAGTTCGCGCTGCGGTTTACAGCGGCGCAAAATGGTTTTCACGCGGGCCACGACTTCGCGTGGGCTGTAAGGCTTACAGATATAATCATCGGCGCCGATTTCCAGCCCCAGCAGCCGGTCGATCTCTTCGATTTTGGCCGTGACCATCACAATGGGGATGTCGGAAAAACGGCGAATCTCCCGGCATAGCGTCAGACCATCGGTACCCGGCAGCATCAGATCCAGCAGGATCAGATCCGGCGGCGTTTGACGCACATACGGCAGTACCTTGTCGCCATGATTGATGAGCGTGGGGGCGTAACTCGCCGCGCGTAAGTAGTCAATAAGCAGCTGTCCCAGCTTGGGTTCATCTTCAACAATCAAAATGCGCGGCGTGTTTTCATCAATGGGTAATTCAGTCATACTTCTCTCTGTAAATCGCGATCCAGCGGTAACTCTACTGTAATGCTAACCCCGCCAAAAGGCGAATGAGCGGCGTGAAGATGACCGTTATGCGCGTGTACAATATTGACGCATATCGCCAGCCCCAGTCCAGAACCGCCGCTGGCGCGGTTACGGGACACTTCCGTGCGGTAAAAACGGTCAAAAAGCTTTTGTAACTGTTCATCGCTGACGCCCGGTGCAGAATCGGCAAAGGTCAGGAATAATGATTTGTCGCGTTGTTCGGCGGAAATATGCAGGCCACCGCCGCTGTCGGTGTAGCGCAGACTGTTTTCCAGCAGATTATTAAACAGTTGCATCAGGCGATCCGGGTCGCCGAAGACGGTCATGCTATCCGGCAACGCGTAATGTAGCGTTAGCCCCCGGCTGGTAAAGCGCTCTCTGAACGCGCCGCCAGCGACTTCCAACAGGGGAACAAGATCGACGGTCGTTTTTTGGTAAGCCAGCGCGCCCTCGTCAGACAACGACAGCTGATGCAGGTCGTCAACCAGTTTGGTAAGCGTACCGACTTCCGCCTGTAGCGAGGTAACCGATTCTGGCGTGAACTGGCGAACGCCATCCTGAATGGCTTCCAGTTCGCCGCGCAATACCGCCAGCGGCGTGCGCAGTTCGTGGGAAATATCCGCCATAAAGTCGCGGCGCATCTGCTGATTTTTTTCCAGCGTGCTGGCAAGCTGGTTAAAGTCCTGCGCCAGTTTTCCCAGCTCATCGGCGCTGGTTGGGGTCACGCGCGTGGTAAAATCCCCCGCCGCCAGTCTGTGCGTACCCTCGACCAACCGTTTGACCGGGGCGAGCAGGCCACGCGCCAGCAAAAACGTCGCCAGCGCGGCTAGCAAGGTTGATAACGCCACGATCATCCAACTGGCACGCCGCTGCTGCATATCAAAATTAATATCCGTATTGCGCGTCAGCCGCTCGACAGGCGAGGCGATAATCGCGCCGACTTCGGCACCATTGACCAGAATGGGGCGGCGAGTACCGTCATGCGGCACCGGACCGCGTGGGCCGACCAGCACCCGGCCATTTTGATCGACGACCCAGAACTGGGTGCGCCAACCGTGCGGCGGCATACCGGGGCCGGGTTTATCCCGGTCGTTGTCATGCTCAAATGAACGCAGAATCTGGAAAACAAAGCGATCGTTGTTGCGTAAAAAACGCCAGTTGCCGTGTTGCTGGTACTGGTCGCCCAGCGCATCGCCCAGCATTTGTAGCCGCTGCTCGTTGCCGTGTTTGATATAGTCAATAAATCCGCGTTCAAAACTGACGCGCACGGCCCAATGCATACTGATCAGCAGCACGATGCAGGTGGCGAAGATCGCCAGAAACAGCTTGCCGGTGATTCCGGGCCGCCAGACTTTCATTACAGGCTCCTTTTACGCCGTGAAATGACCATGTTTTTCTGTGTATCGTTCGGCACGCGGGCAAAAATTATCGCCGGTAGCGCGATAATAACCGCCATACATAACCAGGTGTACATAAAGACGTGATGTGTGGCGCTACTGTCTATCCCGATATGCTGTTGGCCAAACATACCCAGCAGCATTCCGGCAATAGTGACGCCAATACTCATCGAGAGCTGCATAATCATCGATAATAAGCTATTGCCGCTGCTGGCCAGCGTATCGGGAAGGTCTTTTAGCGTTAAGGTGTTCATGGAAGAAAAGCGCGCCGAGTTCACCATTCCCTGCAAAAGCAGTACCAGCGGCAGGAGATAATACCAGCCGAGCAGCGCGACCGACATAAACAACAGGCTAACCAATGCCAGTCCGAGCGTGGTCGCTACCAGAACCCGACGATAGCCAAAACGGTTAACTATCTGCACCACAATCCGCTTCATTCCCATGCTGCCCAGCACCATGGGGATCATCATCAAACCGGCATGAAACGGTGAAAAACCAAGACCAATTTGTAAAAAGACCGGCGTCATAAACGGCAGCATACCGCTGCCGATACGCCCGGCAAAACTGCCCAGCAACCCCAGTGAAAACGTGGGCGTGCGGAACAATCGCAGGCTGAATAACGCACCTGAGTTTTTTTTGGCATGGAAGAGATAGAGCAGAATGGCTGCCGCGCCGCCCGCAGCAAGTCCGGCTAATGTCCAGGGCGAGATCCCCATGCTTTTACTACCGTCCAGCGCCAGCGTGAGTACCGCCATGCCGATAGCTAACAGCAGGAACCCCGGCAGATCAAAGCGCCGGGTCTCTATGGTGTAGTTTGGCATCAGCATAAAGGTCGCCATAGCGCCGACAATTCCCACCGGGATATTGATCAGAAAGATCCAGTGCCATGAAGCATATTCCACCAGCACCCCGCCCAGCGCGGGGCCGAGTAACGGCCCGATCTGACCCGGCAGGGTGACGAAGGTCATCGCCGCCATATATTGCGCGCGCGGCACGATTTTCATGACCGTCAGGCGTCCGACCGGCACCATCATCGCGCCGCCTACGCCTTGTAAAACCCGCGCTAATACCAGTTGATTAAGCGTGCCGGAGAGGGCGCAAAACAGCGAACCCAGCGTGAACAGCACAATGGCGGCAAAGAAGATATTACGCACGCCGATTTTATCTGCCAGCCAGCCGCTGGCGGGGAGCATCACGGCGACGGTAAGAACATATGACACCACTACCATGTGCATATGCAGCGGGCTTTCCCCCAGGCTTTTCGCCATGGAGGGCAGCGCAGTGTTGACGATGGTGGTATCCAGCGACTGCATAAAAAAGCCGAATGCCACAATCCAGAGTTGCCAGCGGGTGTTGTCAGGAAGTTCTGTCATATCTCTACTACCGGTTTGCTATTTTTACGCGAAAAACGCAGCCGCAGACGGTCGAAAAAGAGGTACACCACTGGCGTGGTATAGAGCGTCAGAAGCTGGCTCATGACCAAACCGCCGACAATGGTTATCCCCAGCGGCTGCCGTAATTCCGAACCGTCTCCGCCAGATAACACCAATGGCAGTGCGCCGAACAGCGCCGCCAGCGTGGTCATCATTATTGGACGGAAGCGTAACAAGCAGGCCTGGAAAATGGCTTGTTCCGGCGTCAGGCCGCCGCTTCGTTGCGCTTCAAGCGCAAAATCGACCATCATAATGGCGTTTTTCTTCACAATGCCAATTAATAGCATGATCCCTATCAGGGCGATTAGGCTGAAAGGGGCATTGAAGAGTTCCAGCGCCAGAAGCGCCCCAACGCCCGCCGATGGCAGAGTAGAGAGAATGGTCAGCGGATGGACGTAACTTTCGTACAGTATCCCCAGCACAATGTAGACGGTAGCGATCGCCGCCACTATCAAAATAAGCTGCGAATTCATGGTCTGCTGGAACACTTGCGCCGTTCCGGAAAAACTGCCGCGTACCGTCGGAGGGACGCCAAGCTGCGTCATGGTGCGATTAATGGCCTCCGTCGCCTGCGATAACGATGTGCCGGTCGGCAGGTTAAAGGCAATCGTGGACGCCGCGGAAAGTCCCTGATGGTTCACCGACAGCGGCGCATTGGCGGGCCGCCATTGGGCGAAATAAGAGAGGGGGATCGCTTTTCCGTCACGGTTGATAACAAACATTTTCTCCAGCGCGCTGATATCCTGGCTATAGCGCGGATCGACTTCCATCACCACTTTATACTGGTTCATCGGCTGATAAATGGTGGAAATTTGCCGCTGGCCGAAAGCATTATTTAACAGACTGTTTGCGGCCTGAACATCAATGCCCAGTCGTGACATGGTGTCGCGGTCGTAGATAAGGTTCATCTCCGCGCCGTTATCCTGCTGGTCGGAGTTTACGTCCGCCAGTTGCGGCAGGGCCGAGAGCGCTTTGCGTATTTTCGGCTCCCACTCGCGCAGCGCCGCCAGGGAGTCAGACAGCAATGTGTATTGATAACTGGCGTTAGCCTGCCGCCCGCCGACGCGAATATCCTGTACCGCCATCAGAAACAGCCTGGCGCCGGGTTCTTTTGCCAGTTTGACCCGCAGTCGATCAATGATTTGCTGCGCCGTCTCTTTGCGTTCGCCGCGCGGCTTCAGCGTAATAAACATCATGCCGCTATTCACCCGCGAGCCGCCGGTAAAACCAGTGACATTATTCACCGCCGGATCGTCGCGAATAATTTTCATAAAATCCTGCAGCTTGCCGCGCATGGCCTGGAAAGAGATGCTCTGGTCAGCCTGAATACCGCCCATCAACACGCCGGTGTCCTGCTCCGGAAAGAATGTTTTAGGGATGGCGATATAAAGCCAGATGTTCAGCGCAACGGTGCCAAGAAAAACCACACCGACAAGACGCGTATGGTTAAGCACCCATTTTAACGACGTGCCGTAACCCTGTTGCAAAGCTACCAGCAAACGGCCAACGCCCCGTTTACGCGGTTGGGTGCGCGGTTTGCTTGATTTAAGCATCCAGCCGCACATCATCGGCGTCAGCGTGAGTGAGACCACCAGCGAAATGCCAATCGCCACCGAGAGGGTAACGGCGAATTCCCGTAATAATCGCCCTGGCAGACCGCCCATTAACAGCAGCGGCAGAAATACCGCCACCAGCGACAGACTCATGGAGATGACCGTAAACCCGACTTCCCGCGTACCCTGTAATGCCGCCTGCAAAGGTTTCATTCCCGCCTCCAGATGGCGGGCGATATTTTCCAGCACCACAATGGCATCATCAACGACAAATCCGGTCGCGATAGTCAGCGCCATCAGCGACAGATTGTTGAGGCTGAAGCCGCACAGATACATGGCGGCGAAGGTGCCGATGAGCGAAACGGGAACGGCGACGGCGGGGATTAGCGTGGCGCGCCCGGAACGCAGGAATAAAAACACCACCAGGATCACCAGCGCGACAGAGATAGCCAGCGTCTCTTCTACCTCTTGCAGCGACGCGCGAATCGTCGGCGAACGATCCTGGACGATTTGTAAATCGATAGCGGCGGGGATCATTGCCCGCAGTTCCGGCAGTTTTGCCCGGATGCCGTCGACCGTCTGAATAATGTTGGCCTCCGGCAGCTTGCGGATCATCAACAAAATAGCGGGTTTAGCGTTCGTCATCCCGGCGTTACGGACATCCTGCACCGAGTCGGTGACGCTGGCGACGTCGCCCAGGCGTACCGCCGCGCCGTTGTTATAGTGAATAATCAGCGGCTGGTATTCGGCGGCGGTTTTCAGTTCGTCGTTGGTCTGGATTTGCCAGCGGTGGACGCTATCTTCAATTGCGCCTTGCGGTCGGCGTACGTTGGCGCTGTCGATCGCTTCGCGGACCTCATCCAGCGAGACGCCCTGGTTAAAGAGCGCCTGCGGGTTTAAGCCTACACGTACTGCGGGCAGGGAGCTGCCGCCGACGTCAACGTCGCCGACGCCGTCAATTTGCGCGATGGTTTGCGCCAGTTGGGTAGAGGCGAAATCATACAGTTTGCCCTGTGACCAGCTCTCCGAGGTGAGCGTTAAAATCATAATCGGCGCGTCGGACGGGTTGGCCTTGCGATAAGTCGGGCGGCTGGGCATTCCGCCTGGCAACAAGCTTTGCGCGGCGTTAATGGCGGCCTGCACGTCGCGCGCCGCGCCGTTAATATCACGATCGAAATTAAATTCGAGAATAATGCGCGTGCTGCCGAGCGAGCTGCTGGAGGTCATTTCATTGACGCCTGCAATGCGTCCTAAAGAGCGTTCCAACGGCGTCGCCACCGACGAAGCCATGGTTTCCGGCGAGGCACCCGGTAGCGAGGCGCTAACCATAATCACCGGGAAATCAACCTGCGGCAGCGGGGCGACCGGCAGCAGACGAAAGCCCAGAATGCCGCACAGCGTAATGGCGGCGGCAATCAAAATGGTGGCGACCGGGCGGTAGATGAAAAGGGCGAAAAAGCGCATCTACGCCTCCTCTTTATGGCGCGGAAAGCGACTTTTCACGTACAGCGACAGGCGGTCAAACAGGAGATAAATCACCGGTGTGGTAAACAGAGTTAATACCTGGCTGACCAGTAGGCCGCCCACCATCGCGATCCCCAACGGGCGACGTAATTCCGCGCCAACGCCGGTACTCAACATTAATGGCAATGCCCCGAGCAACGCCGCCAGCGTGGTCATCAGAATCGGTCGAAAACGCAGCAGACAGGCCTGGAAGATAGCGTCGCGCGGACTCATCCCCTGTTCGCGTTCAGCGGCGAGGGCGAAGTCAATCATCATGATGGCGTTTTTCTTCACGATGCCGATCAGCAAAATAATGCCGATAATGGCGATAATATCGAGCTCGCTACCAGCGATGATCAGCGCCAGTAGCGCGCCGACGCCCGCCGTAGGCAGCGTTGAGAGAATCGTGATCGGATGGATAAAACTCTCATACAGCACGCCGAGCACGATATACATCGCCACCACGGCGGCGACAATAAGCCAGACGGTGCTGCCCAGCGCCGCCTGGAAGGCGAGCGTACTGCCCTGAAACTGCGTTGTAATATCCGCTGGCAGGGCGAGCGTTTTTTCCGTATCGAGAATCGCCTGCACCGCATCGCCGAGCGAATAGCCCTCCGGCACGTTAAACGAAAATGTCGTAACCGGGAACTGATCTAAATGATTGATGGAGAGCGGAGCGAAGCGCTGCTCAATGCGGGCAATCGCGCTGAGCGGTACGGTGCCGCCGTCGCGGCTCGTCAGGCGAATCGTCTCCAGCGCCGCCAGGCCCGGCGTGCTGGCGGTATTATGTTCCAGCACGACGCGGTACTGGTTCGCCTGGGTATAAATCGTTGAAATCAGGCGTTGTCCGAACGCGTTGTAGAGCGCGTTATCCACATCCGCCATGCTGATACCCAGACGGCTGGCGCTGTCGCGGTCGACATTCACCCAGGCCGCTAATCCTCGATCTTGCCAGTCGCTGCTTACCTCGGAAAGCTGTGGTAACGACTGTAGCGCGTTCTGCAGTTTTGGCACCCAGTGGCTGAGCGCATCGAGCGTCGTGGCCTGCAGGGTAAACTGATACTGCGTGCGGCTGACCTGCGTGTCGATGGTTAAATCCTGCGTCGGCTGGAGATACAGCACCACGCCGGGAATCGTCGCCACGGCGGTTTGCAGCCGGGAGATCACCTGCTGCACGCGGTCATCACGCGCATCCAGCGGCTTGAGGTTAATTTGCAGGCGCGCGCTATTCAGCGTGGGATTAGCGCCGTCTACGCCAACAAAAGTCGTCAGGCTTTGCACCGCCGGGTCCTGTAATATCCGCTCCGCCACCTGGCGCTGACGTTGCGCCATACTGGCATACGATGACGATTGCGGCGCCTGCAGCGTCCCCTGGATAATGCCGTTATCCTGTACCGGAAAGAACCCTTTCGGAATGACTATCCACAGCATAACGCTGAGCAGGAGCGTGGCGAATGCCACGCTCAATGTAAGCCACGGATGGTTGAGCACTTTCGCTAATCCACGTCCGTAGCTGGCGATCACGCGGTCAAACATCCGCTCGCAGGCGCAGGAAAAGCGGTTTTGTTTACGCAGAGACTGCTGGCTGAGCATACGCGCGCACATCATGGGCGTGAGCGTCAAAGAGACGACGGCGGAGATTAAAATCGCTACCGCCAACGTCACCGCAAATTCGCGGAACAGTCGACCAACAATATCGCCCATAAAGAGCAACGGGATCAGCACCGCAATCAGTGAAAAGGTGAGGGAAATAATGGTAAAGCCGATTTCGCCCGCGCCTTTGAGCGCCGCCGCCAGCGGTTTTTCTCCTTTTTCGATGTAGCGCGAGATGTTCTCGATCACCACAATCGCATCGTCCACCACGAAACCCGTGGCGATAGTGAGCGCCATCAGCGTCAGGTTATTAATGGAAAAATCCAAAAACACCATCACCGCAAAGGTGCCGATAAGCGACAGCGGTACGGCGACGCCGGGAATAATTGTGGCGGGAATATTACGTAAAAACAGATAGATAATCATGACGACCAGCGCGATCGCCAGCATCAGTTCAAACTGGGTATCGCGCACGGAAGCGCGAATATTGGTGGTGCGATCGGACAGGACCGTGACCTTCACCGATTTTGGCAGGCTTTCGGTAAGCTGGGGCAGCATCTGGCGAATGCTGTCCGCTGTCGCAATGATATTGACGCCGGGCTGGCGTTGAACGTTCATCACGATAGCCGGCGCTTGATTCGCCCATGCGCCGAGCCAGCTATTTTCCGCCCCCTGTTCGACGGTGGCGACATCGCCCAACCGTACCGGCGCACCGTTTTGATACGCGATGATAAGCCTGCGGTATTCGTCGGCAGACTGCATCTGATCGTTAGCAGAAAGCGTCACCGCCCGTTCGGGGCCATCCAGACTGCCTTTCGCCGAGTTGACGTTGGCGCCGGTAATTGCGGTACGGACCGTTTCGCTGGTCAGACCGAGCGCGGCGATAGCCTGAGCATTCAGTTTTACACGCACCGCAGGGCGCTGCCCGCCGGCAAGCGTCACCAGTCCGACGCCGGAGACCTGCGAGATCTTCTGCGCCACGCGGGTTTCTACCATGTCCTCTACCTGAGTCATTGGCATCGCGTTTGAGGTGACGGCAAGCGTCATAATCGGCGGGTCCGCCGGATTGACTTTGCTAAAAATCGGCGGATTCGGCAGGTCGGAAGGCAATAAATTGGTGGCTGCGTTAATCGCCGCCTGTACTTCCTGCTCGGCAACGTCCAGCGGCAGCGTCAACTGAAACTGTAGCGTCACCACCGATGCGCCGCCGGAACTTTGCGACGACATCTGCTTCAGTCCTGACATCTGGCCGAACTGGCGCTCAAGCGGCGCGGTGACGGCGGAGGTCATGACATCCGGGCTGGCGCCAGGGTAGAGCGTAACAACCTGAATAGTGGGGTAGTCGACCTCCGGCAAAGCGGCGACGGGCAGGAAGCGATAGCCGATAATCCCGGCGAGTAAAATCGCCGCCATCAGCAGAGTGGTGGCCACGGGGCGCAGAATAAACAGACGCGAGGGGCCGCCCGTGCTGCCCGGAGGTAATACCTGCATCAGGCGCGCGCTCCTTTTTGACCTTCATGGCGGGAAGGGGATTTTTCATCCGCCATGGTGGTTTGCGGCTCAACGACCTCGACTTTTGCGCCTTCCGTCAGCCGATCAATACCATCGGTAACGACGCGATCGCCTGCCGACAAGCCTGCGCTGATCACCACGTTTTGGTTATCCTGAATACCGATTTTTACCCGCTTCTTGCTGACGTTATTTTCGTCGTTCAGCACCCATACAAAATGGCCCTCATTGCCCATTTGCACCGCCGCGGCAGGCACCACAACGGCATTTTGTTCGGTATCGACCAGCATCCGGGCGTTCACAAATTGATTGGGGAACAGCGTATCGTCCTGATTGGTAAAGCGCGCTTTAATTTTGATCGTTCCCGTCGTGGGATCAATCTGGTTGTCCAGACTGAGCAACACACCTTCGCTCAATTTGTGCGAGTTAGTCCGATCCCAGACTTCTACGACCAGCGTTTTCCCCGCTTTCTGCGCCTGAACCACGGTCGCGATATCGCTTTCCGGCAGAGTAAAAATGAGATCAATCGGGTGCGTTTGCGTAATGACGACAATACCTGCGGTATCGCTGCTGGAAATCTGGTTGCCGACATCCACCTGTTTCAGACCCACGCGTCCCGAGACCGGGGCCGTGATACGACTCCAGTCGAGCTGTAACTGCGCGCTGGCGACATTAGCTTCATCCGCTTTAATGGTTCCCTGGGTTTCGTTGACCAGCGCCTGTTGCGCATCCAGTTCCTGACGGGAAACCAGATTGGTTTTTGCCAGTTGCTGATAGCGCGCCAGATCACGACGCGCATTCGCCAGCGTAGCGTTATCTTTTGCCAACTGTCCCTGAGCCTGCGCCAGGGCGACCTTAAACTGGCTGGGATCGATTTGCGCCAGCAGATCGCCTGCGTTGACCTGCTGACCTTCCTGAAAGTGCAGGGCGATGAGTTGACCATCCACGCGGCTACGCACCGTAACGGTATTCGCGGCGGTCACGGTACCCAGCCCGCTCAGATAGCGCGGTACGGCCTGCGTGGTCGCGGTCGCGGCCTGTACCGGCGCCAGAGGGCCGTCGCGCATACCGCGGCGACCTGCGGCGGCGGTATGCGGCGCTTGCGCGGCGACGCCCGGCGCGGCGGTCGGGCTTTCGCTACGGCTATGCCAGAACCAGAATGCGGCGGCGGCCACTACAACCCCAATCGCTATTGCCCAGCGGAAAGTATTACTGCCTTTCATCGGTATAAGTTTCTCATCCTGAAACGTTTTGCGGAATGTTGCTCCCTCTATTGTAGTCAGCAGGGAAGGGAGAAAAATGGAGGAATTATGGAACACGGTCGGGATTATTCTGAATGGCGACCCGCTTTGCGAGGCGCTACGCAACTCTCATCGGTGAAAATCGTTAACGCGCCGGAGTGCGGTAAAGTGGCGGCACGGCAATGAAGGTAAGCCACCGATTTCAGCAGGACGCTGAAACGGGAAAGCCCCTCCCGAGGAAGGGGCCAAAATAAGGAAAGGGTTATGATGAAGGTAGTCATCATACTGGTGATACTCTTAGTGATTAGCTTCCAGGCTTACTAAGACACCAAGGGGAGGAGGAATCCTCCCTAACCCTCACTCCTGACGTTAAGCCACATCAAGAATAATGTCAATCCATCAGCGCTGGGCTTGCGAGGCGCTTAGCGGAAAACGACCTCTGCCCAGCGCGCCAGTCCTGCGGTGACGGAGCCGAAATCATCGCCGCCAGCGACGGGTATGCCCGGTAGCTGTTCGGAAAGCGCTTTTTTAATCAATGGCGAACGGGCGCTGCCGCCGGTCAGATAGATGACATCCGGTTTTTCCTGCGCGCTGTCCAGCGCCAGTTGCACCTGTTCCAGAATACGCGTCAGCGGTTGATCCAGCGCCGCTTCCAGTCCTTGCTGGCTGATAGCGACCGCCAGGTCGTCGCTGATAAATGGCAGCCTCGCCGTAACATCCGCCTGGCCGGAAAGGGCGATTTTGCTCTCTTCCGCGCAGCGTACCAGGCGGTAACTAAGGCGCTGGCGCCAGACCTTGAGCAGCAACGCGACCTTGTCTGCTTCACGCGCGTTGCGAACCAAATCGTTCAACAGACGACCATTCGCGCTACTGTAAAAATCGCTTTGCGCCGGGACGTCGTTAATCGCCACGGCATTCCACCACGGCAGCACCGGCAGGGCGATGCCTTTTTCGGTTTCGCCGCCCATGCCCAGCAAAGGCATCAGATTTTTAAAGGCCAGCGCGATATCCAGATCGTTTCCGCCCACGCGGCAACCGCTGTGCCCCAACAGGCTGTTTTCACGATCGGCGCGCTGACGCCACTGCGGCCCCATCAGCAGCATGGAGCAGTCGGTGGTGCCGCCGCCAATATCCACGACCAGCACACGCTTCTCTTCCCGCAGCGTAGCCTCGTAGTCCAGGCCCGCCGCGACCGGTTCGTACTGGAATACCACCTCCTGAAAACCGGCGCGTTTTGCCGCCCGCTCCAGAATACCCTGCGCCTGGCGATTCGCGTCATCGCCGCCGAGTCCCTGAAAGTTGATCGGGCGACCGATCACTGCCTGGGTAATGGCCTCCGGCAATTGGCTGTGCGCCGTATGACGAATATGTACCATCATGGCGCAGACTAAATCTTCAAACAGCGCGACCTGCTGCGGTTTCAGGCCGCTGGCGCCTAAAAAGGATTTCGGCGATTTGACAAACCAGACCTCCTGGGGATCGTCAATATAGTGCGCCAGCGACGCCAGACCAAACTGTACGCTTTGCGCGCCAACCTCAATATCTTCCTCGCGGTTGTAGCGTATCGCGCGGCGCAGCAGCGCCTGGGTTTCTTCGTCCGTTGCCGGCACATCATGATGGCGATACAGCCACTCGCTCACCGCTTCGCGCGTCGGCGCGCACAGCATAGACGGCAGTAATACGCTGTTATTCTCCATTGTCAGCAACTGTGGATGCCCGTCGCGCATAATAGCGACCGAGCAGTTTGCCGTACCGTAATCAAATCCTATAAACACCTTAAAATCCCCATGCCAGTGAAGAAGGGGCGTGACTTTAGCGAAATGTCGTCGCGGCGACAACTGGAATATGAAAGCAAGGCGTTACGTGCGATTAGCGTTTATGCTGAAAGGTCAAATAAAGGAGAAAAGTATGTTTACCCTGAGCTGGCAGCCGCCTTACGACTGGTCGTGGATGTTGGGCTTTCTTGCCGCGCGTGCGGTGGACGGCGTGGAAACGGTAGGCGAGGGCTTTTATGCGCGCAGCCTGGTGGTGGGCGAGCATCGCGGACTGATCAGCGTGAGCCCCCATCTGCCCACCCACACTGTGCAGGTCAGCGTGAGCGCCGGATTACTTCCCGTCGCGCCGGCGTGTCTGGCGAAGGTTTCGCGTCTGTTTGATCTTGACTGCCAGCCCGCGCAGGTTGCCGCCGTGCTGGGGCCACTGGGCGAGGACAGACCGGGGCTGCGTTTACCGGGATCGGTTGATACGTTTGAACAAGGCGTGCGGGCGATACTGGGGCAACTGGTGAGTGTCGCGATGGCGGCAAGGTTGACGGCGAAAGTGGCGCGCCGCTATGGCGAGGCGTTGCCGGATGCCCCCGATTATGTCTGTTTTCCCGGTCCGGAAACGCTGGCGTTGGCCGATCCGCTGGCGCTTAAAGCTCTGGGGATGCCGCTGCGGCGCGCCGAAGCGCTGATTCATCTGGCGCAGGCGACGCTGGCGGGAAAACTGGCGCTCGCCGCGCCGCCGGATATTGAGCAGAGCGTTAAAAATTTACAAACGTTTCCGGGAATTGGCCGCTGGACGGCGAACTATTTCGCCCTGCGCGGTTGGCAGGCAAAAGATATCTTTTTACCCGATGATTACTTAATTAAGCAGCGCTTCGCCGGGATGACGGCCGCGCAGATCCGTCGCTACGCGGAGCGCTGGAAACCGTGGCGTTCCTACGCGCTACTGCATATCTGGTATACCCACGGCTGGCAACCGTCAATGGATAGCGAAATAGCTGGTATTCAGTAACAAATCCAACGGTTGCGCTTCGGCGATAGTGTCGCCATAAATCAGATCCACGCCAATACGGGAGAGCGTATCCAGCACCTGTGAGTTTTGTACCGGCCCGGCGAGCGTTTTGATGTCCAGATGCTGGGCGTGTCCCTGGATGATCGAGGTCAGCATTTCATCCATTAAACTTTCATGAACGTTGGCGATAAGGTCGCTATCCAGCAGTAAATAATCGGCGATATGCGGGGGCAGTAAATTAAACAGCTGTAAATCGCGCCCGACATGGCTGAGAATTACCTGGCAGCCGCGTTGCCGCAGTTTTCGCAGAGTCGCAGCGGCGGTCTGCGCCTGCTTAACGATAACGTCAGCCGGGATAATCAGGTGTAATAACCGTGGCGGCAGTGGACTATGCTCCAGTTGTTCCAGCAGCTCATCAATAAGGGTCGCGCTGTATAATCCCGCGGCGGACAGCGGCAGCGCAACGCTTAATCCCTTGCTGGCGACGGCGGTCGCCGCATGGTGGAAAAACTCATGGAATACCCGTCGGTCAAGCGCGTGATGCAGCGCGGAGTCGGCTAACCCTGCCCGGAACGCGCGCTCTTCCATCACTTCCCCTTCGCTGGTCCACAGCCTGAGTGAGACCAGCCAAAAGCTGGTGGCCTCCGGCGTACGCGGCGGCGCGACGTTTCTGGCAAGCATCAGCAGGTGGTTATTTTTAATCATATGCCACTGTTCTTCCAGCGGCATCATTCCCTTTGAGGAGGTTAATGCGTGCTGCGGTTCGTACACGGTCAGACGGCCTCGACCGCTATTTTTCGCGGCGTAGCAGGCAATATCGGCCTGAGACACGACCTCTGTGAGCTGGCAGTTATGTTCATTTATCATTGTGATCCCGGCGCTGGCGCCGATCCGATGCAGGCGTCCTTCCCACATAAAGTGATACTCATTAACGGCGTTGATAAGCCGCGTCACGATAAAGCGTGCGCTGTCACTATTACAATCCGGCAGCAACAGGCCAAACTCATCGCCACCCAGACGGGCCAGAAGATCGCCGGATCGAAGCATACTGAGCATCAGTGACGCGAGTTCGCGCAATAAGGCATCGCCGGCGGCATGTCCCGCGCTGTCGTTAACCGCTTTAAAACGGTCCAGATCGATAAACACCAGCGCATGATGTTGAGGCGATTCCTGTATTGTTTGCAGGCGCTGTTGAAGCTGCTTTTCAAAACTGGCGCGGTTGGCAAGATGGGTGAGGGCGTCATGCGTTGCGCTGTAGCTGAGCTGGCGTAACATTTTTCGTGATTCGGTAACGTCCTGGATAACCAGAACCGAACCAATCTTATCGCCGTCAAGCGTACTGAGCGGCGTGATACTGTAATGAATATCGTAGCTACCGCCGTTATGACAATGGAGCACTATCTCCTGTTCCATGTCCGATCGCGACCTGTCGGCGCGATAAATATCCTCCAGCAGCGGCCCCTTATCACCTGACGTAATGCGCAGAACCGTTAATAATGGCGCGCCTAAAGCATCCTCTTGCCGCCAGCCGCTCATCTTCTCGGCGATCGGGTTCATAAAGGTGATATTCATCGCGACATCAATACACACCACCGCTTCTCCGATAGAGTCAAGCGTGATGTGCAACCGTTCTTTTTCCTGAAACAGCGCGTCGTTCGCCTGTGTAATACGCTCCATCAACCGCTGGTTTTCCTGCTCGCTTTGCTTGAGATCGTTAATATCTTCAATCTGAGCAATAAAATAGAGAGGTTTATTGTCTTTATGACGAACCAGCGAGACGGCCAGCAGCGCCCAGACGACATCGCCGTTGCGGGTGTAGTAGCGTTTTTCCATGGAATAGCTATTGATGTCGCCGCGCACCAGCATGTTTAGCTGTTCAAGGTCGTTATTCAGGTCTTCCGGCCAGGTCAATTGCTGAAATGTCATCGTGCGTAATTCATCCTGGCTATAGCCAAGAAAATGGCTCAGAGATTTATTGACCTGTAGCCACTGACCCTCCGTACCGACCAGCGCCATACCAATGGCGGAATACTCCATCGCGTTGCGAAAGCGGGATTCGCTCTCGGTGATATGTTTACGTTCCGTGCGAAACGCGTACATCACCATCGTCATCATATTGGCAGGCAGCAGGATCATTAAAAAAGGCAGCCACGGCATATTGACCATCACGTCGGTTTTCGGCGTGGCGAGCAGCGTGGGGTCATTGGCCAGCATGAGCGAGACCACGATAACGGTAGCTAAAAAAATTAAAAACGCCTCCATTCGCGGCAGGCGCACCGCACTCCACATCAACAGGACGATAACGCACGTAAACGGCCACGGAATATAGCGCATAGCGAGCCAGCTTAGCGCCAGCGTAATGACCAGTGTCAATAGCGTTTCCAGCAACAGATGCGGGTCGCGATGACGCAACAGATAGTGTGGTTTAAACAGTAAACCTAACGGTACCAGCGTCAGCGCGCCGATGGCTTCCGATAATACCCAAATCAGAAACGCTTTTGAGGCGACCGCTTCCGGCGCTATCAGCCAAAATAACAGGCCGCCGAGTAGCGGCGGAATCACGGCGCTGCTGATAGCCAGACGAAACCAGTCATTCAAATTTTGTAAGGGGTTGTAGCTGGGGAGCAGTTTTCGCAGCAGTATCGCGCCAGTGGCCGCCTCGATAATATTTATTGCCGTCCAGCTAAAGTTAAGCGAGGCGGCCGGAAATAAAGTCAGTGAGGCGCCGATGCTGCCGAGCGAGCAGGCGACCGCGATCCCA
Source organism: Salmonella sp. 32120201201600049SM (assembly GCF_017572835.1). NCBI lineage: Bacteria > Pseudomonadati > Pseudomonadota > Gammaproteobacteria > Enterobacterales > Enterobacteriaceae > Salmonella > Salmonella sp. 32120201201600049SM. The sequence continues at coordinate 1,066,257 of NZ_JAGESA010000001.1, read as the reverse complement.
GGCCACAGACGGCCCGCATGGCGGTAAAACGCGACCATCATAATGGAGGTGGGGAACCACAGCGGCGCGAGTTGGGTGCCGACACGCGATAATACGAGCGAAAAGAGCGTAAAGACAAACGCAACCAGGCCTAAACTGACCAGACGCAATAGCGGGTGGGGGACGGTAACGAAAACATGTTGGGATGGTTTACTCATTACCACTCTATCCGAATCGCCGGTAACGTCGCGGAATACCGGACGCGTCAGTTTACTCTGTGATTATGCTAGTATAAACGCGTAATGATTTATACGCTGGCTGAATATAAATTGTGGCTCCCGGCGTATTCCTCCTCCAGACGGGTCGATAAATCCGCTGTCCGCGTTAAAACTGAACGCTTTTACGTCGCGACGTCGAATGCGCCGCCAACAAATTCACCGTGGCATAGCGCCGGACTGGTATCGCGCTGCTGAAATCCCTATAATTGCCGCGTTTGGCGTTTCGGCGCCCCCCTTCCTTACATCCAGGTTAATCAGGTCGCTAAATTTATGACTGATCAGTCTCATCAGTGCGTCATTATCGGTATCGCTGGCGCATCGGCTTCCGGCAAGAGTCTTATTGCCAGTACCCTTTACCGCGAATTGCGTGAACAAGTGGGTGACGAACATATTGGCGTTATTCCCGAAGACAGTTATTACAAAGATCAAAGCCATCTGTCGATGGAAGAACGCGTAAAAACCAACTATGACCATCCGAATGCGATGGATCACAGCCTGCTATTTCAGCATCTTCAGGCGCTCAAGCGCGGTTCGGCGATTGAATTACCGGTATACAGTTATGTTGAGCATACCCGTATGCAGGAAACGGTTCGCGTAGAACCGAAGAAAGTGATTATTCTTGAAGGTATTCTGTTACTGACCGACGCGCGTTTGCGTGAAGAGATGAACTTCTCTATTTTTGTCGATACGCCGCTGGATATCTGTTTGATGCGCCGTATCAAACGCGATGTGAACGAGCGTGGTCGCTCAATGGATTCGGTGATGGCGCAATATCAGAAAACGGTACGTCCGATGTTCCTGCAATTTATTGAGCCTTCCAAACAATATGCGGATATTATCGTGCCGCGCGGCGGTAAAAACCGCATCGCTATTGATATTCTGAAAGCGAAAATCAGCCAGTTCTTTGAATAAATCTGGCGAATTGTGTACCGTTCAGTGATAACCTGGTTAGCCCTTGATGTGCTTGATTTAAGGGCTTGATGCGCGAAAGGAGAAAGTGCCATGCGTTTATGCGACCGAGATATTGAAGCCTGGCTGGATGAAGGCCGTTTGTCTATCACCCCGCGACCTCCCGTAGAGCGCATTAACGGCGCGACGGTCGATGTACGTCTTGGCAATAAATTTCGAACCTTCCGTGGCCATACGGCGGCGTTTATCGATCTGAGCGGGCCGAAAGATGAGGTCAGCGCGGCGCTGGATCGCGTGATGAGCGATGAAATCGTTTTGCCGGACGGCGAGGCATTTTATCTGCATCCGGGCGAGTTGGCGCTGGCCGTCACCTTTGAATCCGTTACCCTGCCGCCGGATTTAGTGGGCTGGCTGGATGGTCGCTCCTCGCTGGCGCGTCTGGGATTGATGGTGCATGTGACGGCGCACCGTATCGATCCCGGCTGGTCGGGCTGCATTGTGCTTGAGTTTTACAACTCCGGGAAGCTGCCGCTGGCGTTGCGTCCGGGTATGCTCATCGGCGCGCTGAGCTTTGAGCCGCTGTCCTGCCCGGCGGCGCGGCCTTATAACCGCCGTCAGGATGCCAAATATCGCGATCAGCAGGGCGCTGTTGCCAGCCGGATTGATAAAGACTGAGCCATTCGGCGCAATACTGCCGGTCCATTGAGGGTAGCATGAGACGATTTCTGACGACGCTGATGATTCTCCTGGTCGTGCTGGTGGCCGGACTCTCTGCGTTGGTATTGTTGGTCAATCCGAATGATTTCCGCGCCTATATGGTGCAGCAGGTTGCCGCGCGTAGTGAATATCAGTTGCAACTGGACGGGCCGCTGCGCTGGCACGTATGGCCGCAACTCAGTATCCTTTCCGGGCGAATGACGCTAACGGCGCGAGGCGCCAGCGAACCGCTGGTGCGGGCTGACAATATGCGCCTGGATGTCGCTTTATGGCCGCTGTTGAGTCATCAGCTTCATGTTAAGCAGGTGATGCTGAAAGGCGGGGTGATTCAACTGACGCCGCAAACGGAAGCGGTACGCAGTGATGATGCGCCGGTCGCGCCGAAAGATAATACCTTGCCGGACGTAGCGGAAGATCGCGGCTGGTCGTTTGATATTCGTAGCCTGCGCGTTGCCGACAGCGTGCTGGTTTTCCAGCATGAAAATGATGATCAGGTCACGGTGCGCGATATTCGTCTGAATATGGAACAAGATGCCGAGCATCGCGGCACGTTTGATTTTTCGGGACGCGTGAACCGCGATCAGCGGGATCTTGCTTTATCGTTCAGCGGAACGGTGGATGCTTCCGATTACCCGCATAATTTAACCGCGGGTATTGAGCAACTGCGCTGGCAATTGCAGGGCGCGGATCTACCGGCGCAGGGGATTGAGGGGCAGGGACAATTGCAGGCGCAGTGGCAGGAGGCGCAAAAACGTCTTTCATTTAACCACTTAAATTTAACGGCGAATGACAGTTCTCTGACCGGGCATGTCCAGGTAACGCTGGCGGAGCAGCCGGAATGGCAAATTGACCTCCGGTCCAGCAAGCTTAATCTGGACAACCTGTTGCCGCATCATAGCGCCGTGGCACAGACGGGCGGCGCGGTGTCGCAGGGGCAAAATACGCTCCCCCTGACCAGGCCAGTTATCGCGTCGCGTGTTGGTGCGCCGCCTTATCAGGGGCTGCAAAGCTTTACGGCGGAGATTGCTTTACAGGCGGATTCAGTTCGCTGGCGGGGAATGGACTTTACCCAGGTTTCGACGAAGATGTCTAATCAGGCCGGATTGCTGGATATCACCGAGTTGCAGGGGAAACTGGCCGACGGAGAGATGTCGCTGCCCGGCACGCTGGACGCCCGCACCGCCAGTCCGCGCATCGAATTCCACCCTCGCCTCAACCATGTTGAGATTGGGACTATCCTGAAAGCCTTCAATTATCCGATTAGCCTGACCGGTAAGATGTCGCTGGTTGGCGATTTCTCCGGGGCGGATATTGACGCGGAGGCATTTCGCCACAGCTGGAAAGGAAAAGCGCATGTTGACATGAGCAATACGCGCCTCGAAGGAATGAATTTCCAGCAACTGGTGCAGCAGGCCGTAGAGCGAAGCGGCGGCGACGCGCAGCAGTCGCAGGAAAATATGGACAACGCGACCCGACTGGATCGCTTCACGACCGATCTGACGCTAAATAAGGGCACGCTGACGCTCGACGACATGGTCGGGCAATCTTCTATGCTGGCGTTAACCGGCAGCGGAACGCTGGATCTGGTTAAGCAGAGCTGTGATACGCAATTTAATCTGCGTGTGCTGGGCGGCTGGAACGGCGATAGCAATCTGATCACCTTCCTGAAAGAGACGCCGGTGCCGCTGCGCGTCTATGGCAAGTGGCAGGAGCTGAACTATACCCTGCAAGTGGATCAGTTATTGCGTAAGCATTTACAGGATGAGGCGAAACGTCGGCTCAATGACTGGGCGGATCGCAATAAAGATACCCGCAACGGTAAAGATGTGAAGAAACTGCTGAATAAGCTGTAGTTTTTGGCCAAAGGGCAGAGCCGGATGGCGAGGCTAACGCGCCTCCGGCCTGCCTGGTAAGCAGGCCGGGGCAGGCGAACAGACGTTACATCTCCGGGTCTGGCTCGCCGTTATGCAGCGGAATTAACTGCACTTTCTGCACTCGATGGCTTTCTACCTGCAATGTTTTCAGCAAATAATCGCCCACCTGAACCTCTTCACCGGTTTGCGGTATGCGTTGCAAATATTCCATCAACAAGCCGGCAATCGTATGGTATTCCCGTTTTTCATCCAGTGGTAGCGGCACGTACTGCACCAAATCCTCCAGCGGCATATGGCCGTTTGCTGTCCAGGAACCGTCCGGGTTCTTCTGAATATCGTGGCGGGCGTCAATTTCCTCGACTTCATTCGGCAGATTACCGGCAATAGTCTCCATGACATCGCTTAATGTCACAATGCCTTCAACCGAGCCAAACTCATCTACGACAAAGGCAAAATGGGTTCTGGCGTTACGGAACTGCTCCAGCGCAGGCAGCAGCGGCAATGTTTCCGGGAAAACCAGCGGTTGGCGAATCAGCGCCCGCAGGTTGAGCGGTTCGCCGCGCAGCGATTGTTGCAACAGATCGATGACGTGGACGACGCCGAGTAAATCTTCCTGTTCATTTTCACCCGTCACGACCAGACGCGTATGCTGGTTCTTTTCCAGCAGAGCGCGGATTTCCGCTTCCGGCGCGTTGAGATCGATATGCTCGATATCATGACGCGACGTCATGATGCTACTTACGGTGCGCTGGTTGAGATTCAGCACCCGCTCAATCATCCTGCGCTCCTGCGGATTAAAAATCTGGCTGTCGTCATGGTCTGCCAGCATCGCGGCGGTTTCCGCATCCAGTTCGGCATCCTCTTTTTTACCGCTAATCAGCCGCATCACGGCCTCCGTTGTGCGCTGGCGCAGCGTATGGTTAGCGGAAAGAAAACGGCGGCGGTTAAAAATAGCCAGTTGGTTGAGCGCCTCGATCATCACCGAGAAACCGATAGCCGCGTACAGATATCCTTTCGGAATGTGGAAACCAAACCCTTCCGCCACCAGGCTAAAGCCGATCATTAGCAGGAAGCTAAGACACAAAATGACAATGGTGGGATGGTTGTTCACAAATCGGGTCAGTGACTTGCTGGCGAGCAGCATCAGGCTAATGGCGATTATCACTGCCGCCATCATGACCGCCAGGTGATCGACCATCCCCACGGCGGTAATCACTGAGTCGAGAGAAAAGATAGCGTCCAGCACCACGATTTGCGCGACCACCGCCCAGAATTTCGCCCCCTTACGCTGGGTAGGGTTGGCGCTATCTTTCCCTTCCAGCCGTTCGTTGAGCTCCATGGTGGCTTTAAAGAGCAGGAAGAAGCCGCCGAACAGCATAATCAGATCGCGGGCGCTGAAGCTTAATGCCTGTACGCTAAAGAGCGGCTTAGTCAAGGTGACCAGCCACGAGATTGACGCCAGCAGCAGCAGGCGCATGATCATCGCCAGTATCAGGCCGGTAATGCGCGCGCGGTCGCGCTGCCCCGGCGGTAGTTTTTCAGCGAGGATGGCAATAAAGACCAGGTTATCAATGCCGAGAACAAGTTCGATAACGATTAACGTTACCAGTCCGGCCCAGATTGACGGATCGGCAATCCATTCCATAGTAAGAGCAATACCTTCTGTAATATGACAATTGTCACAATTCGATCATGGATAATACGGCGGAAAAATGCAATGCCGCAGAGCAATTTATCTTTGTTACGCGGCTATAAAATAACTTTAAAATAGCCGTAATGTTTCTGTCGGAAACTAAATAATGTCAAGAATATATTTAGGAAATATCGCAGGTGGAGTGGGGTAAATAAATATTGTCAACATCAATAAAATCCTAAAATCATCTGTTAATTCATTTAATATTAATCTTAAAAATATAGAATGGCGGGTTTGTTACCTTGCCTGTCATTAGGTTAGCTGCAACAATTCTTGCAGGATTAAGATAGCGCTCTTAAATATCCTGTCACGACATCGAGAAAACTATTAATACGTAACCTTTATTTCGCTGAAGATTTTTATCTGAACGAGGATGAAATCGGAGGGGAATGCGAAAATTTAGAATAATCAGTGTATTGGTAGCTAAAAAGCCAGGGGCGGTAGCGTGCCTGAAAGCCTGAATATAAGCCTTTATTATTCTGTCAATAGCCTGCGGATGAATTGATTTTTTTTCAGAATGATGCCAGTTAATTTTCTCTGCCATTAACTGCAAGGTAAATGTGCACGGACGAAGCCGCTATTTAAATTGCACAGGATAATGACTCTGCCAAAGTGATAAATAATCAATGATGAAATCCAAAATGAAATTGATGCCATTATTGGCGTCGCTCAGCTTGATAAGTGGTTGCACAGTACTTCCGGGCAGCAATATGTCTACGATGGGGAAAGATGTGATCAAACAGCAAGACGCTGACTTTGATCTCGACCGGATGGTCAATGTGTATCCGCTGACGCCACGGCTGGTTGAGCAATTACGCCCGCGGCCCAATGTCGCGCAACCGAATATGTCGCTGGACCAGGAGATTGCCAGCTATCAGTATCGCGTCGGGCCTGGCGATGTGCTGAATGTCACCGTCTGGGATCACCCGGAATTGACCACGCCAGCAGGCCAGTACCGTAGCTCAAGCGATACCGGCAACTGGGTACAGCCGGACGGCACCATGTTTTATCCCTACATTGGCAAGGTTAGCGTCGTCGGTAAAACTTTGTCAGAGATTCGCAGCGATATTACCGGGCGTTTAGCGAAGTACATCGCGGACCCGCAGGTGGATGTCAATATCGCCGCTTTCCGCTCGCAAAAAGCGTATATCTCCGGCCAGGTGAATAAATCCGGTCAGCAGGCTATTACTAACGTACCGCTAACCGTCCTGGATGCGATTAACGCTGCGGGCGGCCTGACCGATATGGCGGACTGGCGCAACGTCGTGTTGACGCACAACGGCAAAGAACAGCGCATTTCGCTACAGGCGCTGATGCAAAATGGCGATCTTAGCCAGAACCGCTTGCTCTACCCTGGCGACATTCTGTATGTGCCTCGCAATGACGATCTGAAAGTCTTTGTCATGGGCGAAGTGAAAAAACAGAGCACCCTCAAAATGGATTTCAGCGGCATGACGCTCACCGAAGCATTAGGCAATGCGGAAGGCATCGATCTGACCACCTCCAACGCCAGCGGCATTTTTGTGATTCGTCCGTTGAAAGGCGAGGGGGGACGCGGCGGCAAGATCGCCAATATCTACCAGCTTGATATGTCTGACGCCACGTCATTGGTGATGGCGACGGAATTCCGACTTCAGCCTTACGATGTGGTGTACGTCACGACCGCGCCGGTTGCTCGCTGGAACCGTCTGATCAATCAGTTGCTGCCAACCATTAGCGGTGTCCGTTATATGACGGATACGGCCAGCGACATTCATTCCTGGTAATCGTTATGTTTAACAAAATCTTAGTGGTCTGTGTGGGGAATGTTTGCCGTTCCCCGACGGCAGAACGTTTGCTAAAGCGCTTTCATCCTTCGCTGACGGTAGCGTCCGCCGGGTTAGGCGCGCTGGTCGGCAAAGGCGCCGATCCTGCGGCGGCGAGCGTGGCGAGCGCCCACGATCTGTCTTTGGAAAATCACTGCGCAAGGCAAATTTCCGCGCGTCTGTGCCGGGAATATGACCTGATTCTGACGATGGAGAAACGTCACATCGCCGCCCTGTGCGACATTGCGCCGGAAATGCGCGGCAAGGTAATGCTGTTTGGTCATTGGGACAGCGAGCGTGAAATACCGGACCCGTATCGCAAAAGCCGCGATGCGTTTGAGGCGGTGTACACATTACTGGAAAGGTCTGCCCGCCAGTGGGCGCAGGCACTGAATGCAGAGCAGGGAAAACCATGACAGAAAAAGTAAAACAATCTGCGGCGGCTACGGGTAGCGATGAAATCGATATCGGGCGTCTGGTCGGAACGGTGATTGAAGCGCGTTGGTGGGTGTTGGGGACGACGGCCATATTTGCGCTGTGCGCGGTAATTTATACGTTCTTCGCCACGCCCATCTATAGCGCCGATGCGCTGGTGCAGATTGAACAAAACGCCGGTAATTCGCTGGTACAGGATATCAACAGCGCATTAGCGAATAAGCCGCCGGCTTCCGATGCGGAAATTCAGCTCATTCGATCGCGCCTGGTGCTGGGGAAGACCGTTGACGATCTGGATCTGGATATTGCCGTCACCAAAAACACCTTTCCGCTCTTTGGCGCCGGGTGGGAACGGCTGATGGGGCGTCAGAATGAAATGGTGAAAGTCACGACATTCACCCGACCAGAGACGATGAGCGGACAGATCTTCACCCTCAAAGTGCTGGGCGACAAACGTTATCAGTTGGTTAGCGACGGCGGATTTAGCGCTCAGGGCGTTGTGGGCCAGCCACTCAATAAAGACGGCGTGACGATGCAGGTAGAGGCGATTGACGCCCGTCCTGATACGGAATTTACGGTGAGTAAATTCTCAACGCTTGGCATGATTAATAACCTGCAAAATAACCTCACCGTAACGGAAACCGGCAAAGATACCGGCGTTCTGAGCCTGACGTTCACGGGAGAGGATCGCGACCAGATCCGCGAAATTCTCAACAGTATTACCCGTAACTATCTGCAACAGGATATTGCGCGGAAATCTGAAGAGGCGGGGAAGAGCCTGGCGTTTCTGGCAAAACAACTGCCGGAAGTCCGTAGCCGTCTGGATGTGGCGGAAAACAAGCTAAACGCTTTCCGCCAGGATAAAGACTCGGTGGATTTACCGCTGGAGGCGAAGGCGGTGCTCGATTCGATGGTTAATATCGACGCCCAGTTGAATGAGTTGACGTTTAAAGAGGCGGAAATTTCCAAGCTCTTTACCAAAGCGCATCCGGCTTACCGCACCCTGCTGGAAAAACGTAAAGCGCTGGAAGATGAAAAAGCCAAACTGAACGGGCGGGTGACGGCAATGCCGAAAACTCAGCAGGAGATTGTGCGTTTGACCCGCGATGTGGAGTCCGGCCAGCAGGTTTATATGCAACTGCTTAATAAACAGCAGGAGCTGAAAATCACCGAAGCCAGCACCGTTGGCGACGTGCGCATCGTTGACCCGGCGATTACCCAGCCGGGCGTGCTGAAGCCGAAAAAGGCGTTGATTATTCTCGGCAGCATTATTCTGGGATTAATGTTATCGATTGTCGGCGTGCTGCTGCGCTCGCTGTTTAATCGCGGTATCGAAAGCCCGCAGGCGCTGGAGGAGCACGGGATCAGCGTCTATGCCAGTATTCCGCTGTCGGAATGGCAAAAAGCGCGCGATAGCGTCAAAACCATTAAAGGAATTAAGCGTTACAAGCAGAGCCAACTGCTGGCGGTGGGCAATCCGACCGATCTGGCGATTGAGGCGATTCGCAGCCTGCGCACCAGCCTGCATTTCGCCATGATGCAGGCGCAAAATAATGTACTCATGCTCACAGGCGTCAGCCCCTCTATCGGCAAAACCTTTGTTTGCGCCAACCTGGCGGCCGTCATCAGCCAGACGCATAAACGGGTATTACTGATCGACTGCGATATGCGCAAAGGCTACACCCATGAACTGCTCGGCACCAATAACGTGGACGGCTTATCTGACATTCTGGCGGGCAAAGGCGAGATAGCCTCCTGCGCGAAACCCACGGCGATCGCTAATTTTGATCTTATTCCGCGCGGTCAGGTGCCGCCTAATCCATCGGAATTGCTGATGAGCGAGCGCTTCGGCGAGCTGATCGCCTGGGCAAGCAGCCGCTACGACCTGGTATTAATCGACACGCCGCCAATTCTGGCCGTGACGGACGCCGCGATTGTGGGTCGTCACGTCGGGACGACGCTGATGGTGGCGCGTTATGCCGTCAACACTTTAAAAGAGGTGGAAACCAGTCTGAGCCGTTTTGACCAGAATGGCATTCAGGTCAAAGGCGTCATTCTCAACTCCATTTTCCGCCGGGCGACGGGCTACCAGGATTATGGCTATTACGAATATGAATACCAGTCAGATTCCAAATAAAAAATAAGGCGTGCCGGATGGCGCGGCCTGTGACTGTAGGCCGGACAAGCGTAGCGCCATGCGGCAAAACTATCTGGGGAATAAGCATGACAACAGACAATCCGCTGATCTCAATTTATATGCCAACCTGGAACAGGCAGCAGTTGGCTATCCGGGCGATTAAATCAGTACTACGTCAGGACTACCGTCACTGGGAGATGATCATCGTGGATGATTGCTCCTCGTCTTATCAGCAGCTACAACAATTTGTTGAGGAGCTGAACGACCCGCGCGTCCGTTATACCCATAACGCCAGGAATACCGGCGCCTGCGCGGTTCGCAACCAGGCCATTATGCAGGCGCAAGGACACTACATTACCGGTATTGATGATGACGATGAATGGACGCCCAACCGTCTGAGCGTGTTTCTGGCCCATAAACACCAGTTGACTACGCACGCCTTTTTGTATGCCAACGACTATGTGTGCGAGGGCGAGGTCTACTCTCAGCCTGCCAGCCTGCCGCTGTATCCGAAATCCCCTTATTCGCGCCGCTTATTCTACAAGCGCAATATTATTGGCAATCAGGTTTTTACCTGGGCCTGGCGTTTTAAAGCGTGTTTGTTCGATACCGAACTCAAGGCGGCGCAGGATTACGACATTTTTCTGCGCATGGTGGTGGAGTATGGCGAACCGTGGAAAGTCGAAGAGGCGACGCAAATTTTACATATCAACCACGGCGAGATGCAGATTACCTCTTCGCCGAAAAAGTTCTCCGGCTATTTCCATTTTTATCGTAAGCACAAAGATAAATTCGATCGCGCCAGCAAAAAATACCAGCTTTTTACCCTGTACCAAATTCGCAATAAGCGAATGACCTGGCGCACGTTGCTGACGTTGCTCTCCGTGCGTAACAGCAAACGCCTGGCGGCCGGGCTGCGGGGGCGATAACGATGCTGGAAGACTTACGCGCGAATAGCTGGAGCTTACGCCCCTGTTGCATGGTGCTGGCCTACCGTATCGCTCATTTTTGTTCCGTCTGGCGCAAAAAGAATGTGCTGAATAATCTGTGGGCCGCGCCGGTGCTGGTGCTGTATCGCGTGATCACGGAATGCCTGTTCGGGTATGAAATCCAGGCCGCCGCGACCATTGGTCGGCGGTTCACTATCCATCATGGTTACGCGGTAGTGATTAACAAACATGTCGTCGCCGGCGACGATTTTACCATTCGCCACGGCGTCACCATTGGCAATCGCGGCGCGGACAGCCTGGCTTGTCCGGTGATTGGTCACGGCGTTGAGCTGGGGGCGAATGTCATCCTGCTTGGCGATATTACTATTGGTAATCACGTCACGATTGGCGCGGGTAGCGTGGTGCTTGACAGTATTCCGGACCATGCGCTGGTGGTGGGAGAAAAAGCACGGGTGAAGGTCAGCACATGAATATTCTGCAATTTAATGTACGGCTGGCGGAAGGCGGTGCGGCGGGAGTGGCGTTGGATCTCCATCTGCGGGCATTGCAAAAAGGGCTGACGTCACGTTTTGTCTATGGTTATGGCAAAGGCGGAAAAAAAAGCGTCAGTCACCACCGCTATCCGCAGGTGATAAAACAGACGCCGCGCGGCACGGCAATCGCTAATATCGCGCTGTTTCGTTTCCTGAATCGCGATCTGTTTGGCAATCTCGACAATCTTTACCGCACGGTTATCCAGACATCCGGCCCGCTGGTGCTGCATTTTCATGTTCTCCACAGTTACTGGCTAAACCTGGCGGACATCGTGACGTTTTGCGAAAAAGTCAAAGCGCAAAAACCAGACGTCACGCTGGTCTGGACGCTGCACGATCACTGGAGCGTCACCGGGCGTTGCGCCTTCACCGACGGTTGCGAGGGTTGGAAAAGCGGCTGCCAAAAATGCCCGACCCTAAGCAATTATCCGCCGGTCAGGGTGGATCGGGCGCACCAGCTTATTGACGGCAAACGTCAGCGCTTTCGGGACATGCTGCGGCTGGGCTGCCAGTTTATTTCGCCGAGCCAGCACGTGGCCGAGGCCTTTAACAGCGTTTATGGCGCGGGGCGCTGCCAGATTATTAACAACGGTATCGATCTGGCGACCGAGGCGATTCTCGCGCAGCTATCACCTGTGCCGCTGAATCCGGGCAAACCGCGGATCGCCATTGTGGCGCATGACTTGCGTTATGACGGCAAAACTGACCAGCGTCTGGTACACGACATGATGGCGCTGGGCGAAAAAATTGAACTGCACACCTTCGGTAAATTTTCGCCTTTTACCGGCCAAAACGTTGTTAATCACGGTTTTGAAACCGATAAGCGCAAATTAATGAGCGCACTCAATGAGATGGATGCGCTGGTCTTTAGCTCGCGGGTCGATAACTATCCGCTGATCTTGTGTGAAGCGCTCTCGATCGGCGTACCGGTGATCGCCACCCACAGCGAGGCGGCGCAGGAGGTGCTGGCGAAATCCGGCGGCCAGACCTTTGCCGCTACAGATGTACTGCGCCTGGCGCAGCGGCGTAAGCCAGAGATTGCTCAGGCGGTATTTGGCGCCACGCTGGACGCCTTTCGTATGCGTAGCCGCGTCGCGTACAGCGGTCAACAGATGCTGGAGGAGTATGTCTCGTTCTATCAGAATCTGTAGCTATCTGCTGCTGCCGCTGATCTACCTACTGGTCAATGTCAAGATTGCCCAACTGGGGGAAAGCTTTCCCATTACCATCGTCACTTTTTTACCGCTGTTGCTGCTGTTATTTGTGGAACGCATTAGCGTAAAAAAATTAATGATCGCCTTAGGCATCGGCGCGGGGCTTACGGCATTTAACTTCCTGTTCGGCCAGTCGCTGAATGCCGGTAAATATGTCACGTCCACGATGCTGTTTGTCTATATTGTGGTCATTATCGGGATGGTCTGGAGTATCCGATTCAAAACCATTTCCGCGCATAACCACCGAAAGATTTTGCGTTTTTTTTATCTGGTGGTGGGTATAGTGGTCGCGCTCGCCGCGGTTGAGATGGCGCAAATTATCCTTACTGGCGGCAGCAGTATTATGGAAGGAATTTCGAAATATCTCATTTACAGTAATAGCTACGTACTGAACTTCATAAAATTTGGCGGTAAGCGTACCACTGCGCTTTATTTTGAACCGGCATTTTTCGCTTTGGCACTAATCTCAATTTGGCTGAGCATCAAACAGTTTGGTATCAAAACACCGAAAAGCGATGCTATGATTCTGGCAGGGATAATATTATCAGGATCATTTTCAGGGGTAATGACCTTTATCCTGTTTTACCTTCTGGAGTGGGCGTTCCAATATTTGAATAAGGATGCGATAAAGAAAAAACTTCCACTGGCGCTGGTCTCATTAACCCTGTTTTTGGTTGGGGTAATTATTGCATTTCCTTATATCGCGACACGACTTGGCGATTTAGGGACGGAAGGCTCATCTTCTTATTATCGTATTGTGGGCCCGTTAGTCATGGTCGGATATTCCTTGACCCATATTGATGGTGTAGTCAGATTTGGCTCACTTTATGAATATGTTGCATCATTCGGAATCTTTAACGGTGCGGATGTCGGGAAAACCATAGACAATGGATTGTATCTGCTGATTATTTATTTTTCCTGGTTCGCAGTGCTAATGACGCTGTGGTATATGGGGAAAGTTTTAAAAATGGCGCTAAATGCGTTTGGCGATAATCGTAATTTTCGGGTGCAGCTCTATCTTTTTACGCCGGTGTCGCTGTTTTTTACCGGTTCAATATTTAGCCCGGAATATGCTTTTTTAATCGTCTGTCCGTTCATTTTGCGCAAGGCGTTAAAAATTTCATAACGGGGTGGTTGCATGTTTTTAAGCGTCGTTACCGTCGCCTTTCGCAATTACGAAGGGGTGGTAAAAACCTGGCGCTCGCTGCGCAATCTGGCGCGCGATCCGGGTCTGTCATTTGAATGGATCGTAGTGGACGGCGGTTCGGAGGACGGCACGCGCGAATTTCTGCAAAAACGTCACGGTGAGTTTAACCTGCGTTTTATCAGTGAAAAGGATCGCGGTATTTATGATGCCATGAACAAAGGCATTGCGCTGGCGCAGGGGCGCTATACCCTGTTTCTTAATTCCGGTGATGCGTTCCATGATGATGCCGCGCTGTTTGTCCGCCAACTGGCGCGACAAAAGGGCGAGGCGATGTATATTGGCGACGCGCTGCTGGATTTCGGCGGCGGGCATAAAATACGCCGGAAGGCTAAACCCGGGTATTATATCTACCATAGTTTGCCAGCCAGCCATCAGGCGATATTTTTCCCGACGGTAGCGTTAAAAAAGTATCCTTATGATCTGCAATATCATGTCTCTTCAGATTATGCGCTGGCGGCCCGTCTCTATAAAGCAGGCTATCCTTTTCGGCGAATTAACGGACTGGTATCTGAATTTTCGATGGGCGGCGTGTCAACCTCGAATAATCTGGAATTATGTCAGGATGCAAAAAACGTACAGCGAAAAATATTACGTGTGCCAGGGTTTTGGGCGCAATTATCCTATTTATTACGTCTGAAAACGACGGGTAAAACAAAAGCGCGGTATAACAAAGTCTAATCACCGGGAGTTATTATGCAGGATCTTAGCGGCTTTACGGTGCCGAAGGGGTTCCGCGGCGCTAATGCGCTAAAAGTACAATTATGGTGGGCGGTACAGGCGACATTATTCGCCGGGTCGCCGCAAATATTGTATCGCTGGCGAGCCTTTTTGCTGCGTCTGTTTGGCGCCAAAATTGGAAAAAATGTGGTTATTCGACCGTCAGTAAAAATTACCTATCCGTGGAAATTAACCGTCGGCGATTATGCCTGGGTAGGCGACGACGCTGTGTTATATACGTTGGGTGAAATTAATATTGGCGCACATGCGGTCATTTCACAAAAAGGGTATTTGTGTACCGGTAGCCATGATTATACCAGCGCCCATTTCGATATTAACGCCGCGCCGATTGTTATTGGCGAAAAATGTTGGCTGGCAACCGATGTTTTTGTCGCGCCCGGCGTGATGATAGGTCATGGCACCGTCGTCGGCGCGCGCAGCAGCGTATTTAAATCATTACCGGCAAATGCGATTTGTCGGGGCAATCCCGCAGTGGTAACGCGCCAGCGCGTTCAGAAAGTTACTCCCTAACGGGACTATTTGAGGAAATGAAAATGTCAAAAGTCGCTCTCATTACTGGCGTAACCGGACAGGATGGGTCTTACCTGGCAGAATTTCTGCTGGAAAAAGGGTATGAGGTGCATGGTATCAAGCGCCGCGCGTCATCGTTTAATACCGAGCGCGTGGACCATATTTATCAGGACCCGCACAGCTGCAACCCGAAATTTCATCTGCATTATGGCGACCTGACCGACGCCTCCAACCTGACCCGCATTTTACAGGAAGTGCAGCCGGATGAGGTCTACAACCTGGGCGCGATGAGCCACGTGGCGGTGTCGTTTGAGTCGCCGGAATATACCGCCGATGTGGATGCGATGGGCACGCTGCGCCTGCTGGAGGCGATTCGCTTCCTCGGTCTTGAAAAGAAAACGCGGTTCTACCAGGCCTCCACCTCTGAACTGTACGGTCTGGTGCAGGAAATTCCGCAGAAAGAGACCACGCCGTTCTACCCGCGTTCCCCCTATGCGGTGGCGAAACTGTACGCCTACTGGATCACCGTCAACTACCGTGAATCCTACGGCATTTACGCCTGTAACGGCATTCTGTTTAACCATGAGTCCCCGCGTCGCGGCGAAACCTTCGTCACCCGTAAGATCACCCGCGCCATCTCCAATATCGCGCAGGGACTGGAGTCCTGCCTGTATCTCGGCAACATGGACTCGCTGCGCGACTGGGGCCATGCGAAAGATTACGTGCGGATGCAGTGGATGATGTTACAGCAGGAGCAGCCGGAAGATTTCGTGATTGCCACCGGCGTGCAGTATTCCGTACGCCAGTTTGTGGAGCTGGCGGCGGCGCAACTGGGGATAAAACTGCGCTTTGAAGGCGAAGGCATTAATGAGAAAGGGATCGTGGTATCCGTTACCGGACACGATGCGCCGGGCGTGAAACCGGGGGATGTGATTGTGGCCGTTGATCCGCGTTATTTCCGTCCGGCGGAAGTGGAAACCCTGCTGGGCGACCCGTCCAAAGCGCATGAGAAACTGGGCTGGAAACCGGAAATCACCCTGTCGGAGATGGTCTCCGAGATGGTGGCGAACGATCTGGAGGCCGCGAAAAAACACTCACTGCTGAAATCTCACGGTTACGAGGTGGCCATCGCGCTGGAGTCCTGAGAATGAACAAGCAACGAATTTTTGTGGCGGGCCATCGCGGAATGGTGGGCTCCGCCATTGTACGGCAGCTTGCGCAGCGCGGCGACGTGGAACTGGTGCTGCGCACCCGCGATGAGCTGGATCTGCTCGACGGGCGTGCGGTACAGGCGTTCTTTGCCGGGGCGGGTATCGACCAGGTTTATCTGGCGGCGGCGAAAGTGGGCGGCATTGTCGCCAACAACACGTATCCGGCGGATTTTATTTATGAAAACATGATGATAGAGAGCAACATTATTCACGCCGCGCACCTGCACAACGTGAACAAACTGCTGTTTCTCGGTTCGTCCTGTATCTATCCGAAACTGGCAAGGCAGCCGATGGCGGAAAGCGAGCTGCTGCAGGGGACGCTGGAGCCGACCAACGAGCCGTACGCCATCGCCAAGATCGCCGGGATTAAACTGTGCGAGTCCTACAACCGGCAGTACGGTCGCGACTACCGTTCGGTGATGCCGACCAACCTGTACGGCCCGCATGACAATTTCCATCCGGACAATTCACATGTGATCCCGGCGCTGCTGCGCCGCTTTCATGAGGCTGCGCAGAGCCACGCGCCGGAGGTGGTGGTGTGGGGCAGCGGCACGCCGATGCGCGAATTTCTGCACGTTGACGATATGGCGGCGGCCAGTATTCACGTGATGGAGCTGGCGCGCGAGGTGTGGCAGGAGAACACCGACCCGATGCTGTCGCACATTAACGTCGGCACTGGCGTGGACTGCACCATTCGCGAGCTGGCGCAGACCATCGCAAAGGTGGTGGGTTACCAGGGCCGGGTGGTGTTCGACGCCGCGAAGCCGGACGGCACGCCGCGTAAATTACTCGACGTCACGCGCCTGCATCAGCTTGGCTGGTATCACGAAATTTCACTGGAGGCAGGGCTTGCCGGTACTTACCAGTGGTTCCTTGAGAATCAGCAACGGTTCCGGGGGTGACAATGTTTTTACGTCAGGAAGATTTCGCCGCCGTGGTGCGGACCACGCCCCTCATCTCCCTCGATTTCATTGTGGAAAACGGCCAGGGGGAAATTTTACTGGGCCAGCGTCTCAACCGTCCGGCGCAGGGCTACTGGTTTGTGCCGGGGGGGCGGGTGTGCAAAGACGAAACGCTGGAGACCGCCTTTGCACGCCTGACGCAGGCGGAACTGGGCGTGCGTCTGCCGCTGGCGGCAGGGACGTTTTATGGCGTCTGGCAGCACTTCTATGACGACAACTTTTCCGGTGAGGATTTTTCAACTCACTACATCGTGCTCGGCTTTCGTCTGCGCGTGGCGGAGAGCGATTTACGCCTGCCTGACACCCAGCATGGCAGTTACCGCTGGCTGACGCCGGAACAGCTTCTGGCAAGCGATAATGTTCATGAGAACAGTCGGGCCTACTTCTCTCCTGACGCGCCGGCGGTGGGCCTATGAAGATCCTGGTCTATGGCATTAACTATTCACCGGAACTGACCGGTATCGGCAAATATACCGGCGAAATGGTGGCGTGGATGGCGCGGGAAGGCCATGAGGTGCGGGTCATTACTGCGCCGCCATACTACCCGCAGTGGAAGGTCGGCGAGCGCTATTCCGCCTGGCGCTATCGCCGGGAAGAGGGCGAGGCTACCGTCTGGCGTTGCCCGCTGTATGTGCCGAAACAGCCCTCCACCCTAAAACGACTACTTCATCTGGGGAGCTTTGCATTGAGCAGTTTTTTCCCACTGATGGCGCAGCGTCGCTGGAAGCCGGATCGGATTATCGGCGTTGTACCGACGCTCTTTTGTACGCCGGGAATGCGTCTGCTGGCGACACTCTCCGGCGCACGTACCGTTCTGCATATTCAGGATTACGAAGTGGACGCCATGCTCGGCTTAGGAATGGCGGGAAAAGGCAAGCGCGGCAGCGTAGCGCGGTTAGCGACGACCTTTGAACGCAGCGCGCTGCGTAACGTTGATAATGTTTCGACCATTTCTCGCTCCATGATGAATAAAGCGCGGGAAAAGGGCGTCGCGGCGGAAAAAATCCTCTTTTTTCCGAACTGGTCGGAAGTGGCGCGCTTTCAGGACGTTAATGATGCTGACGTGACGGCTTTACGTCAGCAGCTTGGCTTGCCAGAGGGCAAAAAAATTGTGCTTTATTCCGGCAATATCGGCGAAAAGCAAGGGCTGGAAAAGGTAATTGACGCCGCGGAACGATTACGCGATCGACCGTTGATTTTTGCGATTGTCGGCCAGGGGGGCGGCAGGGCGCGGCTGGAGAACATGGCCCGTGAACGCGGCCTGCCAAATATTAAATTCCTCCCGCTGCAGCCTTACGACGCCTTACCCGCGCTGCTGAAAATGGGCGACTGCCATCTGGTGGTGCAAAAGCGCGGCGCAGCGGATGCGGTACTGCCCTCCAAGCTGACTAACATTCTGGCGGTCGGCGGTAATGCGGTGATTACCGCTGAGCCGCACACCGAATTAGGACAACTTTGCGCGCGCTATCCGGGCATCGCCGTTTGCGTGGAACCGGAGTCGACCGACGCGCTGGTCAACGGGATTAGCCAGGCGCTCGCCATGCCGAAAAACAACACGACGGCACGTGAATACGCCGAACGCACGCTCAATAAAGAGAACGTGCTACGCCAATTTATTGCAGATATTCGGGGATGATAATGCGTCAGACAAAACTTTACCCGGTTGTGATGGCCGGTGGCTCCGGTAGCCGATTGTGGCCGCTTTCTCGCGTGCTTTATCCAAAACAGTTTCTGTGCCTGAAAGGCGATCTCACCATGCTGCAAACCACCATTTGCCGTCTGAACGGCGTGGAGTGCGAAAGCCCGGTGGTTATCTGCAACGAACAGCACCGTTTTATCGTTGCCGAACAGCTCCGCCAGCTCAATAAGCTGACGGAGAACATTATTCTTGAGCCCGCCGGGCGCAATACCGCGCCGGCGATTGCGCTGGCGGCGCTGGCGGCGACGCGCCAGCATACGGACTGCGATCCGCTGATGCTGGTACTGGCGGCGGATCATGCGATCGCCAATGAAGAGGCTTTCCGCGACGCGGTGCGCGGCGCCATGCCCTATGCCGACGCGGGCAAACTGGTGACCTTCGGTATCGTGCCGGATCTGCCGGAAACCGGCTATGGCTATATCCGGCGTGGTGATGTCGTGCCGGGCGCGACGGATGCGGTGGCTTTTGAGGTGGCGCAGTTCGTTGAGAAGCCGGGGCTGGAAACCGCCCAGGCCTACGTCGCCAGCGGCGATTACTACTGGAACAGCGGCATGTTTCTGTTCCGCGCCGGACGCTATCTGGAAGAGCTGAAAAAGTTCCGCCCCGATATTCTGGCCGCCTGTGAACAGGCGATGCGCGGCGTCGATCCGGATCTTGACTTCATCCGCGTGGATGAAGAGGCCTTCCTCGCCTGTCCGGAAGAGTCCATTGACTACGCGGTGATGGAGCGGACGGCGGACGCGGTGGTGATGCCAATGGACGCGGGCTGGAGCGATGTCGGCTCGTGGTCCTCGCTGTGGGAAATCAGCGCCCACACCCCGGAGGGAAACGTCCACCACGGCGACGTCATCAGCCATAAAACGGAAAACAGCTACGTTTACGCCGAATCCGGCCTGGTGACCACCGTCGGCGTGAAGGATCTGGTGGTGGTGCAGACCAAAGACGCCGTGCTGATTGCCGATCGCCACGCGGTGCAGGACGTGAAAAAGGTGGTGGAGAAGATCAAGGCCGACGGACGCCATGAGCACCACATGCACCGCGAGGTTTACCGTCCGTGGGGCAAATACGACTCCATCGACGCGGGCGAGCGCTATCAGGTGAAGCGCATTACCGTCAAGCCGGGGGAAGGACTGTCGGTGCAGATGCACCATCACCGCGCCGAGCACTGGGTGGTGGTGGCGGGGACCGCCAGAGTCACCATCAACGGCGAGGTTAAGCTGCTCGGTGAAAACGAGTCCATCTATATTCCGCTGGGGGCGACCCATTGCCTGGAAAATCCGGGAAAAATACCGCTCGATTTAATTGAAGTGCGTTCCGGCTCGTATCTCGAAGAGGACGACGTGGTGCGGTTCGAGGATCGTTACGGGCGGGTCTGACGCCTGCAATTATGCCCGGTAAGCGCAACGCGCCATCCGGCAATGAACAACAATAACGATGTTGGCCATTTACGGTCAGGGCTAACTGTTGCCTGAAGAAGGGTAAGAACATGACAAAATTAACCTGTTTCAAGGCCTACGACATTCGCGGCAGGCTGGGCGAAGAGCTCAATAAAGATATCGCGTGGCGGATTGGCCGCGCCTACGGCGAATATTTAAAACCGAAAACCGTCGTGCTGGGCGGCGACGTGCGCCTGACCAGCGAGGCGCTGAAGCTGGCGCTGGCGAAAGGGTTACAGGACGCGGGCGTCGACGTGCTGGATATCGGCATGTCCGGCACCGAAGAGATTTACTTCGCCACCTTCCACCTCGGCGTGGACGGCGGTATTGAGGTGACCGCCAGCCATAACCCGATGGACTACAACGGCATGAAGCTGGTGCGCGAGGGCGCCCGCCCGATAAGCGGCGACACCGGTCTGCGCGACGTTCAGCGTCTGGCGGAAGCGGGCGACTTCCCGCCGGTGAACGAGGCCGCGCGCGGCAGCTACAGACAAATCAGCCTGCGCGACGCCTACATCGGCCACCTGCTCGGCTATATCAGCGTCAACAATCTCACCCCGCTGAAGCTGGTGGTGAATTCCGGCAATGGGGCGGCGGGGCCGGTCATTGACGCCATCGAAGCGCGTCTGAAGGCGCTGGGCGCGCCGGTGGAGTTCATCAAAATCCACAACACCCCGGACGGCACCTTCCCGAACGGCATTCCCAACCCGTTGCTGCCGGAGTGTCGCGACGACACCCGCAAGGCCGTTATTGAATACGTGGCGGACATGGGCATCGCCTTTGACGGCGACTTCGACCGCTGCTTCCTGTTCGATGAGAAAGGGCAGTTTATCGAGGGGTACTACATCGTCGGGCTGCTGGCGGAAGCGTTTCTGGAAAAACACCCGGGGGCGAAGATTATCCACGACCCGCGCCTGACCTGGAACACGGAGGCAGTGGTGACGGCGGCGGGCGGGACGCCGGTGATGTCAAAAACCGGGCACGCCTTTATCAAGGAGCGGATGCGTACGGAGGATGCCATTTATGGCGGGGAAATGAGCGCGCATCACTATTTCCGTGATTTTGCCTACTGCGACAGCGGGATGATCCCGTGGCTGCTGGTGGCGGAGCTGGTATGCCTGAAGGGGCAGTCGCTGGGTGAGCTGGTTCGCGACCGGATGGCGGCGTTCCCGGCGAGCGGGGAAATCAACAGCAGACTGGCGGAGCCGGCGGCGGCCATTGCGCGGGTGGAAGCGCACTTTGCGGAAGAGGCGCAGGCAGTGGACCGCACGGACGGCCTCAGCATGTCGTTCCCGGACTGGCGTTTCAACCTGCGCTCGTCGAACACCGAACCGGTGGTGCGCCTGAATGTGGAATCACGCGGCGATATTCCGCTGATGGAAGCGCGAACACGCACTCTGCTGGCGCTGCTGAATCAGTAACGTCAGATCTCCCCTTACCGCCTGCGGGTAAGGGGCCAATCACAGGAACAACGATGACAAATCTAAAAAAGCGCGAACGAGCCAAAACCAATGCATCGTTAATCTCTATGGTGCAACGCTTTTCAGATATCACCATCATGTTTGGCGGGCTGTGGTTCATCTGTGAAGTCAGTGGACTGCCATTCCTGTACATGCACCTGTTGGTGGCGCTGATTACGCTGGTTGTTTTTCAAATGCTGGGCGGGATAACCGATTTTTATCGCTCCTGGCGCGGCGTCAAAATGTCGACAGAGTTAACGCTGTTACTGCAAAACTGGACGCTGAGCCTGATCTTCAGCGCCGGTCTGGTGGCGTTTAATGATGACTTTGACAACCGCCTCGCCACCTGGCTGGCCTGGTATGCGCTGTCCAGCCTGGGCTTAGTGTTATGCCGTTCATTTATTCGTTTCGGCGCGGGCTGGCTACGCAATCGTGGTTATAACACTCGCCGGGTCGCCGTCGCCGGAGATTTGCCTGCGGGCCAGGCGTTGCTGGATAGCTTCCGTAATGAGCCGTGGCTGGGTTTTGAGGTGGTGGGCGTCTATCACGATCCTAAACCGGGCGGCGTCTCTGCTGACTGGGCCGGGAACTTCGAGCAGTTAATTGACGATGCGAAAGCCTCGCGAATTCACAATGTTTATATCGCCATGTCAATGAGCGACGGCGCCATGGTGAAAAAACTGGTGCGCGAGCTGGCCGACACCACCTGCTCGGTGATCCTTATTCCCGATGTGTTCACCTTTAATATTCTCCACTCGCGCGTGGAGGAGATGAGCGGCGTTCCGGTCGTTCCGCTGTATGACACGCCGCTATCAGGGATTAACCGTCTGCTTAAACGGGCAGAAGATATCGTGCTGGCGTCGCTGATTCTGCTGCTCATCTCACCGGTACTGTGCTGCATTGCGCTGGCGGTCAAATTGAGCTCGCCCGGGCCGGTGATTTTCCGTCAGACGCGCTACGGGATGGACGGCAAGCCGATCAAAGTCTGGAAGTTCCGCTCAATGAAGGTAATGGAGAACGATAAGGTCGTTACCCAGGCGACGCAAAACGATCCGCGCGTCACCCGGGTAGGTAACTTTTTGCGTCGTACCTCGCTGGATGAATTGCCGCAGTTTATCAACGTATTAACTGGCGGGATGTCCATCGTCGGTCCTCGCCCTCACGCGGTGGCGCATAACGAACAGTATCGTCAGTTGATTGAGGGTTACATGCTACGCCACAAGATGAAGCCGGGCATCACCGGCTGGGCGCAAATTAATGGCTGGCGCGGTGAGACCGATACGCTGGAGAAAATGGAAAAACGCGTGGAGTTCGACCTGGAATACATCCGCGAATGGAGTATTTGGTTCGATATCAAAATCGTTTTTCTGACGATTTTTAAAGGGTTTGTTAATAAAGCGGCGTATTAAGAACCTGACCCACAAGGCTATTTTACTTGCCATATTGCACCAGGGCAGTGCTCAATCTGGCTGCGCCAATGACGCCTTGTGAACAGGTTCTGGAGAAAAGAATGAGTTTACGACAAAAAACGATCAGCGGCGCTAAATGGTCGGCTATCGCCACGATAGTGATTATCGGTCTGGGGTTAATTCAGATGACGGTGCTGGCGCGGATCATCGACAACCACCAGTTTGGCCTGTTGACCGTATCGCTGGTGATTATCGCGCTGGCCGACACGATCTCGGACTTTGGCATCGCGAACTCGATTATCCAGCGTAAAACGATTGGGCATCTGGAGCTGACCACGCTTTACTGGCTAAACGTTGGGCTTGGGATTGTGGTATTTGCGGTGGTCTTTTGGCTGAGCGATGCGATTGCCCATGTTTTGCATAACCCGGATCTCGCGCCGTTAATCAAAACGTTGTCGCTGGCGTTCATCGTGATCCCTCACGGGCAGCAGTTCCGCGCGCTGATGCAAAAAGAGCTGGAGTTCAATAAGATCGGCATGATCGAAACGACCTCCGTGCTGGCGGGGTTCACCTTTACGGTGATTAGCGCCCATTACTGGCCGCTGGCGTTAACCGCGATTCTCGGCTATCTGGTGAACAGCGCGGTGCGAACGCTGCTGTTTGGTTACTTTGGCCGCAAGATTTACCGTCCGGGGCTGCATTTTTCGCTGGCATCGGTGTCCACGAACCTGCGTTTTGGCGCGTGGCTGACGGCGGACAGTATCGTCAATTACATCAACACGAATTTATCGACGCTGGTACTGGCGAGAATTCTCGGCGCAAGCGTCGCCGGGGGATATAACCTCGCGTACAACGTGGCGGTTGTGCCGCCGGCGAAGCTTAACCCCATCATTACTCGCGTGCTATTTCCGGCATTCGCCAAAATCCAGGACGATACCGAGAAGCTGCGCGTCAACTTCTATAAGTTGCTTTCCGTGGTGGGAATTATCAATTTTCCCGCGCTGTTGGGCCTGATGGTAGTGGCGAACAATTTTGTGCCGTTAGTGTTTGGCGAGAAGTGGAACAGCATTATCCCGATCCTGCAATTGCTGTGCGTAGTGGGGCTGTTGCGCTCGGTCGGCAACCCGATTGGTTCGCTGCTGATGGCGAAAGCGCGCGTGGATATCAGCTTTAAGTTCAACGTCTTTAAAACGTTTCTGTTTATCCCGGCAATTCTCATTGGCGGCCATCTGGCGGGGGCGATTGGCGTGACGCTGGGGTTTCTGGTGGTGCAAATCATCAACACCATTCTGAGCTATTTCGTGATGATTAAGCCGGTACTCGGCTCCAGCTATCGTCAGTATATTCTCAGCCTGTGGCTACCGTTTTATCTCTCATTGCCAACATTTATTACCAGCTACGGCACAGGAAAGCTGGTCGACGGTTATTTACCGTTGTCAGGGGTATTCGCACTACAGGTTATGGTCGGTATTTTGAGTTTTATTTTAATGATTATTTTTTCACGCAATGCGCTGGTGATGGAAATTAAAAATCAGCTTGTTGGCAGTGCAAAACTGAAAAAGTTATTACGTGTCGGATGACGGGGATATAAGAGGCTATTTATGAAATTATTAATTTTAGGCAACCACACATGCGGCAACCGTGGTGATAGCGCCATTATGCGCGGTTTGCTTGATGCCATCCGTCAACAGGCGCCAGAGGCGGAGATGGATGTGATGAGCCGTTTCCCGGTGAGTTCCGCCTGGTTGCAGGGGCGCCCGATTATTGCCGACCCGCTGTATCAGTTAAGCCAGAAACAGCAGGCGGCGGCAGGGCTTAACGGTCGGGTGAAAAAAATATTATGCCGTCGTTTTCAGCATAAAATTTTATTGTCTAAAGTCGCCCAGGAAGGATCGCTGCGTAATTTTGCTATCGCGCCGGAATTTGCCGAATTCGCGCAATTTATTGCGCAGTATGACGCCGTCATTCAGGTGGGCGGTTCAAACTATGTCGACTTATACGGTTTGACTCACTTTGAATATCCGCTGTGCGCGTTTATGGCGAACAAACCAATTTATATGGTGGGACATAGCGTCGGCCCTTTCCAGAACCCTGACTTTAACCAGCTCGCCAATTATGTTTTTGGGCGCACCAGTGCGCTGATCCTGCGTGAAACCGTCAGCCGCGATCTGATGACCGCCGCGCAGATCGATACCCGGAAAGTGGAGCAGGGGGTGGATACTGCCTGGTTAGTCGAACGCCGTCACGACGAGTTTGTTGCCAGTTATGCTGTGCAGCACTGGCTGGACGTCACCGCGCGCCGCAAAACCGTCGCGATTACGTTGCGCGATCTGGAGCCGTTTGATAAACGCCTGGGCACCACTCAGCAGGCCTATGAGCAGGCATTTGCCCAGGTCGTGAATCGCCTGATTGCGGACGGTTATCAGGTACTGGCGCTGTCGACCTGCACCAGTATCGATCGCTATAACCGCGATGACCGGATGGTTGCGTTACGGATGGCGAAGTATGTAAACGACTCAGAGCATTTCCATATCGCGATGGACGAACTCAATGACGTGGAAATCGGAAAGATCCTCGCATCCTGCGTACTGACCATCGGGACGCGCCTGCATTCCGCCATTATCTCCATGAATTTTGGCACACCCGCCATCGCCATTAATTATGAACATAAATCCGCCGGGATTATGCAGCAGCTAGGCCTGGCGGAATTGGCCATCGATATCCGTCACTTGCTGAACGGTTCATTACAAAGCGTGGTGGCCGATACGCTCAATCAATTGCCTGCGCTAAAGGCAAAAGTGGCTAACGCCGTCACCGAGGAGCGGGCGAAAGGGTTCACGATGATCAAATCTGTTCTCGACAGAATTCGGGAGGCGCAATGAAAGTCAGCTTTTTTCTGCTGAAATTTCCACTCTCATCGGAAACCTTTGTGCTGAATCAGATTACTGCGTTTATTGATATGGGCCATGAGGTGGAGATTGTCGCGTTACAAAAAGGCGATACCCAACATACTCACGCCGCCTGGGAGAAGTATGGCCTGGCGGCGAAAACCCGCTGGTTACAGGATGAGCCCCAGGGACGGCTGGCGAAACTGCGCTACCGGGCATGTAAAACGCTGCCGGGGCTGCATCGGGCGGCGACCTGGAAAGCGCTCAATTTTACCCGCTATGGCGATGAATCACGCAATTTGATCCTTTCCGCGATTTGCGCGCAGGTGAGCCAGCCTTTTGTGGCGGATGTGTTTATCGCACACTTTGGTCCGGCGGGCGTGACGGCGGCCAAACTACGCGAACTGGGCGTGCTTCGCGGCAAAATAGCGACTATTTTCCACGGGATTGATATTTCCAGCCGCGAAGTGCTCAGTCATTACACGCCGGAGTATCAGCAGTTGTTTCGTCGTGGCGATCTGATGCTGCCCATCAGCGAACTGTGGGCCGGTCGCCTGAAAAGTATGGGCTGTCCGCCGGAAAAGATTGCCGTTTCGCGCATGGGCGTCGACATGACGCGTTTTACCCATCGTTCGGTGAAAGCGCCAGGGATGCCGCTGGAGATGATTTCCGTCGCGCGCCTGACAGAAAAAAAAGGCCTGCATGTGGCGATTGAAGCCTGTCGGCAACTGAAAGCACAGGGCGTGGCGTTTCGCTACCGCATTCTGGGGATTGGCCCGTGGGAACGTCGGCTGCGCACGCTCATCGAGCAGTATCAGCTAGAGGATGTCATTGAGATGCCGGGGTTTAAACCGAGCCATGAAGTGAAGGCGATGCTGGATGACGCCGATGTTTTTTTGCTGCCGTCGATTACCGGTACGGATGGCGATATGGAAGGTATTCCGGTAGCGCTGATGGAGGCGATGGCGGTAGGGATTCCCGTGGTATCTACCGTGCATAGCGGTATTCCGGAACTGGTGGAGGCCGGCAAATCCGGCTGGCTGGTGCCGGAAAACGATGCGCAGGCGCTGGCGGCCCGACTCGCTGAGTTCAGCTGGATTGACCATGACACGCTGGAGTCGGTGATCACGCGCGCCCGTGAAAAAGTAGCGCAAGATTTTAATCAGCAGGCGATTAATCGCCAGTTAGCCAGCCTGCTACAAACGATATAAACGAGGTGGTATGCCCGCGACTAAATTCTCCCGACGTACCCTCCTGACGGCAGGTTCTGCGCTTGCTGTTCTTCCTTTTCTGCGCGCCTTGCCGGTACAGGCGCGTGAACCTCGCGAGACCGTCGATATTAAGGATTATCCGGCGGATGACGGTATCGCCTCGTTCAAACAGGCCTTCGCCGACGGACAGACCGTGGTCGTACCGCCAGGATGGGTGTGTGAAAATATCAATGCGGCGATAACGATTCCGGCGGGAAAAACGCTGCGGGTACAGGGCGCGGTGCGTGGGAATGGCCGGGGACGGTTTATTTTGCAGGACGGGTGTCAGGTGGTGGGGGAGCAGGGCGGCAGTCTGCACAATGTGACGCTGGATGTTCGCGGGTCGGACTGTGTGATTAAAGGCGTGGCGATGAGCGGCTTTGGCCCCGTCGCGCAAATTTTCATCGGTGGTAAGGAACCGCAGGTGATGCGTAATCTCATTATCGATGACATCACTGTTACCCACGCCAACTACGCCATTCTCCGCCAGGGATTTCATAACCAAATGGACGGCGCGAGGATTACGCATAGCCGCTTTAGCGATTTACAGGGGGACGCCATTGAGTGGAATGTCGCGATTCACGACCGCGACATCCTGATTTCCGATCATGTCATCGAACGCATTGATTGTACCAATGGCAAAATCAACTGGGGGATCGGCATCGGGCTGGCGGGTAGCACCTATGACAACAGTTATCCTGAAGATCAGGCAGTAAAAAACTTTGTGGTGGCCAATATTACCGGATCTGATTGCCGACAGCTGGTGCACGTAGAAAATGGCAAACATTTCGTCATTCGCAATGTCAAAGCCAAAAACATCACGCCCGATTTCAGTAAAAAGGCGGGTATTGATAACGCAACGATCGCAATTTATGGCTGTGATAATTTCGTCATTGATAATATTGATATGACGAATAGTGCCGGGATGCTTATCGGCTATGGCGTTGTTAAAGGAAAATACCTGTCAATTCCGCAAAACTTTAAATTAAACGCTATTCGGTTGGATAATCGCCAGGTTGCTTATAAATTACGCGGCATTCAAATTTCCTCCGGCAACGCTCCTTCGTTTGTCGCTATCACCAACGTACGGATGACGCGTGCTACGCTGGAACTGCATAATCAACCGCAGCACCTCTTTCTGCGCAATATCAACGTGATGCAAACTTCAGCGATTGGCCCGGCGTTAAAAATGCATTTCGATTTGCGTAAAGATGTCCGTGGTCAATTTATGGCCCGCCAGGACACGCTGCTTTCCCTCGCTAATGTTCATGCCATCAATGAAAACGGGCAGAGTTCCGTGGATATCGACAGGATTAATCACCAAACCGTGAATGTCGAAGCAGTGAATTTTTCGCTGCCGAAGCGGGGAGGGTAAGTACCGCTATTTTTACGAAAATTCCTGGGAAAAAGTTGTTCATACTTAATGTTATGGTGCCGACTAAGACGTAATGTAGAGCGTGCCATCATTATCCCTGGCAGCAGAGTAATTCATGCTGGCGAAAACAAGCTAAAGAGCTATAATTCAGCAACCATTTTACAGGTGGAAGAAACAATGATGAATTTGAAAGCAGTTATACCGGTAGCGGGTTTGGGTATGCATATGTTGCCTGCCACCAAGGCAATCCCAAAAGAGATGCTACCGATCGTCGACAAGCCAATGATTCAGTACATTGTCGATGAGATTGTGGCTGCAGGGATCAAAGAAATCGTACTGGTGACTCACGCGTCTAAAAACGCCGTTGAGAACCACTTCGACACCTCTTATGAACTTGAATCACTTCTTGAACAGCGCGTTAAGCGTCAGCTTTTGGCGGAAGTGCAATCTATCTGCCCACCGGGCGTGACGATTATGAACGTTCGCCAGGCGCAGCCGTTAGGACTGGGGCATTCTATTCTGTGCGCGCGTCCGGTCGTGGGCGATAACCCTTTCATTGTGGTACTCCCGGATATTATTATTGATGATGCTACCGCCGATCCGCTGCGCTATAACCTTGCGGCGATGGTGGCGCGTTTCAATGAAACGGGTCGCAGCCAGGTGCTGGCGAAGCGCATGAAAGGTGATTTATCGGAGTATTCCGTTATCCAGACGAAAGAACCTCTGGATAATGAAGGCAAAGTCAGCCGGATTGTGGAGTTTATCGAAAAACCGGATCAGCCGCAGACGCTGGATTCCGATTTGATGGCGGTAGGCCGTTATGTGCTTTCAGCCGACATCTGGGCGGAACTGGAAAGAACCGAACCGGGCGCCTGGGGCCGCATCCAGCTCACCGATGCCATTGCTGAGCTGGCGAAAAAACAGTCGGTTGACGCGATGCTAATGACGGGTGACAGCTATGACTGCGGTAAAAAAATGGGCTACATGCAGGCATTTGTGAAGTACGGGCTGCGCAACCTGAAAGAAGGAGCCAAGTTCCGTAAGAGCATAGAGCAGCTTTTGCATGAATAAGTATTAACAACCGTGATAAATGGTTGGTGATAAACATAATAACGGCAGTGAACATTCGAAGCGGCAAGTTGGCTGAAACGAATGTTGACTGCCGTTTTAGTTTTGTATAAAGGGCTTAAGTAACAAGGGGTTATCTGGATCATTTTAATGCTGATTTTATAAGATTAATCCTTGTTTCCGGATGCAATTAATAAGACAATTAGCGTTTAAGTTTTAGTGAGCTTTGCCCTGCCGGGCGAGGTCTGTAACAAGTCGATATGTACGCAGTGCACTGGTAGCTGATGAGCCAGGGGCGGTAGCGTGTCCTGAATAATTATAATATCGTATTTATAAAGATTATTTTTAGAAAACAATAAGAATAATTTTTTATTTGAGAGACTTAGCATGATATATTATATTTTTATTGTAATTTTTCCGTTCTTTTCATTTGTTAAGAATAAAAATATAAAAATTTACGCCTTGATGCTAAGTTTTTTATTTCTTGTCTCGTTTTGTTCTTTACGTTGGCAGACTGGTACTGATTGGCTCCCCTATTACGATGATTTCATGAGTCCAGGGAATCGACATGACTTTGAAATCGGGTATGTATTATACGTCAAATTAATAAGATATTTGACAGATAATTATACATTGTTTCTATTCACTACATCAATTATTCCTATCGCGTTAATATTCTGGGGATGCCTGAAAACACAAAAAAATATATCATTAACTATTCTGTCTGTTTGTGTTTTTTATAGTTATTATTATCTGGGGTCTTTTTTTGGGGCCGAAAGAAGAATTATTGCAATTGGGTTATCTTTTTTCGCTTTAATCCAATATAAAAGTAATAAAAAGGTGCAATCGCTTATTCTTATTCTATGTGCGTCGACATTTCATATCTCGTCTTTAGTTACCTTATCTGTTTTTTTAATCAATAAGTTATCTTTAAACTTATATAAAATATTACTTGTGCTTGGTGCCATTCTATCATTGCCTTTGTCACATTATTTATCAGATATAATTTCTTCCGTTATTAGTCTAATTCCTGTCGAAATTGTTCGCTATAAACTCACTGTTTATACTCAAAATGCACAAGAATATGGTTCCATAAGTATATCTGGAATTTTAAAAAGGGTGGTAATTTCTGCTATTTTTCTTTACACATTATCTTTTGATATAAAAAATAATAAGGCAAATTTATTTTTGGTAAAAACATATTTATTTGGAACTATCATATATTTATTTTTATCTCCGATCTCAGCCATGTTCTCAGTAATTAGTATATATTTTACTATAGTCGAAATATTGTTGATTCCTGCAGTATTAGTGCGTGTAGGAATTTTTACACGGATTCCTGCTCTGATTTTTATAGTGATTTTTTATTTTGGCTATCAAGTTTACTCTATACTAGGGTCTTATCCTGAACTTTTCTATCCTTACATATCGGTATTTTCAGAAATTCAGCGTCAAGGTATTTACTAATGTTATTAATATATACGGGTTCGTATCCAGATGATAAATGTGGAGTAGGTGATTATGTTTATAATCTAAACCAAGAAATTAAAAAGAATTATACAGTTAACGTTGTCAAACTATCCTTATTCGAATTAATCTATAAAATAGTTTCTAATAGAAAAATTATCAAACTTATTAATATTCAATATCCATCGATTGGATTTTCGACAAACAAAATTGCGGCTTTTAAACCTCATGTTGCATTTATCTTAGCTAAGTTAGTTGGCTTAAAAACATCGATAACGCTACACGAATTTAGTAGTTTATCAAAGAGAGCTCAATATTTCCTAAAAATTTTTAAGCTTGCTGATTATATAATCTTTACAACTCAGTATGAGAAGAATATAGGTGAAAAAACATTATTTAATTCTGCAAAAACAAGACTAATTCCTATCGCATCTAACATACCTTCTTGCCAAAAGAAAGAAAAAAAATTTGATCTTGTTCATTTTGGTATAATTTCCAAAGGAAAGGGAATAGAAGAATTTATCTGGATTATTAAAGAGCTTAATAAGAAAAATATTAAATTCCGCTCTGCCTTGATTGGTTATGTTCCTGGTGCTGACAATAGTTATGCCAATTTAATTATAGAACAGTGTACAGAACAAAAGTGCGAGTTACTTTTAAATAAATCAGCAGCCGAAATATCAAATCTGCTAGCTGAAACTGACATGGCTATATTACCATATCCCGATGGCATCTCAGAACGGAGAGGTACTGCCCTTGCTGCGATGATTAATCGAGTATTAGTATTTTCCCTAAGGGGGCAGTTTTCGTCTGAATTTGAAAATATTGCCGTATTAGGGAACGATAAAAATGATCTTTTGAGTAAGGTTTTATATTATATAAATAATACAGATAGCTTTGCCAAAATTAATGATAGTGCCTATGAGTACTCTGAAAAAAGAAATTGGCAGTCGATCGCTCAACTGTATATAGGACTAATAAACAATGATAGTAATAAATAATTATTTTAGTGGTGTTTTAAAAAGAGGAATACCGATTTATACTGAAGAGTTAGTTCTTCAAATGAAAAAGGACTCTATGCAAGTCTGTGAATTAACTTGTCCAAAAGTCCTATACCCTTTACCTGCTTTTATACATAATTTTTTATTCATATTCTATGAACAAATACTTACTCCGCTTATTGGACTTATATTAAAGTCAAAATTTAATATCTATCCATATAATAGTACATCAATTATAGACGCGTACTTGGGTAAATCAGTGGTTATTATTCATGATCTAATAAGCTTAAGAAAAAAGAACCATTCTTTATCCGCGAAATATGTGTCATATTGTATGCTCAAAGCATCACAATTAAAAGCCGATTATATATATATATCAAAAACAACTAAGCGTGTTATAGATAGCATTGAACTCTTTAAAAATTGTAAAGGCTATTATTTCCCAAACACATTTTTTCGTTTCGAGGAAATTGCGAAAAAAAATACGATTCTTGATCTTGGATATATATTATTGGTAACAGGGGTGGGTGATAATAAAGATCTCGATGGTGCTTTGAAATTATATTCATCTATTAGCAAGGATGAACGATTGCCGCTTAAAATATTAGGCTGTGGAAATGCTATAGAGAGGGTAAAAAAAATAATTGATGACCATAGAGTCCAAAGTGAAATTGAAGTTATTCCTTTCCTGGATCTTGATGATGTTGTAAGCCTTTATTGTAACTCTACCTTTATTTGGGCACATTCGAAATATGAGGGTTATGGAAGAGCTGTAGCAGAGGCTAAGTTGTCCCATAAAAAGATTTTATGTACACAAATATCAGCCTTTATGGAACAAAAAGATGAAAATGTATATCTTTATACTAATCAAAATGACTTTCACATCCAATATAAAGCTGTGTTAGCTAGCAAGTATAAAGATATCCATGGACAATTGATAGAACATGAAATTTTTAAATCCCAACTCGAGTTTTTATATGGAAAAAAGTAAAATACTCATCCTCACCCCACGATTTCCGTATCCAGTGGTAGGAGGGGATAGGTTAAGGATATATCGCATTTGTAAGGAATTGTCTAAATACTACACATTAGATTTGCTAAGTCTATGCGATAGTATCGAAGACTTAAATTTTATAGTAAAAAATGATCACGTCTTTGATAAAATTTTCCGGATCTATCATCCTAAAATAAAAAGTTATTTTAATGTATTAAAAGCATTACCTGGTAGAAAACCACTTCAGATAGCTTATTATAAAAATACTGAATTTGAAAATAAACTTAATGAGATAATTAGGAATTATGATTTGACTCTTTCTCATCTCATTCGTGTTGGTGATTACACTTTAAATAAGCCTGGCTTGCATATTCTTGAAATGACTGATGCAATTTCCTTAAATTATTCGCGTATAAAAAAAGAAGCTCCGAAAAATTCTTTAAAAAGCATCATTTACTCTATCGAACAAGAGCGATTATTAAAATATGAAAAAGAAGTTTATGGCCGCTATTCACTCATATCGTTAATATCAGAGGTTGACAAAAAATTCCTTTTTGGGAATAGGAATGATAACATTTTGGTTTGTAATAATGGAGTTGATCTTGAGGATTATCCTTTTACAAAGAGAGTCATTGAAAATACCAATATAATTAATCTTATTTTTATTGGGAACTTGTGTTCATTCCAAAATTTTGACGGAGTGAAATGGTTCGTAAAAAATATTCTACCATCAATAAATAAAAATAATAACGGTAAGAAATATATTTTCCACATTTTAGGTAAAATAAACAAAAGTGATAAACTATATTTACAAGGTTTTGAAAATGTTGTGGTGAGTGGCAGCGTTACAAATATGGCTGATGCGGCTAAAATAGGACATATCGGAATTTGCCCAGTTCGGTTTGGTGCAGGTGTACAAAATAAAATATTAGAATATATGGCTCTTGGACTTCCAACTATCACATCCCGAATGGGTTATGAGGGTATAGAAGCAAATATTGGTGAAGAGATATTAATTGCTGATAATAGTGATGAGTACTTGAAGTCGTTAGAAACTTTGAGTGAAAATTCTGTATATCAAATGATTGCTAAGAATGCGCGAAATTTTGTTGCGGAGAAATTTAATTGGTCAACGCGTTTATCAGTTTTGGTGAAAAATATTGAGAGGTTAACAGGAAAATGATTACACCAATAATTATGGCTGGGGGAAATGGAAGTCGGTTATGGCCACTTTCTCGAACGTTATATCCTAAACAGTTTTTATGTTTAGATGGCTCTCAAAGTATGCTTCAGACCACAATTACGCGAATTAATAATTTGAATGCTTCAGATCCTATTGTTATTTGTAATGAGCAGCACAGGTTTATTGTTGCAGAACAGCTTAAAGAATTATCTAAATCATCTGGCGATATAATTTTAGAACCTGTTGGACGTAACACGGCCCCTGCAGTAGCCTTGGCAGCTTTAAAATGCCTTAAGAAAAACGCTTTACTGTTAGTATTGGCTGCTGACCATATAATTAAGGACGAAGAAACGTTTTGTAAGACTATACAAGACGCTAGAAAATATGCCGAAGCAGGAAAATTAGTTACGTTTGGTATTGTACCTACCATGCCAGAGACAGGTTATGGTTATATACGGCGTGGGCAAGCTCTTTTCTCTGCAGAAAATGATTGTTCTTTGGCGTTTAGGGTGGCTGAATTTGTCGAAAAACCCAATCTAGAAACGGCTCAGAGTTATCTTGATTCTGGTGAGTATTACTGGAACAGCGGTATGTTTTTATTTAGGGCAGATCGATATATTGAAGAGTTAAAAAAATTTCGCCCTGATATTTATAAAGCTTGCTCATTAGCGATGGAATCTGCTGTTACGGATCTCGATTTCATTCGAGTGGATGAAGATTCATTTTGCGCTTGCCCGGATGAATCAATTGATTATGCAGTGATGGAAAAGACGAATGACGCGGTTGTCGTACCTTTAAATGCGGGTTGGAGTGATGTCGGTTCGTGGTCTTCTCTTTGGGAGATAAGTGATAAAGATAGTAATGGTAATGTGACTAAAGGCGATGTATTAAGCCACAATGCAGATAATTGCTATCTCCATGCAGAAACGGGTTTGGTAACCGCTGTTGGTGTCAAAGATCTTATAGTCGTGCAAACGAAAGATGCCGTTTTAGTTGCAAACACAAACTGTGTTCAAGATGTTAAGAAAATTGTTGAGAAAATTAAATTAGAAAATCGTCATGAGCATATAACTCATCGGGAAGTTTATAGACCATGGGGTAAATACGATTCAATCGATTTCGGTGAGCGTTATCAGGTAAAGAGAATCACTGTAAAACCCGGAGAAGGAATTTCAGAGCAGCAACATTATCATCGCGCGGAACACTGGATTATCGTTGCAGGTACCGCAAAAATAACCATAAAAGGTGAAGTGAAAATTTTAACTGAAAATGAATCCGTATATATTCCTGTCGGTGTTAAGCACTGCCTTGAAAACCCAGGGAAAATTGCACTTGAACTTATTGAGGTAAGATCCGGCGCATATTTAGGGGAGGATGATATTGTTCGTTTTTCAGATAAGTATGGTCGTAATTAAGGAATAACGTAATAATGAATAATTTAACTTGTTTTAAGGCCTACGACATTCGCGGCAGGCTGGGCGAAGAGCTCAATGAAGATATCGCGTGGCGGATTGGCCGCGCCTACGGCGAATATTTAAAACCGAAAACCATCGTGCTGGGCGGCGACGTGCGCCTGACCAGCGAGGCGCTGAAGCTGGCGCTGGCAAAAGGGTTACAGGACGCGGGCGTCGACGTGCTGGATATCGGTATGTCCGGCACCGAAGAGATTTACTTCGCCACCTTCCACCTCGGCGTGGACGGCGGTATTGAGGTGACCGCCAGCCATAACCCGATGGACTACAACGGTATGAAGCTGGTGCGCGAGGGCGCCCGCCCGATAAGCGGCGACACCGGTCTGCGCGACGTTCAGCGTCTGGCAGAAGCGGGCGACTTCCCGCCGGTGAACGAGGCCGCGCGCGGCAGCTACAGACAAATCAGCCTGCGCGACGCCTACATCGACCACCTGCTCGGCTATATCAGTGTTAACAATCTCACCCCGCTGAAGTTGGTGGTGAATTCCGGCAATGGGGCGGCGGGGCCGGTCATTGACGCCATCGAAGCGCGTCTGAAGGCGCTGGGCGCGCCGGTGGAGTTCATCAAAATCCACAACACCCCGGACGGCACCTTCCCGAACGGCATTCCCAACCCGTTGCTGCCGGAGTGTCGCGACGACACCCGCAAGGCCGTTATTGAACACGGGGCGGACATGGGCATCGCCTTTGACGGCGACTTCGACCGCTGCTTCCTGTTCGATGAGAAAGGGCAGTTTATCGAGGGGTACTACATCGTCGGGCTGCTGGCGGAAGCGTTTCTGGAAAAACACCCGGGGGCGAAGATTATCCACGACCCGCGCCTGACCTGGAACACGGAGGCAGTGGTGGCGGCGGCGGGCGGGACGCCGGTGATGTCAAAAACCGGGCACGCCTTTATCAAGGAGCGGATGCGTACGGAGGATGCCATTTATGGCGGGGAAATGAGCGCGCATCACTATTTTCGTGATTTTGCCTACTGCGACAGCGGGATGATCCCGTGGCTGCTGGTAGCGGAGCTGGTGTGCCTGAAGAGACAGTCGCTGGGTGAACTGGTCTGCGACCGGATGGCGGCGTTCCCGGCGAGCGGGGAAATCAACAGCAGGCTGGCGGAGCCGGCGGCAGCCATTGCGCGGGTGGAAGCGCACTTTGCGGAAGAGGCGCAGGCGGTGGATCGCACGGACGGTCTCAGCATGTCATTCCCGGACTGGCGTTTCAACCTGCGCTCGTCGAACACCGAACCGGTGGTGCGCCT
The DNA here is from genome assembly GCF_017572835.1 of Salmonella sp. 32120201201600049SM. NCBI lineage: Bacteria > Pseudomonadati > Pseudomonadota > Gammaproteobacteria > Enterobacterales > Enterobacteriaceae > Salmonella > Salmonella sp. 32120201201600049SM. The sequence goes on along the minus strand of NZ_JAGESA010000001.1, from coordinate 1,029,151 downwards.
GAATGTGGAATCACGCGGCGATATTCCGCTGATGGAAGCGCGAACGAAAGAAATTCTTCAGCTACTCAATTCATAAAAAGCAGCCCTTCTTTATGGAGGGCTAACTTTTCGGATATTCTCTAACCAATTCGTAGTATAAAGCCAATAAATATTAAGTGTGTTTGATTGTTGTTGGTTTCCATTTCTAATAGATATAAGGCTTTCGCTATGTTCTTTTCGGACAGTATAAATAATCATTGATATAATTATTTATTTTACCTTCCTGGTAATATTAATTATTATGGGGCTAATAATAATTGATGTAATCCTGTAACTTCCCACGAATATTTATTTACTTTAAGTTTACATCCGGAAAGTAAAAATGCGAACTATAAAAGCGATTAACAACTTTAAAGTTGATTTATTTATTACTTTTTTTCTTATTGCGCTAGGATTTTATCTTCGAACTATATTTGTCTCTAAGATGGGCGCTGATTTAACAGGTGTGATGTTGTTATTTACACAACTGACTGCTTATTTAAATCTCGCCGAGCTTGGCATAGGGGTAGCTGCGGCAAGCCTTTTATACAAGCCGCTGAGTGAGGGGGATTATGCAAAAATAAAATACTTAACTTTATTGCTGTCTACAATCTATAGATATATCTCGTTTTTAGTTTTATTGATAGGTATAGTAATTGGCTTTGGTATTTACTTTTTCATCGATTCTGTTAATGCAGTAAGTCACGTTTTTATTTATTGGGCATTTTTTGTAATAAATACATCTTTAACTTATTCTTATGCAAAGCATTCAACTCTATTAACTGCAAATCAGCAATATTCAGTAGTCCGTAAAATACAGGGTGGCGGGAAAATATTAATTATTGCGCTGCAAATATTGCTATTAGTCACCACACATAATTTCTTACTCTATTTGCTCGTTGAAACTATTGGCGTGATAGTACAGTATTTTATATTTAAAAATATTATTAATAACGACATCCATTTTAAGGTAGTTCCACAATCTATTAGCGATGATGAAAAAACAACATTAAAAAATGAATTAAAAATAAAAATAAAAAACATGTTTTTTCATAAGATTGGTGGTGTGTTAGTTTTAAATACTGATTATTTGCTAGTTTCAAAATTTCTTAATTTAAGCTACGTCACGATTTATGGAAGTTATATGATGGTCTTCCAGGTTGTGACTGTGCTTATGTCCAGTTTTGTTAATGCTATTACAGCTAGTGTGGGTAATTTTTTAATCAATCAAAATGATGATGAAGTTACCAGTATTGCAAAGCAATTTAACACAGTATTTATAGCATTGGCTACCTTCATTTCTTTGAATATGTATTTTTTGGTTAATGACTTTATTACCAGCTGGATAGGCGAAAAATTCATACTAGGTAATGGTATTGTTATATTAATGCTTGTTAATGTATTTATAAGTGTCATTAGAATTCCTTGTGATATTTTTAAAAACGCAACTGGTTTTTTTGGGGATGTATATTATCCTTTGCTTGAGGGAGTGGTTAATTTATTTTTTTCCGCGCTCCTGGCTTTTTATATTGGTCTTCCCGGTATTATTATTGGCACGATTATATCTAATGTATTAATTACATTAATTGCAAAGCCATTATATCTATATGGTAAAATGTTTGGTAGATTTAATGCATTAAAAAAGTACTTGTCATTTGTACTGAAACCTTTAATATTCTCATTTGTTATTTTTGCTGTTTTTTATTTTACAAGAGAACAAATAATTTTCTTTAAAGTTTCCAACTGGTTTGACTTTATAAGTAAGCTTACTATTGTATCGCTGGTAAGTATGATTATAGTTTTTGCGGTTTTTTATGCAGATGCTAACTTTAGGTCTTTTGTTAAAAGAATTTTACGCGTGGTATTTTAAGTTAACCAAGCGGGAAAATATCCGCCGAACCACAATGTGCTATTAATGGACAAGTATTTAATATGCTTTACGCTGTAAAATTTGTAGCACATAATGGTGAAATATATGTAACTTCCACACCTGACAGGAGTATGTAATGTCCAAGCAACAGATCGGCGTCGTCGGTATGGCAGTGATGGGGCGCAACCTCGCGCTCAACATCGAAAGCCGTGGTTATACCGTCTCCGTTTTCAACCGCTCCCGTGAAAAGACCGAAGAAGTGATTGCCGAGAATCCCGGCAAAAAGCTGGTGCCTTATTACACGGTGAAAGAGTTTGTTGAATCCCTCGAAACGCCTCGTCGTATCCTGTTAATGGTGAAAGCGGGCGCAGGTACTGATGCAGCTATCGATTCGCTGAAACCGTATCTGGAAAAAGGCGATATCATTATTGATGGCGGTAACACCTTCTTCCAGGACACAATCCGTCGCAATCGCGAGCTGTCTGCGGAAGGTTTTAACTTTATCGGTACCGGTGTTTCCGGTGGTGAAGAGGGCGCGCTGAAAGGGCCATCTATCATGCCTGGCGGTCAGAAAGATGCCTATGAACTGGTGGCGCCGATCCTGACGAAGATTGCTGCTGTGGCAGAAGATGGCGAACCGTGCGTGACCTATATCGGCGCCGATGGTGCTGGTCACTACGTCAAGATGGTCCACAATGGTATTGAATATGGCGATATGCAGCTTATCGCTGAAGCTTACTCCCTGCTGAAAGGCGGCCTGAATCTCAGCAATGAAGAGTTGGCGAACACTTTTACTGAGTGGAATAACGGCGAGCTGAGCAGCTATCTGATCGACATCACTAAAGACATCTTCACTAAAAAAGATGAAGACGGAAACTACCTGGTGGATGTCATTCTTGATGAAGCCGCCAACAAAGGGACCGGTAAATGGACCAGCCAGAGCGCGCTGGATCTGGGTGAACCGCTGTCGCTGATTACCGAATCCGTCTTTGCGCGTTACATCTCTTCGTTGAAAGCGCAACGTGTTGCCGCATCTAAAGTGCTCTCCGGGCCGAAAGCGCAGCCGGCAGGCGACAAAGCTGAATTTATCGAGAAAGTGCGTCGCGCGCTGTATCTTGGCAAGATCGTCTCCTATGCGCAGGGCTTCTCGCAGCTACGCGCCGCGTCTGATGAATATCACTGGGATCTCAACTACGGCGAGATTGCTAAGATTTTCCGTGCGGGCTGTATCATTCGCGCTCAGTTTCTGCAGAAGATCACTGATGCTTACGCAGAAAACGCCGGTATCGCTAACTTGCTGTTAGCGCCTTACTTCAAGAAAATTGCTGATGAGTACCAGCAGGCGCTGCGTGATGTCGTGGCTTACGCGGTGCAGAACGGCATTCCGGTGCCGACATTCTCTGCGGCAGTGGCCTACTATGACAGCTATCGCGCCGCAGTACTGCCAGCTAACTTAATTCAGGCGCAGCGTGACTACTTTGGTGCGCACACCTATAAACGTACTGATAAAGAAGGCATTTTCCATACCGAATGGTTGGAATAATTTCTGCAAAAATGTTTAAGCCCGGTTTAATACCGGGCTTTTTTTTTATCTCTATTCTTATTGATTTATCGCTTTTGCTTAATATTAACTTAATAATCTGTGTTTATCGTAATGAAGATAATCTGAATTGTTTTCGTCTGCGTTGCACTTTATATACTCAGGCGTTAAAACTTTAATATCTTATCAGGATGCGAAATACATCATGATTCATAATTAAGTTAATTCTGAGAGCGAATAATGAAAATCACGATATCCGGGACGGGTTATGTTGGCTTGTCTAATGGTTTGCTTATTGCACAACATCATGATGTGGTGGCGTTAGACATTGTTCCTTCCCGTGTTGAACTGTTAAATGATCGGATATCTCCGATTGTTGATAAAGAAATTCAGCAATTTTTAAAGGAAGATAACATCAGATTCAGGGCAACGCTGGATAAGTTTGATGCGTACCAGAATGCAGATTACGTCATCATTGCTACGCCTACGGATTACGATCCCAAAACCAACTATTTTAATACGTCCAGTGTGGAATCGGTCATTCAGGATGTGATCAGCATCAACCCCGCAGCCGTGATGATTATTAAGTCTACGGTGCCGGTTGGCTTCACGGCGGCAATGCGTCAGAAGTTTGCGACAGAAAATATCATTTTCTCTCCGGAGTTTTTACGTGAAGGTAAAGCCCTTTACGATAACCTTTATCCCTCCCGTATCGTGATTGGGGAACAGTCTGAGCGCGCCAGAGAATTTGCCGCATTACTCCAGGAAGGCGCTATTAAACAGGAGATTCCAACGCTGTTTACGGACTCCACTGAGGCGGAAGCTATTAAACTTTTCGCCAATACTTATCTCGCTATGCGAGTCGCTTATTTTAATGAATTAGACAGCTATGCTGAAACGTTAGGATTAAATACCCGACAAATTATTGAAGGGGTGTGCCTCGACCCGCGTATTGGCAATCATTATAATAATCCCTCTTTTGGTTATGGCGGATATTGTTTGCCAAAAGATACCAAACAGTTGCTGGCCAATTATCAGTCGGTGCCTAATAATATTATCTCCGCTATCGTTGAAGCAAACCGTACGCGTAAAGATTTTATTGCCGACGCTATCCTCGCCAGAAAGCCTAAAGTGGTGGGCATTTATCGCCTGATTATGAAGAGTGGCTCCGATAACTTCCGCGCCTCATCGATTCAGGGGATTATGAAGCGCATTAAAGCGAAAGGCGTAGAGGTCATCATCTATGAGCCGGTAATGGAAGAAGATACTTTCTTTAACTCACGTCTTGAACGTGATTTGCACTGCTTTAAACAGCAGGCGGATGTCATTATTTCCAACAGGATGGCGGCAGAGCTTTTGGATGTCGCTGAAAAAGTGTATACCCGCGATCTTTTCGGTAGTGATTAATAAGGCAATCGGGGCTGATGAGTCCCGATGATTTATTGACCAAATGGAAATAATGTCTGATTTTTATCATTAATCCTATGGCATATATTTGCTTTATGGCTACACTGTCTCCAGCTTCATCCTTTTTTTAGTTAGGGTATCTATGACAGTGGATAGTAATACGTCTTCCGGGCGTGGGAACGATCCGGAACAGATTGATTTGATTGAGTTATTGCTACAGTTATGGCGTGGGAAGATGACCATTATTGTAGCCGTTATTATCGCCATTTTGCTGGCTGTAGGCTACCTGATGATAGCCAAAGAAAAATGGACATCCACGGCGATTATTACCCAACCTGATGCCGCGCAGGTTGCCACCTATACCAACGCGCTCAACGTCTTGTATGGTGGGAATGCCCCCAAAATCTCTGAAGTGCAGGCGAATTTTATAAGCCGCTTTAGCTCTGCGTTTTCCGCATTATCGGAAGTGCTGGATAATCAGAAAGAGCGGGAAAAGCTTACCATTGAACAGTCGGTAAAAGGGCAGGCGCTGCCACTCTCGGTTTCTTATGTGAGTACTACCGCTGAAGGGGCGCAGCGTCGGCTGGCGGAATATATCCAACAGGTGGATGAAGAGGTCGCTAAGGAACTGGAAGTTGACCTGAAAGATAACATCACGCTGCAAACCAAAACGTTGCAGGAGTCCCTTGAGACGCAGGAAGTTGTGGCGCAGGAGCAAAAAGATCTGCGTATTAAGCAAATCGAAGAAGCGTTGCGCTATGCGGATGAGGCCAAAATCACGCAGCCGCAGATTCAGCAAACCCAGGATGTTACCCAGGACACGATGTTCCTGCTGGGGAGCGATGCGCTAAAATCGATGATACAGAACGAAGCGACGCGTCCACTGGTCTTTTCTCCGGCCTATTACCAGACGAAGCAGACACTGCTGGACATTAAAAATCTGAAAGTGACTGCCGATACGGTGCACGTCTATCGTTATGTGATGAAGCCGACGCTGCCGGTCCGTCGCGATAGCCCGAAAAAAGCCATTACTCTTGTGCTAGCTGTATTGCTGGGTGGGATGATCGGTGCCGGGATTGTGCTGGGACGCAATGCGCTACGTAGCTATAAGCCAAAAGCCTTGTAAGCTTCTTTGCCGGATGGTGGTCGGCTACGACAGGTAAAATTTCTCATTAAAAAACCGGGCATTGCCCGGTTTTTTTACGCTTATTGATGACGCTTACGAAGATTGTCGATCACGGTGGTGAGGTTGAGATCCTGATCCTGCAACAGCACCAGCAGGTGGTACATCAAATCAGACGCTTCATTGGTTAATTCAAAACGATCATTGACGGTGGCCGCCAGCGCGGTTTCCACACCTTCTTCGCCAACTTTTTGCGCAATACGTTTAGTACCGCTGGCGTACAGTTTCGCCGTGTAAGAGCTGGCCGGATCGGCGGTTTTGCGCTCTGCCAGTAGCTGCTCCAGTTGATACAGGAATAACCACTGATGGCTGGCGTCGCCAAAGCAGCTGCTGGTACCTTTGTGGCAGGTCGGCCCGACAGGATTTGCCAGCACCAGCAGTGTATCGTTGTCGCAATCCGGCGCAATGCTGACGACATTCAGCACATGGCCTGAGGTTTCGCCTTTGGTCCATAAACGCTGTTTCGTGCGTGAGAAGAACGTGACATGGCCGGATTCAATGGTTTTGTCCAGCGCTTGTGGGTTCATATAGCCCAGCATCAATACTTCGCCGGATACCGCATGTTGCACGATGGCTGGCATCAGGCCATCGGTTTTTTCCCAGTCCAGCTCGCGGCGTTGTTGCTCTGTTAACATATCCTGATCTCCACGCCCTGGCCTGCCAGGTACGCTTTTAATTCGCCAATATTGATGATTTGCTTGTGAAAAACGGAGGCGGCAAGCGCGCCGTCGACATCGGCATCACGGAATGCCTCAAGAAAGTGTTCCATCGTGCCCGCGCCGCCGGAGGCGATCAGCGGCACGCGGCAAACGTCACGGACTTTTTGCAACTGCGTCAGATCGTAACCGTTACGCACGCCGTCCTGGTTCATCATATTCAGGACGATTTCCCCCGCGCCGCGCTGTTGTACCTCTTGCACCCAGTCCAGCGTCTCCCACTGCGTCACGCGGGTACGGTTTTCATCGCCGGTATACTGGTTAACATGATATTTCCCCGTGGCGTCGTCAAACCAGGTATCAATCCCGACGACAATGCACTGTACGCCAAAACGGTCAGCCAGACGGGTAATCAGCGTTGGGTCAGCCAGCGCCGGGGAGTTGATAGAGATCTTATCCGCCCCGAAAGAAAGAATTTTGGCGGCGTCGTCAATTGACCGGATACCGCCCGCTACACAAAACGGAATGTCGATCACCTCGGCAACGCGCGCCACCCAGCTTTTATCGACTACGCGACCATCGCTGGAGGCGGTAATGTCATAGAACACCAGTTCGTCCGCGCCTTCGTCGGCATAGCGTTTGGCCAGCGGAACGATATCGCCAATGATCTCATGGTTGCGAAACTGTACGCCTTTCACCACCTGACCATCACGAACATCCAGACACGGAATTATACGTTTTGCCAGCATTGGATGGCCTCCTTAACGGTAAATTTCCCTTCCAACAGCGCGCGTCCGACAATCACGCCGCGCACGCCGGTGCCGCGCAGGGCGGCAATATCATCGATATCGCCAATACCGCCGGAGGATTGAAAGGCGATCTGCGGATATCTGGCGCATACCTCTTCGTACAGCGAAACGTTAGAGCCCGCCAGCGTGCCGTCGCGAGAAATATCGGTACACAGTACATGTTTCAGGCCGACGGGGAGATAGGTCTCCACCAGTTGTTCCAGCGAGACACCGGAATTTTCCTGCCAGCCGCTAACCGCCACCTGCTTGGTGCCGTGTTCGTCTATGCGAACGTCCAGCGCCAGCACCAGCGCCTGCGCGCCAAAACGTTCAAACCAGCCTTTCACCACGTCAGGGGATTTCACCGCCGTTGAACCGATGACCACACGGGCAACGCCAGCTTTCAGTAATGCCGCAACGTCTTCTTCGGTACGCACGCCGCCGCCGACCTGAACAGGCACGTTCACGCCCGCGACCAGGGTTTTAATCAGCGGTATCTGTCGCTTAGCCGGATCTTTAGCGCCGGTCAGATCTACCAGATGCAGCACCCCGGCGCCCTGGGCGGCGTAATCCTGCAAACGGGGCAGGGGATCGTTACCGTAATCCCGCTGCCGGGCGTAGTCGCCCTGGTGGAGACGCACCACGGTGCCGTCAATTAAATCTAATGCCGGAATAATCATTACATCTCCAGGAAGTTTTTCAGCAACTGTGCGCCCGCCGCGCCCGAACGTTCCGGATGGAACTGTACGCCGAAGAAATTATCTTTCTGTACCGCCGCGGTAAACGGCTCGCCGTAATTGCACTGGGCGATAGTCCACGGGTTGACCGGCATCGCGTAGCTGTGAACAAAGTAAAAATAGGCGCCATCTTCAATGCCCTGAAACAGCCGGTTGCCCGCCTGCGGATACACGCGATTCCAGCCCATGTGCGGCAGCGGCAGACCAAAGTCGGTCATTTTCGGCACGTCTTGTTCGATAATGTTCAGCAGATCCACGCCGCGCGTCTCTTCGCTGCGACGACCCAGCAGTTGCATCCCTAAGCAGATACCCAGTACCGGCTGAGTACACGCTTTAATTAAGTCGATCAGTTCACGTTCGCGCAGTTGATCCATAGCGGCCTGCGCCGTGCCGACGCCGGGCAGAAAGAGTTTGTCAGCGCGTAATACGATTTCCGCTTCGCGGCTGACCACCGGGGTGTAACCGTGGCGCGCCACGGCGGATTTTACCGAGCTTAAATTGGCGCAGCCGGTGTCAAGGATGACGACGTTCATCACAGCACTCCTTTCGAGGACGGTAATGTATCGCCCTCCACGCGAATAGCCTGGCGTAGCGTCCGACCAAAGGCTTTAAACAAACTTTCGACACGGTGGTGATCGTTTTTACCTTTAGTCTTGAGATGCAGAGTGACGCCCATAGTGTAAGAGAGTGAGCGGAAAAAGTGTTCAATCATCTCTGTGCTCAAATCGCCCACACGTTGGTAGGTAAATTCAGCTTTATATTCCAGATGCGGACGACCGGAAATATCCAGCGCGCAGCGCGCCAGACATTCATCCATCGGCAGTACAAAGCCAAAACGACAGATACCGCGTTTGTCGCCAAGTGCCAGTTTTAATGCCTCACCGAGCGCCAGTCCGGTATCTTCTACCGTGTGGTGATCGTCGATATAGAGATCGCCCTTAACGGTAATCTCCATGCGAAAGCCGCCGTGGGTGGCGATTTGATCGAGCATATGGTCAAAGAAGCCGACGCCGGTATTAATCTTGCTGTTGCCTTCGCGATCCAGCCAGACGCTGACATCAATCTGTGTCTCTTTGGTGTTGCGGACCACATGCGCATAGCGATCGCGTTTCGTTAGCTGTTCGCCAATCATCGTCCAGTTCAGCGTTTCACGGTGATAGCGTAAACCAGTAATGCCCATATTATCAGCGAGCTGGATATCGGTTGCACGATCGCCAATCACATAGCTGTTGGCGCTATCCATCGCTTGTTCCGCAAGATAACGCTCCACCAGCTTCACTTTGGGCTTGCGGCAGTCGCAGTCGTCTGCGGGCAGGTGAGGGCAGATCAGTACCTCATCAAAGCATACGCCCTGAGAAGTGAAAATCTGCATCATCAGGTTGTGCGGTCCGTCGAAGTCCGCCTGCGGGAAGCTTTGCGTGCCAAGTCCATCCTGGTTAGTGATCATCACCAGCTTAAAACCGGCTTTTTGCAGCTTCAGCAATACGGGAATCACCTCTGGCTCAAAGGCCAGTTTATCAAAGCGGTCTACCTGAAAATCGCTCGGCGGTTCGGAAATCAAGGTTCCGTCCCGGTCGATGAAAAGATACTTCTGACTCATACTGGCTCCGCACGTAAGGCGTCAATGACGCGCTGGTTTTCCTGGCGGGTGCCGACCGTAATCCGCAGGCAGCCGCTTAAAGAAGGTTGTTTATTCTGATCGCGTAAGATAATGCCCTGATCCCATAAGGATTTAAACACGCTGCTGGAGGCGGTAAACCGCGCCAGAATATAGTTGGTTTCAGAGTCAAAGACGTGTTCTACGCAGGCGGTCTGTTGCAGGGCATTCACCAGATACTGACGTTCCTGCACTGTCTGCGCCACGCGATCGCGCATTGCGTTTATTCCCTGCGGGCTCAGCGCCTGGGCGGCGATATCCGCCACTGGCGTAGAAAGCGGATAAGGGGCGATCACTTTTAACAGCAGGTTGATCACCTCTTCATTAGCCAGCGTAAAGCCGCAGCGCAGACCCGCCAGCGCAAAAGCTTTCGACAATGTGCGCAGGATAACCAGATGAGGATATTCAACCAGCCAGCCTGTCAGCGTGGCCTGCGGGCAAAACTCAATATAAGCTTCGTCGGCGACGACTATCGCTTTACCGCGTGTCAACTCCAGCAGCGTGCGTAGATCCTGCGGGTTGATAAGTTGCCCGGTGGGGTTATTGGGGCTACAAACGAACACCACTTTTGCGCCGTCAAGGTTGTCGGAAATCCCCTGTAGATCCAGCTGCCAGTTTTCAAGCGCGGGAACCGTCCGGCGCTCTACGCCAATGGTTTCGGCGCTGACGCTGTACATACCGTAAGTGGGCGGACAGTAGAGAATGGCGTCTTTCCCCGGTTCGCAGAAGGCGCGGATCACCAGTTCGATCCCTTCATCCGCGCCGCGGCTGACCAGCACCTGCTCCGGCTTTACGCCAGCATATTGCGCGTAGTTTTCAATCACGGCCTTTGGCTGGCATTCCGGGTAGCGGTTAAGCGTTTGTTGGGTGAGCTGAAACTCCACCGCTGTCGGGAATTCATTCGCGTTCAGCCAGACATCGCCGTTACCGCCCAGACGGCGGGCGGACTGATACGGTACCAGGTTGCGGACATTTTCACGGGCTAAGTCAGCGACGCTGAGAGTGTTTTCAGTGCTCATGCTTGCTCCTTGAGGGCGTTTACGCGCAGGGTCACGGCATTTTTATGGGCGGTCAGACGTTCTGCCGCCGCCAATGTTTCAATGGTTGATGCCAGAGCGGAAAAGCCCGCTTTCGACAGTTCCTGAACGGTCATCCGTTTCTGGAAATCCGCTAACCCAAGGCTGGAACAGGTAGCAGTATAGCCATAGGTCGGTAAAACATGGTTGGTTCCGGAAGCGTAATCACCGGCGGATTCCGGCGACCAGTCGCCGAGAAATACCGAACCTGCGCTGGTAATCGCATCCACCAAATCGCGCGCATTGCGCGTCTGGATAATTAAGTGTTCCGGCCCATACTGATTAGAGATGGCGACGCACTGCGCTAAATCTTTGGTCACAATCAGACGACTGGCGCTCAGGGCCTGCCGGGCGGTGTCCGCGCGCGGCAGTTCCGCCAGTTGACGTTCTACCGCCTCCGCCACCTTGCGGGCAATGTCAGCATCCGGCGTCAGCAGGATCACCTGGGAATCCGGGCCGTGCTCAGCCTGGGAGAGCAGGTCAGAAGCGACGAAATCCGGTGTTGCGCCGCTGTCGGCGATCACCAGCACTTCAGACGGCCCGGCTGGCATATCGATAGCCGCGCCGTCGAGACGCTGGCTGACCTGACGCTTGGCTTCGGTTACAAAGGCGTTGCCGGGGCCAAAAATTTTATCCACTTTCGGTACGGACTCGCTGCCGAAGGCCAGAGCGGCAATCGCCTGCGCGCCGCCGACGTTAAAGATTTCCTGCACGCCACACAGTTGTGCCGCATAGAGGATTTCATCAGCGATGGGCGGTGGCGAGCACAGAACCACCTTCTGGCATCCTGCAATGCGCGCCGGCGTCGCCAGCATCAGCACCGTTGAGAAGAGCGGAGCCGAGCCGCCGGGAATATACAGACCGACAGACGCGACGGGACGCGTAACCTGCTGGCAACGCACGCCTGGCTGGGTTTCCACATCTACAGGCGGTAGCGTCTGCGCGGAATGGAACGTTTCAATATTTTTGACGGCAGCGGCCATCGCCTGTTTTAATTCGTCGCTCAGACGCGCGCCGGCGGCGGCGATCTCTTCAGGGGTGACGCGTAGCGCTGTCACTTCTGTTTTATCAAATTTAGCGCTGTATTCACGCAGGGCATCGTCACCGCGCGTTTTTACATTATCCAGAATATCGCTGACCGTCCGGGTAATACTGTCAGAGGCGGAAATCGCCGGACGCGTCAGCAGCGCACGCTGCTGTTCAGGGCTACAGCTGTTCCAGTCAATCAGGGTATTGAAGCTCATGGTCTTTACTCCATCACAGGGTTCCGCCTTATCCGGCCTACAGAACCCAAAATATCAACGCATTACGTAGGCCTGATAAGCGCAGCGCCATCAGGCGTCAGATCACTCCATCATCTTCTCGATCGGCAGTACCAGAATCGAGCTGGCGCCAAGCGCTTTCAGTTTCTCCATGGTTTCCCAGAACAACGTTTCGCTGCTGACCATGTGCATCGCCACGCGCTGTTGCTCGCCCGCCAGCGGCAGAATTGTCGGCCTTTCAGCGCCTGGCAGCAGGGCGATAACCTCTTCCAGGCGTTCACTTGGCGCGTGCATCATGATGTATTTCGATTCGCGCGCCTGAATCACGCCCTGAATACGGGTCAGCAATTTATCGATCAGCTGCTGCTTGCTCTGTGCCATCTCACCGTCGCGCTGAATCAGACAGGCTTTAGAGCGGTAGATAACTTCGACTTCACGCAGGCCGTTAGCTTCAAGCGTCGCGCCGGTAGAGACCAAATCGCAGATAGCGTCGGCCAGCCCCGCGCGCGGCGCGACTTCGACAGAACCATTTAACAGACACGATTTAAAAGAGACGCCTTTCTGGTCGAGGTAGCGTTTGAGGAGGTGCGGATAAGAGGTAGCGATACGTTTACCGTCCAGCGCGGCCGGGCCGTCCCAGGCTTCGTCAACCGGCGTTGCCAGTGATAAACGGCAGCCGCCGAAGTCAAGACGGCGCAGGGTTAAATAGCGTGGATCTTCGCCCTGCGCGCGGCGGTTGAGTAGCTCTTCTTCCAGCACGTTTTCGCCGATAATGCCGAGATCGACCACGCCATCCATCACCAGACCCGGAATGTCATCATCACGCACGCGCAGGATATCAATCGGCATGTTTTCCGCCATCGCAATCAGGCGCTGAGTGTGTAAATTAATTTTTATGCCGCAGCGGGCCAGCAATTCTCGTGAATCATCGCTTAAACGGCCTGATTTCTGAATAGCTATGCGTAAGCGGGTGTTGTCTAACATTCTGCGTTCCTCTTTATCCTGTCTGAACCGGTCTGTATCGCGCGCCAAAAAAAAAGCCCCCGGAAGATGATCTTCCGGGGGCTTTCTCATGCGTTCATGCACCACTGGAAGATCTGAATGTCTTCCAGCACACATCGCCTGAAAGACTAGTCAGGATGATGGTGATGATGGTGGTGTTTAAATTGAACGCGTGTCATAAAAATTCCGATGAATGCTTATTCATTTGATACCTTTTAACCTAAACCACTTTTACGCCTTAAAGCAAGCGCTTTTTTCATTTCGCATTTATAGTATGAATTGTCAGTCACGGCGGGCTGGCGTAGCCTTATGTATAAAGCGTTAAAGTCAGGAGAAAATGGATGAAAAAGGTCGCAATTGTCGGTTTAGGTTGGTTAGGCATGCCGCTGGCAATGTCGCTGGCAGCGAGAGGCTGGCAGGTTACCGGCAGCAAAACCACCCTTGACGGGGTGGAAGCGGCCCGTATGAGTGGAATTGAAAGCTATCCGCTGCGTCTGGAGCCGGAGCTGGTCTGTGAGGCGGACGATCTTGACGCTCTGCTGGATGTCGATGCGCTGGTGATAACACTGCCCGCGCGCCGTAGCGGTCCAGGAGAGGATTTTTATCTGCAGGCGATGCAGGAGCTGGTCGACAGCGCGCTGGCTTATCGTATCCCGCGTATTATTTTTACCAGTTCGACGTCTGTTTACGGCGATGCGCAAGGCGTGGTGAAAGAGAATACGCCGCGTAATCCGGTCACGGCCAGCGGGCGTACCCTGAAGGAACTGGAAGATTGGCTGCATAATCTGCCGGGCACGTCAGTAGATATTCTGCGGCTGGCGGGGTTGGTCGGGCCTGGACGCCATCCCGGTCGTTTCTTTGCCGGAAAAACCGCGCCGGATGGTCAACACGGGGTCAATCTGGTGCATCTTGAAGACGTGGTTGGCGCAATTACCCTCTTGCTACAGGCGCCGAAAGGAGGGCACATCTATAATATATGTGCGCCGGCGCATCCAGCCCGCAACGTGTTTTATCCGCAAATGACGCGCTTGCTGGGAATGGCGCCGCCGCATTTTCGTGACGCACCGGACAACGGCAAAGGGAAGATTATCGACGGTAGCCGGATTTGTAATGAGCTGGGATTTGAATATCAATATCCCGATCCGCTGGTGATGCCGATGGAGTGAGTCGCTGTCCAGCAGGTGGTCGCCATATAGCGCAAGGGGACGAGTATGAAACCACTGCTGGACGTTCTGGTTATTCTTGATGCGTTAGAAAAAGAAGGCAGCTTCGCGGCGGCGTCGGCAAAATTATTTAAAACGCCGTCCGCCCTCAGTTATACCGTTCATAAGCTGGAAAACGATCTTAATATCCAACTGCTCGACCGTAGCGGGCATCGCGCGCGATTTACACGAACCGGTAAGATGCTACTGGAAAAAGGCCGTGAAGTGCTGCACACCGTTCGCGAGCTGGAAAAGCAGGCGATTAAACTGCATGAAGGCTGGGAGAACGAACTGGTCATCGGTGTGGATGATACCTTTCCCTTTTCTCTTCTGGCCCCGCTTATCGACGCTTTTTATCAACGCCACAGCGTGACGCGCCTTAAATTTGTCAATGGCGTTCTCGGCGGTTCATGGGAGACGCTGACGCAGGGAAGGGCGGATATTATTGTTGGCGCCATGCGCGCGCCGCCGCCTGACACCGGCTTTGGCTTTGCAAGACTGGGCGATCTTGAACTGGTGTTTGCTGTCGCTCCGCATCATCCGCTGGTTCATGAAGAGGAACCGCTTAGCCGCCAGACGATCAAACGTTTTCGCGCGATTGTGGTTGGCGATAGCGTCCATTCCTCGCGATCAATAGGGTCTGAACTGCTCGACGCTCAGGAAGCGATTACCGTGTTTGATTTTAAAACCAAGCTGGAGCTGCAAATTAGCGGCCTGGGATGCGGCTATTTACCGCGTTATCTGGCGCAGCGATTTTTGGAAAGCGGCGCGCTTATAGAGAAGAAAGTTGTGGCGCAAATCGTCTATGAACCGGTGTGGGTTGGCTGGAATGAACAGACCGCCGGGCTGGCCAGCGGCTGGTGGCGGGATGAAATTTTAGCAAATAATGCTATTGCTGGGGTGTATGCAAAATCGCCGGTTTAAAAATCAATCGCTTATGAAAAATAATTTTTTGAACGCGCTCGCATTCTCTTGTCATTTCACTTCAATTTAGGGCAGAATACGCCGCTTGCAAAAAATGACACTAACCGACGTTTTAATACGCGTCGGTTATTTTTTTGCTTCAAACACATCATTCAATACCAAGAGGCCGGGCTTCGTACCGGATAGATACTTACTTAAAAATCGACAGTTGTTGTCGCTGAGGAATCCAGAAAATGGGGCAATTTTTTGCTTACGCGACGGCATTCGCCGTAAAGGAGAATGACCATGTCGCATAACGTTACTCCAAACACCTCTCGCGTGGAATTACGTAAAACGCTTACGTTAGTTCCGGTTGTAATGATGGGTCTTGCCTATATGCAGCCGATGACGCTGTTCGATACATTTGGTATCGTTTCAGGCCTCACTGACGGTCACGTACCGACGGCGTATGCATTCGCGTTAATCGCGATTCTGTTTACGGCGTTGAGCTACGGGAAACTGGTGCGTCGCTACCCTTCCGCGGGTTCGGCGTATACCTATGCCCAGAAATCCATCAGCCCGACCGTTGGCTTTATGGTGGGTTGGTCTTCTCTGCTCGATTATCTGTTCGCGCCGATGATCAACATTCTGTTGGCGAAAATTTATTTTGAAGCGCTGGTGCCCTCCATTCCGTCATGGGTGTTTGTTGTGGCGCTGGTGGCCTTTATGACGGCCTTTAACCTGCGCAGCCTCAAATCGGTCGCTAACTTCAACACCGTGATTGTAGTGCTACAGGTGGTGCTGATTGCGGTCATTCTGGGCATGGTGGTTTATGGCGTATTTGAAGGCGAAGGCGCCGGTACGCTGGCGAGCACCCGTCCGTTCTGGTCCGGCGATGCGCACGTTATCCCGATGATTACGGGAGCGACGATCCTGTGCTTCTCCTTTACCGGCTTTGACGGCATCAGTAACCTGTCGGAAGAGACCAAAGATGCTGAGCGCGTGATCCCGCGTGCGATTTTCCTGACCGCGCTGATTGGCGGCCTGATCTTCATCTTTGCAACCTATTTCCTGCAATTGTACTTCCCGGATATCTCTCGCTTTAAAGATCCGGATGCGTCTCAGCCGGAAATCATGCTGTACGTGGCGGGTAAAACCTTCCAGGTGGGCGCGCTGATCTTCTCTACTATCACCGTGCTGGCTTCCGGTATGGCTGCGCATGCAGGCGTAGCGCGCCTGATGTACGTAATGGGGCGCGACGGCGTATTCCCGAAAAGCTTCTTCGGTTACGTTCATCCGAAATGGCGTACGCCAGCGATGAACATCATCCTGGTCGGGGCGATCGCGCTGCTGGCGATTAATTTTGACCTGGTGATGGCGACAGCGCTGATTAACTTTGGTGCGCTGGTCGCGTTTACCTTTGTTAACCTGTCGGTGATTTCGCAGTTCTGGATCCGTGAGAAGCGTAATAAAACGTTGAAAGATCACTTCCAGTATCTGTTCCTGCCGATGTGCGGCGCGCTCACGGTTGGTGCGTTGTGGGTTAACCTGGAAGAGAGCTCAATGGTACTGGGCCTGATCTGGGCGGGTATCGGGCTGATTTATCTGGCGTGCGTAACTAAAAGCTTCCGCAACCCGGTTCCACAGTACGAAGACGTCGCGTAATCGCGCGTATTATCGGCAATAGTAAAACCGGAGGCAGTGCCTCCGGTTTTTTGTTTGTCATCCAGCATGTTTACCGGATGGCGGCGTCACTATTTATCCGCTCTGGATTAACAATGCCCGTCAGGCATTGGTCAATTACACAATCTCGGTTGCGTACTGCCACAGTGATTTCAGCAACCCCAGCTTCGTTTTATCTTCCGCATACTGCTGAGAAAGCATCTGCAATTCATTGGCATACTGTTGTAAAAACTCCGGCGTCAGCACCTGACGGCGATGCTCCAGCCAGCGCTGCTGCTCTGCGTCATCCAGCGTACCGGGAAAATTGCGTGCGCGGTAATTAAACAGCAGCTTCTCAATGCGCTTATCGACAAAGGTAATATCCAGCGCGGGCAGGTTACGCGGCTCGGTTTCGAGTACGATTTTCATGGCTGCGCGATCGGCATCGCTGAAAAAACCATCATAGAGCTGGGCATCAACGTTATCCGAGGCGGCAAAAGGTTCGGCTTCGGCGAAAATCGCCACCACTTTGTCGCGGACCTGCGGGTTTTCACGCAGCACTTTCAGGTTATCCAGGCAGTGCTGGCGGTTAATTCCCAGCCGGTCGGCATCCTCCGGGCGCAAGGTATTCGCCTGCGCCAGTACCGGACATTTATTGATATGCACCAGCTTTACCGGCACTGCGGCGTGATCGCCAAGATCGGCTTTGGCCGTATAAAGCCGCTCGCGAAGGGTATCGCTGTCCAGCTCAAGAAGAGGAGAAATATCGCCTGCTAAATCGACCATGATCACCGCGTTACGGTTTTCAGGATGCCACGCCAGCGGCGCGACCCAGCTTGTATTACCGCGCCACGCGCCAAACATGCCGGAGACATGCACCAGCGGCTTCATTTGCGGGACGTCAATCAGCGCCGCCAGTTTATGTTTACTGCGGTGGCTATAAAGATAATCAAACAGCCGCGGCTGGCGTGTTTTCACCAGTTGCGCCATCGCAATAGTGGCGTAGACATCCGCCATCGCATCATGCGCGTTGCTGTGTTCGATCCCGTTCGCCTGGGTTAAATGTTCCAGACGAAAGCTGGGCAGGCCGTCGTCGTTTTCCGGCCAGTTAATTCCCTCCGGGCGCAGCGCATAACAGGCGCGCATGACATCCAATAGATCCCAACGTGAATTATCATGCTGCCAGCTCCAGGCGTAGGGATCGTAAAAGTTGCGATAAAAAATATTGCGCGTGACTTCATCATCAAAGCGCACATTGTTGTAGCCCACAACGCAGGTTTTAGGAACGGTAAACAGCGCATGAATGCGTCTGGCGAAAGCGGCTTCGTTTTCTCCTTTCTCACGCGCTTCCTGCGGCGTGATGCCGGTAATCAGCACCGCGCCGGGCTGCGGTAGATAATCATCGGCGGGTTTGCAATAAAACACCTCCGGCTCGCCAATAACGTTGAAGTCGTTATCCGTACGGAGCGCGGCGAATTGCGCAGGTCTGTCGAGGGCTGGATGCGTACCGAAGGTTTCGTAATCGTGGAAGAGGAATGTGCTCTGTATGCTGTCGTTTTTAACTGTCACTTGATGTACACGCCTGATGTTATATGTATATGAAATATTTTATTCTTTTATTTTGTCGTTGATTGATTGTATTTGTACACCAATTGATATTGTTGCTAATGTTCGTACATGCGATGGTGAGTACAAAATACTAAAATGATCATCAGCGACACTAAACTACGCTCCCTCTATGGTAAACCATATTCCGGTCCATCTGAAATTACTGATTCTGATTTAGTACTGTATGGAATTTAGGCCAGGGGCAATCTGGCCGGGATCTCAAAAAATGCATGGACTAAAACGGGTCTATTTACAAAGGGACACAACGCTGTGTCCCTTAATTCCATGCGGGTTGAGGCTGGACTACGCCCAGGCCAGTGGCAGGATGGATGACAGAACACTCGGGAAATATTTTCTGGCATGACGTTGCATACTATCCGCCACAACGCTGGTACAGGTAAAGGCGCCATGGAGGCCGTGAAAACGGTCGGACCACTCGGTAAATTGTTCGCTGGATGGGAATATCGCCGGAGACAGCTCCCAGGCTTTCTGCATCAGCGCCTCCGCATAGCCTCTCAGGGCGGGCGGAGAGTCATGCTCAGTGCCGAAAATGGCGCTGGAGGAATAGCGTGCGAATGCGGTACTGAGACAGAACAGGGTTTCCGCCTGCTTCTGTGGGGTGGCGTCCGCCAGGTGATAAGCACTGAGGATGTGCTGGTAGTGTGTCGGGCTGAGTTTGCCTTCAGGAAGCAAGGGGTCAAAAACGGTGTTCAGACGCGACACTGAGGCATCATCAATCAACTTCACGGTGGAATGTTTCTGGTTCGTGGCGGCAATAAACTGCTGGTTCAGCTCCCCGTGCTCTTCAGTGCTGAGGATGATATCAATCAGCTCCCCAAAGCGTCGCTGCGTGGCCTGCTGATTAAATGCGGCGAGAAACACCGGAAAGTCATGACGGAATAACTCTACCGGAGAGATTTGCGCGGTGGAAACGTTCTCTCCGGCTCGCAGCAGGTAAAAGTTGTCCCATGCAGTGTCAGGAGTAGGGTTTAGCATTGTTAACAGCGTGTCAGTGGAGAGCATCATCGCCGTGTCTGAATCCTGGGAGGAAAGCAGCAGGAAATTATCTGCGGCGCGGGTTGTCCAGTCCGGGCTGCCGTCATAATTGCCGAAGAGTCCATTATGGATGTGGGGAGACACCGCCGGGTGCGCAAGATACTGTTCATAAAGCGCTGCAGCTTTCTGGCGGGTGCCATCAGTGCAGTCCACGCCTGTCATACAGTGTAAAATCACCTGATTAAAGAGTCCGCTGTGAGTGGTCATGGCGGCGCTGTTCCTGTCAAACGAATCCAGCAACACAGGCAGTATGCGCTGCTGATAATATGTGTCAGGAGCCGGCAGGGGAACGTCATTATAGGTCTGGCACTGGTGGGCAAAAAAACGTTCCTGAACAGGCCTGATCCACTCGCTGATAAGCGTACTTTGCGTATAGGGGGGGTGGGCCAGTACGCTCACCAGCGAACTTTCAACTGGCCGGATACATGCCTCTGTTAAGCGGCCGCCCCGCAATGACTTCACCAGGTCTTCCATTGCCCGGACTTTTTCCTGACTGTATTTATCGGGCAGACTGTCAATGGTCATCAGAATACTTTTACCATTATTGTGCTCATGATTTAAAAATCCATCCACAGCGTTCTCAGTCCAAAGGAGTGGCATTTGCAGCCAGATATCACCTAGACGAATAAAATTTCCGCCCCTTGATACTGACGGAGGTGATGAATTATCCGGTTCATTTAAAATAACGCCAGAGAGGTTGGCTTTGTGACGTATAAGCGTATTTTTTAATGTTGTATCAATAAAAGAGGGCTGTTGTTGTGTAGTAATTGAATACTGTAGAAACACTTCATTCATGTCTGAATTACTAAATTTTGTATTACTGCAGACTACATCACTCAGTGTCGAATAAGTGAATCGGCATTCGTCAAAATGTAAATGAGATATATCAGAATAAGTAAATTTTGAATTTGAAAAGTTGAACCCCTTAATAATATCGCCGTCTCGCTCCATGAAGCTGGGGGGCAATATTTTGCTGAATGTAATATTACGGAAATCTGCGTTTGAAAAATCGCGATCTGCGGCCGTAAGGGTTTCTCCGGCTTTCTGCCGTAAAACTGCATCCGTGAGTTTCTTAGCCCAGTCGGCAGGTGATGACGGGGAAGACGTAGCCTGAAGTGAGAGGGAGGGGGATACTGGTGGTGTTCTACCTTCAGAAACCGTGGGCCTGTTATTAGCTGATACAGAGACTCCACCGGGGAGCGGGGCCGCACCTGTCATTCTGTAATTATAATCACATGTTTGATTTGCAATATGCTTACGCATGAATGCTGCATTCATTTTTGAGACATCTTCTGCTGAAATATTTTTCTTGCCTGCATTATTTGTATCTTTAATATTTTTAACAGTAATCAATGTTTTGTTTAAGGTGTTTTTATCTTTCGGCTGAAAGAAGTCTTTTATTTTTTGTGGTAACGCTAACTCAATCGGTGAGTCCTTTCCTGTTTTAAATTTTTCATTTAAAGATGTATGCGTGTTTTTAACACTGGTTATTTTTGAGGCGAGCCCGTTTTTCGTATGTTCACGAATAGAGGTAATTAATTTTTTAACCTGGTTAGGAATAGTAGAAAAATTAATTGCGCCTGATGATATCTTCATTAGAATTCCTTATCAACATCATTATGGAAAAACGGTCTGGATTTTTAACGCCTTAAAAGTAAGCTTCATATGTCGGTATGGCGATGGAGATCACAATTCACCATGTTATCTGGCAGGTTTCTTTCAGAAAGTGTCCATCCTGTCATCATGTCACCGTATTGTGGGACGCTGACGTATCTGCGGAAAAATCAAGGCATAAGGGAGCGGGTCGGGTAACGAAGCCCGTGTGCACGCAAAAGTAAACCCGCTTCGATGCTCAACCAGCGTTTTTCACCGGCATTCAGGATATCGTCGGCGGACGTTCCGGCGCGTATGAGAAAGAACTGCGTAAAGCGCGTGAAATCGCTTTTCAGGAAATAATCGTTTTCTTTTAAATATTATTACGTGTTATTGGAATTGTATCATTTTTATAATTAACAGCGGGTTGTTTGGTAATTCTGCTGATTATTCAATGATAGTCCATGTGCGTGTTCAGGAAATGTAAAATATTTATAAAATAAAAGGTTTTATCGTGTTGACATGCTCATTTTAACAACTATTTCAAATTGTGATTGAAGCCGACATTTCATAATACAAATTAAATATAATCTTCAGCTATATCTAATAACAGGAGGTTATATGAGCATTAGTCGTCGTTCTTTTTTGCAGGGGGTAGGCATCGGCTGCTCTGCCTGCGCGCTGGGCGCTTTTCCGCCCGGGGCGCTGGCGCGCAACCCGATTGCCGGCATTAACGGTAAAACCACGCTAACGCCAAGCTTGTGCGAAATGTGTTCCTTTCGTTGCCCTATTCAGGCGCAGGTAGTCAATAACAAGACCGTTTTTATCCAGGGCAATCCTTCTGCGCCGCAGCAGGGGACGCGCATATGCGCCAGGGGCGGGAGCGGCGTCAGCCTGGTCAATGACCCGCAACGGATTGTAAAACCTATGAAACGCACCGGGCCACGCGGCGACGGTGAATGGCAGGTGATTAGCTGGCAACAGGCTTACCAGGAAATCGCGGCGAAAATGAATGCCATCAAAGCGCAGCATGGCCCCGAGAGCGTGGCTTTCTCTTCCAAATCGGGCTCGCTCTCCAGCCATCTTTTCCATCTGGCTACGGCCTTTGGTTCGCCTAATACCTTTACGCACGCCTCAACATGCCCTGCCGGGAAAGCCATTGCGGCAAAAGTGATGATGGGCGGCGATCTGGCGATGGATATCGCTAACACGCGCTATCTGGTTTCGTTTGGCCACAATTTGTATGAAGGGATTGAAGTTGCCGATACCCATGAGTTAATGACCGCGCAGGAGAAGGGGGCCAAAATGGTGAGCTTCGATCCGCGTCTGTCGATATTTTCCAGCAAGGCGGATGAGTGGCACGCTATTCGTCCCGGGGGGGATTTAGCGGTTCTGCTGGCGATGTGCCACGTCATGATTGATGAACAACTCTACGATGCGTCTTTTGTTGAGCGTTATACCAGCGGATTTGAACAGTTAGCACAGGCGGTAAAAGAGACGACGCCGGAATGGGCCGCCGCGCAGGCCGATGTCCCAGCCGACGTTATTGTCCGGGTGACACGCGAACTGGCCGCCTGCGCGCCTCACGCTATTGTCAGTCCTGGTCATCGCGCGACGTTCTCGCAGGAAGAGATCGATATGCGGCGTATGATTTTTACGCTTAATGTGCTGCTCGGTAATATTGAGCGCGAAGGCGGGCTATATCAGAAAAAAAACGCGTCTGTTTACAATAAACTGGCCGGAGAAAAGGTCGCGCCAACGCTGGCGAAACTCAACATTAAAAATATGCCGAAACCGACGGCGCAACGCATCGATTTGGTCGCACCGCAGTTTAAATATATCGCCGCTGGCGGCGGCGTGGTGCAAAGCATTATTGACTCGGCGTTAACCCAGAAGCCTTACCCGATAAAGGCGTGGATTATGTCGCGGCATAATCCTTTCCAGACCGTCACCTGTCGTTCGGACCTGGTAAAAACCGTTGAGCAACTGGATCTGGTGGTCAGCTGCGATGTCTATTTGAGCGAGAGCGCGGCATATGCCGACTATCTGCTGCCGGAATGCACCTATCTCGAACGGGACGAAGAGGTATCCGATATGTCGGGACTGCACCCGGCTTACGCTCTGCGCCAACAGGTCGTAGAGCCGATTGGCGAGGCGCGTCCGAGTTGGCAAATCTGGAAAGAACTTGGCGAACAGTTGGGATTAGGGCAGTACTATCCGTGGCAGGATATGCAGACGCGCCAACTCTATCAGTTGAACGGCGACCATGCCTTAGCGAAGGAACTGCGACAGAAAGGGTATCTCGAATGGGGCGTTCCGCTGCTATTACGCGAACCAGAATCCGTTCGTCAGTTTACGGCGCGTTACCCCGGCGCTATCGCGACGGACAGTGACAACACCTATGGCGAACAGCTTCGCTTCAAATCGCCCTCCGGCAAAATCGAACTTTATTCCGCAACCCTGGAGGAATTGCTCCCTGGCTACGGCGTTCCGCGCGTTCGTGACTTTGCGCTGAAAAAAGAGAATGAGCTTTACTTCATTCAGGGCAAGGTGGCCGTGCATACCAATGGCGCGACGCAGTACGTACCTTTACTCAGCGAGCTAATGTGGGATAACGCGGTCTGGGTTCATCCGCAAACGGCGCAAGAAAAAGGCATTAAGACCGGCGATGAGATCTGGCTGGAAAATGCCACGGGTAAAGAGAAAGGTAAGGCGCTGGTGACGCCCGGTATCCGCCCGGACACGCTTTTTGTCTATATGGGATTTGGCGCTAAAGCTGGGGCCAAAACGGCGGCGACGACACACGGTATCCACTGCGGAAATTTACTGCCGCACGTGACGAGTCCGGTATCCGGTACGGTAGTGCATACCGCAGGCGTGACGCTGAGCCGGGCATGAGGGAGGAGGGAACCATGAATCATTTAACGAATCAGTACGTCATGCTGCATGATGAAAAACGTTGTATCGGCTGCCAGGCGTGTACCGTTGCCTGCAAAGTGCTTAATGACGTACCGGAGGGATTTAGCCGCGTACAGGTACAAATTCGCGCCCCTGAACAGGCATCCAACGCACTAACCCATTTTCAATTTGTCCGCGTCTCCTGTCAGCACTGTGAAAATGCGCCATGTGTCAGCGTTTGTCCTACCGGAGCGTCATATCGTGATGAAAACGGGATCGTGCAGGTGGATAAATCGCGCTGTATTGGCTGCGATTATTGTGTTGCCGCGTGTCCTTTCCATGTGCGCTATTTGAATCCGCAAACCGGTGTCGCCGACAAGTGTAACTTCTGCGCCGACACGCGGTTGGCGGCTGGCCAGTCTCCGGCGTGCGTATCCGTTTGCCCAACGGACGCGCTGAAATTCGGCAGACTGGATGAGAGCGAGATCCAGCGCTGGGTCGGTCAGAAAGAGGTCTATCGCCAGCAGGAGGCGCGTAGCGGCGCGGTCAGTCTGTACCGTCGTAAAGAAGTCCATCAGGAGGGTAAAGCATGAATACTATCTGGGGAGCGGAACTACACTATGCGCCAGATTATTGGCCGCTGTGGTTAATTTATGCAGGCGTCGTGGTGCTGCTCATGCTTGTTGGGCTGGTTATCCATGCGTTATTGCGCCGGATGCTGGCGCCAAAAACGGCGGGCGGCGAAGAGCATCGTGACTATCTCTACTCGCTGGCGATTCGCCGTTGGCATTGGGGAAATGCGTTACTGTTTGTTTTATTACTGTTAAGCGGTTTATTTGGTCATTTTTCTCTCGGCCCTGTAGCGCTAATGGTACAAGTGCATACCTGGTGTGGTTTTGCCTTACTGGCTTTCTGGGTCGGGTTTGTGCTGATCAACCTCACCACAGGTAACGGGCGTCACTATCGGGTAAATTTTTCCGGACTGGTAACGCGCTGCATACGCCAGACGCGTTTTTACCTTTTTGGCATCATGAAAGGGGAAGCGCATCCGTTCGCGGCAACAGAGCAGAATAAGTTCAATCCACTGCAACAACTGGCATATCTGGCGATTATGTACGCGCTGGTACCGCTGTTAATCATCACCGGTTTGCTGTGTCTCTATCCGCAGGTTGCGGGTCTGGGCCCTGTGATGCTGGTGCTGCATATGGCGCTTGCTATCATCGGCTTACTGTTTATTTGCGCGCATCTCTATCTGTGTACTCTTGGCGACACGCCGGGACAAATTTTCCGTAGCATGGTTGACGGCTATCATCGTCATCGTACCGCGCCGCGCGGGGATAAGTC
Organism: Salmonella sp. 32120201201600049SM; assembly: GCF_017572835.1. Taxonomy (NCBI): domain Bacteria; kingdom Pseudomonadati; phylum Pseudomonadota; class Gammaproteobacteria; order Enterobacterales; family Enterobacteriaceae; genus Salmonella; species Salmonella sp. 32120201201600049SM. The sequence goes on along the minus strand of NZ_JAGESA010000001.1, from coordinate 1,003,689 downwards.
CGCCGTCTGAGCGTATCCATAAAATAATGTCAGCAAGAAAATGTGCCTTGTGTCACATTTTCTTGCAATTTATCCATGTTTGTTTAACTGAACTTCCGTAAAAAGAACGGCAAATAGAGACCATCCTGAGGACATGCTGTTGAAACGCCGTTTGTTTATTGCCGCTTCTTTATTCGCGATGCACCTTTCTCCTGCGCTTGCGGCCGATGCCGTAAGTTTTGCTCCCCAACCGCCAGCCATTGATGCAGGCGCCTGGGTGTTGATGGATTACACTACGGGACAGGTTCTTACCGCCGGTAATGAACACCAGCAACGTAATCCCGCCAGCCTTACCAAGCTAATGACGGGCTACGTCGTCGATCGCGCCATCGATAGTCATCGTATCAGCCCTGACGATATCGTCACCGTTGGGCGCGACGCCTGGGCGAAGGATAATCCGGTGTTTGTCGGCTCCTCGTTGATGTTTTTAAAAGAAGGAGATCGCGTGTCGGTGCGTGATTTAAGCCGTGGCTTAATCGTGGATTCCGGTAACGATGCCTGTGTGGCGCTGGCGGATTATATCGCGGGCGGGCAGCCGCAGTTTGTGGCGATGATGAACAGCTATGTGAAAAAACTCAATTTACGGGATACCCATTTTGAAACCGTCCACGGTCTGGATGCGCCGGGACAACATAGCTCCGCGTATGACCTGGCCGTACTCTCCCGGGCGATTATTCACGGTGAACCTGAATTTTATCACATGTACAGCGAGAAGAGCCTGACCTGGAACGGCATCACACAGCAGAACCGCAACGGCTTGTTGTGGGATAAGACCATGCATATTGATGGGCTTAAAACCGGACACACATCGGGGGCGGGGTTTAATCTTATCGCATCGGCGGTGGACGGGCAGCGTCGACTTATCGCCGTCGTGATGGGGGCGAAAAGTTCGAAAGGCCGTGAGGAACAGGCGCGAAAACTGTTGCAGTGGGGCCAGCAAAACTTTGCGACGGTGCAGATTTTGCACAGCGGTAAAAAAGTGGGCAGCGAGCGAATCTGGTATGGAGATAAAGAAAAGATTGCGCTGGGTACGGAACAGGACTTCTGGATGGCGCTGCCTAAAGCGGAAATTCCGCATATCAAAGCAAAATATGTGCTGGATAGAAAAGATCTGGAGGCGCCAATCGCCGCTCATCAGCGGGTAGGTGAAATAGAGCTCTACGATCGAGATAAACTGATCGCTCAGTGGCCGCTGGTCACTCTGGAATCGGTGGGTAAAGGCGGTATGTTCTCTCGTCTGAGCGACTATTTTCAGCATAAAGCGTAAGCCGTTGTCACATACCGTTCACCGTCACCTGAAGTGTCAAAAGGGCGGGAGCGCGAGGTTGCTCACAAAATGATCACTCTGTCCTTGTGACCGTAAAATGCCGCAATTATACTGTATATACATACAGCATGATAAAGTAACGGAGGCAGCATGGATTACGAAATCAGGCAGGAACAAAAACGCAAGATAGCCGGCTTCCACATGGTCGGTCCATGGGAACACACCGTGAAGCAGGGTTTTGAACAACTGATGACGTGGGTGGATCGACAGCGGATCGTGCCAGTTGAATGGATTGCCGTCTATTACGACAATCCAGATGTCGTACCTGCGGAAAAACTCCGCTGCGATACCGTGGTGTCCGTGGCAGAGAATTTCATCCTGCCGGACAATAGCGAAGGCGTAATCGTGACCGCCATTGAAGGCGGCGAATATGCCACTGCTGTCGCGCGTGTGGAAGACCGTGACTTTGCGAAGCCGTGGGAACGGTTTTTTGACGTCCTGGAGCAGGATAGCGCTTATCAGATAGCCTCTGCGCCCTGTTTTGAAACCTATCTGAATAACGGCATGGAAGATGGATACTGGGATATTGAAATGTATATTCCAGTACAGCGGAAGTGATCGACTGGTTTCCTGTCTGAAAAGAGCGGACGGATAATGTGTTCCGTCCGCCAGTGCGCTATTTTTGCTATAAAGCAGGTACAATGCATTTTTTGCCATTCCCGTAAGGAGCGCAAGCGTGCGTGCCGATAAGTCATTAAGCCCTTTTGAAATACGGTTGTACCGTCATTATCGCATCGTGCATGGCATACGTATCGCCCTGGCGTTCATTCTTACCTTTCTGCTGGTTCGTCTGTTTTCTATTCCCGAGGGCACATGGCCGCTAATCACGTTAGTGGTGATTATGGGGCCCATCTCATTCTGGGGAAATGTAGTGCCTCGTGCTTTTGAGCGCATAGGCGGTACGATTCTGGGCGCGGCGTTAGGGCTGGTGGCGCTACGCCTGGAGCTCTTTTCCTTACCGCTGATGCTGGTGTGGTGTGCGATAGCGATGTTTTTGTGCGGCTGGCTGGCCTTAGGGAAAAAACCGTATCAGGCGCTACTGATAGGCATAACGCTCGCCGTTGTTGTCGGCGCTCCCGCTGGTGATATGAATACGGCATTATGGCGTGGCGGGGATGTGATTTTGGGGTCGCTACTGGCGATGTTGTTTACCGGCATCTGGCCCCAGCGCGCCTTTTTGCACTGGCGCATCCAACTGGCGCATTGCGTCACGGCGTATAATCGGGTGTATCAGGCAGCGCTGTCGCCGAATTTGCTGGAGCGCCCCCGGTTGGATAAACATTTGCAACGGTTGCTGAACGATGTCGTCAAAATGCGCGGACTGATAACGCCTGCCAGTAAAGAAACCCGGATACAAAAATCTATTTTCGAGGCCATTCAGACCATCAACCGCAATCTGGTTTGTATGCTTGAATTACAAATCAATGCCCACTGGGCGACGCGCGCCAGCCATTTTGTGATGCTTAACGCGCACACATTGCGTGAAACCCAGCAGATGACGCAGCAAACCTTGCTAACGATCGCCCACGCGTTGTTTGAAGGCAACCCGCAGCCGGTACTGGCAAACACCGGTAAACTGAATGATATTGCTGCCGAGTTGCGGCAGCTAATGAACGAGCAGCAGGGCGACGCGGTGGCTGAAACTCCCATCCACGGCTATGTTTGGCTAAGTATGGAAACGGCCCGACAGTTGGAACTGCTTTCACATTTGATCTGCCGGGCTTTGCGCAAATAAAAAGCAGATGGGGCGAATGAATTTGTTGCTGCTTCGATTCAGCAAAGATTAAGAGTATGATACTAATATAAGGATAAAATGAGTGCTACTGGCAACGATTTTATCCCCGAACCTTCAGGTTTCCACAGGCGGCGACGTAACGGTGTTTCCTCTGGCGGCTTGAAGTATGACGGGGATAAACGTAATGTTTATCCACTAGCAGTTGCTTAACGAATCCGAATCTCACATTATCAGGGGTGTAAAAATGGAAACAACCAAGCCTTCTTTCCAGGACGTGCTGGAGTTTGTTCGTCTGTTCCGTCGCAAAAATAAACTGCAGCGTGAAATTCAGGACATTGAGAAGAAGATCCGTGACAACCAGAAGCGTGTGCTGCTGCTGGACAACCTGAGCGACTACATCAAGCCAGGTATGAGCGTTGAGGCGATTCAGGGTATCATCGCCAGCATGAAAAGCGACTATGAAGATCGCGTTGATGACTACATCATTAAAAATGCCGAAATCTCCAAAGAGCGTCGCGACATTTCCAAAAAGCTGAAAGCGATGGGCGAAATGAAACACGCCGATGTAAAAGCCGAATAATGCGCTACGGCAGTGGGAGCGTATATCAGGCTCTCACTGCAGTTTGACCCCGCCTGTGACCATCTTGAGTAAATGTTGTTTTGGCCAGTGTCGGGTAAGTTTTTTCTCTGCCAGCTTACCCTTCAGACGCGCAATATCATGACGTTTTCGGTCCAGCATCAGACCCACCACGCTACCGCTATGCGCCACGTTCAATCCGTATAAATCACACTCTTCGACCAGCGACAGCAGGGCGGTAAAGCCCGGCTTAGGTAACAGCGTCTGGCTGGCGATAGCGCTAAGCGTAGCCGCCTCACCCAGTCGGAGCGGATTTTGCGTTATACAGGCTTCCTGCACCAGATTCCAGGCCTGCTGCAAGGTTGGTGAACTTGCTATTAATTTCTGCTGGCGAGGGAGGCGGTGGTAATCTTGCGTGCGCAGTGTGACCGGGCTTTCCAGTACCAGCAAATCGATTGGCGGCGGTGGCTCGCAGGCGATTTGCGTGGCCGCATTATTATGATCAAACAGCGTTAACTGATGAAAAACGGTGCTATCAGTGGGTTCGATTGAGACGCAAAGCTGTGCAAGGGTAGTTTCATCCAGCGAATGGCCAAGATGATGCGCCGTTGCCACTGCCGTAGCGGCAATATCTGCGGTGCTGCTGGCCATGCCTTTGGCAACGGGAATTGACGAGCGCACATCGACGCGAATCTCGTTACTCCAGTGCGCAGGATACTGCCAGTGCGCCAGAACGCGCTCCACCATCGCCCGCGACAATGGACGCTCGTTTACCAGCGGCGGCGCAGCCGTGACTGCTACGGTGCTGTACCAGTCAACGGGGCAGGAGACCAGTTTCTCACTGCCCAGAATCCATCCCTGGATAAGTTCTCCGCATGAGGCGGGGCATTGCGCAACAGCCACGTTATCACCTTTCAGGTACGAATAGTGTGCGCGCATAGTGTCATGGTAAAAGCGTTATTACCATGACTTGCCGCAATGCGTCGTATAACCCTCTCAGGCTGGTACACAAAGCCCTTCCGTGGCCGGTAGCGCAATGCGCATAACGTCTTGTGCGATCATTAACTCTTCGTTGGTGTTGATGACGGCGACTTTCACCAGGGCGTTCTCCGTCTGGATAAATGTCGCATTACGCTGATTTTTCTCTTCATCAACGGCTAAGCCTAAAAATTGCAAATTATGGCAAACCGCCGATCTGGCGCGCGCTGAGTTCTCGCCAATTCCCCCAGTGAATACCAGCGCATCCAGTCCTCCCATTTGCATAATATAGCTGCCAATGGTGGCGCGAATGCGTTCGGCAAACAGAGTGAGAGCGAGTTTAGCCTGCCGGTTACCGGTATTGGCTGCCTGTTCGACATCGCGGTAATCAGACGACACGCCAGAAACGCCCAGCAAGCCTGACTCATTATTTAATAACTGATTCAACTGTTGCGGCGTTTTGCTTTCGCGCTGGGCTATCCACGGCAGAATAGAGGGATCAATATCTCCGCTACGGGTGCCCATCATCACGCCTGACTGCGGCGTAAAGCCCATCGACGTATTGACCGAACGCCCGTTCTTGATGGCGCAGATGCTGCTACCGTTTCCAAGATGACAACAAATCACCCGTAATGCGCTGAGTGGTACGCCCAGCTTTTCCGCCAGAACGCCGCTGACATACTTATGGCTGGTGCCATGAAAGCCATAACGGCGAATCCCCAGTTCAGCATAATAATGCCAGGGAAGCGGGTAAATATAGGCGGGTTCATCCAGCGTCTGGTGAAATGCCGTATCAAACACGGCTACGGAAGGGGCATCAGGCAACAGTTGACGAAAAACGTGAATACCCAACGCGTTTACCGGGTTGTGAAGCGGGGCCAGTTCAGCAAGACGTTCGATTTGCGCTAACGTTTCATCCGTGACCAGCGTCGAGTCTTTAAAAAACTCACCGCCGTGCGCCACACGATGGCCCACCCCATCAATGTCCCGCAGACTATTAATGATTTGATAACCCAGCAGCTTTTCCAGAAGCAGCGTTACCGCATCGCGATGATCGGCAACGGGGACGGTTTCCTGCCATTTTTGGCTGTGCGTCTTAATTGTCACCTGCGCATCCGCCATACCGATACGCTCAATCAGCCCCTGACAGAGCATGTCGCCCTGCGGCATCTCCAGCAGCTGGAATTTTAACGATGAGCTGCCGGCGTTAATTGCCATTATTTTGTAAGACATAAAGGTTCCTTCGAATTCAGAAAATCCAGCACGGCGTCGAGACCCGAGTTATTCAGCGCGCTGGTAATAAAAATCTGCTGTGCGCCAGCCTGCGTAAGCCACTCCGCAACCAGCGAAATACGCTGCGGCTCGGCGAGATCGGCCTTGGTGACCAGGCCAATCGTCGGGCGGTTCATCGGGGCGGTAAAACCCGGAGAAAAGGGCGACCACTGGGCGTCGGCATTCAGCACCAGGGCGATGACGTCGGCCTCGCAGGCGCTGGTCAGCAGGGCGCTGTACAGGCAGCGGTTCTCCAGATATTCGCCCGGCGTATCGATAGCCATCGGCGACCATTCAATGGCCTGGGTTTTCTTATAATGGAGCGCTTCGCCACGCAGGCTTTGGGTCAGCGAGGTTTTGCCGCACTGGCTGGGGCCGATAAACATCAGACGCTTCATTGGATTACGTCCGGGTGATCGAGCAGGTGGTGAACTGCATCATCTCGCCCAGGGTGCGCGTCACCTGCTTGAGGGCATATTCCACGGCGGAAACATCGCCGGTCAGCACCACCGCGCCGGTAAAGCGGTCAAGAAAACCAATCTCCACCGCGCCGGATTTGGTAGCAATATCGCAGGCAATAATAGATGCTTCGCTCGGCGTGATGGTAAGGATGCCAATGGCGGACACCGCATCCTGCAGGCCCAGCTTCTTAAATAAATCTTTCCCCGGATTGGCAATCAGGTGCGCGAGAGTGACCTGTTTCCCCGGCACGTATTCCTGAATCATGCGATCCGTTGTCGGTTGTCTTTCCATTATCCCTCCACCATCTGTCGCCACATGGCTTCATGCGGGCGTGGGATCACCGAACGGTAAACCAACAACCCTTTCTCGCCCGCGCTTTCGCTGGCAACCGTCACGGCGTTATTGACGTCAGAAACGTCGCCCGCCACCACCATGTAGCATTTACCGCCGATACCGAAGGCCATATGCACCCGCACCAGGGTGACGTTTGAGCCTTTCACCGCCCGGTCTGCGGCGCTAATGCAGGCCGCCACGCTCCAGGTTTCGACGATACCTACCGCCTGGCGCTTATCGACGCTGTTCAGGCCGCTGATGGCCGGAAGTACGCTGGGATGAATATTCGCCAGCACCAGGCTGTCGACGAGCATCTCGCCGGCCTGCGACGTACCGGTTTCAATGGCCTGCTGGATAGCGCCGATATCGCCGCCCAGCATCAGTAAAAACTTCCCCGGACAGATGGTCTTGCTGACCAGTAGATCGACGTTGGCGCTTTTCAGCATCGCATCGCCGAGTTCCATCCCTTTGGCGATGCTGGTGAGTTCTAAAATTCCTATAGCCTGAGACATGGTTAACCTCTTACAACCGTGATGGCCTGTTCGCTGATGGCCGAAACAATGCCGTCGATGCTGGCGTGAACGGGGGCGCCGAGCGCGCCAGGCGGGACATCGGTAACGCATTGCCCGCGCGTCACGCGCTCGCCGACGGCAACAGTCGGTACTGCGCTGGCACCAATATGCTGGCGCAGCTGCAAAGTGACTTTTTCTACTGACGGCTCTTCTTCAACCAGCGGCGCTTCCTGGTACCAGGGGCTTAGTCCCAGTTTGGCGATCAGCCGCTTCACCGGCACCAGGCGATATTTCGCCATTTCGTCGGACGGATTCAGCGGCCCTTCGTAGCGCTGGTTTTGCGCCCGTAGCTCGCGTTTTAACATGCGGTTGATGCGCATCGGCGAGATCCCCACCGGACAGGCCACGCTTTCGCAAACGTTGCATTCCGAGCAGGTAAGGGCGCTCAGCAGCAGCTGCGGCGTGGCAGCCTGGTGAAAGTTCACCGCCCGCACCAGCAGGTGCGGAGAGAGTTCGTGGCCGATCAGGTGTCGCGGACAGAGATCGGTACACAGTCGGCACTGTTCGCAGACGGTGCGCGCGACGGAAAGCACCGTGCGCTCGTCCTGCATTCTCCGCTGGATAAGCGGATGGCTTTTGGGGAGCACCAGCAGGCCGCCGGTAGTTTTCGTCACCGGATTATCAAGAGAGGTAATCAGGCCACCCATCATCGGGCCGCCGTTAATAAAACCAGGGTCGTCGACCGTTGCGCCGCCCGCCAGCGCCAGTACTTCCCGCAGCGACATGCCGATGGGAACAGTAACGGTCAACGGTCTGGCGACCGCGCCGTTCACGGTCAACGTGCGACGAGTGACCGGAAACTGCTGCTCGACCGCCCGGGCAATATTGAGCACCGTTTGCACGTTATTGACGGCCACGCCGACGCTGGCAGGCAACGCGGCAGGGGCGACCCGACGACCGGTTGCCATCCAGATAGTCAGCACCTCATCGCCCGCCGGATAAACATCCGGCAGAATATGCAGGCGGATACCGGCGGGCAGTAGCGGGGTAAGGGCGTCGATGGCCCGGCGGTATTTTTCTTTCAGGGCAATCACCCCTTCGCGCGCGCCGGTCGCCGTCATGGCGTACTGTACGCCGCGGACAAGACGCGCGGCCTGCTGCCACATTAGCTGCTGGTCAACCTTGAGCATCGGTTCACACTCGGCGGCGTTCACCAGAAAAATCTCTACCTGCGCCTGTAGTTTGACGTGAGCGGGAAAACCTGCGCCGCCCGCACCGACAACGCCCGCTGCGCGGACGTGCTCACGAATTTCATCGGCGCTAAGGGACATTTCAACGCTGTTGATGGCGGTGCTCATAGCAGTTCCTCCAGCAGTTCACGAATTTCTTCGGCGCTGGCCGGGCGCGGGTTGGTGCGCAGCGTAACGTCCGCCAGCGCGGCCTGCACCATCGCCGGAATGCGTGCGGAAAAGTTGGATCTTCCTTCTTTAAGCGCAACGGCCAGTGAGGGAAGGGCGCAGCGTTGCTTAAGCAGTTCGATTTGCTGAATCAGCGCATTGATCGCCGCGATATCATTGGCTTCTGCCGGGCAAAAACCGCAGGCTTTGGCCAGCCGCGCGTAGCGTTTGGCGGCGCGCGGAACGCCGGCGTTAAAACGGATAACCGTGGTTAACAGCAGGGCGTTGGCCAGGCCATGCGGCAGATGAAACTGCCCGCCAAGCTGGTGGGCTATCGCGTGGTTAAGCCCCAGCCCCGCCTGGCTGAAGGCCATCCCGGCGAGCGTTGAGGCATTGTGCATTTTCCCGCGCGTCGCCACGCAGTCGCCTTTTTCCACCGCCGTGGGCAGATACTGGAACACCAGTTTGGCGGCTTTTTCCGCCAGCGCGTCGGTAAAGTCGCTGGCGCGCGGTGACACCCAGGCCTCCAGGGCGTGGGTCAGCACGTCCATGCCGGTGTTGGCGGTAATCTGCGGCGGTACGCTGACCACCAGCTCCGGGTCGAGGATCGCCATATCCGGATACAGCGCATTGTTGAACAGCGGATACTTGATGCCTTTATCCGGGTCGCTAATTACGCAGGCGCTGGTCACTTCCGAGCCGGTGCCGCTGGTGGTCGGGATCGCCACGCAGGTTTCGATGTTGATCCCGCTCTGCTGGCTAAACCAGACAATCGCTTTCGCCGCGTCCATTGCCGAGCCGCCGCCAAAACCAATCACCACCTGCGGTTGCAGAGCCTGCATTTGCGCAATGCCCTGAACCACTGTGTGGATGGTGGGGTCCGGCGTTATCTCGCTAAAGACGCTGATGCGGTTATCTGCGGGCAGCGCGTTACGCAGGGTATCCAGCAGCGGAGAGCGCGCCAGAAAGCCATCGCAGATTATCCAGATGTGCTTATTGGTAAAGCGCTTGAGCACCGCCAGGCTGCCCTGACCGCTGTACAACCGCGTTTGTAGTGAGAAGGTATTCATCGCGACCTCAGTTAGCGAATAGAAAAGCCGTTGGTCAGTACGCAGCGCCGGGAACGGGCAAAAGTACGCGCTGACGTGGTCCCTTCACCGGTTGGCGTGGCGATAGTGAAGGTGGTAAAGCCTTCGCCGCCGACGCCGATCCCGGCATAAGAGGGGCCATTTTTGACGAATATCGAGGTTTGCAGGGTGCGGGCCGCGAGGTTCAGGCGCGACACGTTCTGCGAGTGCATAATGGCGGTATGATGTAGCCCCTCTTCAACCTTCAGGGCCAGCGCCAGTGCGCTATCGAAATCGCTGACTTTTACCACCGGCAGCATCGGCATCAACTGTTCGCTGGTGACCCACGGATCGTCAGCGTTAACCAGCGCAATCAGCAGACGCGGCGCTTTTGCAGGGACAGCGATCCCGGCGGCTTCCAGCATGGCCGATGGGCTCTTGCCGACCAGTTTTTTATTCGCCTGGCCTTCAGGCAGGCAGACGGCGCGGAGTTTGTCGGTATCGGCAGGGCTTAACAGCAGCGCGCCGAAGGTTTGCATTTGCTGCACCAGACGTTCGGCGACACTCTCCACTACGATCAGGCTCTTCTCGGCAATGCAGGGCAGGTTATAATCGAATGACGCGCCGTTGATGATATCTTCTGCCGCTTTCACCAGGTCCGCTGTTTCATCGACGATGCAGGGCGGGTTACCCGCGCCAGCGCCAATCACCTTCTTACCGCTCTTCATGCCCATTGCCACAATGCCCGGGCCGCCGGTAATGGCCAGTACTGCGATTCGCGGGTGGGCCATCATCTGCTGGGTCGCTTCGAAGGTGGGTTCAGCCACGGTCACCACCAGATTGCGGATGCCGCAGCAGCGGAAGGCAATCTCTTCAATCAGGCTAATCAGTTTCAGAGAGACCTTTTTCGCTCCCGGATGCGGGCTAAAGTAGATACTATTGCCCGCCGCCAACATGCTGATGCTGTTATTGATGATGGTTTCCGTCGGGTTGGTGCTTGGGGCGACCGAACCGATGACGCCAAACGGCGAGTATTCAAAGAGCACCATGCCGCCGTCACCGGTCAGCGCGGTGGTGGTGAGGTCTTCTACGCCCGGCGTGTTGTCCAGCGCAGCCTTGTTCTTGAGGAATTTATCTTCTTTGTTGCCCATCCCCGTTTCATTGGCGCTCTCTTCCGCCAGGGTCGCCAGTAGCGGCGTCAGCTCCTGACGCATCGCGCTGATAATGGCGCTGCGGGTTTTTAGCGGGCACTGCTGATAACGTAAGAACGCCTGGTGCGCGGCGTCGATGGCCTCGCTCACGGACTGGAAAATCCCTTTGCCCTGAGGCTGGGCCGGCGTTTGCGCCGGCGTGGTTAATTGCTCGCTAAGAATGGTGCGAATCAGGGTTTCGAGTTCAGAAGTATTCATTGATGAGTTCCCACGTTAATAGCCGCGATGGCGGTCTGTGCTATGTCCATGTCCTGCTCAACGCTGCCGCCGCTGATGCCAAGACCCCCAATTAATATGCCGTCGCGCCACAGGGCGTAACCGCCGCCAAAGGTGACCACTTTTCCCTGTAAATGACTTTCCAGGCCATAAAGCGCCGCGCCTGGCTGAACAACATCGCTCAGCTCATGGGTCGCCGTTTTCATTGCCACTGCGGTCCATGCCTTTTTCGGCGCCAGTTCGCTGCTGACCAGCAGGGCGTCCGGCATCCGCCAGGTCACAGTTTCCGTGCCGTGCGCGTCAACGATGCTGACGACTACCGGAACCTGCAGTTGCTGCGCGCGTTCAACGGCGGCGCGGGTGAGCTGGTGCAGATCGTGGAATGAGAGGGCCACGGGCGTTGTCTCCTTGCTGCGGGTCGGCTGGCTGGCAGCCAGATAGCGCTTGCTAACTTCACGGATGATGTTGGCCTGGTGCGCATCGCTATCTTCCGCGCGGGCCAGGGCGTACAGGCAGTCCGATAAGCGGTTGATGTAGCGCATCAGCACCTGGCGTACGTTGACTTCAGTTGCCAGTTCAACCAGACGGCGTTCGGCGCGGCGCGCCAGCGTGCGGGCAAAATGTAAGCGGCTCGCGGCTTCGCAGCGTCCGGGTAAAATAAAGCTGTGCAGCGGTTCGACGCGGGCCATTGCCCGATCGATAGCGGCTTCCAGAGCCGAAATCTCTTCGCTGCTGATGTAGCGCTGTTTGGGCGACGGCTGCTCGCTGTCGCTGGCCAGCTCTGCGCTAAACCAAAAAAGTTGCTGCTGGATGGCCTCGAGTAAGGTGCGGTGATTTTCATCCGCAGCGGCGCAGGCGCACAGGCTCAGCGCGGCGTTCAGCTCATCCAGCGTGCCGTAGGCTTCAACCCGCGGGTGGGTTTTGCTCACCCGCTGGCCGGTAAACAGTGATGTGGTGCCAGCGTCACCTGTTCGGGTATAAATCGCCATAACCACCCCTTAACGCGAAAGCGTATCTACAATGCCGACAACGGCGAGGTCGATGGCCTCATTTGGCCCGGAAAAAACGTGCCTGGCGCTGGAGCCGCCGCTGAGCAAAACCAGTTCGCCGACGCCCGCGCCGACGGAGTCCACGGCCACTTCATCGCCGGAGGTAGGCGAGGCGGGGAGTTCGCCATCGGCGCTGACCCGACGCACCAGCAGCAGCTTTTTCCCAATCAAAGAAGGTGATTTTTGCGTGGAGACAACCGCGCCCGTGACTCGTGCCAGATGCATGATTTACTCCTGCTTAATTAATTGAATATTCCGCGCATTGGCCGCGTCACGCGCCATGGCGGTCACGATGCATTTGCGGTGGACAACCACACGCCCCCGGCTTAGCAGCGCGACATCGCGATAGCTCAGCACCGAACCCGCATGCAGAACCAGCGGCAGTCCGTGCTCATCGGTGAATACCAGCGGCAGACGAGCCAGTTTTTTTACCGGGATAACCGGCAGCAGCTGGCTGTGCAGGCTGAGCTGTACGCGGATGCCAAACGCCAGCGCGTCGTGAATTTTCCGGGCGGCGGCATCGCCGGTTTCTGCATCCGCAAGCTGACCCAGCAGCGGCAGGTCGACGAGCAGGATGCGCAGCGACGCGTGCTGACAGAACAGTGCTGGACAGTCGGCATCGCGAAGTTGCGTAACGCTCAGCGTCGCCGTGCTCTGGGCACGGCGCTGCAGCCGGGAGACAATCTCCTCGACAATGCGCTGCAGGGTTTCGCCGTTCATCGCGGGCCTACCAGCCGGGCAAAGGCCTGCGGGTTATCGGCACCAGCGGCGTTGGCTTCATCGGTATCAATGTGCATTTCGAGGCGCATGTCCGGTGAAACGCGAATCGCCACGTTGTTGAAAATCAGCCCGCGATCGTCGCCTTCAATCGCCACTGAAACCATATCGCCGTGGGAAACCCGCAGGATCAGCGCATCAAGCGGCGACATATGGATATGCCGCTGCGCGACGATAACCCCGGAAGGTAGCTCCAGTTCGGCAAAGGGGCTGACCAGGCGGATGCCCGGCGTCCCCTTCAGGTTGCCGGACATTCTCAGCGGCGCGGCAATCCCCAGCGTTCTCGCATCGGTACGCGAAATTTCCACCTGGCTTACCGAGCGCAGCGGGCCGAGCAGGCGCACATTTTTGAGCTGCCCTTTCGGTCCCACCAGAGTGACGGTTTGCTCCGCGGCGTATTGTCCCGGCTGCAGCAGCGCTTTTTTCTCGCTGATGGGATGGCCGGGAAACAGCCGCTCATAATCCTGTGCGGACAGGTGGATATGACGGTTTGAGACGCCCAGCGGGATAGGCCGCTGGCGCATCTCATCAAGAACTTTACTGACCGTTGATTGCAGAAGCTCTTTATCCATTACGCTTCACCTCGCTTACCGGGATGAATGCAAAGCGTGCGAGGTTCGCCCTTCTGGCGAGGACATTTTGGATCCAGACACAGGTTGCAACTGACCAGTTCTGATTCCTGCGGGGCCTCTTCTGCTGTCGCTTCAGAAACGACATCAGCTATCTCTGACTCTTCAGGCTCAGGTTCAATGACGGAGGGTGGGGGTGTCTCTGCGAGCAGGATCCCTTCTCCGGGCCTGGCGATAACCTTGTGGGCCACCAGGCCATTCCGCTGTTCGGCGAAATGCGCACCGGTGGTGATAGCCGCCTGAACGGAGGCCACATCACCGGTAATTTTAATCACCATCCAGCCTGAACCATTGGTCTTTTCGAGGGCGAGCAGCGTGATAGAAGCGGATTTCGCCATGATATCGGCGCAGCTGATAGCCAGTGCCAGACCACAAACTTCAAGTAATCCCAGTGATTGCTTCACGCGGTGCTCCTTATTTGCCATCGATTAGGCTGATTTCGGTAAAATGGCCTCAACATCGCTGTGCGGACGCGGGATAACGTGGCAGGATTTCACTTCACCCACGACGCTTGCCGCCGCGCTGCCTGCATCTACGGCTGCTTTAACCGCGCCGACGTCGCCGCGAACCATGACGGTAACCAGGCCAGAACCAATTTTTTCGTAGCCCACCAGCTGTACGTTGGCGGATTTAACCATTGCATCGGCGGCTTCAATGGCGCCGACCAGCCCTTTTGTTTCAACCAGTCCCAGTGCGTTATTCATACTGCCGTTCTCCTGTGATTAAGCATGGAGATCCCGAAAAGGGATCCCTTTGACCAGCCGTGCCGCGTTATTACCGGTGTTGCGTTGGGCCTGACTGTCCTGATGATGCATCAGCGTAAAAAGCGGCGCCGATGCGGGTAAATTCTTGTAATGCACGACCAGCGAGTGTCGATCGCAGGCAATGCCAACCAGCAGCGGCGAGCTGCGCGCCGCCTGCCAGGCGCTGTCAACGACATCTCCAGCCGGGTGACGCTGAAGCAGGAAAGGGATGCCTTCCTCTTCGATACCCAGCAGCACTTCGTGCCAGAGGCTGGCGCAGTCGTTGATAACGGTAATGACGATGGCCGGGGCGCTGTGATTACTGTCCATATGCAAATTCCTTGTGCCAGGAGAGAATCAGGCCGGTGGCCACCGCGTTTCTTGGGCCTTCGCTGCCGCGAATATTTCCTCGCCCGGCGACCAGGCGGTAGTGCGCCAGCGCATCGGTGACCAGCTGCGGAACTTCAAAATCCAGCGACGAGCCGCCGACCAGCACCACGAACGGAATATCGCGAATGTTGCCGGTTGGACTGACCTGGCGCAGCGCGCGCAGGGCGTTGGTGACAAAGACACGTTCTTTAGCGCTGCGGCGAATAGCACGCACTTTTTCCAGCGCTAAGTCGCCGGGAAGCGGCACCAGTTCGTCCGGTTTCACCACGCAGACGCGGGCGAACACGGCGGGAGGCAGCGGCGTCGGGAAGAACTGGACGCTGCCGTCCTCGTGGCGTAAGTGGAACAGGCTTTCGACCTTAGCCAGCGGGTATTTTTTGATCTCTTCCGCCAGATAGCGGTCTTCCAGCCCCAGTTCGCGGGCAATAATCATCGTGACCATGTCGCCTGCCCCGGCGAGATGGGTGGCGATGATTTCGCCTTTAGGGTTGATGATGGAGGCATCGGTGGAGCCCGCGCCGAGGTCGAGGATCGCCAGCGGTCGGGTGGTACCCGGCGTGGTCAGCGCGCCCAGAATGGCGGCTTCAGCCTCAGCGCCGCCGATCTGCACGTCGATATTAAGCTTCTGCTCAATTTCACGGGCAATCATCGCCATCTGCAGACGGTCTGATTTCACCATCGAAGCGATGCCGACGGCCTGCTCCAGCGAGAACTCCCCGGCCAGACCGCCGGTGACGCTCACCGGAACCGAGGTGTCAACGGCCAGAAGATCCTGAATGAAAATCTCGCTGCTGGGCTTATTGGTTAGCTCGGCCATGGTCTGGCGTACGTGCTCCAGCATGCCGCCGATATTGGTCCCGGCCTCGCCGGTGACGTTGTCGAGCTTGCCGCAGCCGTCCACCGCTTTCATGATAGCTTCGGCACCGGCGGCAACATCCACGCGCACGGTACGACCCTGAGCCTGCAGCTCCAGGTTACCGGCGGGTATTGCGCGCGCTTTGACGTCGCCGGATGGCGTTTTAACCACCACGGCGGAACGGTTGCCAATCAGCGCGCGCGCCATCGGGACGATGTTTTTCGTCTCATCGGCGTTGAGATTAAATACGGTGGCGATGCCGTAAGGGTTGGAGAGGGTTTCGATAACCTTTCCCGGCACGGCGACTTCAATCGCCGCCAGCATCCCCAGCGGAATGCGGTCGATGTACAGAACTTCATCGACAATCGGTAGCGATTTTTCCAGCCGGTTGCTGACCAGTACGCCATCGTCGCGCTGCAAAATGACGCCGGTAATCTGGTATCCGGCGCGCATTGAGGCGTTGATAACATTGGCGATATCAGCAAAATCAAAGGCTGACGATACCACCAGAATATAGGACGAGTCCGCCGGGCGGGTTAACAGCTCCTCCGGCGTAATCGTGATACCCACACCAAGGCCTGCTCCGCCCGGCGTTTTTGGGTTATGGCCGATCATTGTCGATTCGGTGATGATGGTTTCGGTAATGGTTTCCATCGCCACATCGCCAATCACCGGCGTGGCTTCGTTAATGCGGATGAGCGAAATATCGCTGACATTGATCCCCGCGCGCTTTGCGACGAGGGCGAGCGCTTCCTGAATGCCGAACACGTTACGCAACGTGCCTTTGATCCCGGTCGTTTCCGCCAGCGCGCTGTGGGTGATTGTCAGCGCACCAGCCTCATTCAGAGTCGCCAGGGCGACTTCCGTCGATGAGTTGCCGATGTCAATGCCAGCTATATATCGCATCGTATATCCTTTTTCTCGTCGTACTTCAAACTGCCTTTTTGTTGGCTGCGTTCTTTCACCCGAATCACTTACTACAGTAAGCTCATCGGGGTTATGAGGGACATCCCTGTCCCTCACTAAAGCCAGCCTATGGCTGTTCAAATTCGTTCCAGACGAATTTGTCACTCACTTGCCGCCTCAATGCATCTCGAATTACTTAGAGAAAGCTAATCGTCGCCTTTGAGTTTTTTACGCTCGACATACAGCGTTGCCGCTTCGCGAACGAAAGCTGCGCAGATCTTCGCCTGATAGCGGTTTTCGAGATCGTCGGCGATAGCCATCAGCTCTTCTTTCGTCGAGCGATAGGGGCGAAGGGCGTTGTAGATTTCAAGAATGCGATCGTCCGGTACCGCGGTCAGTTCGGCGGCGCGTTCAAAGTTCATCGCCAGCCGGTCGCGACCCGCATCTTTGGCGATAGAGGCCTGTAAGCGCAGGGTTTCCGGGGTAATACGCATATCCTGAGCGGTGACTTTATTGCTCAGCACGTTTTCCAGCGTAAAGTCGTCCAGCGTTTTATTGGTGGCGGTTTTCACCCATTCCGGGTGTTTGTTCGCCAGCGGGTAGTCGCTGACCTTTGCGCTGCGGGACGTGCCGCCTGCCGCAGGAGCCGCTGCTGGCGCATCGCCCTGCAGGCTGTTCATGCGGCTCAATACGTCCCGGACCATCGATTCAATTGCGTCGGTATTCATGGAGTTATCCTTTATCAAAGCGCCACGCGCAGTTCCTGCGGGTTTTTGCCCGTCACGACGTACTTGGTCTCTTTAATGTGCAAAATGGCCGACTTTGCCTGGTACTTCGGGCGTGCCATCTGGTCATTGAGCGTAGGGACCGGCTGCGGTGATTCTCGTTTCGCATAGCGGGCGGCGTTTTTACCAATCTGACGGTAGGTTTCCAGCGTCAGCAGCGGTGCCTGCGGGAACAGCTCCAGGTTGGAGAGCGGCGGTAGCCCCTGCTGGTGGATAACCGTAGTACCTTTCGACTGGATGCCGATGGAGATGCCGGATCCGCTCAGGCGGTTACCTTCAACGGCGACGAACGCCACGTCGGAAGATTTAAAGCAGCGAATCACGCGCGCCTTGATGCCTTCTTCTTCAATACCGGCAATGACTTCGCGCAGAATGCTCTTATGCGGTAAGCCGACGATATTGACGGTTTGCGCCAGGCCAAATGCCGGGCCGACGGCGATAATGACTTCGTCCTGCTGAGTGCCCTGGCGCGCTTCGCCCACTTCGGTCAGAAAGCCGTCGCCCGCAGGCACAGCGGTCTGTGGCGCTGTGGATGCCGCAGGCGCATTAAACGAGACGGGTTTATCGCTGCCCTTCATATCGCGGAGCACGTCTTCAATTATCTGGCGCAGCAATTTTTCATTAATTTCCATTTCTCACCCCTTAATCAATCTCGTTGGGATCAAGAGCGCCAGGGATGTTTTTAATCTCTTCCCAGCGTTCTCCCTGCAGGCGATAACCTGTTGCCGGACCGGCATAGTCATTGACGTCATTAACCGCAGAGAGCACTTGTCCGTCGCCGACGATAATGGCGGAGGTGTGCAAATAGTCGCCGGTTAGCTTGGCTTTCTGGATGTTGAGCATGTCCTGGGCCACGTCGGTAAACCCGCCCTGCGCCAGCGCTTTCACAACTTCCAGACCGTTGCGGTTTTTATTGATGATTTCCTGGGCGAACTTGATGTCTTCGACGATGTTGCGCTCCGGCATATCTTTCGAACCGTGGGCATAGGTCGCGGCTTCAACTTCTTCATCGGTAATCGGCGGCAGTCCCATTCCGGCAAACACGGCCTGCAGCGCGCGGGCGGCTTTGTTACGGATGGCGATAACGTCCTCTTCGCGAACCGGGCGCAGACCGCCGTCCACTTTCAGGTCGCGCTGGATAACGTTGTAGTCGTCAAAGTCTTCCGCATCTTCGTTGGAACCGGCGAACATGTTGTCGTAGTTCGGCACCGCGGAATAACCAGAGGAGATAAAGTCGGTACCCGGCAGGAACTGCATCAGCAGGCGCGCGGTACGACGCATATCGGAGTGGGTGAAGGTCTGGTCGTTACTGGAGGCGCATTCCAGATCCAGCGAAGAGCAGATCAGGTTTTCCGCCAGCACGGCACGAATGCCTGACGGCACGGCAGACGGTACGCCGATGCAGCTTACGGAGCCGTTTTGCAGCCCCTGAACGCCCGCGGCTTTGGTGATATAGATGCAGCGCGCTTCCAGATACAGCATGGATTTGCCTTCGGCGTAGCCCATCTGCACTTCGGAGCCGGAGCCGGAGGTGAAGCGCATTTTCAGGCCGCGAGAGGCGTAGGAAGAGGCTAAGAAGCCCTTCGACCATGGGGTATCGTCACCGTCGGTGAAGACCGGCTCGGTGCCGTAAACGGAGATGGTTTCGGCGTAGCAGGTGTGGCCCAGCATGCCGAGCTTCAGCTCGGTGGCTTCTTCCAGCGAGCATTGAGTCAGTACCCCCGGACGACCTACCTGAGAACCAACCAGCAGCGCGATGGCGTTGAACGGCGCATAGCGCGCTACCGCAACCGTCGTCTCTTGTTCGTCAAACCCGCGCCATGCGCCTTCGGCGGCATCGGCGGCAATTTGCACCGGGTTGTCTTTAACGTTGGTGACGTGCGCCTGTTGAGATGGAGTACGGCGGGCGCGCATTTTCTGCATCGCCATCATCATCTCAACCACGTTCATATGCGAAACCACTTCGACAATTTTCGCTGGGGTCATCGCGGTGGTTAGCGGAACGATTTCGCTGCGCTTGACGTTCGGATCGCACAGCATGTTAGCCAGCTTGACCGAATCCATCGCCATCACTTCTTCGGCGCGGTTCAGGTTGATGCCGTAGCGGGCGATAAAGTGGTCGATCAGGTCGAATTCGCTAACCGGTTTTCCGTCCAGCTCGGTTACCGCGCCGTTAACGATTTTTATCGACGGTTTTGGGTCGTTCGGGCTTTCCATCGCGATAAAGCCTTCTTCGATCCACTCCTTAACAAAGCCGTCCTGATTCACAGGGCGTTTCGCCAGTGCTTCAAATCTTTTCGATCTCATGAATCAGCCTCGTGGGTATCAGATGTAGGACGGGCGATCGTTTTTCGGTTCAGAACCGAGGGTCGCAAGGACGGTTTTGCCGATTTCGCGGGCGGAGGTCACCGCCTGACGGACCGCGCCGGAGTCGCCGGAAATCACCAGAATAGCTTCGTTACTAAAGCTGGTGCCGTGCGCCGGAGAGCTGTACGCCACGACTTCAACGTTGGCTGACTTCAGCGCGGTATCGGCCATCAGTACGCCGACGGAAGCCGGAGCGCCGACGATAATGCCGCAGGCGCGGCCAATCGGCGCGCCGAACGCTTTTTCCAGCGCATAGCTGGCGCGAGCGGTGTACTGCAGCTCGATATGTCCGGCTTCGTTGCCGTAAACATCACCGAAGGTGCGGTCCAGCTCTTTCAGCGCGACTTCGATACCGCGCTTGACGTCGGATACATCGTTACCGCCTAAAATAATCAGCGAACCGTGGCCCGCGCCGCCTTTGGTATCGCGCGGCAGCTCAATGCTGACCACTTCGGTGTTGGTGGCTTTCACCGCTTCGTCCGCCGCCATAATGTGCGGGCCTGCGCCGGTGCGGGCGCCGAGAATACCGATGGAACGATAGCGCTTCTCAAGCTTCATCGCGTCCAGCAGGGCGGTATCGACGTTGGCGATAACCAGGCCCAGGGTATCGCCAATGGCGGTCCCGACAAATTCCGTTAAACTGCAGCTTTTTTCTGCCATAGCCGTCTCTCGTATAGGTTGGGGTTGACCAGGGATGGCCTGTTGTTCCGGCGTTGCCACACGGGCAATCACCTGCGCCATGATCTGTTCCACCAGCTCATTGCTGCTCATTGGCTAATTCCCTTCGGTAAGATTTTTTCTACATCGGTGTGAGGGCGTGGGATGACGTGTACGGCTTTCACTTCACCCACGTTGCGTGCGGCTGCGGCACCTGCATCGGTGGCCGCTTTGACCGCGCCAACATCGCCGCGCACGATGACGGTTACCAGCCCGGAGCCAATCTTTTCATAGCCCACTAACATCACATTGGCTGACTTAACCATTGCATCAGCGGCCTCTATGGCTGCGGTTAAGCCTTTGGTTTCTACCATTCCTAGTGCTTCTTGTTGCATAAAGACCTCGCATGGAGTGTTCCGATAGTTGGGACTATAAGAAGATGCGAGGAAAAAGAATGGCTGACTTGCTGTTGAGCATCAGAAAATAATGAGAAAGCAATATGACTAAATTGCCTTTTATTTTTATAACTCATTGATAATCAATATTTAATTTATTATTGTCTATATGATTATTTTGTTTTTATTATTTCATTTTTACATTTTTGTTAGTGACGAGAGTATTTTTATTTGATATGGCGAAAGACGCAAAATGTGATGTTTATTCGAAATTGATAAGTTGGCTTGTGCAATATTTTATTATTTCAACAGGCGTATTTTATAGCTCAAATTTCCCGTGTGATGGGCTGATAAAAATATCGGAAAAGCAAAATTTTGCTATCGCAACACGATTTTTCCGGAAGGCAGGCCCGCAGGTTGCCAACAATTTACAGGCGGCACTTTTTATAGTGAGGTTAGCTGTACTCTACCGCCAGCCGAAACTTGCGCTGGCCAGGACACGAACTTTGCTCAGAAGGTGTCACATGAATGATTCTCTAAAGGCGCAATGTGGTGCGGAATTTTTAGGCACCGGACTCTTTTTGTTTTTTGGTATCGGTTGTTTGAGCGCGCTCAAAGTCGCAGGCGCCAGCCTCGGATTATGGGAGATTTGCATTATTTGGGGGCTTGGAATTTCACTGGCCGTTTACCTTACTGCCGGAATCTCCGGCGGACATCTTAACCCTGCGGTGACGATTGCGCTGTGGCTCTTTGCCTGCTTCCCCAAACAGAAAGTATTGCCTTATATTATTGCCCAGTTTGCCGGCGCTTTTGGCGGCGCTCTGCTGGCGTATGTGCTTTATAGTAGCCTTTTTACTGAATTTGAGACTGCGCATCATATGGTGCGCGGTAGCGTCGAAAGTTTGCAATTAGCCAGCATTTTCAGTACCTATCCGGCCGCAGCGCTAAATGTATGGCAGGCTGCGTTGGTGGAAGTGGTCATTACGTCGATTCTGATGGGCATGATCATGGCATTGACGGATGATGGCAATGGCATTCCTAAAGGGCCGCTTGCGCCTTTGCTTATTGGGATATTGGTTGCCGTTATCGGCGCGTCTACTGGACCCCTTACCGGTTTTGCAATGAACCCGGCGCGTGATTTCGGTCCCAAACTGTTCACATGGTTAGCGGGGTGGGGGAACATGGCGATGAGCGGTGGGCGAGAGATCCCTTATTTTATCGTGCCGATTGTCGCGCCTGTTATCGGCGCCTGTGCCGGAGCAGCCATATATCGCTATTTTATTGGTAAGAATTTACCTTGTAACCGCTGTGAACTGTAAGAAAATGCGAACCAGATTCACAGCAATGATGTATCGTAAAAACAGGTGAGATAATTTCGTGATCTGCTTTCACGAACTGATCAAAACGTCTCCCAGCAATGGGAGACTTTTGATATTGTCATTGTACTTTTTATCAGGGCCAGGATAATGCTAATAAAAAGTGAATGTAAATAATGTGTTTTGTTTATAACAATAAATTAACTGAGGGGTTTTATCATGATTTCTGCGAGCGCTCTGAACTCAGAACTCATTAATAAAATCGCACAGGATTTTGCACAAGCCACCGGTCTGGCGGTTGTGGTTGTCAATATTCATGGTGATGAAATATCTGAGCTATTCAATTTCACGCCGTTTTGTCAGTTGATGCGGCAGCATCCCCAGCATAGTACACGTTGTCGTATGAGCGATCGCTGCGGGGGACTGGAGGCATCGAAGTCCGATCAACCCTGTATTTATCGTTGTCATGCCGGTCTAACGGATTTTTCTATTCCGCTGGTAATCGCAGGGCATTTAGTTGGCTTTGTTTTATGCGGGCAGGTTCGTTTAAGTAATGACGTGGAGCTGGTAAACATTCTTAATGTTGACGATCGCTGGCAGGCTGACCCTGAGCTCTTGAATGAATTTCGGAATGTGCCAGAGATGGACTATTCACGCGTTATCGCTTCCGCCGATCTTCTTAAACTGATTGTTGAGAATTGCCTGAAAAAACAGCTCAATTTCGTGGTTATCAAAGACAATCCGCAGCAATCGGAGGCAAATAAAACCACTCGTGGTCCCACTCCGCATGACAGTAAAATGAAAAAAGCGCTTCGCTATATTGATGCGCATTTGTCCGACGATCTTCGTCTTGAGGATGTCGCCTCACATGTCTATCTCAGCCCCTATTACTTCAGTAAGCTATTCAAGAAATATCAGGGAATCGGATTTAATGCGTGGGTAAACCGCCAGAGAATGGTTAGCGCCAGAGAATTGCTTTGCCATAGTGACTGGAGTATTGCCAGTATTGCGCGTAATTTAGGCTTTTCGCAAACCAGCTATTTTTGCAAAGTCTTCCGCCAGACCTATCAGGTTACGCCGCAGGCTTATCGCCAGCAGATAAATGAGAATTCTCATCCTCCATCGTTATGAATAGCAATATTTTGCTATTGCCGATTTTTGATAGTCTTTTGTATCTTAATCATTTCAGAAAGAAAATTTATCTGGTGTAACAATAAATTGTCATAGCGCAACAAAATAATAAAATTTAGGGCATAAACTGCACCAGTTTTTATTTTTGTGATGAAGTACAGTGTCAGGAAAGATAAGTTTTATTACGCTTTGTCGATACGTTTTATCGTCAATATACCGATAAGGATGAGTAGATTAACGTCAGATGAGCAACCGCTCAGGCTATTGCTCACAGAAATGTAAAACGTAGCACATTATTAATTGCCGTTATGGGTGTGCCGTACAGCCATAACGTAAACCAACAGGTTTGCCACATTTGTGGTAGGGAAGGGGGTGAAAATCCCCCGCAGCCCCCGCTGCTGTGATGCTGACGACCCCGTAAAGACCACTGATCGCAAGATTGGGAAGGACGGGCGAGGAGGACGCTAAGCCAGAAGACCTGCCTGTCGGTGATAACCAACAACTTCGGTGGGAAGTGGGTTGCGAAGACGCGTACAGTCGAAAGACTGAACATGCGCGTACCTGTATACCCCTACCACCCTGAACAGGATCAGGGTAATGGCGGCAAGGCATCACGCATTTATTCTTGCAGGCACAGGAAGCGGTTGCGGCAAAACCACGGTGACGCTTGGTTTGTTGAGGCTGCTGCAAAAACGCGCGCTGCGCGTACAGCCGTTTAAAGTTGGGCCAGATTACCTTGATACCGGCTGGCATACCGCTATCTGTGGCGTGGCGTCCCGTAATCTTGACAGTTTCATGCTTCCTCCTCCTGTTCTCAACGCCTTATTTTGCGAACAAATGCGGCAGGCGGATATCGCTGTCATTGAAGGGGTCATGGGGTTGTATGACGGCTATGGCGTCGATCCCAATTACTGCAGCACAGCTGCGATGGCCAAACAGCTTGGTTGCCCGGTCATCCTACTGGTGGACGGCAAGGCTGTTTCAACGTCGCTTGCGGCTACCGTTATGGGATTTCAGCACTTCGACCCGACCCTCAACCTCGCGGGCGTGATTGTGAATCGCGTCACTAGCGACGCCCACTATCAGCTCCTCAAAAATGCCATTGAACATTATTGCTCACTGCCGGTACTGGGGTATGTCCCTCCTTGCGACGGCGTCGCATTACCTGAACGCCACCTGGGGTTGATTACCGCCAGAGAATCCCTCGTCAATCAGCAATCATGGCATGATTTTGCCGCCACGCTGGAACAAACAGTGGATGTGGATGCGCTACTCTCGCTGAGCGTGTTATCAGCGCTTCCGGCGGGAATGTGGCCTGAACGCCCCGATAACACAGCGGGGGCAGGGCTGACGCTTGCTCTGGCGGATGATGAGGCCTTTAACTTTTATTACCCCGATAACATCGATTTGCTGGAGCGTGCCGGCGTTAACATTGTGCGTTTTAGCCCACTGCATGACCGCGCATTGCCTGATTGTCAGATGATCTGGCTGGGCGGTGGATATCCTGAATTATACGCCGCGGATCTGGCGGCAAATACGGCGATGTTAAAACATTTGCGGGCGGCGCATCAGCGCGGCGTGGCGATTTACGCGGAGTGTGGCGGTCTGATGTATCTGGGGAGCACTCTGGAGGATAGCGGTGGGGAAATTCATCAGATGGCGAATATTATCCCCGGTCACAGCAAAATGGGTAAGCGACTTACCCGCTTTGGCTACTGTGAGGCGCAGGCTATGCAGCCAACGCTATTGGCGGCGCCTGGCGAGATAGTGCGCGGCCATGAATTTCACTACTCAGATTTTATCCCCGAAACACCCGCCGTTATGGCCTGTCGTAAGGTTCGCGATGGCCGCGTGTTACAGGAATGGACTGGCGGCTGGCAGACAGGCAACACGTTTGCCAGCTATCTGCACGTCCATTTCGCCCAGCGTCCGGAAATGTTGCAGCACTGGCTGGCGGCGGCGAGGCGCGTATTATGACGATTCTTGCCTGGTGTATCGCCTGGGTGCTGGATTTTATCATCGGCGACCCTCAACACTGGCCCCATCCGGTACGCTGGATAGGTCGTTTAATCACGTTTGTGCAGCGTATTGTGCGTCGCTATTGTCCCGGCGATAAAGCGCTGCGGATTGGCGGCGGCGTAATGTGGGTTGTGGTTGTCGGGGCGACCTGGGGCGTGGCATGGGGCGTACTGGCGCTGGCGCAGCGGATTCACCCCTGGTTTGGCTGGAGCGTCGAAGTCTGGATGATCTTTACCACGCTGGCCGGACGCTCTCTGGCCCACGCCGCGCAGGAGGTTGAACGACCGTTACGGAAGAACGACCTTGCGGAAAGCCGAATAAAACTCTCCTGGATCGTCGGGCGCGATACGTCGCAACTTCAGCCAGCGCAGATCAATCGCGCCGTGGTGGAAACGGTTGCAGAAAACACCGTTGACGGCATTATCGCGCCGCTCTTTTTCCTCTTTCTCGGCGGCGCGCCGCTGGCGATGGTCTACAAAGCCGTCAATACCCTGGATTCAATGGTGGGCTACAAACATGAAAAATACTGGGCGATTGGTATGGTCAGCGCCCGTATGGACGACGTAGCGAACTATCTTCCTGCCCGACTGAGCTGGCTGTTGTTGGGCATTGCGGCAGGACTGTGTCGCCTGAGTGGTTGGCGGGCGCTGCGTATTGGCTGGCGTGACCGTTATAACCACAGTAGCCCAAATTGCGCCTGGTCGGAAGCGTGTGTGGCCGGCGCCTTAGGAATCCAGCTCGGTGGCCCAAATAACTACTTTGGCGAGCGTGTGGACAAGCCCTGGATAGGCGACGCGCAGCGCGATATTTCCGTGGACGATATTTCCCGAACGATTCGATTGATGTGGGTCGCTTCAACCCTGGCGCTGGCGCTGTTTATTGCGGCGCGGTGCGGGTTATCTGGCGTGGCCTGAGGACGACAGTATGCATTATATCCAGCAGCCCCAAACCATTGAGGCCAACAGTTTCACCATTATTAGCGACATTATTCGCGAAACGCGTCCTGATTACCGTTTCGCCAGTCCGCTCCATGAGGCCATTATCAAGCGGGTTATTCATACCACCGCCGATTTCGACTGGCTGGACATTTTGTGGTTCTCTGCCGATGCGCTGGAGCAGCTTTGTGATGCGTTACGCCATCCGTGCATTATTTATACCGATACCACGATGGCGCTGTCCGGCATTAATAAAAGATTACTGGCGACGTTTGGCGGCGAGTGTCGCTGTTATATCAGCGATCCGCGCGTGGTGCGCGCCGCACAAACGCAGGGGATTACCCGTTCAATGGCCGCCGTCGATATCGCTATCGCCGAGGAGGAGAAAAACAAGCTCTTTGTTTTCGGTAATGCGCCGACGGCCCTGTTCCGTTTGCTTGAACATAACGTGACGGTGAGCGGCGTGGTGGGCGTACCGGTAGGCTTTGTCGGCGCGGCGGAGTCCAAAGAGGCACTCACCCATAGCCATTTCCCCGCGGTTGCCGCGTTAGGGCGTAAAGGCGGCAGTAACGTGGCTGCCGCTATCGTCAATGCGTTGCTCTATCACCTCCGGGAGGCCTGATGAGCGAGCTTTCTTTTGACGCGCCGGTCTGGCACCACGGTAAAGCGTTACGTAAAGGATATACCACCGGTTCCTGCGCGACGGCGGCGGCAAAAGTCGCCGCGCTGATGGTATTACGTCAACATCTGATTCATCAGGTCTCCATCGTCACGCCGTCGGGCGTCACGCTATGCCTGAACGTGGAGTCGCCGCACATTGAAGGCCAGCAGGCGATAGCCGCAATTCGTAAAGATGGCGGCGATGATGTGGATGCCACGCACGGAATGCTGATTTTTGCCCGCGTTACGCTCAACGACAGCGGTGAGATTACGCTCACTGGCGGCGAAGGTATTGGTACGGTAACGCGTAAAGGGGTTGGACTGCCGCTCGGGAGCGCCGCCATCAATCGTACGCCGCGCCATACCATTGAGTCAGCGGTGCGCGAAGCGATAGGCCCGGCGCGTGGGGCCGATGTGGAGATTTTTGCCCCGGAAGGCGAAGCGCGGGCGCAAAAAACATATAACTCGCGGCTTGGCATTCTTGGCGGCATTTCCATTATTGGCACTACCGGCATTGTGACGCCGATGTCGGAAGAAAGCTGGAAACGCTCGCTATCGCTGGAGCTGGAGATCAAACGGGCGTCAGGATTAACGCGGGTGATACTCGTGCCGGGCAACCACGGCGAACGGTTTGTTCGCGAGCAAATGGGCGTCGACACACAGGCGGTCGTCACCATGAGCAATTTTGTCGGCTACATGATTGAAGAGGCGGTACGGCTGGGATTTTGCCAGATAGTGCTGGTGGGGCATCCTGGAAAATTGATCAAAATCGCCGCCGGGATTTTTCATACCCATAGCCATATTGCCGATGCGCGCATGGAAACGCTGGTCGCGCATTTAGCTTTACTGGGCGCGCCGCTGGAGTTACTCACCCTGGTCGGCGATTGCGATACCACTGAAGCGGCAATGGAGCACATTGAAGCATATGGCTTCGGGCATATCTATAACCATCTTGCCAGGCGCATTTGTTTGCGAGTCATGCAGATGCTGCGTTTTACCAAAACGCC
Source organism: Salmonella sp. 32120201201600049SM (assembly GCF_017572835.1). NCBI lineage: Bacteria > Pseudomonadati > Pseudomonadota > Gammaproteobacteria > Enterobacterales > Enterobacteriaceae > Salmonella > Salmonella sp. 32120201201600049SM. Next base: position 975,941 of record NZ_JAGESA010000001.1, on the reverse strand, counting down.
GCCTGTCTGCGACGCCATCCTGTTTTCTTTTGATAACCATATTCTCGGCAGTAATCGTCCCGTCGACGAGATTGCTAAGGAGCTGCAATGCTAACGGTCGTGGGAATGGGGCCCGCCGGACGGCATTTGATGACCCCTGCGGCGCTGGAAGCGATAGACCACGCCGATGCGCTGGCAGGCGGTAAACGGCATTTGGCGCAGTTTCCGGCGTTTGGCGGCGAACGATTTACGCTGGGCGCGGATATTGGCGCGTTGTTGTCCTGGATTGCCGCCCGCTGGGATAAAGGGATCGTGGTGCTGGCCTCCGGCGATCCGCTGTTTTATGGCATCGGTACACGCCTGGTGGCGCATTTTGGTATCGAACAGGTTCGCATTATCCCTGGCATCAGCGCCGTACAGTATCTGTGCGCACAGGCTGGAATTGATATGAATGACATGTGGTTGACCAGTAGCCACGGTCGTTGCGTCAGCTTCGAGCAGTTGGCGAACCATCGCAAAGTGGCGATGGTCACGGATGCCCGCTGCGGGCCGCGGGAAATCGCCCGGGAACTGGTCGCGCGCGGTAAAGGGCATCGCTTAATGGTGATTGGTGAAAATCTGGCGATGGAAAATGAGCGGATCCACTGGCTACCCGTCAGTGCGGTCAACGCCGACTATGAAATGAATGCAGTGGTGATCCTGGATGAAAGATGAGCTTTTTCTGCGCGGCGAGAACGTGCCAATGACCAAAGAGGCGGTACGGGCGCTGGCGCTGTCGAAACTTGAGCTTCACCGCGCCAGTCACCTGATTGACGTCGGGGCGGGAACGGGAAGCGTCTCAATTGAAGCGGCGCTGCAATTTCCTTCGTTGCAGGTGACGGCTATCGAGCGTAATCCTGCCGCGCTACGGCTGCTTGATGAGAATCGTCAGCGCTTTGCCTGCGGCAATATCGATATTCTCCCCGGCGAAGCGCCAATGACCATAACCGGGAAAGCCGATGCGGTGTTTATGGGCGGCAGCGGCGGGCATCTGACGGCGCTGATTGACTGGGCGATGGGCCATCTGCATCCCGGTGGCCGTCTGGTGATGACCTTTATCTTACAGGAAAACCTCCATAGCGCGCTGGCGCATCTTGCGCACATCGGCGCATGTCGAATGGACTGTGTACAGCTTCAGCTTTCATCGTTAACGCCGCTGGGGGCGGGACACTATTTCAAACCGAACAACCCTGTTTTTGTTATCGCCTGTCAGAAGGAAGAAAACCATGTCAGAGACATTTGATCCACGCTGTGTATGGTTCGTCGGCGCCGGGCCGGGCGATCGCGAGCTGATCACGCTTAAAGGCTACCGCCTGCTGCAACAGGCGCAGATAGTTATCTATGCCGGTTCGCTGATCAATACCGAACTGCTGGATTACTGCCCCGCGCAGGCAGAACGCTACGACAGCGCCGAACTGCATCTTGAGCAGATTATCGAGCTGATGGCCGCGGGCGTGAAAGCGGGAAAAACGGTGGTGCGGTTGCAAACGGGCGATGTCTCGCTGTACGGCTCCGTACGTGAGCAAGGCGAAGAGTTAACTCGCCGTGGTATCGACTGGCAGGTAGTGCCTGGCGTCAGCGCGTTTCTCGGCGCTGCGGCGGAGCTGGGTGTGGAATATACCGTACCGGAAGTATCGCAGAGTCTCATTATTACCCGTCTGGAAGGGCGTACGCCAGTACCGGCGCGGGAACAACTGGAGGCTTTCGCCAGTCACCAGACGTCAATGGCGATTTATCTCTCCGTTCAGCGTATTCACCGGGTGGCGGAACGTCTCATTTCAGGTGGTTATCCGGCAACTACGCCTGTCGCGGTCATCTATAAGGCTACCTGGCCGGAAAGCCAGACCGTTCGCGGCACGTTAGCGGATATTAGCGACAAAGTACGTGATGCTGGCATCCGTAAGACGGCGCTGATTCTGGTCGGGAATTTTCTGGGTAAGGAGTATCACTACTCAAGACTTTATGCAGCGGACTTTAGCCATGAATACCGTAAAGCCTGAATCCATTGCGTTGTTTTGCCTGACTCCCGGCGGCGTGGCGCTGGCAAAGAGACTCGCCGCGATGCTGCCGTTAACCTGCTTTACCAGTGAAAAACTGCGGGAAGAGGGATTTATTCCCTTCGATGGCGGATTCGCTAATACCGCCCGGCAGGCTTTTACCACTTATACCGCGCTTATTTTTATCGGCGCGACCGGCATTGCCGTTCGTGTCCTGGCGCCGTTAGTGAACGACAAGTTCAGCGATCCGGCGGTGGTCGTCATTGATGAACGTGGTCAGCATGTCATTAGCCTGCTTTCCGGTCATGCGGGCGGGGCCAATGCCTTGACGCGCTACCTGGCAGGAATGTTAGGCGCCGATCCGGTGATTACCACGGCAACGGATGTCAATGAGATGTCCGCGTTGGACACCTTAGCTTTCCAGCTTAACGCCCGCATGACCGATTTTCGCACGGCGGTAAAAACCGTCAACCAGATGTTGGTCAGTCATCAACGTGTGGGGTTATGGTGGGATGCCGAACTAACGGAAGAGATCGGCCAGTGTGATATTCGCGGTTTTATCCCTGTTGATGATTTGCAGCGGCTGCCTGAACTGGATGCGCTTATCTGCGTCTCTTTGCGTAATGACCTCCCTGAGCTTCCCGTACCGCACTGGAAACTGGTGCCCCAGCGCGTGGTGGCGGGAATTGGCTGTCGCCGCGATACGCCATTTCCCCTGTTAGCGACATTACTGGCGCGCCAGCTTGAAGCGCAGAAACTCGATCCGCTGGCGTTAAAAGCGATTGGCAGCGTCACGCTCAAAAAAGGGGAGCCGGGGCTTATTCAGCTCGCCTCCTGCTGCCGCGTGCCTTTTAAAACCTTTACCGCCGAAGCGTTGCGCGAATTCGAACACCATTTTCCCGGTTCTGGCTTCGTCAGAAAAACGGTGGGCGTTGGCAGCGTATCCGGCCCGGCTGCGTGGTTATTAAGCCAGGGACAATTGTTAGGCGAAACCCTGCGCGAACAGGGCGTCACTATTACTTTGGGAGTTTCACACTGATGTTAAGCGTAATCGGAATTGGCCCTGGCTCACAGTCAATGATGACCATGGAAGCGATTGAGGCGTTACAGGCGGCGGAAATCGTCGTCGGTTATAAAACCTACACCCACCTGGTGAAAGCCTTTACCGGCGATAAGCAGGTGATCAAAACCGGGATGTGCAAAGAGATTGAACGCTGCCAGGCGGCGATTGAGCTGGCGCAGGCCGGGCATAACGTGGCGCTGATTAGCAGCGGCGACGCCGGTATTTACGGCATGGCGGGTCTGGTGCTGGAGCTGGTGAGCAAGCAGAAGCTGGACGTCGAGGTGCGGCTCATTCCTGGCATGACCGCCAGCATCGCCGCCGCCTCTTTACTGGGCGCGCCGCTAATGCATGACTTCTGCCATATCAGCCTCAGCGACCTGCTGACCCCGTGGCCGGTTATTGAAAAACGCATCGTTGCCGCCGGAGAGGCAGACTTTGTTATCTGTTTTTACAACCCGCGCAGCCGCGGGCGCGAAGGGCATCTGGCGCGCGCGTTTGACCTGCTTGCCGCCAGTAAAAGCGCGCAAACGCCGGTTGGCGTGGTGAAATCCGCTGGACGTAAGAAAGAGGAAAAATGGCTGACCACGCTCGGCGATATGGATTTTGAACCGGTAGATATGACCAGTCTGGTCATCGTCGGTAATAAAACGACCTATGTTCAGGATGGGCTGATGATAACGCCGCGAGGTTACACGCTGTGAATGAGGGGGAGGTGCTGGTGGTGGGCGGCACCAGCGATGCGCGCGCGTTATGCCGACAACTGGATGCGGCGAACGTCGCGTACACCTTATCCGTGGCGACGCCAGCCGGAAAAACGCTGGCTGGCGACATAAAAGGACAGGTGCGCTGTGGTCGTCTGGAATACGGGCAGATGGTCGACTGGCTAAAAGAAAATCGTACTCGCTGGGTAATAGATGCATCGCATCCTTATGCAGAAATGGTCAGCCATAACCTCCTTCGCGCCTGTGAAACGGCGGGCGTGTTGTTAAGTCGTTATCAGCGCCCGGAGCAGCTTAGCAATCTGACACATCCGCTTCTCTATACGGCGCGTAGTATTGCCGATGCCTGCGAGATAGCGAGGCATTTTGGTCCGCGCGTGTTACTGACGACCGGCAGTAAAGATCTGGCCGTCTGGCGTGCCGGGCTGGCGGAAAAAACGTTGCTGGCGCGCGTACTGCCCGTGGCGGAGGTGATTCAACGCTGCAGCGAACTGGGGTTCGGCGTTGGAGAAATTTTCGCTCTGTGTGGGCCGTTCAGCGCTGATTTTAACGCCGCGTTTTACCACCAGTGCCGGGCCGACGTAGTCATTACCAAAGCGTCCGGCGCGGAGGGGGGATATCAGGAAAAAGTTCAGCCCTGTCTGGATGCGGGCATTCCCTGCATCGTTATTGCGCGCCCGACGCCGCTTGTGACGGGTGATGAGTTACTGGAAAGCCAGGCCGCCTTTGCGCAGCGTTTATCGCGCTGGCTGGCCGCAGCTAAGGAGTAAAAATGAAAAAAGCGCTTCTGGTAGTCAGTTTTGGCACCAGCTATCACGACACCTGTGAAAAAAACATTGTGGCGTGCGAACGTGATCTGGCGGCGTCCTGTCCCGATCGCGACCTGTTTCGCGCCTTCACTTCCGGAATGATCATTCGCAAGCTTCGCCAGCGTGATGGTATCGACATCGATACGCCATTACAGGCTTTGCAAAAGCTTGCCGCACAGGGATATCAGGACGTGGCGATTCAGTCGTTGCACATTATTAACGGCGACGAATATGAAAAAATTGTCCGTGAGGTACAACTCTTGCGTCCGTTATTCACTCGCCTGACGCTGGGCGTGCCGCTGCTGAGCAGCCATAACGATTATGTGCAGCTAATGCAGGCGTTGCGACAACAGATGCCATCGCTCAGACAAACGGAGAAAGTCGTTTTTATGGGCCACGGCGCCAGCCATCACGCATTCGCAGCTTATGCCTGTCTCGATCATATGATGACCGCGCAGCGCTTTCCGGCGCGCGTCGGCGCCGTAGAAAGCTACCCGGAGGTCGACATCCTGATCGACAGCCTGCGTGACGAAGGCGTCACCGGCGTACATTTGATGCCATTAATGCTGGTGGCGGGCGATCACGCCATTAATGATATGGCTTCAGACGACGGCGACTCATGGAAAATGCGCTTTAACGCGGCGGGCATTCCGGCGACGCCGTGGCTGAGCGGGCTGGGAGAAAACCCGGCTATCCGGGCGATGTTTGTCGCGCATTTGCACCAGGCGCTGAACATGGCGGTAGAGGAGGCGGCATGAACGGTAAATTATACGCATTAAGTACCGGGCCAGGCGCGCCCGACCTGATAACCGTCCGCGCAGCGCGGATTCTTGGCTCGCTGGACATTCTGTATGCGCCCGCCGGTCGTAAGGGGGGCGATAGTCTGGCGCTGTCGATTGTGCGCGACTATCTCGGCGAGCAGACGGAAGTACGTTGTTGCCATTTCCCTATGAGCGCTGACGGCGCCGAGAAAGAAGCGGTCTGGAACGAGGTTGCCGCCGCGCTTACCGCAGAGGTGAAAGCGGGTAAACAGGTCGGTTTTATTACCCTGGGCGATGCGATGCTATTCAGTACCTGGATTTTTTTACTCCAGCGTATCGGCTGCCCGGAGTGGCTGGAGATTGTCCCCGGCGTCACGTCCTTCGCCGCGATAGCCGCCCGCGCGAAAATGCCGCTCGCCATAGAACAGCAATCGCTGGCGGTTATTTCTTGTACCGCGCCGGAAGCGGAAATAGCCCAGGCGCTACAACAGCATGATAGCTTGGTGCTGATGAAAGTGTATGGCCGGTTCGCTCGTATTAAAGCGTTGCTGGTGCAGGCTGGCCTGCTGGAATGCGCCTTAATGATGTCCGAGGCCACACTGCCCGGCGAGCAGTGCTGGCGCCATCTCCACGAGGTCAACGATGATCGACCGTTGCCCTATTTTTCGACCATTCTGGTCAATAAACAGTGGGAGTATGCAGAATGAAACTTGAACAGCAGCTTCGACAGTTGTCTTTCAGTGGACTGGCTGCAGCGCTATTGCTGATGGTTGTCCCGCAACAGGCGTTTGCGATGCATATCATGGAGGGCTTTTTACCGCCAGTGTGGGCGCTGGCCTGGTGGCTACTGTTTTTACCCTGCTTGTGGTATGGACTGGTGCGCTTACGGCGTATTGTGCAGGAGGATAATCATCAGAAGGTACTGCTGGCGCTGTGCGGCGCGTTTATTTTTGTCCTGTCCGCGCTCAAAATTCCGTCGGTAACGGGGAGTTGTTCACATCCGACCGGCGTTGGTCTGGCGGTTATCTTGTTCGGGCCCGGGGTGGTGGCGATTCTCGGCGCGGTTGTGCTGTTGTTTCAGGCGCTATTGCTGGCGCACGGCGGCCTGACGACGCTTGGCGCAAACGGAATGTCGATGGCGGTGATTGGCCCGGTTGTCGGTTATCTGGTGTGGAAAATGGCCTGCCGTGCCGGACTGCGCCGCGATGTCGCCGTTTTTCTGTGCGCGATGCTGGCGGATTTGGCGACCTATTTTGTGACTTCAGTCCAGCTTGGCGTTGCGTTTCCCGATCCCCATGCCGGAGCGACAGGGTCTGTTGTGAAGTTTATGGGGATTTTCTGCCTCACACAGATTCCTGTCGCCATTGCCGAAGGTTTATTAACCGTCATGATTTATGACCAGTTAACCAAACGGCAAGTGATTACCGTACAAGGACATTAAAATGAAAAAAACGTTGATGTTGTTAGCGATGGTGGTGGCGCTGGTGATTCTGCCGTTTTTTATTAACCATGGCGGTGAATATGGCGGTTCAGACGGCGAAGCGGAAAGCCAGATTCAGGCTATTGCGCCGCAGTATAAACCCTGGTTTCAGCCGTTATATGAACCTGCCAGCGGTGAAATTGAAAGCCTGCTGTTTACCCTTCAGGGCTCTCTTGGCGCGGCGGTGATTTTTTATATCCTGGGGTATTGCAAAGGTAAACAACGCCGTGATGACCGGGCTTGATCGACTCAGCTATCAAAGCCGCTGGGCACACGTTGCGCCGCAGCGCAAGTTTTTGCTGTGGCTGGCGATGATGATACTGGCGTTTGCTCTGCCGCCTGTAGGGCAGGGCATTGAGCTGCTGATCATTGCCGGATTGAGCTGTTGGCTATTGCGCATATCCCTCTGGCGCTGGTGTCGATGGATGGCGATACCTTTTGGATTTTTGTTGGTCGGCGTGATAACGATTATCTTCAGCATCAGCCGCGAGCCGCAAATGCTGCTGGCTGGCATCTCTGTCGGGCCGTACTGGATCGGGATCACCCGTGCGGGCGTGGTTACGGCGAATGAAACGTTCTGGCGTAGCCTGACGGCGCTGTCCGCGACGTTGTGGCTGGTGATGAACCTACCGTTTCCGCAGTTAATTAGCTTGCTTAAGCGCGCGCATATTCCACGCCTGCTTACCGAGCAAATCCTGTTAACGTGGCGCTTTCTCTTTATTCTTCTGGATGAGGCGGTGGCAATTCGTCGCGCGCAAACGCTGCGTTTTGGTTATTGCAGCCTGCCGAACGGCTATCGATCTCTGGCAATGCTGACTGGACTCCTGTTTACGCGGGTGTTAATGCGTTATCAGCAAATGACCACCACGCTGGATATCAAACTGTATCAGGGTGATTTTCACCTGTAAGGACTATTATGCTTGCCACTTCAGACCTGTGGTTTCGTTATCAGGATGAGCCGGTACTTAAAGGGTTAAATCTGGATTTTTCGCTTTCGCCTGTTACCGGTTTGGTGGGCGCGAACGGCTGTGGGAAGTCTACGCTTTTTATGAACCTGAGCGGCCTGTTGCGTCCGCAAAAAGGGGCCGTGTTGTGGCAGGGAAAACCGCTGGATTACAGCAAGCGCGGACTACTGGCGCTGCGCCAGCAAGTTGCGACGGTTTTTCAGGACCCTGAACAGCAGATTTTTTATACTGATATCGATAGCGATATTGCGTTTAGTTTACGTAATTTGGGGGTGCCGGAGGCGGAAATCACGCGCCGCGTCGACGAGGCGCTAACGCTGGTTGACGCCCAACATTTTCGCCATCAGCCCATTCAGTGTTTGAGTCATGGGCAAAAAAAACGTGTGGCTATCGCCGGAGCGCTGGTGCTACAGGCGCGCTATCTATTGCTGGATGAACCCACTGCTGGTCTCGATCCCGCAGGGCGTACTCAGATGCTTGCTATCATCAGGCGGATTGTGGCGCAGGGCAATCATGTCATTATCTCCAGCCATGATATCGATCTTATTTATGAAATTAGCGATGCCGTATACGTGTTACGCCAGGGCCAGATCCTGATGCATGGCGCGCCTGGCGAGGTTTTCTCGTGTACGGAAGCGATGGAACAAGCGGGGCTAACCCAGCCCTGGCTGGTCAAACTTCATACTCAACTGGGACTGCCGCTGTGTAAAACAGAAACGGAGTTTTTTCATCGAATGCAAAAGTGCGCATTCAGGGAGGCGTCATGACGCAGGCAGTTATGTTGCAGGGGACGGCATCCGACGTCGGCAAAAGTGTGCTGGCGGCGGGTTTATGCCGCATTTTTTATCAGGATGGTCTGCGTACCGCGCCGTTTAAATCGCAAAATATGGCGCTTAATTCTGGTATTACGCCGGATGGTAAAGAGATGGGGCGGGCGCAGATTTTTCAGGCGGAAGCCGCGGGGATCACGCCAGATGTGCGTATGAATCCGGTGCTGCTCAAACCGACCAGCGATCGTCAGGCGCAGGTCGTGCTGATGGGGAAAGTGGCGACCAATATGGATGCGGTGAGTTACCATGACTATAAACCGCGTTTGCGTGAGCAAATCCTTGCGGTCTATAACAGTCTGGCGCAGGAATATGACGTTATTGTGCTGGAAGGCGCCGGAAGCCCGGCGGAAATCAATCTGCGCGATCGCGATATCGTCAATATGGGAATGGCGGAAATGGCCCAGTGTCCGGTTATTCTGGTGGCGGATATCGACCGGGGCGGCGTATTCGCCGCTATTTATGGCACGCTGGCGCTGCTGCATAAACAGGAGCGTGACAGAGTAAAGGGCGTCATTATCAACAAATTCCGCGGCGACGTGGCGTTACTCTATTCCGGTATCGAACAAATCGAATCGCTTACCGGCGTCCCGGTTCTGGGAGTGATGCCATGGCTGGATGTGGATCTGGAAGATGAAGATGGCGTCGCGCTGCAAAACGATAAATATCGCGGTAACGCCCCCCGTGATATCACTATTGCCATTGTGCAACTGCCACATATTTCTAACTTTACGGATTTTAACGCTCTGGCGGCGCAGCCGGATGTGCGCATACGCTATATTCGCCGCCCGGAAGCGTTGACTGACGCTGATCTGGTGATCCTGCCGGGCAGTAAGAATACGCTGAGCGACCTCGCCTGGCTGCGCGAAAGCGGGATGGCGGATGCGGTATTGCAGACACATCGGCAGGGCGTGCCGGTGATGGGAATTTGCGGCGGCTACCAGATGCTGGGCGACACCATTGTGGATGAGGTGGAGTCGGGGCTGGGTACGCAGCCGGGCCTGGGGCTGCTTAATACGATCACTCGCTTTGCACAGGATAAAATCACGACGCAGGTTAACGCGACAATGTCAGGCGAGCTGCCCAGCTGGCTGGCTGCCGCGGCGGGGCTACCGGTACGCGGTTATGAAATCCACATGGGGGAAACGGTGCTGCAGGAAGGATGCTGTACGGCCATGACGTTACAGAAAAATGGATGCTCTGTGGTGGATGGCGCGGTCACCGCCGACGGACTGGCGTTTGGCACTTACCTTCACGGCCTGTTTGACAGCGATGCGTTTACCCGTGCGGTGGTCAATGGGTTACGGGCACGAAAAGGGCTTGCGCCGTGGGAAACGACTTTTTGTTATGCGGAGCATAAAGCGCGGCAATTTGATCTGCTGGCGGAAGCGATGCGGCAACATATTGATATTGATAAAATTTATACCATCATGCAACAGCATCAGGAGCCGGTATGATGATTCTGGTGACGGGCGGGGCGCGTAGTGGTAAAAGCCGTCATGCTGAAGCCTTAATTGGCGATGCGCCGCAGGTACTGTATATCGCCACCTCGCAGATTCTTGATGACGAGATGGCGGCGAGAATTCAGCATCATAAAGATGGCAGGCCGGCACACTGGCGGACCGCAGAATGCTGGCGTCATCTTGATACGTTGATTACCGCGGATCTTGCCCCTGACGACGCGATTTTGCTGGAATGTATTACCACCATGGTGACGAATCTGCTGTTTGCGCTGGGAGGCGAAAACGATCCCGAACAGTGGGATTACGCGGCGATGGAGCGCGCCATTGACGATGAAATTCAGATTTTAATTGCAGCCTGCCAGCGCTGCCCGGCGAAAGTGGTACTGGTGACAAATGAGGTGGGAATGGGGATCGTCCCGGAAAACCGTCTGGCGCGCCATTTTCGTGATATTGCCGGCCGGGTCAACCAACGACTGTCGGCAGCGGCGGATGAGGTCTGGCTGGTGGTCTCAGGTATTGGAGTCAAAATTAAATGAGTAAGCTGTTTTGGGCCATGCTCGCTTTTATTAGCCGCTTGCCCGTGCCGTCACGCTGGTCGCAGGGACTGGATTTCGAGCAGTATTCGCGTGGGATCGTGATGTTTCCCTTTATCGGGTTGATTCTGGGAGGGGTAAGCGGCCTGATTTTCATCCTCCTGCAACCCTGGTGCGGTATTCCGCTAGCGGCGTTGTTCTGTATTCTGGCGCTGGCGTTGCTGACCGGTGGTTTTCACCTGGATGGGTTGGCCGATACCTGCGATGGTATTTTTTCCGCGCGCCGCCGTGAGCGAATGCTGGAGATTATGCGTGATAGTCGTCTGGGAACCCATGGCGGGCTGGCGCTTATTTTTGTGCTACTGGCAAAAATTCTGGTGGTCAGCGAACTGGCGTTACGTGGAACGCCAATGTTGGCGGCGTTGGCGGCGGCCTGTGCGGCCGGACGCGGCAGCGCCGTTTTATTGATGTACCGTCATCGCTACGCCCGTGAAGAGGGGCTTGGCAATGTATTTATCGGTAAAGTCAGCGGACGGCAAACCTGCATTACTCTGGGATTGGCGGTAATCGTCGCCACGGTATTACTGCCTGGTATGCAAGGGTTGGCCGCAATGGTGGTCACATGCGCGGCGATTTTCATCCTTGGCCAGTTGCTTAAACGTACGCTTGGCGGTCAAACCGGCGATACGCTGGGCGCGGCGATCGAACTTGGCGAACTGATCTTTCTGCTGGCTCTGTTATGAGCCGATTATTACGGACGAGACATCTTATGCAGACACTACACGCTTTACTCCGTGACATTCCTGCGCCGGACGCCGAGGCGATGGCGCGTGCGCAGCAACATATTGACGGCCTGCTCAAACCGCCGGGCAGCCTGGGCAGACTGGAAACCTTAGCCGTTCAGCTCGCGGGAATGCCGGGTCTTAACGGTACGCCGCAGGTAGGTGAAAAGGCGGTGCTGGTGATGTGCGCCGACCATGGCGTCTGGGATGAAGGCGTAGCGGTTTCGCCCAAAATCGTGACGGCGATTCAGGCGGCGAATATGACGCGGGGAACAACCGGCGTATGTGTGCTTGCCGCTCAGGCCGGTGCGAAGGTGCATGTCATTGATGTCGGTATTGATGCCGAACCTATTCCGGGCGTAGTTGATATGCGCGTCGCGCGCGGCTGCGGAAATATTGCCGTTGGCCCTGCGATGAGTCGCTCGCAGGCTGAGGCGCTTTTGCTGGAGGTTTCCCGCTACACCTGCGACCTGGCGCAACGCGGCGTGACCTTATTTGGCGTAGGGGAGCTGGGAATGGCGAACACTACGCCAGCCGCCGCGATGGTCAGCGTTTTTACAGGAAGTGATGCAAAAGAGGTGGTGGGGATTGGCGCGAATCTTCCGCCTTCCCGCATCGATAATAAAGTGGACGTCGTGCGGCGGGCGATTGCGATTAATCAGCCCAATCCGCGCGATGGCATTGATGTGTTGTCGAAGGTGGGTGGTTTCGATCTGGTCGGGATGACCGGCGTGATGCTTGGCGCGGCAAGGTGTGGCTTACCCGTATTGCTGGATGGCTTTCTTTCCTACTCGGCAGCGCTGGCGGCCTGTCAGATTGCGCCTGCGGTGAGACCTTATCTGATCCCGTCGCACTTTTCGGCGGAAAAGGGTGCCCGCATCGCGCTCGCGCATTTGTCTATGGAACCCTATTTGCATATGGCGATGCGGTTAGGTGAAGGAAGCGGCGCGGCGCTGGCGATGCCGATCGTGGAAGCCGCGTGCGCCATGTTCCACAATATGGGGGAGTTAGCGGCCAGTAATATTGTCCTGCCGGAGGGGAACGCAAACGCAACATAACCCGGGAGCACAACACCAGCCATGTGAGAAAAAAGCTATACTTAACGCACACCTGCCGCGACAAAGGAAGGGATATAATGCGTCGTATCACACCTTTTTTTCCGTTTTTCGTCTTGTTGGTAAGCCATTTCTCGCTGGCTATAAGCTATCCGTTGCCGCCCGAAGGCAGTCGTCTGGTAGGACAGCCTGTCACAGTCGCCGTACCACAGAACAATACTCAGCCCTTAGAGTCATTTGCCGCCCGCTACGGTCAGGGGCTGAGTAATATGCTTGAAGCGAATCCCGGCGTGGATGTGTTTTTACCTCAGTCTGGTTCCACACTGGTGGTGCCGCAGCAGTTGATTCTGCCTGACACCGTTCGTGAAGGTATTGTGGTAAACGTCGCCGAGATGCGCCTTTATTATTATCCCGCAGGCACGAATACGGTTGAGGTGCTACCCATTGGTATTGGTCAGGCTGGCCGTGAAACGCCGCGCAACTGGGTAACTGCGGTTGAACGCAAACAAGATGGCCCGGTTTGGGTGCCAACGGCTAATACGCGTCGGGAATATGCTAAAGAGGGAAAAACGCTGCCCGCGATGGTGCCTGCGGGGCCGGATAACCCTATGGGGCTATACGCAATATATATCGGCAGGTTATATGCCATCCATGGCACTAATGCTAACTTTGGCATTGGCCTTCGCGTCAGTCAGGGCTGTATCCGTTTACGCAATGACGATATTAAATATTTATTCGACCATGTTCCTGTAGGAACCCGCGTTCAGATTATCGACAGGCCCGTTAAATTTTCGGTAGAGCCGGATGGCAGTCGTTGGCTGGAGGTACACGAACCGCTTTCTCGTAACCGTGCTGAATTTGAGTCAGACAAAAAAGTTCCATTGCCCGTTACGCCAGTGCTGCGCACGTTTATCAAAGGGGATGACGTTGATACTTCGCGGGTTAATGAGGTGCTGGAGCGCCGTTCCGGAATGCCGGTCAACATTAGCGCAGGCAGGTCTGGCCTTTAAATATCCTGCCACATTGCTGGTTTTCATGGGCTGGAGTATCTGTATTAGTAGTGAGTGTCATAGCAGGGGCTTCATTTTCTCAACGAACCGTGAGGCCCCCGATTAAGCCCTCAAAAACTATGGGTGTCAAAAAACCCGGCAAACCTTATCAGGTTAACCGGGTAAAGATAAGTTCTTATTTTTTGAACGTCTCCGGACTCACCAGGATGTCCCGAAACTAAAATCTGGCTCCTCTGACTGGACTCGAACCAGTGACATACGGATTAACAGTCCGCCGTTCTACCGACTGAACTACAGAGGAATCGTGTGGGGTCGTATATTAGCGGCGGAAAAATTTTTGTCAAACCCCATTTAACCTCTTACAGATTCGATTGCGGGTTATCTCATCACTTTGTTGCATTTGCAGACATTTTTTCTGCAAAAAGCTTTGCAGCCTTACGATTTCTCGCTCATTATTGAAATGTGGTTTCAACTCTCTTCTTTAAGGTCCATTTTGAACGTCTCCACTGCCTTACGCCAGGCTGTCGTCCGTACGCCCTGGTATGCCAAACGCAAGAGCTACAAAGTGTTGTTCTGGCGTGAAATCACCCCACTTGCTATCCCTATTTTTCTGGAAAATACCTGTGTTTTGCTAATGGGCGTGCTCAGTACTTTTCTCGTCAGTTGGCTGGGCAAGGAAGCAATGGCGGGCGTGGGGCTTGCCGACAGTTTTAATATGGTAATTATGGCTTTTTTTGCGGCTATCGATCTTGGTACTACGGTGGTGGTTGCCTTTAGCCTGGGCAAGCGCGACAGGCGACGGGCAAGGGCGGCGGCGCGCCAGTCGCTGGTGATTATGACGCTATTTGCCGTTGTGCTGGCAGTGGTCATTCATTATTTCGGCAGTGAAATTATTAATATTGTCGCAGGCGAGGCGACGCCAGAAGTAAAGGGGCTGGCGTTAACGTACCTTGAACTGACGGTGCTGAGTTATCCGGCTGCGGCAATTGCGCTAATCGGTAGCGGCGCGCTGCGTGGGGCAGGGAATACTAAAATCCCGTTGATGATTAACGGCGGGATGAACATTCTCAATATTATCATCAGCAGCATCCTGATTTACGGGGCTTTCTCCTGGCAAGGGCTGGGTTTTGCCGGCGCGGGGCTGGGATTAACCATTTCGCGCTACATCGGCGCGGTAGCGATTATTTGGGTGCTGATGATTGGTTTTAATCCGGCGCTGCGCATTCCGCTGAAAAGCTATCTGAAGCCGCTGAATTTCGGCATTATCTGGGAAGTGATGGGGATTGGTATTCCGGCGAGCATTGAATCAGTGCTGTTCAACGGTGGCAAACTACTGACGCAAATGTTTGTCGCCGGAATGGGCACTAACGTTATTGCGGGTAACTTTATTGCCTTTTCCGTGGCGGCGCTTATCAACCTGCCGGGTAACGCCCTTGGTTCGGCGTCGACTATTATCACCGGTAAGCGTCTTGGTACCGGGCAAATTGGTCAGGCAGAGCGTCAACTGCGCCATGTATTCTGGATGTCGACTATCGTACTTACGGCAATTGCCTGGGGGACGGCGCCGTTCGCGGGTCTGTTTGCCTCATTTTATACCCAGGAGCAGGACGTAAAAGAGGTAGTGAAAGTTCTGCTCTGGCTTAATGCTGCCTTTATGCCAATTTGGGCGGCCGCGTGGGTGCTGCCGTCGGGTTTTAAAGGCGCGCGCGATGTGCGATTTGCGATGTGGGTATCGATGCTGGGGATGTGGGGCTGTCGCGTTGTGGCAGGGTATACGCTTGGTATTGTGCTGGGTATGGGGGTTGTAGGGGTTTGGCTGGGGATGTTTCTTGACTGGGCCGTGCGCGGCGCGCTGTTTTACTGGCGTCTGGTAAGCGGGCGCTGGCTGTGGAGATACCCGCGCGTAAAGAGGGAGTAAGCGCTTTTTGCTGTGAAAATCATCAGGAAACGGTGAATTTTAACCGAAGTGTGGAATAAAGCAGCAAACGAACTTTTTTTGTGAAAACAGGCTTTGACAAGCCAGGGGCACCTCGTTAATATTCGCCCCGTTCACACGATTCCTCTGTAGTTCAGTCGGTAGAACGGCGGACTGTTAATCCGTATGTCACTGGTTCGAGTCCAGTCAGAGGAGCCAGATTTTAGTTTCGGGATATCCCAGCGAGTCCGGAGACGTTTAAAAAAACAAGAAGTTATCTTTGCCCGGTTGACCTGAGAAGGTTTGCCGGGTTTTTTGACATCCATAGTTTTTGGGGCTTAATCGGGGCCTCACGGTTCGCTGAGAAAATGAAGCCCCCGCCGATGGCATTAACCGATACCGCTATCCGCAAGATCAAACCCGTATCAGTATGCTGACATATAGATGTGTTCGGTTCAAACGGAGCGATCACACAAGCTTGCCAGGTGATGCCCCTGGTGGGAATCGCGACTGTCTCTTTCATCTGATTTCAGATATTTCCAGTGATCTTGATCCGTTCTTTCCCAAAAGATTGATTTCTTTCATTCGAAACAAGGATGTACAATAAGTAAACCAAAATAGTAACTATAGAGTTTCTAATGGATACAGTAGAAGAACTAAATGGAACATACTTCTATGCAGGAAAATCCAATCTGACTGCTGCCGAACTTCTGTTATGATTTTTTGTGAGAATACCGCAAGCCAGTTTGGGATTGGTGTTGCAGATTTCGGGGCTGTTGTTGCTTTGGCATCAGGTCGTAATAATCTTTGGACAAGGGCGAAACCCGCTGGAGCGACTAAAGGCACATCATACGCGTCCAGGACTGCACGTGCAGTGTTTAAAAAGTCAAAATTTCCCTTTGGAATATCCCTTCCGACATGGTTAGGCGGTTACACCCCGTGGACAGCCAGACGTGTTATGGTTCGTAACATTGCGCCGTTTGTTGGACGTTTCATTCCTTTGATCGGGGAAATTATCCTTGCCGCAGATGTGTCACAAATAACATATCGCACTATACGCGACTACAATACCATTGCTCGGGGCAATGATAAGTTATGGTAGACAATATTGAACAGCAAGTTTACGAGCTTGTACGGCCTTATGCTGGCACATATCTTTTCAACATTAAGCAAGTGGAATTAACACCAGAGATTGACCTTGATACTGATCTGAGCATTGATGAACTTGAAGCCGAAGATCTCATGAATAAATTCTTCGAGAAACTCAATGTCGAGCGAGGTAACTTCAGAATAGAAACCTATTTTCCTAATCACCCTTTTTCATGGCATCCGTTCAAGAAAACGGAGCCTGTACCCGTCCCAGATTTCACTATCAGCATGCTGATCGAGTCAGCAAAAGCCGGGAAATGGTTATATGACTAATTGTAATGAACTTAACAAATGGCTGTACCAGTACCCTTCTTTTTGAGCGATGATGGTGGCGCTAAGATAGTTCTCTTTTCTTTTTAAAGGGTTCATGTTTACTGCCGCCACCCTTACGCTAACCCCTTTAGTTTCCTCCTTTGCTGTCATACTATCGAATGACGTGCCTCACCTGTGAACGCTAAGGAGAATAATATGGAAAATAAAGGCACAAACCTAACGCCCGAGCAGGCGCTGGATCGCCTGGAGGAGCTATACGAGCAGTCGGTTAACGCGCTCCGTGAAGCCATCGCTGACTATGTTGATAACGGTACGCTGCCCGATCCCCACGCCAGGCTTAACGGACTGTTTGTTTATCCTTCGCTGTCTGTAAGCTGGGATGGCGCGACACCGAACCCGCCTAAAACACGCGCTTTTGGACGCTTTACTCATCCCGGCTGTTATACCACTACCGTTACGCGGCCTGCGCTATTTCGCGCTTATCTTCTGGAACAGCTTAACCTCGTTTACCATGATTATGGCGCGCATATTACGGTGGAGGCCTCGCACCATGAGATCCCGTATCCTTACGTGATCGACGGCTCAGCTCTGACGCTGGATCGTTCTATGAGCGCCGGGCTAACGCGCCATTTTCCTACCACAGAACTGGCGCAGATTGGCGATGAGACAGCAGACGGTCTGTTCCACCCCGGCGAATTCTATCCGTTATCGCACTTCGACGCGCGTCGTGTTGACTTCTCGTTGGCCCGATTACGGCACTATACCGGTACGCCGGTTGAACATTTTCAGCCCTTCGTTTTGTTTACCAACTACACCCGCTATGTCGATGAGTTTGTGCGCTGGGGATGCAGCCAAATTCTTGATCCTGACAGTCCCTATGTCGCGCTTTCCTGTGCTGGCGGAATTTGGATCACGGCAGAAACGGAAGCGCCGGAAGAGGCTATTTCCGATCTGGCCTGGAAGAAGCATCAGATGCCCGCCTGGCACCTGGTAACGGCAGATGGGCAGGGGATTACGCTGGTAAATATCGGTGTCGGCCCTTCAAATGCTAAAACGATTTGCGACCATTTGGCCGTGTTGCGGCCTGACGTCTGGCTTATGATTGGGCACTGTGGAGGGTTACGAGAAAGTCAGGCGATTGGCGATTATGTGCTGGCCCATGCCTACTTACGCGATGATCATGTGCTGGATGCCGTTCTGCCGCCTGATATTCCTATTCCAAGCATTGCGGAAGTACAGCGTGCGCTGTACGACGCTACCAAAGCGGTTAGCGGAATGCCCGGCGAAGAGGTGAAACAGCGACTGCGCACGGGAACCGTCGTCACCACGGATGACCGTAACTGGGAGCTTCGTTATTCCGCATCGGCGCTGCGATTCAACCTTAGCCGCGCGGTTGCGATTGATATGGAGAGCGCGACGATTGCAGCCCAGGGCTATCGCTTCCGCGTGCCTTACGGCACGCTGCTTTGTGTTTCTGACAAACCTTTACACGGTGAAATTAAACTGCCCGGGCAGGCAAACCGGTTTTATGAGGGGGCTATTTCAGAACATTTGCAAATTGGCATTCGTGCTATTGATTTACTACGCGCAGAAGGTGATCGTTTGCACTCACGTAAATTACGCACGTTTAATGAGCCACCGTTTCGCTAACGAAATGAGCTGTCGTCTGCTGTTGGACAGGAGCGGAAGAGGCGTATTTATGTGATATGGAAAGTGGCTGAATGAAGCCTTAGCGGGCGGCGATTCTGCATCCCGCTAAGACCTTATTGTGCCGCGAGCTCCATCGCCATCGCCGGAGACCTGTCGCCGATAATCGCGTCTACGTCAGGAAACGCGCCGGAAGGCGAAAACATTGCGCCGCACTTCACGCTCCTTGAGCGCCTGACCCACAAGCCCGGATTAACAAGCAGATACCGACCGTGTGAATCGGTCAGTTTAAAGGGGTGTCAGAAGGCTTGATACTGCGCGTTTTCGCGTCGGACAGGGATATAGGGTGGTCACGTCATTATCGAACTGAAATGACCCCAAATCAGACCACCAATTTCGCCGGATGCGCAGGGAAAACCAGATACGCATCGGGAAATATTTTCAGGCTAACTTATTGAAACATAACTGAATAGTGACTTATAAGTACGCCTGAAAACAGGAATTTGGCTCCTCTGACTGGATACGATTTGTTCACTATCTGATTGAATTAAAATGATTTAAATTTTTATTGTTAAAATAAGGCCCTCAAAAAAGCCCCTAATTCTATTATTGACTTTAAATGTGATATTAGTCATGTTTTAGGTTGTTGTTCTGATCGTAGATAGATATGACAATCGGCGTTTGCCAAAAACGAACGTTTCAGTATCAGAGGTTGCTCTCAAGTGATAAGTAAGCCATTTTAACACTTACACATAACTGGATATCCAGTGGCAATGCTGTTTGCATATTTGATTAAATTTTAAAGGAAATTATTTGCTTGATGAATGTGTGCTGGCGCAGTTATGATATGCTGTAATATAGTATATCTTCTTGGCTTTTCAGCAAAGAGGCAATTAGTAAACTGAGTGAATATAAAAATGCAAGGGTATTTTTTCTAAACCCTTGCAATAAAATTAACCTTGGTATTGTCTTCTATCTTCGACTTGGACACATAATTCTTTCAAACTTTCTACCAGCTGTATATGATTGTCAGCAGAATCATATTCCAGCACGGATATATTATTTGTTTTTTTGAATGCTGCTATCATTGTCCTATGCATGCCTTTTGACATGGTTGCATAATGAGGATTATCACTAGGGTATGTAATTATATTATTTTCAAGTATCAACTGAATTTCCGGATCATTGACACTGTATCCGATAAAAAGAATGGTATGAGTCAAAAATATACTTTCTAACGCACTGAAAAAACCTGGATATTTTGACCTGGCTTTGAAAAAATCAGATTTGGTGAGAATTGTATGTTCAGGAGTTCCTGCGCAACCATGAACTTTTACAATAATTCTCTTAGGTGAACGCATTCTTGCAATAAGACCATCGTCATAATAATTTAGAGCTACATACCCATCTCGACCTTCATCTCTTAAACAAAGATGCTCATAAATTCTATCGAAATTTGTTGTGAAAACTATTTTCTGGTCAAGACTTAAAACTGCCTTATGTATTTCAGTTGGGTTATATCCCGAAAAAATTGATTCAATGCTTCTGTTATAGTCAGCTGGTTGCATGCAGTTGTGGCGGATTAATTCAGCACAATCAAGATATTTTTGATTTTGAAGAAGCTCATTCGCTTTTTCTTTAGAACCATCTTGATCTTCATGACATTTTTCCAGAAGGATTTCAAGTAATCTATCCCAGGTTGGAGGGCTGATTGTCTCATTATTAGGCCCTTTTTTTGTCGCACTAGCCGATGTACCGGAGCCGATAAATATTACACATCGGCGAGCAGCTAGCTCATCAATTAAAGAATCCGGCCAGTTAATCATTTAGCATCTACCCCCAACATATTTAAATTACGTAAGAGGTTCTCTGCAATTGGATGTATCGTATTGTAAAATTCTTTGACTGCAGAATATTGAGATCCGACAAGTCCATCAGTACTGGTTAAACCGTGAATTGGAACAGCATTTTTTTGAGCTAGAGGTACAAGACTATAAAGGTGTTGTATATCACCAAGTTTGGCATGTTCTGGATGAGCCTCTAAATGCTGAGGATAGAAATTACGAAGATATGTATTAATTTCGACACCAACATTACCTATAATAGATTCGTATGCCTTTGTAGCACGTCTTTCTTTACCGTAGGATTTTGTAATATAAAGTTGAACAGTGTAACCGATGAAACCTTTATATACACTAGGAGTATCAATGATATTAAATCGGTCTCTTAATATAGTTTTCTCCTCAGGTTCTAATAGATTCCATAGATTAATATAGTCTTTTAGCCATTTTGAAAGCCAGGTCGCTATATTTTTAACACCAATGATACTAAAAACATCAGATCCTAAAGGGGTTAGGAAGTGTTGGCAACCAATTAGTACCGAGCGATTTATTGAGCCCAAGCTAGGGCCAAGATCATACATGACGAGATCATATTTATTTTCTAAGAATCTACAGAGGTGATTATTCCAGTTTGTTTGCCTATAACCAGGTCTGTCTCCCGCACGAAGTTGTGACCATGCAGCACCTAATCTATCTTCAATTATTGCTAAATAAGGGTGGCCAGGTAGTAAATCTACACCAAATCTATTTTCTGAAGATTTTAGGAACGTTAGATCAGTGTTTATATCTGAGTCACCATCTTCAATTGGTTGCAAGACATCTTTTATAGTGCTGATTTTGTTATTTGACCTAGTATAAAACTCAGCAGACTCCTCAATTCCCATGATTAATTGTGTGGAATTACATTGCGGATCGCAATCAACAATTAACACTCGCTTATTGAACTCCGTTGCAATAAACGATGCTAGGTTGCAGGTTAGGGTTGTTTTTCCTACACCACCTTTATTATTGAACATTGCTACTGATTTCAATGTGTTCTCCTTACTTATATTCAAATATTAATAGAGACTCAGCAACACTTCCCTTACAATTTTTCCTGGCTCGTCGGGCTTCAGGAATTTCACTCGAAATTTTGTCGGTTAATTCATAGTCAGGCCATTCATTATTTATCAAATCAATTACAATATCGTCTAGCCTTTTTTTTGTAGTATTGGTTGTGGTACCAACAAAAATCGCAAGTTTGCCTCCATGACGTAAATTTTTACGCCATGAATTGAGACATGAACTAAATTGCTCAACAAATCTTGTTGCGCTTGGGGAAATGGACTTATTGAGCGATGACCAATCCTCAACACCCATAAGATAAAGTCGTAATCTATTATCACGAGCATAATCAAGTTGTCCCATGTATGGGGGACTGGTAATTATTGCATCAACCTTACGAGGCAACTCTAAAGTAGAAGCATCTTGCTGATAAACAGTTCTACTTAATGAGTAATCAATTGAAGGCAATGAGTTATACACCCGGAAAATTTTCTTTTCTAGTCGAGGGCGTACTTGCCTATATTCGTAGAGCTCAGGAAAATCATGTGGAGGAAATTTTTTAGTTCTGAGATACGGCACTGTATGACTTGATGGATATGAAAGAAAACCAGGTCGCTGATGGTGAGCGATGGAAAGCAAGCAAGCGAGAGCAAACTCATCATTATTATTTTTTAAAACTGCAACCCATGCTAACAACTCGATTAAAGTTTGTGGATTATAGAAGTCCTTTACCCAAACAGGAATTTCATCAAGATCGATGGTCGGCTTTATCTTTTCAACGAAAGCTGAGTATTTATCTAATAGTACATGGACCCTTTCTGAATTATTAGGTTCATATGGATTTAGTTTTGCGCGTGACACTAGGCAGGCATAGGGGTTGAGGTCGGTACCAATAGTATCCCTACCTTTGAGCCAAGCTTCGAGGAGCACAGTACCAGAACCACAAAATGGGTCGTATACTAATTCGCCTGGTTTGGATACAGTATCAATAGCCCACCCCGCAATTTCGGGGCGCATCTTCCCAATGTATGGGGCTACGGTATGTAGTCGCTCAGTTTTTAATGGGATATCTGCTTTTGTCATTAGGTTCTCAGAGCCATGTGTAAGTACAATCCAATTAAGCGCCATGATACATGGGTTTTCCCCGCCTATAAAGTTGCTTGGAGTCTGTTTAAACTCAGAAAAGGTGATGCATCAGGCGATAATCGCTAAAGCCTTGGTAGCTAGGTTTTTAGATCAGTTGCCAAACTGATTCCATTCTTCACTCTTCGTTGGCAGTCAAATTTGCCCATACACCTGCGCCACATACCGCCCACGCCCGTCCCCATGCCCCAGATCCATCGCCACAATTGCCAGCGCTTCTTTCCTGTTGAACCCCTGCGCCAGATAGTGACTAATGACATCCTGCGCCCACGCATAACGCAGGAAATGCGGAGAATATGCGCCAGTCAGACCAATACGCGCCGCCTGGTTGTGCCAGTAGTCTATCGCGCTTTTCAGATCCGGTTTGTCGATCAGTCGGCCATGACGGCTTTCTGCAATAGCCAGCGCATTATCCAGCGCTTTTCTGACAGCTATAGTATCCAGAATCACCGTTTTGCGGGGCCGTCCGCCTTTGGTGCCGAACACCACGGTTAAGCGCGTATCGCTGCGTTCAATGGCCTATTTCCACGTTTTCAGCGATTGCACGCTCTGCACCGCTTCCTGTGAACGTAAGCCCATCAGCCTCGCCAGTTCCAGCGCCGCCGCCAGTCCCGGATCTTTCATGCGGGCCGTCTCCAGCACATGATGATAATGTTCCGGCGTGATCGCCTGTCGCGTCCCGCTGCGCGATGCACCAGCCAGACCCAGCGATTTATTAGTCAGCCGCTCATGCTCTGCCACCTGTTTACGCCCGGCCTGTTGCAGAACAGCGCGCAGCGAGGCCATTTCATTTTGCAGCGTGCGTTTGCCGATCCCCTACGCCAACCTTTCATGAATATAGCTTTCAATGTGGCGCACCTTAATCTGCGCAACCCGCTGGATATGGACGTTCAAAGCCCGTAAGTGGTGATCGAAACGCTGCACGATATGAATGCGATCGTTCACCGTTTTATGGCTACCACCACAGTGCTTTGCCAGTGCCTTCATTTCACCACCTAACTTGCCCATACACTTCTCCTGTGATTTTGAGAACACAAACAGTCTCCGGCGTATGCTTTTTGGCTGCGCCAGAACGATACCTTTACGCCGGAGTGGTAGTTTGTTGAGGTATAGGGAGTTTCAGACTGTACGCGGTACAGGCTGCCTGCGTGAGCAGGAATTCTCCGGGGCATCATGCCCCCCCTCGGTATCGATCTTTTTCTCTTCTTTCTTGCTGACAGCGGCCCCAAAAAGGCGCGTCAGATTCGGGAATGAACGCCGGAACCCCGAAAACAGGGGCATGGCGCGGTGTAGTGGTTGTGCGTCACTTTGTCGCTTTGCGCGACGAAAGCGACGCACTGGTCGAGTGCAGTACGCGAAAGATCGCAGACTCTGGTGTTGTTTTACGGTCACGCGGCAGCAAAGCCGGACGTCTTTGCAGGCCGCAGCCCGTAAAGTAAAAGGCGTTGATGTGGTAACGGGTGCCGGGTGGAATCGCTTCCGTCACGGTGCAGCATTGACCAGAGATCTGGCGCAGGTACCATCGAGATACTCTTTCAGTTCTTTGGTACCGAACGTGTCGATAGCCCGCTGAGCTGCGCCGAGATTAGACGCCAGCTTGTCACCGCCCATGTCTTTATCGGCTTTAACTGCCGCAGCCCAGTCTTCTGTTTGCTTCTGCCATGACTCCGCTTGCTGTTGTTGCACTCCCGCCAGCACTTTCGGATAGACGTCCACCAGCTTCTGCGCCTGCTCCTGCGTCAGGTTCAGTTCACGCGCCACTGGTTCGAACTGCGCCAGCGCGCTGGTATCGAGTTCCTGACCTTCAGGGGCGGTGAACGCGTATTTCTCCGGCGCGCCGGGCGGCGTTTCTTCTTTCGGTGGAGTGGGCTTATTGGGAGCGGCGGGTGGATTTTCTGACGGTTTTCCTGTACCCGGATCGGTCTGCGTGCCGCCAGCGGTATCGGTTAATGCCATAGGAGGGGGCTCCATTTACTCAACGAACCGTGAGGCCCCGATTAAGCCCCAAAAACTATGGATGTCAAAAAACCCGGCAAACCTTATCAGATCAACCGGGTAAAGATAATTTCTTGTTTTTTAAACGTCTCCGGACTCGCCAGGATGTCCCGAAACTAAAATCTGGCTCCTCTGACTGGACTCGAACCAGTGACATACGGATTAACAGTCCGCCGTTCTACCGACTGAACTACAGAGGAATCGTGTGAACGGGGCGCATAGTAACGATGTGCGATCGGCTTGTCAAAGGGGGAAATAAGGTTGCGCGTTTGTTTGCTGACAAAAACAACAAAGCGTTGAAGTTTTGATCTAATTCCTACTTTGCTCCGGCATGGCGCAACTTTGTCTGTAATTGCACAAGTCAAATGCTGTGACCTTACCGCAATGGCTATGTACCGCGTCTGATGAAACGTGAAAAACTGGCAGGCACTTGGCAAATAATTCTGAGACATAACGCCGTAGAGATTAAGGGCAGGGAGTAGAATGAACTTTAGACGTGAAATATTTTGTGAAAATGGTTGATACAGGCAGTCTGACGCCGGTAGCGGAAATGGCAGATAAATTTCTGGTGCAGGCGAAAAGATTTCCGTCAATATCATAGGCAGAATTATGGTGCATCAGCTTTTGGCGACGACACGGAACGAGCGGGTTTTATCGCGCTTTTCCTGAAGGATTTTTTCATCAGCCTGTTTTTTGCGTTCGGGTCAATCCCCTGATCCAGCAGCCTTTTGACCTCGTCACGGCGTTGTCTGGCATCAGCAAGAGAAACCGCAGGGTAAACCCCAATAGAAAACACCTTCTGTTTGCCATTAAAGCGATAGCCTGACTGCCAGTATTTTGAATCGATAGAGGCCAAACCCGTCAGCGAGCTTGACGGCCTTTTCCGCTGGTCTGGCATTTTTTACTTTAGTATCAGTCAGTGACATGACGGTTCCCTCCGCGTGCTGGTAAAACGCAAATCGAACCAGCTTTACCAGCAAAAGGGTATAGCTTCGAGTGGTTTTTAGTAAACGAGAGTGAACCTGAAGAAGGGGTTAATCAGTTGATATAAATGCAGAAAGCAGACGTCAGTGAACGTCTGCTTCCCTAAATTTGGCTCCTCTGACTGGACTCGAACCAGTGACATACGGATTAACAGTCCGCCGTTCTACCGACTGAACTACAGAGGAATTGTTTCAACGAGGCGCATAATACTGGGCCGGCTATAACGTGTCAACAGTAAAATTAACGCGCCAATTCAATTGGTTAATTAACCCACAAAGTGAGGAATTAATGTTCGGATTCCTCGCCGTAGTCGCCTTCGGCAGCGCTTACCCGTAAGCGCTGAGAAGGATCCTGGCGATAGAACTGGCAAAAACGCTGCCATAGCGCCGGGAAACGTGGAGCAAACAGTTCTGGCGCGCTGAAAAAATACTCTGACAACACGGCAAAACATTCTGCAGGGTCGGTGGCGGCATAGGCATCTATACTGGCAGCGCTTTCGCCAACAAGATCGATTTCATCCTGAATATTATTCATTGCCGCGTGGAGATCGTGTTCCCAGCCAGCCACATCGCGCAACGGGATGAAAGGGATGCCGCTGGCGCGATCGCCATTACGCATATCCAGTTTGTGCGCGACTTCATGAATAATGAGATTGAAACCCGAAGCATCGAACGAGTCCTGGATATCCAGCCAGTTCAGAATAATGGGCCCTTGTTGCCAGCTTTGCCCCGACTGTACGACACGCTGGCTGTGCACCAGACCTATGTCATCTTCCCATTCATCATCTACCACAAAGGGCGCGGGATAAATGAGCACTTCATGAAAACCATCAAGCCACTCAATACCGAGCTCCAGGATCGGTAAGCAAAAAATTAACGCAATACGTGCACTTTTTAACGAGTCGAGCTCAAATCCCTGTAGCGCTACCAGTCTTTTCTGCTGCAAAAAACGTTCGGCTAGCGCAATAAGCCGAGCCTGTTCTTGCGCGGTGAGGTTTACCAGAAGAGGTATAGCCAGCGCATCATCCCACGGCCAGTCTTCGTTCTGGGTTATTTCTTGTGCTTTCCAGGGCCACTTAATCATCGTTTTGCTCGTAAACTCGTCACTTGAACAAAATTACCCGAATAGGGTCTGTTAAAATGCCAAATTACCTGGCATCATTGCAATATACGGAGAGATGCCGGAGCGGCTGAACGGACCGGTCTCGAAAACCGGAGTAGGGGCAACTCTACCGGGGGTTCAAATCCCCCTCTCTCCGCCACAATTCAAACACTTAGCTCATCTTCTTTCAGCGATCAGTCTCACACTTAGAATACACTTAGAATATTCTGTTAGAATATTACGTGAAAAACGTATCGCCATCTTATGCTTTTTCTGCCAGAAGAGGGGGCCAGGGATAGTGTTATTTTTACTTTTCGATCATAAGTCAACTCCTGGTTTTCTGCCCCGCTCTTTCGCCGTACCCCATCTGGATTAATATTGATGTCACTAGCGGCGATTTAACGCCGTCGTCCTCGGTAATCGTCGCCCCCGGCCTGTTGCCCGACATGTTCCCCTGTAGACATGGGCGCAGGGCGAAAGATTAATTGCTGTCAGGGAAACGCGCTGGCGCGTGGCGATAACTTACGCTGCGGGGCTGTCGACGCTGTACAGAAAATGTGGCCTCCAGACTGGCTTAAATATGCACACATGACAATACAACCGGAAAATTTACAAAACCCATAATTTGAACTGAGAGAGAAACTTACAAACGAAGCGACGAAGATTTCAACAGCCGCAGCGACTCCAGTATCTTGCGCGCATGTTTAAATAATACTACTGTATATAAAAACAGTATTCGAGGTATGGATTATGGAATTTTTCAGACCTACAGAGTTGCGCGAAATTATTCCTCTCCCATTTTTCAGTTACTTAGTGCCGTGTGGATTCCCCAGCCCCGCAGCGGACTACATTGAGCAGCGTATCGATCTTAATGAGTTGCTCGTTTCTCATCCCAGCTCAACATATTTTGTCAAAGCCACGGGTGATTCAATGATTGAAGCAGGCATCAGCGACGGCGACCTGCTGGTGGTGGATAGCTCACGGAACGCAGACCACGGTGACATTGTAATTGCGGCAATTGAAGGAGAGTTCACCGTAAAACGGTTGCAGTTGCGCCCGACAGTGCAGTTAATCCCCATGAACGGCGCCTATCGACCCATACCTGTCGGCAGTGAAGACACGCTCGACATATTCGGGGTGGTGACCTTTATCATTAAAGCGGTCAGTTGATTATGTTCGCGCTCTGCGATGTTAATAGCTTTTACGCCTCCTGCGAAACGGTCTTTCGTCCTGATTTATGTGGCCGACCGGTGGTGGTGTTATCAAACAATGATGGCTGCGTTATCGCGTGTAGCGCCGAGGCGAAGCAGCTCGGTATCGCACCAGGTGAGCCATACTTCAAACAGAAAGAACGCTTCCGGCGATCCGGTGTTGTTTGCTTCAGCAGTAATTACGAGCTTTACGCTGATATGTCGAACCGGGTAATGACCACACTCGAGGAGATGGTGCCGCGGGTAGAAATTTACAGCATTGATGAGGCTTTTTGTGATCTGACGGGGGTACGAAACTGCCGGGATCTGACAGATTTCGGGCGCGAGATAAGAGCGACGGTCCTGAAGCGCACGCACCTGACTGTCGGTGTAGGCATTGCCCAGACGAAAACCCTTGCCAAGCTGGCTAACCATGCTGCGAAAAAGTGGCAGCACCAGACCGGCGGGGTGGTTGACTTGTCGAACATCGATCGCCAGCGTCGGCTGCTGGCCCTGATACCCGTAGAGGATGTCTGGGGTGTCGGCAGGCGCATCAGTAAGAAGCTAAATGCCCTGGGCATCAAGACTGCTCTCGATCTCTCTGAACAAAGTACCTGGATCATCAGGAAACACTTCAATGTCGTGCTGGAGCGTACCGTGAGAGAGCTTCGCGGAGAGCCATGTCTGGAGCTTGAAGAGTTTGCGCCGGCAAAGCAGGAAATCGTTTGTAGCCGCTCTTTCGGCGAGCGGGTCACAGACTATGAGGAAATGCGCCAGGCTATTTACAGCTACGCTGCGCGCGCGGCAGAAAAACTCCGCGGCGAGCACCAGTACTGCCGTTTCATCTCAACATTCGTCAAAACATCCCCCTTTGCCCTGAACGAGCCCTACTACGGTAACAGCGCCGCGGTGACGCTTCTCACCCCCACGCAGGATTCACGCGACATTATCAATGCGGCTGTGAAGTGCCTGGATAAAATATGGCGCGACGGCCATCGCTACCAGAAAGCGGGGGTGATGCTGGGTGACTTCTTCAGTCAGGGCGTAGCGCAACTCAACCTTTTCGACGGTAACGCGCCGCGCGCCGGTAGTGCGAAGTTGATGGAAGTACTGGACCATCTTAACGCAAAAGCCGGGAAGGGGACGCTGTACTTCGCCGGGCAGGGGATGTCGCAACAGTGGGCTATGAAGCGAGAAATGCTTTCGCCTCGGTACACCACAAGATACTCTGATCTACTGCGTGTTAAGTAACTTGTGCGATCAATGCCTGAGATGGTTGCCAAATCATCCCCGTTCTCTAACCGGTTTTGGTCGCACAAGATCACAGGAACCTCTCACGATGAGGCGCATGTATCCTGGTTTACGACATAAGTAAATGTGGCGCGTTTATTGCCAGGTAGGCGTTGTGAGACGTCACTTATTTACGCCAGGTTTCAGCCGTAGCGACAGGCATGGATAAAAAGAGTATGGCAATCAGCGTGATAATGATAAAAAACAATTAATATTTTTTTAACAAAACTAAAGCTTGCTATGTGCAGTTAACCATGCGTTAATGGTTGTGCGGTTTGATACAAACTTATCTGAAGTAGTGATTGTAATATTTCTCATCATTTGTTCCTCTTGAGATCTCCTTTAGGTTTTTTTCTCTCTGATAATTTTCTTCAGGCCATTTTGCCCAAGGGCTCATTCAAAAGGTAACAATATTATGACGACGAAAATCACTGGTTTAGTAAAATGGTTTAACCCTGAAAAGGGCTTTGGTTTCATTACGCCTAAAGATGGCAGCAAAGATGTGTTTGTGCATTTTTCCGCCATTCAAAGTAATGAATTCCGCACTCTGAATGAAAATCAGGAAGTGGAGTTTTCAGTAGAGCAGGGACCAAAAGGTCCATCAGCGGTCAACGTTGTGGCGCTTTAAGGCAACTGATATTACTAATAAAATTCACTTCCGGTGTCCATGTTGCCATGGTTCACAATACAGAACATCGACATTCGATGTTACTGAGCAAAACCCGTTTGGCGCGAAATGTATTTTTTGTAAGTCAACCATGATCACTTTTGATAATGTTGGATTATACATTCGCTCAGGACAGGTTCCGCCAGATTTTAGAAAATAATTCATATTAGCTCCGTACCGGAGCTTTTTTATGCCCGATGATTATCATCTATAGACGCTGGCATTCATCATCTATAGTGGCATTTTCCTTTCCCCAAAGGTGTTATTTCTCTTGCAGACAGCGCCTGAAAAGAGCGACGTTGTCTTCATCTATCCGATGAAGCCAGGTCACCTGTCTTTGCGCCGTTATCCGTTATTTAATTCTTGTCCTATAATAACAAGCCCGCGCTAAGCACGGGCTTGAATAATATAAAGCGTCTTAGAACTGGTAGACCAGACCAACACCTACGATATCATCGGTTGCAATACCGTTGTTTGCGTAGAAGTCATCATCTTCGTCCAGCAGGTTGATTTTATAATCAACGTAGGTGGACATATTTTTGTTGAAGTAGTAAGTCATACCGACGTCAACATATTTAACCAGATCTTTGTCGGTGTAACGATAGTTACCACGGCTATCTATATCCTGGCCGCCTAAATCTTTGCCCTTAGACTGCAAGTAGGCGATGGACGGACGCAGACCGAAATCGAACTGATACTGCGCAACCACTTCAAAGTTCTGGGTTTTGTTAGCGATACCGCCGCCACCGCCATCGCCACCGCCATAATAGGTCATGTTGCGGGTTTCAGCGTACATGGCCGCCAGGTAAACATTGTAGGCGTCATATTTGGCACCTACGGTCCAGGCTTCGGCAGTTTCACCGCCGGCATAGCTATTGCCATAGTAATGATGGCCATCACCACGCCCACTAGCAACCTGATTGTCCGTACGGTCAGAGGAAGAGTAGGCCGCACCCAGGCTTAACCCGAAGTCAAAGTCGTAGGAGGTAGACATACCGAAACCGTCGCCGTTTTCACGGGCCAGTTTGCGAGTACCACTATCTGCATCGCTGCCGTTGGTTGTTCCTTCGCCTGCGCCAGGATCTTCATTATTACCCTGGTACTGCAACGCGAAGTTCAGGCCTTCCACCAGACCGAAGAAGTCGGTATTACGGTAGGTAGCAACGCCGTTGGTTCTGCCCAGCATATAGACATCGGTCTGGGTATAAGTATCACCGCCGAATTCCGGCAGCGCATCGGTCCAGGCTTCAATGTCGTAGATAACACCATAGTTACGGCCATAATCGAAAGAGCCGTACTCGCCGAATTTCAGACCGGCAAAGCCCAGACGAGTCCAGGAGTTTGCACCTTCGCCTTCGGTGGTGTTCACCTTAATGTTGTATTCCCACTGACCATAGCCGGTCAGCATATCGTTGATTTGCGTTTCGCCTTTAAAGCCAATACGGGCGTAGGACTGGTCGCCATCGTCGCCTGAATTGTCAGAGAAGTAACGCAGACCATCAACTTTGCCGTACAGGTCGAGTTTGTTGCCATTTTTATTATAAATTTCAGCCGCATTTGCTGCGCCTGCCACTAATAACGCCGGGACAAGCAGTGCCAGAACTTTTCTGTTCATTATGTATTCCCTTATGATAATAATTTATATGAATATGTAGCCACTTCAACAAAACTACAAATTGATACTATTCTATGAAGTTCATGGAATTTAAAAAATAACATGTAACAAAGATATTTAAAATATTTCAATTTGTTTCTGTTTGGTTTTTTATAATACAGGCTATATAAGTAACTAAGAATATATATTCTATAATTATCATTTTTTATCAATGGGTTATGTGTTTTGATTTGATGGCTGTTGGCGTGAATATAATTTGTTTTTTATATGTATTTGATGCTTTGATTAGGAAAAAGCATAAAAAAAACGGCATAAATGCCGGTAATGTGGGTAATGATAAAATAAATGATAAAAGGCTAATAACCGAATCATTCTGACATTTAATGCTAATAAAATAAAACGCTATCGCGGTGCGTAAAAATAAGTTGTTCTGGTTATGGGTTATTCTGCATCAGAGTGCGATTCAATCACCATTCCCTTATTTAACAGCAGGTTCAGCGCCTGACGTAACATTAACTGAGAATAAACTATTTGTGGAATGAATAGCCAGAACAGGTGGATGAGGTATTCCATGGTCGAAGTGTGATTAATATCACATTATAATGTAATTAATGTCATATGACTTACATCACAAAAGCGGAGTAAAGTTTGAGTACCAGGGAGGACAACGCCACCCGTAGCATGGGCGGTAAATTAGCGTTATGGGTTTTTTATACCTTTTGCGGCTACTTCATCTGGGCGATGGCGCGTTGCGTGTGGCTGATGTCCGCCATACAAACCGAGCCGGTTCTCGGCCCAATCAGCACTCCTGGCAGCGCAACGGAAAAATGGCTTAACGCGCTTTCGCTGGGCGTCGTCTGGCTTATTCTGGGGAGTATTGCCTGGTACACCCGGCCTCGCAAAAACAGGGGGTATCCCGCCGACACTCAGCCAGAAACGCGCAAGCACGCAAGGATGTAAAGTGGTGGCGGATATGTCAGGATAGCGAACCCTGTGTTCAGGCATGTAATAAAAATGGTCTGCTATAAAGAGAGGGCGTATGGACTCAGGATACTGGCAATCGCAGTTTGAAGACTGGCTACGTCACCACTACCAGGAACAGGATGCCGCCCATGACATCTTCCATTTTCGTCGTGTTTGGGCAACCGCGCAAACGCTCGGGGAAAACAGTCCTGTCGACTGGCTGGTGGTGCTATCGGCATGTTATTTCCATGACATCGTCAGCCTGGCGAAAAATCATCCGCAGCGGCATCGTTCTTCCATTCTGGCGGCGGCAGAAACCCGGTGTATTTTTCTGCGGGATTTTCCTGACTTTCCGGCAGAAAAGCTGGCGGGCATTTGTCATGCTATCGAAGCGCATAGCTTCAGCGCAAAAATTGCGCCTACCACGCCAGAGGCAAAAATCGTGCAGGATGCAGACAGGCTGGAGGCGTTGGGCGCCATTGGTCTGGCGCGGGTCTTCGCGGTTTCCGGCGCGCTGGGCGTCGCGCTGTTTGATGCCGACGATCCCTTTGCCGACAGACGGCCTCTTAACGATAAGCAATTCGCGCTCGACCATTTTCAAACCAAACTGCTGAAACTGCCGCTGACGATGCAGACTGAACGGGGCAAGTACCTGGCGCAGCGTAATGCGGATTTTCTGGTGTCGTACATGGCGAAACTGAGCGCTGAGCTGAAAGGCGACTATGAAACACGGGATGAGGCGGTCATCCAGATGTTTGCTACGCATCAGTAACCCCTGCCGCTGAAACGTAAACCGCGTCATTTTATGTTAGTCTGTCGGCAATTATTTTTGGCCGGTTAAATGTATGCAGGAAAATATTTCAGTAACACACGCCCGGAACCTCATCGCCGACGACGCCGGAAGCGAGATCCAGGCGATGCTGAGTCAATTGCTGGAAATCTACGATGTTAAAACGCTGGTGGCGCACCTTAACGGCCTGGGCGAACAGCACTGGAGCCCGGCCATCTTAAAGCGCGTAATGATGAACGCGGCATGGCATCGTTTGAGCGACAATGAACTCACCTATCTTAAAACAGAGTTGCCGACGCCGCCAGCGCATCATCCACATTACGCCTTTCGTTTTATCGATCTCTTCGCGGGCATCGGCGGCATTCGCCGCGGATTTGAAGCGATAGGCGGGCAGTGCGTGTTTACCAGCGAATGGAATAAGCACGCGGTACGGACATATAAAGCGAACTATTTTTGCGATCCGCTGCAACATCGCTTTAATGAAGATATCCGCGATATCACGTTGAGCCACCGGGAAGGGGTCAGCGATGATGAGGCGGCGGAACACATTCGCCAGCATATTCCGCAACATGATGTCCTGCTGGCGGGCTTTCCCTGTCAGCCATTTTCTCTGGCGGGCGTTTCCAAGAAAAATGCGCTGGGCCGCGCCCACGGCTTTGCCTGCGAGACTCAGGGGACGTTATTTTTTGATGTCGTAAGAATTATCGACGCTCGCCGCCCCGCGCTGTTTGTGCTGGAAAACGTGAAAAACCTTAAAAGTCACGACCAGGGCAACACTTTCCGCATTATTATGCAAACGCTCGATGAACTGGGATATGACGTGGCGGATGCCGCTGACAATGGCCCGGACGATCCGAAAATTATCGACGGGCAGCACTTTCTTCCTCAGCATCGGGAACGTATTGTGTTGGTGGGATTCCGTCGCGATTTAAACTTGAAAACCGATTTTACGTTACGCAATATCGCCCGTTGTTATCCACCGCGCCGTCCGACGCTGGCAGAACTGCTGGAGCCCGTCGTCGAAGCCAAATATATCCTGACGCCGGTGCTGTGGAAATATTTATATCGCTACGCGAAAAAGCACCAGGCGCGGGGAAACGGTTTTGGCTATGGCATGGTTTATCCTGACAATCCGGAAAGTGTGGCGCGCACGTTATCTGCTCGCTACTACAAAGATGGCGCCGAAATTCTGATCGATCGTGGTTGGGATATGGCGAAAGGCGAAGTGAATTTCGACGATGCTGGCAACCAACAACATCGTCCCCGCCGACTCACGCCGAGAGAGTGCGCGCGTTTAATGGGATTTGAGGCGCCGCAAACGTACCAGTTCAGGATACCTGTCTCGGATACGCAGGCCTATCGCCAGTTTGGCAACTCCGTGGTGGTGCCGGTATTTGCCGCGGTAGCAAAGCTGCTGGAACCCAAAATTCACCAGGCGGTGACGCTGCGTCAGAGAGAGACGGTAGATGGCGGACGTTCACGATAAAGCCACGCGCAGTAAAAATATGCGCGCGATAGCAACCCGCGATACGGCTATTGAAAAACGTCTTGCCGGCCTGCTAAGCGCGCAGGGGATTACGTTTCATACTCAGGACGCGACATTACCGGGCAAGCCGGACTTTGTGGTGAATGACTATGATTGTGTGATTTTTACTCACGGCTGCTTTTGGCATCATCACCACTGTTATCTGTTCAAAGTACCGGCCACGCGAACGGCTTTCTGGCTGGAAAAAATCGGTAAGAACGTTGAGCGCGATGAGCGCGATATTCAGCGTTTACAGGCGCTTGGCTGGCGGGTACTGATCGTCTGGGAGTGCGCCTTGCGCGGGCGAGCGAAATTGAGCGACGCGGCGTTGGCGGAGCGCCTGGAAGAGTGGATCTGCGGCGGCGGCGCCAGCGCGCAGATCGACACCCAGGGGATTCATCTACTGGCGTGAATCTTCCGTTTTACACGGCGTGACCACCGCCCTGGCGGGAAACAGGTACTTACCCAGAGTCACCAGCACTACGGCAAACACAATCACACCCAGCGCGGCCCATTCAACGGGCGATAACCTCTCGCCGCCCAGGCCAGTGCCAAGCAACACGGCGACAACCGGATTCACATAGGCGTAGCTGGTCGCCAGCGCCGGACTGACGTTGCGAATCAGGTACATATAGGCATTAATGGCGATAATAGAACCGAACAACGCCAGGTAACCGACGGCCATAAACCCCGATAAACCAGGCAGCGTGGCGAGCTTTTCGCCGGAAAGAAACGCCGCGCAAAGCAATACCACGCCCGCCGCCAGCATTTCAATCGCGCCCGCCATCATGCCCACAGGGAGGGCGATGCGCGAGCCGTAAACGGAACCAAATGCCCAGCTCATCGAACCTATCAGGATCAAAATCGCGCCCCACGGATTGCCGCTTAAGTTGCCGCCGCTGTTCAGCAGAATAATCCCGGCAAGTCCAATGGCAATCCCCACCCATTCTAATTTGCGCGTTTTAATACCAAAAAAGTAGCTAAAGCACAGCGTAAATAGCGGGACAGTGGCGACCACGACGGCAGCAATGCCCGATGGCACGTTTTGATGCTCCGCCACCGTCACCAGGCCGTTACCCACCGCCAGCAGCAGTAGACCAATCAGCGCGGCGTTGATGGTCTGGCGCAGCGGCGGAAGTTTTTCGCCGCGCAACAACAAAAACGCCATGAGCAACATCCCCGCCGAGAGAAAACGTACGCCTGCCATCATCAGCGGCGGCCAGCTTTCAACGCCTATGCGGATAACAAAATAGGTAGACCCCCAAATGATGTACAAGGCAAAAAGCGCGCCAAAAAGAGGTAATAACTGCCGGAAACGCATAATCACTCACGGTGAAATAAAAAGGGTGAATATAGTAAACGTCAAAATTATTATGCTGGCGAGCATTATAATTGTCCTTTTGGAATAAAAAGGCGTTGACCCGCGCCGCCGGTTTCGGCATTGCGCGTTTTGCTACATACTTAACGTCTTAGAAGAAAAGACCGAGGAAATCATTTTGGCAGGAAGTAGCTTACTGACATTACTCGACGATATCGCCACGCTGCTGGACGATATTTCGGTAATGGGCAAATTGGCCGCGAAAAAAACCGCGGGCGTACTGGGGGACGACCTGTCGCTCAATGCGCAGCAGGTGACCGGCGTTCGCGCTAATCGCGAGCTGCCAGTGGTATGGAGCGTGGCGAAAGGATCATTAATCAACAAGGTTATTCTGGTGCCGTTGGCGCTGCTGATAAGCGCATTTATCCCGTGGGCCATCACGCCTTTATTAATGTTAGGCGGCGCGTTTCTCTGCTTTGAAGGGGTAGAAAAAGTCCTGCATACCTTTGAGGCGCGAAAACACAAAGAAGACCCGGCGGAGCGGCAAAAACGTCTTGAGGCGCTGGCTGCGCAAGATCCTTTGGCCTTTGAAAAAGATAAAGTAAAAGGGGCGGTCCGTACCGATTTCATTCTTTCCGCTGAAATTGTGGCAATTACCCTGGGGATTGTCGCGCAGGCGCCGCTGCTTAATCAGGTGTTGGTGCTGGCGGGGATTGCGTTGGTTGTGACCATTGGCGTGTATGGCCTGGTGGGTATTATTGTCAAACTGGATGATATGGGGTACTGGTTGGCGGAAAAGCGTAGCGTGCTGGCGCAGGGCGTCGGTAAAGGATTACTGATTATCGCGCCCTGGTTAATGAAAGCATTATCCATTGTCGGTACGCTGGCGATGTTTCTGGTCGGCGGCGGGATTGTCGTACACGGTATTGCGCCGCTACACCATGCCATTGAACATTTTGCGCAGCAGCAGGGGGCTTTCATGGCGCATACGATCCCTGCGGGGCTGAATCTGGTGCTCGGCTTTATTATCGGCGCCATTGTGGTGGCGCTGGTGAAAGGTGTGGCGAAAATTCGCGGTGTTTCGCACTGATTTTCTAGAATGAATTATGCAAAATTGTCCATCCTCGTCTAAGGTGAAAACGTTTCATCTGATACAGGAGGCAGGTATGGTCTTTTCTGTCAGTGAGGAAGTTACCGTGAAAGAGGGTGGGCCCCGGATGATCGTCACCGGTTATTCCAGCGGAATGGTAGAGTGTCGCTGGTATGATGGTTTTGGCGTAAAGCGGGAGGCATTCCATGAGAATGAGCTCGTGCCAGGCAAGGAAAGGCGCGTGCGGGACGAAGCCCGATGACAAAACGCCCGGTTAATGCCGGGCGTTTTGCTGTGGAGAAAAAGAGTCGTCGCGCTGCGACATGCTGCTACCTGGTTATGCCAGGATTGAGTGGTATCCCTTGATGAGGTCTGGCTACCGTAAGCCATCAGGGGGAGTTGTATCAATAACCAGGAGTTACCAGGGTGCCGCACGAAACACTGTTAGACAATCAAGGCTGGTTTAAAAAGCTGGCGCGGCGTTTTGGTCCCGGTCATGTCGTCAACACCTGTTTTCTGATCGTGATGCTGTTCTCGACGCTACTTACCTGGCGGGAAGTGATGATACTGAAAGACGCGTATGTCGCCAGTCAGCGCAATCATCTGGGGAGCGTCGCGAATGTCCTTGACCGCCAACTGCAATTCAACATGGACAGGTTGATCTTTTTACGCAACGGTATGCATGAAGCGCTGGTGGCGCCGCTGGCTTTTTCCGCATTGCAAAGCGCGGTGACGCAGTTTGAGCAACGACGCGTCAGACATTTCTGGCAACTGGAGCTGGATAAGCGGCGGACATTGCCGTTATATGGCGTTTCCGATCAATTTGTCGCCCGGACGACGCTTCTTTCGCGGGAGAGTCGTGACCTGGCAAATGAATTAACCGCCACGCTGGAGTTAGGGTATCTGGCGCGTCTGGCGCGCTCATCCGCCATGCTGACGCTGGAGACGATGTATGTTTCTCGCTCAGGGTTTTACCTCTCAACTCTCCCTACGGCGTACGGTAGCGATATTGTCTCCCGTTACTATCAGTACGTGACCCAGCCCTGGTTTATCGAGCAAAGCCAACGGCGTAACCCACAGCGCGGCGTGCGGTGGTTTACCTCCGCACAGCCCTATGTTGCTGACGAGCAGAAAAAAGTGACAGCCAGTCTACCGCTGGATCACGATAATTACTGGTATGGCGTACTGGCAATGGATATTCCCGTCGCGTCATTACAGCGGTTCCTGCGCGATGCGGCCGAAAAGGATATTGAAGGGGAATATCAGCTATACGATAACCATCTCCGTTTGTTGACGGACTCCGCGCCGGAACAACAAACCGCGAATACGTTAAATGACCGTGAGCGCGCCTTACTGGCGCGTGAAATAGAAAAAGATACCCTGGGCGGGCTGCGTTTAGGAACGCATTATGTAAGCTGGGAGCGGCTGGATCATTTTGATGGCGTCCTGCTGCGCGTGCATACATTACGTGAAGGCATACAAGGGAATTTTGGCAGTATTAGTATCGCGCTGACGCTGTTATGGGTGCTTTTTACGGCGATGCTGTTGATCTCCTGGGGCGTTATTCGACATATGGTCAAAAACATGTTTGTTCTGCAAAATTCGCTGCAATGGCAGGCATGGCACGATCCGCTGACCCGGCTGTATAACCGTGGCGCGCTGTTTGAAAAAGCGTCCAGGCTGGCAAAGCGCTACCGGGAAGCCCGCCAGCCATTTTCTGTGATACAGCTGGATTTAGATTATTTTAAAAGCGTTAACGATCGCTTTGGTCATCAGGCAGGCGATCGCGTGTTGTCCCATGCCGCTGGGCTCATTGGCAGCACCATTCGAGCGCACGACATCGCCGGACGGGTAGGGGGCGAAGAGTTTTGTATCGTGCTGCCCGGCGCGACGAAAGCGCAGGCGCTGCAGATTGCCGAACGCATACGCCAGCGCATTAATGACAAAGAGATTCTGGTGACGAAAAGCACGACGCTTCGTATCAGCGCGTCAATGGGGATCAGTAGCGCGGAGGAATACGGCGACTATGATTTTGAGCAGTTGCAGTCGCTGGCCGACAAACGGCTTTATTACGCCAAACAGTCCGGACGTAACCGTAT
This sequence comes from Salmonella sp. 32120201201600049SM, assembly GCF_017572835.1. Classification (NCBI taxonomy): domain Bacteria; kingdom Pseudomonadati; phylum Pseudomonadota; class Gammaproteobacteria; order Enterobacterales; family Enterobacteriaceae; genus Salmonella; species Salmonella sp. 32120201201600049SM. The sequence goes on along the minus strand of NZ_JAGESA010000001.1, from coordinate 936,820 downwards.
TTGCGCCAGCGACGCGACTCAGGAGCGGGAAAAGAAATAGTCCATTCCTTCGCGCCAGCCATCCGGCCCTTCGTTCTGGCTACGGTAGACGCGCTGAGGATCGTCGTTACGCAAATGTACGCCCTCCCGGTTTAGCCCTTTGACGACAACCGCATAATCCATCACATCCAGTAAAGGCGCATCATTGGGGCCGTCTCCTAGTCCCAACGTCAGAGGACGCGCGCGCCACTGCCGACGATATGCTTCAATCAGCCAGTTGGCAGCCTGATCTTTACCGGCGGAGGCGTCCAGCACATGCCAGAAACGGGCGCCATGGACAAATTGCAGTCCCAGGTCATTTAAACGGGCGACAAACTGCGCCATGCGTTCATCGCTATCGCGCCAGATCAGCGACACCGACGCTTCATGCAGACGGGTTAGGGCAGACTGTGCCCGGTTTAGGCCCGTCCATTCGCTTATCACCTGATCGTCAACGTCATCAAACGTGGTGAACTTAAACTGTTCCTTTTCACGCAATTTATGCAGGACGAGGCGGATTTCGTTGTGAGAAATACCGGCTATCAGGCGGGGATAGTTGGGATGGTCTTCCCAATGAACGTCCAGTTGGATCACCGCGCCGTTTTCCGCAATCAGCGGCAGTCCCTGTAGATTTAACGTCGTCTGGAGCTGGAGCATTTCAGCCGCGGTTTTACTGCTACAGAGGATCACAGGCACGCCGCTTTCATGCAGGCGTGTAAGCCAGGGAGCCGCGGGCTGCCACTCAAAAGTGTGGCTGTTCAGCAATGTGCCGTCCAGATCGGTAAAAATCAGCAAGGGGTCATGGATTGAGAGCATTTTTTCCTCATTTTCCGTTGCAACGGCGGGCTTATTTCCAGGAAAAGTCCTAAAGCACACCCGAAAGAAGTCGAACGCTAACTGGAACCGATCCCGTCGCTTCCAGGCAGCACATGCGTTGTCACACTTTTGCTACCGAACTATTAGCGTGCTTAATCATTCATGTAAAAAATATTTACTTGTCATGCAAAAAAATTGCAGATAAGGTAAATCTCACATCAGATTTCCTGGTGTAACGAATTTTCAAGTGCTTCTTGCATAAGCAAGTTTGATCCCGACCCGTAGGGCCGGGATTTTTTTCGGCCATTCTTAACGGTTTACTTCTGTTACACTAAAATCATGAATATCCAGCTCGAATGCTTCAGCTAATTCATGCCATGTATGATATTCCCGTCCGTCTACGCTCACCCGCTCAGGATCTTCCTGGCTACGGTGAACCTCGCTTTCGCTGATTTCATTGATGGCCGCCAGTAGCGCATCTACATCGACGCTCACTTCGCGCTTGGCCGTATCACTGTACTCTTTTGCCGTTTTCATCTTCACTACCTCACAGGTTCCTGACAGCCTAAGTATAGACCGTTGAGAAAACCAGCAAACACGCCGGCAAGGCGCTGTCAGACGCAGAAAATTGTTCTACACTGGCACAAAGCGACAGGAGGAAAATGATGAAGGTGAATGATCGGGTAACCGTTAAAACGGACGGCGGTCCCCGCCGACCGGGCGTGGTACTGGCAGTGGAAGAATTTAGTGAAGGCACAATGTACCTGGTTTCGCTGGAGGATTACCCGCTCGGCATCTGGTTCTTCAATGAGTCAGGTCACCAGGATGGTATTTTTGTCGAGAAGGCGGAGCAGGACTAATTGAGCCGGACTGGAGGTACATTGCCAGTCCGGATGTCTCAGCGCATGTTAACAAAAATGCCGTTAGTGACGTTATCTGTCAGCCGCACTACGTGATAGATCACTTGTTTATTATGCGTTTTTATCTTTCTTTTTATATTCCCCTTATGGGAGGATACTGTTTTTGCTTTAATATTCATTCTGTCAGAAATCTGAATGGTTCCCTGACCTTCCATCCACATTCGCAACATGCTGGATTCAGTTCGACTTAACGATAATGTTGGTAAATTTATGGTTCCTGAAATACCCGACTCTTTTTTCAGAATATCGCCAAGAAGGGTATCCAGCGAGTCAGGTTTAATCGATTTCGAGCTAATCAATAAGTTTTTTCTTACTAATAAATATTCATCAAAATGCACATTAGCAATTGCCATAAAAACAATAAATAACGTGTCAGGATGTTGATTAATGATTTGCTTTATTTGTTGACTGTCTGAAGGCGTATGAATGAAACAGTCCTCATTAATAAACACCACCGAAGGCCGATGCGCGCCACAAGCGATAGCGAGTTCGTCAACGGTTTCGATGTCGTTGATTTCCCTTTTTTTCACCCCTCTGCTGACCAGATACCCGCTTAACCCTAGCCGGGTGTAACTGCATAAATCCATAATAATCGTTGACATGGCATACCCTCACTCAATGCGTAACGATAATTCCCCTTACCTGAATAACTCACCATAATCAGACGGAACACGAATAGTCACCTTAGACAACGCTTACGCGGTTTTTCAGGCGAACTTACTATCCCGTAAAGTTACATATAATTTGCCAGGAATCATCTTAAAGTAAAGTGAATGTTGCGTTATGTGAGTGAAGTAAAAACAAATAAGGGGCAGCGGATATATCCTGGTGAATGTTTTTTAAAATTTATTTTCGGATAAACCTTAGTAAAACAGGATAAAAATTATGGGTTATTATTTATCGGCATCTCGCTAACAATATCAGCAAGCAAATTGAAAATTTCGCTGAATAAATGTTCGCAAAACGGCGCAATTAATGGCATTAGCGCGGCCATCAGCATAATGCCGACGGTGAGGGTAAGCGGGAAACCGATAACAAATATCGAGAGCTGCGGCGCCATGCGGTTTAATAGCCCCAGCGCCAGGTTGAGCGTAAGCAGGAGGGTAATGACCGGCAATGCCAGCATCAGTCCGTTTAAGAAAATGAGCCCTCCGGCCCTGGCGAGCGCCATAAATGCATTACTGTTCACCGGGTTACTACCGATGGGCAGAGTGTGGAAGGTATCGACCAGCAGCGAAATAAGCCACAAATGGCCATTAAAGGTGAGAAACAGTAGCATGGCGAGCATATCCATAATACGCGCCAGAACCGGCATATTCAGGTGGCTGCCCGGGTCGACGAAGGTGGCAAAGGAAAGCCCCATTTGCAGACCGATAAACTCACCTGCGGTACGCACCGCCGCAAAGGCGAATTGCATGGTAAATCCCAGCGCAATACCGATCAGAATTTGTTGCATCGCCAGCCATAAGGCGGCAATAGAAAAAAGCGGCGTATCGTTTGCCGGTAGCGACGGCGCGATAACGAGGGTAATCATTATTCCCAACCCCAGTTTTACCCGCTTGGGAATAGCGCGCTCGCTGAGAATGGGCGCCGTTGAAATCAGCGCCAGTACGCGCAGCAAAGGCCAGAAATAGAGATGCAGCCAGTATAGCCATTGCTCGCTTGTAACCTGAATCATCGTTCTGTTTATCCGATGATATAAGGTAAATTGCTGAACAGAGTGCGTACGTAGTCCAGCAGCAGGTTGAGCATCCACGGGCCGGCAACGATAATTGCGATGAATACCGCGACGATTTTAGGGATAAACGACAGCGTCATTTCATTAATCTGAGTCGCGGCCTGCAAGATGCTGATAATGAGGCCGGTAATCAGCGCGACGAGTAACAGCGGCGCAGCCAGGGCGAGAGCGACTTTCATCGCCTCGGTGCCCATCATCATGACGGATTCAGGAGTCATTTTGCGCCTCTAACTGTAAAAGCTTTGGGCCAGCGACCCCACAAGCAATTGCCAACCATCGACCAGCACAAACAGCATCAGCTTAAACGGTAGGGCGATTGTCGCTGGCGGCACCATCATCATCCCCAACGCCATCAATACGCTGGCGATCACCAGGTCGATAATCAAAAAAGGGATGAAAATCGTAAAACCGATCTGAAACGCCGTCTTTAATTCGCTGGTGACATAAGCGGGCAGGAGGATACGCATCGGTACTGCTTCCGGTCCCTGTAACGGACCGCTATTGGCCAGACGGGCAAACAGCGCCAGATCGGCTTCGCGGGTTTGGCGCAGCATGAACGCGCGTAACGGTTGCGCGCCTTTATCCAGCGCTTCCTGCATAGAAATTTTCTGCTCGCTAAACGGCTGGTAAGCATCCACGTAAATCTTGTCAATGACGGGCGACATAATAAAAAAGGTCAAAAACAACGCCAGCCCGAGTAACACCTGATTTGGCGGTGCCGAGGGCGTGCCCAGCGCGTTACGCAACAGGCCAAAAACAATGATGATACGTGTGAAGCTCGTCATCATCAGTAAAATCGCCGGCAGAAACGTCAGCGAGGTGATGAAAACCAGCGTCTGGACGGATAATGACCAGCTTTGGCCTCCGCCCGCTAATGGTTGGCTGATAAGCCCCGGCAGTTGCGCAGCAGCGACGGGACTAAAAAGCCACAGACCCGCCAGAGAAAGGAATAACAAACGGCGCATCAGGATCTCCCGGAACGCTTGAGTAAGCTCTTCATCATGTTCTGGAAATCCGCCGGTGGGGCAACGGGTGCTTCCGTGTCATTCTCCGCGGGCGGCAGGGTGTGCAGCAGGTTGATCTGCGAGGCGGTCACGCCCAGTACCAGACGCGCATTTTCGACCTCGACAATCACCACGCGTTCGCGCGGGCCAAGCGAGGCGCTGGCTGACACCTTGAGCCCCCGGACGCTATTTCCTTTGGGCGCGAATCCCATACGCTTAATCACCCAGGCCGCCGCCAGAATGAGCGCAATAATGCCAATTAATGCGCCGCTCACCTGCATGAGCGGCGATCCGGCTGGCGCGGTGGGCTGAGAAACCGTGGCCTCTGTCTTCATCATTAACGACTCAAACGACGCATACGCTCGGATGGCGTAATAATATCGGTGATACGTACGCCGTATTTATCCGCCACGACGACCACTTCACCCTGGGCAATCAGGTAGCCATTAATCAGGATATCCAGCGGCTCGCCCGCCAGCCCGTCCAGCGCGACGACCGACCCCTGCGTCAGACGCAGCAGTTCTTTAATGGTCATTCGCGTGCGGCCCAGCTCTACGGTCAGTTTGACCGGGATATCCATAATCAGATCGATATCCTGCATAGCACCGCTGACATCGCCGCCGCCAAGCTGTTGGAAAACCGCGTCGGCGGCGCTTTTATTGGTGGTTGCTTTTTGCTCGTTTAACGCGTCAGCCCACAGATCATCCAATGCGCCAGTATTCTCATCGGACGGATTATTCATGTCACTCATTTGGGCTGTTCCTCATTCAGCGAATTCAAAATTGGGTTGATCAAATGTTCTACGCGTAGCGCATACTGTCCGTTTACGGTGCCATATTGGCTGGTGAGTACCGGAACGCCGTCCACATGAGCAATAATGCGGTCGGGTTTTTCAATCGGCAGTACATCGCCGGGTTTCAGCTTCAAAATCTGGGAAAGACGCAACGGAATATCGGCAAAATTGGCCACCAGCTCCAGTTCAGAGTGCTGAACCTGGCGCACCAGGTTATCACGCCAGTTCTGATCTTCATGGCGCGAGTTTTCCAGCGGCGGATTCACCAGCAGCTCACGCAGCGGCTCGATCATGCTAAATGGCAGACAGATGTTAAATTCACCGGTCAGATTGCCGATCTCCACATGAAACGGCGTATTGACGACGATATCGTTCGGCGAGGTGGTGATATTGGTAAATTTCACCTGCATTTCGGAACGCACATACTCCACTTCCAGCGGATTAATGGCTTTCCATGCGTCGCTATAGCCTTCCAGCGCCAGTTTCAGCATACGGTTGATGACACGCTGTTCCGTATGGGTAAACTCGCGGCCCTCGACTTTGGTCGGAAAGCGGCCGTCGCCGCCGAACAGGTTATCGACGGCAATAAACACCAGACTCGGCGAGAACACCACCAGCCCGGTGCCGCGTAGCGGCTTCAGGTGGATCAGGTTCAGGTTGGTCGGTACCGGCAGGTTACGCGCAAATTCGTGATACGGCTGAATACGTATGGCGCCCACGGTAATATCCGGGCTGCGGCGCAGCAGGTTAAATAATCCCATCCGGAACTGGCGTGCGAAACGCTCGTTAATAATCTCCAGCGCCTGCAAGCGTTCACGCACGACGCGACGCTGGGTATTGGGATCGTAAGGGCGAATATCGCTATCGCTTGCGATACCGGGAGTGGGTTCGTCTTTGGTGTCGCTGTCGCCGTTCAACAGCGCATCGATTTCAGCCTGAGAAAGAATACTATCGCCCATATCGTTACCGCAGAATAAAAGCTGTATAAAGCACGTCAGTGACGACCTGTTTTGGTTGTCCGGCAACGAGCGGCGCGGCCAGCGTCTCTTTAATGGCGGCAATCAGTTTTTGTTTGCCAGCTTCTGTTGAGAGCTCGGCGGCATTCTGACGGGAAAACAACAACAGCAGACGGCTGCGCACTTCCGGCAGATATTCATTTAATCGCGCGCGCGTCGCTTCGTCTTTCAGACGCAGGGTCACGCCGATATACAACACGCGATCCGCATCGCCCAGATTGACGGTAAACGTATCCAGCGCAAAAAATACCGGCGCGGGCGGCGGAGCCGGTTCCGCTTTAGCGTTCGTGGTCGGTTGCTGCTGCATACGCCAGTAGCTATAACCGGCGGTCGCGCAGGCGGCGAGGGTAATCAACACCAGCAAAGGTATCCAAATCGAGCGTTTGCTCTTTTTGTTAATCGCGGAGTCAGTCATCTGATACGGGCTTCCTGTTTCGGTACTGCTTATTGGCTGATTATCCCGTGTCCTGTCCACGACAAAGCGTGGAAAAGACGCGGATAATCATGCTACCTCTGGCGTTAGGCGAAGATATCCACTGCGCCATTGCCGCGCGCGGCGGCCTGAAGCGAGGCCGGCGCCGCTAACGCTATGTCATCTTCAGCGCCAAACGCGTCCGTGTGTTGGGCGCGGGAAGACTGTTGTTGCGATGAAGACTGCTGCTGTCCGGCAAAGCTTTCGCTACTGATGCTGCTTTGTCCCAACTGAATGCCGCTTTCCGCCAACTGAGTGCGCAACATGGGCAGGGCGGCTTCCAGCGCGGCGCGGACATGGCTGTGCGGCGATACCATCTGGAGTTGCGCCTGATTGTCATCCAGCTTGAGCGAAATATGCACCTGACCTAACTCTTCCGGATGCAATCGAAGCTGCGCGCTTTGCTGTCCCTGACGCGTAAATAACATGACCTGCTGACTGAACGTTTGCTGCCATTCATGGCTGCCTAACGGCGCGCTGAGTACCGGGGCTGAGGCGACAGGTAGCGGTTGCGGTTGCGCCGTGGCGCTGCTGAGCGTCGGCATTGCCGCGCCATGCGTTACTGGCGCGGGCGGGCTATCCACCTCCACTTTCGCGCTGGTCGCGGTGGCAGCAACCACCAGCGGCGTCAGTGCTGGCCCCGTGGCGCGATCGTCGCTGGCGCGCGCAAGCGACGCCTCGGTTTTCCCTTTTTCATGCTCGCTAAAAGAGAGCGTATGTGTCTCTTCCTGCGGCGCCGATGGCATGTCGCCGCGTAACAGTGACGGCAAGGCGATGTGATTTTCAGCCGGCGTTTCTCCGGCGACAGGCGTCGCGACAGGTTGTCCGGGCAGCATGGCGAATAAGGCGCTCAGACTGGCAAGATCCTCATCGCTCAGCGCGGGCGTTTTCTCATCATGCTGCGCCGTCTTACTCAGTGCGGCCAGAGCGCTGGTTTTCAACGATGGCGTTAGCGTAGACAGTAGATGCTGCGCTTGTGTCAGATCGGTAAGCGTTTCATCCGTCGCATTCGCTTTTTGCGCCAGCAGGTCGGCAAGCTTCACCGCCTGGACTGGCTCGCCATGTTGGGTCAGTAGCTCTTTCGATAACTTGCCGCCTGCCGCCTGTAAATCGGCCAGCGTGATGCGGGCGTCTTTGCCCTGTGCGCCGTCTGCGCCTAACGCGCCCGCCAGGAGCGCCAGAAAGTCCTCGGCTGAACCGGTGGTTTTTCCTGACGTCAGACCCGCGGTCATGTCGGTATCTGTGGTGATCAGTTGGGGCAGGGTGATCATTCGGGTTTCCTCATTGCTGCACGCTGAGCAAATTCATCCATCTTTTTCTGATCCATGCGGTTTTCAGCTAACAGCGCTGCCGCGGTTTGTCGGTCCTGTAAGGTTTGCCAGGCCTGAAGTCGCTGCTTTTTCTCACGCCAGCTCTTCAGCGCCAGGTCGACTTTTTGCGTCCACTGCGTAAGCTGGAGGCGATGCTGCTCTATCGCCTTTTCCAGTGTCTGAATAAACTGCTGATAGTTGATCCAGCGATTACTGGCGATGCCGTTGCCCATATCGGTGTTCAAATTACTGCGATACTCATTCTGATAATCGATCAGCATTTTGAGCTGTTCTTCCGCCTGTTGGCAGCCGCGACGCATTTCGCCCAGTAAACGCGCCGCGTCATCTACCTCTTTTTCGGCCAGATCTTTGAGTGTTTCCAGAGCGCCATGTTGTGCCATGATCGTCGCCCTCCTGCTTTATCACACCGTCGGGAAAATTAAATCGAGCGCCTGGAGAGAGTCCTCCCAGTCGGCCCGTTCAAAAATGCCTTGCTGTAAAAACGCTTCCAGTTGCGGCCATAAGGTAATGGCTTTATCGAGCATCGGATCGCTACCTTTGGCATAAGCGCCGACGCTGACCAGGTCGCGGTTACGCTGGAAACTGGAAAGCAACTGTTTAAATAGCCGTACTCGCGCATAGTGCTGCTCGGTAATGAGCGCGGTCATCGCCCGGCTGATTGACGCCTCGATATCAATGGCCGGATAGTGCCCGGCCTCCGCCAGACGGCGGGACAAGACAATGTGCCCGTCGAGGATTGCGCGTGCCGAGTCGGCAATGGGATCTTGTTGGTCGTCCCCCTCGGTCAACACGGTATAAAACGCGGTGATAGAGCCGCCGCCGTGGATGCCATTACCGGCACGCTCGACCAGCGCCGGCAGCTTTGCGAACACCGAGGGCGGATAACCTTTGGTGGCTGGCGGTTCGCCGATTGCCAGCGCAATTTCACGCTGCGCCATCGCATAGCGCGTCAGCGAATCCATAATCAGCAACACATGCTGTCCGCGATCGCGAAAGTCTTCGGCGATGCGGGTGGCATAGGCGGCGCCCTGCATTCGCAGCAGCGGCGAAACATCCGCCGGGGCAGCAATCACCACCGAACGCGCGCGACCGTCGGGGCCGAGAATATTTTCGATAAAATCTTTAACTTCGCGGCCACGTTCGCCGATAAGTCCCACGACAATCACGTCCGCCCGCGTGTAGCGCGCCATCATGCCAAGCAGAACCGATTTACCGACGCCGGAACCGGCAAAGAGTCCCATACGCTGACCGCGCCCTACGGTTAACAACGCGTTGATAGCGCGTACGCCGGTATCCAACACATGTTCGATTGGCGTTCGCTGTAGCGGGTTAAACGGCGGCGTGATTAACGCGCCGGTTTCCAGCGTATCCGGCGCAGGCAGTCCGTCGAGCGGTTTACCGCCGCCATCCAGCACCCGACCAAGCAGGGCCGGGCCGAGCGGTAGCTGTTTGCCGCTTTGCAGACCGTCGCCATGTCCGTTACGGGCGTAAACGCGGGCACCGGGCAGAATGCCTTCGACCTCTTCCAGCGGCATTAAAAACAGACGCTGGCCGTTAAAACCGACGACTTCCGATTCCACCTCTTTGGTTTCAGGGCCGTCCTGGCGCTCAATAATGCAGGTGGCGCCCAGCGGAAGCTGGAGACCGGTGGCCTCCAGTACCAGGCCAGTGGCGCGGGTTAAACGTCCATAACGACGCACCGCTGGCAATAACGCCATTTTGGCTTCAAAGTTGTCGAGCGCGGTAAGCCAGCGGGTCAGGCGCGTGGTCATCAGAGCACTCCCGGCGCCGCCAGGCGACACAACTCTTGCCAGCGAGTGGCGACGCTGGCGTCCAGATCGCCCTCATCGGCAGAGACTTTACACCCGCCGTGATGCAACGTTGGATCGCCGCGCAACCGCCATCCGTGAAGACTGAGCGTGGCGCCCAGCATCTCTTCCACCCGCTGTAAGTCGTCCGGATGCACGCGCAACTGCGGCTTGCCGCTAAAGAGCGGCTCTTGCTGCAACAGTTGTTGGATCTGTTTAATCAGCGCCGAGTTGTCCACCGCCGGCGTTTGGCCGATGACCTGACGTGCGGCCTCCAGGGCCATTTGCATCAGCCGTGAGGCGATAACGCTATCGAGCGCGTCAAGCGTGTTCTGAAACTCGTTCACTAACTGCTGCATACGGGCATGAATCGGCGCCTGCTGCGTCTGCGCCTGGGCTTGTCCTTGCTCCAGCCCCTGCGCTAACCCTTCCTGGTATCCCTGCGCGTGTCCTTTTTGCCGTCCCTCCGCCAGCCCGGCATTATAACCTTGTTCATGGGCCTGTATTTTTAGCTGCGCCAGCTCCTGCTCCAACTGCTGTTCGGCAGTGAGTTCGGGCTCCGGCGTATCGTCTGTCAAGGTCACGTTATCAGCCTCAACCGGCACAAACGTCTCCGGCGGCGGGGCGAGATCGTCGGGGGTCCAGACTTGCCACGGCAATTCATTAGACATAGGTATCCTCGCCGCTGCCAATCACCATTTCGCCGGTTTCCGCCAGACGACGCACAATAAGCAGAATCGCTTTCTGCTCGTTTTCCACCTGAGACAGACGAACCGGGCCACGGTTGGCAAGGTCGTCGCGCAGGATATCGGCGGCGCGCTGGGACATATTGCGCAGGAACTTCTCGCGTAATGGCGGTTCGGCGCCTTTCAGAGCGATCAGCAGCGATTCGGAATCCACTTCCTGCAACAGACGCTGGATACTGCGATCGTCCACATCCACCAGATTTTCGAACAGGAACATCTCGTCGATGATTTTCTGCGCCAGTTCGCCGTCGAATTCGCGCACAGCGGTAATAACCGCTTCTTCCTGCTGCGTTTTCATCAGGTTGATAATTTCCGCCGCGGTTCTTACGCCGCCCATTTTGCTGCGTTTCAGGTTCTGACCGTCGAGCAGGCCATTCAGCACTTCGGTCAACTCCGCCAGCGCCGCCGGTTGTACGCCGCCAAATGTCGCGATACGCAGCATCACATCATGACGCAGTCGTTCGTCAAACAGCGCCAGAATATCGGCGGCCTGACTGCGTTTAAGGTGGACCAGAATGGTGGCGATAATCTGCGGGTGTTCGTCGCGAATCAGGTCGGCGGCGCTCTGCGGTTCCATAAAGTTGAGCGTTTCGATACCGCTGGTGGTATCGCGCGTTTCCAGAATATCTTCCAGCAGGCTGGAGGCGCGTTCTTCGCCCAGCGCTTTAACCAGTACGGAGCGCAGGTATTCGTTGGCGTTGATATTCAGCGCGGCGAACTGCTCCGCTTCTTGCTCAAACTCTGATAGTACGTCCGTCAGTTGTTTGTTGGAGATCTGACGCACGTTAGCCATCGCCGTACTTAACGCCTGTACTTCGCGGGTTGAGAGGTGTTTAAACACCTCTGCCGCCCGGTCTTCGCCAATGGTCATCAACAAAATGACGCTTTTATCGGTACCGCTAAGATTACTCATGATCGTTACTCATCCACTGGCGAATGACCAGCGCCACCACGCGCGGATCGTTGTCTGACATTTCGCGAATACGCTGGCTCATCACCTCAGCGCCCAGACGCTGGTTAGCCCGGCGTTGCTGGAGCTGCTCGTCTTTGCTAAGGCGTACTTCCACGGCTTCTTCGGTTTCCTGGCGAACCTGCGCCTGTTCCTGCGCCGCTTTCGCTTCTTCAACGCGGCGCGTCAACTGCGGACGTACCGCTTTGCGCCACAGAATCCAGGCCACCACCAGCACCAGTAACCAGCGACCTGCCGCGAGCAACTGATCGATAAAGGACTGCTGTTGCCAGAAGGGCAGTTCGCCGCCGGTGTCATCCACTGCGCTAAACGGTGAATTCACCACGTTTAGCGTATCGCCGCGTTTATCAGAAAAACCCATCGCCTCACGGGTTAGATCCTCGATCTGTTTCATCTGATCGGCGGTCAATGGCAGCGGTTTGCCATCCGCCAGCGTTTTGTAGTTCACCACGACGGCCACGGAGAGACGCTCAATATCGCCCACGTTCATTTTGGTGTGACGAATGGTGCGGTCCACTTCGTAGTTACTGGTTTCATTACGCTGTGTACTGCGCGGGCCAGCACTGTTACTGTTGGTACTGGTGCTGGTTTGTGGCGTATTCTGCGCGTTTTGTTGATTGGTCGGCGGCGTAGCGATCGGCGCCTCGTTAGGCGGCGCTGGTTGGTTCGACAGCGCGCCAGGCACGCCGCCGGGATAGCCCGCGCCTACCTGTTCGCTAATATTCAACTGACGTGAACGCAGGGTGGCCTTCGACGCATCGCCGTTCGGGCTGTAGTGCTCTTCCGTCTGCTCTTTATTGGCAAAATCCAACTGGGCGGTTACCTGAGCGTGAACATTACCGTTCCCGACGATAGGCGACAGAATGGCTTCGATACGGCGTTGGATGCGGCTTTCCACATCATTAGCAAATTTTAATTGCGCGTCATTAAGGTCGCGACCGCTGGTATTGGATTGCGTGAGCAGATGACCGGATTGATCGACCAGAGTGACGTTTCCTGGCGGCAAACCGGCGACAGCGCTGGAAACCAGATGTACCACGGCGCTAATTTGTCCTTCATCCAGCGCCCGTCCCGGTTCCAGTGTGACGGTGACGGAGGCGGAAGGGGATTTTTGTTCCCGCACAAATAGCGACGGCTTTGGCATCGCAAGGTGAACGCGGGCGCTTTTTACCGGCCCCAGCGTCTCGATCGTCCGGGCCAGTTCACCTTCCAGCGCGCGCTGATAATTCACCTGCTCGCTGAACTGGCTGATACCGAATTTTTCCTGATCAAGCAGTTCAAAGCCAACCGCGCCGCCTTTAGGCAGCCCCTGCTGCGCCAGACGCAGACGCAGTTCATGCACTTTGTCGGCGGGCACTTCAATCGCGCCGCTGCCATTGGCAAAGCGATAGGGGATATTCATCTGGGTCAACTGCGCGACGATCGCGCCGCCGTCCTGATCGGAAAGGTTGCTAAATAGCGTGCGGTAATCGGGCGTTTTGGCCCACAGCACCATCGCAACGACGATCGCCACGGCGGCGGAACCCGCCACAATTAACGGAATTCGGGGATTCGCGCGTAGGCGATTAAGCCACTCGAGAGGTTTAGGTTGGGTTGCAGTCGATGCAGTCGCACTCATCTCGCACCTCGTGACTGATCGTGGACGGCGTTTTTTGCAAAGTGGAACAAGACTCACTCCCGGGTCAGCAAACTCGAAAAATTGACGGTCTCATTATTTGTGGTTTCGAATTTTTCTATGCGCTAAAAACCGAGGTTTTTTATCGTTATTTAACGCCTTTATCTTATTGACAAACTGGTAATCTCTGCTGCGTAAAAAATCATCCAGGGGAATAGCATGGCAGCAATACAGGGGATTGAAGGGGTTATTAGCCAGTTACAGGCGACGGCGATGGCCGCAAGCGGGCAAGAAACACACTCGCAGTCGACGGTGAGTTTTGCCGGCCAGCTACATGCTGCGCTGGATCGTATTAGCGACAGACAAACGGCGGCGCGCGTTCAGGCGGAAAAATTCACTCTGGGTGAGCCGGGCATTGCGCTTAATGACGTGATGGCTGATATGCAAAAAGCGTCCGTCTCTATGCAAATGGGGATTCAGGTGCGCAACAAGCTGGTCGCCGCGTATCAGGAAGTCATGTCCATGCAGGTTTAAGCCAGGGCTGACAACACATCCGCAGCGAACTCCCGGGCGCTTACCTACGTCAGCGGCGGGGGGGCCGCGACGCCCATGCAACCAGTGCATGATTATGTGGGCTTGTTTTTTGCGAGGCGCGCTCATTTTATTGATAAGCGGGTTGCACATTGTTGCAGGGACTTATTAAAAATAGGGTACGCCTGTTTACTGACGCCATTCATTCCTACTATTCGTTCTGAGGCTATTGTCATTGAGTTTGCAATCCAGAATGTTCCTGCAATATATGCGCCGTTGCGATAATACACGGTAAATTCTTTACTAATACCTGGAATATCTGTTTCATGGAGATCCAGTATATACCCATACGGGGACAGATTATCAGCGAGACAGCGGGCAATGGCGCTCGGATGTGCATTGACCACTGTGACGGGTGAGTAACGGGCAGCGGCAAGACAGACGACTCCAATAATGGAGATGAAAATAATTTTTATCATTTTTTTGGCTTCTGCTGTGCATAAATAAATCATCACCTGATAGTGTCAGTGAGTAAAAATATAAATACCTGATAGTCTTTTATGGCGTAGACGGAAAATAATAATTGTTTTATTTTTTGATTAAAATAACCCTGGATTTTTCATCGGCTCAGACAAAATTAAAACGGTATACGTTATATAATAGATTTATGCCACGGCGCACAAGACGACCTTGTCTGATTTCTTTTATGCGTTGTAGATTTTTGCCGGTTATGCCGTAAAAAGGTCTCCCGCCGTAACGTACAGCGGGAGTATGCGCTTATTTTTGAATCAGATAACGAATTGTCGGGCCATCCTGTTGGATATCCAGCACCGTATAGCCATGATTGCGCGCATCCAGTGGAATATTATTAATGGACTGCGGACAGTCGCTCACCACTTCCAGGATCTCACCTTTTTTTAGCTGCGGCATCGCTTCCAGAGTGGCGACCGCCGGGTACGGGCAAGGTTCGCCAACCATATCCAGACGGTAATCAGGGACGATATTTTTCATACAGATTCCTTAGCAGGCGTCAGCCCCGCACGGCGGAAAAAACGTTTTTCCCAGCCGATAATTAACATCAGCGCGGCAAATAATAACAGGTAGGTGACCAGCAGACCGCCCAGCGGACCAAAGGTATTCAGCAGGTTAACTTTATCCCAACTGGTCGCCAGCGCGGGCGCGAAATCATCCCAGTAGTAAGCCAGGATGGTCGAACCGATGACATTGCCGAGGCCCACCCACCAGTAATGCACCTGGCCTTCTACGGCGCGGTACATCCAGCCGGTTTCGCAGCCGCCCGCCAGCACGATGCCAAAACCGAACAGCAGTCCGCCAATGACCGCATTCGGGCCAGCCCACATAATTTTAGGTGCAACGCCCAACTGCACGTAGCTGAAAATACCAATGGCGCTGACCGCCATGCCGAAAATAATCGCTTTCGCCATATGGGCGCGTCCGGAGATCCACAGGTCGCGAAAGGCCGAGGTAAAGCAGATTTGCGCGCGCTCGATCAGCAGCCCAAATCCGACGCCGAACAGCATCGCCAGCCCCAGTTTCGGCTGATGCATTGCCGTTAATAACGCCCAGCCAATCATGCCGATAAAGACCAGCATACCGAGCCTGAAACGCCGTCTTGCCTGATCCGGTTTCTGCGTCAGTGGCGAAGCCGCGGAGACCTTTTGCATTTTCACCGGTATGCGAAATATCGGCAGCAACGTAAAGCGGGCGCCGAACCAGGAGCCGATAGCGGTCGCCAGCGCAAAGAACCACGCATGTAGGGAGAACTGCGGGATTCCGGTAAAAAAGGCGGCCAGGTTACACCCCATCGCCAGACGCGCGCCGAAGCCAGCGATCATGCCTCCGACCACCGCCTGTACGATACGGATTCGGCTGCGCGGCATACGCAGTTTTACGTTGTTGGCCCACAGCGCCGCGGCGAAACAGCCGCCGAACATGCCGAGGATCATCATGCCGTCGATACGCGTCAGCGGCGTACCTTCCAGATGAATCAGCTTGTAGTAGCCCCACTGTTCGGCATGAACGCCAAAAAGCTGCAAAATTTGCCCGCCCCAGCGGGTAAATTCGCCCGTCACGGCCCAGAACGTGCCGGTGATGCCAAAATAGTAGGTAGAGAGAATACCGGCTGCGATCACCGCAGGGGCCGGCGCCCAGAATTTAATTAACCAGGTTTGCTTGAAGTGTTGCCATGACATGTGTTTAGCCTCTGAACTCAGAAGGTGTGAAACAAGAAGTGCGCATACTACACCGATCACAGAATTTGCCTACACCTAATAAGCGGTAATACCGACTGGATCAAATTGCGGCCAGCGCCTGGAAAGGCTGGCGGCGTCAGGGCTTTAATGCCACAATTCCTCTTTCTTCTGATGCAGGATGAATGATGAAAAAAGTAGCGATCGTTGGCGCATTGCTGGTTCTGGCCGGATGCGCCGAGGTGGAAAACTATAATGATGTGGTGAAAACGCCCGCGCCGGCCGGTCTGGAAGGGTACTGGCAGTCAAAAGGCCCGCAACGTAAGCTGGTGAGCCCTGAAGCTATCGCCAGCCTGGTGGTGACTAAAGAAGGCGATACGCTGGACTGCCGCCAGTGGCAGCGCGTTATTGCTCTGCCGGGCAAGCTGACCATGCTCTCCGATGACTTAACCAATGTTACGGTTAAGCGTGAGCTCTATGAGATTGAGCGCGACGGGAATACCCTGGAATATGATGGCATGACGCTGCAACGGGTCGCTCGTCCGACGCCGGAGTGCGCCGCCGCGTTAGAAAAAACGCCGCTGCCGACGCCGCTGCCGTAATTTCGCTTCCCGGCAGCGCTCTGCCGCCGGGAACGCTCATCACACGTCCTCAATGACCCACACGCTGACGCTGCCTGCGTTGCAGAAGAACGTCGCTTCGCCTTGATCATTAGTTACAACATGCTCACTGCGGTTTCCCAGAAAATCACGCCAGGTCTTGTTAGCGTAATTGTCGCCGAGCAGGAGGGTTTTTTCACCGTCGTCGCCATTGGAAAGTACAACCACACAGCCTGGATTCTCTTCAGTACCGCTGTGACTAAAGGCGATACAGTTAGGATGATCGAAAAAGAGTGTTTGTATACCGTGCGCAAAACGCTGACGAGCGAGGATCAGCCGATCCAGTTGGTTAATCACCGGCATGTCGACCCGACAGGTCTCGCCATTTTCGCCGCTATCTTCATAGCTGGCGCCGTATAAATCGGGATAAAACACTGACGGTACGCCGTTTTCACGAAGCAGGATCAGCGCATAGGCCAATGGTTTGAACCAGGGTTCTACCGGCGCTTCCAGCGCCTGTAACGGTTGTGTATCGTGGTTAGCGACCAGCGTCACCGCATGAAAAGGGTCGGCTTCTACCAGAGTGCCGGTGAATATGTGGCGCATGTCATACTCCGCGCCCTGGCGCGAGGCCTCGTGAAATTTCATCTGCAACGGCGCGTCGAACAGCATGGTTTTCCCGTCGACCTGATCGATGTACGTTTTCAGTTTATCCACTTCATGCGACCAGTATTCTGCGACAATAAACAGCGGTTTTGGTGCAACCGCCTGTACATGCTCAATCCATTCTTTATAAAACCAGGCGGGTATATGTTTTACCGCGTCCAGGCGAAAGCCGTCACAGTGGGTTTGTTCCATGACCCAACGAGCCCAATATTTAATCTCTTCCGTAACCGCGTGATTGCGAAAATCGATATTTTCCCCCATCAGATAGTCGAAATTACCCAGCTCATCATCAACCTGATCGTTCCAGCCATCGCCGGTATAGTCATTGACGATCTTAAAAATGCCGTCTTCGTCGGGATTCTCGATGTGATCAATGCCGCTGAAACAGTGATAGTCCCAAATAAAGTTGGAATACTGGCCCGCGCGGGCAGGGAAGGTGTAGCGCGTCCAGCCTTCGCATTCAATGATGTTGTCATCGATTTGCGTGCGGTCATCCTGATTCACGCGCTGAACGCGAATACGTTCTTTTTCGTCTGCGCCCATTTTGTGGTTCACGACGACGTCGAGCAGCACCGCAATATTATTTTTTTTGAGCGCGTCTATCGCCGTCAGTAACTGGCGTTTATCGCCGTACTTTGTCGCGATAGTTCCTTTTTGGTCAAATTCGCCGAGGTCAAACAGGTCGTAGCTATCATAGCCTACGGAATAGCCGCCGGAGGCGCCTTTACAGGCGGGCGGTAGCCAGACCATATTGATACCGATATCATTCAGCCCATCAGCACGTTCCGCCAGCTCAGACCAGAGTTTACCGCCGTCGGGATAATACCAGTGGAAGTACTGCAATAACGTGGGGTTTTTCATCTTCCGTGCTCCAGAAGTCGTTTAGCCGACCTCTGGAGTATGGAAGAATTTTCATACGAGACGGGAAAATATTATGAGGCGCCAGGCGCATCTGGCACGAGTAACATACCGGAAAGACGCCCATAAGCGTTGTTGAGTGATTTTTGGCGGGTGGATTGTCCGATCAAACTACTCAGTTCATCCAGTCGCTGTTGCAGCAGCCCTTTCAGGAGCTGCTCATTATCCAGCGTTTGTTTGATGTATCCGGCGACCATATCCTGAATACTTCGCGTAATGCCCGGTGGAGTTTGCTTTTCCATCACCGTTTCAATACTTTGCAGATAGGAGACCTCTTGTTGCAGTAAGAGATCCCATTCACCTCGCTGCGCAAGTTCAAGCAGCGATTGACTGAGCAGCGCAATACGCTGCCAACGGTTGATAAACTCCACGGTTGAGGTCATTAACGAGACTCCTGGAAAGATGCTTTCGGTGAAATCTGTTTCCAGGCTTCTGCAATATTGCTGAGTAACCCTTCCACTTCTTCGATGGCCTGAGCGTCGTTACGCAAATTAGCCTGCAGTAAACGGCGAATCATATAGTCGTATAGCTCGGAAAGATTCGTCGCAATCTCACCGCCTTTTTCCTGATCGAGGCCGGCTTTCAGCCCGCTATCGATAATATTGATGGCTTTGCTTAACGCTTCACCTTTCGCGACAACATCGCCTTGTTCTAAAAACAGGCGAGCGCGCACCAGAGCGCTATTCGCGCCATCAAACAACATTTCAATCAACTGATGCGGGCTGGCGCTCATCACGGCGCTTTCCACGCTGACTTGCGCATAAGCTTTGATACCGCTCGCGGTGTACATGGTGACCTCTGTTATCAGGACTTGTTCATAGCTGTAAATTGCTGGGTCAAATAACTACTGGTGTTATTCAGCTTACTCATCATGGTATCCAGTTGGGTAAACTGGGCCTTGTAACGGGCAACGGTTTCATCGATGCTGTTGCTAACGGACAGGTACTGTTTTGTCAGGCTTTTCAGCGTGGCGTTAACGTTGTCCTGCGCATTATCAATAATGCCGTCATCCGCCAGATAACTTTTCACTTCGGTGGCAATTTTGGTGGTGATCCCCGTTTCTTTACCATCGCC
This sequence comes from Salmonella sp. 32120201201600049SM, assembly GCF_017572835.1. Lineage (NCBI taxonomy): Bacteria > Pseudomonadati > Pseudomonadota > Gammaproteobacteria > Enterobacterales > Enterobacteriaceae > Salmonella > Salmonella sp. 32120201201600049SM. Next base: position 917,575 of record NZ_JAGESA010000001.1, on the reverse strand, counting down.
CACCAGCAGCTCACGCGCTGCGGCTGTGTTATCTTTCAGTACTTTGGTCAGCTTATCATCATCAATCTTCAGTTTGCCGGAAGTCCCATCCTGGGTGATGCCAATTTCCGCCATTGTTTTGAACGCAGAATTACTGCCGCTATTGGCAAATTGTGCCCGAATCCCGGTCTGGATAGTACGAACCACACTATCGCCTAACAGCGCGCCGTTTTTATCGCTGGCTTCTTCGCCCGGCTCAACGGCGGTATATTTAGTTAATGAGCTAAAAGTATCCACCAGCGAGTTATAGGCATCCACCCAGGATTTAATCGCCTCTTTCGCCTTGGTATCATCTTTCGTTACCGTCACGGTCGCGTCGGTCACTTTCTTCGTCAGGGTGAGTGTAATTCCCTGAGGGGCGTCGGTTACGGTATTGCTCTGACGCTCAATGTCGATGCCGTTTACGTTCAGCTTCGCGTTTTCTGCTTTCACCAGCTCTTGCATATTGCCGGTATTAGTGGTGCTGTCATAAGCGAGTAGATCGTTAAGTTTTGTATCGCCTTCCACCGTGATCTTCATCGTATTGTCGGTACCGCTATTGGCGGTAAGCACCAACTGGAATTCGTTCTCTTTGACCTTAACGATACTGGCGGCGATACCGCTGTCGGCGTCATTGATGGCGTCACGGATCGCCTCCATGGAGGTGTCGCCTTTATCCAGCTTAATTTCCAGCGGCTCTTTACGTCCCGGCTGTTCAATTTTAATTGTCCGGGACGTGACCGACGTATCGCCCAACTGCTCTTTGGTGGTTGCGAAGGTGGTTTTTGTCGCCAGCGACTGCGCGGCGGCAAGCTGGGTTACGCTAATCTTATAAGTCCCTGCGGCAGCGCCTGCGGTAGTACTGACTTTGAGGTCCTCTGTCGTGCTGGACGCCACGGTAGACTTAAATAAATCCGCTTTATTTAACGCGGTATTTGCCGTCTGGAATTTTTCTAATGCGCTTTTCAATGTGCCATAGGCGGTTAGCTTTGCCGAATTCGCGCTCTGCTGTTTGGTAATTGGCGTTAAGCGTCCTTTTTCGTTCTTTGTCAGGTCTGTCAACAACTGGTCTAACGGTAAGTTTGATCCCACACCTAATGATGAAATTGAAGCCATGCCTTCTTCCTTTTTGATTGCAAACAGTAGTTAAGCGCGTTATCGGCAATCTGGAGGCAAAGTTTAATGATAATTTTGCAAAAATAATGCGCGGAATAATGATGCATAAAGCGGCTATTTCGCCGCCTAAGAAAAAGATCGGGGGAAGTGAAAAATTTTCTAAAGTTCGAAATTCAGGTGCCGATACAAGGGTTACGGTGAGAAACCGTGGGCAACAGCCCAATAACATCAAGTTGTAATTGATAAGGAAAAGATCATGGCACAAGTCATTAATACAAACAGCCTGTCGCTGTTGACCCAGAATAACCTGAACAAATCCCAGTCCGCTCTGGGTACCGCTATCGAGCGTCTGTCTTCCGGTCTGCGTATCAACAGCGCGAAAGACGATGCGGCAGGTCAGGCGATTGCTAACCGTTTCACCGCGAACATCAAAGGTCTGACTCAGGCTTCCCGTAACGCTAACGACGGTATCTCCATTGCGCAGACCACTGAAGGCGCGCTGAACGAAATCAACAACAACCTGCAGCGTGTGCGTGAACTGGCGGTTCAGTCTGCTAACAGCACCAACTCCCAGTCTGACCTCGACTCCATCCAGGCTGAAATCACCCAGCGCCTGAACGAAATCGACCGTGTATCCGGCCAGACTCAGTTCAACGGCGTGAAAGTCCTGGCGCAGGACAACACCTTGACCATCCAGGTTGGTGCCAACGACGGTGAAACCATCGATATCGATCTGAAGCAGATCAACTCTCAGACCCTGGGTCTGGATACGCTGAATGTTCAACAAAAATATAAGGTCAGCGATACGGCTGCAACTGTCACTGGCTATACAGATTCTGCTACTGCTATTGACAAATCTACGTTTGCTGCATCAGCAACTACCTTAGGTGGTACTCCTGCTATTACTGGTGATCTGAAGTTTGATGATACTACTGGAAAATATTACGCTGATGTTTCAGGTACTACGGCTAAAGATGGTGTTTATGAAGTAACAGTTGCAGCCGATGGAAAAGTCACTTTAACTGGCACACCAACAGGACCAATTACTGCTGGCTTCCCTTCAACTGCAACAAAAGATGTTAAACAAACTCAGCAAGAAAACGCTGATTTGACAGAGGCCAAAGCCGCATTGACAGCAGCGGGTGTTGCAGCGGCCGGCACAGCATCTGTTGTTAAGATGTCTTATACTGATAATAACGGTAAAACTATTGATGGTGGTTTAGCAGTTAAGGTAGGCGATGATTACTATTCTGCAACTCAAAATAAAGATGGTTCCATAAGTATTAATACTACGAAATACACTGCAGATGACGGTACATCCAAAACTGCACTAAACAAACTGGGTGGCGCAGACGGCAAAACCGAAGTTGTTTCTATTGGTGGTAAAACTTACGCTGCAAGTAAAGCCGAAGGTCACAACTTTAAAGCACAGCCTGATCTGGCGGAAGCGGCTGCTACAACCACCGAAAACCCGCTGCAGAAAATTGATGCTGCTTTGGCACAGGTTGACACGTTACGTTCTGACCTGGGTGCGGTACAGAACCGTTTCAACTCCGCTATTACCAACCTGGGCAACACCGTAAACAACCTGACTTCTGCCCGTAGCCGTATCGAAGATTCCGACTACGCGACCGAAGTTTCCAACATGTCTCGCGCGCAGATTCTGCAGCAGGCCGGTACCTCCGTTCTGGCGCAGGCGAACCAGGTTCCGCAAAACGTCCTCTCTTTACTGCGCTAATCCGGCGATTGATTCACCGACACGTGGTACACAATCAAGGCAGCGAAAGCTGCCTTTTTTAATTCCGGAGCCTGTGTAATGAAAGAAATCACCGTCACTGAACCTGCCTTTGTCACCCGCTTTTCCTGTTCTGGCTCGGCCTGTCGCGACCACTGTTGTAAGGGCTGGAAAATCACGCTGGATAAGACGACGGTTAAAAAATATCTCGCCAGTAAAGACACGACGATTCGTACCATCGCGCAAGACCATATTATCCTGCTGAAAAAGAACAATAGCCACTGGGGCGAAATTAAGCTGCCTTCGGCGCTGGGGAATTGCCCTTATCTGGATGAGGACCGTCTGTGCCGGGTACAAAAAACGTTAGGCGCAAAGGCATTAAGTCATACCTGTTCCTCTTTCCCACGGGCGCACCATACCTATAAAAATGAGGTACGTAACTCCCTGAGTCTTGCCTGTCCGGAGGTGACGTCCCGCATTTTAAACGATCCTGACGCGATGGCGCTCGGCGAAAAAACAATCATTCAGCAGACATTCAATACTGCGCCGTTATTCCCAGCGCAGCAAAAGTTACTCAATCTGTTTTGCCTGAGTTTGATCAACCATGCCAACAGCAGTACGGAAGCGGCGCTCTATGCGTTAATAAAATTTGTCATGTATACGCAGAAATTTGCCAAAATTGATGATGCGGCGCTGGGTGAACTGGAACAGGTGTATGCCGCGTTACTTGAGCAGTTGTAGACCGGCGTGCTGGCGCAGGAGTTAATGAATATCGCACCGGATAGCAAGGTAAAAACCTCGCTGGTATTGCAGATGCAGGACTATTTCCGCTCGCTCCCGCTTAATCGTGGCAGTGTTATCCTCGATCACTATATCCAGTGCCTTCTGCGGGTGCTGACGGCGGAAGAGGGCGTTTCAATGGAGCAGAAGGTTAGCGATATTGAGTCCTCATTAGCGCGCTGTCTACAGGCGGATGAGCAGCAGAAGAACTGGGCCTTCAGAAATTTAATTCTCTATAAAATTTGGGAAAATAATTTCCCCAACCAGCCGAATGTCGACCCGTTACGCGCGCTGTATATTATCGTGGCGGAATATGCCTTTATTAAGCTATTAACGGCAGCCAGCGTGCATGAGCGCGGGCGGCTTGAGTGGGATGACGTTACTAATATTGTGTATAGTTTTCACTCCCGCAGCCAGCATAACAGCGAGGTGGCGAAGAATTTTCATCACCATATAGAAACGGTGCGTACTGGCGACGATCTGTCGATGATTCATCTTCTGACATAGTTTTGTTCGGGGTGGGCTTTTGCGCATCCCGTTTATCCTATCTGGCTGATTTTATTCTGCTCTTTGAGCCGCTAAAAAGGTGCTACAGGTTACATAAGTGAAATAACCCTTCTTTTATAGCCTTATTCCTTCGATAGAACCCTCTGTAGAAACGGATAATCATGCCGATAACTCATTTAACGCAGGGCTGTTTATCGTGAATTCACTGTATACCGCTGAAGGTGTAATGGATAAACACTCGCTGTGGCAGCGTTATGTACCGCTGGTGCGTCACGAAGCATTGCGCCTGCAGGTGCGATTGCCGGCGAGCGTGGAACTGGACGATCTGCTACAAGCGGGCGGCATCGGGTTATTAAATGCGGTCGACCGATATGACGCTTTGCAAGGAACGGCATTTACCACTTACGCAGTGCAGCGTATTCGTGGGGCGATGCTGGATGAATTACGCAGCCGCGATTGGGTGCCGCGTAGCGTCCGGCGTAATGCCCGCGAAGTGGCGCAGGCGATGGGACAACTGGAGCAGGAACTGGGGCGTAATGCGACGGAAACCGAAGTGGCGGAACGTCTTGGCATCCCTGTTGCGGAGTATCGTCAGATGTTGCTCGATACCAACAACAGCCAACTTTTCTCTTACGATGAGTGGCGGGAAGAGCATGGCGATAGCATCGAACTGGTGACTGAAGAACATCAACAGGAAAACCCGTTACATCAACTGCTGGAGGGCGACCTGCGACAGCGGGTAATGGACGCGATTGAATCGCTGCCGGAACGCGAGCAACTGGTGTTAACGCTGTATTACCAGGAAGAGCTCAACCTCAAAGAGATTGGCGCGGTACTGGAAGTCGGCGAATCGCGGGTCAGCCAGTTGCATAGTCAGGCCATCAAACGATTACGCACCAAACTGGGTAAGTTATAGGTCGCGCATGGTCGCACCCGAAAAGTGCCGCACAACGTATAGACTACCAGGAGTTCTCATGACGGTGCAGCAACCTAAAAGGCGGCCCTTGAGCCGCTATCTTAAAGACTTTAAACACAGCCAGACGCATTGCGCGCATTGTCACAAGCTGCTCGACCGCATTACGCTGGTTCGCCGTGGCAAGATCGTTAATAAAATCGCTATTTCACAGCTGGATATGCTACTTGACGACGCTGCCTGGCAGCGGGAGCAGAAGGAGTGGGTGGCGCTGTGTCGCTTTTGCGGCGATTTGCACTGCAAAAAGCAGAGTGATTTTTTCGATATTATCGGTTTCAAGCAGTATTTGTTTGAACAAACCGAGATGAGCCATGGCACGGTGCGGGAATATGTCGTGCGTTTACGACGTCTTGGCAACTACCTCAGCGAGCAAAACATTTCCCACGATCTGCTGCAGGACGGTTTTCTCGATGAAAGCCTGGCACCATGGTTGCCGGAAACCAGCACCAATAATTATCGTATCGCACTGCGTAAATACCAGCAATATAAAGCGCATCAGCAGATTGCGCCCAGACAGAAATCCCCCTTTACCGCCAGTTCTGATATATATTAAAAAAGCATAAGATGTAGCAGAGTCGTGTTGGTGAAACGTGGCAAACCTTCTACATTAGGCTGAGTCCCCCAAAGGTTCGCGAGACGTGACGATGCGCCATGGCGGGACACAGTCTATGGTCATTAACGGCAATATTCGGGGTTACTATGAAATTAGCACTGCTGGGACGTCAGGCACTGATGGGAGTAATGGCTGTAGCGCTGGTGGCGGGAATGAGCGCGAAGAGCTTTGCCGATGAGGGTTTGCTGAACAAAGTTAAAGAACGCGGCACGCTGCTGGTAGGGCTGGAAGGTACCTATCCGCCGTTTAGCTTTCAGGGCGACGACGGCAAATTAACCGGTTTTGAAGTCGATTTCGCCGAGGCGTTGGCAAAACATCTGGGCGTTAAAGCGTTGTTGAAGCCGACCAAATGGGACGGAATACTGGCGTCGCTGGACGCTAAACGCATTGATGTAGTGATAAACCAGGTCACGATTTCAGACGTCCGCAAGAAAAAATATGATTTCTCTACGCCTTATACTGTCTCCGGCGTTCAGGCGCTGGTGAAAAAAGGCAATGAAGGCACGATCAAAACGGCTGCCGATCTGCAGGGCAAAAAAGTTGGCGTTGGGCTGGGGACTAACTATGAAGAGTGGCTACGTCAACATGTGCAGGGCGTGGATATCCGTACCTATGACGATGATCCTACAAAATATCAGGATCTGCGCGTAGGCCGTATTGACGCGATTTTAGTCGATCGTCTGGCGGCGCTGGATCTGGTGAAAAAAACCAAAGGTACGCTGGCCGTCACCGGTGATGCGTTTTCGCGTCAGGAGTCCGGCGTTGCGTTACGTAAAGGCAACGAAGACTTGCTGAAGGCGGTAGATAACGCCATTGCGGAAATGCAAAAAGATGGCACCTTAAAAGCCCTCTCTGAAAAATGGTTTGGCGCTGACGTGACCCAATAATGCTCTACGTTGCCCGGCAGGCAGTGCGCCGCCGGGCAATATCAACCTCATACTATGTCAGCAAACGGAGGCGCGTGAATCGGCGCCTTTTTTATTTCCGTTGGATCAACGTGCATAATAAAAAGAACACACCACAACGTTACCGGAGGCTCAATGCCACTACATCACTTAACGCGCTTTCCTCGCCTGGAGCTTATTGGCGCGCCGACCCCGCTCGAATACCTGCCGCGATTGTCTGATTATCTTGGCCGTGAGATTTACATTAAGCGCGATGACGTTACGCCCATTGCAATGGGCGGCAATAAACTGCGCAAGCTGGAGTTTCTGGTGGCCGACGCGCTGCGAGAAGGGGCGGATACGCTGATAACCGCAGGGGCGATTCAGTCGAACCATGTCCGTCAGACGGCGGCAGTCGCGGCCAAATTGGGACTGCATTGCGTCGCCTTGCTGGAAAATCCAATCGGTACCACCGCGGAAAATTACCTGACGAATGGTAATCGCCTGTTACTGGATTTATTTAATACGCAAATTGAGATGTGCGATGCGCTAACCGATCCGGATGCGCAGCTGCAAACGCTGGCGACGCGCATTGAAGCGCAAGGGTTCAGGCCCTATGTGATTCCGGTCGGCGGCTCCAGCGCGCTGGGCGCAATGGGATACGTAGAGAGCGCTCTGGAAATCGCCCAGCAGTGTGAAGAGGTCGTCGGGCTCTCTTCGGTGGTGGTGGCCTCCGGCAGCGCCGGAACGCACGCCGGGTTAGCTGTCGGGCTGGAGCATCTGATGCCGGATGTCGAACTGATTGGCGTGACCGTTTCACGTTCTGTCGCCGAGCAGAAACCCAAAGTGATTGCCTTGCAGCAGGCTATTGCCGGTCAGCTGGCGCTGACGGCGAAGGCGGATATTCATTTATGGGATGACTATTTTGCCCCGGGTTACGGCGTGCCAAATGACGCGGGGATGGAGGCGGTGAAACTGCTGGCGAGCCTGGATGGAGTGCTGCTGGATCCGGTATATACCGGCAAAGCGATGGCGGGTCTGATAGACGGCATCAGCCAGAAACGCTTTAACGATGACGGGCCGATTCTCTTTATTCACACCGGTGGGGCGCCTGCGCTGTTTGCCTACCATCCTCATGTATAACCTCCAGGTAATCAACGCGAATGCAAGAAAGTATCCAACTGGTTATTGAATCGCTGCCGTATTTGCTTAAAGGCGCCGTCTTTACCCTGCAACTGAGTATTGGCGGTATGTTTTTTGGTCTGCTGCTGGGATTTGTGCTGGCGCTGATGCGGATGTCTCCGTTATGGCCGGTTCGCTGGCTGGCGCGCTTTTATATCTCGATTTTTCGCGGTACGCCGCTTATCGCCCAGTTATTTATGATCTATTACGGCCTGCCGCAATTTGGGATTGAGCTGGACCCTATCCCGGCGGCGATGATTGGTTTATCGCTCAATACCGCGGCTTACACGTCCGAGACGCTGCGCGCGGCGATCTCGGCTATCGACAAGGGACAATGGGAAGCGGCGGCGAGCATTGGCATGACGCCGTGGCAAACGCTACGTCGCGCTATTTTGCCGCAGGCGGCTCGCGTTGCGCTTCCGCCGTTGAGCAACAGCTTTATCAGCCTGGTGAAAGATACGTCGCTCGCCGCGACGATTCAGGTGCCGGAGTTGTTCCGCCAGGCGCAGTTAATTACCTCGCGAACGCTGGAGGTGTTTACCATGTATCTGGCCGCGTCGTTAATCTACTGGGTAATGGCGACCGTCTTATCGGCACTGCAAAACTATTTCGAAAACCAGCTTAACCGCCAGGAGAGAGAGCCAAAATGAGTGCTATCGAAGTCACCAACCTGGTCAAAAAATTTCATGGTCAAACGGTGCTGCACGGTATCGACCTTGAGGTGAAGCCCGGAGAAGTCGTCGCCATTATCGGCCCGAGCGGCTCAGGGAAGACAACATTATTACGCTGTATTAACCTGCTGGAACAACCGGAAGCGGGCACCATTAAAGTGGGCGATATTATCATCGATACCACCCGCCCATTCAGCCAGCAAAAAGGGTTGATTCGCCAGTTACGTCAGCATGTCGGCTTTGTCTTTCAGAGTTTTAATCTGTTCCCGCATCGTACTGTGCTGGAAAATATCATTGAAGGTCCGGTGATTGTAAAGGGAGAGCCGAAAGCCGAGGCGACGGCGCTGGCGCGGGAACTGTTAGCCAAAGTCGGGTTGGCCGGTAAAGAGACCCGTTATCCGCGCCGCCTGTCGGGCGGGCAACAGCAGCGCGTGGCGATTGCACGCGCTCTGGCGATGCGCCCGGAAGTGATTCTGTTTGATGAGCCCACGTCGGCGCTTGATCCTGAATTAGTCGGCGAGGTGCTTAATACGATTCGCCAGCTGGCGCAGGAAAAGCGCACGATGGTGATCGTTACTCACGAAATGGGCTTTGCGCGTGACGTGGCTGACCGGGCAATATTTATGGATCAGGGGCAAATCGTCGAGCAGGGGCCGGCGAAAACCTTGTTCGCCGATCCTCAGCATCCGCGTACCCGCCAGTTCCTTGAGAAATTTTTAGTGAAATAATACCTTTTCAACGCTCGCCCGAATTAGCCGCGCCTTGGGCGAGCGCAATGAATAATTATGAAGTCATTCTGCCAGATTATTAACCTCGCTCTCTGGCGGAAGCCAAAAAACTGTAATGCCGCTCAAGTATTCTACGTTTCGTCCGATATTTCTTATATATAAATACTATTTATGTGTTAATTTAAGCTATTCATAATAATGATTATCAATATCAAAGGCGTGACCATAAAATATGCAGGAAAATGATTTCTTCACCTGGCGACGCGCAATGTTGTTACGCTTTCAGGAGATGGCGGCAGCAGAGGATGTTTATACTGAATTGCAATATCAGACACAGCGGCTGGAATTTGATTATTATGCCCTGTGTGTTCGTCATCCCGTCCCCTTTACCCGGCCTAAAATATCGCTTCGTACCACTTATCCTCCGGCGTGGGTAACGCATTACCAGTCCGAAAACTATTTTGCGATCGATCCGGTATTAAAGCCGGAAAATTTCAGGCAGGGTCATTTACATTGGGATGACGTGCTATTTCATGAAGCGCAGGCGATGTGGGATGCCGCCCAGCGTTTCGGATTACGCAGAGGCGTAACCCAGTGTGTGATGTTGCCGAACCGGGCGCTGGGCTTTTTATCTTTCTCTCGTAGCAGTTTACGCTGCTCCTCGTTTACCTACGATGAAGTGGAGCTGAGGTTGCAACTGCTGGCGCGGGAGAGTCTTTCGGCGCTGACAAGATTTGAAGACGACATGGTGATGGCGCCTGAGATGCGTTTCAGTAAACGTGAGAAAGAGATTCTGAAGTGGACGGCGGAAGGGAAGACCTCATCGGAGATCGCCATTATTCTGTCGATTTCTGAAAATACCGTTAACTTCCATCAGAAAAACATGCAGAAGAAATTCAATGCGCCCAATAAAACACAGATTGCCTGCTACGCTGCGGCGACAGGTCTGATATGACGTGCTGACGATGCTTCACGCCAGACGCGAAACCGGCTGAAAGCGATGCTAACAGCCGGTTTTTTACTACTGGCGGTAAGCCTGTTTAATTTGCTTAACCGTACTGGAAAATACCGCCGCTTGTGCTTCATCATCCATCTGCGCGATCTGTTTTTCCATTTTAAGAATCACGCGCCCTGCATCGGCCTGGCCCATCGCCTGCAGCATCAGCGTTAACATGGCTTTCAGGCAGTTGACTTCAGTAGCCAGTTCTTGATTATTCTCAGCGGTGGAAAAATCAGGCGTACTCATTTATTTTCCTCGTTATGTTTCAGTGAAAATGTGCGATAGCAGATGTTAAGGCGGCGGAGTATACCATAAGCTACGCTAAAAATAGCAGTGGTTGTTTTTTGATCAAAAAGCGGAGGGGTTACCCACAAAATAAACGTTGCCGCGTGATGCATATATTTTCTTCATTCTTTGTTTATTACGCGTATTTTACTCGTTAATTATTGTTACAAAGTTGATTCCCTAATTAGTGTTTAGACAGTGGAACGTGAAATTTTTGTCACCATTATGAAATAGCAGCCCGGGACAGCGCCGTCAGAAGGGGCTACAACGTTGGCAGTTGCCACACGACGTACAACATAATTTCCAAAAACGAGAGCAAAATCGAATACCCGGTGTTTTTTTACGTTTCAAAGTTGAGATAAAACCAGCTAATATAAGGGCGATTAACTATCAGTAGCGTTATCCCTATTCTGGAGATATTCCTTTGATCAACGTTCTTCTTGTTGATGACCACGAACTGGTGCGCGCAGGGATACGACGCATTCTTGAAGATATAAAGGGCATTAAAGTTGTCGGTGAAGCGTGCTGCGGAGAGGATGCGGTAAAATGGTGCCGTACTAACGCCGTTGACGTCGTGCTGATGGATATGAACATGCCCGGTATTGGCGGCCTTGAGGCGACGCGTAAAATTGCCCGATCGACAGCGGATATCAAAGTGATCATGCTGACCGTCCATACGGAGAACCCGTTGCCCGCCAAAGTGATGCAGGCTGGCGCAGCTGGCTATCTCAGCAAAGGCGCTGCGCCTCAGGAGGTGGTGAGCGCTATTCGTTCGGTGTATTCCGGACAACGTTATATCGCCTCCGATATCGCTCAGCAGATGGCGCTCAGTCAGATTGAGCCTGCAAAAACGGAAACGCCGTTCGCCAGTTTGTCTGAACGCGAGTTGCAGATTATGCTGATGATCACTAAGGGTCAGAAGGTCAATGAGATTTCAGAACAGCTGAATCTCAGTCCTAAAACGGTGAACAGCTATCGCTATCGTATGTTCAGTAAATTAAACATTCATGGTGATGTTGAGCTGACTCACCTGGCAATCCGCCATGGCCTGTGTAATGCGGAGACGTTAACAAGCCAGTGAGTGAAATATTTGACGCAAAGGCGTTTTTGAAAACCGTTACCAGCCAACCCGGTGTCTATCGTATGTATGACGCCGGCGGTACGGTTATTTATGTCGGTAAAGCAAAAGACCTGAAAAAGCGTCTTTCCAGCTACTTTCGCAGCAACCTGGCTTCGCGTAAAACCGAAGCGCTAGTTGCGCAAATTCAACACATTGATGTCACGGTAACGCATACCGAAACGGAAGCGCTGCTGCTTGAGCATAATTACATCAAGTTGTATCAACCGCGTTACAACGTGTTGTTGCGTGATGATAAATCCTATCCTTTTATTTTTCTGAGCGGCGATACCCATCCGCGTCTGGCGATGCACCGTGGCGCCAAACATGCGAAAGGCGAGTACTTCGGCCCATTTCCTAATGGCTATGCCGTGCGGGAAACGCTGGCGCTGTTACAGAAAATTTTCCCTATCCGCCAGTGCGAAAACAGCGTATATCGCAACCGCTCGCGTCCTTGCCTGCAATATCAGATTGGCCGCTGTTTAGGCCCCTGCGTTGCAGGACTGGTCAGCGAGGAGGAGTATGCGCAACAGGTGGAGTATGTCCGGTTGTTTTTGTCCGGTAAGGACGACCAGGTCTTAACACAGCTGATTGCCCGGATGGAAAAGGCCAGCCAGGATCTGGCATTTGAAGAGGCGGCGCGTATTCGCGATCAGATCCAGGCGGTACGCCGGGTCACGGAAAAACAGTTTGTCTCCAATGCGGGCGACGATCTCGACGTTATCGGCGTGGCTTTTGATGCGGGTATGGCCTGTGTGCATGTGCTGTTTATTCGCCAGGGTAAGGTGCTGGGCAGCCGCAGCTATTTTCCAAAAGTACCTGGCGGTACGGAACTGGGCGAAGTGGTGGAAACCTTTGTCGGGCAGTTTTACCTGCAGGGTAGCCAGATGCGCACGCTACCGGGCGAGATACTGCTCGATTTTAATCTGAGTGATAAAACGCTGCTGGCCGATTCGTTGTCGGAACTTGCCGGACGGCGTATTCATGTCCAGACAAAACCGCGCGGCGATCGCGCCCGTTATCTCAAGCTGGCGCGGACCAACGCGGCAACGGCCTTAATCACTAAACTCTCGCAGCAGTCCACCATCACGCAGCGTTTGACCGCGCTGGCGGCGGTATTAAAACTTCCTGCGATCAAGCGGATGGAATGTTTTGACATCAGCCATACCATGGGGGAGCAAACGGTCGCATCCTGTGTGGTATTTGACGCTAACGGGCCGTTACGCGCCGAGTATCGTCGTTATAATATCGCGGGTATCACGCCGGGTGATGACTACGCGGCGATGAATCAGGTGTTACGTCGGCGTTATGGCAAGGCCATAGAAGAAAGTAAGATTCCGGATGTTATTCTGATCGACGGCGGAAAAGGGCAGCTCGCCCAGGCGAAAGCCGTTTTCGCTGAGCTCGATGTCCCCTGGGATAAGCATCGTCCTTTGCTGCTTGGCGTCGCCAAAGGCGCGGACAGAAAGGCCGGTCTGGAAACACTCTTTTTTGAACCGGAAGGCGAGGGGTTTAGCCTGCCGCCGGACTCGCCGGCGCTACATGTTATTCAGCATATTCGCGATGAGTCGCATGATCACGCGATCGGCGGGCACCGTAAAAAACGCGCGAAGGTTAAAAATACCAGTACGCTGGAAACTATTGAAGGCGTTGGGCCTAAACGTCGCCAAATGCTGCTGAAATATATGGGCGGTTTGCAAGGACTACGTAACGCCAGCGTAGAAGAAATTGCAAAAGTGCCGGGTATTTCGCAAGGTCTGGCAGAAAAGATCTTCTGGTCGTTGAAACATTGAGGCCACTGTAGCAACATAGGGGTAATTTCACTGACAACAGATAGTTACCCGTCACTATGCAATTTAATATCCCTACGTTGCTCACGCTGTTTCGCGTCATCCTGATTCCATTCTTTGTCGTGGTGTTTTATTTGCCGTTCGCCTGGGCGCCGATGGTCAGCGCGCTGATTTTCTGTATTGCCGCGATTACCGACTGGTTTGACGGCTTTCTGGCGCGACGCTGGAACCAGAGTACGCGTTTCGGCGCTTTCCTCGACCCCGTCGCCGACAAGGTGCTGGTGGCGATCGCCATGGTGCTGGTTACCGAGCATTATCATAGCTGGTGGGTGACGTTACCTGCGGCGACGATGATAGCCCGCGAAATTATTATCTCTGCTCTGCGTGAATGGATGGCGGAGCTGGGCAAACGCAGTAGTGTAGCGGTCTCCTGGATCGGTAAAGTCAAAACTACCGCGCAGATGGTGGCGCTGGCGTGGCTCTTGTGGCGTCCGAATATCTGGGTAGAGTATGCCGGGATCGCGCTTTTCTTTGTCGCAGCGGTGCTAACATTGTGGTCCATGTTGCAATATTTGAGCGCTGCACGCGGAGATTTGCTTGATCAGTGATCGTTTCGCCGCAAATTTCAGCAAACGATCGTGAGTGACGAAAAATATCGTTGACTCAGTGCGTCAGGTAAGTAGAATGCAACGCATCGAACGGCAGCACTGATTGCCAGACGATAACAAAATCAAGTGATTAACAAAGTTGCTTGATACTGCGGGAATAGCTCAGTTGGTAGAGCACGACCTTGCCAAGGTCGGGGTCGCGAGTTCGAGTCTCGTTTCCCGCTCCAGTTTAAAAGCATTGGCGTAAAGCGAATGCTGGCTGAAAAGTCAAAAAAATTTGGCGCGTTAACAAAGCGGTTATGTAGCGGATTGCAAATCCGTCTAGTCCGGTTCGACTCCGGAACGCGCCTCCAATTTTTCCCGAGCCCGGATGGTGGAATCGGTAGACACAAGGGATTTAAAATCCCTCGGCGTTCGCGCTGTGCGGGTTCAAGTCCCGCTCCGGGTACCATGGGAAAGACAAGAATAATCAAAGCAATAAGCAGTGTCGTGAAACCACCTACGGGTGGTTTTTTTGTGCCTTCAATTTGTATGCCGACCGCGAGCGTGAACTCTCCAGTGCGATACACAGTAAAAAACACCGGTAGCGGCATTTCTGCCAGTACAACAGTTATGTGCTACCGACCCGCAAGAACTTATGGCTGGTAAATACTAAACGTCGGGTAAATCAGCCGATAAAATCCATTAATCTCTATAAAAAATGCTGATATGTTTTATGCCTGCTTTATTAAAGAGAGTAGGTCTGCCAGTGAAATATACCGATAATGCAAAATTATTTATTAGCTTCATTAATATTGGGATTGTAGGTTGCGCTTTTTTACTTTTTTTTATTTTGTATGAGCCTGAGAGTGCAATCGTAACCTACTCTCTTCCAGGTGAGCTTTCCTCTTCGACATGTGATGCACATAATTTTATTGGCTACGTCGATGCAAATGACTTTGCAGAGTATATAAAAAAAGTAGAACTGACGCGCTACAATATGTATTGTCTGAAAAAAACAGGGGCAGGCCAGTGGAGTATTTATGCAAATTAAACGAGTATATAACTGTTCAGGGGTATTTTCTGCACAATTTAATTAAAGGTAGATAGCGAACTAATATTCATTACAAGGTAATGTGATCCGCATCATAATTTAATCACGTTTTGCAATATTGTCTTAATAACAGGTCAACTACAGATAATTTCAGGTTTTCGTGAATGGCGGTTTTGGTCAGTCTCTATATTATGCTTTCCCCGCTTTACGGAGATGATGATGCAAAAGAAAACCTGGGCCGTTTTATTGATACCATTGTGCCTCACCGCTTGCCACCAGACGACCTACCGATCAACAGCCAAAGATGAAATTGTTGCAGGGAGCTATATTGACCCGACAAAAACACGCTTTCCGTTAGCAGATTATTCACAGTCGGTTGATAAATGGATACCTCCGGACTCAGCTGATTACACTATTCCGGTTATTGATAGTGCTACCCAACAACGCTACTTTAACGCACTAAAATCTCATTATTTCGGAATGGACAGTGAAGCTCACTCGCCGTGGAATGGTTTTTATATTACCACATTGCTGAAAAAAAACGCAGCACAGGCCCGGGATGCCAGTATTAAGCAGTTTCTTAGCGACGGCAGTGCTTATTGGGGGGAAAACTTCAGACTTTATACCTCTCGCTGGAAAGAGGAGGTTAGAGGGAATACGGATACGCAGATTGACAATATCTATCATGCCTCCCGGCGAGGTATTATGGTCAGAGAAAGTTTAGTCAGAGCGCTGCCAACGGACGACCCGCTCTTTAACGATCCCCGTCAGGCGGGCGAGGGGTATCCGTTTGATAATTTACAAATGTCTTCGCTGCGTCCCGGTACGCCGGTCTATACGCTGACGAAGAGCAAAGACCAACGCTGGCAATATGTCTTTTCACCAGCGGTAACTGGCTGGGTTCATAGTGAAGATATTGCCAGTACGGATCAGAAATTTATAACACAGTGGGTTTTGCTCGCTCACAAGCAACTGGGGGCATTTATCAACGCGCCGGTTTCTGTCCATGCCGCAGGCGTCTATTATTTCACCGGGCGACCGGGCACTATTTTACCGTTCCGACATCAACGGGCGGGCCAGTTCCTGATTGCGGCGCCAGTTCGCGACAGCAATGGTCGTGCGTTTATCCATTGGGTCTGGCTAAGCGGTAACGAGTTTACGGCTATGCCGTGGAAAATGACGCCGGAAAATATCGCCGTGCTAATGAAAGCAATGCACGGCGCCCCCTACGGTTGGGGAAATTTTAACTTTTATAATGATTGTTCAGCCGAAGTCCGCAGCCTGTTAATGCCGTTTGGCATATTCCTGCCCAGACATTCATCCGCGCAGGTAGAGGCTGCTGGACGGGTGGTCGATCTTAGTCATAAAAGTCCCCAAATGCGGATCGATTATCTCACCAGATACGGAAAACCGTTTACTACGCTGGTCTATATTCCAGGGCATATTATGCTGTATATCGGTAACACAACCATGAATGGGCAGGTCGTGCCGATGACTTATCAGAATATCTGGGGATTGCGCCCAAACCATGCTAATAGCCGGAGCATTATCGGTGAGGCGGTTTTTTTGCCGTTACTGCGTTTTTATCCTGAAAATCCTGAGCTGATATCGCTGGCTGGTAAGGTTCTGTTTAAGCTTGGTTATATAGAATAGGTTGACAAACTGTGTTATCGCGGAAGACATGATTAAGGCAACCGTGCGCGTGGATATAAAGAGAGTATCCCTGTAAACTGTGTCTGAAAAAAGTATGCGCTATAGTGCGGGCTGTTTATTTGAAATACTATCTGGAGCTGATTCTGGATGTGATTATGTGCCTCACACATTGAAGTGAGAGTTATTGTTGGCGGTATCTGGCTGGAGGCTGGGTGGTAAAAAGACGTAATTTATTGCATTTTAATAACGGTGCCCGGTCAGAGCGCGATCTTGGGGATCTGGTCACTAAAGTTTTTGAGAAAGCGGCGAAAAAAGAACCGCAACCGCTATACACATTTAGCCTGCCGTTGCTGAGTGTGCAGGATGATATCCGTGTTTACTGTAAGAAAAAAAATATCAAAATAGGGTACGATACGCTGTTTATGGAAATAACCTTTTCTGCTGACAGAGAAGCGGTAGACGAACTCATTAAACACTTTTTTACTGAAAATAAGCTCTATTTGAGAGGGCGGTTTTATCTGTCCGCGGCGGTGGTATAAGTTAGCATGAGTATAATATAGCGAGAAACCCATCTCTCTCTTTTGTGTGGGGCGAGCGCTTCCTGGCGGAAAATCTGCGCCCTGATCCTCCTTTTGTGCGTTAACTTCCGGAATCCTCCTCATTTCGTGTTAATCTGGCCCCTGATGGTTGCCATCCAAACTGCCTGCAAAAAAATTATTTTTATCCGCTGCAATGTAAGAGGCCTACAGGCGGAAGTCATCACTGAGGAAAAGCGTTATGAAAATGGAACCATTAAACGAGAACGAGCTGGAATGGCTGGATGATGTGCTGACGAAATACAATACCGATCAGGCCATTTTGGATGTCGCGGAGCTGGACGGTCTGATTACTGCGGTACTAAGTTCTCCGCGTCCCATCGAGCCGGAACAGTGGCTGGTCGCGATATGGGGGGGACCCGCGTACGTACCGCGCTGGACATCTGAAAAAGAAATGACGCGATTTATGGAGCTGGTGTTCCAGCACATGGCGGACACAGCCGCCCGGCTTGAAGACTATCCAGAACAGTTCGAGCCGCTGTTTGGCCTGCGAGAAGTTGATGGCCATGAATTAACGATTGTTGAAGAATGGTGCTTTGGTTACATGCGCGGAGTGTCGCTGTCCGACTGGTCTGACTTGCCGGATACGCTAAAACCGGCGCTGGAAGCGATTGCCTTACACGGCACTGAAGAAAACTTTGCGCTGTTGGATAAAATGAGCCCGGAAGCGTTCGATAAAAGCGTTGATGCTATCCGTATCGCGGCGCTTGAGCTGCATGCCTGGTGGATGGCGCATCCGCACACGACGCCGCTACAGATGCCGATAAAAGCAGAGGTGAAAGTGGGGCGTAACGATCCTTGTCCATGCGGGAGCGGCAAAAAATTTAAGCAGTGCTGCCTGCATTAATGGCTCGTAAACGGCCATAGCGTGACGATTATCGAGCCTGGACGGCGTCCGGGCCCGGTAATCTTTGCCTGGCATTAACCTGGATCGGGCAGAAACCCCAGTGCGATCGAAAACTGGACGCCAATCACGACAATGCCGCAGATAAACACCAGCGCCAGCGCTGGCGTGCCGCCTGCCACACGATATCCCGCCTGAGGGCTCTGTTTACGGCATTGCCAGACCAGCATAGCAGGGATGAGCAGTGCCAGCACTGCCAGCGCTACGCCGGCATAGCCTAATGCCATCACAAATCCACGTGGGTAGAAAAGCGCAAACGCCAGCGGCGGCAGAAAGGTAATCAGCCCGGTTTGCAGGCGTCCGGACACCGTACTGCGGCGCTGGAATAGATCGGCCAGGTAATCAAATAATCCTAGCGCTACGCCCAGAAAAGAGGTCGCCAGCGCCAGATCGGCGAACAGGTGGACCGCCAGTTCGACATGTGGCGAAGCGACCACTTCTCTGAGCGCCTGCAGCAGGCCATTTAACCCGGCATGGCTGGCCAGTAGCCCTCTGAATGTCGGCGAGTCGATACTTCCCAGCGTGGCGAGCTGCCAAAAAATATAGGCCACTAACGGAATGGCGCTACCCGTCATAAAGACCCAACGCAGCCGGCGAATGTTGCCGTTCATATAACTCACAATACTCGGTACGCTTCCGTGAAAACCAAACGAGGTGAAAATGACCGGTATGGCGGATAACGCCAGCCCCTGCTGTAAAGGAAGCGTAAGAAGATTTACTTTATGAATATGTGGCGTGAGCAACGCAAGCATGATGACCAGAAAAATGATCTTCGCGCTAAACAGGAAGCGGTTAAAAAGGTCGACCAGCGAGGTTCCCACGCACACCACCCCACCGGCAACAAAGGTGAACAGCAGCACCCCGGCAGCGGGCGAGAGCGTGGCGCCAAGCCAGTTATTAATACTGGATGCCAGTAATTCTCCGGCTCCGGAAATGTAGGCGGCGGTGAGCGCATACATTAAGAACATCATGCTGAATCCCGTAAGCCACTGTCCGTAACGTCCAAGATAGCGTTTTGCCAACGAGCCCAGCCCAGTATCCGCCGGAACGTGTTGATATACTTCCAGTAATAGTAGCGCGGTATAACACATCAGCGCCCACAGACCAATCAACAATCCCAGCGTGACGCTGAAACCAACGCCAGCCGCTGCCAGCGGCATTGCCAGCATCCCGGCGCCGATAGTGGTGCCTGCCACGATAAAAATACTGCCCAGAGTTCTGTTTTTCACGCTTTCTACTACCCCGGTAACAAAGAACGGTGATATCCGCGGCGCAGGGTAAGGCATTACGCTATTTTCGTCAAATGGTCGTTACAATGGGTGTACTTTAAAATTTACAGTTTCGGGCATAAAAGCGAATATGAGAGGAGACGCGGACAACCGCCGCAAACCTGCGCTAGCGCAAAGTCGCTCGCACAAGGACACATTAGGCTACGAGTTTTATTCAGGAGGGGTTATGGATTCCATTCACGGTCACGAAGTGCTCAACATGATGATTGAGTCTGGCGAGCAGTACACGCATACCTCGCTGGAGGCGGCAATAAAAGCGCGCTTTGGCGAGCGGGCACGATTTCACACCTGTTCAGCGTCAGATATGACGGCGGCAGAACTGGTCGCGTTTCTGGCGGCGAAAGGAAAGTTTATTGCCGTGGAGGACGGTTTTTCAACGCATGAGAGTAAAATCTGCCGCCATTAATACGCCACGGTGAGAGCGCGTCTCACCGTGTAAGGACGTGTTGGATTAATTTTGCGTATCCAGGGTGGAGAGTTCTTTATCAATGAAATAAAGCCCTTCGCCGCTTTTTCCCGCCAGCGTTAATTTATCAATAATAGATTTGAATAATTTTTCTTCTTCATGCTGTTCTGCCACATACCACTGCAAGAAATTAAATGTCGGATAATCCTGGCTGGTCATTGCGGCATGAGCCAGTTCATTAATTTTTTGCGTAATAAGCTGCTCATGCTCATAGGTCGCGCGGAACAGTTCATCCAGTGAGGTGTACTCAGCGAAGGGCGAAGAAACGGTATTAATGCGCGGCAGGCTTCCGGTATCGGTAAGGTAGTCAAACAGGCGCTGCATATGCGTCATCTCTTCTTGCGCATGGCGACGAAGAAATGCGGCCGCGCCTTCAAAACTGTGATAGCTGCACCACGCGCTCATTTGTTGATAGAGCAGGGAGGAGTACAACTCCAGATTCATTTGCTCATTCAGTTTGTCGATCATTTCTGTTTTCAGCATGGTTCCGCTCCACAAATAGCAAAAGATATACAGTAATGTGGCGCCACTATAATTTGTTATTTTATTATTTGCAAAAGGTAAAATATTAAATTTAATTATTAAAAATACGAATGGGAATAAAACGCATTAACGCCAGTGTATAGGGTATAAAAATAAAGGAAAGCCAGCACCTTCATGCTGGCAATAGCGACCCTGCGCTCTCCTCCATTGTACATGGTGTCGGCATTAAGCCAGCCGCCTTAATAATAAAGCGGCATGATTTGCGGGACGGCAACGCCCCGGCACTGCCAGGAGAGGGTAAATCGGGTGTTCAGACACAACGAGCCCGCATAAATGCTACAGGTTCCTACCGGCTGACCAAACGAAACGGCATCGGCATAGCCCATCTGCTGGCATTCGCGTGTTGCGGTCCCGTGAGATACATAATCATCTGTCCGTGAAGTAAAAAATAGCGGCTGGTTATACGTCAGGCGCACGATGCCGCTTATCGGGCTGGCTTCGCTGACCTGCGCTTGTCGAGTAATGGTGCATCCCGTCAGGGCTAGCAGTGAAAGAGTAAAAATAAGAGGCTTCATAAAATCGCTCCGACAATTCGGTATCAGACCATGCTACCTCGTGTCTTGCACCGTCAATGGCTGGAATAACTTACGGATTCGCCTTGATTAAAGGTAACGGCAGGAGGTTTACAGCGGGAACAGAAAATGTGTGAGCGTCTCTTCATTTAATGAAACTTGGTTTCATTAAATTTGAATGCGTGTTCTTAAGTGTGTAGTGTGGGCAAAACGTCATGATTTACGCAGACGCGACCGTCTGCATTCAGGAGGAACACGATGAAAATTGCACTGATGATGGAAAATAGCCAGGCCAGCAAAAATGCCATCATTTATAACGAACTTAGCGCCGTCGCCAATGAAAAGGGATTTCCCGTTTTTAACGTTGGCATGTGCGACGAAAATGACCATCACCTGACGTACATTCATTTAGGCATCAT
Source organism: Salmonella sp. 32120201201600049SM (assembly GCF_017572835.1). NCBI lineage: Bacteria > Pseudomonadati > Pseudomonadota > Gammaproteobacteria > Enterobacterales > Enterobacteriaceae > Salmonella > Salmonella sp. 32120201201600049SM. The sequence continues at coordinate 896,153 of NZ_JAGESA010000001.1, read as the reverse complement.
GGCGAGTATTCTGCTTAATGCAAACGCGGTTGATTTTGTGGTTACTGGCTGTGGCACCGGTCAGGGCGCGCTGATGTCGTTAAATATTCATCCAGGTGTCATTTGTGGCTATTGCATCGATCCGGCAGATGCTTTTCTGTTTGCGCAGATCAACAACGGCAATGCGTTGTCCCTGCCATTTGCGAAAGGCTTTGGCTGGGGCGCTGAGCTGAACGTGCGTTTCATCTTTGAAAAAGCGTTTACCGGGCGTAAAGGCGAGGGGTATCCGCCTGAGCGCAAAGCGCCGCAGGTACGCAATGCGGGCATTTTGAATCAGGTTAAGGCCGCGGTCGTCAAAGAGAATTATCTGGATACACTACGGGCTATCGATCCTGAACTGGTTAAAACGGCGGTTTCAGGGCCGCGTTTCCAGCAATGTTTGTTTGAAAACGGCCAGAATAAAGAAATAGAAGCGTTTGTACGTGAGATGCTGGGGTAATGCCTGGACAAGACAGAGGCGTTTCGCGCCTGTCGGCTGGCATGATGTGCCGATAATACGCCAGTAGCGACAGGCACCACCTCTGGCAAACAGATCAGAAACGGTGTAGGCCGGATAAGCGGCTTCGCGTTGCTATCCGGCTAATAACGTCTCAATATTGTCGCTCGGGGTGCCGCTATCAGTGATGCTGATAGGTCACGACGTTAAGGAGATGCTGATCGGTTTGCGCCAGGCATAGCCCTGCTCGTTTAGCGCTGCGAACTTCTTCGAGAATAGTTTGTAAAAGTACGCCATCCTGCTGCTGCTCTTTTTCCAGGGTATGGAGAAAATCAAGCGTTGAGGCATCATTCAGCGCTTTCGCTTCATCTGCCAGACGCGACAGCGTGCTGGCGCGTTGCTGATAATCCTCCAGGGTTTTCTGGAACAATTCTTCCAGAGAGCAGAGCTCTTCACCCGGAACGTCAATGGCTTTAACGATAGGGGTGGCGCCAGCGTTTTTCATAAAATTAAACATGCGCATCATTTGCGTCACGTTGCCTTGCGCCTGGGTACGAAGAAAGGTGGCGGTGCCTGTTAAACTGTGTTCAGAACACCATTCGCTTAGATGGAGGTAAAGATTTGATGCGTAAAACTCAAGGTTCATTGGCGTGTTGAGCTTTTGAACCATTCCTACAGCTGCCATAACAATATCCTTATTTCCAGAAAGTGTTGATGTGCATGACAGACGAGAATGCAACGGGCCGTTGTCACATTCTTACCTCTATGCACAATAAATACTCTTAGCAGAAGAACTCCGTTCCGCCAGTCCCTTATGCGATCTCATTTCCTGTTTATCGATCGGTAATGAGAATAGCGCGTCAATAAAAATAAGAAAATCCTTAAATGCAATTGTTTATCTTTTTTTACATTTTCAGCGGTGTGATTTTTTCAGGTGTAATGATTTTGGATGAGGAGCAGTTGCAACCATTTGAAAGTTAAATGATATTATATAGATTTGTAATTTATGAAACATTGTTTCAGATCATGGGTTAAGCCTTTCAAGTATGTTAATTTCAATAAAATAAACATTAGTCAGTCTGGATATCACACGCATAAACGGTTGAGAGCAAATATGCCTGTTTTTATAAACTAGCCGATTTTGCGGTAGATCATTTTTAATGTCATTAATCATACGAGCACGTTATTCGGTTAAGCGCAGTTTTGATGGGTGACTCGTTAACAAGGAGCAGTCAATGAAAAAGGTCGCGGTGCTGTTGGCACCAGGATTTGAAGAAGCAGAGGCCATTGTTACTCTTGATATTCTGCGACGTTTGCATATCGACGTCGAAACGCTGGCGTGTGCTGAATCACGGGCGGTGGTGAGTTACCATGATATTCCTATGGTTGCGGACAGCACGCTGAGTGAACGCCAGCAGGCGCTTTTCGATGCGGTAGTGCTGCCGGGCGGTCCGCAGGGGAGCGCTAATCTGGCGGCTAATCCGGCGGTGATCGCTTTCGTTGCGCGTCATGATGCGGCAGGCAAATTAATTTGTCCTATCTGTTCCGCGGCGGCAAGGGTGCTGGGTGCTCACGGATTGCTGAAGGGGCGTCGTTATGTCTGTTCCGGCGACCTGTGGAAAGCGGTTCCGGAAGGTGTCTATGTGGATGCGCCCGTTGTTGAAGATGGTAATTTAATTAGCGGCAAAGGCTTGGGTCATGTCTTTGATTTCGCGCTAACCCTTTCCGCCAGACTGCTGGGAGACGATGCGCCGGTTCGCGAACAGGCTGAACATATCTATTATCCCTGGTAATCGTTATTCACCCAGGGCCATAAGGATTAGCTGGCTGATGTTATGGATTAATGGGCTGGCTTTCCTGCCTTTTGGCTGATGAATTCGCTCTGGGTTATGTCATGGTGGCTAATGACTTCCCTGGGTTATGAGTTAATCGTTATTTCTGCGTGTGTCTTAGGGGGGGATTCCTGAAAGGCGGCCTCGGAAAAGTCTCATATGTGGTGGCGAGCGTACTGATATCAGGAACGGTGGAGAATGCGATGAACCTGCTCAACATTTCACCTTTTGCATAGTACGTGGTTCGCGGCTGAATCCTTCTGGCAGCAGTTATCTTCGACCATTATAAGCAAAAAGCGAAGCGTATGATTTGATGAATTAACACTCAACTAAACAGTATAGCTTCACGTCATCGCCAGCCGCTACCCCGGCTGGCGATGGTCTTTCTAAATGGCGAGCAGCGTCACACTGTCTATACTTACATGACTAATGAGACCGTTTGTGAGTCTCAATATGATGATAAGGAGGAGACCAGGGTGGCAGAACCGTTAACCGTATCCCCCGAACTCACTGCGAACTATGCGTATTTTTTTGACCTTGATGGCACATTGGCAGAGATAAAGCCTCATCCCGATCAGGTAGTGGTACCGCATAAAATCCTTCAGTTGTTAGACCGTCTCGCGGCGCACAACGCAGGGGCACTGGCATTGATTTCAGGGCGTTCAATGACTGAGCTGGATGCTTTGGCGAAGCCTTTTCGCTTTCCACTCGCTGGCGTTCACGGGGCAGAGCGTCGTGACATCAATGGTAAAACCCATATCGTGCGCCTTCCTGAAGCGGTAGTCCGTGAGGTAGAGGCGTTATTACGTTCGACGCTTGTAGCGCTGCCCGGAACGGAGCTGGAGACGAAGGGGATGGCATTTGCGCTGCACTACCGTCAGGCTCCGGAACATGAAGCGGCGCTGTTGGCGCTTGCGCAACACGTTACGCAGCACTGGCCGCAACTGGCGTTGCAGCCTGGTAAATGTGTTGTGGAAATCAAACCTAAGGGAACCAATAAAGGCGAAGCCATTGCCGCCTTTATGCAGGAGGCGCCCTTTGCGGGACGGATTCCCGTTTTTGTGGGCGACGATTTGACCGATGAGGCTGGCTTTGGCGTGGTGAATCACGCTGGCGGAATTTCCGTAAAAGTGGGTGTCGGGGCAACCCAGGCGGCATGGCGGCTGGAAAGCGTACCCGATGTCTGGCGCTGGCTGGAACAAATCAATTATCCACAACAAGAACAACAAGTAATGAATAACAGGAGAGATGGCTATGAGTCGTTTAGTCGTAGTATCTAATCGAATTGCCCCCCCGGATAATAAAGGCGGCGCCGGCGGCCTCGCCGTTGGCGTGCTTGGCGCGCTAAAAGCGGCTGGCGGGTTGTGGTTCGGCTGGAGTGGCGAGACAGGTAACGAGGATGAGCCATTAAAAAAGGTGACAAAAGGTAATATTACCTGGGCATCGTTTAACCTGAGTGAACAAGATTACGAAGATTATTACTGTCAATTTTCCAATGCGGTTCTCTGGCCAGCGTTCCACTATCGTCTGGACCTGGTACAGTTTCAGCGCCCTGCATGGGAAGGCTATATGCGGGTGAATGCGCTATTAGCGGATAAGTTATTGCCCCTCATTAAAGAGAACGACATCATTTGGGTGCATGACTACCACCTGTTACCGTTCGCCAGCGAGCTGCGTAAACGCGGCGTGAACAACCGAATTGGTTTTTTCCTGCATATTCCATTCCCGACCCCGGAGATTTTTAACGCTTTACCGCCGCATGATGAACTGCTGGAGCAGTTGTGTGACTTTGATCTGCTAGGGTTCCAGACCGAAAATGATCGCCTGGCTTTTCTGGATAGCCTTTCGAGTCAAACGCGAGTCACGACTCGCAGTGGCAAGCAGCATATCGCGTGGGGTAAAGACTTCCAGACAGAAGTGTATCCTATCGGTATTGAGCCCGATGAGATTGCTCTGCAGGCTGCCGGGCCGTTGCCGCCAAAACTGGCGCAGCTCAAGGCGGAACTGAAAAATGTGAAGAATATTTTTTCCGTTGAGCGGCTGGATTATTCGAAAGGGCTGCCGGAACGTTTTCTGGCGTATGAAGCGCTACTGGAAAACTATCCGCAGCATCGGGGAAAAATTCGTTATACCCAAATTGCGCCTACGTCACGCGGCGAAGTACAGGCATATCAGGATATTCGCCACCAGCTTGAGACGGAAGCAGGCCGGATTAATGGGAAATATGGACAATTGGGCTGGACGCCGCTCTATTATCTGAATCAGCATTTCGACCGTAAACTGTTAATGAAGATATTCCGTTATTCAGACGTCGGGCTCGTCACCCCGTTGCGTGACGGGATGAACCTGGTGGCGAAAGAGTTTGTCGCCGCGCAGGACCCCGCTAATCCTGGCGTACTGGTACTGTCACAGTTTGCCGGCGCGGCGAATGAACTGACGTCGGCGTTAATCGTCAATCCTTACGATCGGGATGACGTGGCGGCGGCGCTCAATCGCGCGTTAACGATGCCCCTTGCCGAGCGTATTTCGCGCCATGCGGAAATGCTGGACGTGATCGTTAAAAATGACATTAACCGCTGGCAGGAACGTTTTATTCATGACCTAAAGGAGGTCACGCCGCGTAGCCCTGAGCGTCAGCAGCAGAACAACGTGGCGACGTTCCCTAAGCTGGCCTGAAATATCGCGAGCGGCGACTAGTCGCCCGCTAACGGTACCAGCAACACATCTACCTGGCTGGCGCTGACGACACTTTTTGCCGAGCAGGACGCGCGCGAAAAGAAACTGTGGTTATGGTTGCCGCAAATGACCAGATCAACATGGTGTTTGCGGCACACAGCCAAAATATGCTGGCTTAACTCACCTGATGCGATGAAAGTTTGTTCAATCGGATAATCCGCCTTTTCCCCCAGCATCTTAAGAAAATTCTCGGTTTCCTCATGCATAACCGCGCGTAAATCCTCCATCATGGGCGCGGCGAACTGGTTATACAGTTCAGGATCGGAAGCGAGAGTAATCAGGCTTACTTTCGCCTGAACAGGGCGGGCGATAGAGACCGCTTTAGCCAGTAGCTGGTGACTTTCCGGGGTGACGGCAACGGCGACAAGAATATGGGTGTAGCTCATAACTCGCTCCTTGATTGCAAGAATATGAGATTGTGCTTTAGCTTTACTCTGTTTATCGCATTTCTGCAATGCGCTAATGCCACATTAATGTGAAGGACATCATAATTAATCATTAATTATTCTTATGTAAAGAATCGTGGCATAAGACACTTTTTACACACCACCAGGATGCTTCATTTAAATGGGTGAACAATGAAAGCTAAAAGTTAAATCAAATGAGCTTATTTTTAACAGCGGAGGGCGTATGCTGTGACGAGATTAATTAATAACGTTTAATATTTAAGCTACTGTTTACTAAAGGTAAAATAAAAGCGTTTCTAAAATAGAAATAATAGCCTGTTATCTATTATCCTGGCGTTATTTTAACAGAGAGAAACAAAAAAGAATTTGGTGTTGACGTACCCCTATTCAGCAGTGTGGAATAGAAAAAGTGAACATTAGGTTATTAATTAAACAAAGTAAAAGCCATGCTGATGGTTTTATCGTAAGTATTCCGTTAAATTATGTGATCTACATCACATATTTTCTAAAATCGCCGTCCCGCTCCGTTGTATGTCACGAAGCTGACGAGTAGAGTTGCGTCGAATTAGGAAAAATCTTAGGCATTTGTAAAAATTGATGTAAACGTGTAAGGCGAATCTCAGTGGGAGGCTGCGTTATACGTCACAATGTCCATAATGTCTGAGCGCTGCTATGCATTTGACCTTTTTGCTTCTTTTACCGGGCCTTCCCGGCGACATCACGGGGTGCGGCTACGTCGCACAAAAATAAAGTTGGTTATTCTGGATGGGAACAATGCATACATCCGAGTTGCTAAAACACATTTATGACATCAATTTGTCATATTTACTCCTTGCACAGCGTTTGATCGTCCAGGACAAAGCATCTGCGATGTTCCGCCTCGGTATCAACGAAGAGATGGCAAACACACTGGGCGCGTTGACCCTGCCGCAGATGGTCAAACTGGCGGAGACGAACCAGTTAGTTTGTCATTTCCGGTTTGACGATCATCAGACGATCACCCGTTTGACTCAGGATTCGCGCGTCGATGATTTACAGCAGATTCACACAGGTATCATGCTTTCAACGCGTTTGCTCAATGAAGTGGACGATACGGCGCGTAAGAAAAGGGCATGATAATGAGTGAAAAAAGCATTGTTCAGGAAGCTCGCGATATCCAGTTGGCGATGGAGTTGATTAATCTTGGCGCTCGTCTACAAATGCTGGAAAGCGAAACACAGCTCAGCCGTGGTCGCCTCATCAGGCTGTACAAAGAATTACGCGGTAGCCCGCCGCCTAAAGGGATGCTGCCATTTTCGACAGACTGGTTTATGACCTGGGAGCAAAATATTCATGCCTCCATGTTCTGCAACGCCTGGCAATTTTTACTGAAGACTGGCTTATGCAGCGGTGTGGATGCGGTGATTAAAGCTTATCGGCTTTATCTTGAGCAGTGTCCGCAACCGCCTGAAGGGCCGTTGTTGGCGCTGACTCGCGCATGGACGCTGGTGCGTTTTGTTGAAAGTGGGTTGCTTGAATTGTCGAGCTGTAACTGCTGCGGTGGGAACTTTATTACCCATGCGCATCAGCCCGTGGGCAGCTTTGCGTGTAGTTTATGCCAGCCGCCATCCCGCGCAGTAAAAAGACGTAAACTTTCCCGAGATGCTGCCGATATTATTCCACAACTGCTGGATGAACAGATCGAACAGGCTGTTTAACCGAAACGGTGTGGACAAACACTCCAGCAGCGGTAAGTCATTACCGCTGCTTTTTTTTGCCTTGCCTTCGCGTTAATCGCCCGACTGCGCATCCTGTCATAGTCAACAGCGGAAGGATGATGTCGTGCTTATCTTATTAGGTTACCTGGTGGTTATCGGTACAGTTTTCGGCGGTTATGTCATGACCGGCGGACACCTTGGGGCACTCTATCAACCTGCTGAACTGGTCATCATTGGCGGCGCGGGGATAGGGGCGTTCATTGTCGGCAATAACGGGAAGGCCATCAAAGGCACGATGAAAGCGATCCCGTTGTTATTTCGTCGTTCGAAATACACAAAATCTATGTACATGGATTTGCTGGCGTTGCTCTATCGCCTGATGGCCAAATCACGCCAGCAGGGGATGTTCTCCCTTGAACGCGATATTGAAAATCCAAAAGAGAGTGAAATCTTCGCCAGTTATCCGCGTATTCTGGCCGATGCGGTAATGCTTGATTTTATTGTCGATTATCTGCGCCTGATCATCAGCGGCAACATGAATACGTTCGAAATTGAAGCGTTGATGGATGAAGAGATTGAAACCCATGAAAGCGAGGCGGAAGTCCCGGCCAACAGCCTGGCGATGGTGGGGGATTCGCTGCCTGCCTTTGGTATTGTCGCGGCGGTAATGGGGGTGGTTCACGCTCTGGCTTCAGCCGATCGTCCGGCAGCGGAGTTGGGGGCGCTGATTGCCCATGCCATGGTAGGTACGTTCCTCGGTATTTTACTGGCTTATGGATTCATTTCACCGTTAGCGACCGTTTTGCGCCAGAAGAGCGCCGAAACCACCAAGATGATGCAGTGCGTAAAAATCACACTGCTGTCTAATCTGAACGGCTATGCGCCGCCGATTGCCGTGGAATTTGGTCGTAAAACGCTTTATTCCAGTGAGCGTCCATCGTTTATTGAGTTGGAAGAACACGTTCGTGCAGTAAGAAACCCAAACCAGCAGCAGACGACTGAGGAAGCATGAAAAATCAGGCTCATCCCATTGTCGTCGTAAAACGCCGCAGGCACAAACCGCACGGCGGCGGGGCGCACGGTTCCTGGAAAATTGCCTACGCCGATTTTATGACGGCGATGATGGCTTTTTTTCTGGTGATGTGGCTGATTTCCATCTCCAGCCCTAAAGAATTAATTCAGATTGCCGAATATTTTCGTACGCCGTTGGCCACCGCGGTAACGGGGGGGAATCGGATTGCCAATAGCGAGAGCCCGATACCAGGCGGCGGCGATGATTACACCCAACAGCAGGGTGAAGTGGAAAAGCAGCCGAATATCGACGAGCTGAAAAAACGGATGGAGCAGAGTCGCTTAAACAAACTGCGCGGCGATCTGGATCAACTGATCGAATCCGATCCCAAACTGCGCGCGTTACGTCCGCATCTGAAAATTGATTTAGTTCAGGAGGGGTTGCGCATCCAGATTATCGACAGCCAGAACCGCCCGATGTTTAAAACCGGCAGCGCCGAAGTTGAGCCGTATATGCGCGATATCCTGCGTGCGATTGCGCCAGTGTTAAACGGTATACCTAATCGCATTAGCCTGGCCGGCCATACCGATGACTTTCCCTACGCGAACGGCGAAAAAGGCTATAGCAACTGGGAGTTATCCGCCGATCGCGCCAATGCCTCTCGTCGCGAACTGGTCGCTGGCGGGCTGGATAACGGAAAAGTATTACGGGTGGTTGGCATGGCCGCCACGATGCGGCTGAGCGATCGCGGTCCTGATGACGCCATCAACCGCCGTATAAGCCTGCTGGTGTTAAACAAACAGGCGGAACAGGCCATTTTGCATGAAAACGCTGAAAGCCAGAATGAGCCGGTAAGTGTATTACAACAGCCTGCGGCAGCCCCGCCGGCAAGCGTACCCACATCGCCAAAAGCGGAACCGAGGTGATAGCGTGAGCATGGATATTAGCGATTTTTATCAGACATTTTTTGATGAAGCTGACGAGCTGTTGGCTGATATGGAGCAGCATCTGCTGGATTTGGTGCCGGAATCTCCGGACGCTGAACAACTGAACGCCATTTTTCGCGCGGCGCACTCCATTAAAGGCGGCGCGGGCACATTCGGCTTCACTATTCTGCAGGAAACCACACATTTAATGGAAAACCTGCTGGATGAAGCCCGACGCGGTGAAATGCAGCTCAATACCGACATTATCAACCTGTTTTTGGAAACGAAAGATATTATGCAGGAACAGCTCGACGCCTATAAAAACTCCGAAGAGCCGGATGCCGCAAGCTTCGAATATATCTGCAATGCGCTACGCCAGTTGGCGCTGGAGGCGAAAGGCGAAACCACGCCGGCGGTCGTAGAAACCGCGGCACTAAGCGCGGCGATCCAGGAAGAGAGCGTAGCCGAAACCGAATCGCCTCGTGACGAGAGTAAACTGCGCATTGTACTTTCACGGTTGAAAGCCAGTGAGGTCGATCTGCTTGAAGAAGAGTTGGGCAATCTGGCTACTCTGACGGATGTCGTTAAGGGAGCGGATTCACTGTCGGCAACTCTGGATGGCAGCGTCGCGGAAGATGACATTGTCGCGGTGCTCTGTTTTGTCATCGAGGCCGATCAGATCGCTTTTGAAAAAGTGGTCGCCGCGCCCGTGGAAAAAGCGCAAGAGAAAACCGAGGTAGCGCCGGTAGCGCCTCCGGCAGTCGTTGCGCCAGCCGCCAAAAGCGCGGCCCATGAACATCATGCGGGGCGTGAAAAACCTGCGCGTGAACGCGAGTCCACCAGCATTCGCGTGGCGGTAGAGAAAGTGGATCAGCTCATAAACCTGGTCGGCGAGTTAGTGATTACCCAGTCAATGTTGGCCCAGCGTTCTAACGAGCTGGACCCGGTAAACCACGGCGATCTCATTACCAGTATGGGGCAGTTACAACGTAACGCCCGCGACTTACAAGAGTCGGTGATGTCGATTCGTATGATGCCTATGGAGTACGTCTTCAGCCGTTTCCCGCGTCTGGTACGCGATTTAGCGGGCAAACTGGGCAAGCAGGTAGAGCTGACGCTGGTGGGGAGCTCCACTGAACTTGATAAAAGCCTGATCGAACGCATTATCGACCCGCTGACGCACCTGGTGCGCAACAGTCTCGACCACGGGATTGAAATGCCGGAAAAACGCCTTGAGGCGGGGAAAAATGCTGTCGGCAACCTGATTCTTTCCGCAGAACATCAGGGCGGGAATATTTGTATTGAAGTGACCGATGACGGCGCGGGGCTTAACCGTGAGCGTATCCTGGCGAAGGCCATGTCGCAGGGGATGGCGGTGAATGAAAACATGACCGACGATGAAGTAGGCATGTTGATCTTCGCGCCGGGATTCTCAACTGCGGAACAGGTCACGGATGTCTCCGGTCGCGGCGTTGGCATGGATGTGGTGAAACGTAACATTCAGGAGATGGGCGGTCACGTTGAGATCCAGTCAAAACAAGGCTCCGGCACCACGATTCGTATTCTGCTGCCGCTGACGCTGGCCATCCTCGATGGGATGTCGGTTCGCGTGGCGGGGGAAGTTTTTATCCTGCCGTTGAATGCGGTGATGGAGTCGCTGCAACCGCGTGAAGAGGATCTTCATCCGCTGGCGGGCGGCGAACGGGTTCTGGAAGTTCGCGGCGAGTATTTGCCGCTGGTCGAATTGTGGAAAGTGTTTGACGTGGACGGGGCGAAAACCGAAGCCACGCAGGGCATTGTTGTGATCCTGCAAAGCGCGGGACGCCGTTACGCGCTGCTGGTCGATCAGCTCATCGGTCAGCACCAGGTGGTGGTCAAAAATCTGGAAAGCAATTATCGCAAGGTACCGGGGATTTCCGCCGCGACGATCCTGGGCGACGGCAGCGTCGCGCTGATTGTTGATGTTTCCGCATTGCAGGGTTTAAACCGCGAACAACGTATGGCGATCACAGCCGCCTGATTGAGTGAGAAGGGAATAATATGACCGGTATGAGTAATGTAAGCAAACTGGCCGGCGAGCCGTCAGGTCAGGAATTCCTGGTGTTTACACTGGGAAATGAAGAGTACGGCATCGATATCCTGAAAGTGCAGGAGATCCGTGGCTATGACCAGGTGACGCGCATCGCCAATACACCGGCCTTTATAAAAGGGGTGACTAACCTGCGCGGCGTGATTGTCCCCATTGTCGATCTGCGCGTGAAATTCTGCGAAGGCGACGTTGAGTACGATGACAATACGGTAGTGATCGTACTGAATCTGGGGCAACGTGTCGTCGGGATAGTGGTAGACGGCGTGTCTGACGTACTGTCGTTAACGGCGGAACAGATCCGTCCGGCGCCAGAATTTGCCGTGACCTTGTCAACAGAATATTTGACGGGATTGGGCGCGCTCGGCGAGCGTATGCTGATTCTGGTGAATATCGAAAAACTGCTTAACAGCGAAGAGATGGCGCTGCTGGATATCGCAGCATCACACGTCGCGTAATAACGTTGCCGGATGGCGTCGCGCCATTCGGCAATATTCACCGTTATGCTTCCACCAACGGTGAGAGTGCCTCTTCACCGCCCGCGCCCAGCCCCTGCATTTTGTGCCGACATCGCCGCTGTGACGCTGTTATTGTCAATATCGTCTTCCGGAACAGCGTATTTCCTTTTTGCAAAAGTAAAGTTATCACCGCAGGTGCCGATAACGTTGATAACTCGTTATCAGGAAGGTGCCTTATGTTTAACCGTATCCGCGTTGTCACAATGCTGATGATGGTGCTGGGGGTTTTCGCACTGCTACAGCTTGTTTCCGGTGGTTTGCTGTTTTCTTCATTACAGCATAACCAGCAAGGTTTTGTTATTTCTAACGAATTACGTCAGCAACAAAGCGAACTCACGTCGACATGGGACTTAATGCTGCAAACGCGCATTAACCTGAGCCGCTCCGCCGCACGCATGATGATGGACGCTTCTAACCAGCAGAGCAGCGCCAAAACGGATTTACTCCAGAATGCAAAAACGACCCTCGCACAGGCGGCGGCGCACTACGCCAATTTCAAAAACATGACGCCATTGCCAGCGATGGCGGAGGCCAGCGCGAACGTCGATGAAAAATATCAGCGCTATCAGGCCGCATTAGCCGAACTTATTCAGTTTCTGGACAATGGCAATATGGATGCCTACTTCGCCCAGCCAACCCAGGGAATGCAAAACGCGTTGGGCGAGGCGCTGGGCAATTACGCCCGGGTAAGCGAAAACCTGTACCGCCAGACATTTGATCAAAGCGCTCATGACTATCGTTTTGCGCAATGGCAACTGGGGGGGCTTGCGGTCGTGCTGGTGCTGATTTTGATGGTGGTTTGGTTCGGCATTCGTCATGCCCTGCTTAACCCATTAGCGCGAGTGATTACTCATATCCGTGAAATTGCCAGCGGCGATCTGACGAAAACGCTCACCGTCTCAGGACGTAATGAAATTGGCGAACTGGCGGGAACGGTTGAACATATGCAACGCTCGCTGATTGACACCGTAACGCAGGTTCGTGAAGGTTCGGATGCGATTTATTCCGGCACCAGTGAAATTGCCGCCGGTAATACCGACCTCTCTTCCCGTACCGAACAGCAGGCCTCCGCTCTGGAGGAGACGGCTGCCAGCATGGAACAACTGACGGCCACCGTGAAGCAAAACGCCGATAACGCCCGTCAGGCTTCGCAACTGGCGCAAAGCGCCTCCGAGACCGCACGCCATGGCGGCAAAGTGGTCGACGGCGTAGTAAACACCATGCACGAAATTGCCGACAGTTCGAAAAAAATCGCTGACATTATCAGCGTTATCGACGGTATTGCCTTCCAGACTAACATTCTGGCGCTGAACGCGGCGGTAGAAGCGGCGCGCGCGGGAGAGCAGGGGCGCGGTTTTGCGGTCGTGGCAGGCGAGGTGCGTAATCTGGCCAGCCGCAGCGCCCAGGCGGCGAAAGAAATAAAAGCGTTGATTGAAGATTCCGTCTCGCGTGTCGATACCGGTTCTGTGCTGGTGGAAAGCGCCGGGGAAACCATGACTGACATCGTCAATGCCGTTACGCGCGTCACGGATATCATGGGCGAAATCGCCTCCGCCTCGGATGAGCAAAGCCGGGGTATCGATCAGGTCGCTTTGGCCGTTTCCGAAATGGATCGCGTAACGCAACAGAACGCCTCGCTGGTTCAGGAATCCGCAGCGGCCGCCGCCGCGCTGGAAGAGCAGGCCAGCCGTCTGACCCTGGCGGTATCGGCTTTCCGCCTGGCATCGCGACCGCTGGCGGTAAATAAACCTGAGATGCGTTTGTCAGTGGACGCTCAGTCCGGCAATACGCCGCGGCCATTAGCCGCCGGGGATGATGCGAACTGGGAAACCTTCTGATCGACGTGCGCTGTGTGCTGTCGGTTATCGATTAATTTGCGAACCCGCCGATCCCTTTCGTCTGGTTCGCATAGATAAAAGCAAAAAATGTGTAATACGGGAAGCATGGCGCTGCCGCAGGGCGCGCCCGTTGTACTTTGAATGTGATTAAGAAGGCGCTATGACATCATCTCTGCCCTCCGGGCAAACGTCAGTATTGTTACAGATGACACAGCGCCTCGCGCTGTCCGACGCGCATTTTCGTCGGATATGTCAATTAATCTACCAGCGCGCAGGGATCGTGCTAGCCGACCATAAGCGGGATATGGTTTATAACCGCCTGGTCCGTCGGCTGCGTGCCCTGGGACTGGATGATTTTGGCCGTTATCTCAGTATGCTGGAGGCTAATCAAAACAGCGCTGAGTGGCAGGCTTTTATCAACGCTCTGACTACCAACCTGACCGCTTTTTTTCGCGAGGCGCACCATTTTCCCATCCTTGCGGAACATGCGCGTCGCCGCCACGGCGAGTATCGCGTCTGGAGTGCGGCGGCATCGACAGGAGAAGAACCTTACAGTATCGCCATTACGCTGGCGGATGCGTTAGGGATGGCCCCCGGTCGCTGGAAAGTATTCGCCAGCGATATTGATACTGAAGTGCTGGAAAAAGCGAGAAGCGGTATTTATCGCCTCAGCGAACTGAAAACGTTATCGCCGCAGCAGCTACAACGTTACTTCATGCGCGGTACGGGGCCGCATGAAGGACTGGTGCGCGTGCGTCAGGAACTGGCCAATTATGTTGAATTTTCCTCCGTTAATTTGTTGGAAAAGCAGTACAACGTACCCGGTCCCTTTGACGCGATTTTTTGCCGTAACGTCATGATCTATTTTGATAAAACGACTCAGGAGGACATTCTGCGCCGTTTTGTTCCACTCCTTAAACCTGACGGACTGTTGTTTGCCGGTCACTCAGAAAACTTTAGCAACCTCGTGCGCGAGTTTAGCCTGCGCGGACAGACGGTGTATGCGCTAAGTAAGGATAAAGCATGAGTAAAATCAGGGTATTGTCAGTTGATGATTCCGCGCTAATGCGCCAAATCATGACTGAAATTATTAATAGCCATAGCGATATGGAGATGGTGGCGACTGCGCCGGACCCGTTGGTCGCCAGGGATCTCATCAAAAAATTTAATCCGGACGTATTGACCTTGGACGTTGAGATGCCGCGTATGGACGGCCTCGATTTTCTGGAAAAACTGATGCGCCTGCGACCGATGCCGGTGGTGATGGTCTCTTCGCTGACCGGGAAAGGTTCCGAAGTGACGCTACGGGCGCTGGAGTTGGGGGCCATCGATTTTGTCACCAAACCGCAGCTTGGCATTCGTGAAGGTATGCTGGCGTATAGCGAGATGATCGCCGAAAAAGTGCGTACCGCCGCGCGGGCCCGCATCGCCGCACATAAACCGATGGCGGCCCCGGCAACCTTAAAAGCGGGTCCGCTGCTCAGTTCGGAAAAACTGATTGCTATCGGCGCTTCAACGGGCGGTACTGAAGCTATCCGACATGTGCTGCAACCGCTGCCGCTTTCCAGTCCGGCAGTGATTATTACGCAGCATATGCCGCCTGGCTTTACCCGCTCGTTTGCCGAGCGTCTGAATAAACTCTGTCAAATCAGCGTGAAGGAGGCGGAGGACGGCGAACGCGTATTGCCAGGTCATGCCTACATTGCGCCCGGCGACAAGCATATGGAGCTGGCGCGTAGCGGGGCGAATTATCAAATCAAAATTCATGATGGCCCGCCGGTAAACCGGCATCGGCCTTCCGTGGATGTGCTGTTTCATTCGGTGGCGAAACACGCGGGGCGCAACGCCGTAGGCGTCATTCTTACGGGGATGGGCAACGATGGCGCCGCTGGAATGTTAGCGATGTACCAGGCTGGCGCCTGGACCATTGCGCAAAACGAAGCAAGTTGTGTGGTGTTCGGCATGCCGCGCGAGGCCATCAATATGGGTGGCGTAAGCGAAGTGGTCGATCTTAGCCAGGTAAGCCAGCAGATGTTGGCGAAAATCAGTGCCGGACAGGCGATACGTATTTGAACCAGGAGTAGTATTTTATGGCGGATAAAGAGCTTAAATTTTTGGTTGTGGATGACTTTTCGACCATGCGTCGTATCGTGCGCAACCTCTTAAAAGAGCTTGGATTTAACAATGTGGAAGAGGCCGAAGACGGCGTCGATGCGCTGAACAAGCTCCAGGCGGGCGGCTTTGGTTTTATTATCTCCGACTGGAACATGCCGAACATGGATGGCCTGGAGCTACTGAAAACCATTCGCGCCGATAGCGCCATGTCGGCGTTACCCGTGTTGATGGTCACGGCGGAAGCCAAGAAAGAGAATATTATCGCCGCCGCACAGGCTGGCGCCAGCGGTTATGTCGTAAAACCGTTCACCGCAGCGACTCTGGAAGAGAAGCTCAACAAAATCTTTGAGAAACTGGGCATGTGAGGATGCGATGATGATGCAACCATCTATCAAGCCTGCTGATGAAGGCTCAGCAGGAGACATCATTGCGCGCATCGGTAGTCTGACCCGAATGCTGCGCGACAGCCTGCGTGAACTGGGGCTGGACCAGGCGATTGCCGAAGCGGCGGAGGCGATCCCTGATGCGCGCGACCGTCTGGATTACGTCGTCCAGATGACGGCGCAGGCGGCGGAACGCGCGCTAAACAGTGTCGAAGCTTCGCAGCCGCATCAGGATGCGATGGAAAAAGAGGCGAAAGCGCTAACCCAACGTTGGGACGAGTGGTTTGACAATCCGATCGAGCTTTCCGACGCCCGTGAACTGGTGACGGATACGCGCCAGTTTCTCAGGGATGTCCCGGGCCATACCAGCTTTACTAACGCGCAACTGCTGGACATCATGATGGCGCAGGATTTCCAGGATCTGACGGGTCAGGTGATCAAACGCATGATGGACGTGATTCAGGAGATTGAGCGCCAGTTGTTAATGGTGCTGCTGGAAAACATCCCGGAACAGAGCGCGCGACCAAAACGCGAGAACGAAAGCTTGCTCAACGGCCCGCAGGTGGATACCTCGAAAGCTGGCGTCGTCGCCAGTCAGGATCAGGTGGACGACCTGCTGGACAGTCTTGGCTTTTAAGCTTTTTTGACCTGATGGCGCTGCGCTTATCGGGTCCGAATCCGTCAACCCGGCCGGATACGAGACTTTCTTATCGTATCCGGCTATCTCTATTAACGCCATAAACCCCGCCTTTTTTACCGCTTACTCTGCCCATTGGCGTAAAGCGGTTCTGGCATCATTCTCGCTTATCAATCTATCCAGGGTTTGCTGCGTGGCAGAAGAGAGCGACGACGACAAAACAGAAGCCCCCACACCCCACCGACTTGAAAAAGCGCGGGAAGAAGGGCAGATCCCCCGTTCCAGAGAACTGACCTCACTGCTGATATTGCTGGTGGGCGTTTGTATTATTTGGTTCGGCGGCGAGTCGTTAGCGCGGCAGCTGGCGGGAATGCTCTCAGCAGGCCTGCACTTCGATCACCGTATGGTGAACGATCCTAACCTGATCCTGGGGCAGATAATTTTGCTGATTAAAGCGGCGATGATGGCGCTGCTACCGCTCATCGCGGGCGTGGTGCTGGTGGCGCTTATCTCGCCGGTTATGCTTGGCGGCCTGATTTTTAGCGGTAAGTCGCTACAGCCAAAATTTTCTAAATTAAACCCGCTGCCGGGAATTAAGCGCATGTTTTCGGCGCAGACCGGCGCGGAACTGCTAAAAGCGGTGTTGAAATCCACGCTGGTCGGCTGCGTTACCGGCTTTTATCTCTGGTATCACTGGCCACAAATGATGCGCCTGATGGCGGAGTCGCCGATCGTCGCAATGGGGAATGCGCTGGATCTGGTTGGACTCTGCGCGTTACTGGTGGTACTGGGCGTGATTCCGATGGTGGGATTTGACGTGTTTTTCCAGATCTTTAGCCACCTGAAAAAATTACGCATGTCGCGGCAGGACATTCGCGACGAATTTAAAGAGAGCGAAGGCGATCCGCATGTTAAGGGCAAAATTCGCCAGATGCAACGCGCCGCCGCGCAGCGCCGCATGATGGAAGATGTGCCGAAAGCGGACGTCATTGTCACTAACCCGACGCACTATTCCGTGGCGCTGCAGTATGACGAAAACAAAATGAGCGCGCCGAAAGTGGTCGCGAAGGGGGCTGGATTAATAGCGCTGCGCATTCGCGAGATCGGCGCTGAACATCGGGTTCCCACTTTAGAAGCGCCGCCGCTGGCGCGGGCATTATATCGCCACGCCGAAATCGGTCAGCAAATTCCCGGGCAGTTATATGCTGCCGTTGCGGAAGTGTTGGCCTGGGTCTGGCAGCTTAAACGCTGGCGGCTTGCGGGCGGGCAACGTCCTCCACAACCTGAGAACCTTCCGGTGCCAGAAGCGCTGGATTTTATGAACGAGAAGAATACTGATGGCTAATCTGGTCGCGATGCTGCGCCTGCCCAGCAACCTGAAATCGACGCAATGGCAAATTCTTGCCGGGCCGATCCTCATTCTGCTGATTTTGTCGATGATGGTGCTGCCGCTACCTGCTTTTATCCTCGACTTATTGTTTACCTTTAATATTGCGCTATCGATCATGGTGCTGCTGGTGGCGATGTTTACCCAGCGCACTCTGGATTTTGCCGCGTTTCCGACCATTCTGCTGTTTACCACGCTACTGCGTCTGGCGCTTAACGTAGCCTCAACGCGCATTATTTTGATGGAAGGGCATACCGGCGCGGCGGCGGCGGGAAAGGTAGTGGAGGCGTTCGGTCATTTCCTGGTCGGCGGTAACTTCGCGATCGGGATTGTGGTTTTTATCATCCTCGTCATTATCAACTTCATGGTCATCACCAAAGGCGCCGGACGTATTGCCGAAGTCGGCGCGCGCTTTGTGCTGGACGGTATGCCCGGCAAGCAAATGGCGATTGACGCCGATCTTAATGCCGGTCTGATTGGTGAAGACGAGGCCAAAAAACGGCGTTCGGAAGTCACTCAGGAAGCCGACTTCTACGGCTCGATGGACGGGGCAAGTAAATTTGTACGCGGCGACGCCATCGCCGGTATTCTCATCATGGTCATTAACGTGGTCGGCGGGCTGCTGGTCGGCGTATTGCAGCACGGAATGAGCATGGGCAGCGCGGCGGAAAGCTACACCCTGCTGACCATTGGCGACGGCCTGGTCGCCCAGATCCCGGCGCTGGTTATCTCCACGGCGGCGGGCGTCATTGTGACCCGCGTTAGTACCGATCAGGATGTAGGCGAGCAGATGGTTGGCCAACTGTTCAGTAATCCAAGGGTGATGCTGCTGGCGGCGGCGGTGCTGGGTCTGCTTGGCATGGTGCCTGGAATGCCTAACCTGGTATTTTTACTCTTTACCGCCGCTTTGCTCGGCCTGGCATGGTGGCTGCGCGGGCGTGAAGAAAAAGCGCCGGAGGAGCCGCAGCCGGTAAAAATGCCGGAAAATAACTCGGTGGTCGAAGCCACCTGGAATGACGTACAGCTTGAGGATTCACTGGGAATGGAAGTGGGCTACCGCCTGATCCCGATGGTGGATTTTCAACAGGATGGCGAATTGCTCGGACGTATTCGCAGCATTCGTAAAAAATTCGCGCAGGATATGGGGTTCCTGCCGCCGGTGGTCCATATTCGCGACAATATGGATTTACAGCCTGCGCGCTACCGTATTTTGATGAAAGGGGTAGAGATCGGCAGCGGGGACGCCTATCCGGGACGCTGGCTGGCTATTAACCCCGGCACGGCGGCGGGAACGCTACCGGGCGAGAAAACCGTCGATCCAGCTTTTGGCCTTGATGCCATCTGGATTGAAAGCGCCCTGAAAGAGCAGGCACAAATTCAGGGCTTTACCGTCGTGGAAGCCAGTACCGTTGTGGCGACGCATCTTAACCACTTGATTGGCCAATTCTCCGCTGAACTGTTTGGCCGCCAGGAAGCGCAGCAACTGTTGGATCGTGTCTCTCAGGAGATGCCTAAACTCACGGAAGATCTGGTCCCCGGCGTCGTGACCCTCACGACTTTACACAAAGTCCTGCAAAACTTACTGGCGGAAAAAGTCCCTATTCGCGATATGCGCACCATTCTGGAAACGCTGGCGGAACATGCGCCGTTACAAAGCGATCCGCATGAATTAACCGCCGTGGTACGCGTGGCATTAGGACGAGCGATTACGCAACAGTGGTTCCCCGGTAATGAAGAAGTGCAGGTGATTGGCCTGGATACCGCGCTGGAGCGTTTGCTACTTCAGGCATTGCAGGGCGGCGGCGGTCTTGAGCCGGGGTTGGCGGATCGCCTGCTGGCGCAGACACAAGAGGCGCTTTCTCGCCAGGAGATGCTTGGCGCGCCGCCGGTATTGCTGGTTAACCATGCGCTACGTCCATTATTGTCCCGCTTTCTGCGGCGCAGTTTACCGCAGCTGGTGGTGTTGTCGAACCTTGAGCTTTCCGATAACCGTCATATCCGCATGACGGCGACCATTGGAGGAAAATAATGCGTAAGTGGCTGGCGGTGTTGCTCTTTCCCCTGACGGTTCAGGCCGCAGGCGAAGGCGCGTGGCAGGATAGCGGTATGGGCGTAACCTTAAATTACCGGGGCGTTTCCGCATCGTCTTCGCCATTGTCGGCGCGTCAGCTGGTTTCCGGTGTGATGACGCTGGTCGCCTGGCGTTATGAACTGAATGGCCCGACTCCCGCGGGATTACGGGTACGGTTATG
This sequence comes from Salmonella sp. 32120201201600049SM, assembly GCF_017572835.1. Taxonomy (NCBI): domain Bacteria; kingdom Pseudomonadati; phylum Pseudomonadota; class Gammaproteobacteria; order Enterobacterales; family Enterobacteriaceae; genus Salmonella; species Salmonella sp. 32120201201600049SM. The sequence continues at coordinate 875,852 of NZ_JAGESA010000001.1, read as the reverse complement.
TTCCCAGTCCCGTTGCGTAGAACTCGATGGTCAGAGTGGCACGACCCACGGTTTTGCCCATGTTCCCGCAGTCGAGCCGCTCCGCTTTGTCTGGGAAGTCCCCGGCGGCGGCAGACTTATCCCGGCGTTAAAAGTGCGGAGCAATCAGGTGATTGTGAACTACCGCTAACCGCCCCTTTCTTTGCCAGGTAACAGACCTGACTCTCTTTTTGAATAAATAGAAACACCGTTTTATAAAATGGTGAGGTAGGTTGCCGAACTCTTTGCGTTTTTGCCATTTACGCTCTGGCAATGGCAGAAACAAAAAGGTTTCCGCCCAGCTTAGCTTTTACTGTAGCGAATCGACTGCGTCGGCGGTAAAACTGCACGCAGCACTGAATTCGACATTACACAGAGGTTAAGCAAATGATGGTTTATCCAGTCAAACACAGTCCGCTATTGCGTCAGCCTGAGCATTTTATCGCCAGAGATGAACTAAAAGCCCTGGTGCAAAAGGTGACGCATAACCTGGTTAATATTAAAGATGAGACAGGCGAATTTTTATTGCGACTGGACGACGGACGCGTGATCGATACTAAAGGCTGGGCCGGATGGGAGTGGACGCACGGCGTGGGCCTGTACGGAATGTATCACTATTACCAACAGACCGGCGACCAGACGATGCGTAAGATCATTGATGACTGGTTTGCCGATCGTTTTGCGGAAGGCGCGACGACGAAAAACGTTAATACGATGGCGCCGTTTTTAACGCTGGCGTATCGCTATGAAGAGACGCGTAATCCAGCGTATTTACCGTGGCTGGAAACGTGGGCCGAATGGGCGATGAATGAAATGCCCCGTACCGATCACGGCGGAATGCAGCACATCACGCTGGCGGAGGAAAATCATCAGCAGATGTGGGACGACACGCTAATGATGACGGTGCTGCCGCTGGCGAAAATCGGTAAGCTGTTGAACCGGCCGGAATATGTGGAAGAGGCAACCTATCAGTTCCTGCTACACGTGCAGAATTTGATGGATAAAGAGACGGGGCTGTGGTTCCACGGCTGGAGCTATGACGGTCATCATAACTTCGCTAACGCTCGCTGGGCGCGCGGCAACAGTTGGCTGACCATTGTGATCCCGGATTTTCTTGAACTGCTGGACTTGCCGGAAAATAATGCCGTGCGCCGTTACCTGGTCCAGGTACTGAATGCGCAGATCGCCGCGCTGGCGAAATGTCAGGATGAAAGCGGTTTGTGGCATACGCTGCTTGACGATCCGCACTCTTATCTTGAGGCGTCGGCGACGGCGGGTTTTGCCTACGGTATTCTTAAAGCGGTGCGCAAACGCTATGTCGGGCGGCACTATGCGCAGGTGGCGGAAAAAGCCATTCGGGGGATAGTGAAACATATCTCGTCGGAAGGCGAACTGCTGCAAACGTCATTTGGCACTGGCATGGGCCACGATCTCGATTTTTACCGTCATATTCCGTTGACCTCTATGCCTTACGGGCAGGCGATGGCTATGCTGTGTTTGACGGAATATCTGCGTAACTATTTCTGATGTATGCGGATATGCCGGTCGTATCCTTGTTTGATGGCGCTTTGCTTATTTGACTATGGCGCCTGACCCGACTGTGTGGTATCAGCCTGTGGATCAAACAGGTGGTCAAGGATTTTTCGCATGATGGGCGCGGCGGTAACGCCGTCGCTTCCGCCGTTTTCCAGAATCAAGGCAATAGCGACCTTAGGGTTTTTATACGGTGCAAAAGCGGTATAAAACACATGATCGCGCAGGCGAATGGGGATCATTTTCGCATTGTAGGTCTGATTTTCTTTCAGGCTAAACACCTGCGACGTGCCGCTTTTGGCCGCAATGCCGTAGGGCGCGGTGTGAAAGAACTTATAGCCCGTTCCGTTGGGTGCATTCGCCATGCCGTACATCGCCTGACGCACCAGTCCCCAGTATGGCGACGCCGGATCGGCTATCTGTGCCGGTGTTCCTGAAGGACGATACGGAACCACCGTTTTGCCGCTCTCTTCATTGAGTAACAGGTGGGGGGCAATCACCTTACCGTTGTTGATGAGCGCCACCATCGCTTTTACCATCTGGATGGGGGTGGCAATCCAGTAGCCCTGGCCGATGCCGACAGAGATGGTATCGCCCTGATACCAGGCTTTTTTATGGACCCGCTGTTTCCATGCGCGGCTGGGAAGCAGCCCGTCATACTCTTCATTAAGGTCGATGCCCGTCGGTTTGCCATAGCCGAACTGAGACAACATCGTGTCGATACGGTCAATACCCATCATATAAGCGACCTGATAGAAAAAGGTATCCGCAGATTCCTCAATCGCTTTAGTGACATCCAGCATACCGTGTCCGGTTTTTTTCCAGTCCCGGTAATGCCGCTGCGTGCCGGGAAGCGTCCAGGTTGGCGCGCCAAAGAAGGTGGTTTGCGGCGTAATAATCCCGCATAACAGCGCGGACATCGCCATATAGGGTTTAACCGTTGACGCCGGGGGATAAAGCCCTTGCGTCACGCGGTTGATCAGTGGCAGATTTTTATCGTGCAGCAGTTTGCCGTAATCCTGATAGCTAATGCCTTTTACAAAGGGGTTCGGGTCGTAGCTGGGCATAGATACCATCGCCAGCACTGAACCATCGTGCGGATCTTCAACCAGTACGGCAGCACGCTGCCCGGCCAGCAAACTTTCAATGTACTCTTGTAAATGGAGATCCAGCGTCAGGTGAATGTTCTTACCCGCGATGGGAGGAACGTCTTTCAGCAGGCGGACAATACGCCCGTGATTATCCACCTCGACCTCCTGATAACCGGTTTTGCCATGAAGATCGTTTTCGTAGTAACGCTCAATCCCCTGTTTACCGATGTTATGGTCCGCCGCGTAATTCTCTGCCAGCCCTTTTTTATCCAGCGCTTTAAGGTCGTTATCGTTTATCTTTGACACGTAACCGAGAACATGCGCCAGCTCCGCGCCGTAAGGATACTGCCGATCCTGATAGCTATTGATCGTGACGCCGTTGAAATGAAACTGATTGACCGCAAAGCGTGCGATTTCAACATCCGTTAGCGCGTTTTTGAGCACTACCGGACGATAGCGGCTACTGGATTTTAGCGCGCGGCGAAAGTCGGCGATATCATCGGGGGAGAGATCAACAATAGGGGTGAGCTGTTTTAGCAGCGCATCCATATCGGCAATTTTATAGGGCGTAACCGCGATATCATACCAGGTTACGTTACGCACCAGCGGAATGCCGTTGCGATCGTAAATGATGCCGCGCGTGGGCGCGACGGGTAGCATCTTGATATCGTTCTCATTCGAACGGGTGGTGTAGTAGTGGTGCTGGCGGATTTGCAAGTTATAGAGGTTGAAGATCAGGATACCAAAGCAGACAACCACTACACCAAACGCCACAATCACACGTCTCAGGAAGAGTTTCTCTTCCGCATCAAAGTCTTTAAAAGTCATTACCTGTACCTGAACAATCCGCCGCCTAATGATACGGGGCGGTCAGCGCCAGCACAGGTAAAAGATGTTCCATCTCTCTATAGAAATGTGTCATTCCTTGTGATTTGTTACAGATATACCGCTGTGGCAATAAAAAGGCCTGAGTCCGTTACCCGGAGTCAGGCCTGATGATGTTAACGACGGCGCGTTTACATGCGTTCTACGGTTTCGATACCCAACGTATCCAGACCCAGTTTCAGCGTCTTCGCCGTCAGTTGCGCCAGTTTTAGGCGGCTATTGCGAACCGCGTCATTCTCGGCGCTGAGAATAGGGCAGTGCTCGTAGAAGCCGGAGAACAGCCCGGCGACGTCATACAGATACGCGCACATGACGTGCGGCGTACCTTCACGCGCGACCACCGTCAGGGTTTCTTCAAACTGCAGCAGACGGGCAGCGAGCTGCGCTTCGCGATCTTCGCTAATGATAACCGGCGCGCTCGCCAGCGCCTGCTCGTCGATGTCCGCTTTACGGAAAACAGACAGCACACGCGTATAGGCATACTGCATATAAGGAGCGGTATTGCCTTCGAAAGCCAACATATTATCCCAGTCGAAGATATAGTCAGTGGTGCGGTTTTTTGACAGATCGGCGTATTTCACCGCGCCAATACCGACGGCGTTAGCCAGTTTTTCCAGCTCGTCAGCCGGCATATCCGGGTTCTTCTCCGCCACCAGACGACGCGCGCGCTCCAGCGCCTCATCCAACAGATCCGCCAGTTTCACCGTACCGCCCGCGCGAGTTTTAAACGGTTTACCGTCTTTACCCAACATCATGCCGAACATGTGGTGTTCCAGCGGAACGGAATCCGGCACATAACCGGCTTTACGCACAATGGTCCAGGCCTGCATCAGGTGCTGGTGCTGACGGGAGTCAATGTAGTAGAGCACGCGGTCGGCGTGCAGCGTTTCGTAACGGTATTTGGCGCAGGCGATATCGGTAGTGGTATACAGATAACCGCCATCTTTCTTCTGAATAATGACGCCCATCGGGTCGCCTTCCTTGTTTTTAAACTCATCAAGGAAAACCACCGTTGCGCCTTCGCTTTCAACCGCCAGGCCTTTGGCTTTCAGATCGGCGACGATGCCCGGCAGCATCGGATTATACAGACTTTCGCCCATCACATCGTCACGCGTCAAAGTGACGTTCAGGCGATCATAGGTGATCTGGTTTTGCGTCATCGTGATATCAACCAGCTTACGCCACATCTCACGGAAATAGGTATCACCGCTCTGCAATTTGACGACGTAGTTACGCGCGCGCTCGGCAAACGCTTCATCTTCGTCATAATGCTTTTTCGCATCGCGGTAGAATCCTTCGAGATCCGCCAGCGCCATGTCGCCCGCGTTTTCCTGCTGCTGTTTTTCCAGCCAGGCGATAAGCATACCGAACTGGGTGCCCCAGTCGCCGACGTGGTTAGCGCGAATAACATGATGGCCCAGAAACTCCAGCGTGCGCACTGCCGCATCGCCAATGATCGTGGAGCGTAGATGACCAACGTGCATCTCTTTCGCGACGTTGGGCGCGGAGTAGTCGACGACAATTGTCTGGCGAGTCGGCTGAGAAACGCCCAGACGATCGGAGGCCAGCGCCTGCTGCACCTGTTCAGCGAGAAAAGCCGGTTCGAGGAAAATATTGATAAAGCCAGGGCCGGCGATTTCAACCTTGCTGGCGATGCCGCTGAGATCCAGATGAGTCAGCACCTGCTCTGCAAGTTGTCGGGGGGCCATACCCAGTTTTTTCGCAACTGCCATCATGCCGTTGGCCTGATAGTCGCCGAACTGAACTTTGGCTGACTGACGAACCTGGGGCTCGCAATCTGCAGGCGCGCCTGCAGCAATCATGGCCTGACTAACTTTTTCTGAGAGAAGAGCCTGAATATTCACCGGAATACCTTACGTTTATGAAGCGGACTGTATTGCCCGCGCCAGTTTAAGAATTAGGGCGGGAGTATACTGCAAATGCCCGTTGGCGTCAGCATTGCGCGCGCGGCGCGTCGCCTGAAATATACGCAACAATAATCTGCATAAGCATTCAATAAACGCCCAATCAAATCAAAGGTTGGTTGCCGGGGCGCAACAGCGTAAATTAGCGGTTTTCACAGCAAGAAGAGCGTCCTGATATGGCGAACTGGCAACACATTGATGAACTGCATGATATTTCCGCAGATTTACCGCGATTCACTCTGGCGTTCAGAGAACTTTCCACTCGCCTTGGTCTGCAGATTAGCGCCCTTGAGGCCGATCACATTTCATTGCGCTGTCACCAGAATACGACGGCGGAGCGTTGGCGTCGCGGTTTTGAACAATGCGGCGAGCTACTGTCGGAAAATATCATCAACGGCAGGCCGATTTGTCTGTTTAAACTGCATGAACCGGTATGTGTGGAACACTGGCGGTTTTCTGTTATTGAATTACCGTGGCCGGGAGAAAAACGCTATCCACACGAAGGGTGGGAGCATATTGAAATCGTGCTGCCCGGCGAGCCGGAGACCTTGAACGCGAGGGCGCTGGCGTTGTTGTCGGATGAGGGGCTTAGTCAGCCGGGGATCGTGGTTAAAACCAGTTCGCCACAGGGCGAGCATGAACGTTTGCCAAACCCTACGCTGGCCGTGACCGATGGCCGCATCACGGTAAAATTTCATCCATGGTCGATTGAAGCGATTGTCGCCAGCGAACAGGCGGCCCATTAACCTGCCGAGCGGAGTGAATATGGCGTTACTTGAGATCTGTTGTTACAGCATGGAATGCGCGCTCACCGCGCAGCGAAACGGCGCGGATCGTATCGAACTGTGCGCCGCGCCGAAAGAAGGCGGGCTTACGCCTTCGCTGGGCGTCTTACGCAGCGTGCGCGAGCATATTACGATTCCCGTACATCCGATTATTCGTCCTCGCGGCGGGGATTTTTATTACACTGACGGCGAATTTGCCGCCATGCTGGAAGATATTCGCCTCGTCAGAGAGTTGGGTTTTCCCGGGCTGGTTACTGGCGTGTTGACCGTTGATGGGGATGTCGATATGTCGCGAATGGAAAAAATAATGGCGGCGGCCGGGCCGCTGGCGGTGACATTCCACCGCGCCTTCGATATGTGCGCTAATCCCTTCAATGCGCTAAAGAATCTGGCTGACGCAGGCGTAGCAAGAGTACTGACTTCCGGGCAAAAAGCCGATGCGGCGCAAGGTTTATCAATAATTATGGAACTTATTGCCCAGGGGGATGCTCCAACCATTATGGCTGGTGCGGGGGTTCGTGCAAATAACCTGCAGAATTTCCTCGATGCCGGAGTACGGGAAGTACACAGTTCCGCCGGAGTCTTACTGCCTTCGCCGATGCGCTATCGCAATCAGGGGTTATCGATGTCTGCCGATATACAGGCGGACGAGTATTCTCGCTATAGGGTAGAGGGTGCGGCGGTCGCTGAAATGAAAGGAATCATTGTTCGCCATCAGGCCAAATGATTTTTACCGTTGCATCATGTCGCCCAATATGATGCTTGCTCGTACCAGGCCCCTGCCAATTCAACAGGGGCCTTTTTTTCTCCTTCATATTTCAAGCCGCAGCAGCGTTGGCCGCCTCGCGCACCCCGGTCACGTAGCTACCTACGTTCCCGGGGATTTGCTGCGTTGCCGCCTTGCTGCAACTTGAACTATTTTGGAGAAACGGTGCTATACGTAACGGTCATTCGGCAATCCATCACGGTTTACGCGCAATCAGCACCGCGCGCTGCGGGGCGGGGTAGCCTTCCACCGTCTTGCTGCGATCGTTCGGGTCAAGAAAATCGGCCAGCGACTCGGTAACCATCCACTCGGTGCGACGCTGCTCTTCGGTGGTGGTGACGCAAACGTCAGCGATACGCACATCAATAAAGCCGCATTTTTCCAGCCATTTTTTTAATGCCGGCGCGGAAGGAATAAAATAGACGTTACGCATCTGCGCGTAGCGGTCACCCGGCACCAGTACGGTATTTTCGTCGCCGTCGATGACCAGCGTTTCCAGTACCAGTTCACCCTCGTTGACCAACTGATCTTTTAACTGCCACAGATGTTCCAGCGGCGAGCGACGGTGATAAAGCACCCCCATCGAGAAGACGGTATCAAATGCTTTCAGCGCCGGGAGTTGTTCAATGCCCAACGGCAGCAGATGCGCGCGCTGATCGTTACCCAACAGTTTACGCACCGCCTCAAACTGGCAGAGGAAAAGCTGTGTAGGATCGATGCCGACCGCCAGATGTGCGCCCGCGCCAATCATCCGCCACAGGTGATAGCCGCTGCCGCAGCCGACATCAAGGATCGTCCGGCCGGTTAAATCTGACAGATGCGGCAGTACGCGATCCCACTTCCAGTCGGAGCGCCATTCGGTATCAATATCTACGCCATAAAGCGAGAACGGGCCTTTACGCCACGGCATCAGATTACGCAGCAATGTATCAATACGCTTTAGCTGACCTTCGCTGAGCGGCGTTTCGCTTTCCGCCGTGACGCTGTGCAGTAAATCCAGCCGCCAGGGCGTAATTTCCGGTAAAAATTCTACCGCGTTCGACCACTGTTTAAACAAGCCATGCTGCTGCTCGCGTTGCCAGGCGGCAATCTGCGCGGGCAATGTTTCCAGCCAGTGGGAGAGATGATTTTTAGCAATGAGCTGATAAAAGTTACCAAACTCGATCATGCGGCAACTCCGGCTTTTAACGCGACAAGCGACCCGAAATTAAAGCACTGGAACCACAGTTCACTGTGTTCGAAACCCGCCTGACGCAGGCGCGCTTTATGTGTTTCCACCGAGTCGGTGAGCATCACGTTTTCCAGCATACTGCGCTTCTGGCTGATCTCCAGTTCGCTGTACCCATTCGCGCGTTTAAAATCGTGGTGCATGTTGAATAACAACTCGCCCACTTTCGCATCTTCAAAGCTAAATTTTTCCGACAGTACCAGCGCGCCGCCGGGATTCAACCCCAGGTAAATCTTATCCAGCAATGCCTGGCGTTCGGCAGGTTCAAGGAATTGCAGGGTAAAATTCAGCACCACCATCGAGGCGTTTTCAATAGTGATATCGCGGATATCGCCTTCAACGACTTCAACCGGCGTAGGCGCTTTATACGCATCAATATGGCGGCGGCAGCGTTCAATCATGGCCGGGGAGTTATCGACGGCGATAATGCGACAATGCTCATGGCGGATATTACGCCGAACAGACAGCGTCGCGGCGCCCAGCGAGCAGCCCAGATCGTAGACCTGCGTGTTCGGCTGCACAAAGCGTTCAGCTAACATGCCGATCATGGAGATGATGTTGGAGTAGCCTGGTACCGAACGCTGAATCATGTCGGGGAAAACTTCGGCTACTCGTTCATCAAAAGTCCAGTCGCCGAGACGGGCGATAGGCGCAGAAAAAAGCGTGTCGCGGTGAGACATAACGTATACATCCGGGAAAAATAAAGGCGCATATTGTGCGCTAATACAGGGAGAAAACCAACTCCCAGGGCATATACCACAGGTTTGCCAGCACCATCAGCAACAATGCGCACCAGGTCGCGCTCATCCCCGCCCGCCGCCAGCGGAACAGGCGGTGGTGAAAACCGTAATAATGCATCAGCCGACCGGCGATTAAAATGATGCCGCAGATATGCACCATCCACGTTTCGGCGCCGTTCATTTCCATAAACAGCAGCAGCACCAGCGCGACAGGAATATATTCCACCGCGTTGCCATGAATACGGATGGCGCTTTGCAATTCGCTAAAACCGCCGTCGCCATAGGCGACACGGTACTGCATTCGCAAGCGAACGACATTAAAAGAGAACTTCATTAATAATAACGCACCCAAAACGGCATACAGCGCGCTTACCATACAAACTCCCTTTTAAAATGGCTGATGGCACTGTCTATGATAGGGGGCATTTTCAGAAAAGAGAAGATTGCTGTGGAATGGACGGAGCAGTGCCGATTTCCGGTAAGACGCTGCGTAAATCATGCCAAAGCGTATTCACCAGTTCCGGCGCCTGCGCGATATCCGGAGTATGTAAAAACAGAAAAGGCGTGGTGGTCTGCCGCCACTGCGGGAGTTTCTGCAACCAGGCGGCGAAAAATTCACGGTTTTGCGCCATATTATCGCTACCGATAAAACGCACCATTGGATGGCTGGCCGTCACGACAGCATGTACCGGAACTTTGGGTTTTTTTCGCTGCGCGTCGCGGACGGCCTCGCTGTGGGGATGGGCGGCATGTACCGGACGACTATCCAGGATCACGCGGTTTACGCCGCGCGCGTGTAACCCGCGATTGAGCCGCTGTTCATCCTCACCTTTGTCAAAAAAACACGGATGACGAACTTCTACGCCATAGGTAAACGTGGCGGGGAGCGCATCAAGAAACTGCCATAAGGCGGGGAGATCGCGCGGTCCAAAGGCGGCGGGCAACTGCAGCCAGTATTGGCCAATACGCGTTTCCAGCGGCGCCAGGCGGGTAAAAAACGCCTGTACCAGATCGTCGCAATGGCGCAGCGCGGCCTGGTGAGAAATGGTGGCGGGAAATTTAAAGCAAAAACGGAAATCGTCCGTAGTTTGCGCATACCAGCGATCGACAATTTCCGCTTTCGGCAGCGCGTAAAGCGTGGTGTTGCCCTCCACGCAGTTAAAGTGGCGGGCATACTCTTCCAGACTGGTGATGCCGAGCCGCGCCCATTTCGGGTGCGACCATTGCGGCAAGCCAATGTAGATCATAAGGCGTTTAAAATATCCTCTACGCTGCGTACCCGGCCAATGCGCGGGAAAATATGCGTCATACTGCTCTGATGCTGCTCACTGCTGGCGGCGCTACAGGCATCTTCGGCAATAATAAGGTTAAATCCCAACTCCCAGGCGTTACGCGCTGTGGATTCGACGCCGATATTGGTTGAGATTCCGCACAATATGATGGTGTCGATACCCCGGCGGCGAAGTTGTAATTCCAGCTCGGTGCCGTAAAACGCGCCCCACTGGCGTTTAGTCACTTCCAGATCGCTGTCCTTTTTACCCAATGCCGTAGGCCAGGTCCACCAGTTTTCCGGCAACGCGTGCGCAGGCGTTGCGGCATCCACCGGCTGTTTTAACGCTTCGGCATAATCATCAGACCATCCGACGCGTACCATAACCACGGGCGAGCCGTTGGCACGACACTTTTCCGCCAGCCGCGCGGCGCGGGCGACCACCTCATTTGCCGTATACGGGCCGCCGGCAAACGGAAGAATTCCTTCCTGTAAATCAATAACCACCAGGGCGGTTGTGGTCGCGTTGAGTTTCAGCATGATAATCACTCTCCTAAAAATAGCGGATTTCACTACACCTTAAGCGCGATTAAAGAGGAAAGCGGCGACAAATATTGTTAATTTTTGTGAGCATACGCAATACCCGCGTGAAAAACCCGGGTACAGTCAGTATGAACCAAGTGTCGATACCGCATGAAACGGGCAAGTTATCGCTCCCATGCTGGATTGACTCTTATCGTGCGGCAGAATTTCCAGTATAATAGCCGCCTTTTTTCATCCAGTTGTGACATACAGCTAAAGCTGCGACTTCGTCGCCTGCATGGCAGGCAACAATCCGCCTGCGGCTAAGTTAAGGGATATCTCATGCGTACAGAATATTGCGGACAGCTACGTCTGTCCCACGTGGGGCAGCAGGTGACTCTGTGTGGTTGGGTCAACCGTCGTCGTGATCTTGGCAGCCTGATCTTTATCGATATGCGCGACCGCGAAGGTATTGTGCAGGTGTTCTTCGATCCGGATCGTGCGGACGCGTTAAAGCTGGCCTCTGAACTGCGTAATGAGTTCTGCATTCAGGTTACGGGCACCGTGCGTGCGCGTGACGCGAAAAACGTCAATGCGGATATGGCGACCGGCGAAATTGAAGTGCTGGCGTCCTCTCTCACTATCATCAACCGCGCAGACTCACTGCCGCTTGACGCTAACCACGTTAATACCGAAGAGGCGCGTCTCAAGTACCGCTATCTGGATTTGCGTCGTCCGGAAATGGCGCAGCGCCTGAAAACCCGCGCCAAAATTACCAGCCTGGTGCGTCGTTTTATGGACGATCACGGTTTCCTTGATATTGAAACGCCGATGCTGACCAAAGCCACGCCGGAAGGCGCGCGCGACTATCTGGTGCCTTCGCGCGTGCACAAAGGTAAATTCTACGCGCTGCCGCAGTCGCCGCAGCTGTTCAAACAGCTCCTGATGATGTCCGGTTTCGACCGTTACTATCAGATAGTCAAATGCTTCCGTGATGAAGACTTACGTGCTGACCGTCAGCCGGAGTTTACTCAGATCGACGTCGAGACCTCCTTCATGACCGCGCCACAGGTGCGCGAAGTGATGGAAGCGCTGGTGCGCCATTTGTGGCTGGAAGTGAAAGGCGTGGATCTGGGGGATTTCCCGGTCATGACGTTTGCCGAAGCGGAACGTCGCTACGGTTCCGACAAGCCAGACCTGCGTAACCCGATGGAGCTGGTAGATGTCGCTGACCTGCTGAAATCGGTAGAGTTCGCGGTCTTCGCGGGCCCGGCTAACGATCCGAAAGGCCGCGTGGCAGCGCTGCGTGTGCCTGGCGGGGCGCAGCTTAGCCGTAAGCAGATCGACGATTACGGTAACTTTGTTAAGATCTACGGCGCGAAAGGCCTGGCGTATATCAAAGTTAACGAGCGCGCGAAAGGTCTGGACGGGATTAACAGTCCGGTGGCCAAGTTCCTGACCGCCGACATCGTCGACGCTATCCTTGAACGTACCGGCGCGCAGGACGGCGACATGATCTTCTTCGGCGCAGATAACAAAAAAGTGGTTGCCGATGCGCTGGGCGCGCTGCGTCTGAAACTGGGCAAAGACCTGAGCCTGACCGACGAAGACAAATGGGCGCCGCTGTGGGTGATTGACTTCCCGATGTTCGAAGACGACGGCGAAGGCGGTCTGACCGCGATGCACCATCCGTTCACCGCCCCGCGTGACATGACGGCGTCTGAACTGAAAACTGCGCCGGAAGAAGCCGTCGCTAACGCTTACGATATGGTGATTAACGGCTATGAAGTGGGCGGCGGTTCGGTGCGTATTCACAACGGTGAAATGCAGCAAACCGTATTTGGTATTCTCGGTATCAATGAGCAGGAGCAGCGCGAGAAGTTCGGCTTCCTGTTGGATGCGTTGAAATACGGTACGCCGCCGCATGCGGGCCTGGCGTTTGGTCTGGACCGTCTGACCATGCTGTTGACCGGCACCGACAATATTCGTGATGTTATCGCCTTCCCGAAAACGACCGCCGCCGCGTGTCTGATGACCGAAGCGCCGAGTTTCGCCAACCAGGCAGCGTTGACGGAGTTGGGGATTCAGGTTGTGAAGAAAGCCGAGAATAACTGATATGAACAATGTACACGACATCATTCGCGTGATATCGCGGCGGCCCGCAAGGGCGAGTCTCATCAATGCGCGGCGTCACTCAACAGCCAACAACGAGGTCGCGTGAAGGATAAAGTGTACAAGCGCCCCGTTTCGGTCCTGGTGGTTATTTTCGCGCAGGATACGAAACGGGTGCTAATGTTGCAGCGACGCGACGACCCGGATTTTTGGCAGTCAGTGACTGGCAGCATAGAAGAAGGGGAGACCGCGTTGCAGGCCGCCGTACGTGAAGTCAAAGAGGAGGTCACGATTGATGTTGCGGCAGAGCAACTGACCTTAATCGACTGCCAACGTACGGTGGAGTTTGAAATTTTTTCACATTTACGTCATCGCTATGCGCCGGGCGTCATGCACAATACAGAATTCTGGTTCTGCCTTGCGTTACCGCATGAGCGGCAGGTGATATTCACTGAACATCTGACGTACCAGTGGCTTGATGCGCCTGACGCGGCGGCGCTTACCAAGTCCTGGAGTAACCGGCAAGCGATTGAAGAGTTTGTCATTAACGTCGCCTGAAAAGGCGCGCTTTTTTTGAGGAAATATTTATGGCAGGTCATAGTAAATGGGCCAACACCAGACATCGTAAAGCTGCGCAAGATGCCAAGCGCGGTAAAATCTTCACTAAAATTATTCGTGAACTGGTAACGGCAGCTAAATTGGGCGGCGGCGATCCGGATGCCAACCCGCGTCTGCGCGCGGCCGTAGATAAAGCGCTGGCCAACAACATGACCCGCGACACTCTGAACCGTGCCATCGCTCGCGGTGTGGGTGGTGATGAAGACTCGAACATGGAAACCATCATCTATGAAGGTTATGGTCCTGGCGGCACGGCCATTATGATTGAGTGTCTGAGTGACAACCGTAACCGTACCGTAGCGGAAGTGCGTCATGCTTTCAGCAAGTGCGGCGGTAATCTGGGTACCGATGGCTCAGTGGCGTACCTGTTCAGTAAGAAAGGGGTCATCTCCTTTGAGAAAGGCGATGAAGACACCATCATGGAAGCCGCTCTGGAAGCTGGCGCGGAAGATGTTGTGACCTATGATGATGGCGCGATTGATGTTTACACTGCCTGGGAAGAGATGGGCAAAGTGCGTGACGCGCTGGAAGCGGCGGGTCTGAAAGCGGACAGCGCCGAAGTGTCCATGATCCCGTCAACCAAAGCGGATATGGATGCGGAAACCGCGCCGAAACTGCTACGTCTGATCGATATGCTGGAAGACTGTGACGATGTTCAGGAAGTCTACCATAACGGTGAGATCTCTGATGAGGTGGCGGCGACCCTGTAATGGTGCTGCTAAACGCCGGCGGGCAGGGGGTATAGCGTGTCGATTATTCTCGGTATTGACCCCGGCTCGCGCATTACCGGTTATGGCGTTATCCGCCAGGTAGGCAGACAACTGACCTATCTGGGCAGCGGATGTATTCGCACCAAAGTCGATGATTTGCCGTCGCGCCTGAAACTCATTTACGCGGGCGTGACGGAAATCATCACCCAATTTCAGCCGGATTATTTTGCTATTGAACAGGTGTTCATGGCGAAAAATGCTGACTCGGCGCTAAAGCTGGGGCAGGCGCGGGGCGTCGCGATCGTCGCGGCGGTCAATCAGGAACTGCCGGTCTTTGAGTACGCCGCCCGTCAGGTCAAACAGACCGTGGTGGGTATCGGTAGCGCGGAAAAAAGCCAGGTTCAGCATATGGTGCGCACGTTGCTCAAACTGCCCGCTAACCCGCAGGCCGATGCCGCGGATGCGCTGGCTATCGCCATTACGCATTGCCACGTTAGCCAGAACGCGATGCAAATGAGCGAGAGCCGACTCAATCTGGCGCGGGGAAGGTTGCGCTAAATCATTCTCCCTCAGCCTCGCGTTGAGGGGTTTCAATTCCACAGGCACTAATTAATTCTAAATTGGGATGTTGCCACAGGCTGGCTGGCGTCACCGTCTTACGATCCCACGGGATTGAACCTAAAAACCAGAACTTCCAGAAGGCGAGTTTCGCATCAGGATTGCTGTGAAGTAATTCTTCGAATGTCTCAATATCGCCTACCGGAATACATAATGCTTCTTTATAGATATCAAACACAAATTTCGAGCAGAACTGGCGCGATGACTCGTATTTAAACCCCGTGTGATAAAACTTATTCAGCCGGGCGGGAACCTGTTCCATGATGGCGAGTTTCTGTTCGACCGTCAGACCGCCGCACAGGCGACGAACCGCGTAACGTTGTCCGGCTGAACGTTGTATAAACAGTGACAGCGTGGTGACGGTTGAGAGGGGGACGCGACTTTCCGCCACCAGATAGTCATCACCATTATGACCAATAATAATCCCAACATGGTTGCTCCAGCACTGTGAAGCGGTGGATATCTGGCCGAAAAGCGCGGCACCTATACAGGTAAAGACGATATCCCCGGTTTCATATTGGACAGAATAATGTTTTTTCATCTCTGCATTCCATTATTTGAAATAAATTCCTTTTATTTATTCTACAGGGTAGTTAGCATTATACCAGATAAATGACAAGCCTTAGTGTCATCGAAATATGTATGGTGAATATTTCATTTATTGGAATTAATGTCGCAAATATATTTGGGGGGGAATTAAGGTGGTAAATTTCTCATCATCTGATCTCTCATATTGACAGGGAGTATGACGTGGTTGATGATAAACCAATGAGAATAGGTTGGGTATTTTATTTTTCTTATATTTTTGTTGCTATTATCTTTCATCTGTTTATTAGTTTTTGTTATTGTTTGAGTATTGATATGGCAGAGGCTAATACTGTTGTTTTTTTATTAAAGCCAGGGACGATTTCATTATTATTTTTTGCTTCTCCCTGCCAGGCGGTTCAGGACCAGACTGTTGGCAACATTGAGTTCAGTTTTCATTACCTTAGTATTTAACCAGTGGCATTTGGTTGCCGGGAATAAAGAACTGGTTTTGTGCCTGCAGGCAGCGTGCTTTATGGCTTTCCTGGCTATGACATCGGTAAAAAAATCCGGGTGGATGATTAGCGCATCATTATTTTTGGTTTGTGCGGCCGGAACGATTCGCCAGTGCTGGCTGGAACAGCTGTTTAACGCTGCCGATATATATATTGTTGATGATGGGCGGAGCTGTGGCGCCAGCGGCCACTGCTTCCAGTATATTGCAGCAAAAGGCCGTGGGTTAGCAGCAAAACGACAGGCACTTTTTAGTAGCGAAGAGTATGTGAATATTTATTATAGTTATTCAGAAGGGATGCCAGCCGTGAATTTCGATGGCATGAAAAATGAGTTTGTACAATATTTATTGTGTCATGGCGAATTAAAATCTGTTGCGCGCGACGATAAAACAACATGCGATTAAATTCAGCGCTAGTGGTTAATATTATTAAATCTATTCTCGGGTCTGTTTTTTTGGAGGCCCGATGTTCCGCTGTTGGCATTCGTACTGGATACATTATTAGTGTTATCAGGATACTCATTATTGAAGACTACCGAACGTGCGCCACGGCATGTTGGCAAAAAGTTGTTCGCGTAGGACGCAAAAAGTTGTCAATGAGTGTACGACTTATTTTGTACGCAGCGGGGAGCGTACCCGTCGTTAACCATCGCGGGTTGTCGGAGTAGAGAAATATCGGGATACGTGTTTTTCATCTGGATAAACATCCAGTCTTTTTTTATGATAGTGCATTATCTTTTCAGCCCTTTACGCAGGAGCGTCATGTGATAGGCAGACTCAGAGGCATTATTCTCGAAAAACAACCCCCGATCGTGCTGCTGGAGACAGGGGGCGTAGGCTATGAAGTACATATGCCTATGACCTGCTTTTACGAGCTGCCGGAGGCCGGGCAGGAGGCAATCGTCTTCACCCACTTTGTGGTGCGTGAAGATGCGCAGTTGTTGTACGGATTCAACAATAAGCAAGAGCGCACGCTGTTTAAAGAGCTAATTAAAACGAATGGCGTCGGGCCTAAGCTGGCGCTGGCGATCCTCTCCGGCATGTCGGCGCAGCAGTTTGTGAATGCGGTTGAGCGCGAAGAGCTTGGCGCACTGGTGAAGCTGCCGGGTATCGGCAAGAAAACCGCCGAAAGGCTGATTGTCGAAATGAAAGACCGCTTTAAAGGGCTACATGGCGATCTCTTTACGCCAGCAGTCGATCTGGTATTGACGTCGCCGGCCAGCCCAACCTCGGAAGATGCAGAACAAGAAGCAGTTGCTGCGCTGGTGGCGCTGGGTTATAAACCGCAAGAAGCCAGTCGGATGGTAAGCAAGATCGCCCGTCCGGATGCAAGCAGTGAAACACTGATTCGCGACGCGTTACGCGCCGCGTTATGAGGTAAAGGATGATAGAAGCAGATCGCCTGATTTCAGCAGGCGCCACGATCGCAGAAGACGTCGCCGATCGCGCCATTCGCCCGAAGTTATTGGCGGAATATGTCGGCCAACCGCAGGTGCGCTCCCAGATGGAGATCTTTATTCAGGCGGCAAAACTGCGTGGCGACGCACTAGATCACTTGCTGATTTTCGGCCCGCCAGGGTTAGGTAAAACGACTCTGGCGAATATCGTTGCCAATGAAATGGGCGTCAATCTCCGAACCACGTCCGGCCCGGTGCTGGAAAAAGCAGGCGATCTGGCGGCTATGCTCACCAATCTTGAACCGCATGATGTGCTGTTTATTGATGAGATTCACCGGCTTTCACCGGTGGTGGAAGAGGTACTCTATCCGGCGATGGAAGATTACCAGCTGGATATTATGATTGGCGAAGGGCCTGCTGCACGTTCAATTAAGATCGATCTGCCGCCGTTTACGCTCATTGGCGCGACGACGCGAGCAGGTTCGCTGACCTCGCCGCTACGCGACCGTTTTGGTATTGTGCAGCGCCTGGAGTTCTACCAGGTGCCCGATCTGCAGCACATCGTCGGGCGCAGCGCAAGGCACATGGGGCTTGAGATGAGCGATGACGGCGCGCTGGAAGTGGCGCGTCGGGCGCGCGGTACGCCGCGTATAGCCAACCGCCTGCTCAGACGTGTGCGTGATTTCGCCGAGGTGAAGCATGACGGGGCTATTTCAGCGGAAATTGCCGCGCAGGCGCTGGATATGCTGAACGTCGATGCGGAAGGGTTTGACTATATGGATCGCAAGCTGCTGCTGGCGGTTATTGATAAATTCTTCGGTGGACCGGTCGGCCTGGATAACCTGGCGGCGGCGATTGGCGAAGAGCGTGAAACCATTGAGGATGTGCTGGAGCCGTATCTGATTCAGCAAGGCTTTTTGCAGCGCACGCCGCGTGGGCGTATGGCAACGGTGCGCGCCTGGAACCATTTCGGGATCACGCCGCCAGAGATGCCTTAGCGCCTGAAGTCGCTGCGCTCATTAGACCTGGGCGATTTTGTAGGCCCGGTAAGCGCAGCGCCACCGGGCAACACACGCTTAGCTTGCCTGCTTTTTCATCATACTGAAGATAAACAGCAGCGCGGCACACAGCACTACGGATGGCCCTGCCGGGGTATCATAAAAGGCTGAGAAGGTCAGTCCACCTGTAACCGCTATCATACCTACACCAACGGCGACGCCCGCCATCTGCTCCGGCGTACGGGCAAAGCGACGCGCGGTTGCGGCGGGGATAATCAGCAGCGACGTAATGATCAGCGCTCCGACAAACTTCATCGCCACACCAATGGTTAACGCCGTTACCAGCATCAATAGTAGCTTCACGCGCTGTAACTTCACGCCATCGACAAAGGCAAGATCCGGACTGATAGTCATTGACAGCAAGTTGCGCCACTGCCAGAAGAGAATGGCCAGCACAATAACGACCCCAATAGCGATCGAGATAAGATCTTCCGGTGTGACGGCCAGCAAATCGCCAAACAGATAAGCCATTAAATCAACGCGGACGTTGGACATCAGGCTGACCACGACCAGTCCTAAAGATAAGGCGCTGTGCGCCATAATGCCCAGTAAGGTATCAATCGCGAGGTGAGGGCGTTTCTCCAGCCATACCAGACCGGCGGCCAGCAGCAGCGTAACGGCGATTACCGCATAAAAGGGGTTAACGTCCAGCAACAGGCCAAACGCCACGCCCAGAAGCGACGCGTGAGCCAGCGTATCGCCAAAATAGGACATCCGACGCCAGACCACAAATGAGCCCAAAGGACCAGCGGCGCAGGCCAGCATCATCCCGGCCAGCCAGCCGGGCAGTAATAATTCAATCATGAGTGACCATTTCCCCGGCGCAGTACAATACGACCCTGTAAATCGTGGCGATGATTATGATGATGGCGATAAATCCCTAATTGCTCCGCGCCTCGCGGGCCAAACATAGAGATAAATTCCGGATGCATAGACACCACTTCCGGCGCGCCGGAACAGCAAATATGATGGTTCAGGCATAACACTTCATCCGTCTTTGCCATGACCAGATGTAGGTCATGTGACACCATCAGCACGGCGCAATCGAGTTCGCGGCGCAGCTGATCGATAAGGTCGTATAACGCGACCTGGCCGTTGACATCCACGCCTTGCGTCGGCTCATCAAGTACCAGCAACTGCGGCCTGTTAAGCAGAGCACGGGCCAGCAGTACCCGCTGCGTCTCACCACCGGAGAGTTTTTGCATGGGCGCGTCAATCAAATGTCCGGCCTGAACGCGTTTAAGCGCCGGGAGAATATCCGTTTTTTGCGTGCCGGGACGTAAACGTAAAAATCGGTTTACCGTCAGCGGAAGCGTGGTATCGAGATAGAGCTTTTGCGGGACATAGCCGATACGGAGTTGCCCGTTGCGCTTGATCACCCCTTCATCAGGGGCTACCAGTCCTAAAACCACGCGTACAAGCGTTGACTTCCCCGCGCCGTTAGGGCCGAGAAGCGTTAAAATTTTTCCGGGGCTCAATTCAAGCGACACGTCAGAGAGGACGCGGCGTTGACCAAATGAGACCGAGACGTTTTCCAGTGAAACTAAACTTGTCATGTTAATTTTAGGCTTGCAGAAGTGATAGAATGTTATAATATCACATTTCACACATTCATTACGATGATTAGTCGCATTATGTTACAGAAAAATACGCTTCTTTTCGCAGCATTATCCGCCGCGCTTTGGGGGAGTGCAACCCAGGCCGCCGATGCCGCCGTTGTCGCTTCGCTTAAACCGCTTGGGTTTATCGCTTCCGCCATTGCTGATGGCGTTACGGATACGCAAGTATTACTTCCGGATGGGGCTTCCGAGCATGATTATTCATTGCGTCCATCAGACGTAAAACGCTTACAGGGCGCGGACTTAGTCGTCTGGGTTGGCCCGGAAATGGAAGCCTTTATGGAGAAGTCGGTCAGGAATATTCCTGATAATAAGCAGGTTACCATTGCGCAACTTGCCGATGTAAAACCGTTACTCATGAAGGGCGCGGATGATGATGAGGATGAACATGCGCATACGGGCGCCGATGAGGAAAAAGGTGACGTACATCACCATCACGGCGAATATAACATGCATCTTTGGCTCTCCCCAGAGATAGCGCGGGCTACAGCGGTTGCAATCCATGAAAAATTAGTGGAACTTATGCCGCAAAGTCGAGCCAAACTCGACGCCAACCTGAAGGATTTTGAGGCACAATTAGCCGCAACCGATAAACAGGTCGGTAACGAGCTCGCGCCGCTCAAGGGGAAAGGGTATTTCGTTTTTCATGACGCCTACGGTTACTACGAAAAACACTACGGACTCACCCCGCTCGGTCACTTTACCGTGAACCCTGAGATACAACCTGGCGCGCAGCGTTTACATGAAATAAGAACACAGTTGGTTGAGCAAAAAGCAACCTGCGTTTTTGCTGAGCCACAATTCAGGCCAGCGGTCGTGGAAGCCGTGGCGAGAGGGACATCCGTTCGAATGGGAACACTGGATCCCCTCGGGACGAACATTAAACTGGGTAAAACAAGCTATTCAGCGTTTTTAAGCCAATTAGCCAACCAGTATGCGAGCTGCCTGAAAGGAGATTAACGAGGAAGTGAATACGTGCAACAGATAGCCCGCTCTGTCGCCCTGGCATTTAATAATCTGCCCCGACCCCACCGCGTTATGCTGGGGTCACTTACCGTTCTGACACTGGCCGTCGCCGTATGGCGGCCCTATGTTTACCACCCAGAATCCGCACCAATCGTTAAAACTATTGAACTGGAGAAAAGCGAGATTCGTTCCCTCTTACCGGAGGCCAGCGAACCCATCGATCAGGCCGCGCAGGAAGATGAAGCTATTCCTCAGGATGAGCTGGACGATAAAACCGCAGGCGAAGTCGGCGTCCATGAATACGTCGTCTCCACAGGCGATACGTTAAGCAGCATTCTGAATCAGTACGGCATCGATATGAGCGATATTAGCCGACTTGCCGCTTCTGATAAGGAGCTGCGCAATCTGAAAATTGGCCAACAGCTTTCCTGGACACTGACCGCCGATGGCGATTTACAGCGTCTGACATGGGAAGTCTCCCGCCGTGAAACGCGTACCTACGATCGCACTGCCAACGGTTTTAAAATGAGCAGTGAAATGCAGCAGGGGGACTGGGTTAACAGTCTGCTGAAAGGTACGGTAGGGGGTAGCTTTGTCGCCAGCGCGAAAGAGGCCGGTTTAACCAGCAGCGAAATCAGCGCAGTGATAAAAGCCATGCAGTGGCAGATGGATTTTCGCAAGCTGAAAAAGGGCGATGAATTTTCGGTTCTGATGTCGCGCGAGATGCTGGATGGCAAGCGTGAACAGAGTCAGTTGTTGGGCGTGCGGATGCGTTCCGATGGTAAAGATTACTACGCCATTCGCGCCGCTGACGGTAAATTCTATGACCGTAACGGTGTTGGCCTGGCGAAAGGCTTTTTACGCTTCCCGACCGCCAAACAGTTCCGCATCTCCTCCAACTTCAATCCGCGCCGTCTGAACCCGGTTACTGGACGCGTTGCGCCGCATCGTGGCGTTGACTTTGCGATGCCGCAGGGTACGCCGGTGCTGTCGGTGGGGGATGGCGAGGTCGTGGTCGCTAAACGTAGCGGCGCTGCCGGTTACTACATTGCGATTCGTCATGGACGCACCTACACCACACGTTACATGCACTTGCGTAAGCTGCTGGTGAAACCGGGGCAAAAAGTGAAACGTGGCGATCGTATTGCGCTTTCTGGTAACACCGGGCGTTCCACAGGGCCGCATCTGCATTATGAGGTATGGATCAACCAGCAAGCCGTTAACCCTCTGACAGCAAAATTGCCGCGCACGGAAGGTCTGACGGGGTCAGATCGTCGTGAATACCTGACACAGGTGAAAGAGGTTCTGCCGCAACTGCGCTTCGATTAACAAATGCGCTGACAGAGCCGGTACGCGATGTGTGCCGGCTTTTTTGTTTTGTGTGAGACGCAGACGTCGCTACACTATTCACAATTCCTTTTCGCGTCAGCAGACCCTGGAAAAGCATGGAAACCAAAAAAAATAATAGTGAGTATATCCCTGAATTCGAAAAATCCTTTCGCTATCCGCAGTATTGGGGCGCCTGGTTGGGCGCGGCGGCAATGGCGGGGATCGCATTAACACCGGCATCATTCCGCGACCCTTTGCTGGCGACGCTGGGGCGTTTTGCCGGACGGCTGGGGAAGAGTTCTCGTCGCCGGGCGCTAATTAATCTGTCATTGTGCTTTCCGCAGCGTAGCGAAGCTGAACGCGAAGCGATTGTCGATGAGATGTTCGCCACCGCGCCACAGGCAATGGCGATGATGGCTGAGTTGGCGATGCGCGGTCCGAAAAAAATTCAACAGCGTGTTGACTGGGAAGGTCTGGAAATCATTGAGGAGATGCGTCGTAACGACGAAAAAGTCATTTTTCTCGTACCGCATGGCTGGGGCGTCGACATTCCAGCCATGCTGATGGCCTCTCAGGGGCAAAAAATGGCGGCGATGTTTCATAATCAGGGTAATCCGGTTTTTGACTATATCTGGAACACAGTGCGTCGGCGTTTCGGCGGACGTTTGCATGCGCGTAATGACGGGATTAAACCCTTTATTCAGTCTGTTCGTCAGGGCTACTGGGGTTACTACCTGCCGGACCAGGATCACGGCCCGGAGCATAGTGAATTCGTTGATTTCTTTGCGACATACAAAGCGACGCTGCCTGCAATTGGTCGGCTGATGAAAGTGTGCCGCGCACGCGTGATACCGCTTTTCCCGGTGTATAATGGTAAAACGCATCGCCTGACTATCCAGATTCGCCCGCCAATGGACGATCTGCTCACGGCTGACGACCACACTATCGCCAGACGGATGAACGAAGAGGTCGAAATTTTTGTCGGCCCGCATCCGGAACAGTACACCTGGATCCTGAAGCTGCTCAAAACCCGCAAGCCAGGCGAGATTCAGCCGTATAAGCGTAAAGATCTTTATCCTATCAAATAAATAAAGCCTCTCGTAAGAGAGGCTTTATGCTGACAAACCCTGTACTACCTGATGAACAGGCGTGGAGGAGTTTTACTCAACGGTCAAAATACGCGTGGTATTGGTTGAACCGACGGTGCTCATGACATCGCCCTGAGTCACGATAACCAGGTCGCCGGAAACCAGATACCCTTTATCGCGCAGCAGATTAACAGCTTCATGCGCCGCGACAACGCCATCAGCCGCGCTATCAAAATGCACTGGCGTTACTCCGCGGTAGAGCGCGGTCAGGTTCAGCGTGCGTTCATGGCGCGACATGGCGAAAATCGGCAGGCCGGAGCTGATACGGGAAGTCATTAGCGCGGTACGACCGGATTCCGTCATGGTGATGATCGCGGTAACACCTTTCAGATGGTTTGCCGCATACATCGCAGACATGGCAATGGCTTCTTCAACGTTGTCGAACTGCACGTCGAGACGGTGTTTAGACACATTGATGCTGGGGATTTTTTCTGCGCCCAGGCAGACGCGCGCCATTGCGGCAACGGTTTCAGAAGGATACTGACCGGCTGCGGTTTCGGCAGACAGCATAACCGCATCCGTGCCATCCAGGACGGCGTTCGCCACGTCCATCACTTCCGCACGGGTCGGCATCGGGTTGGTGATCATCGACTCCATCATCTGCGTTGCGGTGATGACTGCGCGGTTTAGCTGACGCGCACGGCGAATCAGCGCCTTCTGGATACCAACCAGCTCCGGATCGCCGATTTCAACGCCCAGGTCGCCACGTGCGACCATCACAACGTCAGAGGCCAGAATGATATCGTCCATGGCGTTTTGATCGCATACCGCTTCGGCGCGTTCGACCTTAGCCACAATTTTCGCGTCGCAGCCGGCGTCGCGCGCCAGGCGGCGTGCATAGTTCAGATCTTCGCCGCAGCGCGGGAAGGATACGGCCAGATAGTCAACGCCTATCAGCGCAGCGGTTTGAATATCGGCTTTATCTTTTTCGGTCAGCGCTTCAGCAGAAAGTCCGCCGCCGAGCTTGTTAATGCCTTTATTGTTAGACAGCGGGCCGCCGACGGTGACCTCGGTAAAGACTTTCATGCCCTGGACTTCAAGCACTTTCAACTGCACTCGACCATCGTCAAGCAGCAGGATATCGCCAGGAACGACGTCTGCCGGCAACCCTTTGTAATCAATGCCGACTTTTTCTTTATCGCCTTCGCCTTTACCCAGGTTAGCGTCTAACAGAAATTTATCCCCGATATTGAGGAACACTTTGCCTTCTTTAAAAGTGGAAACGCGAATTTTTGGCCCTTGCAGGTCGCCTAAAATAGCCACATGACGCCCCAATTTGGCGGCAATCTCACGGACTTTATCAGCACGCATTTTATGATCTTCCGGCGAGCCGTGAGAGAAGTTCATACGTACTACGTTTGCGCCCGCGGCGATAACCTTCTCAAGGTTGTTATCGCGGTCAGTTGCCGGGCCTAACGTGGTAACGATTTTGGTTCTGCGAAGCCTTCTGGACATGTAATACTCCGTTGACTAAAACAACTTGGTGTTGCGTGAACATTGATCCGGTCGTTCTGAAACCTTAACGGTATAAAATGAACGTCCCCGGATGACGAAAAGGGTAGAACATTGTTATTGCTTTTAGCGGTCATCACTCCTGATGAGTAATTCTTTATCAAAACGCGATTCCTTGAGCGCTTCCTTGACACGCTTCAAGTTATCTCTGAATTTCGCCCCGCGACGCAAAGTAAATCCCGTTGCCAGCACATCTATCACGGTCAGCTGAGCAAGTCGAGAGACCATGGGCATATAAATGTCTGTATCTTCCGGTACGTCGAGGGTAATGGCCAGCGTGGCTTCGCGCGCCAGCGGCGTTCCAGCGGAGGTCAGGGCGATCACCATCGCATCGTTTTCCCGCGCCAACTGCGCCAGTTCCACCAGGCTCTTGGTTCTGCCAGTATGCGAAATGAGCACGACGACGTCATCATCGTTACAATTCATACAGCTCATCCGTTGCAGCACGATATCGTCGGAGTAAATCACCGGC
Organism: Salmonella sp. 32120201201600049SM; assembly: GCF_017572835.1. Lineage (NCBI taxonomy): Bacteria > Pseudomonadati > Pseudomonadota > Gammaproteobacteria > Enterobacterales > Enterobacteriaceae > Salmonella > Salmonella sp. 32120201201600049SM. The sequence continues at coordinate 850,491 of NZ_JAGESA010000001.1, read as the reverse complement.
ACATTGAAGCGAAAAAACTTATTCATGGCGTCATGCGCGACCGCGGCGGAGGAACCAAGGCCAAAAAAGGCGATTTTTTTTGCCTGGGTCAGTAAATCGACGGCGCGGTTGACGGCCGATTTATCCAGCGACTGACGAACATGGTCGAGACTGGCCATGGCGGACTCGAAGATTTTTCCTGTATAGGCCTCGACGCTGTCATCTTCATCCACATTGCGATTAACATAGGGGGTGCCATTTGCCAGACTTTGCGCCAGATGCAGTTTAAAATCAGGAAAGCCGCGGGTATTCATGCTGCGACAGAAACGGTTCACCGTTGGCTCGCTAACGTTAGCTTCCTGGGCCAGCATGGCAATGCTTAAGTGAATCGATCTGCCTGGGGCGGCCAGAATAACATCGGCGACTTTTCGTTCAGATTTGCTTAAATGTTCCAGTTGAGACTGGACTTTTTCCAGCATATTCATGATTAGCAAGGCTCATGGGTATTAGCGATTTCAATGATGCGCGAAACCGAACGCGTTTTGTTAGATATTACTCCTGGCGACTGCCGAAGGGGGCAAAATGGCTAAAAAAGGTGTCGTTTTTTTTCATTACATGACCGACGTCGGATTTTAAGTTCCAGCTTGTGTGGAAAAGCGACAATTTTATTAGGCGTTTTGCCGATTATATTGCCAATCAAACGCCGGTTCACCTATGAAAAGGCGTTTACGGTTTCCGTAATCTCGTAAAAGCAGTACAGTGCTGTGTAATAAAATTACAACGATATCCTGGCTAAAGTACCAGGAGATTAACTGAGGAGAATGACATGGCGGTAACGCAAACAGCCCAGGCATGTGACCTGGTCATTTTCGGCGCGAAAGGCGACCTGGCGCGCCGGAAACTGCTGCCTTCCCTGTATCAGCTTGAGAAAGCCGGCCAGATCCATCCGGATACCCGGATCATTGGGGTGGGGCGCGCGGACTGGGATAAAGAAGCTTATACCCACGTCGTGCGTGAGGCGCTGGAAACCTTCATGAAGGAAAAAATTGATGAAGGCTTGTGGGATACGCTGAGCGGCCGTCTGGATTTTTGTAATCTTGACGTTAACGATACGCCTGCGTTCAGTCGCCTGGGCGATATGCTGGATCAAAAAAACCGCACCACCATTAACTATTTTGCGATGCCGCCCAGCACCTTTGGCGCTATTTGCAAAGGGTTAGGAGAGGCTAAACTCAACGCCAAACCGGCGCGCGTCGTGATGGAAAAACCGTTGGGTACTTCGCTGGCGACCTCGCGTGAGATTAACGATCGGGTCGGCGAATACTTTGAAGAGTGCCAGGTATATCGTATCGACCACTATCTGGGTAAAGAAACGGTTCTCAACCTGCTGGCGCTGCGTTTTGCCAACTCGTTATTCGTTAATAACTGGGATAACCGCACTATCGATCACGTTGAGATTACCGTAGCGGAAGAGGTGGGGATTGAAGGGCGCTGGGGATACTTTGACCAGGCCGGTCAGATGCGCGATATGATCCAGAACCACTTGCTGCAAATTCTCTGCATGATTGCCATGTCACCGCCGTCTGACCTGAGCGCCGACAGTATTCGCGATGAAAAAGTCAAAGTGTTGAAATCGCTGCGCCGTATTGATCGCTCCAACGTGCGTGAAAAAACGGTTCGTGGTCAATACACCGCGGGCTTTGCGCAGGGGCAAAAGGTGCCGGGCTATCTGGAAGAAGAGGGCGCGAATAAAAGCAGCAACACCGAAACGTTCGTCGCGATCCGCGTCGACATCGATAACTGGCGTTGGGCGGGCGTGCCATTCTATCTGCGCACCGGCAAGCGTCTGCCAACTAAGTGCTCTGAAGTCGTGGTTTATTTCAAGACGCCTGAACTGAACCTCTTTAAAGAGTCCTGGCAAGACCTGCCGCAGAACAAATTGACGATTCGCCTGCAGCCGGATGAAGGCGTAGATATTCAGGTGCTTAACAAAGTACCGGGGCTGGATCATAAGCATAATCTGCAGATCACGAAGCTTGATCTGAGCTACTCCGAGACCTTTAATCAGACGCACCTGGCGGATGCATATGAGCGCCTGCTGCTGGAAACGATGCGTGGCATTCAGGCGCTGTTTGTCCGCCGTGACGAAGTGGAAGAAGCCTGGAAGTGGGTGGACTCCATTACCGAAGCATGGGCGATGGACAACGACGCGCCGAAGCCGTATCAGGCGGGCACCTGGGGACCGGTAGCGTCCGTGGCGATGATTACCCGTGACGGTCGTTCGTGGAATGAGTTTGAGTAAATTTGCCACTCACTCTTAGGTGGTATTTTACCGGTAACATGATCTAACACAGATTGTAGAATCATTTTTGCACTTTTAAGCCTCGTGTGGATTCACCTGCGAGGCTTTTTTTATTACACTGCCTGAAACGATTTTGCCCCATTATCACCGGACATCATGTATTTCACTGTCTTTCCACATTGATGAAACGCATGGTAAACCCGGTAGCCGGACAGATAAATTTCAGGAGCCTCTATGAATCCTAATTTGTTACGCGTAACACAGCGTATTGTCGAACGCTCGCAGCAGACCCGAGAAGCCTATCTTGCCCGCATTGAGCAGGCGAAAACCGCCACCGTCCACCGATCTCAACTGGCCTGCGGCAACCTGGCGCATGGCTTCGCCGCCTGTCAGCCAGAGGACAAAGCCTCGCTGAAAAGTATGTTGCGCAATAATATCGCCATTATTACCTCCTACAATGACATGCTCTCTGCGCATCAACCGTATGAACATTATCCGCAGATTATTCGTCAGGCCCTGCATTCCGTGAATGCGGTAGGTCAGGTCGCAGGCGGCGTACCGGCAATGTGCGATGGCGTTACGCAAGGGCAGGATGGCATGGAGTTGTCATTACTCAGCCGCGAAGTGATAGCGATGTCGGCAGCAGTAGGCCTCTCTCACAATATGTTTGACGGCGCGTTATTCCTCGGCGTATGCGACAAAATCGTTCCGGGGCTGGCGATGGCCGCGCTCTCTTTTGGTCATTTACCCGCGATTTTTGTTCCGTCAGGCCCGATGGCGAGCGGCCTGCCGAATAAAGAAAAAGTCCGTATTCGTCAGCTATATGCGGAAGGAAAAGTTGACAGAATGGCGCTGCTGGAGTCGGAAGCCGCCTCTTACCATGCGCCGGGCACCTGTACATTTTACGGCACCGCCAACACCAACCAGATGGTGGTGGAGTTTATGGGAATGCAGTTGCCGGGTTCTTCGTTTGTGCATCCGGATGCGCCGCTGCGCGAGGCATTGACTGCCGCTGCCGCACGTCAGGTAACACGTCTTACCGGCAACGGCAATACGTGGATGCCGCTCGGTAAAATGATCGACGAAAAAGTCGTGGTGAACGGCATTGTCGCGCTGCTGGCTACCGGCGGTTCCACCAACCACACCATGCATCTGGTTGCAATGGCGCGCGCGGCGGGCATTCTGATCAACTGGGATGACTTCTCGGATTTGTCGGAAGTGGTTCCGTTGATGGCGCGTCTGTACCCGAACGGTCCGGCGGACATTAACCACTTCCAGGCGGCGGGCGGCGTACCGGTATTGATGCGTGAGCTGCTCAATGCCGGATTGCTGCACGAAGACGTTAATACTGTCGCAGGCTTCGGCCTGAAACGCTATACGCTGGAGCCCTGGCTCAACAACGGCGAGCTGGACTGGCGTGAAGGCGCGGAAAGGTCACTGGATAACGATGTCATTGCCTCTTTTGATAAGCCGTTCTCTCCTCACGGCGGTACTAAGGTGCTAAGCGGTAATCTGGGGCGCGCAGTAATGAAGACGTCTGCGGTACCGGTTGAAAACCAGATCATTGAAGCGCCTGCCATGGTATTTGAAAGTCAGCATGATGTGCTGCCTGCGTTTGACGCGGGTCTGCTTGATCGGGATTGTGTCGTTGTCGTGCGTCATCAGGGACCAAAAGCGAATGGAATGCCAGAATTACATAAACTCATGCCGCCACTTGGTGTATTATTGGACCGCCGTTTCAAAATCGCGTTAGTTACTGATGGACGACTTTCAGGCGCTTCGGGTAAAGTGCCTTCAGCTATCCACGTAACGCCGGAAGCCTACGATGGCGGCTTACTGGCAAAAGTGCGCGATGGCGACATCATTCGCGTGAATGGGCAGACAGGTGAGTTAACTCTGCTGGTCGACGAGGCGGAACTTGCCGCTCGTCAGCCTCATATTCCGGACCTGAGCGCGTCGCGCGTCGGAACGGGGCGTGAGTTGTTTGGCGCGCTGCGCGAAAAGCTGTCGGGTGCGGAGCAGGGCGCAACCTGTATCACTTTTTAAGATGACACACTAGTAATCAGGCGAGAGAAGAATTCCGATGAAAAACTGGAAAACAAGTGCAGAAGCAATCCTGACCACTGGCCCGGTTGTCCCGGTCATTGTAGTCAATAAACTGGAGCACGCGGTGCCGATGGCTAAAGCGCTGGTGGCCGGGGGCGTTCGCGTTCTGGAAGTGACTTTACGTACGGCCTGCGCGATGGATGCTATTCGCGCTATCGCTAAAGACGTGCCGGAAGCGATTGTCGGCGCCGGAACCGTTCTCAATCCGCAGCAGTTGGCGGAGGTGACGGAAGCGGGCGCGCAGTTTGCGATTAGCCCGGGACTGACTGAGCCACTGCTGAAAGCCGCGACGGCAGGCACTATCCCATTGATTCCCGGTATTAGCACCGTTTCTGAACTGATGTTGGGCATGGACTATGGTCTGAAAGAGTTCAAATTCTTCCCGGCGGAAGCGAATGGCGGCACTAAAGCGTTGCAGGCGATTGCCGGTCCGTTCTCTCAGGTACGTTTCTGCCCAACCGGCGGCATCTCTCCGGCAAACTATCGTGACTATCTGGCGCTGAAAAGCGTGTTGTGCATCGGCGGTTCCTGGCTGGTGCCGGCCGACGCGCTGGAAGCGGGTGATTACGATCGCATCACCAAACTGGCGCGCGAAGCGGTAGAAGGCGCGAAGCAGTAAGCCGTTAAATGCCCGATGGCGCTCGCTTATCGGGCTTACGAGTGGCGATCAGGCAGGTCTGATAAAAATGCGCTAACGTCGCCATCAGGCGATGGCGCATTAGCCTTTTACCGTCACGCGGCTGGCGGCCTTTTTCGCTCTTATCACCGCTTCTTCAACGTTTTCACCTGTCGCTAACGCTACACCAAGACGACGGCTGCCGTCGATCTCAGGCTTACCAAACAGCCGTACCTGCACTCCGGCTCCTACCGCCGCGTGTACATTATCAAACGTCACATTTTGACTGGTAAGCTGCGGCAGAATCACGGCCGAGGCAGCGGGACCATACTGGCGAATAGCGCCTACGGGCATTCCCAGAAAGGCGCGCACATGCAGCGCAAACTCAGAGAGATCCTGAGAAATCAACGTGACCATTCCGGTATCGTGCGGGCGAGGGGAGACTTCGCTGAAAATGACTTCATCGCCACAGACGAAGAGTTCAACGCCGAACAGACCATGACCGCCTAACGCCAGTACCACATGACGAGCAATCTCTTGCGCCCGCTTCAGCGCCAGTTCGCTCATCTGCTGTGGCTGCCAGGATTCGCGATAGTCGCCATCTTGCTGACGATGACCGACCGGCGCGCAGAAATGCACGCCATCGACGGCGCTAACGGTGAGCAGCGTAATTTCAAAATCAAATTTAACCACGCCTTCCACAATCACGCGACCCGCGCCAGCGCGTCCGCCCTGTTGAGCATACTCCCATGCCTGCGCGAGCTGTTCGGCCGAGCGGATAAAGCTCTGGCCTTTGCCGGAAGAGCTCATGACCGGTTTGACGATGCAAGGAAAACCCACTGCGGCTACCGCATCATGAAAACTGGCCTCACTGTCGGCAAAGCGATACGTCGATGTCGGCAGTCCTAATTCTTCTGCGGCCAGGCGACGGATCCCTTCGCGGTTCATCGTGAGCTGCGTTGCACGGGCGCAAGGCACGACATTCAGCCCTTCGCCCTCCAGCTCGCGCAGCGTATCGGTGGCGATCGCTTCTATTTCCGGCACGATATAATGCGGTTTTTCCTCTGTAATCACATGACGTAGCGCCTCGCCGTCCAGCATATTAATGACGTGTGAACGGTGAGCCACATGCATGGCGGGAGCATCAGGATAGCGATCGACGGCGATAACCTCGATCCCCAGGCGTTGGCATTCAATCGCCACCTCTTTTCCTAATTCTCCTGCCCCTAATAACATCACTCGCGTTGCTGCCGGACGCAGCGCAGTGCCTAATAGCGTCATATTTCTGTCCCCTTATTTACCTGCGCGCAGTATATACGAAAACGTTTGCGTATGTCTTTTCGAATAAATTGCTTTTCTTGCTGCCTTGCAATATACTGTATATAAACACAGGTAAATAAGGGGCTGCAAAATGGCGGTTGAAGTTAAATACGTAGTCATTCGCGAGGGTGAGGAGAAGATGTCATTTACCAGTAAAAAGGAAGCCGACGCCTGGGACAAAATGCTCGATACTGCCGATCTTCTTGATACCTGGCTTGAGCAGTCGCCAGTCGTGCTGGAAGATGGGCAGCGCGAAGCGTTGTCGCTGTGGCTGGCGGAACATAAAGAGGTGTTAAGCACTATCCTCAAAACCGGTAAGTTGCCTTCTCCGCAGGCGGTTGAAAAGGACGCCGCGAGTAAAACGAAAAAGCAAGCCGCCTGAACCCACACTTGCGCTCCCGGCGTTTTGTACCATGCTTTTCCTGAATCATTGTGCTAAGGAGAAAAGTATGAATAAAAGAGGAGCGTTGTTGAGCCTGCTGTTGTTATCCGCCAGCGTATCGGCATTTGCGGCATCCACCGAGAGTAAATCGGTTAAGTTTCCGCAGTGCGAAGGGCTGGATGCCGCCGGGATTGCGGCAAGCGTGAAGCGCGACTACCAGCAAAATCGTATCGTGCGGTGGGCCGACGACCAAAAAAAGGTCGGGCAGGCTGACCCGGTCGCGTGGGTTAATGTGCAGGACGTTGTGGGTCAAAATGATAAATGGACAGTTCCGCTAACTGTTCGCGGTAAAAGCGCCGATATTCATTATCAGGTCATCGTTGATTGCAAAGCCGGCAAGGCGGAATATAAGCCCCGCTAGCAGCGTAATTTGCGCTTCTTTTGCCGGAACAGACAATTCCTGACATCCCCTCAGGTACGCTTGACCATTATTGGTCTGTATTTGAGGGGTACTATGGCTAACTGGTTGAACCAATTACAATCACTTCTTGGGCAAAAAGGCGCTTCCGCATCGCCTTCCGGTGAACAGGGGTTAAATAAACTGCTGGTTCCCGGCGCGCTGGGCGGTCTGGCTGGACTGTTGGTCGCCAATAAGTCTTCGCGCAAATTATTAACCAAATACGGTACTGGCGCTTTGCTGGTGGGCGGCGGCGCGGTGGCGGGTTCCGTATTGTGGAATAAGTACAAAGATAAAGTACGCGCCGCGCATCAGGGGGAGCCGCAATTCGGCAGCCAAAGTACGCCGCTGGATGTTCGCACTGAGCGACTGATCCTGGCGCTGGTTTTTGCTGCAAAAAGCGATGGGCATATTGATGCCAAAGAACGCGCGGCGATTGAGCACCAACTGCGAGAATCAGGTGTTGAAGAGCAAGGGCGTGTGTTTATCGAAAAAGCTATTGAGCAGCCGCTTGATCCACAACGTCTGGCACAGGGCATTCGCAATGAAGAAGAAGCCCTGGAAATCTACTTCCTGAGCTGCGCCGCCATTGATATTGACCACTTTATGGAACGTAGCTATCTGAATGCGTTAGGAGACGCGCTAAAAATTCCTCAGAAGGTTCGGGACGGTATCGAGCAGGACTTGCAGCAGCAAAAACAGGCGCTACCAGGCTGATAACCTGCCATTAAGTAACATGTTTCGCTTGCATCATGCGTGTCTTTTGCCACCCTTATAGGATGGATAGTTTACGTCATTCATGTTGCAAGATAGCGGCGAAGCAGTGACATCTCAGGCGCTTACCGAGGTGAGCGGACCGGGACTACCATGCTAAGCCGCTGTGTTTGCCGCGTGATATATAACAAATATTAACGCAAAAGAAAAAACGACATGTTGCCAAAAGCCAATCGAATTCCCTATGCCATGACCGTACATGGCGATACGCGCATTGATAATTATTACTGGCTGCGAGATGACACTCGCTCGCAGCCGGAAGTCCTTGATTACCTGCATCAGGAAAATGAGTATGGCCGGAAGGTCATGTCCTCTCAGCAGGCGTTACAGGACCGCATTCTAAAAGAAATTATCGATCGCATCCCGCCCAGAGAAGTTTCCGCTCCGTATGTGAAAAACGGCTATCGCTACCGTTATATCTATGAACCCGGCTGCGAATATGCCATCTATCAACGACAATCGGCGTTAAGCGAAGAGTGGGATGTGTGGGAAACCTTGCTCGATGCGAACCAGCGGGCCGCGCACAGCGAATTTTATACGCTCGGCGGACTTGCCATTACGCCGGATAATACCATCATGGCGCTGGCAGAAGATTATTTATCCCGTCGTCAGTATGGGTTGCGTTTTCGTAATCTCGAAAGCGGTAACTGGTATCCGGAACTGCTGGATAACGTTGCGCCTGAATTTGTCTGGGCCAATGATTCCCTGACCCTTTACTATGTGCGTAAGCATAAGAAGACGCTGCTGCCCTATCAGGTTTGGCGGCACACGATTGGCACTCCGTCATCGCAAGATGAACTGGTATATGAAGAGAAAGACGATACCTTTTATGTCAGCCTGCATAAAACCACTTCGCAGCATTATGTGGTGATTCATCTTGCCAGCGCCACCACTAGCGAAGTGCTATTACTTGACGCGGAACTGGCCGATGCCGAGCCGTTTTCATTTTTACCGCGCCGCAAAGACCATGAATATAGTCTCGATCACTATCAACATAAGTTTTACCTGCGCTCTAACCGAAACGGTAAAAACTTTGGGTTGTACCGTACCCGCGTGCGCAATGAAAACGCCTGGGAAGAGCTGATCCCTCCGCGCGAGCATATTATGCTGGAAGGGTTTACCCTGTTTACCGACTGGTTAGTTGTAGAAGAGCGTCAACGGGGGCTTACCAGCTTGCGGCAAATTAACCGTAAAACCCGTGAAGTGATAGGCATCGCCTTTGACGATCCGGCTTACGTGACGTGGCTTGCCTATAATCCCGAACCTGAGACCTCCCGGCTGCGTTACGGCTATTCTTCAATGACGACGCCAGATACCTTGTTTGAACTGGATATGGATACCGGAGAACGACGGGTACTTAAACAGACGGAAGTGCCTGGGTTTGATTCTGGCTGTTATCAGAGCGAACACCTGTGGATCACTGCACGCGACGGCGTCGAAGTGCCGGTATCGCTGGTTTATCATCAGAAGTATTTTCGTAAAGGGCAAAATCCGCTTCTGGTTTACGGTTACGGATCTTACGGTTCCAGTATTGACGCCGACTTCAGCAGCAGCCGACTGAGTTTGCTGGATCGTGGCTTTGTTTACGCAATCGTACACGTTCGCGGCGGCGGTGAGCTGGGGCAGCAGTGGTATGAAGATGGTAAATTCCTCAAAAAGCGGAATACTTTTAATGACTATCTTGATGCCTGCGATGCCTTATTAAAACTGGGTTACGGTTCGCCGTCGCTGTGTTATGGGATGGGCGGGAGCGCGGGCGGAATGCTAATGGGCGTCGCTATCAACGAACGCCCCGAGCTTTTCCACGGCGTTATTGCCCAGGTACCCTTTGTTGATGTATTAACCACGATGCTGGATGAGTCGATCCCACTAACGACAGGAGAGTTTGAAGAGTGGGGGAACCCGCAGGATATTGAGTATTATGACTATATGAAAAGCTATAGTCCTTATGACAATGTCAAAGCGCAGGACTATCCGCACCTGCTGGTGACGACAGGATTGCACGACTCCCAGGTGCAATACTGGGAACCGGCGAAGTGGGTGGCAAAATTACGCGAGCTAAAAACGGACCAACGTCTGCTGCTGTTATGTACGGATATGGACTCCGGGCACGGTGGTAAGTCGGGGCGGTTTAAATCCTACGAAGGCGTCGCGCTGGAATTCGCCTTTTTAATCGGCCTGGCGCAGGGAACATTACATAGCGCATAGACGCGCGCCCGCAACGGCTTGTGAGCGTCGCGGGTTATTGTGGTGTTCCATTGCTGCGTTGCTCGCCAGCCTGAACATCTTCCAGGTAGTGTTTAAGCGTCAGGCGAAGTTCCGGGCTCATATTATCAAGGTTATTAAAAAGCCAGCGTAAATAGCCCGGATCGCGTTTTGCGACTTCAGATACCGCCTTACCGCGGTATTTACCGAACGGGAAAGTGGTTAACAGCGCAGGACGGCCCGTGATATTGACCATTTCTTCCGCGGTCCAGCCGGTGGTTTGCATAATATCAATCAGCAAGGCGGCGGTGATATAGCAATCATAAAGCGCCCGGTGATGATGCAGCCCCGGTGGCGTTTGTACGCTTAGTTTGCGCGATTTATAGAGCGCCATATTGCTGTATTTTATTCCCGGCCACAGGCGTCGCGACAACTTCATGGTACAGATCCACTCACCCGGCAATTCAGGTAATACGCGTCTGTCGAAACTGGCATTGTGAGCGACATACCACTCACTACCGTAATAAAGCGGTATGACATCTTCAATCCACGGCTTATCGGCGACCATGGCTTCGGTAATACGGTGTATCGCCATCGCCTGCGGCGTAATAGGGCGATCGGGGCGTATCAGGTGACTCATAGGATTGACAATGTTGCCATCAATGACATCTACAGAGGCTATCTCTACGATCCCGCCCTGCAGCCCGCAGGTTTCCGTGTCTATAATCCGCAACATGATTCATTCCTCACCGAAAGACCTTAGCGTAATGGAATGATATCGCCTTGCCAACCCTCCGTTGTGCGCAGGCCCGTCAGTAATAGCGAACCGCAATCGGCACGAACTATAAGTTGCCCGCTTTCATCCCACAGCGCGCTACTGCCACAGGCATTGGCCATCAGTACGGCCAGCGCATATTTATGCGAAAAACGTTGTAAGCGTGAGGTAGAAGCATGTAGTTCAGGTTCGTTAAGACATTGACTGGTTGTGAATAACGTAAATGAGGGATCTATATCACCACCTTCTGGCTGCTCATCCACCACGTTGATAGCGCTTCGCTGCCTGGCAATACAGGCGCCATGACTTTTGTGAAACATGAGCGGCGACGCTAGCCATGGGGCAAAAATAGCGATGCCTTTTACGAAGCGGCAGTTATGCTCAACAGGCATACCCACAATGATAGTCATATGGTGGGTATCGGCCGCATGAGTGAGCGGCTGTAAAAGCGCCTCGTCAGGCGGGGCGGGCAACGATTTATTCCTTTCGTCGCAGCCTAATAGCGACAGTGATGGAAAGACCAGCAGTTCGCACTGTTGACGAGCCGCAAGCTCAATATATTCCAGATGATGGGCGACATGCTCCGCCGGCGAGGCGTTCAGGGGCGCATACTGCGCAGCAGCAATTTTCCAGGAGGACATAATGACTTCCTTTTCATAGTCTCTACAGCCATTCTAAAAAGCATAGGTTAAGAATCGCCTTATAATGTAGTCGTCTGCATGTAAGGAAGTGTAACGTTATATAATTTTTATTTAACTTTGGGTTCGTAAGGGAGTCGGGATAGTGATACGGAAGCCAGACGATGGGCAATCAGCCGCTCGCGAAACCAGGCGCGTAGGTGCTCTGGCTGCTCACGTTCGACCGCCTCCGCGACAACTGGCATATTGTAGCGCTCTTTAAATGCCACCCCGGCTGCCGCCAGGTCCACATTGACTTTATCCATTTCCGCTTGTTCAAGCTGAGCCAGATTCGTTTTCATACGCGTCTCCTTTTTTGTTGCCGCCAGAAGGTACTAAGAGTCCGCGGTAATGGCAAGATGGAAATGATGATCCTCGACTCATTGATTGTTGAAGGTTATTCTTTGTAACGTAGGTATAACAAAAAGGAATAGTGAATATGGCTTCTTCTGCACCATCGCGACGTTTAGCTTTACTGCTGCTGGCATCGACATTTGCGACGCCAGCGGCCTGGGCACATGCGCACCTGACGCATCAGTATCCAGCGGCGAATGCTGCCGTTACGGCCTCGCCACAGGCGCTGACCCTGAACTTTTCTGAAGGGATTGAGCCAGGGTTCAGCGGCGCAACCATTACTGGCCCTCAGCAAGAGCTCATCAAAACGCGCCCGGCAAAGCGAAATGAACAGGATAAAACGCAGTTGATTATCCCGCTTGAGCAGCCGTTAAAATCTGGCGCTTACACGGTAGACTGGCACGTTGTGTCGGTGGATGGACATAAAACAAAAGGGAAATACACCTTCAGCGTGAAATAAATGATGCTGACATTCGTCTGGATAACTCTCCGATTTATTCATTTTGCTAGTTTGATGCTGGTCTACGGCTGCGCGCTTTACGGCGCCTGGCTGGCACCCGCATCAATTCGTCGTTTAATGACGCGTCGATTTTTACATCTGCAACGACATGCCGCCGCCTGGAGCGTTATCAGCGCGGCTTTTATGCTGGCGATTCAGGGCGGACTGATGGGCGGCGGCTGGCCCGATGTTTTTTCCGTCTCGGTGTGGGGCGCGGTACTGCAAACCCGCTTTGGTGCGGTCTGGATATGGCAAATTATCCTCGCGCTGGTCACGCTGGCGGTGGTAGTCATTGCGCCGGTAAAAATGCAACGACGGCTTCTTATTCTCACCGTTGCTCAGTTTATCCTGCTGGCAGGCGTTGGACATGCGACGATGCGCGACGGTGTAGTGGGAACATTACAGCAGATTAACCATGCTCTGCATTTACTCTGTGCCGCAGCCTGGTTTGGTGGGCTGTTGCCAGTGGTTTATTGTATGCGCATGGCTCAGGGACGCTGGCGTCAACATGCTATTAGCGCCATGATGCGTTTTTCTCGTTATGGTCACTTTTTTGTGGCGGGCGTATTGCTCACAGGCATTGGCAACACGCTATTTATCACGGGATTTACCGCTATCTGGCAGACCACCTATGGACAGTTGCTTTTGTTAAAATGTGCGCTGGTCGTGCTTATGGTAGCAATTGCGCTGACGAATCGGTATGTTCTCGTACCACGTATGCGACAGGAAAATCCCCGGACTGACCTATGGTTTGTCAGGATGACGCAAATTGAATGGGGAGTTGGAGGCATAGTTCTGGCGATCGTCAGCCTGTTTGCAACTCTCGAACCTTTTTGATGGACTGGCATAACGAATGAAAAAAATACTCCTTCCGGCGCTTCTGCTGGCCACTTCGGGCGTAGCGTTGGCGGCGCCGCAGGTGATTACCGTAAGTCGTTTTGAAGTAGGAAAAGACAAGTGGGCGTTTAATCGGGAAGAGGTCATGTTGACCTGTCGGCCTGGCCAGGCGCTCTATGTGATCAACCCCAGTACGCTGGTGCAGTATCCCTTGAATGCCATTGCCGAACAGCAAGTAGCGGAGGGTAAAACGCGTGCTCAGCCTATTGCCGTCATTCAAATCGATAACCCGGCGAAGCCCGGTGAGAAAATGAGTCTGGCGCCGTTTATCGAACGTGCGCAAAAGCTTTGTGATCCATCCAATAGCTGACTGATTTTTAATAAAAAACCGTAAACCTTCACGAAAAGGCTTACGGTTTTTTTATCTCTGATGACAGACAATACGCCAGGTTTTTTCAATCACCTTCGTCACAAACTGGAAAACCTGGCGTCGTCATCTATTCTTAAAGGGCAAGGCGATTTAGCCTGCATTAATGCCAACTTTTAGCGCACGGCTCTCTCCCAAGAGCCATTTCCCTGGACCGAATACAGGAATCGTATTCGGTCTCTTTTTATTTTTCTTATAAATCAGTTAATTAAAATCAATGATCCGAAATTTTTCCGAATTTCTGTATTCCGGTCTTTTTGGTTATATCACAATCAAATTAAATTTAACATTTATTTCACAACAAAAATTGGAGTATTAGAGCATCATATAAGCTTTATCATCACGCTAATCGAGATAGAGTTTCGTGGTGTTCGCTGATGTGTGGCCCAGGAGTTTTTGGGCGAACACCTCGCCGTGCTCGTTTTTGTACAGCCGCCCGGCCAGACTTCGGATCTCGTGAAATGTCGGTGGATTATTGCTGAAGTTAACGCCGGAGGCTTTTCTTGCTTTTACAAATGTCTTTGTCAGCCCATCCGGGTGAATATTCCCGGTCGGGCTATTTTTCCTGATTCCTGCACTGATCATGAAATCAGTTCTGCTTACCAGCCGGCAGCGATCGATAACCGTTCCCAGACGTAACCCTGGTGCCTCAAGGGTCAGGGATAGGGGAATGGCTATTTTCATTCCGGTTTTAATCTGAGTTACGTATAAGCGGTTGTCAAAAACATCACTAAATTTCATATTTACGATATCCTCCCTACGTTGACCAGTAACCAGCGCGAGATCCATCGCAAGAGAAAACCACACAGGCAGATGTTCTGCCGCCGTCCGCGTGGCGTTATATGTTTCCAGTTGCAGGCGTTCCCTGGCAACCTTAATCTCTGGTATCCGGGTTGCTTCCACCGGGTTTTTCACAATATGCCCTTCGACAATAGCCTCTCTGAACATGTCAGATAGAACTGATCTCATTGCTCCCGCCATAGTGTTTTTTCCCTCGGTTATCCACGACTCAAGAAACTTGGCAATGTGCCGGGTTGTTACTTCTGCCAGTATTATTTCTCCCATTTTTTCGCGTACGGTCGCTAATTGATTACTGCGAATCTTGTAGGTATTAACCGACAGATTCCGGCGCTGTAATAAAACCTCATAGCGATCAATCCATGCGGACACAGTGAATGAGTCCGTTCCTTTTAGTTTTTCAATAAGCGCCACTGGCGTGTGGTTTTGCGCTATGAAGTTGTACCTGATCCACCGTCCGTTGTAATTTCCTGTCCTGTATCGCCAGCCGTTTCCTGCTGGTTGCTCTCTTTCGGCGTTTCTCCATCTCTTTCTGTTCTGGCTTCCGTTTTTTCGGTCTGGTTTGAGGGGGGCAGGAATAGCGCTGATACATCGAAAGTCCCGTCCGCGTTTCTGGTGACAGCCTCCGGCTCTGCTGCTGGTTGTTTTCCCTCCGGCACCACTTCTTCTTTTTCACCCTGATTTGAGGCGCTGTAATTGTTATAAACCCACCTCGGATCGTTCGGGTCGCTGATGTCTTCGACATATTCACCGCGCGCGGCTGCCAGTTGTTTACCAACATCAACCGGGTTTTTGGGTGGAATGTTTTTACGTGCTTCGTGCAGTTCTGCCCGTATTTTCTGGTAGCCTGCTTCTGTCTGGCTTACAGGTGGTTCATTCTCCAGCGGCTGTGGGTCCGGAGGATGTTCAGTTGTGTCCTGTTCCACTGCTTCAGGCGTTGCTGGTTCATCTGCCAGTTCGCCTGTCGGTTGCTGTTTTTCTTCATCACACTGAAATCTCCCTGCCTCAATATCCCGCAGACATTTGCCCGCCTGACTAAGCCTTGCTGCATTTTCTTCATGGGTTGTTGGGGGGTTATCAGGCACATATTCGTACCAGTCCGGATCGCGAACGCCATGAACGGCAAGAAAGCTTTCGCACCACGTTCGGCGAAGATCAGGATTACCGGGCTGGAGAATTACACCAGATGTGGCGTTGCACTGAAACTGGATCTAGTGGCGAATCCAGGACAGCTTGAGCTAGAACGTCATGCCGCCCGATCCGCAGCGTGGCTTTTTGTGACTAAAGGGTGTCTGAAATATTCCGGCGACCTGGTACGTGTTACGCAGATCATCAACGGAGGGTAGAACGGCATCGGTGATCGGCGGGAGCGCTTTGAGAAAGCAAAATCGGTGCTGGTATGAATCTGTTATCTGCTCTTCTGAAAAGATACTGGTTGCAGCTGGTGTTTATTTTGCTGATGGCTGGTGCGTTTATCGCCGGTAATGTCTGGAGTGACAGGGGCTGGCAAAAAAAATGGGCAGATCGCGACAGCGCTGAATCCTCTCAGGAAGTCAACGCCCAGACCGCCGCCCGTATTATTGAACAGGGCCGCGTTATTGCCCGTGATGAGGCTGTGAAAGATGCACAAGCGCAAGCCGCTAAATCTGCTGCCACTGCTGCTGGCCTGTCTGCCACTGTTAGCCAGCTGCGTACCGAAGCAAAAAAACTTGCCACCCGCCTGGACGCCGCAAAGCACACCGCAAATCTTGCCGCTGCCGTCAGAAGCAAAACAACCAACGCCGACGCCAGAATGCTTGCCAACATGCTCGGAGATATTGCAGAAGAAGCTAAACATTATGCTGGAATCGCTGACGAGCGCTACCGGGCAGGAATGACGTGTGAACGAGTATATGATTCGGTGAGAGAGTCAAATAATTACAGGAGGCATTGAAACTCCCCCTGTAATATTGCTGTAAAAAAGTGACTACATATCATCAGATGGAACCAGATGAATAAGAACAGGTTTTTCACCAGATGAAACTGATAAGTACTCACTCAGTTTTGATATAGCTGAAATCTGTCTGAATAACCTGTCGGGGTGCTGGAATAACAACTTTCCGGAAATTCTTCTGCAATGGATTTTACTTTTAGTGACCATTCGCCTCCTTATCTGTAGAGGTGGGTAACGAATTTAAAAAGCATTCTGCTTACTTAGGGGGAACATCCTGATGACTGCCTGCAATATTGCAAATTCCATTTTCATTGAATGAACCACCTGAATCAAGGCACTCATCTTCCATCAGGAATTTCTGCGACCACATACCTGCATAAAAAACGATAATAATGGCTACGATAATAGTGATGATGTTTTTCATTTATGTTCTCTGTGTGTTGTTATTGAAAATGATAATCAATATCGCAAAATGAAATAAATAATCATTAAGTGGTAGTTGTTGATAATTGTTCGTATTTTAAAAAGGTACTCCCGGCGGGGCGGTCTGCCACGGGGCGGCAGCGGCGCGGGATTTGGCGCATTTTTGATTTTTCATGCATCATCATCATGTTGTAACTCTCTGTTTTAATGTCATTTATTTTTAAAAGATGATGGTTTGTATGTTTTTTGTTCGTTATATTTTGTTTTTCCGGGCGAGGGCGCGCTAAGAAACAGCCCCAGAGGTAAAAATGGACGGCGAACTGAAGAACCTCAAATGCAATATCTGTCAGCTTGCCGCTATTACAGGGTTACATCGACAGACGGTTGTCAGTCGCCTCTCGGGCGTTCCCCTGGCACTGGGAAGCAATGAAAAAAACAAGCTGTATCTCCTGACGGATGTGATCCGCGTACTGATGGAAACGCCCGTTTCCCAGGCTGCTGAACATCAGGACCCGAATAAAATGACTCCAAAAGAGCGTAAGAACTGGTTTGACTCCGAAAAGGGGCGTTAATACCACGGGCAATCATACTAACCAGTTCGGCGGTTATATCAACTCATACTGGGGAGATTCCAATCACACTTCATTTCAGCTAGGAGGTGGTGCGTGGACACAGGCCGCTGGCGACCATGCGCATACAGTTTATATCGGAGGACACGAGCACACCATGTATATCGGTCCACACGGACACGTCGTTATTGTGGACGCAGACGGTAATGCGGAAACCTTTGGTCTTATGGACGGCGGTGTGGATGCTGCTATTACGGCATATTTCGGGTCGCAATTACAGGAACGGGTACAGCAAAATATCATCCGTGAATACCTGGGGGAACAGCCCGTCGGCACCGCCTTTGTTACTGAAACGGGTAACAGTAAACATCCGTGGCTGGTTCACGCCCCGACGATGCGCGTTCCGCTGATTATTGACGGCACCGACGCGGTTTATAATGCAACACGGGCTGCGTTACTGGCAATTTTTCAGCACAATAAAAGCGCCGGAGAAGACCGGAAAATTACATCTGTTGCATTACCTGCAATGGGGGCCGGATGTGGTCAGGTCCCCCCGGACAGCGTCGCCCGGCAAATTGTACTGATATAGCCCCTCCTGATATTCCCTCCAGTCATATTGCTGTTTTTGACGCTGAAACCCAAACGTGGAGTCTGCAGGAGGATCACCGCGGCGAGACGGTTTACGACACAACAACCGGCAATCAGGTTTATATCTCCGATCTTGGTCCGCTACCTGAAAACGTCACATCAGTTTCACCAGGTGGTGGATACAAAAAATGGGATAGTAAGGCTCAGGTCTGGATGAATGATGAAGCTGCGGAGGCCGCAGCCAGACTTCGTGAAGCTGAAGGAACGAAAAACAGACTCCTGCAAATAGCGTCTGAAAAAATCGCGCCGTTACAGGATGCAGTGGATCTGGACAAAGCAACCAATAAAGAAAAAGCTTCTCTTCTGGCATGGAGAAAGTACCGGGTACAGGTAAACCGTGTTGATACTTTAAAGCCTGTCTGGCCGGAGAAACCAGCCAGTAGTTTATAATTTGTCAGGAAAGCTCAGGCCTTATTTATAGCAAATATGAAGAAGGCCTGTCTGTCATAACTGATATGGTTACTGGTTAGTATATTAAATTTATACTCAATAACCTCTACACATTTTAAACCAATCTTCAGGGAAGGGTATGCCAG
Organism: Salmonella sp. 32120201201600049SM; assembly: GCF_017572835.1. Classification (NCBI taxonomy): domain Bacteria; kingdom Pseudomonadati; phylum Pseudomonadota; class Gammaproteobacteria; order Enterobacterales; family Enterobacteriaceae; genus Salmonella; species Salmonella sp. 32120201201600049SM. Next base: position 831,874 of record NZ_JAGESA010000001.1, on the reverse strand, counting down.
CAGGCCAAAGATTACACCACTTTTGAGGCATTGGCTTAATTGTTTCTTCTTTTTTATGATCTTGAGAGTCTGCCGCTATTGTAAGAGCAGGATATAGTGAAGATGGTAATATTAAAACCATTGCTAAAAATACGCTCTTGACGTGTTTCATAATATGTTACCTGTTAAATTGTGGCACACTATCCTTACGGTTACAGCATCCTTTACTATAGATATTAAACGTTATTCATTACCATCAGGTGAGTAAATAAAAACCATTTATAAAATATTTAACTTAAATAAAAATGATAAGCACTATTATATTTTATTTCCAATGTAAATTAATTCATGTGAAAGTGATTTCATGTGCTTTTCAAATCATGGCTGGCTCGCTCCCCCGGAGGAACAGGCCAGTTAACATTATCAGGAGTGTTTGTTATATCAATCAACTTCACTTCATTCTTGTAAGCCAGCCACACTAACAGTTTTGATCCTGTCCGCGTATTGTGGACACAGCCTTAAGCGAGGTTCTGGTTTTCAAATTGTTCCGGACTGAGATCGCCGCAGACCCTGATGGCGCAGGCTGGACGCTATCGTTTTTACATTGTACCTCAGGCCCCAGGTTCACTTCCTCAGCAAGCCGGGGCGCACCGTAGCGCTGTTTTGCCTGGCTGAAGGCCTCTCTTACGACATTGTCGCAGTCTTGGCGGAACTGCTGGTGGGTATTAACGACTGTGCGCCTTGTTTGCCAATGCCGATTCCGAACTCATTCTGACGCCGATCATCATTGCCGTGTTGCTCGCGCCTGGTTTCAGCAAAAGCACCACGCTGGCTATACTGCATTTCTTTTTCCGCAGGGAGAAGTGAGTAAATGAGTATGGAAATGGAGCTTTCCCTATAATGGCGGCTGAAGCTAATCATGTGTCATGTATTGCAAATGTCAAAGTGATAAATAAAGTTTCAACAGTCTGTGTTTTTTGTGAAAACGACTCGCTATGGTGCTAACCCTATATGAGGGACTGATTGAACATCAGATATATCCCGGCTTATTTAATACTGCTTACTATGAGGGTAATAATATGTTTTCTCTTATTAAATCACGTAAAGTTTTATTCATAACAACTCTTCTGCTGTTGTCGTCTGCTGCCCAGCCAGCGTTCGCCCTGGGGTGCATAGGGGACGGTGGTAGCACTGCAGACTGTGCAAAGGTTTGTTCCCTGGCGGCAGGTTTAGGCCCCCTTGGTTTTCTCATTTGCTTTTAATGTCTGAGAAGTGGTTATCCTGAGCCTTTCCTGTTCATGTAGTGAAGGCCCATTCAGAACATCATATTTAAACTATCGTAATGGAACAAAGAGTTACTTTAAAGAGCTCTTTGTTCCTTTAACCTTGATGAAGATGGTCAACGTCTGGTTTTACAATTCCGATACAGACAGGATAGCTGCTATGTTTGTTATCCATCTGGAAGGTTATCTGGCTGATAGCATCAAGCGCCAGTTGTGGCCATTGCTTCAGTACCCAGTGTGCCACTACAGTGCCACTACATTGGTGGCCGTAGGCCAAAACTGACGCCGGAGCAATGGGCGCAGGCAGGGTGCCTTATTAGGGCAGGAGTACCGCGACAGCAGGTAGCGATTATTTATGATGCGGGGCTGTCGACGCTGTACAGAAAATTCCCTGTGTTAGGGTAATGCAGTATTTCCACGGTGCGTGCCACCCAAATATGTGCTGTGGATGCTTTATAGGGTGTGCCATTTTTGTGTCAAACATGGTGAAGCATCATTCTATTTCTAACATCATGTGCCATTGAGTTGAGCAATGTGAATGCGGAAATGTGTATTTGAAACAGTTAGTTAAATGTGATTCTACTAATTCGTAATGCGAAGGTTGTAAGTTTGATTCCTGTTATTGCAACATTTCAATGTTACTGTAACTTCCGTGTTAGCCCATAACCATTCCAATTTCTACAAGACAGGTGCTTGCTATATATTTACCAATCAGTCATTTTAAAAGTGCGTCATAACCGGAGAACTGTCCTCGTCAGGAGGCCTGTTTTCAGAAAGGCAATATCCTGTTTCGACAGTAGCTTATATGTGACCGGGTTAGCAGCACATTCCCCTCCGCCACATTCCAGTACAGTTGAAATAAGGTTGGCAGTAATCAGTAACAGAAATACCCAACCGACAATACTGAACAGGTCCGGATTAATATTCAATGAACGAAATGCAACATTCATGCTACTGATTGCCAGAATTACCGCAACAGCAATAATAATCAGAATTGACGTAATCAGAGTCCAGGTATAAAAGTGTAATCCAAAAAATGCAGAACCATATCCTGTGTCACCGGGCATGATATGCAAACATATTTGCCGGGATGCCATAACTCCGGTCAGGATACTGCCAATAATTACCATCCCGTAATGTATACCTCGTAGACCAAAGCAGAGGTTAAATAAAAAGCCAAAACCGGCGATGATGAGGCCAGCCCGCTGTAATAAGCAAATTGGACAAGGCAGCTCATGCCTGACGAGTTGATAATAAAAGGCTACAACCAGAGCAACGCATATCCCAAGGAGTCCCACCTGATTAATCAGATGAACAAATGTTGTTGGATGATGATGCGTTTTCATACACACTCCTTAAAATGACAAAGTCAGCGAATTGGTCATATGATGAATGAATGATAAAATAGTGACGATGAGTAAAACGGCCCACAGAATGTAGCTGACTTTATCCTTTCTGTTTATGGCCCCCATTGCCACGCTCAGTGCAAGCAAGAATGGCAGAAACATGAACATAAAAAACTCCTTTATTACATTGCTTGTTAATATAATCGCTGTGTATTACCGGGTCTGTATTCCAGTTTATCCACCCCGCATTAGCCGGAGCTCAGTAAGGCATCAGGAATTATTTGCGTTATTATAAATCGATTATTTCTGTGATGAGTTATCCCGGCATCTGCTGGTTACAGGGATATTTCTGGCGACAAGAGTAAGAAATATCCCGATAACTAATGGTATAATAAGCAGCATTGAGTGTGTTGAAATAGCATATCCATAAATATAGTCTTCCAGACTTACCGCAATCAGCGGAAAGATAAGAAATACAAGCGAAGCCTGGAAGGCATTAGCCTTTTGCTGAAGCGCAAAGTAGCACAGGATACCAAAAACTCCGGCAAAAGCCCCGAGATACAGGGTAGCTAATATTGAGTGTACTGAGAAGGTTGATACTTGTGGTCTTTCAAAAAACCATCCTGTCGCAGAAAGTATCAACCCAGCTAAAAGGCACGGGAGCGCATTAAATGTGATAACAGAGACAGTACAACTTCTTTTCTTACATTGTGTATATATTATGGCATGGATTAACACAGCAGAAATAAGCGCAGTGATACCCTGCCAGTGACTCTCTGTACTTGTATTCGTTTCTTCAAGAAGTATCCCCGTCAATGCAGTGATTGCGATAGTTAAGCCCGCGATCTGCATTAGTTTCGCTTTTTCATTTAGAAACAAAACCGATGCTATCAAAACGGCCACAGGCATATTCGCAAAGATAATGGCGGCAAGCCCAGAGTTGACATAGGTTTCACCATAAATCATTAGTGAGAAAGGAATGCAAAAATAAAAGATGCATATCACAAACTGGAATAATCGTTGTCCGGGAGGAAACAACAGTGTTTTTTTTCTTAACCATGCAATGATGATTAAAAAAGGTGCTGCAAACATAAACCTCATTCCGGTTGCAAACACTGGAGGGATAGTTTCAACGGCAATTCGCATGGCCAACCATGTAGTCCCCCAAGTCAGTGAAACTAGCATGAATAATATAGATATCGACACCTTGCGCATAAGATCCTCTCCGTAAAAAAATTAATTTAGCTTTTTAGCTAGAAAAAAGTAGCGTTTTCTTCACTATGTTTTTTATATGTTTAGATAAAAATTTCTCTATCAGAAGACGCAGTTATGCTGAATGAGAAAAATAATAAATGACTCAGGCTGTTACCACACGATTGTCCACTGCGCCTGTAAGACCTGGCAGCAGTTGTCGATTTAATGTCTATTCTTGCTGGAAGGCATAAAACGCCTTGAAGATGAAGAGCTCATCATTAGTCGGGTCCCTTGTTGAGCCAGGACAAGTTTAACTTATCGCTTTCAACCCTTACGATGATAAATGATCTTATCCACCCATAATGGACATACGGCTAAATGAGTAAATTCTCAAGTAAGAGGCAGGATCTGTATCAACCAGTAAGAAGCCCCAGAAACAGCACCGGCTGAATTCCGTCAGGAAGCTCTGAAACTCGCTGAATGTACGTTGCCCGCGAACGATTGTTAATCAGCACCATAGCAAGAATAATTGTTTGTTTCACAAGGAGATAGAAAAAACTATAGCTTTGCGCCGGGGCGGAGGCAGGAGGAGATAACTCGTTGTAATAGAATGTTTTTATATGGCGACCTTAAGAGAAATGCTTTCGCCTCGGTATACCACCCGCTATGAAGACCTGCTTCAGGTTAAGTGGCAGGTTTATCCAGATTTTCACATTCCTGATGTGATGGAACCGCAGCCACATCGTATGCAAGAACGGGCTGCGGCAAGCTGGCGATCGTTCGATAGTGCGAGTATTGAATGGTTGCCAGTTGCGGCGGATTTTACTTGTTCAGGATGACTAACCAATGTGTTTAATCTGAAACCAGGCATCTGTTCAACTTTTCGCGATCGCTTTTGTTGGCATCACTATTAAGCCTTCGTCTACATGGGTATTTGGCATCGGGAGTCCCCCAATGGAAGAGGGGAGTGATGTATTGGGCAGTGAGTTTGTTTGGTCGGGGGATTTATACGCAAAATGGCCCGAAATACGTCCGAATTAAAACGTAAAAAGTGATAACTAATTGAATCTATTAGAAGCAAAAATAACGTGTTCTAATCGTTAAAATCACCTAATTAATATGTAACATTATGAATTTAAAGAGAAAGATCAATTGTTGCCGTAAACAGGAATCGTATTCGGTCTCTTTTTGTTTTTCTTATAAATCAGTTGCTTATGATCAATAATCCGAAATTTTCCAGAATTTCTGTATTCCGGGCTTTTTCGTTATATCAGATCCAAATCCAGTTTAACATTTCTTTTACAGCAAAATCAGAGCATCACGTAAGCTTTATTATCGCGTTCATCGAGATAGAGTTTCGTGGTGTTCTCTGAAGTATGTCCCAGGAGTTTCTGAGCAAACCCTTCGCCGTAAGCGTCTTTATACAGTCGTCCGGATAAGCTGCGGATCTCGTGAAACGGCGGTGGGTTTTCACTGAAATTTATTCCGGTCAATTTTCGTGCCGCAACAAATTTTTTAGTCAGGCTATCAGGATGAATACTCCCGTTCGGGCTGTTTTTGCGTATGCCAGCGCTGATAAGGTATTCGCTACGGCTTACCAGGCGGCAACGCTCAATCACCGTACTGAGGCGGTAAACCCATGGAAGGAAGGTTGAGCGAAAGTGGCAGAGCGATTTTCATCCCGGTCTTGATTTGCTTAACGTACAGTCGCTCATCAATAATGTGACTGAACTGAGACTGTAAGTAAAATTGTGTAATTGCCTGTCTTTGATATGTTCACTCCAGTAACGGAGACAGGCAATTATGGACGAAAAGAAACTCAAAGCCCTTGCGGTTGAACTGGCTAAAGGCCTTAAAACCGAAGCCGACCTCAATTCGTTTTCCCGTATGCTGGCGAAATTAACCGTCGAAACGGTGCTCAATGCGGAGCTGGCTGACTACCCCGGGTATGAGAAAAATGCGCCCAAAACAGGCTCAAACACCCGTAATGGCTACTCGTCCAAAACGGTGTTGTGCGATGACGGCGAGATAGAACTCAACACACCGCGTGACCGTGAAAACATCTTCGAACCACAGCTGCTTAAGAAGCACCAGACGCGCATTACGCAGATGGACAGCCAAATTTTATCCCTCTACGCCAAAGGCATGACTACCCGCGAAATCGTCGCCACCTTCAAAGAGATGTACGACGCCAATGTGTCACCCTCGCTGATATCTAAAGTCACCGACGCCGTAAAAGAGCAGGTCACTGAGAGGCAAAACCGGCAACCGGATGCGCTGTACCCCATTGTTTATATGGACTGCATTGTCGTCAAAGTCCGTCAGAATGGCAGCGTAATCAACAAAGCCGTCTTCCTGGCACTGGGTATCAACACCGAAGGCCAGAAAGAGTTACTGGGTATGTGGCTGGCCGAAAATGAAGGCGAAAAGTTCTGGCTAAGCGTGCTGACGGAGCTGAAAACCCGGGGCGTTCAGGACATCCTGATTGCCTGTGTGGATGGTCTGAAGGGCTTCCCGGATGCGATAAACAGCGTCTTCCCGCAGCCCCATATCCAGCTGTGCATTATCCATATGGTGCGTAACAGCCTGAAATACGTAGCCTGGAAAGACTACAAAGCCGTCACCAGCGGCCGGAAGATGGTCTATCAGGCCCCGACCGAAGAGGCGGCACTGATGGCGATGGATGCGTTCGCGAAAGTCCGGGACGATAAATATCCGCAAATCAGCAAAAGCTGGCGTGCGCACCGGGAAAACCTCAATACGCTCTTCAGTTATCCGCCGGATATCCGCAAGGCCATCTATACGACAAACGCAATCGAATCCCTGAACTGCGTGATCCGTGCCGCGATTAAGAAACGCAAGGTGTTCCCAACGGATGACTCAGTACGAAAAGTTATTTATCTGGCAATCAAGGATGCGTCAAAAAAATGGAGTATGCCGATCCAGAACTGGCGGCTGGCGATGAGCCGTTTTATTATCGAGTTCGGTGACCGCCTGAGCGATCACCTTTAATAACTGGGCAGTTACACAGAATTACTGACAGGCTCATTCTTTTGTGTTGCGCATCTCTGTTTCTATTGTTTTAGATAGCCATGAGAGCTCTGTTGCTGAGAGTTTTAGTCGTGGGGTTCTTTCTTCTGTACCGGGTGGTCGCATTTCAAAACTGCAGGAACATCTGCTGAATACTGTATACTCCTGTATTTTGCATGTTGTTGAGATCAGTGTGCAATTCCTCGGTACTGGCTTGTTCTGTATAGGTCTGGAGATTTCTGGGTAGTGTCCTTGTGGACCTGAACATATGTTTTTGATTGAAAATGGCATCGTGTTTTATCCTTTACGCTGTGAAATGTTGTTTTGTGCTCTTCTGTTGTGATTGGTGATGTGACGGGATCGTCCATGCACCCTTCCTTTTATTGACGGCGTATCAGTCCATTGATGCCATGCTCGCTTAATTTGTCCAGCATCAGCAAGCCGTCGTTTTCTTTCTGCTGCAATTCAAGCAACTTAAACCGTATTTCGTTAAGTAAAGGTTTAATAACTCCGCGCTTGCGAACCACCTTTTTGATAACGTCTTTTTCGAAGTATAAACGGCAGAAGTGATTTTCATAATTCGCCTACACTCTTCACCCTGCGCTGGCAAATCTTCAACGCTGAAAGGCTGGGGAGAAGGGCGTCCAGTTGCTGAACGGAGAGCGAACCATACGCCCTGATTCCACGTGTTATCAAACTTCATACCGTGGTTATCATCCAGACAAGGCGCTTGAGGTTGCTCATGTCTTTTGGGGAAAGAGGTTCGGTGGTAGGTACTGGATATCCTGGATCGGGAAGTGGGTTCCACTGGTGCCAAATACAGGGGGCTGGTAAACCGGGTGGATACCTCAAATCCTGACAGGCCAGAGCACCAGCCTGATAAAATCGTATTACTGATTTCTAACCAGTGGCACATTAATTGTACCGGCTCAGACTCCAGCTGACAGTCTGCTTTAAGCTGTGAGTAGCGGACGTGGCCTGCCCCCAGGAGTAAAAACAAACTTTCTATTGATACATTTAATTAACTTATTTATAACGTTATATTCCAAATACAAACTTGTTCAATTGGGCATGTATGGACATTCAAATCACACATCAAGTTACTGAATTTGATAAAGAAGAACTATTAACCGGATTAAGAAGCTACAATGCTCAGTTCGTCGATTTTAGTAAAAATGGGCAGCTTGGGGTCTACTGCAGAAACGAAAGCGGCGAAATGGTAGGCGGATTAATTGCTGACAGAAAAGGTCCGTGGCTCTGCATCGACTATCTTTGGGTAAGTGAATCTGCAAGGAACTGCGGTCTGGGGAGCAAACTTATGGCGATGGCCGAAAAAGAAGGTTTGCGGAAAGGCTGTGTTCATGGACTTGTAGATACCTTTAGCTTCCAGGCTCTCCCTTTTTATGAAAAACAGGGTTATATACTTCAAATGTCGCTACCGGACTTTCCTAAAGTAGGTTCGCAAAGGCATTATTTAATTAAGCTCGGTTTATAGCTTTGCTGCATTTGAATACCCATAGCTTTATGAAAGCTGTAATCAGGTAGCTTTAAAATATATCGTACCGTTGGCCTGTACACACCATGATCAGCGTCCGCTTCTGGCACAGGGCGGACAGTCAGATTAGGTTTGGCGCTGTGCCATAGATATGTCAGCTCACATTTGAGCTAATACCCCTGGCATGGCTAGAGGTACTCAGACAGCCGCTTGTAGGCGACATGGTCCGGATACAAAAACATATTGCGCTGTTATATAAACTGTAAACTGGGCTGTGCGTATAATACAAATCTTTCACTCAGAGAAACCTGCTGACAGCGTTAGTACTCCATTAATTAATTTTATACTGAATCTCTGTGGTATGGCACAGGCGTTTAGAAGACAGTTCAATTGCGATCTGCTGGCTGGGATTTCGTCGCGCCGCTCAAAAATGCACAGAGTTTTTCACCCGCCGTCAATGGCTCAATGGGCGTTTTTCCGAGGGCGGTCTCAGTCATGACGATGGCAGGACCAATAAGCATGGACCATACTTCACTCGCGTCTTGCTCAAGCGATGTGAAGGCAAGGAACAGTGTTTTATCTGAAGGAAAGCGGTGCTGAGTATTAAAAAGTTTCAGCCAGGCGCGGGACTGCCGATCGGCCTGTGCTGATTGCGTGCCGAAGCGGAGTACTCTTTTTAGTATGGCGATACCCACAATGCCTGGCCCCAGAATAAAGGGACTCCCGACGTTTATGGTGACGCCGACCCCGAGAAAAACGAGGGCGAATGACAGCACGTTATCTACTCTTCTGGTAAGAGTACTGTATAGCTTTTCCAGAGAGTACCGGTAAAGAATTTGATAACTGATTTCATCCTTGCTCATACATCTCCAGATGGTTTTTCGATTACGCTCCGGCATGCTCCCGGAATCCTGACAGATTCTGCAATTATGCCACACTTCCTGGAGGGTATTAATTAGATAGAATATAAATAGCAGGCAAATATTTTGAGCTTTTAGTCGATATCGCTTTGAATATCATTTCTCCTGCACCAGGTGATGCTGTTGTCGAGCATCGCGTCAAACGTTGCTGCGTCGGTCGGACTGCACAGGGTAACTCTCGCAGTCAGACTCTCATTATGGTCTCTAAATTGGATAACCCGCAGTCGTAACACGCCGGATGTCACGACTGACGCTATTATTACCCTGGCTTGTTAAAGCGGCATGACCACATTTTCTATATATAATAATTGGTTGTCTTTCGACCAGTATTGTCGAGTTTTTTGGTTTAATTCAACAATCCATTTAAAAACGCCTGCCGTTGCCAGATCAGTACAGTATTTTTCATAGGAATGCTCCCCCGAAAAGTGTTTATCTGAAGTCAATTTTATTAATTGCGTATTCGGTGTTGAATTGACTTTAATCAGCTTTCTATTGCTTTTAATAGAAATGAAGTGGCCTGCATGAGTGATAATTTTCACATTGCCGGTAGCAACAAAATAGATGTAATAAGCGATATTATTATATTCCAGATCGATTAGAAATGCGTTGAAATTTGCATCCTTTCTGACGCGCTCGAAAAAGTGGTTAAGCATAAGCTGTAATTCCATTTGTTAACCTATTGTAAGTTATAATGTTATATGTTGTGTTAGAGTATTGTTGCTTAAAAGCAGCCATACAAAGATGTTACCTAAAAGCAATAATAATCGCCTGGTATCATATAGTTTACGTTATGATTGGAATAGTGTTGCAATTGTTACTGATTATTTCTCGTAGCGCGTTTTTTTGACCACTAATAGATGCGTCAATCCATTTCATTTGTAGTTTTTCTGAACGTCATGAAAAGTCATAATATATAAAAATCAGTTAATTAATTGATGTTTAGATAAGGATTACAGTGACGGAGAGGTTTGGCGTGGCGACTTTATAGGTTTTGAAAAAGCGGCTAACTCGCTGGCAGGATAATTGGTAGCCAGCCTGCGAATGGGGGCGAAAGCGTAACAACATCAGCATAAATAATAATATTCATGAATGTTTTGTGTGACGCAGTAGTTGAATTGAAGTGATGTTTTACCTGTTCAGGATTGTCCCGATAAAAATGTTCCTCGATAAAAGTCGATCACCTTGCGCCGAAAAAAAACAGGCTAAGTGACAGAAGAACAAAATCCATCAGGAAAATAAAATTTATAAATATCAATGAGTAAAAATGGTTGTGGAGAAGGTGGCTATTTTTTGAAAGCAAGAAATATAAACAAAGTGTAGCTATGCATAGTTATCTAAAAGGAGAACTACCGTGACTAACATAACACTATCCACCCAGCACTACAGAATCCATAGAAGTGACGTTGAACCAGTAAAAGAAAAAACAACGGAGAAGGACATTTTTGCGAAAAGTATTACTGCCGTTAGAAATAGCTTTATCAGCCTGTCGACGAGTCTGTCAGATCGTTTTAGCCTGCATCAACAAACAGACATACCGACTACCCATTTTCATCGTGGGAGCGCCTCTGAGGGTAGGGCAGTATTAACCAGTAAAACTGTTAAAGATTTTATGCTGCAAAAGCTCAATAGCCTGGATATCAAAGGTAATGCGAGTAAAGATCCGGCCTATGCTCGTCAGACATGCGAAGCCATATTATCAGCCGTGTACAGTAATAATAAAGATCACTGTTGTAAATTACTCATCAGTAAAGGGGTCAGTATTACCCCCTTTCTGAAAGAGATAGGAGAGGCAGCGCAGAATGCGGGGCTACCTGGGGAGATAAAAAATGGTGTATTTACTCCAGGTGGGGCAGGGGCGAATCCTTTTGTCGTCCCCCTCATTGCTGCAGCGAGCATTAAATATCCGCATATGTTTATAAATCATAATCAGCAGGTGTCTTTTAAAGCGTATGCTGAGAAAATCGTTATGAAAGAGGTTACGCCGCTGTTTAATAAGGGGACGATGCCGACGCCACAACAATTTCAGTTAACTATAGAAAATATTGCGAATAAGCATCTTCAGAATGCCTCCTGAAGATAGCAAACACAATACCGCTATTAACCGTATGAATTAATAGCAGATTTTCTGAAACTATATATTCATTTTTATGGCGACGTTTTTAACAAAACGTCGTCATATTTATTTTAATATAAAAATCAAATGGATACACTTAAAACTTAAAATAATTGTTATTACTCTAAATGCCGGTATAACCAGACAGCTTTTTTTGAAACGCTGCGTGTTGTTAAGTCTATGATACCCGCGCACGGATGATGTCTCGATAAGGATTAATGGTCTGTTAACTGTCAGGAGAGGTTATGCCACCTTTAAAAAAAATTGTGCTGCGCCTGTTTGTGGGGGCGATGGTCGCCACGGTAACGACACCTGCATTGGCGCTGGTTTGCCTTGAGGATCACTCCGCTAAAGAGTGTGCTATATCGTGTGCTGAGGTGATGTGGTTTATGTTTCCGATATGCTTTTAAGGAGGAAGAATATTGAAGGTGAACAGGCGATAGTGAGTAGCTCGCTGCGCCAGGGGATAATACTCCCCTGGCGCAGCCAGTTATATTTTAGTGCGGTGATAACAAAGCATTTACTCACTACTGATGAAATTCGCTATTTACAACAGAGCACGTTTACTAAGCAAAAAAAATCTGCACACGCTATCTTTTTATATCTGTCCTGGATAATGAACGACAGGAAAAATATGATGCGGCCTGAAGAGATTTATCAGCGAATAGAGGCAAAGAATTGGCGGCATGTCTGGGTGGTCGGCGATATTCACGGCTGTTTTTCAATGTTAATGAAAAGGTTACGTGAGTGTCGATTTGATCCGCAACAAGACTTGTTAGTTTCTGTGGGCGATCTCATTGATAGAGGCCCGGACAGCCTGGGTTGCCTGGCTTTACTGCGTGAGTCCTGGATGACGGCGGTTCGCGGCAATCATGAACAAATGGCGCTGGATGCGCGGGCCTCATCGCAGTCGACGCTGTGGTTGATGAATGGTGGCGACTGGTTTACCCGCCTGACCGCTGAACACGCTGCGCAAGCTGAAGCGCTTTTTATCCTTTGTCAGCGGCTGCCCTGGATACTGGAAGTTCGCTGCCGCCATAGCACGCATGTGATCGCTCATGCTGATTACCCCGCGTCAACCTATCAATGGCAAAAAAAGGTCGATTTACATCAGGTTCTCTGGAGCCGCGAACGACTCATAAATAAGCGCGGCGGGATTAGCGGTGCCGATCATTTTTGGTTTGGCCATACGCCGTTGCGTCGGCGCATGGATTTCGCCAACGTACACTATATTGATACGGGCGCGGTATTTGGCGGGCAATTGACGTTAGCGCGGATACAATAGCGGTATCAGCGATCAGGGTTAAAAATCGCTATATTGCTGCGCAGGTCGCCAGAAGCCGTCGATAAAATCCTCTACCGGAAAACAGCCGCCATGGCGAATCCGTTGATCGTCCATCGAATAAAGACATTGCTGCTCGGTATCGTAGATGTCCACGACAATATCCTCGCATCCTCCATCCAGGTAACATACAAAAAGTACCAGCGCGAACATTACATCCTCAATGTTAACTACTTTACACGATAGTGTAGGAGAGGTTAGCGCAGGGGGGAAATGAGAAAAGGAAGAATAAATAACCCGCCTGGCGACGGGTTCTTTTTGAGTCAGGCAAGACGCATGACCCAGGCATCAGATTTAGGATCGTAATGATTACGGAACAAAACGGAATGTTCCCCGTTGAGAATGGCGGGAACGCTGGTTTCGGCATCCCAGGCGTCCAGTTGCATACATAAATCCGGATCGGATTTACAGGGGATTGTTAACGTTCGCTCCCCCGGCGATTCGCCATGTAATTCGGCATCGTCGATTTCAAAAGCGCCAATGCGCACACTGGTTTTCATCATCGTGCTCTCCGTTAATACGCTAATTGTGGTACGACCAGTTTAGCCGTCCATTTTTCAGCGTAGTCAACGTACGCAAAAGCGCCAGTCAAAAAGTGCGGTTTTTTTGTGCGCCTTTTAACTATTACCAGTAAAGAGTTTGCCATCACGTACCAGTTCACGCGGGTAACTGTTCTTTATTCTTGAGCCGATACGTTTTGCCAGACCAAGCGGCTGATGCTGAAACGTCACCAGGACATCATCAGCGGCAGGGGGTGTTTGCGGATAAATATCCCGACCGCGATACCACTCCTCCGCCTCTTGCGCAGAGAGTTCGAACGCGTGAGCATGAGTCGGGCAGGCAAGGGCTATCGTCGCCTCATGTTGCCAGCGATAGCCTTTATTATGACTTTCGGCCAGCTTAATGCCGAGCCGGGAAAAACGGACTTTTCCGATCAGTGATTCAATCTCTGCCGGGAACAGCCAGACCTCTTTTTCACGCTGCCAAAGATGGAGATTTTCATCCCATAACAGTCCGACGGCGTTGGCCGCCTGGGTAACGTGTAATGCTTCGCGGCCTTTGAGGGGGGTAAAAGGAAACGCCCCCACTTTATACCCCGGCGCGGGCATGGCTGGAAGGGATGACATTTTACGCAGACGTGCGACGAAGAATCCTTCGCAGTCGTAAATTTGCGGGAAGACGTGCAGGAAGCCTTCCGGGGTGAGGGCGCGGTCAGCGTCAGGAAACAGATCACCCAGCGGCAAAAATTCAACGGCGTCGGCGTAGGTCTCTTGCAGCCAGAGGCAGACCTCTTCGTTTTCCTGGCGATTTAACGTGCAGGTGGAGTAGACCAGCGTGCCGCCGGGTCGTAAAGCATGAAAAGCGCTGTCGAGCAGTTCCCGCTGTGTCGCCGCGATATCCAGATTGCTTTCTGGCGACCAGTTTTTTAGCGCATCAGGATCTTTACGTACTACGCCTTCGCCAGAGCAGGGCGCATCCAGCAGGATAGCGTCAAACATCTCCGGTAACGCAGCGCCAAATACGCGGCCATCGAAATGCGTCAGTGCGGTATTGGCGATTCCACATCGGCTGATATTAGCGTGCAGAACTTTGACGCGACTGGCCGAAAATTCGTTGGCCAGAATGGCGCCGCGGTTCCCCATGCGGGCAGCGATCTGCGTGGTTTTGGAGCCAGGCGCCGCTGCCATATCCATGACCCGCTGCGGATGATTATCATCGGCGAACAGGGCCGCGACCGGCAGCATCGAACTGGCCTCCTGAATGTAAAACAGGCCGCTTAAATGCTCAGCGGTACTGCCAAGCGGCAATGCCTCTTCATCATCGCGTTCGATCCAGAACCCTTCATGACACCACGGAATTGGCGTGAGCGACCAGCCGTAGGGCGCGATTAGGGCAAGGAAATCAGCCACGGAGATTTTAAGCGTATTGATGCGTATACTGCGGCGCAACGGGCGTTGGCAGGCCGAAATAAATTCATCAAAAGAGAGCGTGGAAGGCATTGCTTCACGCATTTGCGTCAGAAAAGCGTCAGGAAAATAGACAGCGTGTTGAGCCACAGGTGTATCGCCGGCAAAAAAACAGGCGCGCAGTGTAGCATAAAACGCTCCGGCGCGAGTACGCCGGAGCCGGGTGTTTAACGTGGCAGAGCGGTGCCCCATTCACGCCACTCTTTCGGTTCGCTCTCTTGTAACAGGAAATGCTTACCGGCTTGCGCTTTTGGCGCCAGAGGCGTACCTGGTGGAGTAGCGAAGGCGATACCGCCACGGATGAACTGATTAAATGTCCCCGTCTTCACCACGCCGCCTGTCAGACCAAAGTCGAGACTATAGCCGGAGGCAAGCCAGAATACGGAGTTATTACGCACCAGATATTGGTAACGCTTACTGATACGCAAGGTGATCATCACGCGATCGGAGAGCGACCCCAGGGACATTCCGGTGACGGTTCCCACTTCGATACCGCGGAACAGGACGGGTGTACCAATATTAAGCGAGCCTGCTTCTGGCGCCTCCACGACGATGCTTAACCCATCCAGATAGCGTGAGTCGGTAATCGTGGCTTCCTGCAGTTCAAAGTCGCGCCGCGCCGCGCCGCGTCCTGGCTCAACGTTAATATAGGGCTGGAGAATCGTATCCAGATGCTCGACGCCCGCCGCGGAAATTTGTGGCGTAATAACGGAAAAACGTGTCCCGGCGCGGGCAAATGTCTGTACATACTCCGGATAAAGTACGGCTTTTGCCTGCACTTCATTACGTGCGGTGATCAATTCCAGCGTCTGGATCTGGCCGATATCAATACCGAGGTAACGAATGGGCATCCCTTCCGCCAATTTTCCGGCGTCGAACGCGTGCAGCGTAATTTGTCCGCCTACCGCGCGAGCGGAGGTTTCTGAAGCATAAAGAATGCGTTTATCGCCTTTGCGCCGACTGGCGCTGGCGCCGCTCAGGTTATCAAAACTAATGGCCCCTTTCAGCGCGCGGGAGAGTGGCGAGGCCTGTACCGTTAGGCCGCTGCCGTTAAGTTGCACCTTCGCGCCGCCTTCCGCCCAGAACACGCTATTGCTGGTTAACAGGTGGCGATATTCCGGCTTAATATGCAGGTCGATGTCAAAGGTATTGGCGCGTGGGCGAACGGTGATGACTTCGCCTACTTCAAATTTTCGATACAGCACGACGGAACCTGCCTGGACATCCGGCAACGTTTCGGCCGTCAGCGTTAAGGTGGTAGTCGGTAAGTCACTGAGGCTATTTTCCAGCGCTTTTTCCAGGTTAGCATAGAGCGGGTAGGTGGATTTCATCTTCCCGCTCGTACCGGGTAAAATACGAATTCCGCCGTCAATCCACTCGCTGGCGCTGGCGCCGAGGAACTCTACGCCGTCAAGGCCGACTTTGACATCCACCCGGCTGTTGACCACGAATTTACTGTCGCCCTGTACCAAATCCCGGTGCTGCGGTTCAATCGCGACGGTGAATGACACGCCTTTACTGGATAAGTTGCGCTCAATGACCTGGCCAATTTTTACGCCATGTAAAATTAACGGCTGGCCCGGTTCGATGCCGTAACTTTCCGGGGCCGTCAGCGTCAGGGTTAAGGCATTCGCCTCATGCAGCAGGGCTTTTTCACCCGGCACCACCACAAATTCACTGCGCGGTTCGCCGTCGCCCGGCACCAGTTCGAAGGTTTTTCCGGTTAACAACGAACTGATATTCGCGTCACTTAGCGACAGTTTGGGATTGCGTAACTCAATGCGCGTATTTTCCCGCATCAGCGGAACAACGCTGGGATCGACGGTCATCTCTCCGGTGACTTTACCGCCAGGGTTGAGCGTCAGTTTAGAAAGCTCACCCACCTCCAGTCCCTGGTACATGAGCGGCGTAGATTCCGCCTTCAGACCGTCTCCGCTGGGCAGCTCAAGTTTAACGATTACCCCTCGTTGGCTGTGGGCTAAATCTTTATATAAGCCGAACGTGTCATCCTGGGCGGCGGGTTTGGAATTGTCCGGCGAATCAAACGCAATCGCGCCATTGACCAGGGCCGCGAGGCTCTCCAGTTTCACCTTCGCGCCGCTCAGGCTTAGATCGGCGTCAATGCCGGAGACATTCCAGAAACGGCTGCCTTTTTTCACCAGATCGGTAAACCGTCGCTCAATCAGAACGTCAATCGTCACGCCCTGTTTGTTAGGGTTAATCGAATAGTCATACACCCGTCCGACAGGGATTTTACGGAAATAGACCAGTGAACCGCTATTAAGCGAACCGAGATCCGGCGCATTGAGATGAATCATCAGATCGCCGTTGCTAAGCCGGTATTTAGGCTGTGTATCCAGGGCGACGAAATGATCTCTGGGCTTGCCTTTACCTGGCATCATACCGATGTAATTCCCGCCGACCAACGCATCCAGGCCGGAAACGCCCGCCAGCGAGGCTTTGGGCGTCACCAGCCAGAATTGCGTCTCTTCGCGCAACGCATCTTCCATATCTGATTTGATACTGACGCGAACTTCAATTTTGCGCAGATCTTTGCTCAGACTGACATCTTCCACGGTGCCGACTTCTACTCCCTGATAACGCACGGGAGTACGGCCCGGTACGATACCATCCGCTGACATAAAATCGATAGTCACGCTATTGCCGCGATCCTGGTAGCTATCCCATACCAGCCACCCTGCGATCATTAGCGCGATAAGCGGTAGCAGCCAGAAAGGTGAAATACGGCGTTTAGTTTTAATTTGCGCTTCAGTCTTCGAAGCGGGCGTTTCCTGACTCATGTGCATCCCAAAGTAAGCGGCTATCCAGCCATTCCACTGCAAGAATAGTCAAAATTACCGCTGCGCCGAAATAAAACGCAGCCGGTCCCATAGTAAAAGCCAGAATCTGATCGCGATTAATCAGAGACATGGTTAACGAGATAACGAAAAGATCCAGCATCGACCAGCGGCCTATCCATGTCACCAGACGCAGCAACAGAATTCGCGTCCGCAGTCCCTGTTCGCATTTAAAATGGATACTCAACAGTAGCGTAAACATCACGATGACTTTGGTAAACGGCACCAAAATACTGGCGATAAAAACGACGGCGGCGACGGCGATATTGCTGCTGGCAAGCGACATAATGCCCGACAGGATAGTATCTTCCTGACGCCCGCCATTAATGTAGATTACCGAAATAGGCAGCAGGTTTGCCGGCAGCAAAAAGACAATAGACGCCAGCAAGGCCGCCCAACACTTCTGTATGCTCTGTTTTCTGCGTAACCGTAGCGGAATATGACAACGCGGGCAGCGTCCTTTCGCATCCGGATAGCCGCTAAAGTGGCAGCCAAGACAGACGCGCAATCTTTCGTCCGCACGTTGAGCAGGGCGCTGCGGATAAAATCGTTCCCATAGTTGCTCCACATTCAGATGAATCATAGTCAGAATGCTAAGAACCACCAACGAAACGAACGCTAAAAGCCCGATGCCCGGCTGCAGAAAGGCATAGTCCTGCACTTTGATAGAGGCAACGCCAATACCAACCAGATAGATGTCCAGCATCACCCACTCTTTCAGTTTTTCCAGCATCAGCAGGACTGGACGCAGATTCATGCCGAGAAGGCTGCCAAACCACAGATAAGCAATTGAAAAAACCAGAATAAGCGGCGCGCCCACCACGCAAAAGAGCACCATTGCGGCGGTTAACGGATCGCCCTGCTGCGTCATTTGCCAGATGCCGTGCATCACATTGGCATCAATGCGTACGCCCAATAGGTAGATATGGAGTAACGGTTCGCTCCAGGCAAACGGCATCAATAGCAGCATGGTTACCGCCATCGCGGTCAGCCGCGTCAGCGACCAGTCGCGCCCATCGCGAATTTTGGCCTGGCAACGAGGACAATAAGCGCTTTGATGAGCGCTCATCTCCGGCAAGCTGAACAGCATGTCGCATTCAGGGCAGCGCTGGTAGTGGCTGCGCGGCAGCGCTTCGCTAATTGACCTGATCGTTAGCTTTTTTGTTGGCGTGACGTGTGAGGTGTTCAGAGCCATGTATCGTGAATCAAAGTGTTAGAATAATGTAATCTTAACTCATGACAGGAATAATCTTGAGCAAGAACGCATTTAATGCTTATTTTAATAGCCTGTGTTTAGGAGTAAGACCACGAAGTGATTATATAATGAGCAAAACAGAACTATACGCGGCGTTAAACCGCGATTTTCAGTCGTTAATGGCAGGTGAAACCAGCTTTCTGGCCACGCTGGCGAATACCAGCGCGCTACTGTTCGAACGCCTTACCGAGGTGAACTGGGCGGGATTTTATCTCCTCGAAGGCGATACGCTGGTGTTGGGGCCGTTTCAGGGGCGAATCGCCTGTGTGCGGATTCCGGTTGGTCGCGGCGTGTGTGGCGCAGCGGTAGCGCAGAATAAGGTTCAACGTATTGATGATGTTCATGCGTTTGACGGCCATATTGCCTGTGATGCCGCCAGCAACGCCGAAATTGTGCTGCCTGTCACGGTTGGCGAACGGATTATCGGCGTGCTGGATATAGATAGCACGGCGTTTGGCCGTTTTACCGAAGAAGATGAACACGGCCTGCGTACGCTGGTCGCACAGCTTGAAACCGTGCTTGCAACGACGGATTACAAAAAATTCTTTGCGAGCGTCGCAGGATAATCAACGGATAACGTAGCAATTACTGATGGCGTCATTATAATGACGCCTGTTCATGCCTGCTGCTTGTTGGCTACGTCCGTTGTAATCAGGAAATTTCATGGAAAATCAACCTAAGTTGAATAGCAGTAAAGAAGTTATCGCGTTTCTGGCCGAGCGTTTTCCTCACTGTTTTAGTGCGGAAGGCGAAGCTCGCCCGCTGAAAATTGGTATTTTTCAGGATCTGGTAGAGCGAGTTGGGGGCGAAATGAACCTCAGCAAAACGCAACTTCGTTCCGCTTTACGTCTTTATACTTCAAGCTGGCGTTACCTGTACGGCGTTAAGCCGGGCGCAACGCGCGTCGACCTTGATGGCAATCCGTGCGGCGAGCTGGAAGAACAGCATGTCGAACATGCGCGTAAGCAGCTTGAAGAAGCCAAAGCCCGTGTTCAGGCGCAGCGCGCAGAGCAGCAAGCGAAAAAACGCGAAGCTGCCGCGGCGGCTGGCGAAAAAGAAGACGCGCCGCGACGCGAGCGTAAACCTCGCCCGGTAGCGCGTCGTAAAGAAGGCGCTGAACGTAAACCTCGCGCTGATAAACCGACGACGAAAGCGCCGCGTGCGCCTCGCGAAGAGAAGCACACGCCGGTTTCTGATATTTCAGTATTGACCGTAGGGCAGTCCCTCAAGGTGAAAGCGGGTAATAATGCGATGGATGCCACCGTATTAGAAATCACCAAAGATGGTGTCCGTGTACAGCTGAATTCGGGTATGTCTTTGATTGTACGCGCAGAACACCTGGTGTTCTGAAACGGAGGCCAGGCCTGGCATGAACACTTTTTTTAGGCTTACCGCGTTAGCTGGCCTGCTTGCATTAGCAGGCCAGTCCTTCGCCGTGGAAGATATTACGCGTGCCGATCAAATTCCCGTACTAAAGGAAGAGACGCAACATGCGACGGTGAGCGAGCGCGTAACATCGCGTTTTACCCGCTCCCACTATCGCCAGTTCGATCTGGATGAGGCATTTTCGGCAAAGATTTTTGATCGCTATCTGAATCTTCTCGACTATAGCCACAACGTTTTGTTGGCGAGCGATGTCGAGCAGTTTGCGAAAAAGAAAACCGTGTTGGGCGATGAGCTGCGCACGGGTAAGCTGGATGTTTTTTACGATCTTTATAACCTGGCGCAAAAGCGCCGGTTTGAACGTTACCAGTACGCGCTAAAAGTGCTGGAACGGCCAATGGATTTCACCGGAAACGATACGTTTAACCTGGACCGCAGTAAAGCGCCCTGGCCTAAAGATGAGGCTGAGCTAAATGCGCTGTGGGATGGCAAAGTGAAATTTGATGAGCTCAGTCTGAAACTCACCGGCAAGAGCGACAAAGAAATTCGCGAAACGCTGACGCGTCGCTACAAATTCGCTATTCGCCGCCTGGCGCAGACCAACAGTGAAGATGTGTTCTCGCTGGCGATGACCGCTTTTGCGCGTGAAATCGACCCACATACGAATTATCTTTCTCCCCGCAATACCGAGCAGTTTAATACCGAAATGAGCCTGTCTCTGGAAGGTATCGGCGCGGTGCTGCAAATGGATGACGATTATACTGTCATTAACTCATTGGTTGCCGGCGGCCCGGCAGCGAAGAGCAAGTCGATTAGCGTCGGCGATCGTATCGTCGGCGTAGGGCAGGCCGGAAAACCGATGGTCGACGTTATTGGCTGGCGTCTTGACGATGTGGTGGCGCTGATCAAAGGGCCGAAAGGCAGCAAGGTTCGACTGGAAATACTGCCGGCTGGCAAAGGGACGAAAACGCGTATTATCACGCTGACGCGTGAACGGATTCGTCTTGAAGATCGCGCGGTTAAAATGTCGGTGAAAACCGTCGGCAAGGAAAAAGTTGGTGTACTGGATATTCCAGGCTTCTATGTTGGCTTGACCGATGATGTCAAAGTTCAGCTTCAGAAGCTGGAAAAACAGAACGTTAACAGCATCGTTATCGATCTGCGTTCAAACGGCGGTGGGGCGCTGACGGAAGCCGTTTCGCTTTCCGGTCTGTTTATCCCTTCTGGTCCGATAGTTCAGGTGCGCGACAATAACGGCAAAGTGCGTGAGGATAGCGACACCGACGGCGTGGTCTACTACAAAGGCCCGCTGGTGGTGCTGGTCGATCGTTTCAGTGCCTCGGCATCGGAAATCTTTGCTGCCGCGATGCAGGATTATGGTCGCGCGCTGATTGTCGGTGAGCCGACCTTCGGTAAAGGGACGGTACAGCAATATCGTTCGCTAAACCGAATTTACGATCAGATGCTTCGCCCGGAATGGCCTGCGCTGGGTTCGGTGCAGTACACCATTCAGAAGTTTTACCGTGTCAACGGCGGTAGTACGCAGCGTAAAGGGGTCACGCCGGATATCATCATGCCGACTGGCAATGAAGAGACGGAAACCGGAGAAAAATTTGAAGATAACGCCTTGCCGTGGGATAGCATTGATGCTGCGAAATACGTGAAATCGGACGATTTGGCCCCGTTTGGCCCGGAATTATTGAAAGAACACAACGCGCGTATCGCCAAAGATCCTGAGTTTCAGTACATCATGAAGGATATCGCACGTTTCAATGCCATGAAGGATAAGCGCAACATCGTCTCTCTGAATTATGCGCAGCGTGAGAAAGAGAACAATGAAGAAGACGCTCTGCGTCTGGCGCGTATTAACGATCGGTTTAAACGTGAGGGTAAACCGTTGCTGAAGAAACTGGACGATCTGCCAAAGGATTACCAGGAGCCGGACCCGTACCTTGATGAAACGGTGAAGATTGCTCTGGACCTGGCGCATCTTGAAAAAGAAAAACCAGCGGAGCAGGCGGCAGCCAATAAGTAACGCTAAACAGGCACAAAAAATTGTGCCTGTTTTTTTTTAACAAGCGCAGAAGTCGTCAGGATAATGCTACAAAATGTAAAGTTGTGTTTTTCTCGTGACTTACCGCCTGGTGATGCTTGAAAATAGCCATAAGACCCATACGATGTGGGTAATCGCATAGTGCGCTTTGTTAAATTGAGGTTAAAAGAAAATTATGATGCGAATCGCGCTCTTCCTGCTGACGAACCTGGCCGTGATGGTCGTTTTCGGGCTGGTTCTGAGCCTGACAGGGATACAGTCGAGCAGCGTGCAAGGCTTGCTGATCATGGCGCTGCTGTTTGGTTTTGGCGGTTCTTTTATTTCATTGCTGATGTCCAAATGGATGGCGTTAAAATCCGTAGGAGGGGAAGTTATTGAACAGCCTCGCAATGAAAGAGAACGCTGGTTGATGAACACCGTAGCAACGCAAGCGCGCCAGGCCGGTATCGCCATGCCGCAGGTTGCTATCTACCATGCGCCGGACATTAACGCGTTTGCGACGGGCGCACGCCGTGACGCCTCATTGGTCGCTGTGAGCACCGGTTTGTTGCAAAACATGAGCCCTGACGAAGCGGAAGCCGTCATTGCGCATGAAATCAGCCATATTGCCAATGGCGATATGGTGACGATGACGTTGATTCAGGGGGTGGTTAACACCTTCGTTATCTTTATTTCGCGCATTATCGCGCAAATTGCTGCTGGTTTTCTGGGCGGCAACCGCGATGAAGGCGAAGGAAGTAACGGTAATCCGCTAATCTATTTCGCCGTTGCGACGGTGCTGGAACTGGTCTTCGGTATTCTGGCGAGCATCATCACCATGTGGTTCTCCCGTTACCGTGAGTTTCATGCCGATGCGGGATCGGCGAAGCTGGTTGGCCGTGAAAAAATGATTGCCGCGTTGCAGCGCCTGAAAACCAGCTACGAGCCGCAAGAAGCGACCAGCATGATGGCGTTTTGTATTAACGGTAAATCGAAATCGTTAAGCGAGCTGTTTATGACGCACCCACCGCTGGATAAACGCATTGAAGCGCTGCGTAGCGGTGAGTACCTGAAATAATAAGCCCACTGGCAAGTATGAAAAGCGCGTCGAATGACGCGCTTTTTTTACGCCTGAACGCGTGGTTGCGTAATACGTAAACCGCTCACCACCGCCGCGAGAGTCGCTAGGATCGCCGCTGCGAGCAGAGAAAGATGCGTACCGCTATCGCCAAACTGGTTCAACATCAGCGCTACCAGCGCGGCGCCAGTACTTTGGCCTAACAGTCGCGCCGTGCCCAGCATCCCGCTGGCGCCACCGCTGCGCTCACGCGGCGCGGAAGTGATAATGGTGTGATTATTCGGCGACTGGAACAGGCCAAACCCTGCGCCACAAAGGATCATCGGCCAGATAATATTCAGATCGGAGGGGGAGGCGGGCAACATGACCAGCGCAAACAACCCGGCTGCCATTATCACCATTCCCAGCGCCCCCAGCAAACCGGCATGAAGACGTTCTATCAGGTATCCCGCCAGCGGCGCCATTACCATCGTTGCCAGCGGCCAGGGCGTCAATAACAGGCCGGTTTCTACTTCGCTACGGCCCAGCACGGTTTGCAGATAAAAAGGTAGCGAGACCATGGCTAACATTTGCGCGCAGAACGAGCAAATTGACGTGCCGATCGAGAGTGAAAAAAGCGGAATTCGTAACAAGTCGATGGGTAACAAAGGGACGGGCAAAGAAAGCTGGCGGCGCACGAAGAAAAACCCGACCACGACCAGAACGAGCAGCTCTGCGCCAATTAACGTTAGCGACTGTCCCTGGGCAAAGCCGCTCAATGCGGTAATCAGCAGGCCAAATGTGAGCGCATTCATTACCGCGCTCGGTAAGTCAAAGCGCGGCTTAGTGTCATGGGCGATGTTTGCTGGTAAAAAGCGTATGGCCAGAATTAACGCGATGATACCTAACGGGACATTAATCAGAAACAGCCATTTCCATGATGAGATGGACAAAATCGCCGCGGCGATCGTCGGACCCGCGGCGGAAGAGACTGCGACGATAAAAGAGTTAATTCCCATGCCTCGTCCCAGATGACGCTGGGGGTAGATAAGACGAATCAGCGCCGTGTTTACGCTCATTAGCGCCGCGCCGCCAAATCCCTGCGCGATGCGCGCCAGCGTCAGCATCTGCAGCGAGTCTGAAAGCGCGCAAAACAATGATGAAAGCAGAAATACCACTAAACCACATTTGTAGATCCGGCGATAACCAAACATGTCGCCTAAAAAAGACAGGGAAAGCAGTGAGACGACAATGGCGATTTGGTACGCATTGACAATCCAGATAGAGCTGGCAGGGGAGGCATGTAAATCAGTCGCAATGGTTGGCAGTGCGACATTAGCGATTGCGCCATCCAGAACCGCCATCGAAATACCGATAATAATCGTCAGGATAGCGCCGTATCTCTGCGGGAGGGGCAGGCCATCGGCCCGTGTTTTTTCCATAAGTATTTTGTAATAAGGGGAATTATGAGCTGAATAATAATGTTAGCATTAATACTGAGTTGTTATGTCGCAGATTTGTAACGAAGTAAGCAAAGATGGATTGCGGGCGACCTGGCGTGAAATTATAATAAAAACTCGTTCTGAATTTTATAAAACGCTCGTAATGAGGTGATAAATGGCAAACGCAGATCTGGATAAGCAGCCTGATTCTGTATCTTCTGTGCTGAAAGTTTTCGGCATTCTGCAGGCGCTGGGTGAAGAGCGTGAAATAGGGATTACCGAGCTATCGCAGCGCGTCATGATGTCGAAAAGCACCGTTTATCGCTTTTTGCAAACCATGAAAACGCTGGGCTACGTGGCTCAGGAGGGGGAGTCTGAAAAATACTCTCTGACGCTAAAGCTGTTTGAGCTGGGCGCGCGAGCGTTGCAAAATGTTGATCTCATCCGCAGTGCGGACATTCAGATGCGCGAACTGTCTCGTCTGACAAAAGAAACTATCCATCTTGGCGCGCTGGATGAAGACAGCATTGTCTATATCCATAAAATTGACTCTATGTACAATCTGCGGATGTACTCACGTATTGGGCGTCGTAATCCGCTGTACAGTACGGCCATCGGTAAAGTGCTTCTGGCCTGGCGCGACCGTGATGAGGTTAAGCAGATTCTCGACGGCGTAGAGTATAAGCAAAGCACGGGACGCACGATTACCAGCACTGAAGCGTTGCTGCCGCTGTTGGATGAAGTGCGTGCGCAAGGCTACGGTGAAGATAACGAAGAACAGGAAGAAGGGTTACGTTGTATCGGCGTACCGGTATTTGACCGTTTTGGCGTAGTCATCGCAGGGTTAAGCATTTCGTTCCCGACGCTGCGTTTTTCAGAAGAACGCCTGCAGGAATATGTGGCTATGTTACACGTCGCCGCGCGTAAAATTTCTGAACAAATGGGTTACAACGATTATCCCTTCTAAGCAACGTTATTAGCATGACGTTAAAAAAAAGCAGCTACGAAAAATGTAGCTGCTTTTTTTATAACATCGGGTGGGATGAAATCGTAAAAGTAGATAATATCTGTCGGCTTATTTAACGGTTATTAAAATATTATTTAACAGTACTTATGAACAACAGCCAATATAGGGGAATTATTGGTGATAGTTTCACTGTGAAATTATTTATTGCCGCTTAGCCATTATCCACCACGGTGGCGATTTTTCTGAAAATGGGACAGTCGGAAAAGCCGATAATGCCGCTGTTGGTATGGAGATATTGCGCCGTGCTGGTGCCGCGTGCGGTCAGGTAATGGCACTGTAAACCCAGCCCCGCAGCGTTCACTTTACTTCCCACCAGGATGCCATAGCCGCTCATCAGCAGGCCTATCCACACCAGGGCAAACAATACAATTGCGCGAATGATCAAACGCATTACTACCTCTTTTCTTTTTTAGTTAGAATAAGAGTAGCGTGTACATTGATTGAAACAAGTGAATCATTCCTAAAAACATATAATGCCGCTACAGTTACTCCTGGTTTAAGTAACTCATGATAATTTAGCGACATAAGATGTAAGATCGGAGAGTGGAGTGAAAAAATTTCGATGGGTCGTTCTCGGCATCGTGGTGGTAGTATGCCTGTTGCTGTGGGCGCAGGTGTTTAATATCATGTGCGATCAGGATGTACAATTTTTCAGCGGTATTTGCGCCATCAATAAATTTATTCCCTGGTAAACGTTTTACACCAGAGATTTCCTTCCCGTGTAGCAGTGGTAGAATGACGTCTCTACATTGAGGTGGTGAAATGAACGACGTTTTAAACTCTGGTGCGTTTTCTCTTGCATCTTTAATAGTATCAATGGTGGTTCTGGTGGTGGGGCTGGCGCTCTGGTTCTTTGTCAACCGGGCAAGTTCCCGTGCCAACGAGCAGATAGAACTGCTCGAAGCGTTATTGGATCAACAGAAGCGGCAAAACGCGTTGTTACGTCGCCTTTGCGAAGCAAACGAACCAGAAAAAGAAGCGGAACCCGCAACAGCGGCAAGCGAACCAAAAGAGGATGAGGACATCATTCGTCTGGTTGCAGAACGATAATGCTTACCGGGGCGCAAATGGCGCCAGTGCCATACGCCCCATTTCCCCGTCGGATCTCTCCGCGTTGCCGTTTGCAACTGATACTACAGCATCAACACCTTACATAATATATGGCTTTATATGCAACATAGTTTTATATGTATAACAAATGGACATATGGCATTTTTGTGATACTGCTCATTCTCTCTTAAAAGCGAAACGTTTCTATCTCTTTATGGATTGTCATTGTTTGTTCATTATTTTAAGGCATTCTGTAAAGACGCAGAACATCACAAAAAGCGGTGTCGAGAATCGCTTTTCTTTTCTATTATTTTGATTAAAAGGTGTTTTTTATCATTGTGACAATTTATGCATAACTCAGCATAAAAAGTGATATGAAAAATACAGCTTTTAAATGTGATTTGATGCACTGGAAGAAGCGAAGTTATTGAGCTATGGTAGAAAAATGGCTTTTCAGCAGTGACGTTGTCAGAAGTCCGTCAGCGCGTAAGGATATATCTTTCGCAATTTTGTTGCATAAACGTGCTGTCAATTTGTGAAGGTTCTCGTAATTTGTGCGACGGATCGAGACACGTTTAAAAATGGCTTGCCATAATTAACGTTGTATGTGATAACAGGCTTTGGGTTAAACGAGGTACAGTTCTGTTTATGTGTGGCATTTTCAGTAAAGAAGTCCTGAGTAAACACGTTGACGTTGAATACCGCTTCTCTGCCGAACCTTATATTAGTGCCTCAAGCAGTAATGTCTCAGTTTTATCTATGTTATGCCTACGGGCAAAGAAAACACTCTAAGGAATTTTGCAAATGGCAAAGATTAAAGGTCAAGTTAAGTGGTTCAACGAATCCAAAGGTTTTGGCTTCATTACTCCGGCTGACGGCAGCAAAGATGTGTTCGTACACTTCTCCGCTATCCAGGGCAATGGTTTCAAAACTCTGGCTGAAGGCCAGAACGTTGAGTTCGAAATTCAGGACGGCCAGAAAGGTCCGGCTGCTGTTAACGTAACAGCTATCTGATCGACACCACTGATTTGATGCGTTTGTCGCGTCAGCCTCAGATATAAAGCCTCGCTAAAAGCGGGGCTTTTTAATTCAATATCCTTCAAAATGTGTCTGGATGCGCTCTCGTTAGCGATTTGTTGCAAAGGCTCGAGGTTATTAGCATTGTTTTTTCTGGTTTTTCCGGCCGTTTCCCGTTAAATCAATCACCTGAAAAATGATTCGGCTGGAGATCAGGTGAAAAAGAAAAGCGACGGCGATACCCGTAATTTTACGCCCATACGTTTTGCACTACTTTGCACTGCCATTCTGCTCAGTATGGCATTGTTGTTAGGGCGGGTGGCATGGCTGCAAATTGTTACGCCGTCGAAACTGGTGAAACAAGAAGATATGCGCTCGCTTCGTGAAGTGACCACGGCCTCTCCACGCGGCATGATCACCGACAGAGAAGGGCGGCCCTTAGCGGTGAGCGTTCCGGTTAATGCTGTCTGGGCCGATCCGAAGACTATCATAAGCAAAGGCGGCGTTGGCTACAATGAGCGCTGGCAGGCGCTGGCCAGCGCCTTACATCTGTCTCTCAGTACGCTTGCGGAACGGGTAAACAGTAACCCGGCAGGCCGTTTTATCTACCTTGCGCGCCAGGTTTCACCCCAGCAAGCCGAATGGATAGATAAACTGAATCTACCGGGTATTAACCTGCGGGAAGAGTCGCGCCGTTTTTACCCTGCCGGACACGTAGCGGCCAATTTGATCGGCTTTACCAATATCGACGGGCAGGGAATAGAAGGTATTGAAAAAAGCTTTAACGCGCAACTGACGGGAAAACCGGGCTCCCGACTGGTGCGTAAAGATAAATTTGGTCACGTTATTGAGAACATTACGGAAGTGAATCCGGTTCCTGCTCATGAACTTCAGCTTAGCATTGATGAACGTCTGCAAACGGTTACCGAAGATGCGCTGGATAACGCCGTCATCTGGAACAAAGCGGAATCCGGCGCTGCCGTATTGATTAACATCCCAACGGGTGAAATTCTCTCGATGGCGAGCTATCCGGATTTCAATCCGAACAACCGTGAAGGCGCGCAGTTGGACGATTTTCGTAACCGCGCGATTAGCGACACTTTCGAACCCGGTTCTACTGTGAAGCCATTGGTCATTATGACTGCGTTACAGCAGGGCATCGTGCAGCCGGACAGTGTTATCGATACCCATCCTTTTACTCTCGATGGACACCGTATCCGCGACGTCGGTTACTATCCGGAACTGACATTAACCGGCATTTTGCAAAAATCCAGCGATACCGGCGTTTCTCACCTTTCTCTGGCGATGCCGGTGCAGAAATTAATGGATACTTATAAAAGCTTTGGTTTCGGCGTGCCTACCGGACTGGGTCTCACCGGAGAGAGCAGCGGGTTATTACCGAAACGCCGTTACTGGAGTGATTTAGATCGCGCTACCTTCGCTTTTGGCTATGGATTAATGGTGACGCCGCTGCAACTGGCGCATGTTTATGCCACGATTGGCAGCTTTGGTATCTACCGTCCGTTATCGATCACCAAAGTTGATCCGCCCGTGATCGGCACGCGGGTAATGCCGGAAGAACTGGTGCACGAGGTGGAACATATGATGGAGAGCGTCGCGTTGCCTGGCGGCGGCGGAACAAAAGCCGCAGTAAGAGACTACCGTATTGCGGTCAAAACCGGGACGGCGAAAAAAATTGGCGATGATGGTAAATACGTCGATAAGTATGTGGCATATACCGCAGGCGTCGCGCCGGCAAGTAACCCCAGATTTGCGCTGGTGGTGGTGATTAATAATCCGCAAAACGGGGCTTATTATGGCGGCGCGGTATCTGCGCCCGTATTCAGCCAGATCATGGGCGATGTGCTGCGGCTGGAAAATGTTGAGCCAGACGGTATGCCAGCCGATTCAGATCACCTTCTGGTGATGCATGGCAGCCACGTTGCGGTTCCGGGCTCGTAAAGGATTTTCCCGGGGCGCAATTCGCGTTACACTTGCGCCCTTTAGCGCCCCAGTCCGGAGTTGTCATGTCGTTTACCTGTCCGCTTTGCCATCAGCCGCTTACGCAGATTAATAACAGCGTTATATGTCCACAGCGCCATCAGTTTGATGTGGCGAAAGAGGGCTACATCAATCTGCTGCCGGTACAGCATAAACGTTCGCGCGATCCGGGCGACAGCGCCGAAATGATGCAGGCAAGGAGAGCGTTTCTTGATGCAGGCCATTATCAGCCGCTGCGCGATGCCGTGATTAACCTGTTGCGCGAGCGGCTGGGTCAGTCGGCCACGGCGATTCTGGATATCGGCTGCGGCGAGGGGTATTACACTCATGCTTTTGCCGAGGCGTTGCCGGGAGTCACCACGTTTGGACTGGACGTTGCTAAAACGGCGATCAAAGCGGCAGCGAAGCGCTATTCGCAGGTGAAGTTTTGTGTGGCGTCAAGCCATCGACTGCCCTTTGCCGATGCGTCAATGGATGCGGTGATCAGAATCTACGCCCCGTGTAAGGCGCAGGAATTGGCGCGCGTGGTGAAACCAGGTGGTTGGGTCGTTACCGCCACGCCTGGACCGCATCATCTGATGGAACTAAAAGGGCTCATTTATGATGAGGTGCGTTTACATGCGCCGTATACCGAGCAGCTCGACGGATTCACATTGCAGCAGAGTACCCGCCTTGCTTATCACATGCAGCTCACCGCCGAAGCGGCTGTAGCACTGTTGCAAATGACGCCATTTGCCTGGCGCGCCAGACCAGAAGTGTGGGAACAACTGGCTGCCAGCGCCGGACTTAGCTGCCAGACGGATTTCAACCTTCATCTCTGGCAGCGTAACCGTTAACCGTGAAAATGCGTCCAGAGGATCTGGACGCCAATTCCTATCAGTACGACCCCGCCGAGAATTTCAGCACGCTTACCCAGCATTGGGCCGATAAAGCGACCGATCATCATTCCGAGGGTGGACATGATAAGCGTGGCGCAACCGATAGCTAATGCGGTAGCGATGATGTTTACCTGCAAAAACGCCAGACCGACGCCAACCGCCATCGCATCGAGGCTGGTCGCGATAGCCGTCGTGACTAATAGCCAAAAGCTGTGGCGGCGTAACGGTGTTTCATCTTCATCACTACCGCCGCGGATACCTTCGATGATCATGCGTCCGCCCAGAAAGATCAGCAGAACAAAGGCTATCCAGTGGTTCCATTCCAGAACGAATTTACTCGCCAATATCCCCAGCCCCCAGCCGATTAACGGGGTCAGCGTTTCAACCGCGCCAAAGATAAGGCCGGTACGCAACGCTTCTGAGAATTTGGGTTTATGTAGGGTGGCGCCTTTGCCAATTGATGCCGCGAAAGCATCCATCGACATGCCGAAAGCGAGAAGAACAGTAGCAGTAAAGTGCATGACAACGTCCTGACCGGGGTATCCATTAAACACATCACTGCCCCCAGCAAACATGCATGTCGCCATTCTGTGACGAAATACACAGCAGTTGATGCGCCTATGGTCTCGCCTGACCAGCGGCGGCTGGTCCGTACGCGCCACGTTTTGCAACGAGTATGTTGACGCGTACATTTCCGGAGTCTGGAAATCGGCTACTCCCCAATTGACGGCGCAACATTAACATATTTTTAGAATATAAAACAACAGCGATAAAATATTATTTGCCTTCTAATTGAAAACGATTTTCATTTAGATTTATTCATCAATAAAACGTTAAATTAAATAACAATTGGTCAATAGAAAATATAGCCTTAGCTATATTATGATTCGAAATAAAATTCGAAAAACATAGTTGAGGCTATATCTTAGATTATTGATTTTCAATAAGAAGTTTATATATTTTTTCCAGATCGTCGATATTGCGTACACGGATAAGCAAGCGTCGTTGTTCTAATTGCATCACCAGTACGCCGTCTTCCGATAAATTCATCTCTTTAATACGGTTATATTCTATCCAGACATTGGCGAAGAAAAAGCCACGTTGTTTAAAGATGATCCGTGGCGTGCGGATCCAGAATATATAAAACCCCATTAACGCCAGCGCGCTTAATAACCATGTGGTCATCTGCGCTCCGTGGCCGGTTACGTTGTTATAAATAAGGATGGCGACCAGCCCAACGAAGATAACGCTGTCTACGCGACCGCGGCGGAGCAGGGCTATAGAAAGCAGAGTGGGGCCATTGCGACGGGGCATGATGAACTGATCGTAGAGAGCGTAAGCCAATAATGCGGCAATAAAGAGAATCAGCACCAGGTCCGTGATAGTCATTTATCCTCCAGAGAAATAAAAAAACGGGGCCGTTTGGCCCCGGTAGTGTACAACAGCCTTACTGACCCAGCAGTCCTACGGAGTAGCCGGCGATACCGATGACGAAGAAGCCCACGATAATCCACAGCGGGTTAACTTTCTTACGCAGCAGCCACATACAGGCAAAGGTCAACAGTAGCGGAACCAGACCCGGCATCAGCTGGTCGAGAATGGTTTGCACGGTGGTAACGCGGGTCTGACCATCCTGACCGGTGATGGTGGAGACCACCAGCGGGATATTCACGTGCGTCCACTTGTTAACCAATGCCCCCATGACAAACAGGCCGAGGATTGACGCCCCCTCAGTCAGTTTTTGCAGGAAGCCGCCGCCCATATCTTTAACGATATCGACGCCTTTGCGGTAGCCATAAGCTACGCCATAATAGCGGGTCGCCAGACGCACCAGGTTAAACAGGATGAAAAACAGCAGCGGACCAAGCAGGCTGCCGCTCATTGCAATACCTGCGCCCAGCGCCGCGAATACCGGACGGACGGTACCCCAGAAGATAGGGTCGCCGACGCCTGCCAGCGGTCCCATCAGACCGACTTTGATGCCGTTGATAGCACCATCGTCAATCTCTGCGCCGTTCGCACGCTTTTCTTCCATTGCCAGGGTCACGCCCAGTACCGGCGCCGCAACGTAAGGATGGGTGTTAAAGAACTCCAGGTGACGTTTAATCGCCTGTTTACGCGCGTCATTATTCTCCGGATACAGGCGACGAATCGCCGGCACCATAGAGAAGCAGAAGCCCAGCGCTTGCATACGTTCGAAGTTCCATGACCCCTGGAACAGGTTAGAACGAAGAAATACGCCGCGAATATCGCTCGGAGTGAGTTTTTTCTCGGTGGTAGTTTTAGTCATATCAACCATTTCGCTCACCTGTTAGTCCAGTTCGTTATCGAGATCGTTATTGCCAGCCGCCGCTGCAGGCGCGCCCGCTACACGGTTGTATTTCGGGCTCAGCTGGATGTAAAGAATAGCCATCACTGCGCCGATGACACCCAGTGCGACCAGGTTGAAGTTTGTGAAAGCCGCGGTGACGAAACCGAGGTAGAAGAACGGCATCAGGTAGCCTGCGCGCATCATGTTGATAACCATCGCATAACCAACCACGACGATCATGCCGCCGGCGATGTTCAGACCGCCCGTGACGACTTCAGGAATCGCATTCAGCATCCCCTGTACTTCGCTGGTGCCTACGGAGATGGCAACGATAACCGCCGGGATAGCGATACGCATTGCCTGCAGGAACAGAGAAGAAACGTGCAGCCAGGAGAGCGCCGTCAGGTTGCCGTTTTCAGCCGCCTTGTCCGCCGCGTGCTGGAATGCCACGGTGATGGTACGAACGATAATGGTCAGTACCTGGCCTGCCGCCGCCAGCGGAATCGCCAGCGCGATACCGGCGCCAATGCTTTGATGCCCGGCGATGACCAGAACGGTAGAGATGATGGACGCCAGTGCGGCATCAGGCGCAACGGCAGCACCGATGTTCATCCAGCCCAGAGCGATCATTTCCAGAGTACCGCCGATGATAATACCGGTTTTCATGTCCCCCAAAACGGCGCCGATTAAGGTACAGGCGATCAGCGGACGGTGGAACTGAAATTCATCAAGTACCGACTCCATACCTGCGATACATGCGACGATGAACACCAGCACAATCTGAAGAGTGGTAATCTCCATTGTACTTCTCCTATTGCTATCTTAAGTGTGAAAGCTAATTAAATGCCGGCGGTTATTTCGCCACTTTGGCAATTAAATCCATCATTTTCAGTTTCGGATCGGTGGAAACTTTACGCACCTCAAGCTCGATGCCGCGCTCGTTGAGCTTTTTAAAGGCTTCGATATCCTTTTCATCGACGGAAACGGCGTTGTTCACCTGCGTTTTACCTTGACGGTAGGCCATACCGCCAATGTTCACGGAGGTGACTTTCACGCCGCCCTCAACGATGCGCTCGACGTCGGTAGGATTGGTAAACAGAAGCATCACGCGTTCGCCGGCGTATTTCGGGTTATTGTAGACGCGAATCATCTTCGCGACGTCAACCACATGCGCCGTAACGCCCGGCGGCGCAACTTGCGTCAGCAGCGTTTTACGTACGGTATCCGCCGCGACTTCATCGCTCACAACAATAATACGGCTGACATTGGTCTCTTTGGTCCAGCGGGTAGCGACCTGACCGTGAATGAGGCGGTCATCAATACGGGCAAGCCCGATAACCATATAATCATTCGGGCCCATCGGTTTTGCCGGCGTGGCCGCTTTTGGCGCGGCGGCGACTGGCGCTGGCGCGGCTTTTTCTACCGGTTTCGCTTTCAGCGCTTTTACGCCTTCACGACCGGTTTCTACCGCCAGTGCGACCAGCTCGTCAAAGCTTGGATCGTCGTCACGAGCCATAAACGTTTCGACCAGCATCGGGATGTTGACGCCGGCAATAACTTCATAGCGCTCTTTATCGACGACAATGCGGCTGGCAGCATTAAACGGACTGCCTCCCCATGTATCAACGAGAAATAGCACGCCTTTACTGGTATCGAGTTTAGCCAACTGAGCGTTGTACTTTTCGATCAGCGTTTCGGCATTTTCGCCTGGAACGAAATCGATCCAGCCGACGTTTTCCTGCTCGCCTAACAGCATTTCGGCTGTTTTAAGTAACTGCTCTGCAGCCCAACCATGTGTGCCTATAACAATAGCAATGGTCACTTGCTACCTCCTTTATTATTGTCAACACATCAACTTGACAGATGTATTTTTTGAATCGCCGTCCGCAAGCGAATCGATTCAGATGAGGGTTACAACGAAAAACGCATGATTTTCGTGAATTATTTTAGATATCGAAAAAAATATTTTGTGTGATGGAGATCCGTAATTTTGTTTTCGATAATGAGAAATTTCGAAGTGTAAAATATCCCGGTTACATCTCTTTGCAAAGGAAGGTAAATCTTTGCCAAAAACCAGTTGTCTCTGTTATGTTTAGATTCCGTTTAATTAGAATGGGGTATAGGGCAGCAGCCCGTTGTATGGATCGTCACCGACGTCATTTCACTCTTTGGCCGTTTTGCGCCTGTCAATCTGGCATATCTTGCCATAGCCTTACTTTGTTTATTGCGTTACCGCCTGCATCCTTTGAGATGTTGTGGGCGCCGTTTAGTCATTCCTTAAGCAGGAGCTTGTCATGGAATTATTAATGGATCCCTCAATTTGGGTGGGTTTACTCACGCTCGTCGTCCTGGAAATTGTCCTGGGTATCGATAACCTGGTCTTTATCGCGATCCTCGCCGATAAATTGCCGCCAAAGCAGCGTGACAAAGCGCGTCTTATCGGGCTCTCGCTGGCGCTGATTATGCGTCTGGCGCTGCTGTCCATTATTTCGTGGCTGGTGACCTTAACAAAGCCGCTCTTTACCGTCTGGGATTTTACCTTCTCCGGCCGCGATTTAATTATGCTGCTGGGCGGTATATTCCTGCTGTTTAAAGCGACCACCGAGCTGCATGAACGTCTGGAAAACCGCGAGCATGACACCGGACACGGTAAAGGCTATGCGAGCTTCTGGGTGGTAGTCACGCAGATTGTCATCCTGGATGCGGTCTTCTCGCTGGACGCCGTGATTACGGCGGTAGGTATGGTAAACCATCTGCCGGTTATGATGGCGGCGGTGGTGATTGCGATGGCGGTGATGCTACTGGCGTCAAAACCGCTGACCCGTTTTGTCAACCAGCATCCGACGGTGGTAGTGCTCTGTCTGAGTTTCCTGCTGATGATCGGCTTGAGCCTGGTGGCGGAAGGGTTTGGTTTCCATATTCCGAAAGGGTACCTGTACGCGGCAATTGGTTTCTCGATCGTTATCGAGGTGTTTAACCAGATTGCGCGCCGCAACTTTATTCGTCATCAGTCCACGTTGCCGCTGCGCGCGCGTACTGCGGACGCTATCCTGCGTCTGATGGGCGGTAAACGTCAGGCAAGTACGCAACATGAGACGGATAGCCCGGCCGCGATATCGGTGTCGGAAGGCGCCTTCGCCGAAGAAGAACGCTACATGATTAACGGCGTACTGACTCTGGCGTCGCGCTCCCTGCGCGGCATTATGACGCCGCGAGGCGAAATTAGTTGGGTGGATGCGAATCTCAGCGTAGCTGAAATCCGTCAGCAGTTACTCTCTTCTCCGCATAGCCTGTTCCCGGTATGTCGGGGCGAGCTGGATGAAATTATCGGTATCGTTCGGGCGAAAGAGTTGCTGGTGGCGCTGGAAGAGGGCGCGGACGTTGCGGCTATCGCCGCGTCTTCTCCGGCGATAGTGGTGCCGGAAACGCTTGATCCTATCAATCTGTTAGGCGTTTTGCGTCGCGCGCGCGGCAGTTTCGTTATCGTCACTAACGAGTTCGGCGTGGTGCAGGGGCTGGTTACGCCGCTGGATGTGCTGGAAGCGATTGCCGGTGAGTTCCCGGATGCCGATGAAACGCCGGAAATCGTTGCCGATGCCGAGGGCTGGATAGTGAAGGGCGGCACCGATCTTCATGCGTTACAGCAGGCGCTGGAAGTTGACCATCTGGTGAACGAAGAGGGCGATATTGCGACGGTCGCGGGGTTAGTGATCGCCGCTAATGGCCATATTCCTCGTGTAGGCGATGTCATTGATGTTCCGCCACTGCGGATCACCATTGTCGAGGCCAACGACTACCGTGTCGATCTGGTTCGGATTGTTAAAGAACAGCCTGCCCACGACGAAGAGGAATAACGTCACACGCAGGAATCAAGTCTATAGATGCGGCATCGCGGACATAATCTGTCCGTTATGCCGGGCGGGCGGCGGCGCGCTGCCCGCCAGCCACTGTGGAAATTCGCTAATGGGCATCGGCTTCGCATAGAGATAGCCCTGTAACATTTGCACGCCATGCTGGCGCAAATGCTGTGCCTGCGTCTGGTTTTCGACCCCTTCCGCCACCAGTTCAATATTCAGTCTTTGCCCCAGCGCGATAATAATATCGGTCACCGTTGAATTGACCGCATCGGTACCGATGGCGGCGGTGAAGGATTTATCGATTTTCAAAATATCCGGCCGCAGTTTTTCCAGCCAGGAGAGCGAGCTGTTTCCTGTGCCAAAATCATCGATGGCTAACTTCACGCCTTTACGATGCAGCTCGCGCATCAGGCGGTAATCAACGTCAAGCAACGCGTCGCGTTCCGTGAGCTCCAGCACCAGTTGCTGAACAGGTTCCGCACTAAACCAGTACTGATTAAGATCTTTGAGAAGCACGCCGTGTCGGAAATGGCTTGCCGCTACATTGATGCCGATATGAAACTGATGGTTGATGGGGAAGTAGTGCCGCTGCCGAATGGTTTCCGCAATCACATAGCGGGTCAGCGGCGCTATCAGGTTATGTTCCTCGGCGATAGGAATAAAAACATCCGGTGAGATCCAGCCCTGGCGCGGGTTGTTCCAGCGTAACAGGATCTCAACGCCGGTACATTGCTGCGTGCGGGCATTAAGCAACGGCTGACAAAATAGCTCAAACTCCCGTTCGGCAAGGGCCAGATTAATTTCCCAGGAAAAGCTCATTCTGCTGGCCGTTGCCAGCCAGGCGATATAACCGATCAACAGGCTAAGCAATACGGCCAGCGGTAACTGCGTCGGGAGATGTTTGAACGCCAGTACGCCTGCCGACGGCCCGCTGACGCTGATAGTAAAAGGGAAATGCCGCGATGAAAGCTGGTAACGCTCTTCATCTTTTTTTAATTCCGGAAGAGTATCGACCACGCCCCGACCATATAACAGGTGCCGTTTGCCGACCGTCAGGCTGGCGCTGGTAATTTGCGGCTGCTGAGGCTCAAGTAGCATAGTCGCCAGCAAGTCAATATTCACAATTTCCATCACGCCATCCTGGCCATCGGCAGAGGCGGGATACCACTGAATGAGGATCGGGCTTCCCTTGAGTAACGATTGGTCCGTGGAAAGTAGCAGCAGATCGCCAACTGCGGGAAGATCGGGCTGAAGCTGGCGTATGGGAGTGTTACGGGCGCCAAAAATGCTTGAGCAGTAGAGAATTCCCTCTTTTACCAGCCCGATAGAACGAATGGTTTGCAGGCGGGCGGCTTGCTTACGCAACGGCAAATGCGCGGTCGCGCACGGAAGCTCAAGTAAGGGTAGCAGTATGTTTCGTCCGACCAGGAGAGGATGCAGCACATTATCCAGCGCATCAACGGCATGATTCGCGAATGCAACCGTGCGATGGTGATTTAAGTTCCGCTCCGAAATAAATCGGATGCTCAACGTAAGAATGAGCGTGACCAGTGCACAAATCGTGCAAACAATGAAACGATTACGGCGATAATGATTGATGATCCGTTGTGCTGTTTGCATGCGGGCCGCCCAATAAGCGTTGGCGACAAAAGCCAACCGCGACACAGCAAGTGTAGTGGGGAAACGTGGAGTCGACGAGGAAGAGATAAAAATTTCGCCCATCCGTAGCAGATGGGCGAAGGGAGGGGAAACGGCGTTTAATCACACTGGACTTTAATAGCCAACCCGCCGCGCGACGTTTCGCGGTATTTTGCGTTCATGTCTTTTCCGGTCTCGTACATCGTTTCGATGACTTTATCCAACGAGACGCGCGGCGCGCTGGTTCGACGCATGGCCATACGCGCAGCGTTGATCGCTTTAACCGAAGCAATGGCGTTACGTTCGATACACGGCACCTGCACCTGACCGGCAACCGGGTCGCAGGTCAGCCCCAGGTTATGCTCCATGCCGATTTCAGCGGCAACGCAAACCTGTTCCGGACTGGCGCCCAGCAGTTCAGCAAGGCCTGCCGCCGCCATCGAACAGGCGACCCCGACTTCGCCCTGACAGCCGACTTCCGCGCCGGAAATAGACGCGTTCATCTTATACAGCGCGCCAATAGCGCCTGCCGCCAGGAAGTAGCGGGTGTAAATATCCGGGCTGACAGACTCAATAAAATGGTCGTAGTAAGCCAGTACCGCAGGCACGATGCCGCACGCGCCGTTGGTTGGCGCCGTCACGACGCGACCACCTGCGGCGTTCTCTTCGTTCACCGCCAGAGCAAACATGTTCACCCAGTCAATGACGTTCATCGGATCGCTGGAAAGCTTATCGCTGGAAACCAGCATACGACGCAGCGCAGAGGCGCGACGCGGTACGCGCAGCGGCCCCGGCAGCACGCCTTCGGTATTCATACCACGATCAATACAGGCCTGCATGGTCTGCCAGACGTGACCGAAATACTCTTCAATCTCTTTCTTGCTATGCAGCGCCAGTTCGTTTTGCATCACCATGCCGGAGAGTGAAAGGCCGGTACTGTTGCAATACTCCAGCATTTCTTTCGCCGATTTAAACGGATAAGGTACAGTAACCTCATTCGTCGCTTCCTGGCCGAAATGCTCTTCATCAACGATAAAGCCGCCGCCGATGGAATAGTACGTCTTGCTATAAATGACCGTGTCGTCATGCCAGGCGTGGATCTGCATCCCGTTTTCATGCAGCGGCAAATTGCCGTTGTGAAAACGCATTCCGTCATCTTTCGGGAAGTCGACTTCGTGACGTCCCTGGGCCAGTAACAGACGCTCGCGCGTTTCGACGTCGCGAATAAAACCGGGGATACTATCAATATCCACGGTAGCGGGTTCATTACCCGCCAGACCCATAATAATGGCGATATCGGTATGGTGACCTTTCCCCGTCAGCGACAGCGAGCCGTAGACATCGACAGCGACGCGGGTAACGTTATCCAGTAATCCTTTTTCGACCAGGTCATCGACGAACTGTTTACCGGCCTTCATCGGGCCAACAGTGTGGGAAGAGGAGGGACCAATCCCTACCTTAAACATGTCGAATAGGCTAATCACGATAATACTCCTGACAGGGCAACCGGGGCTTCCGGTTACGATGTTATAACTGCGCATAGTGTAAGAGGGAACGCTGGCATCAGCTTAACTATTCACATGAATTAAACTAATGAATAACCGCGTTTTTACTAATATTGCGACAGTAATCTCAAGTCGTGTCTTGCGCACGTAAAGTTAAGTATATACACGTTGCCCTTCAGGCTGCCTCTTTGGGGGAGGCGATTGTTACCGCCTTGAGGCAACGTGAATGGCGTTGTGTACAGTCAGGGCTTTACGCCGATTTGCAGCGCCAGCTCACGAAGAATGTTTGCGGTCATGCCCCAGACGAAATAATGCTCATACCAGGAGAGCCATACGCGGTGCGAATTGCCGCGACGGTAAACATCAAGCGGATGATATCGACCCAGTTGCAACGCTTGCGCCAGCGGCATTTCAAACACCGCAGACACTTCGTCTTCACTGGCGCGCCAGGGGAGATTTGGCGGAATAATGCCGACCACCGGGGTGACCTGAAAACCGGTCACGCTGTCTACCGGCGGTAAAACGCCAATCACTTCCACGGCTTGCGGCGGGATGGCGACTTCCTCCTGCGCTTCGCGAAGCGCTGCGGCGATAAGCGAAGCATCGGTACTGTCCACGGCCCCGCCGGGAAAGGCGACCTGTCCGGCGTGTTTGCGCAAATGAATAGCCCGCTGGGTCAACAGCAGCCCCGGCTGGGGGCGGCGAACCACAGGGATCAGTACGGCGGCCTGACGTTGATTTAACGTTTCATGAGTCATCTGCGGGCGCAAAAGCTGAAAGCGCGATAAGAAATGATCGAGCGTCAGACGGCTGGTATCCACGTATTAGTTCTCCAGTGGGTGCAGGATACGATTAACTTTATCAAAAGTTTCCTGATATTCCGCTTCTTCGTTGCTATCGGCCACGATACCGCCGCCGGCTGAGCAATAGAGTTGGCCCTGCGTTGCCGTGACGGTGCGGATAGTAATACTGGTATCCATCTTGCCGCAGAAACTCAGATAACCGATGCTACCGCACCAGGCGTTGCGTCGCTGCGGCTCCAGTTCGTCGATAATTTCCATTGCCCGCACTTTAGGCGCGCCGGTAATGGAGCCGCCGGGGAAAGCCGCGCGCAGCAGGTCGGTAGCATGAAGCGAGTCCGGTAAACGGGCGGTAATGGTGCTAACCAGATGGTGAACGGCAGGAAATGGTTCGACGACGAACAGTTCCGGCACTTTCACCGAACCCGGCACGGCGACCCGGCCAATATCGTTACGCATCAAATCGACAATCATCAAATTTTCAGCGCGATCTTTCATTGAATTAGCCAGTTTCTGCGCCTGCTGACGATCCGCCTGCGGATCGTTAAGCCGTGGAAGCGTACCTTTGATCGGGCGCGTCTGAATATGACCGTTCTCCAGTTGGATAAAACGCTCGGGAGAAAGGCTCAATATGGCGCCGTCATGTAAACGAAGAAAGGCGCTGAACGGGGCGCGATTTGCGCGGTTAAGGCGTTCGAAAGCCTGCCACTCATCACCCTCGTAGCTCGCCTGAAAACGCTGGGAAAGATTGACCTGATAGCAGTCCCCGCTGTGCAGCCAGGCCTGCACCTGACGAAACTTCTCGCCATACTCGCAACGCGTCATATTGGATTGCCAGGCCGAGGTAAGCCTGAAGGGCGTTCGGGTTGGCGCGCGCTGGCTGGTGAGCCAGCGATATCGGGCGTCTGCATCGTGATAGCTTATCAGCGACACTACCTGTTTATGGTGATCGACAATCAGCGCCCAGTCGTAAAGGCCAATCGCCATATCGGGTAAAGCGATATCGCGCGCGGCAGTATCGGGCAGAATTTCGAAACGCCGCCCTAAATCATAACCAAACAGACCCAGCGCGCCGCCCTGAAAGGGTAAGTCAGGGTCAGGCTGAGGATGAAAAGGCAGCGCCTCCAGTTGAGTCTGCAAAACGTGTAACGGATCGTCGAGAGTGACGGTAGTCGTGCG
Source organism: Salmonella sp. 32120201201600049SM (assembly GCF_017572835.1). Classification (NCBI taxonomy): domain Bacteria; kingdom Pseudomonadati; phylum Pseudomonadota; class Gammaproteobacteria; order Enterobacterales; family Enterobacteriaceae; genus Salmonella; species Salmonella sp. 32120201201600049SM. Next base: position 789,915 of record NZ_JAGESA010000001.1, on the reverse strand, counting down.
CGCAGTACATACCGTGGTTTCCTGCGCGCGCGTGGTCAGCGTGGTGACAGGATCGGCGACCAGAATATCAAAGCGGTTATAGGGATGAATAGCATCACCTGAATGCAGCAGCATCGCCCAGGGCAAATGGTTTACGGGCGCAAAATAGTGTTCAGCGGCGTCCGGACGCCAGGGTAAGGTGATAACAGTGGGAGATAACGTCTTCATCATTCCTGACTCGTTACAACACTACTGGCTTACCGCCGGGTAGCGTGAAATAATTAGCGCTAACAATTTAGCAGGAGTTAATCATGTTTGCAGGTTTACCTTCACTCAGTCATGAACAACAGCAAAAAGCCGTAGAACGTATCCAGGAATTGATGTCGCAAGGTATGAGCAGCGGAGAAGCGATTGCCCAGGTAGCGGGCGAACTTCGCGCCAACCATACCGGCGAACGGATAGTGGCGCGTTTTGAGGATGAAGACGAATAAGCGGCTTATACCGCCGCGACAATCTTAATCTCAACTTTATATTTCGGGTTCATCAACCCGGCCTGTACGGTACAGCGTACCGGCGCATGGCCTGCGACGACCCACGCATCCCACGCCTTATTCATGGCGGCAAAATCCGCTTTATCGCTCAGGAAAATAGTGGCATCCAGAATACGTGACTTACTGGAGCCCTGTTTTTCCAGCACCGCATCAATTTGCGCCAGAGTATTCGCCGTTTGCTCAAAAGCGTCGGCGTCGAGGTTTTCCGGCACGCCGGTATACCACAGCGTATTATTGTAGATCACCACGTCTGACCAACGATCTTCGGCATCAATACGCACGATAGACATCACTTATTCCTCATTTGCTTTCCATTTGAATGGCTCAAGACTGCCACAATGTGGCGCCGCCGTCACCTCTGTAACTGGCGTAAGCCTTTCTACCCTGACATAATCCCCTGTGCAAATTAACAGGGGGCAGTGTGACGGACGATTTTGCAGCAGATGGCCAACTGGCCAAAGCGATAACTGGCTTTAAACCGCGCGAACCACAGCGACAAATGGCGGTTGCCGTAACACAAGCGATTGAAAATGCGCAGCCTCTGGTTGTTGAAGCCGGCACCGGAACCGGGAAGACCTATGCTTACCTCGCTCCGGCGTTGCGCGCCGGGAAAAAAGTCATTATTTCGACCGGGTCGAAAGCGTTGCAGGATCAACTCTACAGCCGCGATCTGCCGACGGTAGCAAAAGCGTTGGCGTTTACCGGTAAGACGGCCCTGTTGAAAGGACGTTCAAACTACCTCTGCCTGGAGCGTCTGGAACAACAAGCGCTGGCGGGCGGCGATTTACCGGTACAAACGTTAAGCGACGTGATATTGCTGCGCTCCTGGTCAAATCAGACGCGGGATGGCGATATCAGCACCTGCGTCAGCGTGGCGGAAGATTCCCAGGCCTGGCCGCTGGTCACCAGTACCAACGACAACTGCCTTGGCAGCGATTGCCCGCTCTACAAAGAGTGCTTTGTGGTGAAAGCGCGTAAAAAGGCGATGGACGCGGATGTGGTGATTGTAAACCACCACCTTTTTCTTGCGGATATGGTGGTTAAAGAGAGCGGGTTTGGCGAACTTATCCCTCAGGCTGAAGTAATGATCTTCGATGAAGCCCACCAACTGCCTGACATCGCCAGCCAGTATTTCGGACAATCGCTCTCCAGCCGTCAGTTACTGGATTTAGCAAAAGACATCACCATCGCCTACCGGACGGAACTGAAAGACACTCAACAGTTGCAAAAATGCGCCGATCGCCTTGCCCAGAGCGCCCAGGATTTTCGTCTGCAACTGGGGGAGCCCGGCTACCGGGGAAATTTGCGTGAACTGTTAGCCGACCCACGTATCCAACGGGCATTTTTACTGCTGGATGATACGCTGGAGCTTTGTTACGACGTGGCGAAGCTGTTGCTGGGCCGTTCGGCGCTGCTGGATGCGGCTTTTGAACGCGCCACGCTATACCGTTCACGGCTGAAACGCTTAAAAGAGATCAATCAGCCGGGATACAGCTACTGGTATGAGTGCACTTCGCGCCATTTCACCCTGGCGCTGACGCCGCTCACCGTGGCGGACAAATTCAAAGAGGTGATGGAACAGAAACCCGGTAGCTGGATTTTTACCTCGGCCACGTTATCGGTAAATGATGATCTTCACCACTTTACCGCCCGTCTGGGAATTGAACAGGCAGAATCCATGCTGCTGCCCAGCCCATTCGACTATACGCGCCAGGCGTTACTCTGCGTACCGCGTAACCTACCGCAAACCAACCAGCCCGGCGCGGCGCGACAGTTGGCGGCTATGCTCAGGCCGATTATCGAAGCCAATAACGGGCGATGTTTTATGCTGTGCACCTCGCACGCCATGATGCGCGATCTGGCGGAGCAGTTTCGCGCCACCATGACGCTGCCAGTGTTATTGCAAGGGGAAACCAGTAAAGGCCAACTGTTACAGCAATTTGTTAGCGCCGGCAACGCGCTGCTCGTCGCCACCAGCAGCTTCTGGGAAGGGGTGGACGTGCGCGGCGATACGTTATCGTTGGTGATTATCGACAAATTGCCGTTTACCTCCCCGGACGACCCGTTGTTAAAAGCGCGAATGGAAGACTGTCGTTTGCGCGGTGGCGATCCGTTTGATGAGGTTCAACTGCCCGATGCGGTGATTACGCTGAAGCAGGGGGTGGGGCGGCTAATTCGCGATGCGGACGATCGCGGGGTGTTAGTGATTTGTGATAACCGGCTGGTGATGCGGCCCTATGGCGCCACGTTTCTCGCCAGCCTGCCTCCTGCGCCGCGCACGCGTGATATCGCCCGTGCCGTTCGCTTTCTTGCGATTCCATCCGCCGAGTAATTTGTTACGGAGTATGGTAAGATGCGCGCTATTTTATTGATCTAAGCACGAAACCTCATGCGAATTCTGGCTATCGATACCGCCACAGAGGCCTGTTCTGTCGCCCTGTGGAACAACGGTACTATCAATGCTCACTTTGAGCTTTGTCCACGAGAACACACTCAACGTATCCTGCCCATGGTGCAGGAGATTCTGGCCGCCAGCGGCGTCTCGCTCAATGAGATAGATGCGCTGGCGTTTGGGCGCGGTCCGGGCAGCTTTACCGGCGTGCGTATCGGCATTGGTATTGCGCAAGGGCTGGCGTTAGGGGCAAATCTGCCGATGATCGGTGTTTCGACGCTTGCCACGATGGCGCAGGGCGCGTGGCGTAAAACCGGCGCGACCCGCGTACTCGCCGCGATTGACGCGCGGATGGGCGAAGTGTACTGGGCGGAATACCAGCGTGATGCGCAGGGCGTCTGGCAGGGCGAAGAGACGGAAGCGGTGCTGAAACCGGAACGGGTCGGCGAGCGGTTGAAACAGCTTTCCGGCGAGTGGGCGACGGTAGGAACGGGTTGGTCCGCGTGGCCCGATCTGGCGAAGGAGTGCGGCCTGACGCTTCATGATGGGGAGGTGTCGCTCCCGGCAGCGGAAGATATGTTGCCCATCGCCAGTCAAAAGCTGGCGGCAGGAGAGACCGTTGCCGTGGAACATGCCGAGCCGGTTTATTTGCGTAACGAAGTGGCGTGGAAGAAACTTCCCGGCAAAGAATGACTCTCACTACTATTACCTCCCATACTTTATGCTGTGGGGTGGAATAGAGGTCGAGAAAAAGGAGTCGCATCATGGCGGTTCAAAAAAGGTTAATAAAAGGGGCGCTGGCGTGCGCTTTTGCGCTTATGCTGAGTGGTTGCGTGACTATCCCGGATGCCATTAAAGGTTCGAGTCCGACGCCGCAGCAGGATTTGGTGCGGGTGATGAATGCGCCACAACTCTATATCGGGCAAGAGGCGCGTTTCGGCGGTAAAGTTGTGGCGGTACAAAATCAGCAGGGAAAAACCCGGCTTGAAATCGCGACCGTACCGCTCGACAGCGGCGCGCGTCCTGTTCTGGGCGAAGCCTCGCGCGGCAGAATTTTTGCCGATGTGAACGGTTTTCTGGACCCGGTGGACTTCCGTGGCCAGTTAGTTACCGTTGTCGGCCCGATAACCGGCACGGTTGACGGTAAAATCGGCAATACGCCGTATAAATTTATGCTGATGCAGGCTACCGGCTATAAACGCTGGCATCTTGTTCAGCAGGTCGTCATGCCTCCACAGCCGATCGATCCGTGGTTTTACGGCGGACGCGCCTGGCCTTATGGCTATGGCGGTTGGGGGTGGTATAACCCTGGACCCGCAGAGGTTCAGACGATAGTAACAGAGTAACTCTTTGTTTTATCAATAAAAGAAACAGCGGCTGGTCCGCTGTTTCTGCATTCATAGAGACATAATAAAAATAAATAGTGACGCGCTTCGCAACCTTTCAGTTGCGTAATTAATAAACTGGTACGCTGAGTTAATATAATGTTAACGACTTGTTTATTAACTGGGGTTGTGATGACGACGAACACTCATTTTAGAGGTGATGCATTGAAGAAGGTTTGGCTTAACCGTTATCCTGCTGATGTTCCGGCGGAGATCAACCCTGACCGTTATCAATCCCTGGTTGAACTGTTTGAACATGCGGCGACGCGCTATGCCGATCAGCCTGCGTTCGTCAATATGGGGGAGGTAATGACCTTCCGCAAATTAGAAGAACGTAGTCGGGCATTTGCGGCTTATTTACAACAAGGGCTGGGACTCAAAAAAGGCGACCGTGTGGCGCTGATGATGCCAAACCTGTTGCAGTATCCTGTCGCGCTATTTGGTATTTTACGCGCCGGCATGATTGTGGTGAACGTTAACCCGCTTTACACGCCGCGCGAACTTGAGCATCAGCTTAACGATAGCGGCGCGGCGGCAATCATTATTGTTTCTAACTTTGCCCATACGCTGGAAAAAGTGGTCGAGAAAACGTCGGTACAGCACGTTATTCTGACGCGGATGGGCGACCAGCTTTCTACCGCCAAAGGTACGGTTGTTAACTTTGTCGTGAAATACATCAAGCGTCTGGTGCCAAAATACCACTTGCCAGATGCGATCTCGTTTCGCAGCGCGCTACAGCATGGCTACCGTATGCAGTATGTCAAACCCGAGGTTGTCGCTGAAGATCTGGCTTTCCTGCAATATACCGGCGGTACGACGGGCGTGGCGAAAGGCGCGATGTTGACCCACCGCAATATGCTGGCGAATCTGGAGCAGGTGAAAGCGACCTATGGGCCGCTGCTGCACCCGGGGAAAGAGCTGGTAGTGACCGCGCTGCCGCTGTATCACATTTTTGCCTTAACTATGAACTGTCTGCTTTTTATCGAGCTGGGTGGGCAAAACCTGCTGATTACCAATCCGCGTGATATCCCCGGCCTGGTCAAGGAGCTGGCGAAATATCCATTTACGGCGATGACTGGCGTTAATACGCTATTCAACGCTCTGCTCAATAATAAAGAGTTTCAACAGCTGGATTTTTCTTCGCTGCATCTGTCAGCCGGCGGCGGGATGCCGGTGCAAAACGTCGTTGCGGAACGTTGGGTAAAGCTGACCGGGCAATACCTGCTGGAAGGCTACGGGCTGACCGAGTGCGCCCCGCTGGTGAGCGTCAACCCGCATGATATTGATTATCACAGCGGCAGTATCGGCCTGCCAGTACCGTCAACAGAAGCCAAACTGGTGGATGACGATGACAATGAAGTCGCGCCGGGTGAGGCCGGAGAGCTTTGCGTGAAAGGTCCGCAGGTTATGCTGGGATACTGGCAGCGTCCTGACGCGACGGATGAAATCATTAAAGATGGCTGGCTGCATACGGGCGATATTGCGGTTATGGATGAAGAGGGCTTTCTGCGGATTGTCGATCGTAAGAAAGATATGATTCTGGTTTCTGGTTTCAACGTTTATCCAAACGAAATTGAAGATGTGGTGATGCAGCATTCTGGCGTGCAGGAAGTCGCGGCGGTTGGCGTGCCTTCCGGTAGTAGCGGCGAAGCGGTGAAGCTTTTTGTGGTTAAGAAAGATCCGGCATTGACTGACGATGCGTTGATCACCTTCTGCCGTCGCCATCTGACCGGATATAAGGTGCCCAAACAGGTAGAGTTTCGCGAGGAATTACCAAAATCTAACGTTGGGAAAATTTTACGACGAGAACTGCGTGACGAAGCCCGTGGCAAAGTAGACAATAAAGCCTGAGCGTTAAGTCAGCTAACGAGAGACGCCGGTTAAGCCGGCGTTTTTTTTGGCGCGAACCAAAGAGAACACGATTTGAATTACCAAATGATTGAAACGGACGATGCGCTGGCGAGCCTGTGTGAGGCTGTCCGCGCATGTCCGGCTATTGCTTTAGATACGGAATTTGTCCGTACCCGCACCTATTACCCGCAGTTAGGATTGATCCAGTTATTTGACGGGGCAAATGTCGCCCTGATCGATCCGCTCGGCATCAGCGACTGGTCGCCGTTAAAAGCGGTGTTGCGCGATACGGGAATCACCAAATTTCTGCACGCGGGTAGCGAAGATCTGGAAGTATTTCTGAATGCGTTTGGCGAACTGCCGGAGCCCCTGATTGATACGCAAATTCTGGCGGCGTTTTGCGGGCGTCCGCTGTCGTGGGGGTTTGCGGCGATGGTAGAAGAGTATACGGGCGTGGCGCTGGATAAAAGCGAGTCTCGTACCGACTGGTTAGCCCGGCCTTTAAGCGAACGTCAGTGTGAATACGCGGCGGCGGATGTCTGGTATCTGTTACCGATCGCCAAAAAGCTGATGATTGAAACTGAAGCCGCAGGATGGCTGCCTGCCGCGCTTGATGAATGCCGATTGATGCAGCAGCGTCGTCAGGAGATTCAGGCGCCGGAAGAAGCATGGCGGGATATCACTAATGCCTGGCAACTGCGTACCCGCCAGTTAGCCTGTCTGCAACTTTTAGCTGACTGGCGGCTGCGTAAGGCGCGTGAGCGCGATATGGCGGTGAACTTTGTTGTGCGTGAAGAAAACCTGTGGGCGGTCGCGCGTTATATGCCGGGCAGTCTCGGTGAGCTGGATAGCCTGGGGCTTTCCGGCAGCGAGATTCGTTTTCACGGCAAGACGTTGATATCGCTGGTGGCGAAAGCACAGGCATTACCGGAAGAGGCATTGCCGGAACCCCTGTTGAATCTGATGGACATGCCGGGCTATCGCAAAGCGTTTAAGGCCATCAAAGCGCTGGTGGCGGAGGTGAGCGCGTCGCATCACGTCAGCGGCGAGCTACTGGCATCGCGTCGGCAGATTAATCAGTTGCTTAACTGGCACTGGAAATTAAAACCGCAAAATGGGCAACCGGAATTGATTTCCGGCTGGCGCGCCGAACTGATGGCGGAGAAGTTAACTCTTCTGTTGCAGGAGTACCCGCGTTAACGGCGGTAATTGCCGGGAAAACGGCCAGTGAAATAAATGTCCGTATCCGGAATAATGTAAAAAAATAAAAAAGGCAGATTCTTCTGCCTTTTTTAATCCAGGAATTTTCCCATAAAAGAGCTTATTTTGACTCTTCGGCTTCCGGCAACGTTACGTTAAGTTCAAGGATGGAGATATCACCATCTTTTTGCTCAAGCTGGACGGTAACCATTTCCGGATCGATTTGTACGTATTTACAAATGACCTCAAGAATATCTTTACGTAACTGCGGTAAATAATGCGGTTCGGCATCGCTACGGCGACGTTCCGCGACAATGATTTGCAACCGCTCTTTTGCAATATTAGCGGTACTCTTTTTCCGCGAGAGAAAAAAATCCAGTAATGCCATAATTTATCCTCCGAACAGGCGTTTGAGGAAACCTTTCTTCTCTTCTTCAATGAAGCGGAAAGGACGTTCTTCTCCCAACAGACGATCTACGGTATCTGCATAGGCTTTACCCGCATCCGCAGTGGCGTCAAGAATCACCGGTTCGCCCTGGTTCGATGCGCGCAGTACGGATTGATCTTCCGGGATCACACCGACGAGTTTAATACGCAGAATCTCCAGTACATCTTCCATGCTGAGCATGTCGCCTTTATTGACGCGGCCTGGATTGTAGCGCGTCAACAGGAGATGTTCTTTAATCGGTTCTTCGCCATTTTCTGCGCGACGAGATTTCGATGCCAGAATACCCAGAATACGGTCCGAGTCACGGACAGAAGAGACTTCCGGGTTGGTCGTGATGATCGCTTCATCGGCAAAATAGAGCGCCATCAGCGCCCCGGTTTCGATACCCGCCGGCGAGTCGCAAACGATGAACTCAAAGTCCATCGCTTTCAGTGAGTCCAGTACCTTAGCGACGCCTTCGCGCGTTAGCGCGTCTTTATCCCGGGTCTGCGACGCCGGAAGAATGAAGAGATTTTCAGTACGCTTATCTTTGATCAGCGCCTGATTCAGTGTCGCATCGCCCTGAATGACGTTTACAAAATCGTAAACGACACGACGTTCGCACCCCATAATCAGATCGAGGTTACGCAGTCCGATATCAAAATCAATGACGACAGTTTTCTTTCCCTTCTGGGCCAAACCTGTAGCGATGGCCGCGCTGGAGGTGGTCTTGCCAACGCCCCCTTTACCCGAAGTAACAACAATAATGCGTGCCATAAAAATTCCTTGTTAAAAAGGGATCAATTCAACGGTTGAACTGTCAAAGCGTTGTCTGCTAAACGCAGGCGCGCCGCTTTGCCATAAAATTCTGCCGGGATTTTATCACTCAGCCAGTAAACACCTGCGATAGAGACCAGTTCTGCCGTCAGATGGGTACAAAAAATTTGCGCTTCCCGATCGCCGCTCGCTCCTGCCAGCGCGCGACCTCTCATCATGCCATAGACATGGATATTGCCGTCAGCGATAAGCTCTGCGCCAGCGCTGACGTGACTTGTAACAATCAGATCACATTGTGGAGCATAAATGCGCTGACCGGAACGAACCGGAACATCAATTAATCGCGTTTTTGTGATGGGATTAGCGTTTTGCGGCGGTTCGCTGGGCGTTGCCGGCTCAACGGGCGCAGGCCGAACCGCTTTCTCTTTACCTTCAGTCAGTAAAGGAAGACCCATCCGATCGATTTCTACTTTCAGGCTGGCGTCTTTACAGCCGCTCACGCCGATAATGCGTAAGCCGGTTGAGGTCACGATCTTATGCAGTTCCGGCCAGTTTACCGGGCTTTCAAGACCGCTAACGTTAATAACGACAGGGGCGTGTTTTAAAAACGCAGGAGCCTGCGCTATTTTGTCTTCTAACGCCTGACGAATAACCTCTGGTTCCGCTTCATGCAAATGAACCACTGATAAGGTGAAGCTACTGCCTTTAAGCTCGATTGGCGTGTTTGACATCCTGGCCTTACTCAATTTGCTATTTATCATCTCCGATACGGAGTGATATTCCGAAGTCCAGAAGGCATGTTATAGTCAGTATTATATTGAGGCAAGTCACCATCCCGTTAATTCAGAGTAAAAGTATGTTTTGTGTGATCTATAGAAGTAGCAAGCGCGATCAAACCTATTTGTATGTCGAAAAAAAAGACGATTTTTCGCGGGTGCCTGAAGCGTTGATGAAAGGATTCGGTCAGCCGCAGTTAGCGATGATGCTGCCGCTTGATGGACGTAAAAAATTAGTCAATGCCGAGCTCGAAAAAGTAAAACAGGCGTTAAGCGAGCAGGGCTATTATTTACAATTGCCGCCGCCGCCGGAAGATTTGCTGAAACAACATCTTTCTTCGGTGGGACAAAATACGTCGCCCGCTGACCGTTAAACGGTATTCGGCGCCGCGCCTGAATTCCATCATGATCTTAGGGGAAAATATGTATCAACATCGTAACTGGCAAGGTGCCTTGCTTGATTACCCGGTAAGTAAAGTGGTCTGCGTGGGCAGTAATTACGCAAATCACATCAAGGAGATGGGCAGTGCGACGCCGGAAGAACCCGTGCTTTTTATCAAGCCGGAAACCGCATTGTGTGATATTCGCCAGCCGCTGGCGATTCCGGCGGATATGGGCGCTGTTCATCATGAAGTTGAACTTGCCGTGCTGATTGGCGCAACGCTCCGCCAGGCGACCGAAGATCATGTACGTAAAGCGATAGCCGGTTATGGCGTGGCGCTTGATTTAACCCTGCGCGATATTCAAGGGAAAATGAAAAAGGCCGGGCAGCCCTGGGAAAAAGCCAAAGGTTTTGATAACGCATGTCCGATTTCAGGCTTCTTCCCTGTCGCGGCCTTCTGCGGCGATCCGCAAAATACGGTTATCGGACTTAACGTTAATGGCGAGGTTCGCCAGCAAGGGTCGACCGCGGATATGATTCATCCTATTGTGCCCCTTATCGCCTATATGAGCCGCTATTTTACGCTCAAAGCCGGGGACGTGGTGCTAACCGGCACGCCGGCAGGCGTGGGGCCATTATTAAGCGGCGATGAGCTGGACATTCGTTTTAATGGCGAAACGTTGTCTACCCGCGTTCTGTAAAATCTGCTTGCCGCCTTCAGCGGCGGTAAAACTTGCATCTGCAGGCCAGACTGGTTATAAGGTGCAGCTTTAGTGCAATGGCGGATACTTTAATGAGCGATACACCTTTCTGGCAACGTAAAACCCTGGATGAAATGACCGATGCCGAGTGGGAGTCGCTGTGCGATGGCTGCGGTCAATGCTGCCTGCATAAGCTGATGGATGAAGATACAGATGAAATCTACTTCACCAACGTGGCGTGCAGGCAATTAAATATCAAAACGTGCCAGTGCCGTCATTATGAACGCCGTTTTGAATTTGAACCCGACTGTATCAAACTCACTCGCGAAAACTTGCCAGACTTTGAATGGTTGCCGATGACCTGCGCCTACCGTTTGTTGGCGGAAGGTAAGCCCTTGCCGACGTGGCATCCGCTGCTGACTGGATCGAAAGCCGCTATGCATGGCGAGCGAATTTCTGTCCGTCATATCGCGGTTAAAGAATCTGAAGTACGGGACTGGCAGGATCATATTTTAAATAAACCGTCGTGGGCAGAATAAGTCTTCGGCAAAACGGCTGATTGTTTACAATTCTTTAATTTACGCCGGGCGACCCCTGAAATCAGGAATTGCGTGCAAATTCCGTCACCTGGCGTTATCACTGCCTTCTACTCCTCCCTGACGCGCCTTGTCGCTGCGCTCGCGCACGTATGGTGGCGACTCTATACTTTCAAAGCAGTATATCGCTGCCTATCCTGAGGAGTTACCCCATGAATAACCAACCGTTGCGCGTTTCAAAGGATCAGCCCAGGAAGCCTGATAAGACACCCGAAGACGAAGGAAAAAATCCAAAGAAAAACCAAAAGTAGTGCTGTAGGGTATCTTTAATAACTATGGTTCGTTGGAGGCTTTATGTCTGAACGTCCTGATTTAGTCGATCCATTACCAGAGGATGAGCCGCTTCCTGGTGAAAATATTCCGGATACGCCAGAGGGAGACGATCCTCTCGACCCGGATACCCAGAATGAGGTTGAAGATCCTCGTAGATAGCGACTTGTGCTATTAACCAACCGCCTGATGCAGCTCCTGTGCCAGGCGGTTTTTTTGCATCTTTCAAAGTGAAACATCCTGATAACTCTCAGAAAGATAGCCTATAATTTTTTGTACGTTAAAATAGTAGCGCGTCCATGACGACACTGTCTTATTGCGCTTAGCCGTTTGCGAGTTCAAAGGAGGAAATCAATGAACAGCGAAGAGTTGACACATAAAGCAGAAGAGGAAATCGCGGCACTCATTAGCAAAAAGGTTGCCGAACTACGGAAGAAAACCGGGCAAGAGGTTTCCGAAATAGAGTTCGTGCCGCGAGAAACGATGAAAGGGCTTGAGGGATACCACGTTAAAATTAAACTACTCTAGCGTTTAATTAGCGCCATTAATCACCTGGCTACTGGGCGGGACGCCGCCCAGTGGTGACTGGTTTACCGATGTCAGGCTTTTTTCTGTTGATACATTTCCTCGCCCTGATGGTCTTCCTCTACCCAAAAATGAATGTTGAACCGCGCATCATCGCTCAGCTCTACCCGATGCCAGTATTGCGGCGGACTGGTGGCGAATTGCCCGGCATTAATCACCACTTTCACTTCTGGTTCTGTCGCGGTTTCATTCGCAAAACCATAGTAGGTCACGGTGCCTTCCATCACGCAGAGTTGTCCGAAAACGCCTGCCGCTGTGTTGTGATGAGAGAGCAGTGCCGCCGGAACATTCTCTTTGGTGAAAAAGGGGGTAGAGCGTTTAACTTTCCAGTTTGCCGGGATGCGTAAGTGGGACATAAGACATCTCCCTGATGTGGTGATTAAAAGGTGTATTTAATATACACCTTTTAATCACTGGCAAACAACGCTTCGGGCAAAAAAAACGCTCACGAAGGAGCGTGTGTATCAACGACCGAACAGGTCGCGTTTTTTAGGCTTAAATGCCTGGGCTATGACGACGGCTATCGCCACCACAAGGTAAGCGGCAAAGATCCCCAACAGCCATTGCGGCATCTCCAGCGTTAAAAACGACCACTGGCGCTCGGCGCAATCACCGGATGCCACAAACACCTGCGGTAGCCATTTACCCAACGGTAACCAGTCTGGAAAGCGCGCCATAAAGTCACAGGTCATGAACGGCGAGGGATGCAACTGAATCATCGTATGTTCATACGCCAGTTGTAGACCCCGCCAGGCGCTGTAAATCCAGATAACCATTGCCACGTATCGCAGCGGCGTTTTCGGCGCTATTGCGCCGACCAGACCCGCGCCCATCACGCCAAACAGGGCGCAACGTTCGTAAATACATAGCACGCAAGGTTTAAGTAACATGACGTGCTGGAACCACAGCGCCACCATTTCCAGCGCCAGGGCGGTAAACGCCATCAGTAACCATGCGCCCCGACCCCGTGAGCACTGGTTTAAAAATCGCAACATAATAATTTCCCTGCAACATGCGTAGAGACCGCAGTGTAAACCAATTCAATTCGTGCGCCACTAGCGGGAAATGAAATAATGTGTAATTGGATAATTATCAGGCAAAAATCGGAGCCGGGCGGTGTATTGCCCGGCCAAACGTTACGAAAGCGTTGCTAACCATCCTGCCTGAGTCATCCATTCGGTGGCCGGCGCAAGAGTGAATTCGACGCACAGTAGCCCTATCAGGGTCAGTACGATAGTGTACGGTAACGCCATCCAGACCATACGGCCATAGGAGAGACGGATTAACGGCGCCAGCGCGGAGGTCAGCAGGAATAAGAATGCCGCCTGACCATTTGGCGTCGCTACCGATGGCAGGTTAGTACCGGTATTGATGGCCACAGCTAACAGCTCAAACTGTTTTAAGCTGATAGCGCCGTTTTCCATTGCCGCCTTCGCTTCGTTGATATAAATGGTGCCGACAAAGACGTTATCTGAGATGGAAGACAACAGGCCGTTAAAGAGATAGAACAGCGTTAGCTGCGCGTGTTCAGAGGCTTGCAAGACGAACTGAATAATCGGCGCGAAAAGATGTTGATCGATAATAACCGCCACAATGGAGAAGAAAACGGTTAACAGCGCAGTAAACGGCAGCGACTCGGTAAACGCTTTGCCGATGGCGTGTTCATCGGTGACACCCGTTAACGCGGTGGCCAGAATAATGACCGACAGACCAATCAGTCCCACCTCCGCGAGATGGAGGGCGAGGGCGGTAACCAGCCAGACGCCAATAACCGCCTGGACTATTAGTTTAATTTTATCCTGGCGGGTGCGCTTCTTACGGCTTTGATCGTCGAATTGCTGCAAGACGTCGCGGACTTTTTCGGGCAACGTTTCGCCATAGCCAAACCAGCGCATTTTCTCGACCAGCATACAGGTTAACAGTCCACATACCAGTACCGGGACGGTGACAGGCGACATCCGCAAAAAGAAGTCGCCGAAATGCCAGCCAGCCGCTTTAGCGATGATCAGGTTTTGCGGCTCCCCGACCATGGTCATGACGCCGCCCAGCGCCGTCCCCACGCCCGCATGCATCATCAGGCTACGTAAGAATCCGCGGAATTGCTCCAGCACCGTTTTGTAATGCGGATCGATATGGCTGTCGTCCAGCATATCGTTCTCTTCGCCGCGCGATGAGGCCACACGATGGTAAATCCCGTAAAAACCGACGGCGACGCTGATCACCACCGCAACGACGGTAAGCGCGTCAAGGAAAGCCGACAAGAACGCGGCGGCGACGCAAAAGGCCAGCGACAGAACCATCTTCGAGCGGATACTGAGTAACAGACGGGTAAAAATAAACAGCAATAACTGCTTCATAAAGTAGATGCCTGCCACCATAAACATCAGCAGCAGCAAGACTTCCAGGTTGGCGGCAACCTCTTCACGTACATGGGCGGCGCTGGTCATACCGATGATGACGGCTTCAATGGCCAGTAACCCGCCGGGCAGCAGGGGGTAACACTTTAACGCCATCGCCAGAGTGAAGATAAACTCTGCCACCAGCAGCCAACCGGCAACAAAGGGATTAGCTAAGAAAATGAATGGGTTAACAATTAAAAAGACAAGTAGTGCCAGTTTGTACCAGTCGGGCGACTGGCCTAAAAAGTTGCGCCACATGGCGCGACCCCATGAGATCTCCATGAAATTTTTCCTTACCTAGAAAAATGAAATAGCGTTTTTATGTTTAAACACAGAGAGTAGCGAGCGCGACGAATGCAAGCAAGTCCTTAACGATATTGGCAGGCGATATCAGAAATGGTGCCTTGATCCCCTTTTTCTTCATTGCGTCCGCTATCAGGTGTTACGCCCGTCTGGTATGATGAGTACAACTATGTTTTGCTGTGTAATGGAAATCTCACTATGGTCATTAAGGCGCAGAGCCCGGCGGGTTTCGCGGAAGAGTATATTATTGAAAGTATCTGGAATAACCGCTTTCCTCCTGGCACGATCTTACCGGCAGAACGAGAACTCTCCGAACTGATCGGCGTGACGCGCACGACATTACGCGAGGTGTTACAGCGGCTGGCGCGAGATGGCTGGCTGACCATTCAGCATGGCAAACCGACAAAGGTTAATAATTTTTGGGAAACGTCAGGGCTGAATATCCTTGAAACGCTGGCCCGCCTTGATCATGAAAGCGTTCCGCAACTGATCGACAATTTGTTGTCGGTGCGTACCAATATTTCTACTATCTTTATTCGTACCGCATTGCGTCAACACCCGGATAAGGCGCAGGAAGTGCTGGCCACTGCCCACGAAGTGGCCGACCATGCCGATGCATTCGCCGATCTGGACTATAACATCTTTCGTGGTCTGGCATTCGCCTCCGGCAATCCTATTTACGGCTTGATCCTGAACGGCATGAAAGGGTTATACACCCGCATTGGTCGCCACTATTTCGCCAATCCGGAAGCGCGCAGTCTGGCACTGGGTTTCTATCATAAATTATCGTCGTTATGCGAGCAGGGCGCGCACGACCAGGTGTATGAAACGGTGCGGCGTTATGGGCATGACAGCGGCGAGATTTGGCATCGGATGCAGAAAAATCTGCCCGGCGATTTAGCGATTCAGGGACGATAATCCCGCGATGCCCGGTAGACGCAAACACTACCGGGCAGCATCTCGATTACAGCGTGTTCATGCGCGGCGGACAACGTTCCAGCAGTTCTACGCTGCCATCCTCATTTTGTTGCTCCAGCATCACATCAAAGCCCCATAACCGATGCACATGTTTCAGCACCTCTTTGCGGCCTTTATCCAGCGGCGCGCGGTTATGCGGGATATAACGCAACGTCAGCGATCTGTCGCCGCGTAAATCCACATTCCAGACCTGAATATTCGGCTCCAGGTTGCTCAGGTTATACTGTGACGACAGTTTTGATCGAATCTCCCGATAACCTTCTTCGTTATGAATGGCGGAGATCTCCAGATAATTATGCCTGTCATCATCAAGTACCGTGAAGAAACGGAAATCACGCATCACTTTTGGCGACAGGAACTGGCTGATAAAGCTTTCATCTTTAAAATCGCGCATGGCGAAGTGCAGCGTTTCCAGCCAGTCGGAACCGGCAATATCCGGAAACCAGTATTTATCTTCATCCGTGGGCGACTGACAAATACGTTTGATATCCTGGAACATGGCAAAGCCGAGCGCATAGGGGTTAATTCCGCTATACCAGGGGCTATTATAGGGCGGCTGAAATACGACATTGGTATGGCTGTGTAAAAACTCCAGCATAAAGCGTTCCGTCACTTTGCCTTCATCATACAGATGGTTCAGGATGGTGTAGTGCCAGAAGGTCGCCCAGCCCTCGTTCATGACCTGCGTCTGTTTCTGCGGATAAAAATACTGGCTGACTTTACGCACGATGCGCAGAATTTCGCGCTGCCACGGCTCGAGCAACGGGGCGTTTTTCTCCATAAAATAGAGCAGGTTTTCCTGCGGTTCAGCGGGAAAGCGGCGTGCTTCGGTGACAGTTTTTTCTTCCTCGCGTTTTGGCAGCGTGCGCCACAGCATATTCACCTGGCTTTGTAGATACTCTTCCCGGCTTTTTTGTCGCGCTTTCTCTTCCTGCAACGAGATTTTCTGCGGGCGCTTATAGCGATCGACGCCGTAATTCATCAGCGCGTGGCAGGAGTCGAGCAGTTTTTCTACTTCATCCACTCCGTAGCGTTCTTCACAGCGGGTAATGTAATTTCGGGCGAAAATCAGGTAGTCGACGATAGAGCTGGCATCCGTCCAGCTCCGGAAGAGATAATTATTTTTAAAAAAGGAGTTGTGGCCGTAACAGGCGTGCGCCATGACCAGCGCTTGCATGGTGATGGTGTTCTCTTCCATCAGGTAGGCAATGCAGGGATTAGAGTTGATCACAATTTCATAAGCCAGTCCTTGTTGACCATGCTTATACAGACGTTCCGTCTCAATGAACTTTTTGCCAAACGACCAGTGCGGATAATTGATCGGCATCCCGACGCTGGAGTAGGCGTCCATCATCTGTTCGGAAGTGATGACTTCAATTTGGTGCGGGTAAGTATCCAGTTGGTAGAGCTTCGCCACGCGGTCTATCTCTGCCAGATAGACATCCAGCAGATCAAATGTCCAGTCGGGTCCATCGCTCAAACGTGTGGTGTCCTTGTTCATGGAATCAATCGTTGCCATTCGCGCACCCTCATTGTTGGCGACGCTCTCTGTATGGAGCGCCTCCTTTCAAGCATAGAACACCATGTTAAAAAACGACTTGATCGTGAAAACTTTTCTTTGCGATTTCCTCCACATTGAACGGCAAAAAATCGGGTATTGGCATCATTTTATGCTGTATAGCCATGCCGCGTAGCAGGAGATCCCAAACCAGTGGGATCGCTTGTCTTTAGGGTATATGTGAAGCACGTCACCATAAAAAAGTCATATGTTGAATAATATTTTCATCTGGGTTATCAAGATGTAATCAGAAGATTGTTCTTTTACTATTAACGGAGTGGCTATGCGAGTTGTCATCCTGGGGAGTGGCGTAGTTGGCGTGACCAGCGCCTGGTATTTGAGTCAGGCGGGGCATGATGTCACCGTCATCGATCGCGAATCCGGCCCGGCGCAAGAAACCAGCGCGGCGAATGCCGGACAAATTTCACCGGGATATGCGGCGCCCTGGGCGGCCCCTGGCGTACCGCTGAAGGCGATAAAATGGATGTTCCAGCGCCATGCGCCGCTGGCGGTGCGTCTGGATGGCACCCCGTTTCAACTGAAGTGGATGTGGCAAATGCTGCGTAACTGCGATACCCGGCATTATATGGAAAATAAAGGCCGCATGGTGCGCCTGGCGGAATATAGTCGCGACTGTCTGAAAACGCTACGCGCCGCGACCGGTATCGAATATGAAGGCCGCCAGGGGGGAACGCTACAACTCTTCCGCACCGCGCAACAGTATGAGAACGCCACCCGTGATATCGCCGTGCTGGAAGATGCCGGGGTGCCGTATCAGCTCCTGGAATCCAGCCGACTGGCGGAAGTTGAACCCGCTCTGGCTGAAGTTGCGCATAAATTAACCGGCGGACTGCGCTTACCGAATGATGAAACCGGGGACTGTCAGCTCTTTACCCAGCGTCTGGCGCGCATGGCGGAGCAGGCGGGCGTAACCTTTCGCTTTAATACTCCCGTGGAAAAATTACTGTACGAAAATGATCAGATTTACGGCGTGAAATGCGCCGATGAGATCATTAAAGCAGATGCGTATGTTATGGCGTTTGGATCGTATTCGACGGCGATGCTTAAAGGCATTGTTGATATCCCGGTGTATCCGCTGAAAGGCTATTCATTAACCATCCCAATCGTCGAGCCAGACGGCGCGCCGGTATCGACGATTCTTGATGAAACCTACAAAATCGCTATTACGCGTTTTGATAAGCGTATTCGCGTGGGGGGAATGGCGGAAATCGTGGGCTTTAATACCGACTTACTGCAACCGCGCCGCGAGACGCTGGAGATGGTTGTGCGCGATCTCTTTCCGCGCGGCGGTCATATTGAGCAGGCCACATTCTGGACCGGCCTGCGCCCCATGACGCCGGACGGCACGCCGGTAGTCGGACGTACCCGTTATAAAAATCTGTGGCTTAATACTGGACACGGCACGTTAGGCTGGACGATGGCCTGCGGTTCAGGCCAGTTGTTAAGCGATATCTTGTCGGGTCGTACGCCAGCGATACCCTACGACGATCTGAGCGTGGCGCGATACCGTTCCGATTTTACGCCCACCCGCCCGCAACGTTTGCATAGCGCGCATAACTGATAAAGGAAGTGAAATGACCCGCCCTATACAGGCCAGCCTTGATTTACAGGTAATGAAACAAAATTTGGCTATTGTGCGCCGGGCGGCCCCGGAGGCGCGCGTCTGGTCGGTAGTGAAAGCCAACGCCTACGGCCACGGTATTGAACGCGTCTGGAGCGCGCTGGGCGCCACAGATGGTTTCGCTATGCTCAACCTTGAAGAGGCGATTACCCTGCGTGAGCGCGGGTGGAAAGGGCCGATATTGATGCTGGAGGGGTTTTTCCATGCGCAAGACCTGGAGGCGTATGACACTTATCGGCTGACCACCTGCATCCACAGTAACTGGCAGTTGAAAGCGCTGCAAAATGCGCGGCTTAACGCGCCGCTGGATATCTATGTCAAAGTCAACAGCGGCATGAACCGACTCGGTTTTCAGCCTGAGCGGGCGCAGACCGTCTGGCAGCAATTGCGGGCAATGCGCAATGTCGGTGAAATGACCCTGATGTCACATTTTGCTCAGGCCGATCATCCGGAAGGTATCGGGGAGGCGATGAGGCGTATTGCGCTGGCGACGGAAGGCCTTCAATGTTCATACTCGTTATCAAATTCGGCAGCGACGCTGTGGCATCCCCAGGCGCATTATGACTGGGTCAGGCCGGGCATTATTTTGTACGGCGCGTCGCCGTCAGGACAGTGGCGGGATATTGCCGATACCGGACTAAAACCCGTGATGACGCTGAGTAGCGAAATTATTGGCGTGCAGACGCTGAGCGTTGGTGAAAGGGTAGGCTATGGCGGAGGGTATTCTGTTACTCAGGAACAACGCATTGGCATCGTCGCGGCGGGTTATGCCGATGGCTATCCACGCCATGCGCCGACCGGGACGCCCGTGCTGGTGGACGGTATCCGTACCAGAACAGTAGGCACCGTTTCAATGGATATGCTGGCGGTGGATTTGACGCCGTGTCCGCAGGCGGGAATCGGCACGCCGGTTGAATTATGGGGCAAAGAAATTAAGGTCGATGATGTCGCCTCTGCGGCAGGCACGCTGGGCTATGAGCTACTGTGCGCCGTAGCGCCGCGCGTGCCGTTTGTGACAACGTAACCTAACTCAGGCTAAGGCGTCGACCGGTCCACCGGGGGCGGGTCGACGTTGTCCGGCGACCTTATTCTGCTTCGTCTTCGGCGACGCGTACCCCAATCTTGCGTACCACGTTATCTTCTTTTTCAGCTACCGTCCAAATCATGCCGCCAAACTCCACCTGATCGCCAACGACCGGCGCAGCGCCCAGCAGCTGCTGTATGATTTCACCCAGAGTTTGTTGTTTATCCCGGTATTCCGTTCCTTCTTCCAGCCCGTAGATAAGCGCCACGTCGGCGAATTTCGCATTCGCTTCGAGGATAAAATCGCCAAAGAAACGCTGATCTAACGAAACCGGCGGCGACTGGCTAAACAATTTGCCCAGCGCTGGCAGATCGCGCTCCCGGCCAATCACGCAGAGTACGTCGCCTTCCTGCAGGCGAGTGCTACCCGTGGGGTGAAACAGTTCATTATTGCGAAATAGCGCGGCAATGCGGGTTTCGTTCGGCATATGCAGGTCGCGCAACGCCGCGCCGACGCACCATTTGTCGGCGCTCAACTGATAAATGAATTGCTCCCACGGATTATCAGGATGGATGTCAAGCCCCACGCGCGATACTGGCCAGCCAACCGGAGGCACGACCACTTTGGCTCTTTTCGCCGCCCATGACAGCGATGTTCCCTGCAGAAGCAGCGACACCAGTACCACAAAGAAAGCGACATTAAAGAACAGGCGAGCGTTTTCAAGCCCGGCCATCATCGGGAAAACGGCGAGAATAATCGGCACCGCGCCGCGCAGTCCGACCCAACTGATGAAAATGCGCTCCCGAAGATTGAAGCCGCGAAATGGCAGCAGGCCGGTAAACACCGACAGTGGGCGGGCGAAGAAAATCATCCAGATGGAGAGAATAAGCGCAGGGACGGCAATCGGCCACAGATCGGAAGGCGTCACCAGCAGCCCCAGAACCAGGAACATCGCGATCTGCGCCAGCCAGGCTAGTCCGTCAAAGTTTTGCAGGATGCCGTAACGGTTGCGAATCGGGCGGTTTCCTAACAGGAATCCGCACAAATAGACCGCGAGAATGCCGCTGCCTTCAAGCGCGGTCGTCAAAGCAAAAATCAGAATACCGCCGCTGAGCGCCAGCATCGGATACAGGCCGCTGGGCAGAGAAATACGGTTGATCATCTGCTGTAGCAGGTAACCGCCGCCCAGGCCAAAAACAATACCGAGACCGAACTGTTGGATAATATGGACGGCAAACATCCAGTCCAGGCCGGTTTCATGCTTCTGGATCATCTCAATTAATGTAATGGTCAGAAAAACGGCCATCGGGTCGTTACTTCCCGATTCGATCTCCAGCGTGGAGCCTACACGTTCGTTTAGCCCTTTGCCGCCAAGCAGAGAAAAGACCGCTGCGGCGTCAGTGGAACCGACTATCGCGCCGATAAGCAGACCTTCGATAAGATCCAGATGAAACAGCCAGGCGGCCATCATACCTGTTAACCCCGACGTGATTAGTACGCCGAGCGTCGCCAGCGACAGCGCGGGGCCCAGCGCTACCCGGAAAGAGCTGGCCTGGGTGCGCATGCCGCCATCGAGTAAAATAATCGCCAGCGCCAGGTTACTGACCATATAAGCGAAAGGATAATTATCGAAAGGAATACCGCCAATGCCATCCACACCCGCTAACATCCCAATGGCGAGAAAAATGACCAGAATCGGGATACCCAGTCGCGATGAGAATGAACTTAACAGGATACTGCTGGTTACAAGGATGGAACCTAAAATAAATAGACTAATAATTGTTGCAGCATCCAACGTTTTATATCTCCTGACTCACACGACTTCGTATTATTTAACATTAACATAATAACGGCCAGGGCAGCGTTTTACTTAGCCTGTCGGGGACTTTTTTTACAATTGCAGCGTAGGATGGCCAGATAAAGTGAGTTGAGTCCCCTGGCGCGTATTTTTAAGCGTCGCGTTTGCCCCGATAGGGAGCGTCACCGTACGCTGTTCATGCCCGAAGTCGAGACCGGTAATCAGCGGAACGGACAGACGGGAACGTAAAAACGCGTAGACGCTCTCCAGAGAATAGCCGGCGTCATACTCGTTGGGCGCCGCGCCGCTAAAGCTGCCGAGAACGATGGCGCTCTGGCGGTTTAAAATTCCGGCGTACTCCAGTTGCAAAAGCATACGCTCCACCCGGAAAGGATGCTCATTGACATCTTCCAGCACTAAAATTCCTTTATCGATAGTCGGCATCCAGGGCGTACCGATAAGGGAAATCAACATCGCCAGATTTCCGCCCCATAAGGTGCCTTGTACGTCGCACTGAGGGCCGTCGCCTTGCCACTCTACGGTAAATTGCGCCTTGCGTAGCGCCAGCCAGAAATGTTGCTCGGTGAACGTATTCAGCGTTTCGGCGCCAAAATTTGCCGCCAGCATAGGACCGCTAAAGGTGATGACATTGGCCTGCGCCAGGAGTCCAGCCTGAATCGCCGTAAAATCGCTATGACCGCAAATCAGTAAGGGATCGCACTGTTGCCGGGAGGCGAGCGCCTGCCAGTCGATACGATCCAGCAAGCGGCTGGCGCCATAGCCGCCGCGAACCGGCATGACGATCGTATCCGGCGAAGTTAGCGAGGCCAGCGAATTAACATCGGCCAGCCGTTCCGAGTCCGTACCGGCAAAACGCTGATAGCGGCGACGAATCACCTCGTCATTCTCCACCTGATGACCCGCGTCAGTCAGGCGCTGAACGCCGCGTAACGCGGCCTGTTGGTTAATACAGTAGCCCGAGGGGGCGATTAAATGAAACAGAGACATGGTAATTCCTTGCTGACAATAGAATGCAAATGTATATCATGCCGCATATATTAGGCGATGTCCCTCGTTGTGCGACGTTTCTGGATGCGCACCAGGGAGGCAACCTAAGTGCCTGGCCGGGGCGGTATGACCTCTTCGGCAGATAAGTTACGGCTATAAGGATAGATGACGTGAAATTAAGATGGTTTGCTTTTTTGGTAGTAATACTGGCTGGCTGTAGCTCAAAACAGGATTACAGGAATCCGCCGTGGAATGCCGAAGTGCCTGTAAAGCGTGCGATGCAGTGGATGCCCATCAGTGAAAAAGCCGGGGCGGCATGGGGGGTTGATCCGCATTTAATCACCGCGATTATCGCCATTGAATCCGGCGGCAACCCTAACGCGGTCAGTAAATCCAATGCGATTGGCCTGATGCAGTTAAAGGCGTCGACCTCCGGGCGCGACGTTTACCGTCGTATGGGCTGGCGTGGCGAACCGACCACCAGCGAGCTGAAAAACCCTGAGCGTAACATCTCAATGGGCGCGGCGTATCTGAGCATTCTGGAAAATGGGCCGCTGGCCGGCATCAAAGATCCGCAGGTGATGCAATATGCGCTGGTCGTCTCTTATGCTAACGGCGCAGGCGCGTTATTGCGTACTTTTTCATCCGACAGGAAGAAGGCGATAGAAAAAATTAACGATCTGGATGCGGACGAGTTTTTTGAGCATGTTGTTGATAATCATCCCGCGCCGCAGGCGCCGCGCTATATCTGGAAGCTTCAGCAGGCGCTGGACGCCATGTAGTTTAGCGTGAAGATTATTCTCGCACTTTATTCGCCCTTTCTCGGGCCTCGCGCTCAAGCGAAAAAATAATCCGCTGCAACTCCCGCTCCACCGCCGGGCTAACGTTAAGGAAACGAAAGCTCAGGCGGGGAGTGGTGATCGTTTCATTTTTCCCATCAATCACCTTACGCTCGCTGATGGCGATAAGCTGGGCGTCAACGTGAAAAATCCCCCATGGCCCCATGTTCAGTTCAACCTGCGAAAAGCGCGCGCCTTCGATTAGTCCGTCGGGGATGGCGGATTCCAGTAGCGCGCCCATGCCGCCCAGGGAAAGATCAAACAGGCGAAAACGTAACGTACGGGTGTCCGGTAGCGTGGTGACGCCGTAATAAGGCGGATACAGCGGCGCGCCAATACGAAAATACTCCCGGCGCTGGACAAACCACAGTGACGACGGCAGGGGCGTGATAAAGGCCGGCAGCCGCTGATATTCGCCTGTAACGAGTTGCGGCAACGTGAACTCGACTTTTGCGCCCTGCGTTTCTGCGATAATGGCTACCTGCCCGGCACGTAATACGGCGCTATTTTCATATTCCTGGCTGCCGTAATCCACGATGAGTTTTTCCGGGTCTACCGCCAAAATTTTACTGATGAATTGACCATGCGCCCATGAAATACGCAGTGGAACCTGATTTTTATTTAAATCCCGTAGCACGCCTAATATCGCTAATGGATTTTTTTTCAGGAACTGCTCATTGTAACCACTCACACGAAATAACCCCTGATACGCAGACTATCGTTGGGTTATCGGCATCGGTAGAAAGAACTTAATAGCGATAAATAAATTTTTATGTCCGCGAGATAAATCAGTGTTCAGAAATGCGACGCTCGACTTTGCCTATACTTAAAACGTTTTTACTGGAAAGAGGGTTTGCAAATGGGAATTATCGCCTGGATTGTTTTTGGTTTGATTGCCGGCGTTATCGCCAAATTGCTTATGCCGGGGCGCGATGGCGGGGGATTTATCCTGACCTGTATTCTCGGTATCGTCGGGGCGGTCGTTGGCGGATGGCTGGCGACGATGTTTGGTATTGGCGGCAGTATCAGCGGCTTTAATCTGCACAGTTTCCTGGTCGCCGTGGTGGGCGCGATTGTGGTGCTGGTGATTTTTCGCCTTCTGCGACGCGGCTAACCGCTGCAAAACGTTTAAGCGTTGACCCGGTCAGCGCCGGGTCAACCTACTATAAACACGCGTTACTGCGTCGCTGCAGACGGCGTTTTTGTCGGCGTTGCGCTTAACGATGCCGGACGAGTAGACGGTACGCTATCGCACGGTTTTTCCTGCGGACAAATCAGATCGAGCATTTTCAGCGTCACGCCGTTGGTCCAGCCAAAGCCGTCCTGAAGTGGATATTCGCCGCCGCCACCGCCGGTTCCGGTGCTGCTGACATCATATTTTTCGACCAGTTTTTTCTCGCGATCGTAGGTGTGCTGCACATTGGTTAAAAAGCGCCAGGTGACTTCCATTGCCACGTCATCCTGCCCATAATTTTGCAATCCTTCGGCAGCGACCCATTGTAACGGCGCCCAGCCGTTTGGCGCATCCCATTGCTGTCCGCTTTTAACCGAGGTGGTAGCCAGCCCGCCAGGCTGTAGCAGATGCGCCTGGGCCGCCGCCGCCACTTTCGCGGCGCGATCTTTCGCGGCGGCGTTTACA
Organism: Salmonella sp. 32120201201600049SM; assembly: GCF_017572835.1. Taxonomy (NCBI): domain Bacteria; kingdom Pseudomonadati; phylum Pseudomonadota; class Gammaproteobacteria; order Enterobacterales; family Enterobacteriaceae; genus Salmonella; species Salmonella sp. 32120201201600049SM. The sequence goes on along the minus strand of NZ_JAGESA010000001.1, from coordinate 764,855 downwards.
TAGAGCGGGAACAGCGCGGCAGCGGTGAGTTGGTCACGGATTTTATTGTTCTTCAGATCGTAGTCGGCATACCAACCCTCTTTGTTATTCCACAGATGCATTTCAATGGCTTTTTGCCGCGCGTTGGCCAGCGCGTCATAGTGCGAGGCTTTGGCCCGATCGCCCGCCGCAGCGCTGGCGCGGGCGAGGGTTTTCTCCAGTTGATACAGCAGAGCGTTAAGATCGACAGGGGCAATAGTGGTGGTACGAATGGTACTGAGCTGCTGCGGATTATCCATCCAGCGGGAGCTGAAATCCCAGCCGGAGGCGGCAGCAGAACGGAGGTCTCGATAGATCTCCGTTGCCGGGCGGTTGGGGTTGCTTTTGGCGGTAGCGATATCTTCAACCCAGGATTCAGGGCGGGGCGTATCCCGATCGTCCCAGTAGCGGTTGAGAACGCTGCCGTCTTCCAGTTTGACGACGCGTTGGTTTTGTTGCCCTGGCTGCAATGTCTCAACGCCCTCCATCCAGTAGGCGTACTCTTTTTGCAGTTGCGGCAGGTATTCTTTCAGCGCATCGTCACCTTCATGTTGCGCCAGTAACTCAACCATAAACGCAAAGAAAGGCGGCTGCGAACGACTCAGGTAGTAGGTACGGTTGCCGTTAGGAATATGCCCCCAGGCGTCAATTTCGTAACCAAAGTTCGCCACCATATCCGCCACCTTATCCCAGTGCTCGCTTTCCGCCAGCCCCAGCATCGTAAAGTAGCTGTCCCAGTAGTAAATCTCTCTGAATCGCCCACCCGGTACGACATAGGATTCAGGCAACGGCAAGAGCGAGTCCCACTTTTCGACGTTTTTAGTTGAACGGGTCAGCACCGGCCACAGGCCATCAATATGTTCACGCAATGACTGGCCGGCCGGCGGGACATATTTTTCACCCGCTTTCGGCAGGGTGAAGTTAACATCAACAAAATGACGCAAATCGAAGCCGGACTGGTTCCGCTGCATACGATAATCCGCAAGAATCATGAGCGGATCGCTATTAGGTATGGCGTCAGCAAAGGTTTTCTGATCGGGGAAGAGTTTTGCATTCTGGACATCATTAAAGAGCGGGCCAAGCAAAATATCCGGCGGCTGCGGAGTTTCAGTGTCGGAAGACGGGTCTGCGGCAGTCGCCGAAAACGATGCAAACGTCAGCAGCGTCCCTGCCAGCGCCAGTTTTATGGCTTTCTGCAGTAGAACAGAACGGCGAATCTCTGGGGGTATCATCAAGTTATCTCCTTAGCGGTGAGCCAAAGCCAACGGCATTTACCATGACAAAACCTTAGTCTACGATGACCAGATACGCGTGATTGAACCGCTATTTTGCGAACAAACAGACATTTTATTGAGACAGAATTTATCGGCGCGCGCGTGGAAAACGGGGTATACAGACAAAAAATCCACGCCGGGACGTGGATTTTAGCGCAATGATTTGTCGCCTTAACCTGGATAGATACCGCGATCTTTACGGGCCAACAGAATGCGCTCACAGGCGACAATATAGGCTGCGGTGCGCAGAGAACAGGATTTCTCAGTCGCTTTCTCCCAGACATGGACGATCGCGTCGGTCATGATTTTGTCCATGCGCGCGTTGATCTCTTCTTCGCTCCAGAAGAAGCTGGCCATATCTTGGACCCATTCGAAGTAGCTGACGGTTACGCCGCCTGCGTTACAGACCACGTCAGGCACCACAAGGATACCACGGCTGGCCAGAACATCATCAGCATCCGGATAGGTCGGGCCGTTAGCCCCTTCCAGCACCAGCTTACACGTCAGGGCTTCCGCGCGCTGACGAGTTATCTGGCCTTCAAGCGCCGCCGGGATCAGAATATCCATCTCCAGACGCCAGAACGCATCGCTGGCGATAGTTTCCGCACCCGGGAAACCGGCTATCTGTTTGTGTTCTGTCTGCCATGCCGTGAGCGCCTTCATGTCAATACCGGTGGCGTTAAACAGCGTCGCGGTATGATCCTGAATCGCCACGACACGGGCGCCAGCGCCTGCAAACAGACGCGCGGCTTCGCTGCCGACGTTACCAAAACCCTGAACCGCAACGCGAGCGCCTTCAACGGCGATATTCGCCCGACGCGCGGCTTCCAGTCCGCTGACGAAAACGCCGCGCCCCGTCGCTTTTTCACGGCCCAGCGAACCGCCAAGATGGATAGGCTTACCGGTAACGACGCCAGTGATCGTCGTGCCATGATTCATGGAATACGTATCCATCATCCAGGCCATCACTTTACCGTTGGTGCCGACATCCGGCGCAGGAATATCTTTCTGCGGCCCGATGATAATGCCGATCTCGCTGGTATAGCGGCGGGTCAAACGCTCCAGTTCACCTTCCGACAGCGAGAACGGATCGACGCGGATGCCGCCTTTGGCGCCGCCGTACGGCAGGTTCAGCGCGGCACATTTGATGGTCATCCATGCTGACAGGGCCATCACTTCATTGAGATCAACGTCAGGATGGTAGCGAACTCCGCCTTTACCCGGACCTCGGGAGAGGTTGTGCTGCACGCGATATCCTTCGAAATGACGAATAGTGCCATCATCCATTTGTACCGGAATATCGACGATCAGAGCGCGTTTTGGGTGGCGCAGAGTATCCACCCAGGGGGATAACTCGCCCAGATAAGGGGCCACACGCTCGATTTGTTGCAGGTAGGTATTCCAGGCAGATGTGCTGCTATCTGAAGCGTAAGATAACTTATCCATGATAAACCTTAGTGATAAAAGTAATATGTTCTTTAATTGACCGTGGTACATAGTAGATCACACCATGTAGCGATAAATTTAACACTTTTTTAAACAATTAACTCAGATCAAAAATGGCAGGCAGTTGGATTTTCGTTATGTTTTTGGATGAGAAGTGGTTAACTATCCGCTATAAGAGGTGATATATCGCTAATTATGCAATTAATTGCTTAAATATGCGTGATATGTGCAAGACGGCTATTTGTCATAATTATGACGCACCTCTAAAAGTAAACATTATGATAACGACATGTATCAATGTTATGTCGTCCTGTCGGCGGGGAAACGTCTTCGCCAGGCGCGTAAAAAGATAAAAATAACCGGAGTCAGATGGCGCTGGCCCCGGTTTACCTCTTTATTGTTGACGCGACTCAAGCCATACCAGCGCCAGTGTCGACAGTGAGCACATCAGCAGAATGCCGACAAACCACAGTAAATACCACATCGCTCCCGCTCCCTAATAAAGTTCATGATCGTTGCGGCGGAGGGTCTCCAGGTTGATACGCCCCAACATTTTGTAATAGCTCCACAGCGTATAGAGCAGTACGATTGGCAGAAAAATCAGCACAATCACCAGCATGATTTCGAGCGTCATCTGGCTGGAGGTGCTGTCCCACACCGTCAGGCTGGAGAGAGGACTAACACTCGACGGCATCACAAAAGGAAATAGCGTTATGCCGGCGGTAAAGATGACGCAGGCCTGGGTCAGGGAAGCGAACAGAAATCCACGAATAGTCTGACCGCGAAGGCAGGCATAGAAAGCCAGAATCGGCAGGATCATACCGAGCAACGGGATGATGAGCAGTAGCGGCGAGCGTATAAAGTGGTTCATCCATGCGCCAGGGAGTATCGCCACGCCTTTTAAGAGCGGATTGGAAGGGCCGTTGGCATCCTGCGTGAGTAAGACAAAGCCATCAACGCCGGCCCACAGCCAGTAACCGGCCAGCAGGAAGCAGATCACGATCAGCAGCGCGCTGTGGCGGGTGGCCGACAGAGCCCGTTGACGAATAACGCCCTCCGTTTTCAACTGTAACCAGACGCCTCCTTGCATAATCACCAACGACAGACTCAATAATCCACACAGTAGGGCAAAGGGCGAGAGTAACTGCCAGAAGGTGCCAAAATAGTTAACATGAAGCTGCGGCGTGAAGGCAAACGGCACGCCTAAAAACAGGTTGCCGAACGCGATGCCGAATACGACTGGGGGAACCAGGCTGCCGATAACCAGACCGGTATCCCACAGCGCGCGCCAGCGGGCATTGGCGATTTTACCCCGATAATCAAAGGCCAGCGGGCGAAAGAAGAGGGCACACAGCACCAGGATCATCGCCACATAAAAACCGGAAAACGCGGCGGCATAGACCCGTGGCCAGGCGGCGAATAATGCCCCGCCCGCGAGAATCAACCATACCTGGTTTCCTTCCCAGTGGGCGCCGACGCTATTGATCAATACCCGGCGTTCGTCATCGTTGCGCGCTATCAGCGGGAGCAGGCAACCGACACCCATATCAAACCCGTCAGTTACCATAAATGCCACCAGGATGACGCCGATCAGCAGCCACCAAATGAACCGCAACGTTTCATAATCCAACATGATTGTCTCCTTTATCCCTGTTGTTGCGCTTGTTGTTGATGTTGCATGGCGCTCGGCCCAAGACGCGCGTACTTCTGCATCAGATAGACTTCCGCGATTAAAAACAGGGTGTAAAGTCCGAGGATAAGCCCCATTGAGAAGGCCAACTGGCCCGGCGTCAGCGCGGAGTGAGCGTACCAGGTCGGCAGAATGTCCTGAATCGCCCAGGGCTGACGGCCAAACTCCGTCATAAACCAACCGGCTTCAATGGCAATCCACGGTAACGGCAGGCTCCAGAGCGTCATACGCAATACCCAGCGATGCTGGTCGATACGCATTCGCAGCGTCTGTATCAACGCAATCAACATCACCACTAACAGCAGCGAACCGCAGCCGACCATAATACGGAAACTCCAGAACACCGGCGCCACCTGAGGAATAGCGCCACGCTGGGCCGCACGATACTGCTCCGGCGTCACATGGTTCATATCCGGGGCATATTTCGCCAGCAGAATGCCGTACCCCAGATCGCCCTCAACGGCGTGAAACGCATTCAGTACCTGCGGCGAGCGATTGCCTTGCGCTATCTCCTGCATGAGTAGCCAGGCCTCCCGGCCACGCTTCAGGCGCGGCAGAGCGTCGTCCATCAGGTTTTTTAACCCCGGAACCGGCGTATCCAGCGAATGGGTGGCCAGAATACCCAGCAGAGCAGGGATCTTCACGGCAAACGCATTACGCTCCTGTTCCTGCTGCGGCCAGGCAATCAGATGAAACGGCGCGGGCGCGGGTTCGGTTTGCCATTCGCCTTCCATCGCCGCCAGTTTCACCGGCTGAATTTGGGCGACCTCGTAGGCCGAACTGTCCCCCAGTTGCAGGGTTCCCAGAATGGCCAGGGTGCCGAATACTGAGCCGATAGCAAACGAGCGCAAGGCCACCTCACGCTCGCGGCCACGTAGCAGATACCAGGCGCTGATAGACATAATAAACATGGCGCCGGTGACATAACCGGACATGACGGTATGGACGAATTTCACCTGGCTCACCGGGTTAAAGACCAGATCGCTGAAGCTGCTCATTTCCATCCGTAACGTATCGATGTTGAAATGAGCGCCGGTAGGATACTGCATCCAGCCATTGGCATTCAGAATCCATAATGCTGAAATATTGGAGCCGAAGGCCACCAGCCAGGTGACCAGCAGGTGTTGGTATTTATTCAGCCGCTGCCAGCCGAAAAAGAACAGACCGACAAAAGTGGATTCGAGAAAAAAGGCCAGTAACGCTTCCATCGCCAGCGGCGCGCCGAAGATATCGCCCACATAGTTGGAATAGAGCGACCAGTTAGTCCCGAACTGAAACTCCATGGTCAGGCCGGTAGCCACACCGAGAGCAAAATTGATCCCGAAGAGCTTGCCCCAGAAACGCGTCATATCGCGGTAGACGGTTTTCCCCGTCACCACATAGATCGTCTCCATGACGGCCAGCAAAAAAATCAGCCCAAGCGTAAGAGGAACAAATAAAAAGTGATACAGCGCGGTCAGCGCAAACTGCCAGCGCGATAAGTCAATGACATCCCACATGCTAACTCCTGTAGGCAGAAAGAGAGTAAAAAGCTAATCAGTACCGGACTCCGGTGACGTTCCTGTTGAGAGCGCTAGCGCGTCTCCAGCCATCGGCAGACTTCATCCAGGCGCTGGCGCGAATCGGCCAGATCTTCCGGGGCCGCCAGTACCAGCTCCGGCAAAGGACAAATCTCATAGCTATCGAGCAACGGCCCTTTAAGGGCGTCCAGACAGCGCACATGCCAGAGATGGCGCAATGCTGTGGCGTTGATTTGGCTTTCGCCATACCCGGAGATGCGAATCTGGATGTTCCCGTGTCCGCATAAACGCGCCAGAAAAAGACGATCGGCCTCGCTGAGCGGCAGTTGGGTCAAATTGATGCTGTGTGGTTGCAACGCCGGATCGCGTACGTGCGCCAATAATTCATGGGCCAGCGGCAGTCCATTCATCAGGCCAGCGACAGGCGGAGGCAGCAGAGAGTCGTCAGGCAGCGTATCGGCAGTCGCCGCTTGCCATAATGTCAGGGGCGCGCTACCCGCTTCCAGACGATCCGTCAGCAGACGTCGGTTATGCAGATGGCGTACCCGCCACAGGCCGCAGAAGATGGTCTCCTGGATCTCGCTTTCACTCCCGTCCGGATGCTGAATGCGTACCGAGACTTCGCCTTCGCCCAATAGCGTATTGAGGAATGAGAGATCATCGGCATTCAGGGGAGATAACTCCCATCCCAGCACGTCGCCGACTTCCGGGATGCGCCGGGCAAGCTGACCTCGCAGATCGGTCAACAATGCCATCACCGCCGGGCTGTGAGCGCAGCGCTCCAGCGCCGCCATACTTGGGTCGCCATTGACCTGACAGGTGAGCGGTAAGGGATTCATCGAGAAACTGGCGTCATCAGGCTGCGTACCTGGCCCCAGCAGATGAAAAAAGGCGTTGCTCATTGTACTGTCTCCTGCGCTGCGGGAGTGTCAACTATCGAACGCATCAGCGTGAGCAGTTCAGCCCAGGGATGAATGCCGCTGAGCGCGCCGCGTAGCTTGCCGTCTGTAAAAACCAACGTCGCCGGAAACCGACGTACATTAAAGCGATCGCCGATAGCTTCGCTTTGTTCAAGGTCGGCCACCGCCACCTGCCAGTCAAACTGCGGGAACTCACGCAGGAGTTCGGCAATCATCACCGGGTTATCGCTGACTTCCGGCGTACGCCGCGGATCGCTACTTAACAGGATGACGCCATCTCCAACCCGTTTGATCCAGTCGTCTACCGTAGAAGCCTCTACCGGTTGCCATCCACGGGTTAACAGGCGTTGCCATAGCGCAGAGAACGGGGTGTCATTCGCCACTTCTTTTGCCCTCCAGACGTGTCTGATACTGACGTATGCGCACTCCCTCATAATTTTCCATCGACAGGCATTTATAGTTCAGGCAGCGTGCGACCTCGTTTGCCTGCGGTACGATCCCCCAGGCGGCCAGTTGCGCCAGGGCGGCCTGTTCCGCCGCCGGTAGCTGGTCGCGAGCTATTTCGCTCAGGCTACCGCCATAGTCGTCCAGGTGCGCCGGTTGCAGACCGACCAGCGCTATGTGACAGGGCAGATGCCCGCGGATGTCGGCCAGCGCCAGAACTTCGGAAAAACTGTTTTGATGCAGACTCATTTTTTTGGCGCTGAGATACGCGGGGATTTTCTCGCCGGCATAGGTTCGCAGGCTGCCCGGCGCCAGGCCGTAATCGATCGCGTCAAGGAGCAGGAGATGGCTGGCTTGCTCAACATAACCTAACAGGTTTAGCCCTTGCGTACCGCCGTCCACAATTTCTACCTCTTCAGGCCAGTGATATCGGGCATACAAACGCTCCGCGACCCGGATACCGAATCCTTCATCGGCCCACAGCAGGTTTCCTAACCCCATCACCACTACGCGTTGCGCATTCATGAGGGCTCCTTGTCGTGCGGTTTGGGGAATTTATGGCTGCGATAGCCATTGATCATGGTGGAGATCACCGTATCGTCGGACATAATGTCTTCCCGGATAGCGAGGTAAACGTGCCCGACGATGAAGGCGGCGATCAGCCACATGCCCAGTCGGTGCCAACTGTGAATATCGATGGAGTTGCCGCCGGTCCAGTAGAAAAATTCAACCACATAGCGGAACGGCGCAAAGATGGCGTACTGGCTATGCTCGCCAAACAGAGCGAAACCGGTGAGGATCATAAATACCGATAACAGGAAATAGCCGAACATCGCGGCCTGCGCGACAGGGTTATGTCCGATGTCGCTCCCCGGTTTTTTCTCCAGAAACAGATACCAGCGAACCACGGAGAAAGCGCCTTGCCACCAACTGCGACGCCAGACCGGGACGATAAACAGCTCTCGCGAATAGCGGTTGCCGACACAGGCCCAATAAATTCGCCCCAGCAGTAACATGGTAAAGATCATCGCGGCGGCAAAGTGGATCAGCCGGATATAGCCCATGTAAAACAGATAGGTCGCCTCGCCACTCACCGACGGCAAAGGCCGGCCAATGAAGTAGCCTGTTACCATCAGTACCAACATGCAGGCCACCGTTAGCCAGTGCCACAGGCGTACCGGCGCTTCAAACACATAGTGGCTGACGGCAGTATCACGCGCCTCCCCGACGCGTGGAGATAGCTTTCCAGTCATCGTTCTTTTCCTTAACGCTTAGCGTACCTGGACGGCAATCAGTTCGCTGCCGTCGTCGCCGAGCACGTGGGTTGAACAGGCGAGGCAGGGGTCGAAGCTGTGCAGCGTCCTCAGGATTTCTAACGGTTGGTCGGGAATCGCCATTTGCGTTCCCATCAATGCCGCTTCATAGGCGCCGATCTGTTTTTTAGGATCGCGTGGGCTGGCGTTCCAGGTGGTGGGGACCACGCACTGATAGAGTTCAATCTTCTGATCGCGGATTGACGCCCAGTGTCCCAACGCTCCACGAGGCGCTTCGGTAAAACCGATGCCGCGGCAGTGCTGCGGCCAACTGGCCGGTTCCCATTTCTCGGTATTGGCGGTGGCCAGGTCGCCGTTTTTCAGGTTGGTCATAAGCCTGTCGAAAAAATACTGCAGCTTACCGACGGCCCATTGCGCTTCGTGCGCGCGGCATAAAATACGGCCAAGCGTAGACTGGATACCGGAGAGCGGCAGTTTTAGGGCGGACATCATGCGATCTACCGACTCTATGGTGGCGGCATCCCCTTTGTGATACGCGATAAGCGTTCGGGCAAGCGGGCCGACTTCCATGGCATGACCCCGCCAGCGCGGCGCTTTAATCCAGGAGTAACGTTCCTGCTCGTTGAGCTGCTGGATATGCGTATCGCTGCCTTTGACATCACCCGGGTTGTACCAGGGATCGGTAATGCCGTCAAAAGGATGACGGCCCAGCCGATCGTCCGGATAGCGATACCAGGCGTGATCCACAAACTCCTGTATCTGCTGCGGATCGGCCAAATCTACCGGCATAACGTTTTTAAAATCGCCATTGATCACCGCGCCGCCCGGCATTAACAGGCTTTGCTGGCTGAAGTCGTTGGCAATGTCCGGAAATGCGCCGTAGCTCAGCACGCATTTATCCGACAGACCGGTGCCAATTTGACTCCATGCTTTATTGAACTGGCCGATAGCCAGCGCGTCCGGAACCATCACGTTGTTAATGAAGTCGGCGGTGCGGGTGATGATCGACTGCACCAGGTTGAGGCGCTCCATATTGATAGCCCCGACCGCGCCGCTTTGATCGAGATTGATCGCGCACGGCATCCCGCCAACGATCCAGTTAGGATGGGGGTTCTTACCGCCAAATATGGTATGGATTTTGACGATCTCGCGCTGGAAGTCGAGGGCTTCAAGATAGTGGGCAAAGCCCATCAGATTAGCCTCTGGCGACAGTTTGTACTGTGGATGTCCCCAATAGCCGTTACGGAATATCCCAAGCTGGCCGCCATCGACAAATTTCTTCAATCGATTTTGTACGTCAAAGAAGTAGCCCGGCGATGACATCGGCCAGGCGGAAAGGCTTTGCGCCAACTGCGAGGTGGCGCGCGGATCGGCTTTCAGCGCATTCAGAACATCAATCCAGTCCATACCGGCTAACTGATAAAAATGGACCAGATGATCGTGACACCACAACGTAGCCAGCATGATGTTACGTATAATATTGGCGTTATCCGGCACCTGGATACCAATCGCATCTTCGATAGCGTACACCGATGCCAGAGCATGTACCCCGGTACATACACCACAAATACGTTCAACAAACGCCCAGGCGTCACGCGGGTCACGGCCTTGCAGAATGATCTCCAGCCCGCGGAACATTGTGCCGCAGGAAACGGCATTGGTAATGACGTTTTGCTCATCAATGTTCACTTCGCAGCGCATATGCCCTTCGATGCGGGTAATCGGGTCCACGATCAGACGACGGCCGGCGTCGTTAACGGTATAACCCTGGGTTTGATACTGGTTACTCATGCCTGTTTATCCTCATTGTCCGGCTGTTGTTCGGCTTGCGCTAACTGTTGTTTGTGGCGTTTACGTTGGTTGAGCGCGCTGGCGATAGCGTGACCGCCAACGCCCGCCGCGACCACGCCCAGCGCGGTCAGCCCCACCGTATCGGCGGTTGAATGGGTACCCATCTGGGGAATATCCACCACGCGGCTATAAAACGAGCCGCGATCCCAGAAACCATTTTCTGAGCATCCCAGACATCCGTGACCGGACTGGATAGGAAAGGAGACGCCGTCATTCCAGCGTGTGGAGGAGCAGGCGTTATAGGTGGTTGGCCCTTTACAGCCCATCTTGTACAGGCAGTATCCCTTGCGGGCGGCGTCATCATCCCAGCTCTCGACAAATTCACCGGCGTCAAAATGGGCGCGGCGGTAGCATTTATCGTGGATACGCTGACCATAGAACATCAGTGGACGGCCCATGCGATCGAGTTCCGGCAGACGATCAAACGTCACCATATAGGTGATAATGGCGCTCATGACATCCGGGATTGGCGGACATCCAGGGACTTTCACGATCGGCTTGTCGGTGATCACTTTATCGATAGGCGTTGCCTGGGTCGGATTGGGGCGGGCGGCCTGGACGCAACCCCAGGAGGCGCAGTTTCCCCAGGCGATAATAGCGCTGGCGCCCGCGGCGGCTTTCTTCAGTTTTTCAATAAACGGGCGGCCGCCGCTGATACAGAACATTCCTTGCTCTCCTAACGGCGGATTGCCTTCCACCGCCAGAATGTATTTCCCGGCGTAGCGAGTGGTAATATCGTCAAAGACTTCTTCGGCCTGTGCGCCGGCGGCGGCCATCAGGGTGTCGTCATAATCAAGGGAAATCAGCGAGAGGATCACATCTTTGGCTAGCGGGTGCGAGGAACGGATAAAGGATTCGGTACAGCAGGTGCATTCCAGTCCATGAATCCAGACCACCGGAATCCGCGGTTTATTCTCCAGCGCCCAGGCGATCTTTGGCGTCATTCCGGCGCCCAGTCCCAGCGATGTGGCGGCAAGGCTACAGAATTTGAGAAAGCTGCGTCGGGTCACTCCCTTACGACGCATGGCTTGATAAAAGGTCTCCTCGTTATTCATAACGCGTATTTTTTCTCCTTTTTGCACCACGCTCCGCCAGGGGCATAAGGCGCTTTTGCGGGTCCGTTGACGTTCCGCCAGCAAGGTAAATCATTGTGTTACGCGCGAGCGCGGAAACGAGCCCGATTCACTTTGCACCGGCGTATACCGCCAGAAATAATGTGAAAAAAGCGTATCGGATTAACGATAAGAAACAATGTGAAGTGTGTGGGTATAGCTTATAGCGGTATATTTATACCCATTATCGGTTTTTCGGCGAAAGGGCCGTGGCGGGGAAGGACGGTTGAGCTTGTTCCAGGATGAGGTTTTCAGCGAGCAACCTCGGGTAGATTTAGCCTGGTCTCGCCATTTCAGGGATACGTAAGTTGACGCAAAAGGAGGGAGGATTTGATGTCATCGTTAAAAGAAGCATACTTCGTGATGATTTTTATATAAAATGATGGTGCTGGTTTTAAAGGAATGCAAAAAAGAGACCGTTTGAAAGAGGGCGTCCCATGAAAAATAACATCAGATTTGACTTATCCGATTATTTGATTCATTTTTTTCGGGACGTTGATTTAGAGACCGGTAGCCATATTTATTTGCCTGAACACTGTGGTTTTAATAATCAGCACCACGCATGTTTCATTGATGCTAAATATTTACTTCGATTATCTTTACGCAGTCATAAAAATTTCTCGTCCTGGTCATACCGAAATGGGCAACGAACCGTATATGGTGACTCCCCGGTGGTATGCTTTACAGATATGCCGATTGCAGCTTATTTAGAAACTGGTGTTCGCCGATTAGAACGAAAAGAAAAAATCGGTTTATATGCAATCGTTTTACCTAAAGAGCAAATGTTTAATTATGGGGCAAGGCCAGTCATATATGGGTTGGATCAGCATAACAATGCTCGCTGCTCGCAAGGCAGAAACGGGGAACGTATTCTTGATGAAACGGCTCTTCCTTTGATTGAGCAATATAGATATGTTACTTATGTTCCAGGTAAGATTGACTGGACACATGAACGCGAATGGCGATGGCCATATCGTGGCGATATTAAAAATTTCCTTAATCATATTAAAGAGTATGGTATTCCGGAAAACATTGAAAGCACCCCAGGGTTTGATTTTAAATCAAGCGAAATAAATGGTGCGGGAATAATCGTCCCGTTTGCAGAAGATATCCTTACCGTAGCTCACGATATTTTAACTTTAATTGACCGGGGCGTCATTGGAAGAAACACTTTCAAATTCATTATAGCTGTAGAGAGTTTACAATCATGGACCCAGCTCTCGGAACCGGGCGCGTTACTGTCTTGTATTAATGATAATACTTTCGGATTTGAATCTTTTTTTGATTTATCTGCATCTAAAGTAAAAAATTATGCTGATTCTATCAATGATTATGTAAGTGAATTATACTCAAAAAAAGATTTTCTAAATGATAGTTATGCAATGGAATTTGGAAATGCCTGGGTCTGGATTCATGATAACCAATCCCAGGTGGTACGGGCGTTACTGCAGGCTGGAATGATCGAGGTTAATAAAGAAGGGCGGTACTTATTAGATGTTAATTTGGCTTCTGTTGATTGGCCATTAAGAAGAAAAGAAGCTTTCGCAAGTCATGTTGCGGGATGGCTCAAACATCGTTTTGATATCGAAGCGGGAAGGTATTCCGTTTGGGGAAAAGATGATTATGATGCGATCCCAAGTTATGAGACGCCGCTAAAGGATCAGCATCCTTTTTATAATCATACAGTGAATGTCGACTGGTAATTAAGAAAAGAACTTACCCTGTAAGATCTGCGTTAATTTAACGCATTGATTTTTATAGATGAATGAAAGAAATTAGAGGCTATTATAAAATAGACTCTAATTAAAATTGCACATCTGTCTGTTTTTGATATGTGTATTCCAACAACAGAGTCAGGCAGCTTGTGGACGAATTAAAATTCTGCGGCTCGCTACGAAAGTTGCTACAGCCCTTAAAAACTATAGGCGCTGTCGAATCGCTATGGACAGCCTTTGAGAAACGCAAAGTATTTCTGACGGAGGCAAAATTATTTATCCGGCGATCAAGGATGCGTCGAAAAATGGAGTGTGTTGCTCTGGAGTGCTGGCGAAGAACCGTTTTATTATCGGAGTTTAGTGACCGTCTGACGATCACCTTCAAGAAAGCAGGCAGTTACAGAGAATTACTAGTAACCTCTGATAACAGGCACTTTTCATACTCTTTTATGCATCATAAAATGCTGTCTGAACTTGTTAAGCTCTTTCCATAGCATTTGTAAAATAACTATTTTCAAGATATTGATACCAGTGCTCGAAAGATTCATCTTCACCTTTTGGTGCATAGCAATTACCATTCTTATAGAGTTGACCACCAATTAGATAGTGAGATACTCTTAATGTCAATATACCATTTTTAATAGAAAGACTATTTAGTTTTGATTTTTTGTTTCCTTCATCTATAAAATAAAAATAAACGTGGTGATTTGTTTTTGAAAGCTCAAGGAGTTTCTGAAAGGTATCCCTTTCTGGGTAGTGAGTACGAATTACTTCAATGATAATGTTTGGATAGGCTGAGCGGGGGAAAAATTTGTTTCTATCCCTTCCTCCAATATCGGGTTGAATATAAGAATCCTCATGAAATGCAATACGTGCGTCCTTTTCTTTATACCACCCAAAATCACTATCTTTCAGCGGACTAAAAATTACTTGCTCTTCATATGTTCGATCCTCTGCAAAAACATATGTAGAGAACTTAACAGCTTCAATATTTTTATTATTTAACTCATCATATAAATAATTTACGCAATTATCGTGAGTTGGATTATCTTCGGCTCTACCTAACCTTTTGCCGAAAGATGGATTTCCTACTCTTCTGAAATGGGGAGTAATCTCATTTCTTACAGGGACAACAATACAGTCATCTTCATTAAGAAGAGGTTCCTCCTTCATTCTTGGATATAAAGTATGGTCAAAGATATCGCATTCCGAATAGTCTCGGCCTGAGATTAGTCCTCTTGGCATATGTGCTCCTTAAGCTTAGATGTTTAAACCTTGTAATAAAATTTAGCTGAAAAATTAAATGTTCTTTTATGATATATTATAATGAACATATGAAGTTTACCACAGGATATTACTGTAGCTTGATAATAATCAATATAATTATCGTTAATCCGCACTCAGTGGTGATTAGATTGCTTGAATTAATCTATTCTCAGCTTGCATAAAATTGATGAATAATATCAATCTGGATAGTTATAAATGATATCTTTAAAGTACTTTATGGTTTCGCAACGCTGTGATAGCTATTATGGTTGGTTGTTAAATTCGTGACCAAATTTTAATATTTACCAATGCTGATATGCGAAAATCGAATGAAGTTTCCCTTTCAACGGACAGTAAATTCTTCGGGGACCTAAAGAATGCAGGGGCGGACACCGTTTTGAAGCCTGTTAGAAGGCGCTTTTAGAAATCTACCGATACTGAAGTTCCTAATATTTATAATATGGGTGATAATGGTGGTAAAAATTCACCTCATAGATATTCCATTGATAGAAAATATCGTATCATTTTGGTGTAAATATACAATTCGTGAACATTATTCCCTAAATTATGTAGTCGTTGGTGGCGAGTCTATCTGTTCTGGAACCAGTCATTCAGACAATTCACTGCCATTTTGAAAACGTTAACTGTAGTGAGCTTCTGGATGCTCAGCTAATTTGAGTGGGCGGACTTATCATGTGTGAAAATAGCTGCTTATTGTACTCACTGGAATGCTCAGTTTTAGTCGCGTTTCTACGCTCTCATCTGAGATACTATAAAAGATAAAATCCACGCAATGGCGTGGATTTTATAGGGTTTTACCGCTGTCATGAGATTCAGCGAAACCTCATGAGGCAACAGAAACTAATTAGACGTTGAACAGGAAGTTCATTATATCGCCATCTTTAACGATGTAATCTTTGCCTTCCGCTCGCATTTTACCGGCTTCTTTCGCGCCTTGCTCACCTTTATAGGTAATAAAGTCGTCAAAGGCGATAGTTTGGGCGCGGATAAAGCCTTTTTCGAAGTCGGTATGGATTTTACCTGCTGCTTGCGGCGCGGTTGCGCCAACCGGAATGGTCCATGCGCGAACTTCTTTCACCCCGGCGGTGAAGTAGGTCTGGAGGTTCAGCAGGCGATAACCAGCGCGAATAACGCGGTTCAGCCCCGGTTCTTCCAGACCCAGTTCAGCCATAAATTCGTCACGCTCGTCATCATCCAGCTCAGCAATATCAGCTTCGACGGCGGCACACACCGGAACCACGACCGAACCTTCTTTCGCGGCGATTTCGCGAACCTGGTCCAGATACGGGTTATTTTCAAAACCGTCTTCATTGACGTTAGCGATATACATCGTCGGCTTCAGCGTCAGGAAGCTTAAATAACGGATAGCCGCTTTATCTTCGTCCGTCAGGTCCAGCGAACGCAGCATCCCCGCTTCGGCCAGGTGCGGCAGGCATTTTTCCAGTGCGGCCAGTTCCGCTTTGGCGTCTTTATCGCCGCCTTTGGCTTTCTTCTGTACGCGATGGATAGCGCGCTCGCAGGTATCGAGGTCAGCCAGCGCCAGTTCGGTATTGATAACATCAATATCTTCTGCCGGGTTTACTTTACCCGCCACGTGGATGATATTGTCGTTCTCAAAGCAGCGAACCACGTGACCGATAGCTTCGGTTTCACGGATATTGGTCAGGAACTGGTTACCCAACCCTTCGCCTTTGGATGCGCCTTTTACCAGACCGGCGATATCCACGAACTCCATCGTGGTTGGTAGAATGCGTTGCGGTTTAACAATCTCAGCCAACTGGTCCAGACGCGGATCGGGCATCGGAACGACACCGGTATTCGGTTCGATAGTGCAGAACGGAAAGTTTGCCGCTTCAATACCGGCTTTTGTCAGCGCGTTGAACAGGGTGGATTTCCCGACGTTGGGCAGACCGACGATACCGCATTTGAATCCCATGATTTAACTCACCTTAATATCTTAATAATCAACCTGTTATAGAAAACAGATTGCAGAAATGGAAATAACTTCGCCTATTATACACGGCGTGCGGCAAAAATGCCGCACATCACTGGTTATTGCGCCTTAAAGGTATGCAAACGGCTTGTTGCTTTGGCCAGACCCTCTTTGAACCACAATTCCGTACAGCGTGCCGCTTCGTCAATGGCCTCATCAATTAATTTTTGTTCAGAAACAGGGGGTTTACCCAGCACGAAACCAACAACTTTATTTTTATCGCCTGGATGACCAATTCCAACGCGTAAGCGGTGAAAGTTGGGATTATTGCCCAGCTTGCTGATGATGTCTTTCAGACCATTGTGGCCGCCGTGGCCGCCGCCAAGTTTAAATTTCGCGACGCCCGGAGGGAGATCCAGCTCGTCGTGAGCGACCAAAATTTCGTCCGGCTGAATACGGTAAAAACTGGCCATTGCGCCAACTGCTTTACCACTGAGGTTCATGAACGTGGTGGGTACCAGCAGGCGAACATCTTCCCCTTCCAGCGTGATGCGTGAGGTATAGCCAAAGAATTTAGGCTCTTCACGCAACGGCGCGCGCAGGCGCTCCGCCAGTAAATCGACGTACCATGCGCCTGCATTGTGTCGCGTCGCGGCATATTCCGCACCGGGATTCGCCAGACCAACAATCAATTTAATTGCCACGTTTTTTGTCCTGAGTAGATCCATAACTGGCGCGTAGTTTACTGTCTGTCTGCCCGCTTGACAAAACACAGTGGCACTCTGAAGTAAATTAAATAATTGCCAGCATTGATTATTAAAAATGTAAACTGTTCAGAGTGTTATTTGTAAAGTTTTGTTAAATGAAACTTTACATTTGTGATCGCACCCGCACTTACAAATGGAAGTGTTGTCTATACTTTACACATAAAGTTTAGGGGGATTTCCTAAAAACAACCCAAAAGTTCCGGAGGTGACATATGAAACGCAAAAACGCTTCGTTATTCGGTAACGTGCTGATGGGGTTGGGGCTGGTCGTGATGGTTGTCGGCGTGGGTTACTCTATTTTAAACCAACTGCCGCAGTTTAATTTGCCGCAATTTTTTGCGCATGGCGCAATACTGAGTATTTTTGTCGGTGCAGTTCTTTGGCTGGCAGGGGCTCGTGTAGGGGGGCATGAGCAGGTGAGCGACAAATATTGGTGGGTACGTCACTATGACAAACGTTGCCGCCGTAACGACAATCGTCGTCATAGCTAACCGGTTCAGGCCCGGTAAGCGTTATCGCCACCGGGCATTGTCCATTAACTGAGTAAATCCGCTAACGCCTCCGTCCTGTTCGGGAAGAAGGTCAGACGCCCAGGAATAGGTTTGATACCGGCACGCGCCATTGTGCGCAGCGGTTGGAACTCCAGATTACTGATACGCAATTCGCAACCCTCCGGCAGACGCTTCACAAAACGCTGAAAAGCATCAAGCCCGCCTGCATCCAGCACTGGTACTGCGTCCCATTTCAGAACGACGATACGTTTGCCCTTAATACGTGACTCAAGGTCGGTAAACAGCCCTTCCGCCGCGGCGAAAAAGAGCGGACCGATAACACGCAGCACCAGCACATCTTCAGGCACATCGACATTGACCGGCGCAAGTCGAGTCATACGCGCAATACGGCGCATAAACAGCAGGGAAGCAAGGACAATCCCCACGCTGATGGCGATGACCATATCAAACAGAACCGTTAATGACATGCACAGCAGCATAACGATAATGTCGTCTTTCGGCGCATGGCGTAACAGATCCACCACTTTATGGGCTTCACTCATATTCCATGCCACCATCAGCAGTAGCGCCGCCATCGCGGAAAGCGGCAGCCAGGAGAGTAGCGGGGCCAAGACCAGTAGCGCCAGAATGGCCAGGATAGCGTGAATTACCGCCGAGATGGGAGAGGTCGCGCCAGCGCGGACGTTGGCGGCAGAGCGGGCAATCGCGGCGGTGGCGGTGATGCCGCCAAAGAACGGCGCGACCATATTCCCCAGTCCCTGGCCGATAAGTTCGCTGTTAGCTTTATGTTTGGTGCCGGTCATGCCGTCCAGCACGACGGCGCAGAGCAATGATTCGATTGCCCCCAGCATTGCCATCGAGAAGGCCGCTGGCAGCAGCGCGCGCAGCGAATCCCAGCTTAGCGTGAAATCGGAGCCAGGAAGACTCCACGGCAGCATCAGTTGCGGCAGGAGCTGCGGGATGCCGTTGCCCTGAGTGCCGTCAGCCAGAACATAATGGAACTGTGAGCCGATAGTCGCCACATTGCCGCCCAGCAGATTAACGATCCCCATCACGGCGCAACCAGCCAGCAGCGCGGGAAGATGTCCTGGCAGACGAATACCGAGACGCGGCCAGAAAATCAACGTTCCCAGCGTTACCACGCCAATGGCGGCATCGCCAATATTGACGGTGGGCAACGCCATAAACAGCGCGCCGACTTTCTGCAAATAGTGCTCTGGCACATGGGCCATCTGCAGACCAAGAAAATCTTTAATCTGCATGGTACCGATGGTAATACCAATCCCTGAGGTAAAACCCAACGTGACCGACACCGGGATATATTCAATCAATCGCCCCAGTCTCGCCAGGCCGAAAAGGATCAGGAAGAAGCCCGACATCAGCGTGGCGACCAGTAGGCCCGCCAGACCAAACTGTTGCGATACCGGATACAAAATCACCACAAACGCGGCGGTAGGGCCGGAAACGCTAAAGCGCGAGCCGCCGGTTAGCGCGATCACGATCCCGGCGACAGCGGAGGTATAGAGGCCATACTGCGGCGCAACGCCACTGCCAATTGCCAGCGCCATCGCCAGCGGGATAGCAATAATCCCGACGGTGATCCCGGCTATCACATCACGGGTGAACCGGGAGGCGGTATATTTTTCTTTCCAGCAAGCATCGATGAGAGCGCGGAAAGGCATCACATGTGAGGAAAATAATTTGTTCACAATAATGTTTCATCCATGAGCGCATCATCTGTCAACTAAATGGCAGGTGAAGGAGGCATAAGTCATACAAAAGGGTGTTACAGACAAAAAAACCCGCCGCAGCGGGTTTCAGATCCGGGTTCGATCAATGCTCGAACATGGCGGAAATCGATTCTTCGTTGCTGATACGGCGAATCGCTTCGGCCAGCATACCTGACAGGGTCAAGGTACGCACGTTCGGCAGCGCTTTGATTTCGTCGGTCAGCGGAATGGTGTCGCAGACAACGACTTCATCAATGACGGAGTTGCGCAGGTTGTTTGCCGCATTGCCTGAGAAGATCGGGTGCGTCGCGTAGGCAAACACGCGTTTAGCGCCACGTTCTTTCAATGCTTCTGCTGCTTTGCACAGAGTACCGCCGGTATCGATCATATCATCAACCAGCACGCAGTCACGGCCAGCGACGTCGCCGATGATGTGCATCACCTGAGAAACGTTCGCGCGCGGACGACGTTTATCAATGATAGCCATATCGGTATCGTTCAGCAGCTTAGCGATAGCGCGGGCACGAACCACGCCGCCAATATCCGGAGAAACCACGATCGGGTTATCCAGATTCAGTTGCAGCATATCTTCGAGCAGGATTGGGCTACCGAACACGTTATCAACCGGAACGTCAAAGAAGCCCTGGATCTGTTCAGCATGCAGATCTACGGTGAGAACGCGGTCAACGCCGACGCTGGACAGGAAGTCAGCGACAACTTTTGCGGTAATCGGCACACGGGCGGAACGTACGCGACGGTCCTGACGTGCATAGCCAAAGTAGGGGATAACGGCGGTGATACGACCTGCGGAAGCACGACGCAGGGCATCAACCATAACGACCAATTCCATCAGGTTGTCGTTGGTTGGGGCACAAGTGGACTGGATGATGAAAATATCACCACCGCGTACATTTTCGTTGATTTGTACGCTGACTTCGCCGTCGCTAAAGCGACCTACGGCGGCGTCGCCGAGAGAAGTGTACAGGCGGTTGGCAATACGTTGTGCTAGTTCCGGGGTGGCGTTACCAGCAAAAAGCTTCATATCAGGCACGAGAAGAACCTCAGGCATGCGTCCATTGGTGGAAAGAATCTGCCGAAAACTGTGCGGGCCAGGCAAAATCCTATCCAGGCGGTGTATTAAAGAGCGCGATGCAACGTCTGGAACAAGGTGACGTTGTCACCGAAGCTCAGCTTGCCCGGCTTACTCGTCTTCATTCACGTTTCATGTGCGCTGGTATCGATGCCTCACACCGGTCAAATACGGCATATATGACCGGCGACTCGTCATTTCGCCATCTTCCTGAAACCCGAATGCGTTAGAGTAACTCTCGATGCAATGGGGAGAGGTTGACACCCTTCGCCACAAAAGCATTGAGCCATTCCGGGGCTTGCTCAAGCACCTGGCGAGCACAAGACTCTGTATCGAATTCAGCAAAGACACAGGCCCCTGTCCCAGTCAGGCGCGACGGCGCGTATTCTAACAGCCAGGAAAGCGCCGCATCAACCTCGCGAAAACGTTTTCTTGCGATAACCTCGCAATCATTGCTGAATTCACATTTTAGTAACGTATCTATTGACCTTTTTGGCGTATTACGCGGCAATTGAGGATCTTTAAAGATAACCGGCGTCGGAATGCTTACGCCAGGGTGCGCGACCAGATACCATTTTTCCGGCGGATTCACCGGCGTTAATATTTCGCCTACGCCTTCGGCAAACGCGGCGTGGCCACGAACAAAGACCGGAACGTCGGCGCCGAGCGTCAGGCCGAGCGTCGCCAGTTCATCAATGGAAAGCCCGCATTGCCAAAGATGATTGAGCGCCACCAGAACGGTCGCGGCGTTAGACGAGCCGCCACCCAGACCGCCGCCCATGGGAAGGCGCTTCTCAATGCTGATATCCGCGCCGCTTCCGGCGGGCAGGCGTCCACTCTCCGAGGCGATTTTCATCAACAGCCGCGCGGCGCGGACGATCAGATTGTCTTCATTTTCAACGCCGTTAACCGGCGTTAATAAATGGATTTCGCCATCGCGACGCGGTTCGATGTGGAGTGTGTCGCCATAATCCAGAAACTGAAACAGCGTCTGCAGCGTGTGGTAGCCGTCTGCACGCTGTCCGGTGATATATAAAAACAGGTTTAATTTTGCCGGAGAAGGCCAATGGGTCATCATTTCACAATCCAGTTATCCATTTTCAGCTTAATGCGCTGACTGCCGTCTGAAAGCTCCATATTGGCAGGCATGGCAGGCTGCGTTTTGCTGTCATAGCCACCGTAAACCACTTTCCAGTTTTTACCATCCTGGCGATAGTTCACTTCGCTCAGGCGATACTGGTCGTCCAGTTTGTAGTCGGTGGCATCGCCAGGCAGACCGAGGATCCACTGCCGCAGGCTGTTTAACGGAATCGGCATCCCGGTGAGTTTGCCGATCATCTCTTCGGCGTCATCGGCGGTATAACGCTGGCCTTTGTTATCCACCAACTGGACGTTGCCCGGCTGGGCGTTAAGCTCCAGCTCGGTGCTGCCCAGCGGATTGGTAAGCAGCAGGCGGTAGCGATCCTGTCCGGTCTGTTGCCAGAAGAAGCGCGCATAGACTTTCTGATCATCTGAGATGTAAGCAAAGGCGCCGCGCGTCTGGTATTGATTCAGATGACGCACCTCTTGCTGATGCTGGCGCCACTGAGGGGAATCCGGGCTCTTGCCCGGGCCTTCATGCCCAGGAAGCGTACAGGCGGTGAGAACCAGGCTTGCTAACGGCAGTAGACGAATCAGGCGAAAATCGGGCAGGGTCATAGTGATGACGAATCCTTGTGATACGGTGCAATAATTGCCTGATGGCATTACGCTTATCAGGCCTGAAAACTGAACCTGCAGGCTGTAAAAACGTTCGCGCCGCGATTCGGCAAATTTTTGCTATCGGTTACAGTTATAGTCTTTAATGCTAGCGCCGCCTGGTGACATCGTCTACTTTCAAGTTGTCTTAAATCATCAAATTAGCGAGCGCTGCCAATTACTCCAAAAGGGGGCTCTCTCTTTTATTGACCACGCGCATCCTGTATGATGCAAGCAGACTAACCATATCAACGCTGGTACTACTCCCGCAGACATGACCCTTTTAGCGCTCGGTATTAACCATAAAACGGCACCTGTATCGCTGCGAGAACGCGTAACGTTTTCGCCGGACACGCTTGATCAGGCGCTGGACAGCCTGCTTGCGCAGCCAATGGTGCAGGGCGGGGTCGTGCTGTCAACCTGTAACCGTACAGAACTGTATTTGAGCGTGGAAGAGCAGGATAACCTGCAAGAAGCGCTGATCCGCTGGTTATGCGATTACCATAACCTGAATGAGGACGATCTGCGCAACAGTCTGTACTGGCATCAGGACAATGACGCCGTCAGCCACCTGATGCGCGTCGCCAGCGGTCTGGATTCACTGGTGCTGGGCGAACCGCAAATCCTCGGTCAGGTGAAAAAAGCGTTTGCGGATTCGCAAAAAGGCCACCTTAACGCCAGCGCGCTGGAGCGAATGTTTCAGAAGTCGTTTTCCGTCGCCAAGCGAGTGCGGACTGAAACCGATATCGGCGCCAGCGCCGTCTCCGTCGCGTTTGCCGCCTGTACGCTCGCCCGCCAAATCTTTGAATCGCTGTCGACGGTCACTGTACTGTTAGTTGGCGCGGGCGAAACCATTGAACTGGTGGCGCGTCACCTGCGCGAGCATAAAGTACAAAAGATGATTATCGCCAACCGAACCCGCGAGCGCGCGCAAGCCCTGGCGGATGAGGTTGGCGCTGAGGTTATCTCGCTCAGCGATATCGACGCCCGCTTGCAGGATGCCGATATTATCATCAGTTCGACCGCCAGCCCGCTGCCGATTATCGGTAAAGGCATGGTGGAGCGCGCATTAAAAAGCCGTCGCAACCAGCCGATGCTGCTGGTGGATATCGCCGTACCGCGCGACGTTGAGCCGGAAGTCGGCAAACTGGCGAACGCTTATCTTTATAGCGTCGATGATTTACAGAGCATCATTTCGCATAATCTGGCGCAGCGTCAGGCTGCGGCGGTAGAAGCGGAAACGATTGTTGAGCAGGAAGCCAGCGAGTTTATGGCCTGGCTACGCGCCCAGGGGGCTAGCGAGACCATTCGGGAATACCGTAGTCAGTCGGAGCAGATTCGTGACGAACTGACTACCAAAGCGCTGTCGGCCCTTCAACAGGGCGGTGATGCGCAAGCCATCTTGCAGGATCTGGCATGGAAACTGACCAACCGCCTGATTCATGCGCCAACGAAATCACTTCAACAGGCTGCCCGTGACGGGGATGACGAACGCCTGAATATTCTGCGCGACAGCCTCGGGCTGGAGTAGCAGCACACACCACACTTTTTTACAGGGTGAATTTACGCCTATGAAGCCTTCTATCGTTGCCAAACTGGAAGCCCTGCACGAACGCCATGAGGAAGTTCAGGCGTTGCTGGGCGATGCGGGAATTATCGCCGACCAGGACCGCTTTCGCGCATTGTCGCGCGAATATGCGCAATTAAGCGACGTTTCTCGCTGTTTTACGGACTGGCAACAGGTTCAGGACGATATCGAGACGGCTCAGATGATGCTCGACGATCCTGAAATGCGAGAAATGGCGCAGGAAGAACTGCGCGAAGCGAAAGAAAAAAGCGAACAACTGGAGCAACAGTTACAGGTACTGCTGCTGCCGAAAGATCCGGACGATGAACGAAACGCGTTCCTTGAGGTTCGCGCCGGCACTGGCGGCGACGAAGCGGCGCTGTTTGCCGGCGATCTGTTCCGCATGTACAGCCGTTATGCCGAAGCGCGCCGCTGGCGCGTGGAGATCATGAGCATGAGCGAAGGCGAGCATGGCGGTTATAAAGAGATCATCGCCAAAATCAGCGGCGACGGCGTGTATGGCCGGCTGAAATTTGAGTCCGGCGGACATCGCGTACAGCGTGTTCCGGCGACCGAGTCGCAGGGGCGTATCCATACCTCCGCCTGTACCGTCGCCGTGATGCCGGAGCTGCCGGAAGCCGAGTTGCCGGATATTAACCCGGCGGATCTGCGCATTGATACGTTTCGTTCTTCCGGCGCGGGCGGTCAGCACGTTAACACCACCGACTCCGCTATCCGTATTACCCACTTGCCGACCGGCATCGTGGTGGAATGCCAGGACGAGCGTTCGCAGCATAAAAACAAAGCGAAAGCGCTCTCGGTGCTCGGGGCGCGCATTCACGCCGCCGAAACGGCAAAACGCCAGCAGGCCGAGGCGTCAACGCGCCGCAACCTGCTTGGCAGCGGCGATCGCAGCGATCGTAACCGGACCTATAATTTCCCGCAGGGGCGCGTGACCGATCATCGTATTAATCTGACGTTATATCGCCTTGATGAAACGATGGAAGGTAAGCTGGATATGCTGATTGAGCCGATTGTTCAGGAACATCAGGCTGACCTGTTAGCCGCATTGTCCGAGCAGGAATAATGGATTTTCAGCACTGGCTGCATGAGGCGGTAAACCAGCTCCGGGACAGTGACAGCCCCCGGCGCGACGCCGAGATCCTGCTTGAGTACGTTACGGGCAAGGGGCGGACGTATATCATGGCCTTTGGCGAAACGCCGCTTACCGACGTCCAGCAACAACAGCTCGCGGATCTGCTGCAGCGGCGTAAACAGGGCGAACCCATTGCGTACCTGACGGGCTTACGCGAATTTTGGTCGCTGCCGCTCTTCGTTTCTCCCGCCACGCTAATCCCGCGCCCGGATACCGAATGTCTGGTTGAACAGGCGTTGGCGCGATTGCCGGTAAAAACCTGTCGTATTCTGGATTTAGGCACCGGAACCGGCGCGATTGCGCTGGCGCTGGCCTACGAGCGACCGGATTGCGAGGTGACTGCGGTCGATCGTATGCCTGATGCGGTTGCGCTGGCGATACGCAACGCGGAACATTTGGCTATCCGGAATGTGCGTATACTGCAAAGTTGTTGGTTCAGCGCGCTATCGGGGCAGCAGTTCGACATGATTGTCAGCAATCCGCCCTACATTGACGCGCAGGACCCGCATCTTAGCGAAGGCGATGTACGCTTTGAACCGCGCTCGGCGTTGGTGGCGGACGAAAACGGTATGGCGGATCTTACGCATATTATCGATAACGCCCGCCAGATGTTAACGCCCGGCGGCTTCCTGCTGCTGGAACACGGTTGGCAGCAGGGCGAAGCGGTAAGAGCGGTTTTCAGGCGGTCTGGTTACTCGGATGTAGAAACGTGTCGTGATTATGGTGGTAATGAACGCGTGACCTGCGGACGTTTTACGCCATGACAATTGCAATGTTGCTCACGCTTCATCTTATCTGTGTTGCGCTCTCCGTCAGTTTGTTTGTCGCTCGTTACTGGTGGCGCTATTGCGGCCATGCGTTGGCCGCCGCGCGCTGGACACGAATCGTGCCTCCCGTCATAGATACCCTGTTACTGCTTAGCGGTATTGGGTTAATCGTTAAAACGCACATCCTGCCATTCACGGAGTCGGGCTCATGGCTGACTGAAAAACTGTTTGGCGTTATCATCTACATCGTTTTGGGTTTTATTGCGCTTGATTATCGTCAGGCGCGCAGCCAGCAGGCGCGTTTTATCGCTTTCCCGCTGGCGCTGGTGGTGCTGTACATCATCATTAAACTCGCCACCACAAAAATACCGTTACTGGGGTAAGTCATGAGGTCGTTAGCTGATTTCGAATTTAACAATGCGCCGCTGTGTGATGGCATGATCCTGGCATCAGAGATGATTCGCCTGGATTTTCCCACGCAGTTTGTCTACGACGAACTGGAACGTCTGGTCAGTCTGGCGCAGGAAGAAATTAGCCAGCTCCTGTCTCAGGATGAGCAACTGGAAAAATTGCTGGCACTTTTTTACGGCGAGTGGGGGTTCACGGATTCCCGCGGCGTCTACCGTCTTTCTGATGCTTTATGGCTCGATAAAGTCCTGAAAAAACGCCAGGGGAGCGCGGTATCGTTGGGCGCTATTTTATTATGGATAGCAAACCGTCTTGATTTGCCGTTGGTGCCCGTTATCTTCCCAACGCAGTTGATTTTGCGTATTGAATCGCTGGAAGGGGAAATGTGGCTGATTAACCCGTTCAACGGTGAAACGCTTGATGAACATACTCTGGAAGTCTGGTTAAAAGGCAATATTAGTCCGGTCGCCGAGTTGTTTAATGAAGATTTGGACGAAGCGGATAACGCCGAAGTGATTCGTAAGCTACTGGATACGCTGAAATCCTCGCTGATGGAGGAACGGCAAATGGAGCTGGCGCTACGCGTTAGCGAAGCATTGTTGCAATTTAACCCGGAAGATCCTTACGAAATCCGTGACCGCGGGTTGATCTACGCGCAGCTTGAGTGTGAACACGTTGCGCTGACTGATTTAAGCTACTTCGTTGAACAGTGTCCGGAAGACCCGATCAGCGAAATGATTCGTGCGCAGATCAACACCATTGCGCACAAGCAAATTGTTCTACATTAATTAACCGACATTTTACCTATAAGTGTAAGGCGATCCTATGAAACAAAAAGTGGTTAACATTGGCGACATTAAGGTGGCAAATGACCTGCCGTTTGTGCTGTTTGGCGGTATGAACGTGCTGGAGTCACGCGATCTGGCAATGCGCATTTGTGAGCACTACGTAACCGTTACCCAGAAGCTGGGTATTCCTTACGTGTTCAAGGCCTCTTTTGATAAAGCCAACCGTTCCTCTATTCACTCTTACCGTGGGCCGGGTCTGGAAGAAGGGATGAAAATCTTCCAGGAACTCAAGCAGACATTTGGCGTAAAAGTGATCACTGACGTCCATGAAGCCAGCCAGGCGCAGCCTGTTGCTGATGTGGTTGACGTGATTCAGCTCCCGGCGTTTCTGGCGCGCCAGACCGACCTGGTGGAAGCGATGGCGAAAACCGGCGCTGTGATTAACGTGAAAAAGCCGCAGTTCGTAAGCCCGGGTCAGATGGGCAATATTGTGGATAAGTTCCATGAGGGCGGTAACGATAAGGTGATTCTGTGCGACCGCGGCGCGAACTTCGGCTATGACAACCTGGTGGTGGATATGCTGGGCTTTAGCGTGATGAAAAAGGTCTCCGGCAACTCGCCGGTGATTTTCGACGTCACCCACGCGCTGCAATGCCGCGACCCATTTGGCGCCGCCTCTGGTGGTCGTCGAGGTCAGGTGACCGAGCTGGCGCGCGCCGGTATGGCTGTCGGTCTGGCGGGCCTGTTCCTGGAGTCGCATCCGGACCCGGCTAACGCGAAGTGCGACGGTCCTTCCGCGCTGCCGCTGGCGAAACTGGAGCAGTTCCTGACCCAGATAAAAGCGATTGATGATTTGGTGAAAAGCTTCGACGAGCTGGATACCGAGAACTGATTGCGGTTTTTAGCTTGTGTAGGCCGGATAAGATACTATCCGGCTTTTTTATATCAGGCAAAAATCGTCATCAGATAGGCGGCAAATAAAGCCAGATGCGCCGCGCCGTTTAGCACGTTGGTGCGTCCGGTAGAGAACGAAATATGGCACAGCACTAACGAGGCCACCATCACTACCATTTCCGGCGCGCCTAAACCAAATACCAGATCATTACCTGTCGCCCAGGCGATGAGCGTGACGACCGGCACGGTTAATGAAATCGTCGCCAACACCGATCCGAAGAACAGATTCATTGCCCGCTGAACCTGATTATTCAGTACCGCCTTCAGCGCACCCAGTCCTTCCGGCGAGAGAATTAACAGCGCGACCAGGAAACCGGTAAAGGCGACCGGGGCGTTCATGCTGGTCAGCAACGCCTCCAGCGGGCTGGCATTCATTTTGGTAACGGCAATGACCGCAATTAAATGAATGAGTAACCAGACCGTATGCCAACCGCTACTGTGCGCGGAGGGTTTACCGTGGTGTGGATTGTCATCATCGCCTTCATCTTCATGTTCATAGATAAATAAGCTCTGGTGCGTTTTGGTTTGAATCAACAAAAATACGCCGTACATCGCGGCGGAAATTAACGCGACCAATAATGCCTGACCGGTAGAGAAATTGGCTTGCGGCAATGCCATTGGAAAAACCAGCACAATAATCGCCAGCGGAAACAGCGCGATAAGATACTGCTTAATCCCAAATAAATTCATATATTGCGTTGCGAATTTACGCCCGCCCAACAACAACGAGAAACCGACCAGTCCCCCGGTGACAATCATAATAATAGAGTAGAGCGTATCGCGCATAAGCGTTGGCGCAGCATCGCCGGTAGCCATCAGCGCTGAAATTAAACTCACCTCAAGAATAACGACGGACAGGCTTAAAATAAGCGATCCATAGGGTTCGCCGAGTCGATGCGCTAATACATCGGCATGACGGACCACGCTAAATGCGCTGCTTAAAATACCAATAAGTGCAAGGATATTGATGCCAATAACCACTGGTAGTGACTGGCTGCTTCCCCAAAGGAACAGCACTACCAGCGCAAGAACCGGGAAAATAAGCGAAGTCTCCTTATGGCGGGTTTTCACCGCCTCACAGGCATGTGTCATGAGGGTCTCCCTTGTGCAGGTGTTAATATTTTGGAAAGAGTAAAGAAGGTAAAAATAGCAGAAATTTGTATTTTTTTAGTGGTTTTTTACGTAGTTTTACGGCGTAGACGATTTTTTTCTTTCAAGGTCAGTAAAACAACGATCTTGTTTTAACAGTGTTTAAATAACAAAAAGTTAATTTCCGTAAAAAGCAAAAATCCTCCTCGACTGGCGTAATAACGCATTGTTTACCACACTTAATGTTTTCCCTGAAGACGGAGGCGCTGATGCCGTATAAAGCCAAAAGTGATTTACCCGATAATGTGCGGAATGTTCTTCCAACCCATGCCCAGGACATTTACAAAGAAGCCTTTAATAGCGCCTGGGAGCAATATAAAGATAAAGCCGATCGTCGTGATGACGCCAGCCGCGAGGAAACCGCACACAAAGTCGCCTGGGCGGCGGTTAAAAACGATTATGAAAAAGGCGAGGATGATAAATGGCATAAGAAAAAATAAACGCGGTATTACTCGCGTGTTAGCCTGATTTTCTTGCTGGAAGTCTATCCTGACGCGGGAGCTTTTCCCGCGTACAGATTTAAAATGTCAGCACTTTGTCCGCCGCCAGCGTCCATTGCGCCAGCTCGACCAGCGTTCCGATTTCCACACCGTCAATCAGCGGCAGGGGAGTGATACCACGTCCGTCCGCACAGGTTTTGCATAATTTTACCGGTACGTTTTGCGCGGTCAGAATTTCCAGCATTTGCTGAATATTGTAGCCTTCGGCTGGTTTTTGACCGCGTAACCCTGCGGTTACGGCATCTGACATCAAAAACAGGCGTAAATCGAGATGGCTTTCCTGCTCGCGCAGCGCAATGGCCAGACGCAGGCTATTAAATAATGATTCGCTGCCGTAGGCGGCGCCGTTAGCGATAATGACGATATTTTGCATGGATAACCTTTCTCCTTGAGAAATTTTGTCGGCAATGGCGTTATGTTACCTCGGGAACCGGGTACCGCCAAATGCGTGGAGAAAATCCTGGGACGCTCTGCGGAAAAAATAAGGATATTCCTGGAAGCACGAGAAAAGGCTGCAAAACCTGTCCGGACACGTTATGGTTTACTCTGATGCCATTCCTCTCATCTTTTGTTGTAGAAGTTGCCGACACGTTGAGCCGTATTATTTTTCGTTCATTCTCACTCTCGCTTCTCTTGCTGGCTGCCAGCGGTACGATCCGTGCGCAGGCGCAAGATCCTTTCACGCAAAACCGTCTGCCGGATTTAGGCATGATGCCGGAATCCCACGAAGGGGAAAAGCATTTTGCCGAGATGGCCAAAGCGTTTGGCGAAGCCAGCATGAAAAATAACGATCTGGATACCGGTGAACAGGCGCGGCAATTTGCTTTCGGACAGGTACGCGATGTGGTCAGCGAGCAGGTTAACCAGCAGCTTGAAAGCTGGCTATCAGCCTGGGGCAGCGCCAGCGTGGATATTAACGTCGATAACGAAGGTCATTTTAACGGCAGTCGCGGAAGCTGGTTTATCCCTTTACAGGATAAACAGCGCTATCTGACCTGGAGCCAGCTTGGTCTTACGCAACAGACTGACGGACTGGTAAGCAACATTGGCGTAGGACAGCGCTGGGCGCAGGATGGCTGGCTTCTTGGCTATAATACCTTTTACGATAATCTGCTGGATGAAAATCTGCAGCGCGCCGGCTTTGGCGCGGAGGCGTGGGGAGAATATTTGCGTTTATCCGCCAACTATTACCAGCCTTTTGCCGACTGGCAGACGCATACGGCGACCTTAGAACAGCGAATGGCGCGCGGATATGATATCAACGCGCAAATGCGGCTGCCGTTTTACCAGCATATCAATACCAGCGTTAGTCTGGAGCAGTACTTTGGCGATAGCGTGGATCTGTTTGACTCCGGAACGGGGTATCACAATCCTGTCGCGTTAAAACTGGGTCTCAACTATACGCCAGTACCTTTGCTTACCATGACCGCCCAGCACAAACAGGGCGAGAGCGGGGTCAGTCAGAATAACCTGGGGCTGACGCTTAACTACCGCTTCGGCGTGCCGCTCAAAAAGCAGCTTGCCGCCAGTGAAGTGGCGCAAAGCCAGTCATTACGCGGTAGCCGCTATGATACGCCGCAACGTAACTCGCTGCCGACAATGGAGTATCGGCAGCGTAAAACGTTAACGGTTTTTCTGGCGACGCCGCCCTGGGATCTTACGCCTGGTGAGACGGTTGCGTTAAAATTGCAGGTGCGCAGCGTGCATGGTATTCGTCATTTGAGCTGGCAGGGCGATACTCAGGCATTAAGTTTGACGGCAGGAACGGACACCCGCAGTACCGAGGGCTGGACAATCATTATGCCGGCCTGGGATCACCGCGAAGGCGCGGCAAATCGCTGGCGTTTATCGGTGGTGGTTGAAGATGAAAAAGGTCAGCGTGTCTCTTCCAATGAGATCACGCTCGCGCTGACTGAACCGTTTATCACGATGCCGGACGATAATCCGCATTGGCAACCGTTCCAGGAGCAATAATTAAAAGATGCGTTCCTGATGTACCCAGACGGCGGCCTCCACGCGCGATTTCAGCTTCATTTTCTTGAGCATATGTTTCACGTGCACTTTGACCGTACTTTCGGTGATATCCAGACGCCGGGCAATCATCTTATTTGGCAATCCCTGCGCGATGAGCTTAAGAATATCGCGCTCACGCGGGGTGAGTTGCGTTACATCGCGATCGGTGGTAGCGCGGTTGGCCCGCAGGCTGGCCGCCAGTACCGGCGTTAACGCTTCACTTAATACCATTTCGCCGGCGGCGGCCTGTTGTAACGCTTTGAGCAAGTCCTCCGGCTCCATGTCTTTCAACAGATAACCATCCGCGCCGCGCTTTAGCGCCGTGACGACATCTTCTTCATGGTTGGATACGCTGAAAACGACAATACGTCCTGACAGCGCTTTTTCGCGTAATTTATCCAGCGTTTCGAGACCATTCATTCCCGGCATATTCAAATCAAGGAGGATCAGATCGGGATCGAGCGATTCCGCCAGGTCAATACCCTGCTCACCGTTGCTGGCTTCTCCGACCACGCTGATATCGGGCGCCATACTCACAAGCTGCTTTACACCCGTGCGTAGCATCGGATGGTCGTCAATTAACAGGATGGTTGCCGGTTCCTGATTATTCATGGGTATCTCCCTGGGTTTCTGTGAAGTTTGTTTCTGGAATAAAAGTAACAGTGACCTCTGTTCCGCCAGTCTCGCGTCGGCGTACCTGGCAATCGCCGCGCAAACTTTGCGCCCGATCGCGCATGATGATCATGCCGTAGTGATTACTGCGTTCGGCGTTTTCCGGGACGCCGCAGCCATTATCCTGCACTTTTAGTTTGACCTGTTTGCCACATTGCGTCACTGTCACCACCACATCGTCGGCATGAGAGTGTTTAAGGGCGTTGCTGAGGGCTTCCCTGGCAATTTGCAACAGGTGTATCGCCTGGTGTGACGGCACCAGGCGGGGGGGAAGCTGATAATCCAGTTTTACCGTAAAGCCAAACCGGGCGCTGAACTCCTGGCAGCTTGCTTCCAGCGCCGGACGTAGCCCGGGTTCCGTCAACTGTAAGCGGAAAGTGGTTAACAGTTCGCGCAGTTGCGCCCAGGAGCAGTTCAGCTCATTGCGAATTTGGCTGAGTAACTCACGGCTGCTTTCCGGTAACACGTCGCCCTGCATTTGCAGGCAGCTCACCTGCATCTTCATACAAGAGAGCGACTGGGCAATAGAATCATGCAGTTCGCGGGCAATGGTGGCACGCTCTTCCATGACAATCAACTGCTGCTGGCGCTCCTGATGCCTGTCGAGCGCCAGAGTCGCGGTAAGCTGTTCAACCAGCGTGTCCACCAACTGTTGCTGATCGTGGCTGAGATGGCGTCCATAGGGCAGCGTCGCCAGCAAAATACCGTATTGGGTGTGAGAGTCGGTGAGCCGCCATTTTAAGGTGGTACCGCCGTTAATCATCGGCAGGGCGCTACGTGGGCAAAGGTGGCAGCCTTTATCATCGCAACTGATGTCCGACTGACAGGTAAATTCCTGGTGATTATCTTCATCTTCCAGGTCATAGACTCGCAGCTCAATATCATGCAACTGGGTTAAATTTTGCAGGCCATTCAGTACCGGTGAAAGACGCTCACATAGCGGAGCCTGTGAATGCAGTCGGCGGTTGGCTTGCCACAAAAACGAGAGAATCTGGTTTTTATGTTCCAGACCGGCTGTTTTTTCCTGTACGCGCTGTTCCAGTACCGCATAACTTTCGGCCAGTTCTTCAGACATATTATTGAGCGCAGAACCCAACGCGGCCATCTCATTGCGTCCACTGATATTGGCACGTTGGGTAAAGTCGCGCTGACTGACGGCGCGCGCCATTGATAATAACTGTTTCCAGGGCTGCAAAAGGCGAACACGTAGCCAGATAATCGTAAATACCAGCAATAGCGCCATAAAGATCGCCATTACCCGGTGAACTAATACCACGCGTTCGATACGCAATTCAGTAGTATGGTCGAACGACGTCACCAGGCGATCCAGGCCCGCCACAAAGCGCGTGACATCTTCTGCGACCGCGTGCGCGTTTTGCGCGTGCTGTAGCCCTGGCGAGAGTTCGTTATGCCAGTAATCCTGCAACGCTTTAAGCTGTTTCTGCTGCCCGTCTCGCTCAGCGGCGCGGGTCAGTTCCGGGCTGAATGCCGTTTGCTCCATCTCATCCAGCAGCTTTTGATCTTTAGCATCCAGCGGGACAGCGGCCAGTAGTCGATAGCTTTGCATACGCAATGAGCCCGCTTTATTAATCGCATGAGCGCTACCCTGCACGCCCTGAACCAGCCAGCCGGAAACCGCCATCCCCGCCACGCCGATAGCGGTAGAGAGCATGACAATCAGCGCCAGTTGGTTAACCAGCGTAAGAGGAGAGAAACACCGTTTAAACATGTTACCTTCTTTCTTCGGGGTAATGTCGCCGAAAAAACGTAGCAAAAAAGAGGGGCGTCAATCGGCTGTGCCGCTATTCTCAACGATACAGCGGAGTATACCCATACCTATAACGAGTTACTCCTTAATTGCCGCCGTAGAGAGGTATCTGCGACGGGAAGGAGTAGACAGACACAGCATGGTGAAAAACCACAGCTTTTTTACCAAAATAGCCTACTCATTAAGGGTAATAACTATTTTTAGTCGCCGGTGATGACGACTTTTCCTTTGATTTATATCAACTTACCTTCGGCAGTAAACCCTAATGTGGCAGACATCAAATCAAGAATCAGAGGTGTCTATGAGTCACTCATCCGCCCCGGAAAGGGCAACTGGCGCTGTTATCACGGAATGGCGTCCGGAAGATCCGGCGTTCTGGCAGCAGCGCGGCCATCGTGTCGCTAGCCGTAATTTGTGGATTTCTGTCCCGTGTTTACTGCTGGCGTTTTGCGTCTGGATGCTATTCAGCGCAGTGGCGGTGAACCTGCCGAAAGTGGGATTTAATTTTACGACCGATCAGCTCTTTATGTTGACTGCGCTGCCATCTGTTTCCGGTGCGCTGCTACGGGTGCCTTACTCCTTTATGGTGCCGCTATTTGGCGGACGTCGCTGGACAGCGTTCAGTACCGGTATCCTCATCGTGCCTTGCGTATGGTTAGGCTTTGCCGTTCAGGATACCAGTACGCCATTTAGCACTTTCATTATTATTTCCTTGCTGTGTGGTTTTGCCGGCGCGAACTTTGCCTCCAGTATGGCGAACATCAGCTTTTTCTTTCCTAAACAAAAGCAGGGCGGCGCGCTGGGTCTGAACGGCGGTCTGGGCAATATGGGCGTGAGCGTGATGCAGCTGGTTGCGCCGCTGGTGGTTTCGCTCTCTATCTTTGCCGCCTTTGGTAGCCACGGTGTAGAGCAGCCGGATGGTTCTCAGCTCTATCTGGCGAACGCAGCCTGGATTTGGGTGCCTTTCCTGGCCATTTTTACGCTGGCGGCGTGGTTCGGCATGAACGAATTGGCGACGTCTAAGGCCTCGCTAAAAGAGCAACTGCCGGTGCTCAAACGTGGTCATCTGTGGATCATGAGTCTGCTGTATCTGGCGACCTTCGGATCGTTTATCGGTTTCTCCGCGGGGTTCGCTATGCTGTCTAAAACACAATTCCCGGATGTGCAGATCCTGCATTATGCGTTTTTCGGTCCGTTTATCGGCGCGCTGGCGCGTTCGGCAGGCGGCGCAATTTCTGACCGTCTGGGGGGGACTCGCGTCACGCTTATCAACTTTGTCCTGATGGCGATTTTCAGCGGTCTGCTGTTCCTGACATTACCTACTGGCGGCGTTGGCGGTAGCTTTATCGCGTTCTACGGGGTATTTCTGGCGCTGTTCCTGACGGCTGGGTTGGGGAGTGGTTCTACCTTCCAGATGATCTCCGTTATCTTCCGTAAACTGACAATGGACCGGGTAAAAGCGGAAGGCGGGTCGGAAGAAAGAGCCATGCGTGAAGCGGCAACTGATACGGCGGCGGCGCTGGGCTTTATTTCCGCGATTGGCGCGATTGGCGGCTTTTTTATTCCGAAAGCGTTTGGTTCATCTTTAGCATTAACCGGTTCTCCAGTCGGCGCGATGAAAGTCTTTCTTATTTTCTATATCGCCTGCGTCGTTATTACCTGGGCGGTATATGGACGTCATTCTAAAAATAAAAAGTAACTTTTGATTATCCTTTGCGCGGCGTTAGACCGCGCTTTTTTTTATCTGTATTTAGTTACAACATACTTATAATCAAGAAGAGAGACGCGGCAGGGCTAACCACGCACATCTTTATCGGTCATCCAGGGGGATACCCCTTAATACCCACTTGTTGAAAATTTAACATTCATGTCGTGCGTAAATTTAATTTTATGTAATTAAATCAGTAATATATATAAATAAAACTCCTCCTCCAAAAGGAGTATGCAGGAGGTTTGCGCGCCATTTGCATCCCTGCCCGCCTTGATCGTTATCAATTCTCACGCCCATTCAGCGCGTTACCTTCGCCCTTAGTTAAGCAATGTCGATTTATCAGAGAGCCGTAAGGTTCCACACAGGAGAAACCCGATGAGTAAATTCCTGGACCGGTTTCGCTACTTCAAGCAGAAGGGCGAAACCTTTGCCGATGGGCACGGCCAGCTTCTCGAAACAAACCGGGACTGGGAGGACGGATACCGCCAACGTTGGCAGCATGACAAAATTGTGCGCTCAACCCATGGGGTGAACTGCACCGGTTCTTGTAGCTGGAAAATTTATGTCAAAAATGGTCTGGTGACCTGGGAAACACAGCAAACCGATTACCCGCGCACCCGTCCTGATATGCCAAACCATGAACCTCGCGGCTGCCCGCGCGGCGCAAGCTACTCCTGGTATCTCTACAGCGCTAACCGACTGAAATATCCGCTAATGCGCAAACGTCTGATGAAGATGTGGCGCGAGGCGAAAAAACTGCATCGCGATCCGGTAGAGGCATGGGCCTCAATTATTGAAGATGCCGATAAAGCCAAAAGCTTCAAACAGGCGCGTGGTCGTGGCGGCTTTGTTCGCTCCTCATGGCAGGAAGTGAACGAGCTGATCGCCGCTTCCAACGTGTACACCGTGAAAACCTATGGCCCTGACCGCGTCGCGGGCTTCTCACCCATCCCGGCGATGTCGATGGTCTCCTACGCTTCCGGCGCACGTTATCTTTCGCTGATTGGCGGTACCTGCCTGAGCTTCTACGACTGGTACTGCGACCTGCCGCCAGCCTCCCCGCAAACCTGGGGCGAGCAGACCGACGTGCCGGAATCCGCTGACTGGTACAACTCCAGCTATATTATCGCCTGGGGCTCTAACGTGCCGCAAACCCGTACGCCGGATGCCCACTTCTTTACCGAAGTACGTTACAAAGGCACTAAAACCGTCGCGGTGACGCCGGACTATGCCGAAATCGCCAAACTGTGCGATCTGTGGCTGGCGCCGAAGCAGGGGACCGATGCGGCGATGGCGCTGGCGATGGGCCACGTCATGCTGCGCGAGTTCCACCTCGACAACCCGCGCCAGTACTTCACCGATTATGTCCGTCGCTATACCGACATGCCAATGCTGGTGATGCTTGAAGAGCGTGATGGTTATTATGCCGCAGGTCGTATGCTGCGCGCTGCCGATCTCGTTGATTCGCTGGGGCAGGAAAATAACCCGGAATGGAAAACCGTCGCTATCAACAGCAACGGTGAAATGGTGGCGCCAAACGGTTCAATTGGTTTCCGCTGGGGCGAAAAAGGCAAATGGAACCTCGAACAGCGCGACGGGACTACCGGTGCAGAAACTGAATTGCAGCTCAGCTTGCTGGGCAGCCAGGATGAGATTGCTGACGTGGGCTTCCCGTATTTCGGCGGCGAAGGTTCAGAGTACTTTAATCATGTGGCGCTGGATAACGTCCTGCTGCATAAATTGCCGGTTAAACGTCTGCAACTGGCCGATGGTTCTTCAGCGTTAGTCACTACCGTGTATGACCTGACCATGGCGAACTATGGTCTGGAACGCGGCCTCAACGATGAAAATTGTGCCGCCAGTTATGATGATACCAAAGCGTATACGCCAGCATGGGCCGAGCAGATCACCGGCGTGCCGCGGGCGCAGATCATCCGTATCGCACGGGAGTTCGCCGATAACGCGGACAAAACGCACGGGCGTTCAATGATTATCGTTGGCGCCGGTCTGAACCACTGGTATCACCTCGATATGAACTATCGCGGGCTGATCAATATGTTGGTGTTCTGTGGTTGCGTTGGTCAGAGCGGCGGCGGCTGGGCGCACTACGTCGGCCAGGAAAAACTGCGTCCGCAGACCGGCTGGCAGCCGCTGGCGTTTGCCCTTGACTGGCAGCGTCCGGCGCGTCACATGAATAGCACCTCTTACTTCTATAACCACTCCAGCCAGTGGCGCTACGAGACGGTGACCGCCGAGGAATTATTGTCGCCGATGGCGGACAAATCCCGCTATAGCGGTCATCTGATTGACTTCAATGTGCGCGCCGAGCGTATGGGCTGGTTGCCGTCGGCGCCGCAGTTAGGCACTAACCCGCTGTACATTGCGCGTGAAGCGGAAAAAGCCGGTATGACGCCGGTAGACTATACCGTCAAATCCCTGAAAGAGGGTTCGATTCGCTTTGCCGCTGAGCAGCCGGAAAACGGTAAAAACCACCCGCGTAACCTGTTCATCTGGCGTTCAAACCTGCTTGGGTCTTCCGGTAAGGGCCATGAGTACATGCTGAAATATCTGCTGGGTACTGAGCATGGTATTCAGGGGCTGGATCTGGGTAAACAGGGCGGTGTGAAGCCGGAAGAAGTGGAGTGGTGCGACAATGGCCTGGACGGCAAACTGGATCTGGTGGTGACGCTGGACTTCCGCCTGTCGAGCACCTGCCTGTACTCCGATATCGTACTGCCGACCGCCACCTGGTATGAAAAAGACGATATGAATACCTCGGATATGCATCCGTTTATTCATCCGCTGTCTGCCGCCGTAGATCCGGCCTGGGAATCGAAAAGTGACTGGGAAATCTACAAAGGCATTGCGAAGAAATTCTCCGAAGTCTGTGTAGGTCACCTGGGTAAAGAGACTGACGTCGTGACGCTGCCGATCCAGCACGACTCTGCCGCTGAACTGGCACAGCCGCTGGACGTGAAAGACTGGAAAAAAGGCGAATGCGATCTGATCCCAGGGAAAACCGCGCCGCACATCATGACCGTCGAGCGCGATTACCCGGCGACTTACGAACGCTTTACCTCTATCGGCCCGCTGATGGAGAAAATCGGCAACGGCGGGAAAGGGATTGCCTGGAACACGCAGAGCGAAATGGACTTGCTGCGTAAGCTTAATTACACCAAAGCGGACGGTCCGGCGAAAGGCCAGCCGATGCTCAACACGGCGATTGACGCGGCAGAGATGATCCTGACGTTAGCGCCGGAAACCAACGGTCAGGTGGCGGTGAAAGCCTGGGCGGCGCTGAGCGAGTTTACCGGTCGCGACCATACGCATCTGGCAACCAATAAAGAAGAAGAGAAAATCCGCTTCCGCGATATTCAGGCCCAGCCGCGCAAAATTATCTCCAGCCCGACCTGGTCTGGTCTGGAAGATGAGCATGTTTCTTATAACGCCGGTTATACCAACGTTCACGAGCTGATCCCGTGGCGTACGCTGTCTGGTCGTCAACAGTTGTATCAGGATCACCAGTGGATGCGCGACTTCGGCGAAAGTCTGCTGGTGTATCGCCCACCGATCGACACCCGCTCGGTGAAAGCGGTGATGGGGCGTAAGTCCAACGGTAATCCGGAGAAGGCGCTCAACTTCCTGACGCCGCACCAGAAATGGGGTATCCACTCGACCTACAGCGATAACCTGTTGATGCTGACCTTGTCGCGTGGCGGCCCGATTGTATGGATGAGCGAAACCGACGCCAAAGATCTGGGCATTGAAGATAACGACTGGATCGAAGTCTTCAACAGCAACGGCGCATTGACCGCACGCGCAGTGGTCAGCCAACGTGTTCCGGCAGGGATGACCATGATGTACCACGCGCAGGAACGTATCGTTAACCTGCCGGGTTCAGAAATCACCCAGCAGCGCGGTGGGATCCACAACTCGGTGACCCGTATTACGCCGAAACCGACCCATATGATCGGCGGCTATGCGCAGTTAGCCTACGGCTTTAACTACTACGGTACCGTCGGTTCCAACCGCGATGAGTTTGTGGTGGTACGTAAGATGAAGAACATTAACTGGTTGGATGGCGAAGGCAATGACCAGGTACAGGAGAGCGTAAAATGAAAATTCGTTCACAAGTCGGCATGGTGCTGAATCTCGATAAGTGCATCGGCTGTCATACCTGTTCAGTCACCTGTAAAAACGTCTGGACCAGTCGCGAAGGTATGGAATACGCCTGGTTTAACAACGTAGAAAGTAAGCCTGGCGTTGGTTTTCCGAATGACTGGGAAAATCAGGAAAAATGGAAAGGCGGCTGGATCCGCAAAATCAACGGCAAACTACAGCCGCGCATGGGCAACCGGGCGCTGCTGCTGGGTAAAATCTTCGCTAACCCGCATCTGCCGGGCATCGACGACTACTACGAGCCGTTTGATTACGACTACCAGAACCTGCATACCGCGCCGGAAAGCAAACATCAGCCAATCGCGCGTCCGCGCTCGCTGATTACCGGCCAGCGGATGGACAAAATTACCAGCGGGCCAAACTGGGAAGAGATTCTGGGCGGCGAGTTCGAAAAACGCGCTAAAGACCAGAACTTCGAAAACATGCAGAAGGCGATGTACGGCCAGTTCGAAAACACCTTCATGATGTACCTGCCGCGCCTGTGCGAGCACTGCCTTAACCCGGCGTGCGTGGCGACCTGCCCGAGCGGTGCTATCTACAAGCGTGAAGAAGACGGCATCGTGCTGATCGACCAGGACAAGTGCCGCGGCTGGCGGATGTGCATCACCGGTTGCCCGTACAAGAAAATTTACTTCAACTGGAAGAGCGGCAAGTCCGAGAAGTGCATCTTCTGCTACCCGCGTATCGAAGCCGGTCAGCCGACTGTTTGCTCGGAAACCTGCGTGGGCCGTATCCGTTATCTTGGCGTACTGCTGTATGACGCAGATGCCATTGAAAGCGCCGCCAGTACGGAAAACGAAAAAGATCTGTACCAGCGTCAACTGGACGTGTTCCTCGATCCAAACGATCCGGCTGTCATTGAGCAGGCGCTGAAGGACGGCGTGCCGCAGAGCGTGATCGATGCGGCGCAGCAATCGCCAGTATACAAAATGGCGATGGACTGGAAGCTGGCACTGCCGCTGCATCCGGAATACCGCACGCTGCCGATGGTCTGGTACGTGCCGCCTTTGTCACCGATTCAGTCTGCAGCCGACGCGGGTGAACTGGGCAGCAACGGTATTCTGCCGGATGTAGACAGTCTGCGTATCCCGGTGCAGTACCTGGCGAATTTGTTGACCGCTGGCGACACTCAGCCGGTACTGTTGGCGCTGAAACGGATGCTGGCGATGCGTCACTACAAACGTGCGGAAACCGTAGACGGTAAAGTGGATACCCGCGCGCTGGAAGAGGTGGGTTTAAGCGAAGCCCAGGCGCAGGAAATGTATCGTTACCTGGCAATTGCTAATTATGAAGATCGCTTTGTGGTGCCGAGCAGCCATCGTGAACTGGCGCGTGACGCATTCCCGGAGAAAAGCGGTTGTGGCTTTACCTTCGGCGATGGTTGCCACGGGTCTGATACCAAATTCAATCTGTTCAACAGCCGCCGCATCGACGCTGTTGATGTGACCAGCAAAACGGAGCCGCACGCATGATTGAACTCGTCATTGTTTCGCGTCTGCTCGAGTACCCGGATGCTGCCCTGTGGCAGCATCAGCAGGAGTTGTTCGATGCGCTCGCGTCATCTGAGAACCTGGATAAAGAGGATGCCCAGACTCTGGGCGTTTTCCTGCGCGATTTAACCGCGCAGGACATGCTGGATGTACAGGCCGCCTACAGTGAACTGTTTGACCGTGGTCGCGCCACATCGCTGCTGCTGTTTGAACATGTACACGGGGAATCCCGCGATCGCGGTCAGGCGATGGTTGACCTGATGGCACAGTATGAGCAGCACGGTTTGCAGCTCGACAGCCGCGAACTTCCCGATCATCTGCCGCTGTATCTGGAATACCTTGCGCAATTGCCGAAAAGTGAAGCGTTAGGGGGTTTACAGGATATCGCGCCGATTCTGGCGCTGCTCAGCGCACGTTTGCAACAGCGTGACAGCCGTTATGCGGTGCTGTTCGATCTGCTGTTAAAACTGGCGAATACCGTTATCGACAGCGACAAAGTGGCTGAAAAAATTGCGAATGAAGCACGTGATGATACCCCGCAGGCACTGGATGCGGTCTGGGAAGAAGAGCAGGTGAAATTCTTCGCCGATCAAGGGTGTGGCGAGTCGGAAATCTCCGCTCACCAGCGTCGTTTTGCCGGGGCCGTGGCGCCGCAATATCTGAATATCACCACCGGAGGACAGCACTAATGCACTTCCTGAATATGTTCTTCTTTGATATCTACCCGTACATTGCCGGATCGGTATTTCTGATCGGTAGCTGGTTACGTTACGACTACGGTCAGTACACCTGGCGGGCGGCTTCCAGTCAGATGCTGGATCGCAAAGGAATGAACCTGGCGTCAAACCTGTTCCACATTGGGATTCTGGGTATTTTCGCCGGTCACTTCCTGGGCATGTTAACGCCGCACTGGATGTATGAAGCTTTTCTGCCGGTCGACGTGAAGCAGAAGATGGCGATGATTGCCGGCGGCGCCTGCGGCGTGCTGACGCTGGTTGGCGGTATTTTACTGCTCAAGCGTCGTCTGTTTAGCCCACGTGTCCGCGCCACCACTACCGGCGCAGATATTTTGATTCTCTCGCTGCTGGTGATTCAGTGCGCGCTGGGCCTGCTGACCATTCCGTTCTCCGCCCAGCATATGGACGGGAGTGAA
The DNA here is from genome assembly GCF_017572835.1 of Salmonella sp. 32120201201600049SM. NCBI lineage: Bacteria > Pseudomonadati > Pseudomonadota > Gammaproteobacteria > Enterobacterales > Enterobacteriaceae > Salmonella > Salmonella sp. 32120201201600049SM. The sequence continues at coordinate 722,260 of NZ_JAGESA010000001.1, read as the reverse complement.
ATGATGAAGCTGGTCGGGTGGGCGCAGTCAGTTGTGACCTTCCACGGTGGCGCATCCGCACATCTGGATGGTGTAGCCTTTATCTTCCGTATGCACCTGGTACTGGGGATGACGCTGTTCCTGTTGTTCCCATTCTCGCGCCTGGTGCATATCTGGAGCGTGCCGGTCGAGTATCTGACCCGCAAATACCAGATTGTACGTGCACGTCACTGATTTTCTCTCGATGCCCTAAACTCCGCTTCGGCGGAGTTTTTTTATGGCTGTTTGCCGGAGTGCGGCATAAATGCCTTATCGACCGCCGCCTTGTTTCGTTTACAGCGGATCTGCCATGTCTGGCATCTGAATCCGTACTCTTTGTTTTTGGGTTTATTCAGCATCTGTGCGAGTTTTTTGTAAGCAGAAAAAGGATGATGCAGCATATAATCACGCCATAAACGACAATAAGGATAGTTGTATGCGTTTTTCATCAATTTTCAAAATAATAATATTAAATATATTTATTTCAAAAATGGCTCACGCTGCTGTCTGCGAGGAGCGCTATCCCCCCGACTCGGAAGAATGCCAGTACGTTCAGGAATTAGAGCAAAAAGCGGAACAAGGAGATGAAAGCGCGCAGTTCTCGCTTGGAAGCTGGTATGCGGAGGGGCGATATGTTAAGCCTGATTATAAACTAGCCATAAAATGGCTGGAGAAAGCGGGTAAACAAGGTTCTGATTTTTCCTATTTCATCCTTGGCTATCATTACAACTATGGTGAAAATTTTCCACTTAGTCGACAAAAAGCGCTGGAGTGGTATCGCAAGGCGGCAGAGCTAGGGGATAGTAGTACGCAAGAAATCCTCGGTGACGCCTATATGTATGGCGATGGGTTTCCCCAAAATACCCAGCTAGCGCTGGAGTGGTATCGAAAAGCCGCCTCTCCAACCAATGATGCGGGCGTTGTCCGCGGACAGGGTTCAGCTTCGTCAGCACAATTTAAGCTTGGAGTAATGTACGCCCACGGTCAGGGCGTTCCTCAGGATTATCAGCAAACGGCGATCTTGATGCGTAAAGCGGCGGAAAATATGTACTACCCCGCGCAACTTTATCTCGGCGTTGCCTATTTTTATGGTGAAGGCGTGCCTCAGGATTATCGTCAGGCAGTTTACTGGCTTAATGAAGGTATACCAGGCAGCTATACGCCAGGCCACATTCCGCTGAATGCGCTCTATGATAAAGCGCATCCCGCTGACCGGGTTCACTCTCAGACGTGGTATCGAAAAACAGCGCAACGCGTGATGGCAAAGGTACAGTACAATTTTGGCGTATGGTATTACAACGGTTATCACTTATTGAAAGATCACAACCTGGCGCTGGAGTGGTATCGCAGAGCCGCAGCGCAAGGATTGGCCGAGGCGCAGGATGCGATCGGCGTGATGTTTATGCAGGGTGAGGGCGTTTCTCAGGACTACCAACAGGCGCTGGCGTGGTATCGCAAAGCCGCTCGCCAGGGGCTGCCTGCTGCGCAAACGCATCTGGGCATCATGTCTGCATTTGGTCGCGGCGTCGCGCAAAGCGACAGACAGGCTATCGCATGGTATCGAAAAGCAGCAAAACAGGATTTTGCGAAAGCGCAATATCAGCTTGGCGTAGCATATAGCACGGGAAGAGGCGTGCCTGAAAATAGTCGGAATGCGCTGAAGTGGTACCTTAAAGCGGCAGAGCAGGGGTTTACTCCGGCACAATCAGCGCTTGGGGAAATTTATGCTCATGGGCGCCAGGGGGTGCCTAAAGATAATAAGCAGGCCTATATTTGGTATTACATGGCAAGTATATATACGGAAAAATCTAAGGATGATTGTTCAGCGCTCATTGCCGAAAGAAACCGACTCAAGGGAACGCTTACCCCAGATCAACTTAGCGAGACATATGCCGCCTTTGATCTCATCAGGCGAAAAATCAACCAGTCAAAGGAGGCGAAAAAGATTGCCAGGAAGAAGTATTGATAAGATAACCAATAAGCCATGGCGCCATGGTGTGAAGTCTGCCTGTGGGGGCGATGAAGATTGATTGAGGCGCTGCCGGGAGATTATGGTGGTGGGGGAAGGATGACTCAGCGCTGCGCGTTTCGCCCTTCGGGTCGTTGCCTGCGGCAACGCTTTCTCGCTTTCGCTCGAATCGAACCTTAGTCGAAGCTTCTCATCCTTCCCGTACAGAGAGATATGAGACACTATGCTTAACGGGGATAAGATACGCGACGGGAGTGATGGTGGTGGGGGAAGGATGACTCAGCGCTGCGCGCTTCGCCCTTCGGGTCGTTGCCTGCGGCAACGCTTTCTCGCTGCGCTCGAATCGAACCTTAATCGAAGCTTCTCATCCTTCCCGTACGGAGAGATATGAGACACTGTGCTTAACGGGGATAAGATACGCGACGGAAGTGATGGTGGTGGGGGAAGGATTCGAACCTTCGAAGTCGATGACGGCAGATTTACAGTCTGCTCCCTTTGGCCGCTCGGGAACCCCACCAGGGGTAATTCAAATTGTAGGTAAAGCTTGAAGATGGTGGTGGAGGAAGGATTATTCGTCGCTTCACTCCTCACCCTACGGGCCGTTACCGTTGGCAACGTTCTTTCGCTCGAGTCGAACCTTAATCGAAGGTTCTCACCCTTCCCCGACAAGTGCAAACTTCTGCATTGCTCATCGAGTTAACTACATCGCTGTAGTGAATAATGGTGGTGGGGGAAGGATTCGAACCTTCGAAGTCGATGACGGCAGATTTACAGTCTGCTCCCTTTGGCCGCTCGGGAACCCCACCACGGGATAAATTCATTATGCTGCTTGCATTCTATAGCGGGAAGGATTATTCGGAGCTAAAGCTCCTCACCCTTCGGGCCGTTGCCTGCGGCAACGTTCTCTCACTATTGCTCGAGTCGAACCTTGAAGTCGATGACGGCAGATTTGCAGTCAGCTCCCTTATGATCGCTCGGGAACCCCACCACGGGGTAATGCTTAATACTGGCCCGCTTCCTTTTGGGAAGCGGGGCGCATCATATCAAATGACACGCCGCTGTAAAGCATTCCTTTGCCTGAAATGAACTGTTTGCGTACTTTTCATCCGTAACGGATTAAAGCTAATCAATTCATATTACTGACGATTAAAGAATAATCGTCCGATTGCCGTAAACAAAGACTCGCTGTGCCAGAACCTGATACAGCGCGCGGCTTAATACGTTTTTCTCAACGTCGCGCCCGGCACGCATCATATCTTCTGCGGTGTAGGTGTGATCGACGTGAATCACGTCCTGCATAATGATTGGGCCTTCATCCAGATTATCATTCACATAGTGCGCGGTAGCGCCGATGATTTTCACGCCGCGCTCATAGGCCTGATGATAAGGACGCGCGCCGATAAACGCCGGCAGGAATGAGTGGTGGATATTGATAATTTTGTTCGGGAAGCGCGCCACAAAACCTGGCGTCAAAACACGCATATACTTGGCCAGCACTACATAGTCCGGTTGATGGGCATCAATGGCGTCCGCCATCTTCGTGTCATGCTCTTCACGCGTTAATCCCTCATGGCTGACCAGTTCGAAAGGGATCTCAAAACGTTCAACCAGCGAGCGTAACGTTTCATGGTTGCCAATGACCGCGGCGATTTCAACATCCAGCCCGCCATAGTTGGCTTTCATCAGCAGGTCGCCCAGACAATGCGCCTCTTTAGTAACCAGAATCACTACCCGACGGCGTCCGGCGGGATTGAGTTCACGAACAGAGCCTTCCGGTAAGGCGCTGTCCAGATCGGCCAGAAGAGTGGAATCATTGAAGATGCCTTCCAGCTCGGTCCGCATAAAAAAGCGTCCGGTGCGATGGTCCACAAATTCATTGTTTTGCACAATATTAAGCTCGTGCTTATAGCAAATGTTGGTAATCCGCGCGATAAGGCCTTTTTGATCGGGACAAATAGTACGCAGAACTTTACGTTGTAGTGATTGCATTGCCGGAAAAATCCTGTTGAGAGTGTTTGCTGTATCGATACTGTCAGGCGTCACTGGCCGCAGCACTTTTTAAATTTTTTGCCTGAACCGCACGGGCAGGGATCATTTCGACCCAACTGCGGGCGGGTACCGTCAATATAATACCACTGACCGTTTTCTTTGATAAAACGAGAACGTTCGATAATCGCCCCGGTTTTCCCTTGTTCGGAAAAACGCGCGATAAAACTAACATACCCTGTATTTTCTGCTTCTGACCAGGTATGTTCAAAAATAGTCAGGCCGAGCCACCTGGTATTGGCAAATCCGGCGATGATATCATCACGAAACGCGGCCGCATTGCAGGTTGGATGCCAGCTCTTAATTAAGTAATCTGCGTCTTTCATCACAAAAGCGCAGTAACGAGAGCGCATGAGATGTGACGGATCGGGTGCTACTCGTTCTCCGGACACAATACGACCACAACATAGGCTATACTCGTCAGCGCTACCACAGGGACAAGGCTGAGACACAATAATCTCCCTGAATATAAAAAACGGCGTTGAACGCCAGGGTGGCATTATGTTAACTGAGCAGTGGCGATGTTGCTACGTCTTGAAGCCAGGGGAAGTCGTTAAGTACGATGAGAAAAATGAAAATAGGGCTGGCGCTGGGATCTGGCGCAGCGAGAGGATGGTCTCATATTGGGGTCATCAAAGCCCTCAAGCAAACAGGCATTGATATTGATATCGTTGCAGGATGCTCAATAGGTTCGCTGGTCGGCGCCGCGTATGCCTGTAATAAATTATCGGCGCTTGAACAGTGGGTATGTTCATTCCGCTACTGGGATGTTTTACGCCTGATGGATGTATCCTGGGGCAGAGGAGGGTTGCTTCGCGGCGAACGCGTATTTAATCACTATCGGGATATTATGCCCGTCACGGATTTTGACCACTGTTCAAGACGTTTTGGCGCGGTCGCGACGAATCTTAGCACGGGACGAGAGCTATGGTTTACTGAAGGCGATCTACACCTTGCCGTACGCGCGTCGTGCAGTATGCCAGGGCTGATGTCTCCGGTTGAACATAACGGTTACTGGCTGGTAGATGGCGCAGTCGTTAATCCGGTACCTGTTTCGTTAACCAGGGCGCTGGGGGCTGATATCGTTATTGCGGTAGACCTGCAACATGATGCCCACCTCATGCAGCAAGATTTGCTCTCTGTAAATGTCGGGAATATCAATGAAGAGAGCGATGATGCGCTGCCCTGGCATAAGCGTTTAAAAGAACGTTTCAGTAGCCTGACTTCACGCCGTGGCGTGAGTTCGCCTGGGGCAATGGAAATCATGACAACCTCCATCCAGGTGTTGGAAAATCGTCTTAAACGTAACCGTATGGCTGGCGATCCGCCTGATATTCTCATTCAACCATTCTGTCCGCAAATCTCTACGCTGGATTTTCATCGCGCCCATGCCGCTATTGCGGCGGGTCAGTTAGCCGTAGAGAAAAAGATGGACGAACTTATACCCTTGGTGCGTACCGACGTTTAATGTACCTTTTACGATCACTTAAGCAAATTCTGACAGGCGCAAGCGGCAATACCATGCCACTATTGATTAAAGCCAGTCAGGGGAGAGAACATGACGCAGCCATTGGTCGGAAAACAGATTCTTATTGTTGAAGACGAGCCTGTATTTCGCTCGCTTCTGGATTCGTGGTTTTCCTCTTTGGGAGCGACAACGGCATTGGCAGGCGACGGGGTGGATGCCCTGGAGTTGATGGGGCGTTTTACCCCTGATCTCATGATATGTGATATCGCGATGCCGAGAATGAACGGTCTCAAACTGGTAGAAAACTTACGTAATCGCGGAGACCAGACGCCTATTCTGGTTATTTCCGCAACAGAAAATATGGCGGATATCGCCAAAGCGTTACGCCTTGGGGTTGAAGATGTCTTGCTGAAGCCGGTAAAAGATCTCAACCGCTTGCGGGAAACCGTATTCGCTTGCTTATACCCTAATATGTTTAACTCGCGGGTTGAAGAAGAAGAACGCCTGTTTCGTGACTGGGATGCAATGGTGAGTAATCCGACCGCCGCAGCGCAATTGTTGCAGGAATTGCAGCCCCCGGTACAGCAGGTGATTTCCCATTGCCGCATTAATTACCGGCAGCTCGTCTCCGCCGATCAGCCTGGACTGGTGCTGGATATTGCGCCGCTATCTGATAACGAACTGGCATTTTATTGCCTGGATGTCACCCGGGCGGGCGATAACGGCGTGTTAGCCGCATTGTTGCTGCGGGCGCTATTTAACGGCTTATTGCAGGATCAGCTCGGCCAACAAAAGCACCGTTTACCGGAGTTAGGCGCGCTATTAAAACAGGTAAATCATCTGCTCAGACAAGCCAATTTACCTGGGCAATTCCCGCTATTTGTCGGCTACTATCACAGTGAGCTCAAAAATTTGATTCTCGTCTCCGCCGGATTGAACGCCACCTTAAATACGGGCGCTCATCAGGTTCAAATTAGCAGCGGCGTGCCGCTAGGAACATTGGGTAACGCCTACCTTAACCAATTAAGCCAGCGTTGCGACTCGTGGCAGTGTCAAATATGGGGCGCAGGAGGGCGTCTGCGATTGATGTTGTCTGCGGAATGACCAAACGGAAGAGTGAGCGGAAATTGCTTTACCGGCCTTTCCCGACGAGTGTTACTATCTGCGGCAGATTTATAAGTATTTGTCTTAATTATACCAATATAAGTCCTTTTTGGACCTGAGGCTTGTTCTGGTACTGATATACTGGAACACGATACAGATTAATGAACACGTTCAATACATGAACAGTCCAGGAGAATTTTAAATGGCTGCCCTTAATTCGAAAGTCAAAAAAGCCGTTATCCCGGTCGCGGGATTGGGAACCAGGATGCTGCCAGCGACCAAAGCTATCCCGAAAGAGATGCTGCCGCTGGTTGATAAGCCATTAATTCAGTACGTCGTGAACGAATGTATCGCTGCTGGCATTACTGAAATCGTGCTTGTTACGCACTCGTCTAAAAACTCTATTGAAAACCACTTTGATACCAGTTTTGAGCTGGAAGCGATGCTGGAAAAACGCGTTAAGCGTCAGCTTCTGGAGGAGGTTCAGTCTATTTGCCCTCCGCATGTCACTATTATGCAGGTACGTCAAGGGCTGGCAAAAGGCCTGGGCCATGCCGTATTGTGCGCGCATCCCGTTGTCGGAAACGAACCTGTCGCTGTTATTCTGCCAGACGTTATTCTTGACGAATATGAGTCCGACCTGTCTCAGGATAACCTGGCTGAAATGATCCGCCGTTTCGACGAAACCGGCAATAGCCAGATTATGGTTGAGCCAGTAGAAGATGTGACTGCATACGGCGTGGTCGATTGTAAAGGCGTTGAGCTGGCGCCGGGCGAAAGTGTGCCGATGGTTGGCGTGGTTGAAAAACCAAAAGCGGATGTCGCGCCGTCTAACCTTGCGATTGTCGGGCGTTATGTGTTGAGCGCGGATATCTGGGCGTTGCTGGCGAAAACCCCTCCGGGCGCCGGGGATGAAATTCAGTTGACCGATGCTATCGATATGCTGATCGAAAAAGAAACGGTTGAAGCCTACCACATGAAGGGTAAAAGCCATGACTGTGGTAATAAGTTAGGATATATGCAGGCATTCGTTGAATATGGCATCCGTCATAATTCGCTGGGTGCTGAATTTAAAGCCTGGCTTGAAGAAGAAATGGGTATTAAGAAGTAACGATACGTTATAAATTTTTTAACAGAAGCGCTGGTAAATCCGGCGCTTTTTTTATGCCTGGGGTCGTCAGCGGAGAACTCAGGCAAAAAAAATCCCGCCAGCGGCGGGATTTTAAGCATCCAGGAAGTAAATTATTCCTTGATCAGGAAATCTTCCAGTTGCTTACCTTGTTCTTCCATTGCTTTTTTGATTACAGCCGGTGTACGACCCTGGCCAGTCCAGGTTTTAGTTTCACCGTTTTCGTCAACATAGCTATATTTAGCCGGACGAGCTGCGCGTTTAGCTTTGGTACCGGATTTAGCGGCAGCCATGCTATTCAGCAGTTCATTCGGGTCAATGCCGTCGGCAATTAACATTTCACGATACTGTTGCAGTTTACGAGTGCGTTCTTCCACTTCAGCAGCAGCAGCGCTTTCTTCTTCACGACGCTCATTAACGACAACTTCTAATTTTTCCAGCATTTCTTCAAGCGTTTCCAGAGTACATTCTCTTGCCTGCGCACGAAGAGTACGGATGTTGTTCAGAATTTTAAGTGCTTCGCTCATTGTAGTAATCTCAAACTTATATTGGGGTGGTTTGTTGAGCTAATAATAGAGCGATAAATTCAGTTGTGCAATAGCCAGGAATGTAAGGAATTCAAAATTACGCTTTATTAAGCACACGTTTTAATTATCTCAACTTAAATTTTCCTTGAGGCGCCGCACAAAAAAGAGCTTATTGGCAGGGGGGATACTCACCGTCTGTCGCTAAAAATTTAGGAGTCAGGTCACATTTTATCATGATGAAATACGATCTCATTGCAGAGATATCAATCTCTTGTATTAGCTTTCCTTACAAGAAAACCCTATTACTTTGCACCGGGTATGAGTAACGGTAACAATAAGTACAAGGTTTTCATATTGGCGGGTGATGATAAGCATTGTTGATGAATTTTAACGGCATAATTTGTGAAGGAATGTGTATATACCCTTCATACTTCAAGTTGCTTATGTGTTGGCTACGCTCGCTCACCCCAGTCACATAGTTATCTATGCTCCTGGGGACTCACTCCCTTGCCGCCTTTAAGCAACTCGAATTATTTTGGGTATAGTGAGCGATGTTTGTACAATTCTTAATACTCACCGGAGCGCGAGCCGCGCCGTCGCGTCGGTAAATTATGGTACAATCCCGCCAATCTTTATTTCACTCAGGTGAGGTCCTGCGACCAATGGCACAGCTATATTTCTACTATTCGGCAATGAATGCGGGTAAGTCGACTGCACTGCTGCAATCTTCATACAATTATCAGGAACGCGGGATGCGTACCGTCGTATATACGGCGGAAATCGACGATCGTTTCGGCGCAGGCAAAGTCAGCTCTCGTATCGGTTTGTCGTCGCCGGCAAAATTGTTTAACCAAAATACATCCTTGTTCGAAGAGATTCGTGCCGAGAGCGCGCGGCAGACAATACATTGCGTGTTAGTCGACGAAAGCCAGTTTTTGACTCGCCAGCAGGTTTATCAATTATCCGAGGTTGTCGACAAATTAGATATTCCAGTACTTTGCTATGGGCTACGAACAGACTTTCGTGGGGAGCTCTTTGTCGGCAGCCAATACTTGCTGGCATGGTCAGATAAGCTGGTGGAATTAAAAACTATCTGTTTCTGCGGTCGTAAAGCCAGTATGGTGCTGCGCCTTGATCAGGACGGCAGGCCTTATAACGAAGGCGAACAGGTGGTTATTGGCGGGAATGAACGCTACGTTTCAGTTTGCCGTAAGCATTATAAGGACGCGCTGGAGGAGGGCTCACTGACGGCGATTCAGGAGCGTCATCGGCACATATGATACCTGAGGTAAAGATCGGCTTATAAAACGCCCTGTAGCGCTTTGGAGGTCATTATTCAGGCCTCCTGACGAAGGGCGTGCCGTGAGCACGTAGGCCAGATGATCAGCATAGCGCCTTCAGGCATCAGATAAACAGGTAAAACAAAAAACGGCCTCAATTGAGGCCGTTATTGTCATGCTAAAGCAGATAACGAATTAAGCGGATTTTTTCGCTTTTTTCTCTGCTTTCGGTGCGGCAACGACGTCTTTCTTCGCTGCAACTTCACCTTCGGTGAAATCACGACCGTAGTAGGTATCCAGCAGAATCTGTTTCAGTTCGGAGATCAGCGGATAACGCGGGTTAGCGCCGGTGCACTGGTCATCGAAGGCATCTTCAGACAGTTTGTCAACGTGTGCCAGGAAGTCAGCTTCCTGTACGCCTGCTTCACGGATAGACTTAGGAATACCCAGCTCAGCTTTAATGCTTTCCAGCCATGCCAGCAGTTTTTCAATCTTAGCGGCGGTACGATCGCCCGGCGCGCTCAGGCCCAGGTGATCAGCAATTTCAGCGTAACGACGGCGTGCCTGCGGACGATCGTACTGGCTGAAAGCGGTCTGCTTGGTCGGGTTGTCATTCGCGTTGTAGCGGATAACGTTACAAATCAGCAGGGCGTTCGCCAGACCGTGCGGAATGTGGAACTGAGAGCCCAGTTTGTGCGCCATGGAGTGACATACACCGAGGAAGGCGTTGGCAAACGCGATACCGGCGATAGTCGCTGCACTGTGAACACGTTCACGCGCAACCGGGTTCTTGGAACCTTCGTGGTAAGACGCCGGCAGGTTTTCTTTCAGCAGTTTCAGAGCCTGCAGAGCCTGACCGTCAGAGAACTCAGAAGCCAGTACGGAAACGTAAGCTTCCAGGGCGTGAGTTACCGCATCCAGACCACCGAACGCACACAGGGACTTCGGCATATCCATCACCAGGTTGGCGTCGACAATCGCCATATCCGGGGTCAGGGCATAGTCAGCCAGCGGATATTTCTGACCGGTTGCGTCGTCGGTCACAACCGCAAACGGTGTGACTTCAGAACCGGTACCGGAAGTGGTGGTGACGGCGATCATTTTCGCTTTCACGCCCATTTTCGGGAACTTGTAGATACGTTTACGGATGTCCATAAAGCGCAGCGCCAGTTCTTCGAAGTGAGTTTCCGGGTGTTCGTACATGACCCACATGATTTTCGCGGCGTCCATCGGGGAACCGCCGCCCAGCGCGATGATCACGTCTGGTTTGAAGGAGTTAGCCAGCTCAGCGCCTTTGCGAACAACGGAAAGCGTCGGGTCGGCTTCAACTTCGAAGAAGACTTCAGTTTCAACGCCAGCCGCTTTCAGAACAGAGGTGATCTGGTCTGCGTAGCCGTTGTTGAACAGGAAGCGGTCAGTCACGATGAGCGCACGTTTGTGGCCATCAGTAATCACTTCATCCAGCGCGATGGGCAGAGAGCCACGGCGGAAGTAGATAGATTTCGGAAGTTTGTGCCACAACATGTTTTCAGCTCGCTTAGCAACGGTTTTCTTGTTGATCAGGTGTTTCGGACCAACGTTTTCAGAGATGGAGTTACCACCCCAGGAACCACAACCCAACGTCAGGGAAGGTGCGAGTTTGAAGTTGTACAGGTCACCGATACCCCCCTGAGAAGCAGGGGTATTGATCAGGATACGCGCGGTTTTCATCATCTGACCGAAGTAAGCAACGCGTTCTGGCTGGTTATCCTGGTCAGTGTACAGGCAGGAGGTGTGACCGATACCGCCCATAGCGACCAGTTTTTCTGCTTTTTCTACCGCTTCTTCGAAATCTTTCGCACGGTACATCGCCAGAGTCGGAGACAGTTTTTCGTGTGCGAACGGTTCGCTTTCATCAACGACCGTAACTTCACCGATCAGAATCTTGGTGGTTTCTGGTACGGAGAAGCCTGCCAGTTCAGCAATTTTGTAGGCTGGCTGACCGACGATAGCAGCGTTCAGAGCGCCATTTTTCAGGATAACGTTTTGAACCGCTTTCAGCTCCTGGCCCTGCAGCATGTAGCCGCCGTGGCTGGCGAAACGTTCGCGAACGGCATCATAGACGGAATCAACAACGACAACAGACTGTTCAGAAGCACAGATTACGCCGTTATCAAAGGTTTTAGACATCAGAACAGACGCCACAGCGCGTTTGATATCAGCGGTTTCATCAATGACAACCGGAGTGTTGCCTGCGCCTACGCCGATAGCCGGTTTACCGGAGCTGTATGCAGCTTTAACCATGCCTGGACCGCCAGTGGCGAGGATCAGGTTAATATCCGGGTGGTGCATCAACGCGTTAGACAGTTCTACGGAAGGTTGATCGATCCAGCCAATCAGATCTTTCGGCGCGCCGGCAGCGATAGCCGCTTGCAGAACGATGTCTGCCGCTTTGTTGGTTGCTTCTTTAGCGCGCGGATGCGGAGAAAAGATGATGGCGTTACGGGTCTTCAGGCTAATCAGCGATTTGAAGATCGCGGTAGAGGTTGGGTTAGTGGTTGGAACGATACCGCAAATAATGCCGATAGGTTCAGCAATGGTGATGGTCCCGAAGGTGTCGTCTTCAGACAGCACGCCGCAGGTTTTTTCATCTTTATAGGCGTTGTAAATATATTCAGAAGCGAAGTGGTTTTTAATCACTTTGTCTTCCACGATACCCATACCGGATTCGGCGACGGCCATTTTGGCCAGCGGAATGCGGGCATCAGCGGCAGCCAGAGCGGCGGCGCGGAAGATTTTGTCGACCTGTTCTTGAGTGAAACTGGCATATTCACGCTGGGCTTTTTTTACACGCTCTACGAGTGCGTTAAGTTCAGCGACATTAGTAACAGCCATAATGCTCTCCTGATAATGTTAAACTTTTTTAGTAAATCATCTGCGCGATACGTGAGTATAGACAGATCGACGATACTTTGTATAAATGCCTGAAATTCAGGTGGTTACTTAACGTCCGTTTCGCTCTGATTTACTAAAAGAGCTTCTGCGTTAGTATCATTTAACTCTAACGCGTTACGTCCAGGTGGCGTAAGCAAGATTACTCACTTCTGAGTAGCGATTGTGTGATCTAAATCAAGATTACGCAAAGCTGACACCTTTCAGCAGGCCATTTTAGCCTTTTATGTAAATTGTTAAGAAATCGTTGTCATGAAGAGTAAGTGGATTAGCATAACGAGTACATATAAATAACAGTGATGAATGGATGAAATTAGGTGTAGATAAGAGGTGAACTATGCGAATAAAAGGCGTATCTTCTGCGCGTTTTGATCATTAACGAAAATTGACTTCATCCGGCTAACGCTTCGGAGCTAACCGTGATTCAACCGCTTTTTGATTTTCCTGTTTACTTTAAGTTCTTTATCGGGCTCTTTGCGCTGGTTAACCCGGTGGGGATTATCCCCGTTTTCATCAGCATGACCAGCTACCAGACGGCCACAGCGCGTAATAAAACTAACCTCACCGCGAATCTGTCGGTTGCGATTATCTTGTGGAGTTCCTTATTCCTCGGCGATGGCATCCTGCAGCTGTTTGGTATTTCTATTGACTCGTTCAGAATTGCGGGCGGTATCCTGGTTGTCACCATTGCAATGTCGATGATCAGCGGGAAGCTGGGGGAAGATAAACAAAACAAGCAAGAAAAGTCAGAGACGGCCATACGCGAGAGCATTGGCGTTGTGCCGTTAGCGCTGCCGTTAATGGCGGGGCCAGGGGCGATTAGCTCCACTATCGTCTGGGGGACGCGTTATCACAGCATCGCGCATTTGCTTGGCTTTTCAGTTGCCATTGCGCTTTTTGCGCTTTGCTGCTGGGGCGTGTTCCGTATGGCGCCGTGGCTGGTTCGTTTGCTGGGGCAAACCGGTATCAACGTTATTACCCGAATCATGGGGTTGTTGTTAATGGCGCTCGGCATCGAATTTATTGTCACAGGAATAAAAGGCATTTTCCCCGGCTTGCTCAACTAAACTCCCACCTGCTGATTTACAGGCGGCGCCCTAAGGGGCCGCCTTGTGACATTCCCACGTAACACTTCTTACTTTGATAAGCATTCAGCGTTTAAATGATAAAAAATACTAATATAATCTAACGATATTTATTTTTATTAATCAAACTATTATCAACATTACTGAGTCCGTGAGAAGCGGTAGGTCTGTTATTTTATTCACACCATACTCTGGGGCTTGATGAAGGATTATTGAAATGTTATTAGTTGTTTCAGCTCCATCGTAGATGAATGTGCTAAATAATGAGCATTTGTTAAATTTGTGTGTGTTTTCTGGCGCAGGTATATCCTACGATGTGACAGCGAGACGATTTTCTTTCAAATTATTGATTATAAAGAATAAATTAAAGCTTTTTAACATTCCTTAACTGTTTTTCTGGGCAGGAAATTTTCCATAAAAGAGAATTGGTTAACAAAATTGTAAAATGAATTGGCGGTTCAGAAACGCATTTGATACTTTTCGGCCAAACATTTTGCAGAAGATTTCACATCGTTGATAACTATTTTCATTTAGATGGTTGTCAGAAATAACATGCGACGTGGGCAGGTACGTCGTATACCGAATCGACGAAAGGCGATCGAACGAATCGTCAGAATAAATAAAGTCGGTGATAGCAAAAGCAGTGACAGACCTGGCAGTACACCACCAGTGCTGTACAGGAACCCTGACGGGATTAAACAGGCTGGTAAAAACCAGTAATTATAATGAGTGGAGTACAAACACAATGTCTAACATCACGAAAAAAAGTTTGATTGCAGCGGGAATACTCACTGCGCTCATCGCCGCCAGCGCCGCGACTGCGGCAGACGTGCCCGCCGGCGTTCAGTTAGCCGACAAGCAAACGTTGGTACGTAATAATGGATCAGAAGTGCAGTCTCTCGACCCGCATAAAATTGAAGGCGTGCCGGAATCGAACGTCAGTCGTGACCTCTTCGAAGGCTTATTAATTAGTGATGTCGAGGGGCATCCTTCACCGGGCGTCGCGGAAAAATGGGAAAATAAAGATTTTAAAGTCTGGACATTCCATCTACGTGAAAATGCGAAATGGTCAGATGGTACGCCCGTCACCGCCCATGATTTCGTTTATAGCTGGCAACGCCTGGCCGATCCTAATACGGCATCGCCGTACGCCAGCTATCTGCAATACGGTCATATCGTTAATATCGATGACATTATCGCCGGTAAAAAACCCGCCACCGATCTGGGGGTAAAAGCGCTTGATGATCACACCTTTGAAGTGACCTTAAGTGAGCCGGTGCCTTATTTCTACAAATTGTTGGTCCACCCTTCAGTGTCTCCTGTACCGAAATCAGCGGTCGAAAAATTTGGCGATAAATGGACGCAACCAGCCAATATTGTCACTAACGGCGCTTATAAGTTAAAAAACTGGGTGGTGAACGAACGTATCGTGCTGGAGCGTAACCCGCAATACTGGGATAACGCCAAAACCGTCATCAATCAGGTGACTTATTTGCCGATCTCTTCGGAGGTGACGGATGTCAACCGCTACCGCAGCGGCGAGATCGATATGACTTATAACAATATGCCGATCGAATTATTCCAGAAACTGAAAAAAGAGATCCCGAATGAAGTCCGCGTAGACCCTTATTTGTGTACCTATTATTACGAAATTAATAATCAAAAAGCGCCGTTTAACGATGTCCGCGTGCGTACCGCGCTGAAACTGGCGTTAGATCGCGACATTATTGTTAATAAGGTTAAAAATCAGGGCGATTTACCCGCTTATAGCTACACGCCGCCGTATACCGATGGCGCAAAACTGGTAGAGCCTGAGTGGTTCAAATGGTCCCAGCAAAAGCGTAATGAAGAAGCGAAGAAATTGTTGGCTGAAGCCGGCTTTACGGCGGATAAGCCCTTAACATTCGACCTGCTGTATAACACCTCCGATCTGCATAAAAAACTGGCCATTGCCGTGGCGTCTATCTGGAAGAAAAATCTGGGCGTCAATGTGAATCTGGAGAATCAGGAATGGAAAACCTTCCTGGATACCCGTCATCAGGGCACATTTGATGTCGCCAGAGCCGGGTGGTGCGCAGATTATAATGAACCGACTTCATTCCTGAATACTATGTTGTCCGACAGTTCAAATAACACCGCGCATTATAAGAGCCCGGCGTTTGATAAGCTGATTGCCGACACGCTGAAAGTGGCGGACGATACACAGCGCAGCGAACTCTACGCTAAAGCGGAGCAGCAGTTAGATAAAGACTCGGCTATTGTGCCGGTGTATTACTACGTTAACGCGCGCCTGGTGAAACCCTGGGTGGGCGGGTATACCGGTAAAGACCCGCTGGATAATATTTATGTGAAAAACTTATATATTATCAAACATTAATGGCAAGACATGGGACAACTGCGGTTGTCCCATGGTGTCTTTTTTCATCGCACTATAACTTTCCCTGGCGGATCTTTTGTCACGTCCGGGAAGTAAAGGCACAGGCCAGAAGGTACGGGCAATGTTGAAATTTATTTTACGCCGCTGTCTGGAAGCGATTCCGACGCTGTTTATTCTTATTACCATCTCTTTCTTTATGATGCGCCTCGCGCCGGGTAGCCCTTTTACCGGCGAGCGCGCATTGCCGCCGGAAGTGCTGGCCAATATTGAAGCAAAATATCATCTGAACGATCCCATCATGACGCAGTACTTCAGCTACCTGAAGCAGCTGGCGCATGGCGATTTTGGACCATCGTTTAAATACAAAGATTACACGGTCAACGATCTGGTTGCCGCCAGCTTCCCCGTTTCGGCGAAACTTGGCGCTGCCGCTTTTTTGCTGGCGGTCATTATTGGTGTCAGTGCTGGAGTGATTGCCGCGCTAAAGCAAAATACGCGATGGGATTATACGGTGATGGGATTTGCCATGACCGGCGTCGTTATCCCCAGTTTTGTGGTAGCGCCGCTACTGGTGATGGTCTTTGCAATAACCTTGCAATGGCTGCCTGGCGGCGGCTGGAACGGCGGGGCGTTAAAATTTATGATCCTGCCGATGGTCGCGCTTTCACTGGCCTATATTGCCAGCATCGCTCGTATTACGCGCGGCTCAATGATTGAAGTTCTGCATTCGAACTTTATTCGTACCGCGCGGGCAAAAGGATTACCGATGCGCAGAATCATCTTCCGCCATGCGTTAAAACCTGCGCTGCTGCCGGTTTTATCCTATATGGGGCCAGCCTTTGTCGGCATTATTACCGGCTCAATGGTGATCGAAACGATTTATGGCTTACCGGGCATTGGGCAGCTTTTCGTTAATGGCGCGCTCAACCGCGATTACTCGCTGGTGTTAAGTTTGACCATTCTAGTCGGGGCGCTGACCATATTATTTAACGCCATTGTCGATGTGCTCTATGCCGTTATCGACCCGAAAATTCGCTATTGATACTGGAGCTCGCGATGATGTTAAGTAAGAAAAACAGCGAGACGCTGGAAAATTTCAGTGAAAAGCTGGAGGTGGAAGGTCGCAGCCTTTGGCAAGATGCCCGTCGGCGCTTTATGCATAACCGTGCGGCGGTGGCCAGTCTTATTGTCCTGTTTCTGATAGCCCTGTTCGTGACAGTGGCGCCTATGCTGTCGCAATTTACCTATTTCGATACCGACTGGGGCATGATGTCCAGCGCGCCGGATATGGCGTCCGGTCACTATTTCGGCACTGACTCTTCCGGGCGCGATCTGTTGGTGCGCGTTGCCATCGGCGGGCGTATCTCATTAATGGTCGGGATTGCCGCCGCGCTGGTGGCGGTCATTGTCGGAACGCTGTATGGCTCGCTGTCCGGCTATCTGGGCGGCAAAATTGATTCTGTGATGATGCGTTTGTTGGAGATCCTCAACTCGTTCCCGTTTATGTTCTTTGTGATTTTGCTGGTGACGTTTTTTGGGCAGAACATTCTGTTGATTTTCGTCGCCATCGGCATGGTCTCCTGGCTTGATATGGCGCGTATCGTGCGTGGCCAAACCCTAAGTCTTAAACGTAAAGAGTTCATCGAAGCCGCGCAGGTGGGTGGTGTGTCGACCGCCAGCATTGTGATCCGCCATATTGTGCCTAACGTCCTGGGCGTAGTGGTAGTGTATGCATCGTTGCTGGTGCCCAGCATGATTCTGTTTGAGTCTTTCCTCAGTTTCCTGGGGCTTGGGACGCAGGAACCGTTAAGCAGTTGGGGAGCGTTATTGAGCGATGGCGCAAATTCAATGGAAGTCTCACCGTGGCTGCTGCTGTTTCCGGCTGGCTTTCTCGTGGTGACGTTATTCTGTTTTAACTTTATTGGTGATGGCCTGCGTGATGCCCTCGACCCGAAAGATCGTTAAGGAGTACAGCCATGAGCTTATCAGAAACCGCAACTCAGGCGCCGCAACCGGCGAATGTACTGCTGGAGGTAAACGATCTTCGTGTTACGTTCGCTACGCCTGATGGCGATGTGACGGCGGTCAACGATCTGAACTTTACGCTTCGCGCTGGAGAAACGTTAGGTATTGTTGGCGAGTCTGGATCGGGGAAATCGCAAACGGCGTTCGCATTAATGGGACTGCTGGCGACGAATGGTCGAATCGGCGGTTCCGCGACCTTCAACGGACGTGAAATTCTTAATCTACCTGAGCGCGAACTGAATACGCTGCGCGCAGAACAGATTTCGATGATTTTTCAGGACCCGATGACCTCGCTAAATCCTTATATGCGCGTTGGGGAGCAGTTAATGGAAGTCCTGATGCTGCATAAAGGGATGAGCAAAGCGGAAGCTTTTGAAGAGTCCGTCAGAATGCTGGATGCCGTAAAAATGCCGGAAGCGCGCAAACGGATGAAAATGTACCCGCACGAATTTTCCGGCGGAATGCGTCAACGTGTGATGATTGCGATGGCGCTGTTGTGCAGGCCGAAACTGCTTATTGCCGATGAGCCTACCACCGCGCTTGATGTTACCGTGCAGGCGCAGATTATGACCTTGCTTAATGAGCTAAAGCGCGAATTTAATACCGCCATTATCATGATTACCCACGATCTGGGCGTGGTCGCGGGTATTTGCGATAAGGTCCTGGTAATGTATGCCGGGCGTACCATGGAATACGGTAAGGCGCGCGATGTCTTTTATCAGCCCGTTCATCCGTATTCGATAGGCCTGCTTAATGCGGTGCCGCGTCTGGATAGCGAGGGGGCGGAAATGCTGACGATTCCGGGCAATCCTCCCAATTTATTGCGTTTGCCTAAAGGTTGTCCGTTCCAGCCGCGTTGTCCTCATGCGATGGAGATCTGCAATAATGCGCCGCCACTTGAAGCGTTCAGTCCTGGTCGCTTGCGCGCCTGTTTTAAACCGGTGGAGGAACTGCTATGAATGCTGTGATTGAACAACGTAAAGTTCTCCTCGAAATCGCCGATCTGAAAGTACATTTTGATATCAAAGAAGGGAAGCAGTGGTTCTGGCAACCGCCGAAAACCCTGAAAGCGGTGGACGGCGTTACGCTACGCCTGTATGAAGGCGAAACGCTGGGCGTGGTGGGCGAATCCGGCTGCGGCAAGTCGACGTTTGCGCGCGCCATTATTGGTCTGGTGAAGGCGACAGACGGTAAAGTCGCCTGGCTGGGAAAAGATCTGTTGGGCATGAAAGCGGATGAGTGGCGCGAGGTGCGCAGCGATATCCAGATGATTTTCCAGGACCCGCTGGCGTCACTCAATCCGCGAATGACAATTGGCGAAATTATCGCTGAACCGCTGCGCACTTATCATCCTAAACTTTCGCGCCAGGACGTGCGTGACCGCGTGAAAGCCATGATGCTGAAAGTGGGGCTGCTGCCGAATCTCATCAACCGTTATCCCCATGAATTTTCCGGGGGGCAGTGCCAGCGCATCGGTATCGCCCGGGCGTTGATCCTGGAACCTAAGCTTATTATTTGCGATGAGCCGGTGTCGGCGCTGGACGTTTCTATTCAGGCGCAGGTGGTGAATTTGCTCCAGCAGTTACAGCGAGAGATGGGGCTGTCGTTGATTTTTATTGCGCACGATCTGGCGGTCGTAAAGCACATATCCGATCGTGTCCTGGTGATGTATCTCGGTCATGCAGTAGAATTGGGCACCTATGATGAGGTGTACCATAATCCACTGCATCCTTATACCAAAGCGCTGATGTCGGCGGTACCGATTCCCGATCCCGATCTGGAGCGAAATAAGAAGATACAATTGCTGGAGGGCGAATTACCTTCGCCCATTAACCCGCCTTCCGGCTGCGTGTTCCGTACACGCTGTCCGCTAGCCGGGCCAGAATGCGCGCAAACGCGACCGGTGCTGGAAGGGAGTTTTCGCCATGCCGTTTCCTGCCTTAAAGTAGACCCGTTATAATCGCAAGGGCTGACAATTCGTCAGCCCTTCTTTTAGGTGAGGTTACCGTGTCACTTTCTTTGTCGTCGGTTCGCCGTCGTCTTTATCATAATCTGTTCGATTTGACTACGCGCTCAGGTCGCCGTTTTGAAGGGTTATGCGCGCTGTTTGCGCTGCTTAGCGTACTGGTCATTTTTGTTGAATCAGGCGTAGGAACGGAATATCACCTGACATTTGATGAATGGCATATTTTTGTCTGGCTGGAGCTGTGCGTTACCCTGATATTTACCGGTGAATACTTGCTCAGACTGTTTAGCTGGCCCGAACCGGCAAAATACGTTTTTAGTTTCTGGGGATTTATTGATCTGGTGACGATTTTGCCGCTGTACGTCATGTGGCTGTGGCCGGAAATTAGCCTGAACTATATGTTTGCCTGGCGTGCTATGCGAGCGATTCGCGTGCTGCGTATTCTTAAACTGCTACGCTTTATGCCATCCCTGCGCGTATTCTGGAGCGCCATTATTAGCGCGCGTCATCAGCTTATTCTGTTCTATTCATTTATTGCGATCGTGATGATTATTTTCGGTGCCCTGATGTATCTTATTGAAGGACCGAAATATGGCTTCACGACGCTTAATGCCTCGGTGTATTGGGCGATAGTGACAGTCACAACCGTGGGGTACGGTGATATTACGCCGCATACGCCGCTGGGACGTATTGTCGCGTCGGTGCTTATTTTGATTGGTTATTCGGTGATTGCGATTCCTACAGGACTGATTACCACGCACATGAGCAGCGCGTTTCAAAAACGTCACTGGCAGCGAAAATGTCCGCAGTGCCAGCAAAGCCAGCATGAACATAGCGCGCAATATTGTAACCGATGCGGCAGTAAGCTACCGGATTAAACAGGCTTGCCGGAGGGCGCAATCAGACGCCATCCGGCCTGAACCGCTTATTCGCGCCAGAGAATATGGCACAGCTTGTGGTCCTTTTCCCGGCACAGCAGAACGCGGGCGAAAATGTCGTTAATTTCGCCGTCTTCGGTATCCGCCAGGCCAATTACCACCTCGGCAAAAAAGTCTGGATTCAGGTCAAAATCGACGTGCTCTTGCCAGTCTTCAGCGGGATCAAACAACTCCGCGCCGCCGCGCTCCTCGAATTGCAAATTGAACAGAATGATATCAGCCGGATCAAGATTATCCGCCGCCAGCTCAAGAAAAATATCGTAAGCCTGCTCAAGCGTTTCGTCTTCAGTCAGGCGATTGTTCAGATCCATTTCCATAGTGACTACCTGTTTACTCATGTTGGTCACGTTTTACAGCAATGGACTAAAGAAGTAAAACAATCGCTCGGTAATACGCTGCCATAACGGACGTTTTACCCACAAACGCGCATCTAACAGGCGGGAGCGCGAAATATAATCGTCCTGTACCGCAGCCAGATCGGCGCCGAAACCCGTATCATCAATGACCAGCGTAATCTCGAAATTAAGCCACAGGCTACGCATGTCGAGATTCACGGTACCGACCAGGCTCAGTTCGCCATCGACCAGCACGCTTTTGGTATGCAACAGCCCGCCTTCGAACTGATAGATTTTCACGCCCGCCGCCAGTAACTCGCTGAAAAAGGCGCGACTGGCCCAGCCGACGAGCAGTGAATCATTTTTACGGGGCAGGATAATACTGACATCCACGCCGCGCTGCGCAGCGGTACAAATGGCGTGCAGCAGATCGTCGCTGGGGACGAAATATGGCGTGGTCATAATTAAATATTCGCGCGCAGCATAGGTGGCGGTTAATAGTGCCTGGTGAATGAGATCTTCCGGAAATCCAGGACCGGAAGCAATGGTATGAATGGTATGCCCGCTGGCCTGCTCAAACGGCATAATATTCACATCCGGCGGGGGAGGCAGAATGCGTTTACCCGTCTCGATTTCCCAATCGCAGGAGTAAACAATCCCCATTGCTGTCGCCACGGGCCCCTCCATCCGCGCCATCAAATCGACCCATTGTCCAACGCCGGCATCCTGTTTGAAAAAACGCGGGTCCACCATATTCATACTGCCGGTATAGGCGATGTAATTGTCAATCATCACCATTTTACGGTGCTGGCGAAGATCCATACGGCGTAAAAAGACGCGCATCAGATTCACCTTCAGCGCCTCTACGACTTCAATGCCAGCGTTACGCATCATGGCCGCCCAGGGGCTGCGGAAGAAAGCGACGCTACCCGCGGAGTCCAGCATAAGCCGGCAGTGGATGCCGCGGCGGGCAGCGGCCATTAACGATTCAGCGACCTGATCCGCCATGCCGCCTGGCTGCCAGATGTAAAACACCATTTCGATATTGTGCCGCGCCAGTTGGATATCGCGAATAAGCGCCTGCATGACATCATCGGAGTCGGTAAGCAATTGCAACTGGTTGCCTTTGACGCCCGCAATCCCCTGACGTCGTTCGCACAGCTTAAACAAGGACGATGCGACGCTACTGTTTTCTTGCGCGAAAATGTGTTTGCAGGCTTTGAGGTCATTCAACCATTTGGCGGTAGACGGCCACATGGCGCGGGCACGCTCGGCGCGACGTTTGCCTAAATGCAATTCGCCCACGGACAAATAGGCGATGATCCCGACCAGCGGAAGGATATAGATGATTAACAACCAGGCCATTGCGGAGGGAACTGCGCGCCGTTTCATTAGAATACGTAATGTGACGCCGGCAATGAGAACCCAATATCCCAAAATGACCAGCCAACTCACCACGGTGTAGAAGGTTGTCATAACTTTAAAAATCCTTTAGAAAGCGTGTTGTTAAGAGTTTACGCGTCAGGATTCACATGGCAAATAAAAACACGGGAAAAGCGCTGGTCTGCATCCGGCGAGGGGGTATAATGGCGCTTCTGTTACAGTGAGAGTCGTAAACATGAAGCGTAGTAGAACGGAAGTGGGGCGCTGGCGAATGCTACGTCAGGCGAGCCGCCGTAAAGCGCGTTGGCTTGAAGGGCAATCACGCCGTAATATGCGTATCCATACCATCAGGAAATGCATCTTTAATCGTCAGCGTAATTCATTACTCTTTGCGATTCACGGTGTGTGAGCCAGAAAGGGCACCGTATGCGGTGCCCAACAGGCCATCCTTTTCAAAAGATCTTCTTATACGGTTTGACCGAAACCTGCGCATAGACGCCCGCTGCGACGTAGGGGTCCGCATCAGCCCAGGATTGCGCCGCTTCTAAAGATTCAAATTCAGCAATGACCGTTGACCCGGTAAATCCGGCTACCCCAGGATCGTTACTGTCCACTGCGGGCATCGGCCCGGCAGTTAATAATCGCCCTTCATCATGCAGAAGTTGCAGGCGCGCCAGATGCGCGGGCCGTACCGAGAGGCGTTTTTCAAGCGAGTTGGCATTGTCCTGAGCGTAAATAACATACAGCACGGGTAGAGCTCCTTAATCGGTAAAAGTTGCTGATTACGTTATTGGAAAGGGCATTTAACTGCAATGTAAAGATACCGACTTTGTTAAACATGCACATTTTGTGTGGTGTTTTTGCGCGATATCATCTTTTAAATGCCGCTATCGGCAATGCCTTATTGAATATGATTGCTATTTGCATTTAAAATTCAGCTCTGGTTTTTCAACTGAAACGATTATGACTTCAATGACCCTTGATTTACCTCGTCGCTTTCCCTGGCCGACACTTCTTTCCGTAGGCATTCATGGTGCTGTAGTGGCAGGTTTGCTCTATACCTCGGTACATCAGGTTATTGAATTGCCTGCGCCAGCGCAGCCTATCACGGTGACAATGGTTTCACCCGCCGACCTGGAGCCGCCCCAGGCGGTTCAGCCGCCGCCGGAGCCGGTGGTTGAACCCGAACCGGAGCCAGAGCCGATCCCTGAACCGCCTAAAGAAGCGCCCGTGGTGATTGAGAAACCCAAACCTAAACCAAAACCCAAGCCGAAACCGAAACCGGTGAAAAAGGTTGAAGAGCAGCCGAAGCGCGAAGTCAAACCAGCCGCACCGCGTCCTGCCTCACCGTTTGAAAATAGCGCCCCGATGCGGCCAACAAGCAGCACCGCATCGGCGACCAGCAAGCCGGCGGTGAGCGTGCCCACTGGACCTCGCGCTCTGAGCCGTAACCAGCCGCAGTATCCGGCGCGAGCACAGGCGTTACGTATTGAAGGCCGCGTAAAGGTGAAGTTTGACGTGACCGCTGCTGGGCGAGTGGAAAATGTACAGATTCTATCCGCGCAGCCAGCCAATATGTTTGAGCGTGAAGTTAAGAATGCGATGCGAAAATGGCGCTATGAAGCAGGCAAGCCGGGTTCCGGGCTGGTGGTCAATATTATCTTCCGTCTGAACGGTACGGCGCAGATTGAGTAATCTCTGGCGCCGCCAGCCAGGAATATACCATCACCTGCTGGCGGCGTAAGTGGGTATACTTAACCCTGAACCGGGAGCGGGCGAGGTTTACCGTCCGGATCGACGGCAACATAAATAAACAGCGCCTCGGTGGCCTTGTAGCGCTGTCCAATCGGTTCTGACGCGACTTTTTTCACCCAGACTTCAATATTGATGCTAATAGACGTCGTACCGCGTTTAACGCAGCGCGCGTAGCAGCATACGACATCGCCAACCGCGACGGGGCGCAGAAATGTCATTCCTTCCACGCGTACGGTTACAACCCGACCGTGCGCGATCTCTTTGGCCAGTATCGCGCCGCCAATATCCATTTGCGACATCAGCCAGCCGCCAAAAATATCGCCGTTCGCATTGGTATCGGCAGGCATGGCCAATGTACGTAAAACCAGCTCGCCCTGAGGAGTATTATCCATTGTTGTCATTGTAAAACCGACTATCAGAAAAAATTACAGCCGCGATGCTACTATGAATTTTGTGTGGAGAATAGTGGGAATAAAGGTACTGACGGGAAAGCGCAGGGCGTAAAGGCGAAGAAAATATCGCCAGGCGTTCGCAGTCTGGCGATGATAAGTCACGGGAGGGTTATGATTTATCTTCCTGTGGCAGATGCCGGTAGATATAGACGCCGCTCAGCAGGGTAAAAATGAGCGTCAGCGCCGTGAGTCCAAAGACCTTAAAGTTGACCCAGATATTTTGCGGCAACCAGAAGGCGATATAAATGTTAGCCAGACCGCACGCAATAAAAAACAGCGCCCACGCCAGGTTCAGCTTTGACCAGACCTGCTGCGGCAACGCCAGTTCTTTACCTAACATACGTTGGATTAACGGTTTTTTCATCACCCACTGGCTTATTAACAGCGCGCCGGCGAACAGCGCATAAATAACCGTCACCTTCCATTTAATAAATTCATCGTTATGGAAGAAGAGCGTCAGACCGCCGAAGACGGCAACCAGAACAAAGGTAATCAGCGCCATCTTCTCTATTTTCCGATAGCGCACCCAGCTATAAATCAGCACGATTGCCGTCGCGACAATCAGTGCGGAGGTCGCCGCATAGATGTCATAAAGTTTATAAAACGCAAAAAAGACAACCAGCGGTAAAAAATCCAGAAACTGCTTCATTCTTCGATTCCATCATCAACGAGCGTCGAATGCGCCGCGTAACGGCGCATTGCGGATTATTGGCGAATCAACATATACAGGCGGAATAAGTAGATAAGCAATACTGCGGAAATCAGATTGCTCAACGTATTCGCCAGTACAGCGCCTACATTTGGGGTCAGTACAGCGAAGCTGGGCGCGAACAGCAATAGCAATGTTTTAGCCAGTAACCAGCCTATCACCGCGGGCGCGACCAGTCTCATGTTAGCCCAGGCTAAACGCATACTGCTGCGCATTGCGGCAAACACGCCCATTTTCTCTTCAACCAACATCACTGGCGCAAGCGCCAGCACAATGGCCATAATAATCCCCGGAACGACAATCAGCATTATACCGATTTGCACTAACAGGGTAGTCAGAAAAATGAGAATAAACAGTTTAGGCAATGCAGGGGCGCTGGCGCCGATAGCGCGCAGCGCGCTAACCCGATGTCCCGCTGAAACTAACTGAATCATCAGGATGATACCGCCGGCCAGAATAGCGTTGCCGATAAGCCCGGAAAACGTCGAGGCGGCAGAGGCGCGCAACAGGATCTGTTGCTGCTCCGGCGTCATATTTTGTACCAGCTCAAACAGGCCAGCGCTGCCTGCCAGATGTTCTCCTTCACTGAGTTGCGCGATTTGCGCATCGCTGGGTGAAAAGGCATGACCTAAGACCACCGTGATAAATGCGCACAGCAACGAAACCAGCAAGATAGTAATAAATTGATTTCGGAAAAAATTTCCGGCGTCACGGTAAACGGACTTCGCCGTGATAGACATGCACTCTCCTTGAGTTTTGCAGGTGTTAATTTGCGGGCAATTGTACCCTGGATAACTCTACAGTGGCAGCATCAGCAGTTGTATGGAAAAGCATATCTTTGTAAAGCGGCGGTAATCCGTATCGCGCGCGGGCGCGATTACACGCCTCATTCACTTCGCCTCCTTCGCCCGATATCGAAAATTCGCGACAGGTTGAAGGGCGGTTTTCATAAATAGCGCAACTGACGTTTTCACCCGGCGTGCCAATTAGCGCTTTACAGTGCGGCTGTTTTTGGTTGGTGCCGGCCATACAACGTAAAAAAGGGGTAACAGGCTCGGTTAATGACGCCGGAACGCGTCCGCTGGCGTCGTCGCCTTCCGCCCAATAAAAGGAGACACGAAAATAGGCACAACAGGCACCGCATGTCATGCATGGGTTAAGAACGCTCATGATTCACCTGCAAAAAACTCACGTATCAATAGATTACAACGGAAATTAATCTGTCCCGCAGTGTTCGCGAATCTTAACGCCACGCGCCATTGCGGGACATTGATTACCTTAGCCAGCCTTTATCGCCAGGGCAACAGGAGCAGACAAATATTTGCATAGCGTGAATATGTCAAAATTGATCTGAACTCCTATAACCAGGATTTTCAATACAAGTTCTAAATTAATCTGGATCAATAAATGTTAAATTATAAGAACAAATGTGATCTGTGTTAGATCACTTATTACTTCATTGTGGGTATATTCATCACGCTTTTATAACCATAACGATGGAGCGGGTATGAAAAAATTTACAGTGGCGGCACTGGCGTTAACAACTCTTCTCTCAGGCAGCGCTTTCGCGCACGAAGCCGGAGAATTCTTTATGCGTGCAGGTCCGGCAACCGTCAGACCTACAGAAGGGGCGGGTGGTACGCTGGGGCATTTAAACGGGTTTGATGTGAGTAATAACACGCAACTCGGCCTGACATTCACTTACATGGCGACGGACAATATCGGGGTTGAATTGCTGGCGGCCACGCCGTTCCGCCATAAGGTGGGTACGGGCGCGACGGGAGATATCGCCACGGTTCACCTGTTACCGCCAACGTTAATGGCGCAGTGGTACTTCGGCGATTCCAGCAGCAAAGTGCGTCCTTATGTCGGCGTGGGGGTGAACTACACCACCTTCTTCGATAACGGCTTTAACGATAATGGTAAAAACGCCGGGCTGTCCGATCTGAGCTTTAAGGATTCCTGGGGCGCGGCAGGGCAAGTTGGGGTAGATTACCTGATTAACCGCGACTGGTTAATTGGCGCCTCTGTCTGGTACATGGATATTGATACTACCGCCAATTATAAAATGGGCGGCGTTCAGCATCATGACAGCGTGCGTCTGGACCCATGGGTATTTATGTTCTCGGCAGGCTATCGTTTCTAATCGCGTGATGTTGTGACGAAAAAAGACCCCGCCAGGCGGGGTCAAAAAAGGACATGACACACGGATTTTACTTGTCGGAACTCACTTGTCTTCTTTCGGTTCGCCGCAGCCTAGTTCTGCGCCAGTGAGAGGATCAACGGTGGGGTCCGATTTCGTTCTTTCTGCCATCGCTTTGAGCAGCGCCATCTGCTCGCGCGGCAATTTCACTGTCGCCAGGCCATCGCCGCCATCAACAGCAGGCATCGGTTCTGCGACATAGTTGAAGTTCTCATCGCTATTCCAGCTACCTCGCGGATCGTCGCCTTGCGACATGTTGTAGTACACGTCGGTATACTGTTCTACCGGCGGTAATTTACCCGGCGGGAAGTTGTTACGAATCGAATACAGCGCCTTTTCAAAAGAGAGCTGGTGCGCGACTTCACGGGTCATTAAGAAACTGAGCGTGTCTTTTACGCCGGGATCGTCGGTCAGATTAATCAGGCGTTCATAAATGATCTTCGCTCGCGCCTCTGCCGCGATGTTTGAGCGTAGATCGGCTGTGACTTCGCCGATAGTATCAATATAAGCCGCGGTCCATGGTACGCCGCCGGAGTTCGTCAACGCCGGGCCGCCGCCATACAGCAGAGAGGTGATATGGCTGTCATTACCATTCTGCGTCAGCGAGCGATAAAGTTCCGCTTCGCTTTCGGTACCTTCCGCCAGCTCGCCTTTAGCGCCTTTATTAAGCATTCCTACCAGTGAGCCGATAATTTCCAGATGACTCAGCTCCTCGGTGGCGATGTCCATTAACATTTCTCTACGACCGGCATCATCATCGCTTAAACCTTGCGTGAAGTAGCGGCAGGCGGCCGCCAGTTCGCCCTGCGGGCCGCCAAACTGTTCCAGCAGCAGGTTCGCTAATCCAGGATTAGGTTCGCTCACTCGCACAGTATATTGAAGTTGTTTTACGTGTCGAAACATATTGCCTCCTGCTTATTATTTATTTTTTGGCTTCAACGCCATCTGCTTCAGATCGCAGTAAAAATTGTTCCGTTGTCTGCGGAATATGTTTGATAAGCCAGTCAGCCATTTGCATTTCTTCTTTCAGAATGGCTTCAATCGTCGGAATTGAGGCAGTGTCGCCAGCTTTTTTTGCCGCCGCCAGCAGGGAGGTATAACAAGCAATTTCGAACTGCTCGAAAACATAACCGCTAATTGAGCCTTTGACAATTTCATCGGAAGGGAACATGCCACCGATAGATTGCCCCATTGCAGCCATTTTACTCATGGAGTCTTTCAACACCGAACGGGAAATGCCATTACGGTCCAACACTTCTTCGAGCATGGTAATTTGATGTTTGGTTTCACTAATATGTTGTTCAATTCTGGCTTTTATATCAGGATAATTTTCAATACGGCTGGCCATAGATTCAAGCATCGATTCTGCCTGTTTTTCCATGGCATGGGCGTCACGAAGCCAGTCATGATAATGTTCAGTATAATTCATTTTACATTCCTCAATGCGTGATAATCTGCTCCGATAATAAAATCGGAATCATGCAAGCTGATAATTAAAAATATTATTTCGATTTGTGTTCAGCACTTTTATTAACATTGCTGACTGCTAAATCGGTAAGTTTTAAATCAGTTTGTTTTTCCTCGTCGAGGGTTTCTTTGAGCAGTTTTAATGCCTTGCTATAGCCGAGCTGCTCGGCCAGGGTGGCTAGCGTGCCGTAGCTGGCGATTTCGTAATGCTCGACTTTTTGCGCCGCGGCGATAAGCGCTGCATCGCGTACTTCGTTTTTCTCCGTACTTTCGATGACTTCATTGGCTTCTTCAATCAGCCCTTCCATAGCGACGCATTTCATTCTTTTCAGTTTAATGCCAGATTCAGATTCGACGATCTGATCAATACGTTCAATCTGACCCTGGGTTTCCTCAAGATGAGATTGAAAGGCCTGGCTTAATTTTTCATTGGACGTGGCTCTGGCAAGTTTAGGAAGAGCCTTGGTTAATTGTTTTTCTGCACTATAGGTATCTGAAAGTAGATGGATAAAAAGGTCTTCAACGGTTTTGATATTCATAAATCTAATTCTCCTGGGCAAAATACTGCGAGCCAGAAGACTCGCAGATTGCTTGATAAAAGCATGTGTTATATTTACATTACAGTAAATCAGGAATTATCGGATTTACGTCCGCCGTGACTATTCTGACCACCTTTTTTACCGGCTTCAGAAGCTCGTTGCGGATCGTTTTTGAAATTCCCGCCGCTATGCTGACCGCCTTTGCGGCCCGCTTCAGATGCTTTTTCACGATTCTCGGCGAAATTTCCTGAACCACCACGATGTTCGGCCATATTATTTCTCCTGTCTCGTTGCTTGCTGAAAAAATCGGTTTTAACCGTGTCGACACCCTATTAAAATTAGTTGGTTAAACCGATTAGTCAAATTGACGGAAATAGTTGTGATTTACCGCGTAAATAACGCACAAAAAATGGTTTAGAGATAATATATTCTATATTTTCTTTTAGAATAAGCGATTTAACAGGAAATGCTTTGCATTGTTATTAATAACAAGCGTCACTATATGCGGCCATAGAAACGTTAATGCATTGTTTATTGACATTTCTTTACATAAAGGCGGGGAAAATTGACGTGAAAACGCTAAATTTTTCGGCGTGATTAGGAGTTTTCTTAGCAAAAATTGACTTCAGACTTTTTGAAAGCTGGACAGGGAATAACACCAAAAAGATTGATGATCTACGTCTGAATCGTGATTCTGGTTCGGCGCCAACCTCTCATTAAGCCGCCAGCGTTATGCTGACGGCTTAACCCGTTATGCGCGGCTGGCGGCTTTCATCGCTGAGACAAAGGACCTGAGCTCCGCCAACATCTGTTCGGGAGACGCGTGGTTTTTCTCGATAATGTTGACAATGGCTGAGCCGGAGATAGCGCCAGCCGCCCCGGCACGCACGGCCGCAGACACCTGTTCCGGCGAGGAGATACCGAAGCCCTGTAACGCAGGCGCGGCATGGTACTCTTTAAGCTTCTCAATGAGATGATGCAACGGCAATGCGCCACGGTTTTCCGCGCCGGTGACGCCCGAACGCGAAAGCAGGTAGGTGTAACCGCGGCCGTAAGATGCGACCTGGCGCAGAAGATCGTCATCCGCATTTGGCGGGCAGATGAAGATCGGCGCGATATTATGCCGTAACGCCGCCTGGCGGAAGGGGGCCGATTCTTCAACCGGGACATCTGCGACCAGCACGGAATCTACGCCAACCTGTTCACAGCGGGCATAGAATGCATCTATGCCGTTATTGAACACCAGATTCGCGTACATTAGCAGGCCAATCGGAATGGTCGGGTGTTTTTCACGAATCAGCGCCAGCATTTCAAAACACTGAGCCGGCGTGACGCCAGCGGCGAAGGCGCGTAAGTTCGCATTCTGGATGGTGGGGCCATCGGCCAGCGGATCGGAGAAGGGAACCCCCAGTTCCAGAGCGTCGGCGCCAGCATCAATCAGTGTGTCGATAATTTTCAGTGACTGTTCAATGCCAGGGTCGCCCAGAGTCACGAAGGGGACAAAAGCGCCTTCCCGGCGATCGTTGAGCTGTGCAAATAAATTTTCGTAGCGTTCCATCAGATTTCCCCTCGCGCTTTCAGGATATCGTGTACGGTAAAGATGTCTTTATCTCCGCGGCCAGAGAGATTGACCACCAGCAGTTGCTCTTTTTCCGGCTGCTCGCGCATCATTTTCAGAGCGTGCGCCAACGCGTGGGAGGATTCCAGCGCCGGGATAATTCCCTCATGGCGGCACAACGTTTTGAAGGCTTCCAGCGCCTCATCATCGGTAATGGAGACATAATCCGCGCGTCCGATGCTGTTCAGGTACGCATGTTGCGGCCCAACGGATGGGAAATCGAGCCCGGCGGAAATGGAATATGACTCTTCAATTTGCCCGTCCGCTGTTTGCATCATCGGCGCTTTCATCCCGAAATAGATGCCAACGCGACCATGTTTAAGCGGCGCGCCATGCTCGCCGGTTTCAATACCGTGACCGCCAGGTTCAACGCCTATTAGCCCGACGCTGGTATCATTAATAAAATCCGCAAACATCCCGATAGCGTTTGAGCCGCCACCGACGCAAGCGATAACGGCATCTGGCAGACGGCCCTCTTTGTCGAGGATTTGCGCTTTCGTCTCTTCGCCAATCATGCGCTGGAACTCGCGAACGATGGTGGGATAGGGATGCGGTCCTGCCGCCGTGCCGAGCATATAGTGCGCGGTTTCGTAACTACCGGACCAGTCGCGCAGCGCCTCGTTACAGGCATCTTTTAGCGTAGCGGAGCCGCTATGAACCGGGATGACCTCCGCGCCCATCAGACGCATACGGAAGACGTTCGGCGACTGGCGCTCAACGTCTTTGGCGCCCATATAGATACGGCATTTCAGACCCAGCAGGGCGCTGGCGAGCGCAGAGGCGACGCCGTGCTGGCCGGCGCCGGTTTCAGCGATAATCTCGCTTTTCCCCATCCGTTTGGCCAGCAGCGCCTGACCCAGTACCTGATTGGTTTTGTGTGCGCCGCCGTGCAGTAAATCTTCGCGCTTTAAATACAACGTGGTACGCGTACCGGCGGTAATGTTCTGGCATTTCGTCAGTGCGGTGGGGCGTCCCGCGTAGTTTTTTAGCAGATCGGCGAATTGCGCCTGAAATTCAGGATCTTTTTGCGCGCTGACGAAGGCCTCTTCAAGCTGGTTCAGCGCAGGCATCAGGATCTGCGGCACATACATGCCGCCGAATTCACCAAAGTAGGGATTGAGAAGTGTTGTCATGTTTTTTCCTTAATATGCGCGCAGTGTCTGAAAAACCGAGGCCAGAAGACGAGCATCTTTGATGCCCGGCTGTGACTCCACACCTGAATTAAAATCGAGACCGGCACAGCCGACTTGCGCCGCCTGGACGCAGTTATCGGCCGCCAGCCCGCCCGCCAGTAATACATTATCCAGCGGTTGCCCCTGTAGCAGTGACCAGTCGAAGCGCTGCCCGCTGCCGCCTTGCCCATTGTCGAAAATGTATTTATCGACATGGTGATAATCGCGTGCGGGAAGAGCATCGCTAACGCTCAGCGCCTTCCAGATTTGCACATTGCGCGGCAACGCCTCGCGCAGCGCGTTGACATACGCCTGGTCTTCGCTGCCATGTAGCTGTACGGCAGAAAGCGACAGGACGGCGGCTTTCTGGCAAACATCGGCGATATCAGCGTTCTGGAAAACGCCGACATACTGCAATGGCGCGCCGCTTATCACTTCTCGCGCCTGCTCAACGCTAACCGCGCGCGGAGATGAGGGCACAAAAATCAACCCGCCATATATTGCGCCAGCGTCACAGGCCGCTTTAGCGTCCTGGGCGCGGGTCAGGCCGCAGACTTTATTCTCGCCAAGCAGCACGCGACGGACGGCGGCGTTAAGATCGTCATGCGCCATTAACGCGGAACCAATTAAAAAACCGTTGGCGAAGTGGCTCAGTTCGCGTACCTGACCATAGGTGTTAATCCCGGACTCGCTGATGACAGTCACGCCGTGGCCCAGTTTTGGCGCCAGCTGGCGGGTGCGATTCAAATCAATCGACAGATCGCGCAGATCGCGATTGTTGATACCTACCACTTTTGCGCCTAACGCTATCGCGCGCTCCCGTTCTTCGTCATTACTGACCTCCGTGAGCACGCCCATTTTCAGACTGTGCGCGACGGCGGAGAGTTGGCGATACTGTTCGTCATCCAGAACCGAGAGCATCAGTAAACAGGCATCGGCCTGATAGTAACGGGCAAGGTAGATCTGATAGGGATCGATAATAAAATCCTTACACAGAATCGGCTGCGGCGCGCTTTGGCTAACGACCGGCAGAAAATCGAAGCTCCCCTGAAAATATTTTTCGTCGGTGAGCACCGAGATCGCCGAGGCGTAATGTTTATAAATACTGGCAATACGCGCCGGATCGAAATCGTCGCGAATCACGCCTTTTGATGGCGATGCTTTCTTACACTCCAGAATAAAGGCGGTACGCGCGCCCTGGAGCGCATCATAAAAATGGCGTGTACTTGGCTGGATCTCATTTTGAAAGCTGGCCAGCGGCTGTTGCTGTTTGCGGGCTTCTACCCAAATCGCCTTGTCTGCGACGATTTTCGCTAAAACGGTTTGCATTATTTACCCTCTTGCCGCCAGTGCGGTGACTCTGTCATATGCGGTGCCGTTGCGCAGAACATCAAGCACGGTTTGCGCGTTGGCTTTGAGATCTTCCTGACCATGCAGACGCATCAGCATCGCCACGTTGGCGGCGACGGCGGCCTCATGCGCGGCATCGCCTTTACCTTGTAATAACCGCGTCAGAATGTCACGGTTTTCTTCCGGCGTGCCGCCAGCCAACTGATCCTGATGGTAAGGCGTCAGGCCAAAATCCTCCGCCGTAAGTTGATAGCTTTTAATTTCGCCGTCATGCAGCTCCGCGACAATCGTCGGCGCATGGAGCGAAACCTCATCCATGCCGCCGCTATGTACCACCGCCGCGCGCTGATAGCCCAGTACCCGTAAGGTTTCCGCAATCGGCAGCACCAGTTCCGGGCTATAGACGCCAATCAATGCCAGCGGCGGATGCGCCGGGTTGATCAGCGGGCCGAGTACGTTGAACAGGGTTCGCGTTTTTAACTGTTGGCGAACCGGCATCGCGTGACGGAATCCGGTGTGATATTTCGGCGCAAACAGGAAACAGACGCCCAGTTCATCTAACGCCTGACGTGATTTATCGGCGTTCATATCCAGATTAATACCGAACGCCGCCAGCAGATCGGATGACCCCGATTTGCTGGACACGCTACGGTTGCCGTGTTTCGCCACTTTCAGTCCACAGGCCGCTGCGACAAAGGCGCTGGCGGTAGAGATATTGATACTGTTGCTGCCATCGCCGCCGGTACCAACGATATCCGCAAACAGGTAGTCCGGGCGCGGGAACGGGGCGGCATTTTCCAGCAACGCAGTGGCGGCGCCGGCAATTTCATTGGGATGCTCGCCGCGAATTTTCATGCTCACCAGCGCGGCGGCGAGCTGTTCAGGCTTAAGTTCGCCGCGAACGACCGCCGAAAACAACTGATGGCTCTCTTGTTGCGTCAGAGTTTGCGCCTGATAGAGTTTCTCCAGAATTGGCTGTAGGGTGTTGGTCGGTTCCAGCTTTTGTTGCGCCCAGGCTAATGTTTGCTCCAGCAGACGCGCGCCCTGTGTCGTCAGGATGGACTCAGGATGAAATTGAAAACCGCAAACGCGATCCGCATCATGACGTACCGCCATCACCATGCCGTTGAAATGGGCGTTAATGGTTAGCCCGGCAGGAACATTACTGCCGACCAGCGAATGATAACGCGCGACCGGTAGCGGATTCGCCAGACCGGCGAACATCGCCTGACCGTCATGTTCAATGCTGGAGGCTTTGCCATGCAGGATTTCTCCCGCCTGACCGACATAACCGCCGTAAGCTTCGACAATCGCCTGATGCCCCAGACAAATGCCGATGATCGGTAACTTGCCGCGTAGTCGGGTCAGCAGCTCCGGCATACAGCCTGCCTCGCTGGGAATGCCCGGACCGGGGGAGAGCATTAGCACCGGATTTTTCATTGTCGCCAGGCGATCGATAAGCGTCTGCGCCGGAATATGGTTACGGTAAATCACCACGTTATGACCGTTGGTCCGTAGCTGATCTGCCAGGTTCCAGGTAAACGAGTCGATGTTATCGAGCAGCAGAATATCAGCCATCAGAAGGTCTCCTGTGCATGATGCGCGGTGGCGATAGCACGCAATACGGCGCGCGCTTTATTACGGGTTTCATCGGCTTCAGACTGCGGAACCGAGTCCAGTACAATTCCGGCGCCCGCCTGTACGGTGGCGATACCGTTTTCCACCAGCGCGGAGCGGATAACAATACAGGTGTCCAGATCGCCGTGGGCGGTGAAGTAACCGACCGCGCCGCCATAGCTGCCGCGGCGCTGTCCTTCCGCATCGGCAATCAACTGCATGGCGCGTACTTTCGGCGCGCCGCTCAGGGTGCCCATGTTCATGCAGGCGCGATAGGCGTGCAGCGCGTCGAGATCGTGACGCAGTTCGCCCACCACCCGGGAAACCAGATGCATCACGTACGAATAGCGGTCAACTTTTGTCAGATCGGCAACGTAGCGACTGCCCGGCGTACAGATGCGCGCCAGGTCATTGCGCGCCAGATCGACCAGCATCAGATGTTCGGAAAGCTCTTTATGGTCGGTACGCATGTCCAGCTCAATACGGCTGTCGAGATCTCTGTCCAGCGTACCATCAGCGCGGCGACCGCGTGGACGGGTACCCGCGATGGGGTAAATCTCAATCTGACGACTGGCGGCGTCATATTTCAGCGAGCTTTCCGGCGACGCGCCGAAAAGCGTGAAATCATTATCCTGCATAAAGAACATATACGGGCTGGGGTTGCTCTTTTTCAGCACGTAGTAGGCAGCCAACGGCGACGGGCAGGGCAGTGAAAAGCGGCGCGACGGC
Organism: Salmonella sp. 32120201201600049SM; assembly: GCF_017572835.1. Classification (NCBI taxonomy): domain Bacteria; kingdom Pseudomonadati; phylum Pseudomonadota; class Gammaproteobacteria; order Enterobacterales; family Enterobacteriaceae; genus Salmonella; species Salmonella sp. 32120201201600049SM. Next base: position 686,068 of record NZ_JAGESA010000001.1, on the reverse strand, counting down.
ACCACCTGAAATATCTCCCCCGTGCGGATGGCTTTTTGCAACTGGCGTACCACCGCGCCGAACGCGTCATCGCTCTGATTACATTCGCAGCGCATGTCCGGCACCGGCGTGACCGGCAACGGCGGCGCAGGCTGGGTTAACTGTTGGCTAAGGTACGCCAGGCGGGCGTTCAGGCGCTGTTTTTCCCGGTCGCTGGCGGTGAACAGACTGGCCTGAATACGGGTGCTTTTTTTCTGATGGTCTATCACCATCAGCGTTTCCGCTAAATAAAAGCAGTAGTCCGGGCAGTTATTGCCAGCCTCAAGGTGTGGCAGCGCTTCAAAGCCAGCGACCAGGTCGTAGGCAAACAGACCGCCGAAAAACATAGCCTCCCGCTCTTGCGTCGGTATGTTCACCACTCCCTGTAACAGACGGAACGCATCAAATACCGACAGAGAGCATAAACGGGCGTCTTCATCTAATAATGGGCTGACGGGCGGAAAGCGTAGAATGCGACCGGCAGGCAGGACTTCGTTCTCCACGCCAGCGGGCAGGGCGGTATCCAGTAGCGGCAATAACGAGGCGCCATTATCAGATAACGCCTGAATAGTGACAGTGTCACCTAAAGCGGTAATGCGCAGCGCGCTATCCACCAGCAGCAGGCTTTTTAAATCGTCTTTACTGTCGATATCCGCGGATTCCAGCAGCAGCGTTGCCGGGCGATCGCCGCAGACCTGGTGAAAAAGCGCCGTTGGGTTTTCTCGATAGGCGGCATCGCAGGTCAACAGTTCGAGCGTGGGTTTTGGTGTTTGCATGGTTATTCTCATTATTTTGTTCAAAAAAAAGCCCGCTTAACAGGCGGGCCGGGTATCGTTTGGCTGATTACAGCTGTTCATACACCGCCCGCTATCAGGAAGTGCGCCACCAACCGTGTAATGCAAATGTCGCTGCCATTTTAGATACCCTCTTCATGTGAACTTTCGTACTAGTTAACTAGTTCGATGGAATAATGTCAACACCTATTTCAGTATATTTGCCGGAACCGTTATGATGTACATGACATACCTTTATCTCTATGGGAGCCGCCTTGAGCGACACGAATTACGCAGTGATTTACGATCTGCACAGTCATACCACGGCGTCCGATGGACTGTTGACGCCAGAAACATTAGTACACCGTGCGGTAGAGATGCGAGTCGGCACGCTGGCGATTACCGATCATGACACCACAGCCGCGATTCCTGCGGCAAGAGAAGAAATTTCACGTTCCGGGCTGGCCCTGAATCTTATTCCCGGCGTGGAGATTTCAACGGTCTGGGAGAATCATGAGATTCACATTGTGGGTCTGAATATTGATATTGCGCATCCGGCAATGCGCGATTTTCTGGCGCAGCAGACACAGCGGCGTCAGGCGCGTGGTCGGCTCATTGCGGAGCGTCTGGAAAAAGCCCATATTCCCGGCGCGTGGGAAGGGGCATTGAGACTGGCCAATGGCGGCGCGGTGACGCGCGGCCACTTCGCCCGCTTTCTGGTGGAGTGCGGCAAAGCCGCGACCATGGCGGATGTTTTTAAAAAATATCTCGCGCGTGGGAAAACCGGTTACGTTCCGCCGCAGTGGTGTACAATAGAACAAGCTATTGATGTCATTCATCATTCTGGCGGTAAGGCGGTGTTGGCCCATCCGGGACGCTACGACCTTAGCGCTAAGTGGCTGAAAAGATTAGTGGCGCAATTTGCCGACCATCACGGCGACGCGATGGAAGTGGCGCAGTGCCAACAATCGCCCAATGAACGCACCCAACTGGCGACGCTTGCGCGTCAGCATCATTTATGGGCATCGCTTGGATCTGATTTCCATCAGCCCTGCCCGTGGATTGAGTTGGGGCGTAAACTCTGGCTGCCCGCTGGCGTTGAAGGCGTATGGCAGACATGGGAACAGCCGCAAATATCACAGTGAGGGAAGTATGAGCCAGTTTTTTTATATCCATCCGGATAACCCACAGCAACGGCTGATTAATCAGGCCGTCGACATTGTGCGTAAAGGCGGTGTTATTGTTTATCCAACCGATTCCGGCTATGCCCTTGGTTGTAAAATTGAAGACAAAGGCGCAATGGAGCGCATTTGCCGCATCCGTCATCTGCCGGACGGCCACAACTTCACGCTGATGTGCCGCGATTTGTCCGAGTTGTCGACCTACTCCTACGTCGACAACGTGGCGTTTCGTCTGATGAAAAACAATACGCCGGGTAACTACACCTTTATCCTGAAGGGGACAAAAGAGGTGCCGCGCCGTCTGTTGCAGGAAAAGCGTAAAACTATCGGCCTGCGCGTACCGTCAAACCCGATTGCGCTGGCGTTGTTGGATACGCTGGGCGAACCGATGCTCTCGACGTCGTTGATGCTGCCTGGCAGCGATTTTACCGAGTCGGACCCGGAGGAGATTAAAGATCGGCTGGAGAAGCAGGTGGATCTGATCATCCACGGCGGTTACCTCGGTCAACAGCCTACCACGGTAATTGATTTGACCAATGACTCCCCGGTGGTGCTGCGCGAAGGCGTCGGCGACGTTACACCTTTCTTATAAGGGCGTTAGCCTGTATACTACGCGGCCTTAAAATGGCGCGGCAACGCGCCGTTCATTCTCCTGTTCGACGCCTGTGAAGGCGACACCTGAAGGAAGCTCTATGAGCGAAAAGTTACAAAAAGTGCTGGCGCGCGCTGGCCACGGCTCTCGCCGTGAAATCGAATCCATTATTGAAGCGGGACGTGTCAGCGTTGACGGTAAAATCGCCACGCTTGGCGATCGTGTTGAAGTCACTCCCGGTTTGAAAATCCGTATTGACGGTCACCTGATTTCGGTGAAAGAGTCGGCGGAACAAATTTGCCGCGTTCTGGCCTATTACAAACCAGAAGGTGAACTGTGTACCCGCAATGACCCTGAAGGGCGACCAACCGTTTTTGATCGCTTACCGAAACTGCGCGGCGCGCGGTGGATTGCGGTAGGACGTCTGGATGTCAACACCTGCGGGCTATTGTTATTTACCACCGACGGTGAACTGGCGAACCGCCTGATGCACCCTAGTCGTGAAGTTGAACGTGAATATGCCGTGCGCGTGTTCGGTCAGGTGGATGAATCGAAACTGCGTGATTTAAGCCGTGGCGTACAGTTGGAAGATGGCCCGGCGGCATTTAAGACCATTAAATTCAGCGGCGGCGAAGGCATTAACCAGTGGTACAACGTGACGCTGACGGAAGGGCGCAACCGCGAAGTTCGCCGACTGTGGGAAGCGGTAGGCGTTCAGGTCAGCCGTCTGATCCGCGTTCGTTACGGCGATATCCCGCTGCCGAAAGGCCTGCCGCGCGGCGGCTGGACTGAGCTCGACCTCGCGCAAACGAACTATCTGCGTGGTCTGGTAGAGCTCCCGCCGGAAACCTCGTCGAAGGTTGCCGTCGAAAAAGACCGTCGTCGTATGAAAGCGAACCAGATCCGTCGGGCGGTAAAACGCCACAGCCAGATCGCTGGCGGACGCCGCTCCGGTGGGCGTAATAACAACGGGTAATCTCTACCGCGGTCTATAGGCCGAGAATCATCAGACAAGAGGGTTTGTGCCGGATGGCGGCGCAAACGCCTTAATCCGGCCTACGGTTAATAATCAATTCCCATCTGGGCTTTTACGCCCGCGTCGAAAGCATGTTTAACCGGACGCAGTTCGCTGACGGTATCCGCAAGATCAAGAATATCCCGGTGACAGCCGCGACCTGTAATAATCACCGTCTGGTGACAAGGGCGCGCGTTTAGCGCGCTTATGACCTCTTCCAGCGGCAAATAGTCATACGCCACCATATAGGTCAGCTCATCCAGTACCACCATATCAAGCAGCGGATCGGCCAGCATCCGTTTCCCATGCTGCCAAACGGCCATACATGCTGCAGTGTCTGCCTCGCGATTTTGCGTCTCCCAGGTAAATCCCGTTGCCATCACCTGAAATTCGACGCCATGCGGTTCCAGCAGATTACGCTCGCCGTTGGGCCAGGTGCCCTTAATAAATTGCACCACGCCTACGTTTTTACCGTGTCCTACGGCGCGGGCGGCAGTCCCGAAAGCCGCCGTGGTTTTGCCCTTACCATTGCCAGTAAACACGATAATAATACCGCGCTCTTCCTGTGCCTGGGCGACACGGGCGTCAACCCGATCTTTTACCTTCTGCTGGCGCTGCTGATAACGTTCATCACTCATTGGGCGATTCCTGGTTTACGGCCCGGTTGGGCGTCAAAGGTCATACCGGTTTTACGGCGACTGTCGTCGCCCATAAGCCACAGGTAAAGCGGCATAATATCGGCAGGCGTTTTTAATTTCTGTGGATCTTCCGTCGGAAAGGCGCTGGCGCGCATACTGGTGCGCGTGCCGCCCGGGTTAATGCAGTTAACACGCAGAGGACGGTTCTGGTATTCGTCCGCCAGCACCTGCATCATTCCTTCAGTAGCAAACTTCGAGGTGGCATAGGCGCCCCAGTTGGCGCGTCCCTGACGGCCAACGCTTGATGACGTAAAGACCAGCGAGCCGGCATCGGACTTCAATAATAACGGTAACAGCGCCTGGGTGAGCATAAAGGTGGCGTTAACGTTTACCTGCATGACATCCTGCCAGATCTGCGGATCTTGTTCGCTCATTGGGCCGATTTCCCCCAGTAACCCGGCATTGTGCAGGACGCCATCCAGGCGGGGATAGTGCGCGGCGATGCGGTCGGCCACTTGCCGGCACTCTTCAGCGGTGCAGGTCAGCAGATCGAGCGTAAACCACTGTGGTTGAACATGTTGCTCGTCAGCAATGTGCTGCGCGACCCGACGCAGTTTCTCTTCGTTGCGTCCCAGCAGAATCACCGTTGCGCCGTAACGCGCATACGTGAGCGCGGCTTCCCGCCCAATGCCATCGCTGGCGCCAGTGACCAGAATAATGCGGTTTTGCAATAGATCTTGTTTCGGTTGGTAATGCATGGCTACTCCTCAACGGCGTGGTGCACCGTCCTGCCAGGTTGTCTTATCTTCGCGTTAACTTTTCGGGTTTATGCCTGAAAGCGCCTTTTTTTTCAATCAGACAGGGGCGATAACGCCGTAAAATGAACGTCTTGTCATACTTTTTCTTCCTCAACAGGCATACGGATGAAGAGAGACTGGCTTCGATGCCTGTTGTACACTGAGCGCAAGTCGCGTTATTTAATCAAGGTGGGAGTCGTGGAATTGTTGTCTGAATATGGCTTATTTTTGGCAAAAATCGTCACCGTTGTGGTGGCCATTGCCGTCATTGTGCTGCTGATCGTGAATGCTACGCAACGCAAACGTCAGCGCGGCGAGCTGCGCGTGACCAATTTGAGCGAGCAGTATCAGGAGATGAAGGATGACCTTGCTGCGGCGTTGATGGATGGCCATCAGCAAAAACTGTGGCATAAAGCGCAGAAAAAAAAGCATAAGCAGGAGGCGAAAGCCGCCAAAGCAAAAGCGAAGCTGGGAGACATTGCGACATCGGACAAACCGCGTGTATGGGTGATAGATTTCAAAGGCAGTATGGACGCTCACGAAGTTAATGCGTTGCGCGAAGAGGTCACGGCGGTGCTGGCAGTGGCGAAACCCGGCGATCGGGCGGTTGTGCGTCTGGAAAGCCCAGGTGGCGTTGTGCATGGCTATGGCCTGGCGGCATCGCAATTGCAGCGCCTGCGCGATAAAAATATTCCGCTGACCGTGACGGTGGATAAAGTCGCGGCAAGCGGAGGCTACATGATGGCCTGCGTGGCGGAAAAAATTATCGCGGCGCCGTTCGCTATTGTGGGGTCAATTGGTGTTGTCGCGCAAATCCCGAACTTTAACCGCTTTCTCAAAAGTAAAGACATTGATATTGAACTGCATACCGCAGGGCAGTACAAACGTACCCTGACATTGTTAGGCGAGAATACGGAAGAAGGGCGGCAGAAGTTTCGTGAAGATCTCAACGAAACGCACCATCTGTTCAAAGAGTTTGTGCAGCGGATGCGTCCGGCTCTGGACATTGAACAGGTCGCCACGGGCGAACACTGGTACGGTCAGCAGGCGCTGGAGAAAGGACTGGTTGATGAGATTAACACCAGCGATGAGGTTATCCTCGGCCTGATGGAAGGGCGTGAGGTGCTGAATGTGCGCTATATGCAGCGTAAAAAACTGATCGATCGTGTTACCGGCAGCGCGGCGGAAAGCGCGGATCGGCTGCTGCTGCGCTGGTGGCAGCGTGGACAAAAACCGTTGATGTAAACCGCTATTGCCGGATGGCATTCAGCGCCATCCGGCATGGATTAATCCACCAGGTGATACTTCTCAGACAGCACATGCGCCAGGTGTTTAAACATGTTAAACACCGCGGTGCTTTTAGGGGTCGGTAACCCTTGCTCGTCTAAAAAGTAATCGCCGCTGAAAACCAGCACGCCATTTCTCTGCGTTACGCCGGTGGCGACAATACCTGCCATCGTGTCTTCATGTTCCCGAATAATTTTGTTGGCTTCAAGCAACAGTGTTTCGCGATCGATAGGTTGCGTCTCTTTATGCATTTTTTACTCCTTAAACAAGGAGATTAGTCTACGCTGAGCACTTCTGATGGGCAAATATTCTCACAGGAAATTGATGGATTTGTCATGTTGCGTTCACTGGCAAGATTTGTTTTTGCATGCTAATAAAGTTGCGTATCGAATTTTATCAGGTACAGTGTGACGCTTTCGTCAATCTGGCAACAGAATTGCTTGACATTCGACCAAAATTCCGTCGTGCTATAGCGCGTGTGTGCAAAAAAGCCTGTTAACTCAGTCACCTGAGGGTTACATTTCGTACACAAAGCCAGTACAAGGGGTTGATATCCGCAGACGCAGAGACCATATATCGTTGTCTCGTCGCCAGTGGAAGGTGAATCAACGTGCGACGCATTCCTGGAAGAATCAACTTAGGTAAAGGTGAATATGGGTAAAGCTCTTGTCATCGTTGAGTCCCCGGCAAAAGCCAAAACGATCAACAAGTATCTGGGTAATGACTACGTGGTGAAATCCAGCGTGGGTCATATCCGTGATTTGCCGACCAGTGGCTCAGCAGCTAAAAAGAGCGCCGACTCTACCTCCACCAAAACGGCTAAAAAGCCCAAAAAGGATGAACGTGGCGCTCTCGTCAACCGTATGGGGGTTGACCCGTGGCACAACTGGGATGCGCACTATGAAGTGCTGCCCGGTAAAGAGAAGGTCGTCTCTGAACTGAAACAGTTGGCGGAAAAAGCCGACCACATCTATCTCGCAACCGACCTTGACCGCGAAGGGGAAGCCATTGCATGGCACCTGCGGGAAGTGATCGGCGGCGATGACGCGCGCTACAGTCGCGTAGTCTTTAACGAAATAACCAAAAATGCTATTCGCCAGGCGTTTGAACAGCCGGGCGAGCTGAACATTAACAGGGTCAACGCCCAGCAAGCGCGCCGCTTTATGGACCGCGTGGTAGGCTATATGGTCTCGCCGCTGCTGTGGAAAAAGATCGCCCGTGGTTTGTCGGCAGGTCGCGTTCAGTCTGTCGCGGTCCGTCTGGTCGTTGAGCGCGAGCGCGAGATTAAAGCGTTTGTTCCGGAAGAGTTCTGGGAAATTGACGCCAATACGACGACGCCGTCTGGCGAGGCGCTACCGCTACAGGTCACGCATCAGAACGACAAGCCATTCCGGCCGGTAAATCGCGAGCAGACGCTTGCCGCCGTCAGCTTGCTGGAAAAAGCGCGCTATAGCGTACTGGAGCGTGAAGACAAACCGACCAGCAGCAAACCTGGCGCGCCGTTTATCACCTCCACGCTACAACAGGCGGCCAGCACCCGGCTGGGCTTTGGCGTGAAGAAAACCATGATGATGGCGCAGCGTCTGTATGAGGCGGGCTACATCACCTATATGCGTACAGACTCCACAAACCTGAGTCAGGATGCGGTCAACATGGTGCGTGGTTATATTGGCGATAATTTCGGCAAGAAATACCTGCCGGATAACCCGAACCAGTACGCCAGCAAAGAAAACTCTCAGGAAGCGCACGAAGCGATCCGTCCTTCCGACGTTGCTGTCATGGCGGAGTCGCTGAAAGACATGGAGGCTGACGCGCAGAAGTTGTATCAACTAATTTGGCGTCAGTTTGTCGCCTGTCAGATGACGCCAGCACAATATGACTCTACTACGCTTACCGTTGGCGCAGGCGAATTCCGTCTGAAAGCGCGTGGGCGTATTTTGCGCTTTGACGGCTGGACAAAAGTGATGCCGGCGCTGCGTAAAGGCGATGAAGATCGCACATTGCCTGCCGTGAATAAGGGCGATGCGCTGACGCTACTTGAATTGACGCCTGCTCAGCACTTTACTAAACCGCCAGCCCGGTTTAGCGAGGCTTCTCTGGTTAAAGAGCTTGAGAAGCGCGGTATTGGTCGTCCGTCTACCTATGCGTCGATTATCTCGACCATTCAGGATCGCGGCTATGTTCGCGTTGAAAACCGTCGCTTCTATGCGGAAAAAATGGGTGAAATCGTCACCGATCGGCTGGAAGAAAACTTCCGCGAATTGATGAACTACGATTTTACCGCGCAGATGGAAGATAGTCTGGATCAGGTTGCAAATCACCAGGCCGAGTGGAAAGCGGTACTGGATAACTTCTTCAGCGATTTTACTCAGCAGCTCGATAAAGCCGAGAAAGATCCGGAAGAAGGGGGGATGCGTCCTAACCAGATGGTGCTGACCAGCATTGACTGTCCAACCTGTGGCCGTAAAATGGGAATTCGTACTGCCAGTACGGGGGTTTTCCTTGGATGTTCAGGTTATGCGCTTTCGCCGAAAGAGCGTTGTAAAACGACCATTAACCTGGTGCCGGAAAATGAAGTTCTGAACGTGCTGGAAGGCGACGACGCCGAAACCAACGCCCTGCGCGCCAAGCGTCGCTGCCAGAAGTGCGGTACGGCGATGGACAGCTATCTGATCGATCCGAAGCGTAAATTGCATGTGTGTGGTAATAACCCGACCTGTGATGGCTACGAGATTGAAGAAGGCGAGTTCCGCATCAAAGGGTATGACGGCCCGATCGTTGAGTGTGAGAAATGTGGTTCCGAAATGCACCTGAAAATGGGGCGTTTTGGTAAGTACATGGCCTGTACTAACGACGAATGTAAAAACACCCGTAAGATCTTGCGTAACGGTGAAGTTGCGCCGCCGAAGGAAGATCCTGTTCCATTACCGGAACTGCCGTGTGAAAAATCGGACGCGTACTTTGTGCTACGCGACGGCGCCGCAGGGATATTCCTGGCGGCCAATACGTTCCCGAAATCACGCGAAACGCGCGCGCCATTAGTCGAGGAGCTTTACCGGTTCCGCGATCGCCTGCCGGAAAAACTGCGTTATCTGGCGGATGCGCCGCAGCAGGACCCGGAAGGTAATAAAACCGTTGTTCGCTTTAGCCGCAAAACAAAACAGCAGTACGTTGCGGCGGAAAAAGACGGGAAGGCGACGGGATGGTCAGCGTTCTTCGTCGACGGCAAGTGGGTTGAAGGCAAGAAATAACCCCTGCCTGTCGCCACTGTAGTCAAGCGGGCCGCGTAAGCGGCCCTTTTTTATATCCCCTTCATATTTCAAGTGGCTTATGTGTTAGCTACGGATTACTCGGCCCATCCATGGGCCTCGTCCTGACGGGCCGTCGCACGCGATGTTCAAATCTGCTCCCGGCAGATTTGTCGCTCACCCCAGTCACATCGTTATCTATGCTCCTGGGAACTCACTCCCTTGTCGCCTTTAAGCAGCTCGAATTATTTTGGGTATAGCGGTCTTATTATTTTATCGCGCTGGCTATACAGTTCAGATATAAATGATATAGTGGTTATAGTTAACACCTTTTTTATTATTAAATCGTATTAGCAGCCCAATGATGTCTGCAGATAAACGATGGCCTGATGGCGCTAATCTGGATGATGTATTATGAAATTGCAGCAGCTTCGTTACATTGTTGAAGTGGTTAATCATAACCTTAACGTCTCCTCTACCGCTGAGGGGTTGTATACTTCCCAGCCGGGGATCAGCAAGCAGGTTAGGATGCTGGAAGATGAGCTTGGCATCCAGATTTTCGCCCGCAGCGGTAAGCATCTGACTCAGGTGACGCCCGCAGGCCAGGAGATTATTCGTATTGCGCGTGAGGTGCTTTCCAAAGTCGATGCCATTAAGTCGGTCGCCGGCGAGCATACCTGGCCGGATAAAGGCTCGCTCTATATTGCCACTACCCATACTCAGGCGCGTTACGCATTGCCAGGCGTGATTAAAGGCTTCATCGAGCGTTACCCGCGCGTTTCGCTGCATATGCACCAGGGGTCGCCAACGCAGATTGCGGAAGCGGTATCGAAAGGGAACGCCGATTTCGCGATTGCCACGGAAGCGCTGCATTTATATGACGATCTGGTGATGTTGCCATGCTACCACTGGAACCGTTCGATAGTGGTGACGCCGGATCATCCATTGGCGGCAACGTCTTCCGTAACGATTGAAGCGCTGGCGCAGTATCCGCTGGTGACGTATACCTTCGGCTTTACCGGGCGTTCCGAACTGGATACCGCTTTTAATCGCGCAGGATTAACGCCGCGGATCGTCTTTACTGCAACCGATGCGGATGTGATTAAAACCTATGTCAGGTTGGGGCTGGGCGTTGGCGTCATTGCCAGCATGGCGGTCGATCCGCTTGCCGATCCTGATTTAGTGCGGATTGACGCGCACGATATTTTTAGCCACAGCACCACAAAAATTGGTTTTCGCCGTAGTACTTTTTTACGCAGCTATATGTATGATTTTATCCAGCGTTTTGCGCCGCATCTGACGCGTGACGTGGTGGATACGGCGGTGGCGTTGCGTTCTAATGAAGAAATTGAAGCGATGTTTCAGGATATAAAGCTGCCTGAAAAGTAATAGCATCGTCGGTTTGTGTCGTAGTGGCATGGCAGACAAAGCCGCCTTTTGCAATATCCCTCGAAGTATTACGGGTAATGATCAGCAAAATAGTGTTGAATTACCCGTCCCGCCAGTTTCTTTTTCCAAATAGTTATCTTGAGTCAAAAGATTGATTTATTCACTGGCAACGATTCGTAAATTGACTGGATTTTTGACTAAAGTTTATTTAGGATTTGTCTCATCTGATGATTAATTGTACCGATTGTTTGGTGCTGAAATGATAAGTGATACCGATAGCATGAGGTTAGTAATGCCTTCTGAAAACCAGGAACCGCGCCGCGACCCTGAGCTCAAACGTAAAGCATGGCTGGCGGTTTTTGTGGGTTCTGCGTTGTTCTGGGTAGTGGTAGCGCTTGTTATCTGGCATTGGTGGGGCTAAGTGAGCATTACGTCGGAACGCGAGCGCGTGGTCGCGCCCCCGATTCAATCTTGTGACGATGATAACACCCCGGATACGACCGTTTTTCGGTCTGTTCCGCAACACTGGACGCTCACACCGCGGCAGCGGGCATTTATTGATGCTTTTGCTGACGAGGTGTCACAAAAATAATATTCGTCTTTTTATTGGCGTTACTGTTTTATTAACGCTGTCTTATTACACCTCAGCAACCGTGTGCTGAGCGCTTCTCAGTATTGATTAAACACAGTTGGTGTCGCCTATGTTAACGTCAAATATAAAGTATTGGTCATGGACTGGCGCGTTTATATTATCGCTACTGTTCTGGGCCGAGTTAATCTGGATTGCCGTCTAATCTCGTCAAAGCCCGATAATGCGTTATTTATCGGGCTTTTTCATCTTCGTTCCTCGCCTGTTAGGTTTCTCCTCTTTTAGCAATTTGGGTTGTTATCAAAACGTTACATTTTGTTTGTGTTATCTTTAATACAACCCTGTGGAGAATCAGGGTAACGCAACCCTGTCATTTAAGGAGGAGCTATGTCGTCAACCCTACGAGAAGCCAGTAAGGATACATTGCAGGCCAAAGATAAAACGTATCATTACTACAGTCTGCCGCTGGCTGCCAAATCCCTGGGCGATATCGCCCGTTTGCCCAAATCACTTAAAGTGTTACTGGAAAACCTGTTGCGCTGGCAGGACGGCGAATCTGTGACTGATGAAGATATTCAGGCGCTGGCCGGTTGGCTTAAAAATGCCCATGCCGATCGTGAAATTGCCTGGCGGCCCGCCCGTGTCCTGATGCAGGACTTTACCGGCGTGCCTGCCGTTGTCGACCTGGCGGCGATGCGTGAAGCCGTTAAACGCCTCGGCGGCGATACGTCGAAAGTGAACCCGTTATCGCCGGTTGATCTGGTTATTGACCACTCTGTGACGGTCGATCATTTCGGCGATGACGATGCGTTTGAAGAAAACGTGCGGCTGGAAATGGAACGTAACCATGAGCGTTATATGTTCCTGAAATGGGGAAAGCAGGCATTCAGCCGTTTCAGCGTGGTGCCGCCCGGAACCGGCATTTGCCATCAGGTTAACCTGGAATACCTGGGTAAAGCCGTCTGGAGCGAATTACAGGACGGGGAGTGGATTGCTTACCCGGACTCGCTGGTGGGGACTGACTCCCATACGACCATGATTAATGGTCTGGGCGTATTGGGGTGGGGCGTGGGCGGTATCGAAGCGGAAGCGGCGATGCTTGGTCAGCCCGTTTCGATGCTTATCCCGGATGTCGTCGGCTTTAAGTTAACCGGTAAACTTCGGGAGGGAATCACCGCCACTGACCTGGTGCTCACCGTCACGCAAATGCTGCGTAAGCATGGCGTCGTGGGTAAATTTGTTGAATTTTATGGTGATGGTCTGGATTCGCTGCCGTTGGCGGATCGCGCGACCATCGCTAATATGTCGCCGGAATATGGCGCAACCTGTGGTTTCTTCCCTATTGACGCCATCACCCTGGAATATATGCGATTAAGCGGACGTAGCGACGATCTGGTCGAGCTGGTTGAAGCCTACGCGAAGGCGCAGGGAATGTGGCGTAATCCCGGAGACGAACCGGTATTTACCAGTACGCTGGAACTGGATATGGGCGATGTCGAGGCCAGCCTGGCCGGGCCGAAACGCCCGCAGGATCGCGTGGCGTTAGGCGATGTGCCGAAAGCCTTTGCCGCCAGCGCCGAGCTGGAGCTGAATACCGCGCAAAGAGATCGCCAGCCGGTTGACTATACGATGAACGGACAGCCATATCAGCTTCCGGATGGCGCTGTCGTCATTGCCGCCATCACCTCCTGCACGAATACCTCGAATCCCAGCGTGCTGATGGCGGCGGGATTACTGGCGAAAAAAGCAGTAACGCTGGGGTTGAAGCGTCAACCGTGGGTCAAGGCTTCTCTGGCGCCGGGGTCAAAAGTGGTATCTGACTATCTGGCGCAGGCCAAACTTACGCCTTATCTGGATGAACTCGGTTTTAACCTGGTCGGTTATGGCTGTACGACCTGTATCGGGAACTCCGGTCCGTTGCCAGAGCCTATTGAGACCGCGATTAAAAAAGGCGATCTGACGGTAGGGGCCGTGCTTTCCGGTAACCGAAATTTTGAAGGGCGTATCCATCCGCTGGTGAAAACGAACTGGCTGGCGTCGCCGCCGCTGGTGGTCGCGTATGCGCTGGCCGGAAACATGAATATTAACCTCGCGACAGACCCGCTGGGGTACGATCGTAAAGGCGATCCGGTATACCTGAAGGATATCTGGCCTTCGGCGCAGGAAATTGCCCGCGCCGTTGAACTGGTATCATCGGATATGTTCCGTAAAGAGTATGCGGAAGTGTTTGAGGGCACGGAAGAATGGAAATCGATTCAGGTTGAATCGTCCGATACCTACGGCTGGCAGTCGGATTCAACCTATATTCGCCTGTCGCCTTTCTTTGATGAAATGCAGGCCCAGCCTGCGCCAGTCAAAGATATCCACGGCGCGCGTATCCTGGCGATGCTGGGGGATTCGGTAACGACCGACCATATTTCTCCGGCCGGCAGTATCAAGCCGGACAGTCCCGCCGGACGCTATCTGCAAAACCACGGCGTTGAGCGGAAGGATTTTAACTCCTATGGATCACGGCGCGGCAACCATGAAGTGATGATGCGCGGTACGTTCGCCAATATTCGTATTCGCAACGAAATGCTGCCCGGCGTCGAAGGTGGGATGACGCGGCATTTGCCGGGTACGGAAGCGATGTCGATTTATGATGCTGCGATGCTCTACCAGCAGGAAAAAACGCCGCTGGCGGTAATTGCCGGGAAAGAGTATGGGTCGGGATCGAGCCGTGACTGGGCGGCAAAAGGTCCGCGGCTGTTAGGTATTCGCGTGGTGATCGCCGAGTCGTTCGAACGTATCCATCGCTCAAACCTGATTGGGATGGGGATCCTGCCGCTGGAGTTTCCACAGGGCGTAACGCGTAAGACGCTGGGACTGACCGGGGAAGAGGTGATTGATATCGCGGATCTGCAAAATCTGCGCCCTGGCGCGACCATTCCGGTTATGTTAACGAGAGCGGATGGCAGCAAAGAAACGGTGCCTTGTCGCTGTCGCATTGATACCGCCACCGAGCTGACTTACTACCAGAATGACGGCATATTGCACTATGTCATTAGAAATATGCTGAACTAAAGCCGTTTATCGGGCCTGCCGTAAACAGGCAGGCCCGCGCCTTAATACCGGTGGCTTACTTACTTAGCAGGTGGCCCATTTTGGCCGCTTTAGTATCGAGATAATGCTCATTATTTGGATTACGACCCACAATGAGCGGAACGCGTTCGACGATATTAATTCCCGCCTCGGTCAGTATTTCGACTTTCTTCGGATTATTGGTCAGCAGGCGAACTTCATCCACGCCCAGTAATTTGAACATATCCGCGCACAGGGTGAAATCACGCTCATCGGCGGCAAAGCCGAGCTGATGATTGGCCTCCACCGTGTCATAGCCTTGATCCTGTAACGCATAAGCGCGAATTTTATTAAGCAGGCCGATATTGCGGCCTTCCTGACGGTGGTAAATCAGAATACCGCGTCCTTCTTCCGCAATATGCGTCAGCGCGGCTTCCAGTTGAAAACCACAATCACAGCGCAGACTAAAAAGCGCGTCCCCGGTAAGACATTCGGAATGAACGCGAGCCAGTACTGGCGTTTTACCTGAAATATCGCCAAAAACCAGCGCGGCATGGTCGTGTCCGGTTGCCAGTTCTTCAAATCCCACCATCAGAAAGTCACCCAATGGGGTTGGCAGTTTGGCTTCTGCCACACGTTTAAGCTGCATGTATTTCTCCAGATTATGCTGACGCCTGCGGTGTCGTCGCCTGTTGGATTGTATCCCGCTATTTTGCCATAAGGCGGCGGACATCACCTAATCACTACCACGTAATTGCTCAGGAATGGCACAAATTTGTCAATTTTCCAGTCCGGCGAGAATTTTCAGTTATGATTGTGATACTTACTTATAAAAGGAGCATCCATGCTTTCAATTGCGAAGCGCACCGCGGCAGGAGCCGCCCTGTTGCTTATCATGCCGCTTGCCGTATGGGTATCAGGCTGGCAGTGGCAGCCAGGACATCAGGTCTGGTGGCTAAAAACGCTATTCTGGATAACGGAAACCGTGACCAAACCCTGGGGCGTTATCACGCATGTGATTCTTTGTGGATGGTTCTTATGGTGCCTGCGATTTCGCCTGCGCGCCGCCATTATGCTGTTTGCGATTCTCGGCGGGGCGATTATCGTCGGGCAGGGCGTGAAGTCATGGGTAAAGGAGCGCGTACAGGAGCCGCGGCCATTTGTGGTCTGGCTTGAAAAAACGCACCATATTCCCGTCGATGAGTTCTACACTTTAAAGCGTACAGAACGCGGACATTTAGTGAAAGAGCAGTTGGCCGGGCAACAGAACATCCCCGTTTTCCTGCGTCAGCACTGGCAAAAAGAGACGGGCTTTGCGTTTCCCTCCGGACACACCATGTTTGCAGCGAGCTGGGCGCTTTTGGCCGTGGGTCTGTTATGGCCGCGCAGACGGACTTTCACCATCGCGTTTTTGTTAGTCTGGGCGACCGGCGTAATGGGCAGCCGTTTGCTTCTGGGAATGCACTGGCCGCGAGATTTAGTGGTCGCCACGCTCATCTCCTGGCTATTAGTTACCCTGGCGACCTGGCTGGCGCAGCGAATTTGCGGGCCGCTTATGCCGCCTCGTGAAGAAGCGCAAGAAATTGCTGAACGCGAGCAGGAAAGCTGACAACGGTTGATTTTCTGACTATTGCCCTTAAATCATCTGATGGCGGGCGCATTTCCATTTCGCGCGAGGCGGGAAAATGGTAATTTAGAAGGCTGGATGCGGTAAGTTGGACACGATTTATTCGCGCAAACCACATAACGGGAAGTAATGTGAAATATTTACTCATTTTCTTACTGGTATTGGCGATTTTTGTTATTTCGGTGACGCTGGGCGCGCAGAATGATCAACAGGTGACGTTTAACTACCTGCTGGCGCAAGGGGAGTATCGTATCTCCACGTTGCTTGCTGTGCTGTTCGCCGTCGGTTTTGCGATTGGCTGGCTGATTTGCGGCCTGTTCTGGCTGCGGGTCCGCGTTTCCCTTGCCCGCGCTGAACGTAAAATTAAACGACTGGAAAACAAGCTTTCGCCAGCAACCGACGTTGCGGTCCCTGCCGATTCGTCGGTTGTAAAGGAATAATCATTTATGTTGGAGTTGTTATTTCTGCTGTTGCCTGTAGCCGCTGCCTATGGGTGGTATATGGGTCGCAGAAGTGCGCAACAAACAAAACAGGATGAAGCTAACCGCCTGTCGCGCGATTATGTCGCAGGGGTTAACTTCCTGCTGAGTAACCAACAAGATAAAGCGGTGGATCTGTTCCTCGATATGCTTAAAGAGGATACCGGCACCGTTGAGGCTCATCTCACTCTCGGTAATTTGTTTCGCTCTCGCGGCGAAGTCGATCGCGCCATTCGTATTCATCAAACGCTCATGGAAAGCGCTTCATTGACCTATGAACAGCGTTTACTGGCTGTTCAGCAACTGGGGCGCGACTATATGGCCGCCGGTTTATATGACCGCGCGGAAGATATGTTTAACCAACTTACCGACGAAACGGAATTTCGCGTAGGCGCGTTACAGCAGCTCTTGCAAATCTATCAGCTAACCAGCGACTGGCAAAAGGCGATCGAAGTAGCAGAACGGCTGGTGAAACTGGGCAAAGATAAACAGCGTATCGAAATCGCCCATTTTTACTGTGAGTTAGCTTTACAGCAGATGGGCAACGACGACATGGATCGCGCGATGGCGTTGCTGAAAAAAGGTGCCGCCGCAGATAAAAATAGCGCCCGGGTGTCTATCATGATGGGGCGCGTTTATATGGCGAGAGGGGATTACGCCAAAGCGGTCGAAAGCCTGCAACGTGTGATCGTTCAGGATAAAGAGCTGGTCAGCGAAACGCTGGAGATGCTGCAAACCTGTTATCAACAGCTCGGTAAAAATGCCGAGTGGGCGGAGTTTTTACGTCGCGCCGTTGAGGAGAATACCGGTGCTGGCGCTGAGTTAATGCTTGCCGATATTCTGGAAGCGCGTGAAGGTAGTGACGCTGCTCAAGTCTATATCACGCGTCAGCTACAGCGACATCCTACCATGCGGGTGTTCCATAAGCTGATGGATTACCATCTCAACGAGGCGGAAGAAGGGCGAGCGAAAGAAAGCCTGATGGTACTGCGTGATATGGTTGGCGAGCAGGTGCGCAGTAAACCGCGGTATCGTTGTCAGAAATGCGGTTTTACCGCCTATACCTTGTACTGGCACTGTCCGTCCTGCCGGGCATGGTCGACCATTAAACCTATTCGCGGACTTGATGGGCAGTAGTATATAAAAAAAGCTTCACTTTAGTTACAACATACTTAATGATGTAAAGCTAGAAACGACGCTGACATCGGCGACCAAGGCTTATCAGGTTGTCAATCGAACCTGTTAATTTCCCTGCGCCGCAGGTAGAATGCACGCCGTTTATCCAATTTGCGCCACTTCCGGTGCCCATCATCAAGAAGGTCTGGTCATGACGTTTACTGCTTCATCTTCTTCCTGCGCTATTACTGAATCGCCTGTCGTTGTGGCGTTGGATTACCATGAACGCGATAAAGCCCTGGCGTTTGTCGATAAAATCGATCCTCGCGATTGTCGCTTAAAAGTGGGCAAAGAGATGTTCACGCTGTTTGGTCCACAGCTCGTTCGGGATCTCCAGCAACGTGGGTTTGATGTCTTTCTTGATCTAAAATTTCATGATATTCCCAACACCACGGCCCGGGCGGTCGCCGCAGCGGCAGACCTGGGCGTCTGGATGGTAAACGTTCATGCGTCTGGCGGGGCGAGAATGATGGCCGCAGCGCGCGACGCGCTGGCGCCATTCGGTAAAGATGCGCCGTTGCTCATTGCCGTGACCGTGTTGACCAGTATGGAAACCAGCGATCTGTGCGATCTGGGCGTGACGTTGTCACCGGCGGAACATGCGGAGCGGCTGGCGCGCCTGACGCAGCAATGCGGGCTGGATGGCGTGGTCTGTTCCGCTCAGGAAGCGGTCAGATTTAAACAGGCCTTTGGCGCTGCATTTAAGCTGGTGACGCCGGGCATTCGGCCAGCAGGCAGCGAGGCAGGCGACCAGCGACGCATTATGACGCCCGAACAGGCATTATCCGCCGGCGTCGACTATATGGTGATTGGCCGCCCGGTTACGCAATCGGTAGATCCGGCGCAAACGCTGAAGGATATTAACGCGTCACTGAAACGGGAGGCATAATGAGCGATTCCAATAGTCGTCTGGTTTATTCAACACAGACGGGGCGCATTGAAGAACCTAAAACGGCGCCGGTTCGTCCCAAAGGGGATGGTATCGTTCGCATTCAGCGTCAAACCAGTGGCCGTAAGGGTAAAGGCGTATGTTTGATTACCGGTATCGAGATGAATGATGCGGAATTAACCAAACTGGCGGCTGAACTGAAGAAAAAATGCGGCTGTGGCGGGGCAGTAAAAGAAGGGATTATTGAAATTCAGGGTGATAAACGCGACTTGATAAAATCATTGCTGGAAGCTAAAGGAATGAAAGTAAAATTAGCTGGCGGCTAATGAAAACGCCACGGTTGTAAATTACCGTGGCGTAAAAGTCAACTTTGTCTATTTTTGTAATCCAGACCTGAAAAGAATAAACGTATTATTTTGAGCCGTTCAATATTTAAACGTCTGAATTATTTTCCAACCTGGTGACCAATCACGCCGCCGACCGCCGCGCCGCCCAGGGTGCCTAATGTACTGCCGTCCGTTAACACTGCGCCGCCTAACGCCCCCGCACCTGCGCCAATAGCCGTGTTGCGATCGCGCTTGGACCAGTTTGAGCAGGCGCTCAGAGACATTGCTACGGTGATTGCCAGCACAGCAGCGGCCATTTTTTTGCTCGTCATAAACATAATACTCTCTCCTGAATTAACGATTCACGGAATTAAGCTCACTATAACTATAGTTAAAATAAAACCTGTTAAGAGATTTTCCGTAAAACCTGATTGCGCAGGGGTATATCACGCAGGTGATAGTCACTTCCTGTTATTTCGCTAATATTAATTTTACGACGTTACGCTCGTTACAACAGGTAAATAGTCTTAATTGGGATGCCAGAAAAGTCTTAGAGAGAGGATGATTTGCCATAGGGCAAACCATCGGGAAATATTTTAAACGGATGAGCCAATAACATTGACTAGCAGCCCTGCATGCTCTAACTGCATTTGATCGCTGGCGGAAATTCTGGAATCCGTAATGACACGATGGAAGCGAGAGAGCGGGCCCAGGGGATAGGGATGCACACAGCCAAATTTGGAGCTGTCGGTGAGGACAATCGCTTCTGAGCCTTTTTCCAGAACAGCGTTAACCACATCCGATCGCATCATATCGCGTCCGGTAAAGCCGGTATCAGCCTGCCAGCCATCAATACCGATAAATGCTTTGCTGAAATGCACTTGATGGATAAACTGTCGCGTCAACGGCCCTACCATGCTTTCACTTTTTTTCTGATAGATTCCACCGAGGAGAATGACTTCGCAAGGGGTTTCTTTGAGCAGATGCGCGATATAACTGCTCACGGTGATGATCGTGACATCTTTTTGTTCCGCCAGCGTCCGGGCCAATAGCGCATTGCTACTGCCATTTTCAATAAAAACGGATTCACCTGGACTGACCAGCGAGGCGGCGAACTCCGCCAGTCGGCGTTTTAGCGTGTAGTTCGTCATCATGCGAGTCTCTACGTCATCGCTCTCAAGCGAAACGGCGAAACCGTGCGCACGGCGTAAATAGCTCTGTTTTTCCAGGGTATTCAGATCCTGACGAATCGTGACTTCAGATACGCCGGTAATTTTCGCCAGTTCAGCAACGCTCATCTGGCCTTTATCAACCACCATTTGCAAAATTGATTGTTGTCGGGAGTTCATAGTATTAATTTTATACGTTAAGAGAAGTCAACAGACAGTCAGAGAGCCGGGAAGGGCTAACGGCCATCCCGGACAAATAATCGCTATCAGATTTCCCAGGGCGACCCGGGAGCCTGGGATGGCGAGATACCGTCTTTAACCTGATCTAACAGCTCTGCTCTCAATATTTCAAGGTTATTGATGGCCGAGTGGTAATCGCCAGCAACAAGGATATCCAGCACGGTATCAATGCGTGCGGCAATTCGTTGTGCTTCGATATCAGACATGTTTGTCATCCTTAATGTCAGAAAAGGTTTCAATTCATGATGCAGAAATTAATCTGAAAAGAGAAGGGAAAAATAGGGCTATGCCTGTCTGCACAGGCTGTTCTCCCTATTATCGCCGCCATTAACGCATTTTTTTCGTCTGATAACGTTTGTACCAGCGTTCAAAAGAAACGGCGGGCATAGGTTTAGCGAATAAAAAGCCCTGTCGTTCATTGACACCGTTTTTTGTCAGGAAGGCATCTTCTTTAGCATTTTCTACGCCTTCGGCAATCACTTGTAAATTTAGCGCCTGAGCCACCGCGACAATCGCCCGAACCAGAGATTGCGACAGCGGTTGCTTATGGATATCTCTGACGAAAGCCTGATCCAGTTTAACGGCATCAATAGGGAACCGGGCGAGTTGAGAAAGCGAAGAATACCCGGTGCCAAAATCATCCAGATGAATCTGAGCGCCGAGCTGACTAAATTGCTGGATAACCGATAGCGCCAGCGTGTCGTTTTCAATCAGGCAGCTTTCCGTTAGCTCGACATCGATCGGGCAATACTCAAAATTCAGATCGTACAAAGCCTGTTTGAGCGCAGTAAAAAGCGTCTGGTCGGCCAGTTGTCGCGCCGAAAAGTTAACGGCTACGCGCAAGTTAATCCCCTTATCGCGCCATTTCGCAATCTGGCGAACCACATCCAGAATCACCCAGCGGCCCAGCGGGACGATGAGTCCTGACTCTTCGGCGTATGAGATGAACTCCAGCGGCGGAATTAATCCGCGTTCCGGCGATTGCCAGCGTACCAGCGCTTCCAGGCTACGTACTTCGCCGCGCCAGGTAATTTTGGGCTGATAGTGAATAAGTAACTGGTCGTTTTCCAGCGCTTTTCGCAGGTTTGTATCCAGCCAGTGATAGTCAAATACGCGCTGATTCATTTCCGGCGAAAAAACGCAGAACTGACCGCGGCCGCCTTCTTTGGCGTTATACATTGCGGTGTCGGCAGTGCGAATGAGACTTTCGCTGTCCTGTCCGTGCCGGGGGGCCAACGAAATGCCAATGGCGCATCCCGTGTAAACTTCAATAAGTCCAATACGAAACGGTTGCCGCAGACGGGTAAGGATTCGTGAGGCTACTGCTTCCAGCGCGGCCTGAGACGTATGGGCAGCGAGGATAATGAATTCATCTCCCCCCAGTCTGGCCAGCAATTGATCTTCCTCCAGACAACTCAACAGCGCCAGCGAAACGGCCTGTAAGAGCTGATCGCCAAACATATGCCCATAGACGTCATTAATTTTCTTGAAGTTATCCAGATCGAGATAAACGATACCCACCTGCGACTCGCCAGCCGAGGCAATAGCATGATTAATAAATTCATGGATAGCATTGCGATTGGGCAGGCCGGTGACGGTGTCTGTATTCGCCAGTATGCGTAAACGCTCCTGAGCCCGCCTTTCTTCGGTGATATCCGTGCCTGCGCAGATCAGGAAAATTTCGTTTTTTCCGCTACCGTTATGGACGAATTTATTACGAAATAAGAACAGGCGTTGGCCTTGACGGGTCTTTATCCAGCGTTCGATTTCATAGGCATTGCCATTGCGAAAAAAATTCTCAATGTAGTGCCGGGAGGCAACCGCCTCCCGGCGACTCATAAATAATTTAAAGACGCTTTGACCAATTACATCTCGCTCTTTTAAGCCCGTGTACTCTTCGCATAACCGATTAAATCGACAGATTTTTCCCCGACTATCCAGTATCGCAATGACTGAGTTGGCTTCTGATACGATTTGCTCGGCAAAAGAGAGCTCCTGCGCCTGCGTTGGCGCGACGGCAGGCGTATCAGGCCAGGTTGCCAGGCTGCCAGCCCATTCACGGTTATTAATCTTACGGCCTACCAGGTGCACAGCGGTAACCTGTTTTTCTATCAACAACGTTATCAGCAGACTGGACGTAATCGCCGTTATTTCCCGGATACGCCCGGCTTGCTCCGGCGATAGCTCAACCGTTTTTTCTGCATCCGTTTCACCTGTCGGGGAGAGATACAGCACGTTGCGGTCATCAGCCAGACGCCAGTGAGAGTGAAGGGGATTTAGCGCCGTTTGTTCCTGAATCTGTTTCATCATGCGTACCATCCCATTTAAGCGCCAGGTGCCCGAAAAGAAAGGTTAGCCATGTTATAAATAAGGGTAATTATGGCTGAACGTATTGTTTTATCTATGTATTCATATGTAATCCAGATTCTGGAAAAAGCATAGTCGCCAGCTAAAAATAACAAGAAATGGGGCGCTTGAATAAGATTAAACTTAGAGCATGACGGAAGGGAGAAGAAGAAAAGAAACGGCCTTTGCCTTCTCAGCAAAGGCCGTTGAGTGAGCTAAGCGTGGTTACGCTGCCGGTCGGGCAATAATGCTGCGGGTTTCCATGCGAACTTCCGCAATAGTGATATCAATGACATCCGTCACTTTATAAACCGTCTCACCTTTAATCTGTACCGTACCGTTTTCCTGGCTGCATACCAGTTCATCGCGAACGGCGTGCAGGAACGGGGCAGGGATAAAGGCGATAGCGCCGTTATCGACCAGTCGCACGCGCATACCACCGCGGCTGACGTCAATAATTTCTGCCGCGAAACGGGTATTTGTCCCCGCCTTATCGTTAAGGAAGCGTGCATATAACCAGTCGCCGACATCGCGCTCCGCCATGCGGTTCAGGCGACGGCGTTCCGCCATTTGTTGGGTGATATCTTCCTGCGGACGCGCAATAGCCTCCCCCTTGATGACCGCTTTCAGCAGGCGATGGTTAATCATATCGCCATACTTACGGATGGGAGAGGTCCAGGTGGCATAAGCCTCAAGACCAAGACCGAAATGCGGCCCCGGCTCGGTGCTGATTTCCGCAAAAGACTGGAAGCGACGAATGCGGCTGTCAAGGAAACCGGAGGGCTGCGCATCCAGTTCGCGACGCAGTTTACAGAAGCCTTCCAGCGTCAGCACCTCTTCGGCATCGACATGCAGACCATGCGTTTTCAGCAGCGCGGCCAGCGCGTCGGCATTCGCGGGATCGAAGCCCGTATGTACGTTGTAAATACCGAAACCGAGCTTATCGCGCAGTACGCGCGCGGCGCAAAGGTTAGCGGCGATCATCGACTCTTCTACGATACGGTTAGCGATACGGCGCGGTTCCGCCACAATATCCAGTACTTCGCCTTTTTCGCCAAGCACAAAGCGGTAATCCGGGCGGTCTTTAAAGACTAACGCATGATGATGACGCCACTCACTGCGGCTTAGACAAATACGGTGCAACAGACGAATCTGCTGGGCAATGCCTTCGTTCTCCGGCTGCCAGGTGCCGTTATTTTCCAGCCAGTCGGAGACATTGTCGTACGCCAGCTTGGCCTTCGATTCGATGGTGGCCGCAAAAAAGGCGATATCATCGTCAATGGTGCCGTCCGCGGCGATGATCATGCGACAGGCGAGCGCCGGACGCACTTCGTTGGCGCGCAGCGAACACAGATCGTCAGACAGCTCACGCGGCAGCATAGGAATATTGAAGCCCGGCAGGTAGTTGGTGAAGGCGCGAATTTTCGCTGTGTTATCCAGCTTACTGCCTTCGGCAATCCAGGCGGTAGGATCGGCGATAGCCACCGTAAGCTGGAGTCTGCCGTCCGCTAATTCCTCAGCATAAAGCGCGTCATCCATATCTTCAGTGCTGGCGCTGTCGATAGTGACGAAATTCAGCGCGGTCAGATCCTGGCGCTCCAGCCCTTCGTCCAGCATCTCCGTCGCTACGCCGTTCGGCGCTTCTTTTTCCAGGTTGTGGCGGGCAAGCGTAACCCACCAGGGAACAAAGTGATCGTCGGCAAAGGTGATGTACTGCGTTAAATCGGCGTAAAACGAACGGTCGCCTTTAAGCGGATGGCGGCGCATTTCGGCAACCGCCCAGTCACCTTCTTTGAACTCATGCTGAACGCCGCGCGCGGCGCGGCAGGGAATCGCGTCTTTCAGCAACGGATTATCCGGCACGATGGACAGGCGGTCATTTTTACCCTGAACTTTTCCCACAAAGCGCGTCAGGAACGGTTCGATCAGTTCTTCCGGCTCGGCAGACTCCCGTTCTTTTTCCGTGTGGATGACCGCGACGATACGATCGCCATGCATCACTTTTTTCATCTGCGGCGGAGGAATAAAATAGCTTTTTTGCGCGTCAACCTCAAGGAAGCCAAAGCCTTTTTCCGTGGCTTTTACGACCCCTTCAGCGCGCGGCGTCTGGGAATGCAGTTGCTGTTTAAGCTGCGCTAGCAGCGGGTTGTCCTGAAACATATTCGTCTATTTTCGTAGCCAAAAGAGCGGCTGACAGTTTTACGCGATTCTGCCTGGCGCAGCAAGCGCTCTTTCAGTAATGGATGAGTTAATAGGTTTCGCCCAACGCGATTTTTAAACGATTTAACCATCCGCACACGCCGCACCAGCCTAACATATTAATGGCCTGCTCCGATGAAACTCCCCTGGTGAGTAGCGGGAAAAAATGCGCGGCGCTAAAGCGATCGGGCGCTCTGGTGAGCCATTGTATCGCCTGTGTCAGCGCAGGCTCAAGTTCCCAACGAGCGATGTCGTCGTCTTCCTGGCGTAACGTGATGACAGCGCGACGCCACGCGCCAGGTTGGGTTGCCTGTTCGTTAAAGCAGGCGGCGCTGCCGTTGATACGTGATGTGAGGAGCGTGATAAGTGGAAGTAAAGAAGGGGGCGATGCAGTGTGTAATGTGCTGGTCAGTATGCGTTCGAGTAACGCGAATGAAGACGGATCGCGCATGAGTACCGGCGCCATCATTTGGCATTGTGAAGACGAATATTGCCGCCGAACTTTGGTATGGGCTGGAGGATATTCTACCAGACTGGCGGCGGGCCGCCATATCGTCTGGGGGTTTTGAAACCGCGCGGCCCTGGCAAAGCGCTGCATCTCCTGGCCGGGCAGTTCGCGCACGGGCAGACGGCAAAACGCCTGAAATATCGCCGCTACCCGCGCCTGAAAACCGATAAACCCAATGATCTGATTGATGAGTACGGTATCCCGGGCGGTTAATCCCACCTCTGCAAGCTGTTCGCGGGCTCGCGTATTGATAACGGAGGGGGAGCCGGCAAGCTGACGAGCGTATTGCGTAATTTGCGCCAGCCGTTGATTGCTCTCTCTTGAGGCGTCAGGGCCAGGTAGCGGCGCCAGACGCGCGGCATAATGGCGGCACAAACGCTGAACCCCAAATACCTGAGCGGCGGTCAGCGCGGTGCTCATACGTTCATAGGTGCTAAACGTATGAAGCCGGTCGTTGAGAACCGTGCGGGGAAATAAGACATCCGCCAACTGGCGAGCGGGCTTTAACCATGACTCAAAAGGCGTCAACGCGGTTTCTGCTACCGTTAAATCCAGTAAAAAACGATCGTTAACATACGCGGCTTCCGGCATCAGCGAAAGCGGGGGTTGTGACGACATAGTGGATTGTGTTTCATGATACCAGTGGCTTTTACCCGCTTTTCGGCATTGTTCCATAGGGTTTCCCGAGGATGAAATGGCGATCGATAATGATTCGGCGTCGGATCGTTTATGCTGGATTATCCTGGCGTATGCGGGAAAGGGATGAAAGATTGTTAGGTGATAACAAATATCAGAACGCTATATAACGAGATGAGCGGTGAGTGAGGGGAATGGGGCAGCACAGCCGTGCCGCCCGCTAATAAACTTAATGCGCTTACTTCAGTTCCAGTTCATTCATTGCCGCAATGCTGAACCCGCCGTCAACATGGACGACTTCGCCAGAAATGCCTGCCGAGAGATCGGAACACAGAAACGCCGCTGAGTTACCCACATCTTCAATGGTCACGGTGCGACGAATTGGCGTAACGGCTTCACAATGCGCCAGCATTTTACGGAAGTCTTTAATACCGGACGCCGCCAGCGTGCGGATTGGACCCGCAGAGATGGCGTTGACGCGAACGCCTTCCGGCCCCATTGCATTTGCCATATAACGCACGTTGGCTTCCAGAGAGGCTTTCGCCAGACCCATGACATTGTAGTTCGGGATGGCGCGCTCCGCTCCCAGATAAGACAAGGTCAACAGCGCAGAACCCGGATTCAGCATGGTGCGGCAGGCTTTCGCCATGGCAACAAAGCTGTAAGAGCTAATATCGTGAGCGATTTTAAAGCCTTCGCGGGTAACCGCATTAACATAATCGCCGTCCAGCTGATCGCCAGGCGCGAAACCGATCGAGTGTACAAAACCGTCAAATTTCGGCCAAACGTTACCCAGCTCCGCAAACATAGCGTCAATGCTGGCATCTTCAGCGACATCACACGGTAAAACGATGCTGGAACCCAGCTGGGCAGCAAATTCTTCTACGCGGCCTTTCAGTTTGTCGTTCTGGTAGGTGAACGCCAGTTCAGCTCCTTCGCGGTGCATCGCCTGTGCGATACCGTAGGCGATGGACAGTTTACTGGCCACGCCAGTGACCAGAATGCGCTTACCGGAAAGAAAACCCATAGCTTTAATCCTTATAGTCATTGCTTATTTTTTGCTTTTACGAACAATGGTTAACAGCAACTTTTCAACATTATTCGAAATTAGTCTGAAATTATATCCCACTCCTGGCCCCGTGTGTCACGCTATTTTTCCGCCGCTATCTCCGGCAGGTGACGTTCTAAAACCACACGGTAACGAAGTCCCTGAGGATTTTGAGCACTCCCCAGGGCCAAACTGGCAAATCAAAGAGTCTAATGGGACAGGCCCTACGGTGCAGTATACCAGCTGGTGTAAGGTTCGCCTCATCCAACCAGAGACACCGGGACGGATAGCAAGTACGATAGCGATGCGCTTTCCACCAGACAAATAAAGGTTCTGTAGGAAGCCTGAATATTCATCCAAATGGTTTACCTCACCTATTAGCGATGTTATGGACATGTAATTTTAACCAGCAAATGCTTAACAAAAATAATTTCTTTTTTAAGCGCTGAAGGTTTTCTCTATTTATTGATGCAGAGTAATACTGAATATGAAAAATTTTGGAAATCAGGTGATTACAGTAGTTACAAACCAGGTTTTTATATGTTTGCATGTGTATTATAATAAATTTTCAGAGGATGAGACATATGCCGTTTACATTTCATATCGGAAATCATAGTTGCCAGATATCAGAAAGGTATTTAAGAGATATCATCGATAATAAAAGAGAGCATGTTTTTTCAACGTGTGAGAAATTTATAGATTTTTTCAGGAATATATTTACCAGGCGAAGTTTAATTTCTGATTATAGAGAAATCTATAATCTACTGTGCCAAAAAAAAGAGCATCCCGATATTAAAGGGCCTTTCTCTCCAGGACCATTTTCGAAGCGAGATGAAGACTGTACACGATGGCGCCCCCTTCTTGGATATATTAAACTTATTGATGCCTCCAGGCCTGAAACAATAGATAAATACACTGTAGAGGTATTAGCACATCAAGAAAATATGTTACTACTACAGATGTTTTACGATGGAGTATTAGTGACCGAGACGGAGTGTTCTGAACGTTGCGTCGATTTTTTAAAAGAAACGATGTTTAATTATAATAACGGGGAAATTACGCTTGCCGCTTTGGGTAATGATAATCTACCGCCGAGCGAGGCAGGTAGTAATGGAATCTATGAGGCTTTTGAGCAACGTTTGATAGACTTCCTGACCACGCCCGCCACGGCGTCTGGTTATGAGAGCGGCGCTATTGATCAGACGGATGCATCACAACCAGCGGCAATAGAGGCGTTTATTAACTCGCCGGAGTTTCAGAAAAATATTCGCATGCGTGATATTGAAAAAAATAAAATAGGTAGCGGAAGTTATGGGACAGTCTATCGGTTACATGATGACTTTGTTGTTAAGATTCCAGTTAATGAGCGGGGAATAAAAGTGGATGTTAACTCTCAGGAACATCGTAATTGTCATCCTGAGCGTGTCAGTAAGTATTTGAATATGGCCAATGGCGACAAGAATTTTTCTCGTTCGGCCATCATGAATATTAATGGTAAAGACGTTACGGTTTTAGTTTCAAAATATATTCAAGGTCAGGAGTTCGATGTTGAAGATGAAGATAACTATCGAATGGCGGAGGAGCTTCTTAAATCCCGGGGGGTTTTTATGCATGATATAAATATCTTAGGTAATATTCTGATTAAAGAAGGGGTTCTTTTCTTTGTGGATGGCGATCAAATGGTGCTGTCACAAGAATCCCGGCAACAGCGAAGCGTTTCTCTTGCAACAAGGCAACTGGAAGAGCAAATTAAGGCCCATCACATGATAAAATTAAAGCGGGCCGAGACCGAAGGAGATACTGAAGATATTGAATATTATAAGTCACTTATTGCGGATCTTGATGCGTTAATCGGAGAGGAAGAACAGACACCTGCGCCAGGAAGACGTTTTAAACTAGCCGCGCCTGAGGAAGGGACTCTTGTGGCTAAGGTATTAAAGAATGAATTAAAAAAATAGCATTTAGTTCAGTTCTTTTCTGCGAATCGCCGGGGGCTCATTCGCTACAGATTTGCCGATCAATTATTGAGAGTTGCTATTCGCTTCAAGGTCGTTCGGGGGATCTGGACAGCCTGTAGCGGAGATGCAACTCGCCATTAGGGTTGGCGATGCCGCGCTGCCATAGTGGGTGAAATGCCACGCGATGGTGCAACACCATTAACTCGCCTTGATTTTTCCCCTCTGCCTGACAAGAAAAACATGGCTTTACGGATGGTCTCATGCCGTCGTATTAGCGTTGGTCGGCGTAGTATGTAAATTTCCTTATAGCAATAGAAGAACATTCTCAAAACATAAAATTAGCAAGTTATCATGAAGTTAACATATATTGTTTTTTTCGATCATTTTTTATATATTGATCGTTTTTATTGATTGATTTGCGTTAAAAGCGCATTATCAGGGAGTTAAGATCAAGTGGAGTGGTCACATGCGCTATTTTTTTATGGCAGAGCCGATAAGGGCAATGGAGGGGGATTTACTGGGCGTCGAAATTATTACCCATTTTGCATCGTCGCCCGCTCGTCCGCTACACCCTGAGTTTGTTATCTCGTCATGGGACAATTCGCAGAAGCGCCGTTTTCTGCTTGATCTGTTGCGGACAATCGCGGCCAAACATGGCTGGTTTCTACGCCACGGCCTATTCTGTATCGTAAATATTGATCGGGGTATGGCGCAGCTTGTCCTTCAGGATAAAGATATTCGCGCATTACTACACGCCATGCTATTTGTGGAGCTGCAGGTCGCTGAACATTTTTCATGTCAAGATAACGCCTTAATCGATCCTTTAATACACGCGCTTCATAAGCAACCTAATCCATTATGGCTGGGCGACCTGGGCGTAGGGAATGCAACCGCTGCGCCATTAGTTTGCGGGTGTTTTAGCGGCGTAAAACTTGATCGCAGCTTTTTTGTCTCACAAATTGAAAAAATGACGTTTCCGCTGCTTGTCAAACATATCCGGCGTTATTGTGACAAGATCGTGGTGGGGGGCCAGGAAAACACACGCTATTTGCCGGTGTTAAAAACGGCAGGCATTTGGGCAACCCAGGGCACGTTATTTCCTTCCGTTGCGTTAGAAGAGGTTGAAACATTGCTGTTGGGCAGTCGCATGAACACCCTCAGAGAATCGAACTGAGGGTATTTGTTTCGCTTAGCGATCCTTTCGCCATGCGTCAGCGGTCAGCGCCTCGCCAAAATGGCCTGCGATTAAACGGCGGGTAAGCTCATGTAGCGGAGAGGCGAGCACATCGGCGGTGCTGCCGCGTTCAACCACTTCCCCCTGATGCATCACTAATACCTGATCGCTAATATGTTTCATCATGCCGATATGCTGCGTGACATAGATATAGGAGATGCCTTGTTTTTCCTGCAATTCAAGCATCAGATTGATGAGCTGCGAGCGCATGGACATATCAAGCGAAGCCAGCGCTTCGTCCGCGATAATGACTTTAGGGCGTAAAATCAGCGCGCGGGCCAGGCCCAGACGCTGTTTCTGCCCCGGCGCCAGCATATGCGGGTAGTAGCTCACGTGATCGGGCAATAGCCCCACCATACGCATCGTCTCGACAATCTGTTTGCGCCGCTGTTCCGGCTCCAGATCGGTATTAAGGCGCAGGGGGAAGTCAAGGATCTGCGAAATACGTTGACGTGGATTCAGTGACGTTGAGGGGTCCTGAAAAATCATTCGAATACGTTGGCTTCGAAACGAATAGTCGCCGTAATGCAGGGGATGATCGTCAATAAGAAGCTCGCCGCTGGTGGGTTCAATCATGCCGGCCAGCATCTTCGCCAGCGTGGATTTGCCGGAACCGTTTTCGCCGATAATGGCCAGGGTCTGACGCTCACGAAGCGTAAAGCTTAATGGTTTCACGGCGTCGACGGTCTGGCGACGAAACCATCCTGTCCGGTAGCGAAAGGTTTTACTCAGGTTGCGCACTTCAAGCAGAGTTTCCACCATATCACTCTCTCTCCATATTCAGCGGAAAATGACAGGCATAGAGATGATTTTTCGCGCCGGTTAAGCGTGGCGTGATAATGCATTCTCGTTGCGCGTAAGGGCAGCGCGGCCCCAGACGACAACCTATCGGTAACTGCTCCAGTAGCGGGATCGCGCCCGGCAGCGTATTGAGACGGCTTTTATGCGGCATCGCGCTGCCAAAATCCGGAATCGCACGGATAAGCGCCTGCGTATAAGGATGATGTGGCGTCGTCACCAGATCTTTACTTGGCGCGGTTTCTACCGTCTGGCCGCAGTATAAAACGTTGATTTTGTCAGCCCACTGACTCAGCATTTGCAGGTCGTGGCTAATCAACAGAATGGTGGTATTACTGTTTTGATTCAGTCGCGTCAACAGGCGAAAAATTTGCGCCTGCGTCGTCGGTTCCATTGAGTTGGTGGGTTCATCAGCGATCAGGAGTCGCGGTTGATTCGCCAGCGCGATAGCGATCATAACTTTCTGACACTCGCCATCGGTCAGTTCATAGGGAAAACTGCGCATCGCGTCTTTATGATCTTTAATTCCCACTCGGTGCAGTAATTCAATTGCACGCCGTTTACGCCAGCCTAAACGCTGCCACCAGCGGCCTTTATAGGTCCAGGCGGGAATATTTTGCATTAACTGGCGGCCGACGCGTTCGGAAGGATCAAGGCACGACTGCGGCTCCTGGAAGATCATCGACACATTATGTCCGACCAGCTTACGCCGTTCACGTGAGGAGAGGCGCAGCAGATCGATATCATCAAAACGCATACGGTCGGCAGTGACTCGCCAGTTGTCTTTCGCGACGCCGCAAATAGCTTTAGCAATCAAGCTCTTTCCGGAACCCGATTCACCTACCAGGCCGCGAATTTCACCTTCGCTTAATGTCATACTGACGCGATCGACCGCTTTTACCCAACCTTCGCTGGTTTTAAATTCAATGGTGAGATTGCGGATATCCAGTAACGGCATTATTCCACCCCCGCAATAATCGCACGACGAATCCCATCTCCGAGCAGGTTTACCAGTAAAACACTGAGCGTTATCGCCGCGCCGGGTAGCATAACGGTCCACGGCGCGACATAGATTAGCTCCAGCGCATCCCCCAACATGGCGCCCCATTCAGGAGAGGGAAGCTGCGCGCCGAGATCTAAAAATCCCAGCGCGGCGATGTCCAGAATCGCCATCGACAGCGCCCGGGTAATTTCGGTGACCAGACCGGCGGTAATATTCGGTAAAATGGCGAACCACAGAATATTCAGCGTTGTCGCGCCATCCAGACGGGCGGCAATGACGTACTCTTTTTCCAGTTCATCATGCACCATGCTGTAGACGGAACGTACCATTCGCGGCAACAGGGCCAGCCAGACGGCAAACATCGCGTGTGACAGATGTGGGCCGGCAAATGCCACGACGATAATCGCCAGCAAGAGCGAAGGGATGGAAAGTAGCGTGTCCAGAATATGGTTCAGCACGGCAGAGCGTAAACCGTGCGTCGCGCCTGCCACTACGCCGAGGACTAATCCACATAGCGTAGCCGCCAGCGTTACGATAAACGCGCCGCCGACCGTGGGCGCCGCGCCGCTTAACAGGCGGCTCAGCACATCGCGCCCCAGATCGTCAGTCCCCAGAAAAAAGGAGACTTCGCCATAGCGTGACCAGGAGGGTGGCAGTAGCTGATAGCCCAGAAATTGCTGATCGATACCATAGGGCGCGATCCAGCCGCCAAAAATACACAGCAACGCCAGACCGGCGCATCCATACAGACCCACCATCGCAGGCGCGTCGCTATAAAATTTACGCCAGGCAGTGCGCAGGGTGCCTGGCGGGCGCTTTTCGCTGTATACGCTATCGTAAGGCATACCATTCCTTATGTTTCAGAGGGTTAGCCATAGCACCCAAAATATCGGAAATCACATTGACCACAATAACCAGCGACCCAATGACCATCACGCCAGCGGAAATAGCGGCATAGTCCTGCTGACGAATGGCATGAATTAACCATCGTCCCAGCCCTGGCCAGCTGAAAACCATTTCGGTAATCATCGCCAGCGTTAACATGGTTGAAAACTGCAGACCAAGACGGGGAATGACCGGCGGCAGCGCATTATGCAACACGTGACGACGTAAAATCGTAAAGCGCGACAAGCCGCGCGTGGCCGCCGCTTTAACGTAGTTCTGATCGTAGACCTCAATAGTGCTGATTCGCATCAGGCGGATCACTTCTGTGGTCGGCGCGACGGAAAGCGTGAGCACCGGTAAAACCATATGCCGTATGGCGCTCATTACCATTTCATCGCGCCACGGCGAATCTGAAATCCAGGCGTCAATGATGGCGAAACCGGTAACCGGTTTAACTTCATAAAGCAGGTCAAATCGCCCGGATACCGGCAGCCACCCCAGCGTGAGCGAAAAGAACAGTGTGAGCAGAAGCGCCAGCCAGAAAACCGGAATTGAGAAACCTAATAGCGCCAGCGCGCTGATAAAACGATCCGGCCATTTGCTACGCGTCACGCCAGCCAGCATCCCGACCGGGATGCCGACCATCAGCGCAAAACCAAAGGCGAGAATGCACAGCTCCATCGTGGCGGGAAACACCTCTTTAAGCTGTTCGGAGATCAGCTGGCCGTTAATGCTGGACACGCCAAAGTCCCAGTGCAGCAGACCGTTGAACCAGAAAACCCAGGCATTCCATAATGATGCGCCTTGTAGCGGCGCGTGCGGCGTAAAATAGCTCAGGCTAAAGCCGATAAAGGTCAGGAAGAATAGCGTCACCAGCAACAGCAATAACCGACGCAGGGTGAAGATAATCATGGTTTTTTCACCTCTTCGTGTTTTTCGCGGGAGACGCCGGCAAAAGACGCATTGCCGAACGGGCTTAACACCAGCCCTTTAATATCGTAGCGGTAAGCCTGCAGGCGTAGTGATGATGCCAGCGGCAGTATCGGCAGCTCTTTCTCCAGGATATTCTGCGCTTCCTCATACGCTTCTATGCGCGAAGCCAACTGCTGCGACGACAGTGCTTTACGCAGCACGCTGTCAAATTCAGGGTTACACCAGTGGGCGAAATTGGTTTGCGAATTGATGGCCGCACAGCTTAACAGTGGTCTGAAAAAGCTATCCGGATCGTTGCTGTCCGTGGCCCAGCCGGATAAGGTCAGATCGTGATTCATATCCATCAGGCGCGCCTCCTGAAAACGACCTTCAACCGGCACAATGACCACTTTTACGCCAACCTGCGCCATATCCGCCTGAATAAGCTCCGCCGTTTTTAGCGGACTTGGGTTCCAGGCCTGAGAACTGGTCGGCACCCAGAGATGCAGCGTAAGATTCTCAATGCCCAGCGCTTTTAGCTGTTCGCGCGATTTTTCCGGATTGTACTCCGTAATTTTGGCATCGTTACCGTAAGCCCATGAGGCTCTAGGTAAAATGGAGGCTGCGGTTTCCGCCGTGCCGTAATAAATCGACTGCATCAGACGCTGGTTGTTGATCGATAAGGCCAGCGCATGGCGCACTGCGGGATTATTCAACGGCGGCTTATCGGTGTTAAAGGCCAGATAGGCGATATTCATCCCCGGGCGCAACGTCAGACGTAAACGCGGATCGTCGCGTAAAATAGTTAGCTGGCTGGCGGCGGGCCAGGCCAGAACATCGCATTCACCGGTCAGTAATTTCGATAAACGCCCGGTACCGCCGGAGCCTAAATCCACCACCACTTGCGGCATCAGCGGTTTGCCGCGCCAAAACCCATCGTGGCGCTGGAGACGAATAAACTGCCCGGCACGGTACTCCGAAAGCTGGAAAGGCCCGGTGCCGACCGGTTGGCGGTCTAGCAGTTCCTGACGATCTTTTCGGCTAAGCTGCGCGGCGTACTCAGCGGACATGACGGAAGCGTAGTGTGTGGCCAGATGCCATAAAAAGGAGGCGTCTGGCTGCGTCAGGCGAAACTCAACGGTGTTATTGTCCAGCTTACGCACGCTTTTTACATTGTCGGCGAACTGTAGGCTATCAAAGTAGGGGAAGCTACTGCCGTTGATGTTATGCCACGGATGCCGACGATCAAAAATCCGCTGAAAGGTAAAGACGACATCATCAGCATTGAGTTTTCGGGTCGGCGTAAACCAGGCGGTTTTTTGAAAGGAAACGTCGCGGCGCAGGTGAAAACGGTACGTTGCCCCGTTATCCAGCACTTCCCAGCTTTCTGCCAGCTCTGGGACTAAACGATAAGTATAGGGATCGACATCCAACAGGCGGTCATATAACTGGGCGGCCAGGGTATCGACGATGAGGCCGCTGCTCGCTTTTTGCGGATTAAAGGTGTTGACCTGCCCGCTGACACAATACACAAAGCCGCTATCGCGAATATCTGCACTCGCAGTTTGTTCGGGCGCAGTCGCAGCCGTAGCCTGACTACTCAGTAGACCCGCTATCACGATCAGAGACGATAAAACCAGGCGCATAATAGTTAAGTTTTTGAAGTTCAATTTGCAAAGTGTATCGCACTTCGGCCCGCCACGTAAAAATGTCGGTGGATAACTGGCGTAAATGTCGTCAATTAGCCGGAGAAATAGCTAAAGCTGATGCTTTTTAAGCAAGGCGCGAAACTGGTGGTAGGTGAGCGCCAGCAAATCGGCGGCTCGTTTCTGGTTAAACTTCGCCTGCTGTAAGCTACGTTGCAGCAGCGCTTTTTCCTGTTGCAGTTGAAACTCACGTAATTTGAGCGGCAGGTCAGGCGTGACGGATGCCGCTGGCAGGGCGGGCGCGGGCGGTTCAGCGGGATGGCGTTGAAAAGGATCGATAACAATTTCATCCAAAGGTTGTTCACTACTGCCGTGGCGATACACTGAACGTTCGACTACGTTTTTCAGCTCGCGGACATTACCTGGCCAGGCGTAATGCAACAACGTTTCTTTTGCCCGATCGGTAAAACCGGGAAATAAGGGCAGACGTAGCTCACGACACATCTGAATAGCAAAGTGCTCGGCCATCAGCATGATATCGCTCTGGCGTTCGCGCAGCGGCGGCAGTTGTACAACATCAAAAGCCAGCCTGTCGAGCAGATCGGCACGAAATGTCCCTTCCTTCACCATGGCGGGTAAATCGGCATTAGTGGCGCATACTAATCGCACATTAACCTGTAACGGCTGGCTGCCGCCGACGCGCTCTAGCTCGCCATATTCAATCACCCGCAGCAGCTTTTCCTGTACCAGCATCGGCGCTGTCGCCAGTTCATCCAAAAACAGCGTGCCGCCATCGGCGCGTTCAAAGCGACCGGGATGGCGTTTTTGCGCCCCGGTAAAAGCACCCGCTTCATGACCAAACAGTTCGGAGTCCAGCAGATTTTCGTTAAGCGCTGCGCAGTTAAGCGAGATAAGCGGCCCCTGCCAGCGTGAAGAGAGATAGTGCAGGCGATTGGCGATAAGTTCTTTACCCGTCCCGCGTTCGCCAATAATCAGCACTGGCTTATCCAGCGGCGCGAGCCGGGAGACTTGTTCCAGTACTTCAAGAAAACGGTTTGCCTCGCCGAGCAGGTTATCTTTAAATTCAGCCATGATGAAAATCGCCACTTGTTAGTGTTTTTCACCACTTTATCCTTTTTTGCTGGCGAGGTAAAACGAAACAATTTCTTTATTATCAGTGACATGAAAAGTTGGCACGCAAATTGTATTAATCATGTAGCAGGGCATCGCCCGTTATCAGAACATTATGTGAGGATTGAATTATGGGTATTTTTTCTCGTTTTGCCGACATCGTGAACGCCAATATCAATGCGTTGTTGGAAAAAGCGGAAGATCCGCAGAAGCTGGTGCGCCTGATGATTCAGGAGATGGAAGATACGCTGGTGGAGGTTCGCTCGAACTCCGCGCGAGCTTTAGCGGAAAAGAAACAGTTATCCCGTCGTATTGAACAGGCTACGGCTCAGCAGATCGAGTGGCAGGAAAAAGCGGAACTGGCCCTGCGCAAAGATAAAGACGATCTGGCGCGCGCCGCATTGATTGAAAAACAAAAGCTGACCGATTTAATTGCTACGCTTGAACAGGAAGTCACGCTGGTGGATGACACGCTGGCGCGCATGAAGAAAGAGATTGGCGAGCTGGAAAACAAACTCAGCGAAACACGCGCTCGCCAGCAGGCGCTGATGCTGCGTCATCAGGCGGCGAGTTCTTCCCGCGATGTCCGTCGTCAGCTTGACAGCGGCAAACTGGATGAAGCCATGGCGCGGTTTGAATCCTTTGAACGTCGTATCGATCAAATGGAAGCGGAAGCGGAAAGCCATCGTTTTGGTAAGCAGCAATCGCTGGACCAACAGTTTGCCAACCTGAAAGCCGATGATGAAATCAGCGAGCAGCTTGCGCAGTTGAAAGCCAAAATGAAGCAAGATAATCAATAATGACAATGGCGGCGCCGATACGCGCCGTCGCTCATCAGCTTTAGGTGTAAGGAGAACGCATGAGCGCGCTATTTCTGGCCATCCCGTTAACCATTTTTGTGTTGTTTGTGTTACCGATTTGGCTGTGGCTGCATTACAGCAACCGCGCCGGTCGGGGAGAACTGTCGCAAAGCGAGCAGCAACGCTTACTGCAACTCACAGACGATGCGCAACGTATGCGCGAGCGCATTCAGGCGCTGGAAGACATTCTTGATGCAGAGCATCCGAACTGGAGAGAGCGCTAATGGGTGGAATCAATCTGAATAAAAAACTATGGCGTATGCCGCAAAAGGGCATGGTGCGTGGCGTTTGCGCCGGGATCGCCGACTACCTTGATGTACCGGTAAAACTGGTGCGTATTCTGGTCGTGCTGTCGATTTTCTTTGGGCTGGCGTTTTTTACCGTAGTGGCCTATATCGTTCTGTCTTTTGTACTGGACCCTATGCCGGATAATCTGGCCGCAGGCAAACCGCAGCCGACCAGCGGCGAACTGCTGGATACCGTAGACAGAGAGCTTGCCGCAGGCGAAAAGCGTTTGCGAGAAATGGAACGCTACGTCACGTCAGATACGTTCACACTGCGTAGTCGTTTCCGTCAACTGTAAGTGATATATCGGGAAGGTGAAGATGAATACTCGCTGGCAACGCGCCGGGCAGAAGGTGAAGCCCGGCTTCAAAATAGCAGGTAAGCTGGTTCTGTTGACCGCGTTACGCTACGGGCCTGCCGGCGTGGCGGGATGGGCGGTAAAATCCGTCGCCCGTCGTCCGCTAAAAATGTTGCTGGCGTTTGCGCTGGAGCCAGTACTTCGTAAGGCGGCGAATAAAATTTCGCAGCGTTACAAATAGCGAGTCTGGTCATAATATTTCGTTAAGCTCTGGCGTATAGTGTGTGCGAAATACATTACGTGTCAGGACGGAAGTATGTTGAAAAAAGGAATATTTGCGTTAGCGTTATTCATAGCCATGCCGCTTTATGCCGCAGAATACTGGATAGATGTCCGCATTCCGGAACAATATCAGCGAGAGCATATTCAGGGCGCGATTAATATCCCATTGAAGGAGATTAAATCTCATATCGAAACGGTAGTTCCAGACAGGAACGATACGGTAAAGTTATATTGCAACTCCGGACGACAGTCGGGCATGGCAAAACAAATGTTGCTTGATATGGGGTATACGCACGCGATGAATATGGGCGGTATCAGTCGTCTTGATATGCCGAAAGTAAAAAAATAGATAATCTATTGCTCAATACTCATACTAACCGCGGCGCTTAATGCGCCGTTGTTGATCTCTCCGGGTAGTTGATAATAACGTTTTTGCACATATCTATAACGCAGGCTCGTTATTATTTTTTCTTCTCTTCAGGCTCAACAGGATGTCAATGAAGCGACTTAAAACTGAACTCAACGCGCTGGTCAATCGTGGGGTAGACAGGCATTTGCGTCTTGCCGTAACCGGGTTGAGCCGCAGCGGTAAAACAGCGTTTATCACGGCGATGGTTAACCAGTTGCTTAATGTCCACGCGGGCGCGCGCTTACCGTTGCTCAGCGCGGTACGCGAAGAACGCCTGCTTGGCGTAAAGCGCGTGCCTCAACGTGATTTTGGTATTCCCCGTTTTACCTACGACGAGGGGATACTTCAGCTTTATGGCAATCCTCCCGCATGGCCCACACCGACGCGCGGCGTGAGTGAGATTCGGCTGGCGTTGCGCTATCGCTCCAACGACTCGCTGCTGCGCCATTTTAAAGATACCTCGACATTGTATCTGGAGATTGTGGACTATCCAGGGGAATGGTTACTCGATCTGCCCATGCTGGCTCAGGATTATTTAAGCTGGTCCCGTCAGATGAACGGCTTGTTACAAGGGCAACGCGCTGAGTGGGCCGCAAAATGGCGGCAACTATGCGACGGACTCGATCCGCTGGCGCCCGCCGATGAAAATCGGCTGGCGGAGATTGCCGCCGCCTGGACGGATTATTTGCATCAGTGTAAATCGCAGGGATTGCATTTTATTCAGCCTGGACGGTTTGTTTTGCCGGGCGATATGGCGGGCGCGCCAGCGTTGCAGTTTTTCCCGTGGCCGGATGTGGACGCCTTCGGCGAGTCAAAACTGGCGCAGGCGGATAAACAGACCAACGCTGGAATGCTGCGCGAACGCTTTAACTACTATTGCGAAAAAGTGGTCAAGGGGTTCTACAAAAATCATTTTCTACGCTTTGATCGCCAGATTGTGCTGGTCGACTGTCTGCAACCGCTTAATAGCGGGCCGCAGGCGTTTAATGATATGCGTCTCGCCTTAACGCAGTTGATGCAAAGTTTTCACTATGGCCAGCGGACTCTGTTTCGCCGCCTGTTTTCGCCGGTAATTGATAAATTGCTGTTCGCCGCGACGAAAGCCGACCATGTCACCCTCGACCAACATGCCAATATGGTGGCCTTGCTCCAGCAGCTTATTCAGGATGCCTGGCAAAATGCCGCGTTTGAAGGCATTAGTATGGATTGCCTGGGGCTGGCGTCGGTACAGGCGACCACCAGCGGCGTGATTGAGGTCAACGGCGAAAAAATCCCGGCTTTACGTGGAAACCGTTTGAGTGACGGCGCGCCGTTAACCGTGTACCCCGGCGAAGTGCCTTCGCGTTTGCCGGGACAAGCGTTTTGGGATAAGCAGGGCTTTCAGTTCGAAGCCTTTCGTCCGCAGGTGATGGATGTTGATAAACCGTTACCGCATATTCGTCTGGACGCTGCGCTGGAGTTTTTAATAGGAGATAAGCTGCGATGAGCGAACCGTTAAAACCGCGTATTGATTTTGCAGAACCGCTAAAGGAGGAGCCTACGTCGGCCTTCAAAGCGCAGCAAACTTTCAGCGAAGCGGAGTCGCGTACATTTGCGCCTGCGGCTATCGATGAGCGCCCGGAAGACGAAGGCGTGGCAGAAGCGGCGGTCGATGCCGCGCTGCGCCCCAAACGCAGCCTGTGGCGTAAAATGGTGATGGGAGGGCTGGCGCTGTTTGGCGCGAGCGTGGTCGGGCAAGGCGTACAGTGGACAATGAATGCCTGGCAAACTCAGGACTGGGTCGCTTTAGGCGGCTGTGCCGCAGGCGCGCTGATCATTGGCGCTGGCGTGGGATCGGTGGTCACGGAGTGGCGGCGATTATGGCGCTTGCGCCAGCGGGCGCATGAACGCGATGAAGCCCGTGAACTGTTACATAGCCATAGCGTCGGGAAAGGTCGCGTATTTTGCGAAAAACTGGCGCAGCAGGCGGGGATTGATCAATCACATCCGGCATTACAACGTTGGTATGCCGCTATTCACGAAACGCAAAACGACAGGGAAATCGTCGGTTTGTATGCGCATCTGGTACAGCCGGTACTTGACGCGCAGGCGCGACGTGAGATTAGCCGTTTCGCCGCGGAATCGACTCTGATGATCGCCGTCAGCCCGTTAGCGTTGGTGGATATGGCGTTTATTGCCTGGCGTAATTTACGCCTGATTAACCGTATCGCAACGCTGTATGGCATTGAACTTGGTTATTACAGCCGCCTTCGTCTGTTCCGTCTGGTGTTGCTGAATATCGCGTTCGCGGGGGCCAGTGAGCTGGTGCGTGAAGTCGGTATGGACTGGATGTCTCAGGATCTGGCCGCACGCCTGTCCACGCGCGCGGCGCAGGGGATTGGCGCAGGTCTCCTTACCGCTCGACTGGGAATAAAAGCGATGGAGCTATGTCGACCATTGCCGTGGATCGACAACGATAAACCACGTCTCGGTGATTTTCGTCGTCAGCTTATCGGTCAGCTAAAAGAGACGCTGCAAAAGAGTAAGTCGTCGCCTGAGAAATGACCTTCCACAGGGCGCTGACTGCCTGGCTTTACGCCGCAGCGCCCGTTTTTCCGTCATGCTGTCAATATTTGTTGACAGAATCCTTCCTGCCAGCCGAATAGTGGCTTATCATCTATTTAATGGTTCATTATTCAGGTGAAGGTTCCCATGCGTCTGGAAGTCTTTTGTGAAGACCGACTTGGTCTGACCCGCGAATTACTTGATTTACTGGTGTTACGTAGCATTGATTTACGCGGAATCGAGATTGATCCCATTGGGCGAATTTATCTTAATTTTGCTGAGCTGGAATTCACCGACTTTAGCAGCCTGATGGCCGAAATCCGCCGTATTTCCGGCGTAACGGATGTCCGTACCGTTCCCTGGATGCCGTCCGAACGTGAACATCTGGCCCTGAGCGCGCTGCTTGAGGCGTTGCCGGAGCCGGTGCTCTCATTGGATATGAAGAGTAAAGTGGAGATGGCGAACCCGGCGAGTTGTCA
This sequence comes from Salmonella sp. 32120201201600049SM, assembly GCF_017572835.1. NCBI lineage: Bacteria > Pseudomonadati > Pseudomonadota > Gammaproteobacteria > Enterobacterales > Enterobacteriaceae > Salmonella > Salmonella sp. 32120201201600049SM. The sequence goes on along the minus strand of NZ_JAGESA010000001.1, from coordinate 644,114 downwards.
GCTTTTTGCCCAGAGCCAGGAGCGAATGCGGCACCATACCGCCGCACAATTAATCAACGGTTTCAATTTTCAGCGCTGGCTGGACGGTAACCCGCAAAGCTCCCATAACGAACATGTCGTGATCAACGGGCAAAACTTCCTGATGGAGATTACGCCGGTACATTTACAAAACGAAAATGACGAATACGTGTTGACCGGGGCGGTAGTGATGTTGCGTTCCACGATTCGTATGGGACAGCAGCTACAGAATTTGTCCACGCAGGATCTGAGCGCGTTTAGTCAGATTATTGCCGTGAGCGCAAAGATGAAGCACGTCGTTGAGCAGGCGCGCAAACTGGCGATGCTCAGCGCGCCGCTGCTGATTACCGGCGATACGGGAACCGGCAAAGATCTTTTCGCCTATGCCTGTCACCAGGCAAGCCCTCGTTCAGCGAAACCGTATCTGGCGCTCAACTGCGCTTCAATCCCGGAAGATGCGGTAGAAAGCGAACTATTTGGCCATGCGCCGGAAGGTAAAAAAGGTTTCTTTGAACAGGCGAATGGCGGTTCGGTGCTGCTGGATGAAATTGGCGAAATGTCGCCGCGTATGCAGGCGAAGCTGCTGCGTTTTCTCAACGATGGTACGTTCCGTCGCGTCGGCGAAGATCACGAAATTCATGTTGATGTCCGCGTTATCTGCGCCACGCAGAAAAATCTGGTGGAGCTGGTGCAAAAAGGACTGTTCCGCGAAGATCTCTATTATCGACTTAACGTTCTGACGCTTAATTTGCCGCCGTTGCGCGATTGTCCGCAGGATATTATGCCGTTGACCGAACTGTTCGTGGCGCGTTTTGCCGACGAACAGGGCGTTCCGCGACCGAAACTGTCTGCCGATCTGAGTACGGTCCTCACTCGTTACGGCTGGCCGGGTAACGTTCGCCAGCTTAAAAATGCGATTTACCGGGCGCTGACGCAACTGGAAGGGTATGAGCTGCGTCCGCAGGATATCCTGCTGCCTGACTACGATGCCGCGACGGTGGCAGTCGGCGAGGATGCGATGGAAGGCTCGCTGGATGACATTACCAGTCGTTTTGAACGTTCTGTCCTGACCCAGCTTTATCGTAGCTATCCGAGTACGCGTAAACTGGCGAAACGGTTGGGGGTATCGCACACCGCGATTGCCAATAAGCTGCGTGAATATGGTCTGAGCCAGAAGAAGGGTGAAGAGTAGAAAAAAAGAAGGCCTCCGGATAGAGGCCTTCTTGTGACAAAAGAGCACCGCCTGTAGCACTGACAAACGTAGCGCCAGCAGTCGCTGGCTTATGCCTTCAGGACATTAAGCGCGGCGTCGTAATCCGGCTCGTGGGTGATTTCATCCACCAACTGGCTGAAAATAACGTTGTCGTTTTCGTCAAGCACGATGACTGCGCGCGCCGCCAAACCTTTCAGCGGGCCGTCAACGATTTCGACGCCGTAGTTTTTCAGAAACTCGTTATTACGCAGAGTGGAAAGCGTAATAACGTTGCTCAGGCCTTCCGCGCCGCAAAAACGCGACTGTGCAAAAGGCAGGTCAGCAGAAACGCACAATACGACGGTATTCTCCACTTCTGTGGCCAGTTGATTAAACTTACGAACTGATGCGGCGCATACGCCAGTATCAATGCTGGGGAAAATATTCAGCACTTTGCGTTTGCCTGCATATTGGCTGAGGGAAACGTCAGACAAATCTTTTGCGACAAGAGTAAAAGCCTGTGCTTTGCTACCAGCCTGCGGAATAACGTTGGCAACGGTGACCGGGTTACCCTGGAAATGTACAGTCTGTGACATAATTATGTTCCTATTTACTTATAGTTAACGTCGAAATCCAGTTTAAGTCATTATTCATTAACACGGCAAATACTATTTGTAGCAAGCCGCGTCCGGCGCTATCAGAGGGGAAGAGATGAGATCTGTTAAGGTATATGAGGAAACCTGGCCGTTGCATACGCCTTTCGTTATTGCGCGTGGTAGCCGAAGCGAAGCGCATGTTGTCGTTGTCGAACTGGAAGAAGAGGGCGTAAAAGGCATCGGGGAATGTACGCCATATCCACGTTATGGTGAAAGTGATGCCTCGGTCATGGCGCAAATCATGAGTATTGTGCCTCAGTTGGAAAACGGGCTGACTCGCGAAGCATTGCAGAAACTGTTGCCGGCAGGCGCGGCGCGCAACGCGGTGGATAGCGCCTTATGGGATTTGCAGGCCCGCCAGCGGCAGCAAAGCCTTGCCGGGCTGCTCGGCGTGACGCTGGCCCCGGTTTTTACTACCGCGCAAACGGTAGTGATAGGCACGCCGGAACAGATGGCAGCCAGTGCGGCGGCACTATGGGAAAAAGGGGCGACGTTGCTGAAAATTAAACTCGATGCTCGTCTGATTAGCGAACGTATGGTGGCGATCCGCTCGGCGGTGCCGGAGGCGACGCTCATTGTGGACGCCAATGAATCGTGGCGTCCGGAGGGGCTGGCGGCGCGTTGCCAGTTACTGGCGGATCTGAATGTCGCGATGCTGGAGCAACCGCTGCCCGCGCAGGATGACGCCGCCCTGGAAAATTTTATTCATCCGTTGCCCATCTGTGCAGATGAGAGCTGCCATACTCGCAGTAGTCTGAAAGCCCTGACGGGGCGCTACGATATGATCAACATTAAGCTGGATAAAACCGGCGGTCTGACCGAGGCGCTGGCGCTGGCAACGGAGGCGCGGGAGCAAGGATTCGGCCTGATGCTGGGCTGTATGCTCTGTACATCAAGAGCGATTAGCGCCGCGCTGCCGCTTATGCCGCAGGTGAGCTTCGCCGATCTTGATGGCCCAACATGGCTGGCGGTTGATGTTGAGCCCGCGCTACGCTTTACGACGGGTCAACTCCATCTTTAGGATGCCAGCGGAGCAGATTCGACATCGCCAGCAAGTATTTTTCGCTGGCTTCATCGGCGGAAACAGGGGGAAACTCGGCGGTAATGCAGTGCAGGTTGAGGTCGGCGCACCAGCTGCCAAACGAACCGGGCGTTTCGTAACCTACGCTGGTCACCAGCGGCAACGCAAACGCATCGGCCAGCCACTCGCCTAGCTCGCTGCGACGTGGATCTTCAATGCAGGCTAGCGGATCGTGAAAAGAGACGACCCAGGCGGGTTGGAGTCGATGAATTAACTGGCAAAGCGCCTGGGTTTCCGGTTCTGAGCCGGGATGGTCGCCGGTTAGCAGCACGACATCACGCTCTTGCGCGCGGCTATTCCAGCGATAAACTGTCTCACCCGCTTTCCAGTTGGCGGCGGGAAAGTTACGGTTTAGATCAATGCCATTCGCATTTGCCCTTAACCCCAGTTGACAGCCATCAGGATTAACGGCAAGTACGACATGATGACGGCGAAGGGACGGATTTAAGGTGCGTAACGCACAGGAGAGCGTCACCACGGATGAGGTTTCATCCCCGTGGGTGCCAGCCAGTATCAGACCGCTTTCGCGATTGGCGGCAGGCGCCGGAAACCAGATTAGCGGCGCGCCTAGTAGCGAACGTCCATAATGTTCAGTGCCTGGCGGAAATGCGCCGCGCTCGGCACGGGGGCGGGTGACAGTCATACGCGTTTCCCGAAGCTGAGACCAGTAGGGTAATCATCGTAGTGTTGTGTAAAACCCGCCGATTATCAAATGGTTTCTATTTACCATCTTGTATGGCGCGATATCAACTTTCTGGCGGAAGATAATTGCATTTCTTTCTGCTGAAACAAATAATTACGTTGTCATTTAACTCATCTTTGAGGAACTTCTATGAGGCATTCTGTTTCAGTAACCTGTTGTGCGCTGTTGGTTAGCAGCTTTTCCCTGGCATATGCTGCGGATGTTCCCGGCGGAACGGTACTGGCAGAAAAACAAGAACTGGTGCGTCATATCAAAGATGAGCCCGCTTCGTTAGATCCAGCGAAAGCCGTTGGGCTGCCTGAAATTCAGGTGATCCGCGATCTGTTTGAAGGGCTGGTTAACCAGAACGAAAAGGGTGAAATTATCCCTGGTGTCGCCAGCCAGTGGAAGAGCAATGATAATCGTATCTGGACGTTTACGTTGCGGGATAATGCGCAATGGGCCGATGGAACGCCGGTGACCGCCCAGGATTTTGTCTATAGCTGGCAACGCCTTGTTGATCCCAAAACGCTTTCCCCCTTCGCTTGGTTTGCCGCTCTGGCTGGCATCACTAATGCGCAAGCCATTATCGACGGTAAAGTCACGCCGGATCAGCTTGGCGTCAGTGCCGTGGACGCGCACACTTTGCGTGTTCAGCTTGACAAGCCGTTGCCCTGGTTTGCCAGTCTGACCGCCAGTTTTGCCTTTTATCCGGTCCAAAAAGCGAATGTCGAAAGCGGCAAAGACTGGATGAAGCCGGGAAAACTGATTGGCAATGGCGCGTATGTGCTTAAAGAGCGCGTGGTAAATGAAAAACTGGTGGTCGTGCCTAATACGCATTACTGGGATAACGCGAAAACGGTACTGCAAAAAGTGACATTTTTACCCATTAACCAGGAGTCGGCTGCGACGAAACGTTATCTTGCCGGTGATATTGATATCACCGAATCTTTCCCTAAAAATATGTACCAGAAATTATTGAAGGATATTCCAGGGCAAGTTTATACGCCGCCGCAATTAGGGACTTATTATTATGCGTTTAATACGCAGAAAGGGCCGACGGCGGATTCCCGCGTTCGTCTGGCGCTAAGTATGACCATTGATCGCCGTTTGATGGCGGAAAAAGTCTTAGGTACCGGTGAAAAACCGGCCTGGCATTTTACACCGGATGTCACGGCAGGATTTAAGCCCGATCCTTCACCGTTTGAACAAATGAGTCAGGAAGAACTTAACGCCCAGGCGAAAACATTGCTGCGTGCAGCAGGCTACGGATCGCAGAAGCCGCTTAAATTAACTCTGCTTTACAATACCTCAGAAAACCATCAGAAAATCGCGATTGCGGTGGCGTCAATGTGGAAGAAAAATCTGGGGGTGGATGTGAAATTGCAAAACCAGGAGTGGAAAACGTATATCGACAGCCGTAATACCGGTAATTTTGATGTTATTCGCGCCTCCTGGGTGGGTGATTACAACGAACCGTCGACTTTCTTATCCTTATTAACGTCCACGCATACGGGGAATATTTCACGCTTTACTAATCCGACTTATGACAAAATCCTGACGCAAGCGACGATGGAAAATACCGCCGAAGCACGTAACGCGGATTACAATGCAGCGGAGAAAATTTTAACGGAACAAGCGCCTATAGCGCCTATTTATCAGTATACCAATGGCCGGTTAATTAAACCGTGGGTAAAGGGATATCCCATTACTAACCCGGAAGATGTGGCCTATAGTCGCACAATGTATATCGTGAAGCACTGATGCGTACTGGTTTCTTGTTAACGCAAGGTAGCCATGCCCGCCGCCTGATGCTGGCAGAAGGCATGGGGATTAAGCGAGCGCCTGATGCCGCCGTTCTCATTGGTGTGTTTTCAGCCAGGCGGCAATATCCTGTGTCGGCAGATGATGTTGTGCATTCCAGGTGTCACTCATCGGCCACCACATACCGTCACCACGCGCGAAGGCGACGCGATAGCGCAGCATTGGGTCATGCGGATGTAAACGGAGCTGCTCCTGTAAGTCAGGTTGCGTCAATACGCCTCGGGTAAAGGTTTGCTGCGTCACGCGTTCGACCGTTTCCGCCAGTTTTGCATAAGAGGTCGTTTCCCCCGCGACAAAGACGACTTCGTTAGTGATACGCGGCTGATGCAGATAAATTTCAGTGGTCAGGCGACCAATATCCGCAGGCGACGTGACAGTGACCTGCATTTCCCATCCGCCGAGGGCATTGATGGTTTTTTGGGCTAAGTTGACCACACCAAAGGCCGGTTCGAAGAGAAAAGAGGTAAATAAACCGGTTGAAACAATCACCCACTCTGTGACGTTTTGCTCGCGCAAAAGCGTCCTGACGTCATACTGTTCGTCCCACACCGGCTGGCCGCTGCCTTTGCCGACCACATCGTAATTCACGCCAAACTGCCAGGGGAAATAGCGCTTAACGCCCGCCTCCAGTACCGCGCGGGTGATTTTTATCTGGGTACCCGCACCGGCGACAAACCCCATACAATTGATGATCGTATCAAAACCGTGGAATTGATCTTTTAACGCTGCAACCGAACTGTCTGCGATGTCGACCGGGATAAACCGCGCACCGGCATCCGCCAGTTGTTGATGAATGCTGGAACGTCGTTTGCTCTGTTTATCCCTGGATCGCCCTGACACAATAATGCAAACGGAACCATTACGCTGTGTGACCGCCGGAACCAACGACGCCAGCACTGACGCCCCCAGTTGTCCCGCGCCCAGCACCAATACTTTTTCACCCACCTGATTATTGGATTGTTTCATTTGCACCTCTCTGTGTTGATTCACCTGTAGATAGAGATTACGTCAGGGATCTGCGTTCGATAAGACGCCGAAGACGGGTTAGACTGTTCTGATAAATGGGATAATTGGCGGGGGGAAAATGGACAAGCTGGAAGCGATGCAGGTCTATGTTTGCGTGGTGGATACCCATAGTTTTATCAGAGCCGCCGAAGTGCTGGGCGTGCCGCGCTCAACGGTATCGCGGGTGGTTAAAGAACTGGAATCCTGGCTTAAGATTCAACTTTTGCAACGTACAACTCGCAAACTTAGTGTGACCGCAGAGGGGCGGCGTTACTACGAAGAGTGCAAAAGAGTACTGGCAGATATCGCGGCCATGGAGTCGTCATTTCCCGGCCGGGCGGCACAACCCAAAGGGCGTTTTAAAGTGGGGATGCCGCAATCTCTCGCCCGACATTGCATTATTCCCACGCTCCCGGCCTTTTTGCGCCAATATCCGGAGCTGGAGCTGATACTTTGTTCCAGCGATAGCGTGGAGGATATTATCCTGCAAGGGTATGACTGCGTGATTCGGGCCGGCAGGATCGATGATTCCACCACGCTGGTTGCCCGTCCGCTCGCCAGTTTTAACTGGGTGATAGCAGCATCGCCCACTTACATTGAGCGTTACGGTAGCCCTGAAAATTTAGATGATCTGCAAAAACACCATGCGGTCGGCTACCTGAACCACCGCACCGGGCGTACCACCGACTGGTTTTTTACGCGTGAGGGGGAGGATTACGCGATGCGGGTGCAGGAGACGCTGGTTGTCGATGATACGGACGCTTATATTCAGGCCGGAATACAGGGGCTGGGGTTAATTCGCGTCGCCAGCTATCTGGTTGCGCCGTATCTGCACAGCGGGGCGCTGGTGACCTGCATGGACAACCATTCTTATGATTTGCCGCTTGCGCTGGTCTATCCGCAAAACAGGTTTTTGCCGCCTGCGGTACGCGCTTTTTATGACTGGTGCAAAACGGCGCTGAGCCAGTCGGAGCCTCTTCGCTAAAAAATATTATTCCGGATATCGCATTGCCTGTTCAGAAAACTTTTTCACAGACGGTCAAAATGACGGTACTGGTTTTGACGCATAAGAAAAAGTCATTATCAAACAGGTGCTACACGGCGAGGATATAGCAAGCACTGAACGTTTGGATGCAATAAAAAATCTGTACAACTGTTATTAATGAACTTTTTGTATAAATATAATTGGATTTAACAATACTCATTGTACCTGTATTTTGTTCTTATCATGGCGTCTTTACGACGAAAGGGTGCTTTAGCGTGGAATATTCAATATTAAGTAACAACCTTAAAATGCCTATGGTTGGTTTTGGCGTTTTTAAGGTAACCGACAAAGAAGAATGTCAGCAGTCAGTGTTAAGCGCTATTCGCAGCGGTTATCGCCTTATCGATACCGCTGCGGTATACGGCAATGAAGATGCCGTTGGTGACGCTGTTCGTGAAGCCATCGCGACAGGTCTGTGTACCCGTGAGGAGTTATTTATTACTTCTAAACTGTGGGTGCAAGATATGGCTAACTACGATCTGGCCAAAGCAGGTATTGAAGCATCGCTGAAAAAATCCGGGTTAGATTATTTTGATCTCTATTTATTGCATCAGGCAATGGGCGATTATTTTAGCGCGTGGCGCGCGCTGGAAGACGCTTATGAAGCTGGTAAACTAAAAGCCATTGGCGTGTCCAACTTCTATGCGCATGTGTTAGCCAACTTCTGTGAAACCGTCAGAATTACGCCAATGGTAAACCAGGTCGAATTGCATCCATACTTTGCACAACCCGCCGCGCTGGAAACCATGAAGCATTATAACGTCCAGCCTGAAGCGTGGGCGCCGTTAGGCGGCGGGAGACATAAACCGTATGAAAATGAAATGCTTCAAAGGATTGCCGATGCCCATCAAAAAACCATCGCGCAGGTTGTCCTGCGTTGGAACGTGCAGCGTGGCGTCACGGTTATTCCTAAATCCACTCGACAGGAACGCATTGAAGAGAACTTTGCTATCTGGGATTTCTCACTAACGGATAACGAAATGGCTCAAATCAACGCCCTTGATTTAGGCTACGTTGGCGAAGCGGTGAAGCATTTTAATCCTGAATTTGTTCGCGGTTGTCTTGGCGTTAAAATCCACGATTGATCCCGGCGCTTGCGGATGTTTTCTCACATGAACAGCTTCTAACACGGTTGCCGGAGCGTAGACGGCAACCGTGTGATATTCGCCTGGCCGTCAGGCGCCGAAGGCACCATCGATGGTGTGCATCGCACCGGTGACGAAAGAGGCTTCCGGGCCGGCAAGCCATGCCACCATTCCAGCCACTTCTTCAGGTCTTCCGTGTCGTTTGATCGCCATGAAACTGTGCATCAGCTCTTTCATTGGGCCATTTTCCGGATTGATGTCGGTATCAATGGGGCCTGGCTGCACTACATTTATTGTAATCCCGCGGGGGCCAAAATCACGGGCTAAGCCGCGCGCCAGCCCTTGTAGGGCTGATTTACTGGCGGCGTACGCGGCCATTCCCGGTACGGGCATCCGATCGCCATTCACGGAACCGATAATAATAATGCGTCCACCTTCCGGCATGTGGCGGGCTGCTTCGACTGACGCATGGTAAGGCGCATGGATATTAATGCGGAACAAACGATCTATCGCATCGCTATCTTGTTCCAGCGCATCGCCGAAGAGAGCCACGCCCGCATTGACGACCAGAATATCCAGCGGTCCGTACTCACGCACGAGGCTGATGACGGCATCCCGATCGGCGCTATCCGTCTGGATGGCGATGCTTCCGGTTTCCGCTGCCAGTTTTTCGGCGGCTTCGCGCGATCCGGCGTAGCTGAAAACGACCGATGCGCCGTCAGCGCTAAAGCGTCGTACAATAGCCGCGCCGATACCACGACTTCCCCCTAAAACCAGTACAGATTTGTTGCGAAATAGCGTCATCAGGATGTCCTTTATGATATTGTAGTAGCCACTACAATATGCGTAATGAAATCATGCCGTCAAGGAGTTATGTAGTGATGACTACAAAACATAGCCGAACGCCGGGTCGCCCTCGCCAGTTCGATCCGGAGCAAGCCATTGAAACCGCTCAACACTTATTTCATTCGCGCGGATACGACGCGGTGAGCGTAGCGGATCTGACAAAAGCGTTCGGGATCAATCCTCCCAGTTTCTATGCGGCGTTTGGCAGCAAGCTGGGGCTGTATACTCGCGTATTAAAACGTTACAGGATGACCGACGCGATTCCGCTCGGGGCGCTTCTGCGTCACGATCGCCCGACCGCGAAGTGCCTTATCGATGTGCTGATGGAAGCGGCAAGACGTTACGCTGCCGATCCTGATGCCACTGGATGTCTGGTTCTGGAGGGCGCTCATTGTAACGATAAACCGGCACGAGAGGCCGCCTGCGAGTTTTACATCGCTGCTGAAAACCTGATTCGCACTTATGTCGCCATGCGGTATCCGCAAGAGGCTGACCGGACGACGGACTTTATGGGGACGCTAATGGCGGGGCTTTCCGCCAAGGCGCGAGCGGGGTATAGCCTGGAGCGTCTTCAGGAGAGCGTGCTTCTGGCTGGGGATGTGCTGGAGCGATTACTGCCGGATTAACGCAGCGCATCAAAAAACCTGAGCCAGTCAGATACGGACAAACAGGGAGCAATAGCCCTAATCATCCATCTTGCCGTTGCGGTATTCGGTAAAGTACATCAAAAATAGAGGTGTCAGGGAAACAAGAAATGCAAAAGTGTAGTCTTATTACGGTACTTAGCTTATCAGTGTTGATGCTAGCCGGATGTACAACGACCTATACCATGACGACCCGGACGGGAGAGATTATTGAAACGCAGGGTAAGCCGGAGGTTGACACCGCAACCGGAATGACGAAATACGCTGATGTTTATGGTTATCATCGCGTTATTAAAACCAGTGAAATAGTGCAGACGACAGAAGGCGCATCGAAGCTGGACTGGTAATGCGCTAAAGCAGTTGGGAGGCCGTGTCCAGTATGGGTACCGGACGGTTTCTGGGCCTGAATTGAATAGAGCGCCTGTATAGCCGAATTCCGGGTCTCGGCTTGATTTGTGTTGTCAGTTATTTGGTTGTTCCCTGTATAGTGAAGATAAACAGTACTCATGGCTAACGGTCTGTTTTGGATTGCTAACTATCCCGGATTCTGCGCGTTTTATTTAGTCACAACCGTGGTTAAGAATATTTTGGGTCAGACTTACACGCCGGGTATTAAGATAATCCGTCGCATAGAGAGCTTGATCGGCATCATTCGGTTCAAGAAGAAACGGCGTAACTTTAGGTATGAGATCAGCAAACAGGTTATATTGATCCACAGAGGCAAAATGCCGGGTAGCGCTGGCCCAGGGCATTCGCATCAGCTCTGCGTAAGAAGGGGATAGTTGAACTGGCAAATCAAATTCTTTCAGATTAGCAAGCATCTCCTTACTCATATAAAATGTGACCCTGTTTCGCGAAAAGGTGTTAAGCACTGCCTTCAGTCGTTTAACTTTTGCTTCTTTACTCATGCTATTATCAAAAAAACGTGGTGAAAGCATAATAGCAATCGATGCATTTGGTGAAATAACATTATGTAGTGGTTTCAGGGCTACAACAATCTGATCGTTTGTGAAGATACGCTGCGTACCAGAAGAGGTAGTATAGTTTCCACCCAGCCAGATCACATAATCCGTTGTTTTGAGGGGAAGCGCTTTTTCCGGTATATTACCCCTGTCAGGTGCCACTGTTTCAATTGCTAGTGAGTCTTGTCCCCAGACATTATTTACTTTAGAACTCAAAAAATTATATTCTGAAATGTTCCTTAGTTTTAGTAGAGTTATCTGCGAGCGGGTAAAAAAGAGATTGAATCTCACTTTGTTCTGCAATTGCCGAAGTAATCTGAGCGTGTTTTGATCGATCAGATGAGTATAAAGACCAACCGTTTTTCCGGAAAGTATTGCTGAGGCATTGTTCGCAAGAAGCATCTCTTTTATAGCTCCTTGCCCAATAATCAGTACGCAACGGTATTTTTCTGGTCTGATTTTATCTATGGGGATATCGGTAAGATTGACCAGGTCAGGAGTGCCATGCCGCCAATTATCATGAATGACTGCGGCTCCGGAGGCGTCTCCTCCGGCTCCCCTGGTGATAATAAGAGGAGGGTGGGTACTGGCATGTGCGATATACGAAAAACACGCTACCATTGCTAGCGTTGTGTTTCTGATGGTTGTATACATATCGTCTGCCCTGATTTCGAAAATATGAATAATGTCTCCTCTTATAATGTACATCAAAAAGAGAGCATTTTAATTAAACGTTATCTCAACGAGATAAAAGGTTAGCACAGTAAAATATAGAGAGAATGTAATCATACCAACATTGTAAATGTGGGAGCATGAAGGCCCCGCAAGCCGCCCGGCCAGCATACTCCCATTAATAGTTAAAGTATGGACTTTGCTTTTACCATAAACTGTAGCCAATATTACCTGATCACTACACCGTACAGTACTGTCAGTAATCTGTCTCCGGTGTCGCGTGCACGCAATTTATTTTTTTCAATTCTTTCAAAACGTTAATTATATTAATAGTCACTTATTTTACCAGAATCAATACTGAGAGTTTTATTACCGTTCTGAAAAGAGAAGACTTTTCAGATGAAATGCGTGGATGGTACGAAGTCATTACAGTACAGGGATGTAATAATAAAGATCGACAATGGATTCATTATTCTGTTGCTTTTGGACGGATGCCAAATGGAAGTATTCAATATCTTCTCCTTCTCTCCTGATAAGATTCAGTTTTGGCAATATACACATATATATTGTATTGGAAAATTGTTGATATTGTTCCTTATGACCAACGAAATGGAATTTTGCATATTTACCACATTTTATTACCCTCGACATGGGTATTTTTCCTCCATCGACGGAATTATGTTCCATACCAAAAAAACTGCTTACGGCGATGACCTGGTCTTTGGTATTATCCGGCTTAAAAGACGAGAGACAATACACATTTTCGCCCCACGTTCTGAGCGTCTCATGAATGATTTTCCATTTTATAGGCGACGCTTTTTTAGGAAGGTCATTTGTTGCGATCTGATGAGATGTTTGAAATCCGAAAATTTCTTTTGACGTAAGCTGACAAATTTCGAACTGATAATGCTCATCACAGTCAAGCCAGTAGGGAGGCCGTAGGTTTCTGAGATCCCAGAAATCAGCCTTGCGATAGTTATTGGGATTGACGCCAAATGTTTTTTTGAACTCTCGACTATAGGACTGCACTGAATCAAACCCCATTCTGAACGCGATATCTGTGACCGACTGAGAGGTCAGCTTTAGCAGAGTGGCGCTTCTGCTCAACTTGCGTTGTCTGATATATTTCCCGATAGAGACGCCACACTTTTCTTTAAAAAAATCCTGCAAACTCCTTCGCGAATAACCTGTTATAACAACCAACTTTTCAATATCAATCCTCTCTTCAAGATTTTTTTCTATTTGCTCTAATACTGAGACTATTATGGCTCTTTTCATCATCATTCCTCTTTATTGAAGCCGAAAATATAAACATTTAAGGTGTTTGACATACTGTGTTATTAAACCAGTGGGGGGTTGTTAGCTTTTCTGGCAAAACAAGAAAGATTTAAATTGCTTGACGTTTCTGAATAAACTTTACACTTGGAGATCGGCTTTTGCCAGTAAAGCTAAGTAATTGGCATGGCGAAGGGCATAATTTCACAGGCGGTTAAAATGATTGAATAATCCTGAATTTTTAGCCCGTGAGATTATAAATCTCATAATTATTTCTAATGATTTAATAAAAGGGATGAATTGTTTTGTACTTCAAAAAATCTTTATTAGCTTTAGCGATTTGTGCATCCGTGGTCTCAGTAGAGGCGGTGGCGAATATCAGAGCCAATGATATGGCTTCTTCTGCTACGCCTGCTTCTGTTGGTCACCGTCCTGTGGCAACTACTAATGCAAAAAAGATAGAAGTGTCTGGGGAACTGACGACCGGTTCAACCCTCCAGATAGCGGATGTTTTTATTGAGGATGAGGATGGGGATCCCTTATCGCTGGATAAAATGAATAATGCCGACGATATTAAATGGTATCTGGTGGATAATGAGGCCGCCGATCCTTCTGGAACCCCGGCGGCAACCGGGACGGCTTTTACCATTCCTGCTGATGCAGGCGGTAAAAAAATTAAAATCGTTTACCGGATTAAGACGGCAACGGGGACGCCGGATAGTGCATTCTTGCCTGCCACTGTCTTATTAACTGCTGCATCTTCTGGGGTGAGCGGCGACTCCGCCGCAGACGGTACAATTTCTAATAAGCTACGTTCTGTCACTATCAATGTGGTGAATGAAAGTGGTAAACCGACTGATGAACTCAACGGTACCAATGACGCCAACACTCCAGTGGTAGGCGGCACCCTTGAAGCGGTACTGGAATGTGCCGCCACAGCGGCGGCTGAGTGTGAGGTCAGTAATTATAACTTTACCTGGCAGATGGCGGATGCCGGGACACCAGATAAGTTCACCGATCTGAATAATACCAACGCTGAAAAGCATAAATATATTATTAAGGGAACTGAGCAGAATAAACTGTTCCGTGTCCACGTTACGCCTAAAACGACGAAAGCCACGCCGGAGAATAAACGCGCTATCCGTCGCTGATGGTTATCGCCAAATAAACATCTTATTTAAATACTCCCTCTGCCAGGCAGGGGGATATAGCAGGAGACAATAAAGTGGTTTTTTCTAAAAAACCCATTACTAAATATATAACCTGGGCCATTGTTACCAGTCAGATTCCACTGCCGGTCATTGCTGATAGCGATAATGAAATTCAGTCGTGGATTGCGGGGACGGCATCGTCTATTTCTCCGCATCTGCAGGAGGGGACGCTGGAGGATTATGCCAAAGGAAAAATAAAGGCGTTACCAGGGCAGGCCGCTAATCATCTGGTGAACGAGGGGATAAAGAGCGCTTTTCCGGAGATTATTTTCCGTGGTGGCGTCAATCTTGAAGATGGCGCGAAATATCGCTCATCAGAGTTCGATATGTTTATTCCCGTCCAGGAAACAACATCGTCTTTACTCTTTGGTCAGCTTGGCTTTCGCGACCACGACAACAGCAGTTTCGATGGCCGCACCTATGTTAACGTTGGTATGGGTTACCGCCAGGAGGTCAATGGATGGCTGCTCGGCGTCAATACGTTTCTGGATGCCGACATCCGTTATTCCCACTTACGTGGCGGCATTGGCGGGGAAGTTTATAAAGACAGTCTGGCCTTTTCCGGCAACTATTATTTCCCTCTCACCGGCTGGAAAACGTCAGCAGCGCATGAATTACATGATGAGCGTCCGGCATATGGCTTTGATCTGCGAACAAAAGGCACGCTTCCCGATTTTCCCTGGTTCAGTGGCGAGCTCACATATGAACAGTATTACGGGGATAAAGTTGATCTATTGGGTAACGGTACATTAAGCCGGAATCCCCGCGCCGCAGGTGCGGATCTGGTCTGGAATCCTGTCCCCTTGCTTGAGGTCAGAGCAGGATATCGGGACGCCGGTAACGGCGGCTCGCAGGCAGAGGGCGGTCTGAGAGTCAACTATTCCTTCGGTACGCCGTTACATGAACAGCTTGATTACCGCAACGTTGGTGCGCCGTCAAATACGACTAATCGGCGTGCCTTTGTCGATCGTAATTACGATATCGTCATGGCGTATCGGGAGCAGGCCAGTAAAATCCGCATTACGGCAATGCCGGTTTCAGGCCTGTCCGGGACGCTGGTGACATTAATGGCGACGGTAGATAGCCGTTACCCGATTGAGAAGGTTGAGTGGTCGGGTGATGCGGAACTTCTCGCCGGACTCCAGCTTCAGGGGAGTTTGGGCAGCGGCCTTATCCTTCCACAACTTCCGCTGACGGTGACCGACGGTCAGGAGTATAGCCTTTATTTAACGGTGACTGACAGCCGGGGTACTCGCGTGACCTCCGAGCGTATCCCGGTAAGGGTGACACAGGATGAGACCAGTTTCCGTTCATGGATAAATGTTATCAATGACGATGTTCAGGTTGAGGACGGCAACTTTGTTATCAGTACGCCGCTTCCTGCCGGCGAAGAGGGGAAGGTTATTGAGTGGCACTACGTGCGCGAGCGCTCTGAAGAGGAGTGGGCGTCGCTCAAACCACGTCATATTAAGTATCAATCAGATATGCCGGGTCTGGCATTTAAAGCGCTCGGTGGCACAGAGCGTGACGGCCATTGGGTTGAACGGGTTCTGGTGACCCATATCGGCGATGATGCTCGCCCGCTCAAATTACATATTGAAGCAAGCGGACCAGACGATAAACATCCGGTGAAGGGGACCGTACTGCTGCAAGCGCAGTCAGACAGCATTGCTCAGAAGGTCACTTCTGTGGAGGTGCTTTTTACGCCGGGTACTGAAGAGGCCAACGGAAGCGTTACCGCGCCAGTCGTCGGAACGGAAATGCGAGCCAGAACGCTTTGTGTAAATAACACGGACTGTACTGATGCGTTTAATTATCAGTGGGAAATCTCGGATGAAATGAAATCCTGGAAATCCGTACCGGGGGCGACAAAGGCCACCTGGCTTATCCCTTATAGCCTTAACGGGGAATCGCTTCAGAATAAATATATCCGCGTCAGAATTATTTCTGATAAAGAAAATGCCAAGAGTTCTACCGCAGCATCTGATGCGAATTAATGTTTTAAAAAGGATCAACAGTGCGTATGTCGAAACATAATCTTATTATCTATAGCCTGCTTCTGGCGGCTGCGCCGATAAGCGTCTTGGCGGATTCGTCGACAACGTCCGCGGCAACCGTCGGGATGTTTTCTCCACCTACGGCACCGAGCGTTGGGCACAGGCCTGGAACACCTCGTGATACCTACGAATTGCAGTTTAATGGACTTGGCTTTTCTATTGAAAAGTATACACCTTTTCCGGGAATGACTATTGCGAGGAATGCCAGAAATGTAGGCATCAGAGATCCGGATAATAACTATCAGTCTGCGGAAACTTTTACTACAGTATGTACGTATTATCAGATCAATAAAGATAACTCTCAGCATATACTTAAACGTGAAAAGCCATGTGAGCATAAATTTAATATCCAAAAGGAACATCGGGGTTCAAAGATTAAACTAGAAATTTATAATGAAACGGATATGGCTTCAGCGTCAGGGTACACGCCTGTGCCATCGGTATCTGAGTTCCAGTATATTGAAACAGAAACTATATCTAATACGCCAAGCCCAGATTTAACAGTTATGAGTATAGATAAGTCTGTATTATCGCCGGGTGAAAGTGCCACCATCACAACTATTGTTAAGGATATCGACGGGAATCCTGTAAATGAAGTTCACATTAATAAGACTGTAGCGCGTGAAAATTTAAAAGGCTTATGGGATTATGGCCCTCTTAAGAAAGAAAATGTTCCAGGTAAATATACACAAGTTATAACCTATCGTGGGCATAGTAATGAACGTATTGACATATCTTTTAAATATGCAATGAGTTTCACGAAAGAAATTTCCATCAGAGGAAGACTATAAAACTATATTAATTATTATGACTAATATAATTCTTTTTATCACCATCATCTTATTATGGATGTTCACCTGGTTTTTTAGCGGATTGCTAAATAATTATTATGGCTAAAAGAATACAAACGTTAAAAGGAGAAGTTTTTATGACACCAGCAACAACACAAGATTATATTTCATTGGGTCAGGAACACGCTGTCACCTTTGGCAAAACGCAGCTGACCCTCAAACCCGGTATACTGGCTGAAGGCGAACCATTACCCTGCACAAAGGGGCTGGTGAGCCATAATTTATTACCGGGTTACTGTATCCCGGGGATAAAAAAGCGGATTATTGTCGTCCCGTCACTGGATACGCCGGTTTGTGAATGGCAGGTAAAAGACTATAGTGACCGCCTTAAATCAGCGGGTAGCCACTCAAACCGGGCGGTATATGTGCTGAGTATGGATACGCCATTTGCTCAGGCCCGTTTTATTCGGGAACATGATATTCATCCCGGCATAACCTTTGTTTCTGACTACGCTTGCCGCCAGTTTTTGGATAATTCCGGGCTGAAAATTAATGAGCTCAGTATTTTTGCCAGAGCGTTGATAGAGTGCGATGAAAATAATGTGGTTACGCGTGTTATTGTACCACGAGATATCACTCATCTTCCTGTTTACTAATCACTTATATCAGCACCGTCCCTGCACAGAGAACCGAATAACCGGCAATGCAGGGGCGCAGGCATTCTCTTGTGTGCCCCCACATTTAATACATATGCTATTGCATCACGCATAAGGAACTGAAAATGATGCCAGCGGATGGGGCAGGTTAACGTTATGGCACCCCTGAATTTCTGCAATAATCGTCTGGTAACCGGAAAGCCACTTATGACTTTGTGATTTGGCCTGCTGGTGCTGTAAATTATTTATCAATAGCTCCATTGATTCGCGGGTCTGCCAGTAATAATTATTAACCATTCTTCCGCTGGCGGCATCGGTATAGCTTTCCATCCCAATATAGCCATCAATAGACTGCGTATAGCGCTCAATCCAGCCATCCAGTTGATAAAACTCTTCGTCGTACTCTTTTTTTTCGAAAATAAAACTTGTCAGAAACAGCGACATGGTATTTCTCCTGTTACGCAATATCAATCAAACACCTATCAACGTGGATTCAAAACGTAAACCTGGCATCATTTTTTCAAGGCCGTCAGTCAGCATGTTTCCTGCCGCGTACAATTCATCAACCGGCATTTCCGGCAAGCTTTCAAGGATAAACCACATCGTTTTATCTGAAGCGCTTAGTCGGGTACGTACTCCCTGACGCCAGTTCCAGCGCCGACAGGTGACGCCTCTGTCATCGCGCCAGATAACTTCGCCCGGTTCTGGCGACTCGGTGGCGGGTTGTCCTTCTTTCAGGGTATCAAATGTTTCACTACCGTCTGCGAAAACCAGCCGCGGCGATCCACAATAAGCCGCGCTATTTTCGCCGCCTACCGGTACGGCATAGCGCAGGCTCACCGCGTTATAAAGATCAACGACCGGGTCCAGCGACGCCATTGTTCCATCCTTCAACACGCGTTTTCGTAGCGCTTCAGCCGAGCAGGGGGTGCGCTTTGGTTTTGCGCCGAATGCTTTAAACACTGCATTCCAGGCGTCTATATGCGCCTGTGCCCACGCCGGTTGGCCGTTAATTACGGCCTGACAGGCCTCTTTTAGCGCGATTTCTCCGACCTGCGCATCGCGAATCGGAGCGGCAATAACATTAATACTTAATGCACGAAAGCCGGGAGCGATACGGGCCAGTTCCGGGCTGATTGACGGTAACATAGAAGACATCGCATAATCCTGTAATGACTATTTTCTTCTATGATATCGACCAATGACCAAAAAAGTCAACTTATCGACCACGGCGGGCGCCGACGTCAGCACAATAAATGCAGCTGTTTCCCAACGTATCAAACAATTTCGTAGCCAAAAAAAGATATCGCTGGATGAGCTTGCGCGGCGTTCCGGCGTCAGTAAAGGAATGCTGGTGGAAATTGAAGGCTGTAAAGCCAATCCAAGCATTGCGCTGTTATGTAAGATCGCGGCGGCAATGGGAGTGTCCGTGGCGGATGTTGTCAACGTCGCCAGCGAGCCGATGGTCCATCTTATCGACCGGGATGCTATTCCGGTGTTGTGGCGCGGCGAGAAAGGCGGCAGCGCAAAACTGATGGCGGGAACCAGCGGGCCGGATATGCTGGAACTCTGGCAATGGATAATGCATCCTGGTGAACAGTTTGAATCGGCAGGGCATCCGGCAGACACCTGTGAATTACTGTTTGTTAATCAGGGAACACTGACATTAACAGTCAATGGTAGACGCTTTATTATTCGGGAGGGCTGCTCCGCTGTAGCCAGAACCGACATGCCTCATGCCTACGTTAACGACACTAATGAGGTGCTTGAATTTACCATGACGGTGAATGAAAAGAGCCGTTGATCACCGTAAGGCGCTAACAACCCGTCATCCGGACAGGGAAGCCTCGGTGCCCGATAAGCGTTATCGGGCACCGGCTATCTTTTATTTTGTCGCAGGCGCGGCCTCCGGGTCATCGATATAGAGCGTCTGGCTTGGGAAGGCGAAGTCAGCGCCGTTTTCCTGGACAATCGCAATAATTTTCAGGTAAACATCCTGCTGTACGGCAAGCCATTCCTGCCATACTGTTGTTTTGGTAAAGCAATACACCATAATATTCAGCGAAGAGTCGGCGAATTCATTAAAATAGACCAACAGCGTCTGTTTCTGATCGATATCTCTGTGCGCCTGCAGCATGTTTCTGATAGCGTCAACAATGAGGCCAATTTTGTCGGCATCTTCGTAACGTAATCCAATAACCGTTTTTATTCGACGGTTGGTCATCCGTCCCGGATTCTCAACGCTAATGGATGAAAAGACGGAATTAGGCACGTACAACGGGCGGTGGTCGAATGTGTTAATTCGCGTAATTCGCCAGCCGATTTCGGCGACCGTACCTTCGATATTTCTGTCAGGAGAACGAATCCAGTCTCCGATACTGAAGGGGCGATCGAAATAGAGCATAATACCGGAGAAAAAATTGCTCAGGACATCTTTGCCCGCCATACCAACAGCGATACCGCCGATACCGCCAAAGGTCAGCAGACCGGACAGACTCATGCCAAAATGTTCGCCATACAGTAAGACAATCGCGACAATAATGGTTATTTTTATGACCCGTGCCAGAATACGGGTACTGGTGACATCTCTACCTTTATTGACCTGTGCTTTTTCAAATTGGTTAATAATCAGGAAAAGTTTTATCGTCAGAATAAGCGCAATGAGCGAGGTGCAGATAAAATCAATGACCCCGGAAGAGATAAAACGCAAATTATAATCTTCAATAGCATTATTCAGGATGCTCCCGATGGTTCCAATAATAATCGCGTAAATAAAAAACTGTGCCGCATGGAACGTGAATCCTTTCTTCCACTGTACGTTACGGCTGAGCCAAAATCTCACGACCAGCAACGCCATACCGCAACTGAAAAGTATCGCCAGATTAAATGCGTTTTTGAGAAAAAATTCAGTGAACATTATTGTTTTCCGCTCCTTCCTACGATAACAGCTCAGAATGACCTGATTAACAGGTATTTTACCCAGGATAAACGCGTAGATCATCGATAAGTAAAAAGAAGAAATAGTGCTATCAGCTTTAATCTCAGCGGTTTACTTTTTATGTAAATACAATGTCACGTTTTATGGAGCAGACATCGCGTGATTGTCATGGTATTGTTGCTATCAGGTAACAAAGTCATCTGTAAAGGACAATACTATGATCATGATAAAGCTGAAATCGGCGAAGGGGAAAAAATTTCTGTTATGCCTGCTGGCAGTGTTTATCGTTGCGGCATCGGTGGTAACGCGCGCGACTATCGGCGGTGTGATTGAGCAATATCATATTCCACTGTCCGAGTGGACAAGCTCTATGTATGCCATTCAGTCGGCAATGATTTTCGTTTACAGTCTGGTGTTCACTATTCTGCTGGCGATTCCTTTGGGGATCTATTTCCTCGGCGGAGATGAGTAACAGGAATGAGGTATTGGCCGGATGGCAGCGCCATCCGGCAGGACGGAAGAGGGATTAATCGTCCTCGTCGTCCAGTTCAACCGGTGTTTGATACTCATCAGGCTTAATGACTAACAGGTCGCAGCGCAGATGGTCAATGACCTGTTCGGCCGTGTTCCCCAGAAACGCGGCCGAGAGTCCGGTACGTCCAACGGTGCCAAGCACAACGATCCCCGCCTGGAGATGTTCAGCAAGATCCGGGATAACTTCTTCAGGCAAGCCTTTTTCTACATGCGTAACTTTTTCATCGATGCTGAATTTCTGGCGCAGCGCTTTCATCGCCAGTAAATGCTGGCCTCTGATGGCGTCGTTATACACGCTGGGATCAAATTCCGGCAGCTCAATGGCGATATTGATTGGCGTAACGGGGTAGGCGCCGACCAGGTGCACTTCGGTATGATTAACCTGCTCCGCCAATTGTAAGGTCTCTTTTACCAGCTTTTCGTTGAGAGCATTATGATAGGGCTCTTCGCTTGCCAGGTTCACGGCGACCAGGGCTTTGCCGCCTTCTGGCCACGGCTGATCTTTGACCATCCACACGGGGCTTGGGCATTTACGCAGCAAATGCCAGTCGGTAGGGGTAAAAATGACCGCTTCCAGTCGATCGTGCTGATGCGCCATTTTCAACACCAGATCGTGACTGCCGGCGATAACCTCCTGGATGATGGCCTCAAAGGGACGATTGTGCCAGACCACTTTAATTTCAATGGGGACACCGGCTTCAAGATAATATTTCGCCTGCTCACGTATCCAGGCTGTGCGTTGACTTATTACGCCCTGACGCATTGCGGTGCGTTCGTCAGGAGAAAGCAGGGTGGTCATCTCATACGAGAAATCGTAAATAGGCAGGAAAGCTTTAATTTTGCCGCCAATCCGTTGATGCAAATAAACTGCTCGCCGTAATGCGGGTTGGTCGTCCTGATTGGGATCGATGACCACCAGCATATTTTGATACATAGCCATACAGGGTCTCCTTACAACTGTCATCGCAGTTTGTAACTAAAGAGTAACTCAAATATGGTGAATGAAACAGAGGAAGCGCTTCTGCCAGATCAATAAATGAGAAAAATTTAACGATATGGCAGAAGATAACATCAATGGTTTAGCTGACGTTTAAGCGACGTTGCGGGTATGACCGGCGAGGGCCGCCAGCGCATCGCTGTTTTCAATAGTAATATACTTACCTTTCACCGCCAGCATACCGCTTTTCTGGAAACGCCCCAGCAGACGGCTAATGGTTTCGACCGTTAAGCCCAGATAGTTGCCGATATCGCCACGGGTCATCGTCAGGCGGAATTCACGCGGTGAAAAACCACGCTGCGCAAAGCGGCGGGACAGGTTGTAAATAAACGCAGCCAGACGTTCTTCGGCGTTTTTCTTCGACAATAACAGGATCATATCCTGATCGCCTTTAATTTCACCGCTCATCAGACGCATCATTTGCTGACGCAGGTTAGGCATTTTGCCGGACAGGTCATCCAGCGTCTCAAAGGGGATTTCACATACCATTGAGGTTTCCAGCGCCTGTGCAAAGCTCGGATGATGACCGCTGCCAATGGCGTCAAAACCCACCAGGTCGCCTGCTAAATGGAATCCAGTAATCTGCTCATCGCCTTGCTCGGTAATGGTGTAGCTCTTAATCGTTCCGGAGCGGATAGCATAGAGCGATTTCAGTTCATCACCTGCTTTAAACAGAGTTTGCCCTTTCTGAATGGGCTTTTTGCGCTCGATGATATTATCAAGCTGATCAAGCTCATGCTCGTTAAGTGTGAACGGGATGCAAAGCTGGCTGATACTGCAATCCTGGCAATGGATAGCACAACCGCCAGACTGAATGCGCCGTATAATTCGCTTTTCCGGGATCATAGGTCTGCTCAAGCCGTAATTGATATTTGTCAATTTTAACATCTTTTTGGTGAGCGCGTAAGTCTGAGCTATCCCGGAGAAGGAATAATTCAAGTATAAGTTTGATGAATACTTTTATCTATTTGAAAACACGTAATTTATTTGTTGTTGCTTTACATAAAAGTGTGACCGATAAGGCACTTTTTGCCTGTATTTTCATAATAAAAGATAGCCTTCATGGCGTAATAGCCACTCTTTTCGCTGCACGCCACCGGCGTATCCGGTCAGAGTGCCGTTACGCCCGATGACGCGATGGCAGGGAACAACAATACTGATGGGGTTAGCGCCATTCGCAGCACCGACTGCGCGTGCGGCGCCCGGTCGTCCCAGTTGCGCCGCCAGTTGACCATAGTGCATCACCTGCCCGCAGGGGATAGCGCGCAACGCCTGCCATACTTCCCGTTGAAAAGGTGTGCCCCCCGTGGCGGTTTCCAGGGTATCAATTACGGCGAGATTGCCTGCAAAATAATCTGCAAGCTTATCGCTGAGTCCACCGGGGTTAGTCGCAGAAACGCGTTCATAGCCTTCGTGACGGTAGTGGATATTTAGCAGTTGCTCCATACGATCGCGGTACTGTTCCCACTCAATGGCCCGCAGTCGAAACTGCTCATCGCAAACCACCCATAACGGACCTAATGGCGTGGCTATCTTCTCTTCAAGTAATCTCAGCATCCGTTCTCTCACATCGTCTTAATCTAACGTAAGAGACAAGATATCATGCCAGGAATACCCGCAACCATACTCCTTAAAAGATAGTCAGGGATAACACATTTAGCGACAGTAATATCGTAGGCGGAGAAAAAGAGAGCCTGGCGAGGCGGTTAATTGCCTGACATTGTCGCTGTTATTGGAAATAACTGTAAACCGTTGTCGGTATAACAGGGCACGGTTATGATAACGGCAGTCGCAAAAACGCTGGAGGATGAACCATGAACCTTGACGATAAAGCGCTGTTTCTTGACGCCATGGAGGATGTCCAGCCGCTGAAACGCCATACTGATGTACACTGGCAGCCAACGCGTAATCTTAAAACGCCCCAGCGTATCGACACGCTCCAGCTTGATAATTTCCTGACGACGGGCTTTCTGGATATTCTGCCGCTGAATGAACCGCTGGAATTTCGTCGGGAAGGATTGCAGCAGGGTGTCATCGACAAGTTACGCAGTGGGAAATACCCTCAGCAGGCCAGCCTCAATTTGTTACGCCAGCCGGTCGAAACGTGCCGAAAAATGCTGTTTCGTTTTATCCTGGAGGCGCAGAAAGAGGGGTTGCGTAATGTCCTGATCATTCATGGTAAAGGGCGAGAGGCGAAGTCGCATGCCAATATCGTCCGAAGCTATGTGGCCCGCTGGTTGACAGAGTTTGAAGATGTACAGGCTTATTGTTCGGCGCTGCCGCACCATGGCGGCGGCGGGGCATGTTATGTCGCGTTACGTAAAACGGTGCAGGCTAAACAGGATAACTGGGAGCGCCATGCGAAGCGTAGTCGGTAAATCGTTGCCGCTGGCGGACAGGACCGCCAGCGCAAGCTCGCGCGAACCCGATTTTATGCCTGATGCTCAGGATTCTGCAAGAGAACGGGCGATAACGCTGTCCGCGGTAATAACACGGAGAAACAGTCATTCGCTTATTTAAGCGTCTATTAAAATATACTGGCTTTCGACTTAACTATTAAGCAGAAAATGGTGATAAGTACATCACTTGTCAATATGGATGGATGAATATCCTGGCATAGCGAATATAGGTGATTTTATCTGTTGCACTAAGGGAAATGACGATGGTCTGGTATTGAATATGGAGAATGTCAAAGAAACGAATGGCAATAGCTATCTGAAATGCTATAAAAATAAAACCTGTCTCCTATCCTGGTTGTAGGCCATCAAAAATGTTAAGAAATATCAGCGTCAGGACATGCATTATTCTATTCATGGTATGTACGTTTCTTTTGGTGGATACTTTACAAATAACCTTTCTGCACGATCTCCCTATTTTAATTACGTGTAATATCATTTATCTGATCTCGACATTACTGCTTTGGTGGTATATGACCTGCTATCTGGTAGTGCCGATTAATACCGTGAAGAAAAGTATTGAAGAGGTCGCAGCAGGAAACTTGTCTATTCATATCTCCGAATTTGGCAATAATTGCGCCGGGCGACTCATCCCCGGAATTAATAGCCTGTCGGAGAATATTTCCGCGCTGGTACGCGAAATCAGATCCTCTTCGCAAACGGCAATGACCCTTTCCGAACAACTGGCGGCGCGCAGTATGTCGCTATCCGTAAAGACGGAACAGCAGTCGGCCTCGTTAATTCAAACTGCCGCCAGTATGGATGAAATGGCGGCGAGTACCAAAAACAATGCGGATAATACCCGAATGGCGAGCATACAGGCGGATTGTGCAACCCAATGCGCCCGTAAAGGCGGTGAATTAATGGTGCGGGTTACAGAAAATATGCGTTCTATTACCGACTGTGCCTCGCAGATGACGGAGATTATTTCATTGATTGACGGTATCGCATTCCAGACTAATATTCTGGCGCTTAACGCGGCGGTAGAGGCTGCGCGGGCGGGCGATCATGGAAAAGGTTTCTCCGTGGTGGCCGGGGAAGTGCGTAATCTGGCGCATCGTAGCGCTGAGGCGGCAAAAAATATCAAGGCGCTGATCGACGTTACGCATGACAATGTGCGGCAGGGGGCCGCCATAGCGCAGGAGGCTGAAAAAAATATGCAGGAGATTGTTGGCGGCTCCGGGCAATTAAACGTGCTGATGAGTGAAATTTCCACCACCACGCGGGAGCAGGAAAAAGGCATTAACCAGATAACACTGGCGTTGAGCGATCTGGAAAGCGCAACCCATAGCAATGTCTTAATGGTTGAAGCGCTATCTGCTTCTTCGGATGTTTTAAAGGCGCAGGTGATCGAGTTACAGACTAAAACCGACAAATTTCGTTTAAGCCAGCCGGGTTACAGTGAACATGCGCTGTCGCGCTCTCATGTATCACCTCTTTCGACCATCACCAGGCGCGGCCAGGCCTGATAATACATGTTTGGTAAGCGCCTGTTGCTAAGGCGCTTTTTTCGCACGTTCCCGTCATTCTTTTTGCGCAATGAGAAAATGAGAGATTGCTTAACCTTTCCCGAAAGCTAGACTAACGGCATCAGAGTTGTAACGTGGAGGCGCTGTGGAAGCCATTAAGGGATCGGATGTGAACGTGCCGGATGCCGTTTTCGCATGGCTACTGGATGGTCGTGGTGGAGTAAAACCGCTCGAAGATAATGATGTGATCGATAGTCAGCATCCCTGTTGGCTACATCTTAATTATACCCACCCGGACAGCGCCCGCTGGTTGGCTTCAACGCCTTTACTCCCCAATAACGTGCGTGATGCGCTGGCTGGTGAAAGCTCGCGCCCGCGCGTAAGTCGTATGGGGGAAGGGACGCTCATTACGCTGCGCTGTATTAATGGCAGTACTGACGAACGCCCGGATCAATTAGTGGCAATGCGTTTATATATGGACGAGCGATTCATTGTGTCTACCCGTCAGCGAAAGGTTCTGGCGCTGGACGATGTGGTCAGTGATTTGCAGGAGGGCACCGGGCCCGTAGATTGCGGCGGCTGGTTAGTGGATGTGTGCGATGCGTTAACCGATCACGCCAGTGAATTTATTGAAGAGCTACACGATAAAATTATCGATCTGGAAGATAATCTTCTCGACCAGCAAATCCCACCGCGCGGTTTCCTCGCATTGCTACGTAAACAGCTAATTGTTATGCGTCGCTATATGGCGCCGCAGCGCGACGTCTATGCCCGGCTTGCGAGTGAACGGCTGCCGTGGATGAGCGACGATCACCGGCGCAGAATGCAGGATATCGCCGACAGGCTGGGAAGGGGGTTGGATGAAATTGACGCTTGTATCGCGCGTACTGGCATCATGGCGGATGAAATTGCCCAGGTGATGCAGGAGTCTCTGGCGCGCAGAACTTATACCATGTCGCTTATGGCGATGGTTTTTCTGCCCAGCACCTTCTTAACGGGGTTATTTGGCGTTAACCTGGGCGGTATTCCTGGCGGCGGATGGCGGTTCGGCTTTTCTCTGTTTTGTATTCTGTTAGTTGTCCTGATCGGTGGTGTTACTTTATGGTTGCATCGCAGTAAATGGTTGTAACAAAAGCGCTTTTCAGACCGTTTTGGGTGAAAAAACGCCGAGAAATTTGAGCGAAGTCAATAAACCATCTACCTATTCGGGGCAATATCTCTCTCGCAGGTGAATGCAACGTCAAGCGATGGGCGTTGCGCTCCATATTGTCTTACTTCCTTTTTTGAATTACTGCATAGCACAATTGATTCGTACGACGCCGACTTAGATTAGTCGGCTTTTTTTTGCCTGTAGACTATCTGCGTCTACCCTTTAAGAGTCTGAATGACATTCTGGAGGGTAATATGAGCTGTCTTTTGACGTTATTATATCTACACTCGTCCTTGTCGGACCCGATTCCCACTGACCCTGTTCCCATTCCTGAGCCGCTTCCCCGTCCTCAGCCGATGCCCGACCCGCCGCCGGACGAAGAACCGATTAAAATGTCGCATCAAACGCGCGGATCTGCGAGGATACGCGCCTGCTGACTATGAGTCGTTACCGCGAGAGTAAATTGTGACCGCTTTTTCAACCCTGAATGTTTTGCCCGCCGCCCAGCTCAATAACCTTACTGAGCTGGGCTATCTTGAGATGACGCCTGTTCAGGCCGCAGCATTACCCGTCATTCTGGCGGGAAATGATGTGCGTGTGCAGGCCAGGACCGGTAGCGGCAAAACGGCGGCGTTTGGTCTTGGGCTCTTGCATCGAATTGATGTCACTCTGTTCCAGACACAGGCGTTAGTGCTTTGTCCGACGCGGGAGCTGGCGGATCAGGTTGCCGGAGAGTTACGTCGCCTGGCCCGTTTTCTGCCAAATACCAAAATTCTGACCTTGTGTGGCGGGCAACCCTTTGGCGCACAGCGCGACTCGCTTCAGCACGCTCCGCATATCATTGTCGCGACGCCGGGGCGCCTGCTGGATCATTTACAAAAAGAAACCGTATCGCTGGATGCGCTGCACATTCTGGTAATGGATGAAGCAGACCGAATGCTGGACATGGGATTCAGTGACGCCATTGATGAGGTGATCCACTTTGCGCCTGCGACGCGCCAGACGTTATTGTTTTCAGCAACCTGGCCTGAGGCCATTGCGGCGATTAGCGGTCGTGTACAGCAGCAGCCAATACGTATTGAAATCGATACGGTAGATGCGCTACCGGCTATCGAACAACAGTTCTTCGAAACGTCTGCGCATGAAAAAATTTCGCTGCTACAAACGTTGCTTAGCCAGCATCAGCCAGCGTCCTGCGTGGTGTTTTGCAATACCAAAAAAGATTGTCAGGCCGTTTGTGATGCGCTTAATGCGGTAGGACAAAGCGCGTTGGCGCTCCACGGCGATCTGGAACAACGCGACCGCGACCAGACGTTGGTGCGTTTTGCAAATGGCAGCGCGCGCATTCTGGTTGCCACCGACGTTGCCGCGCGAGGGTTAGACATTAAATCGCTCGAACTGGTGGTTAACTATGAACTGGCCTGGGACCCGGAGGTGCATGTCCATCGTATTGGCCGTACGGCGCGCGCGGGAAGCAGTGGCCTGGCGATCAGTTTCTGCGCGCCGGAAGAGGCGCAGCGGGCGAATATTCTTTCAGAAATGCTGCAACTCAAGCTGAACTGGCTGAATGCGCCCGCCCGGCAGTCGTTGCTCCCTCTGGCCGCAGAGATGGCTACCCTATGTATTGACGGCGGCAAAAAAGCGAAAATGCGTCCGGGAGATATTTTAGGCGCGCTGACCGGCGATATTGGATTAGACGGGGCGGATATCGGCAAAATTAATGTGCATCCAATGCACGTTTACGTCGCCGTACGTCAAGCAGTAGCGCAAAAAGCCTGGAAGCAGTTGCAAAACGGGAAGATCAAAGGCAAGTCATGCCGGGTACGGCTATTAAAATGATCGATAGCATGGCGTCTCAGCGGAGTGCTGAGACGCCTGCAGATTATTTCACTTCGATAACATCAAGCCGCAACGCCTCTAAGGAGGTGTCATCTTCTTCCGGCTGCCAGCCAGCGGGCTGCAAGGGAATCTCTTCACGATCGAACGCTAAATCGCCGCCGTCGACGACCTCGGAACCGTGAGTGATTCCTTTGAAATCGAACAGGTTAGTGTCACAAAGGTGAGACGGCACGACATTCTGCATGGCGCTAAACATCGTCTCGATCCGTCCAGGATAGCGCTTATCCCAGTCGCGTAGCATGTCGGCAATCACCTGGCGTTGCAGGTTGGGTTGCGAACCGCACAGATTACAAGGAATGATAGGGAAGGCTTTGGCCTCAGCAAAACGGACAATATCTTTCTCGCGGCAGTAAGCCAGCGGGCGAATCACGATATGTTTGCCGTCATCGCTCATCAGCTTCGGCGGCATCCCTTTCATTTTTCCGCCATAGAACATATTCAGAAACAGGGTTTGCAGAATATCGTCGCGGTGGTGGCCCAGGGCGATTTTGGTCGCGCCCAGTTCAGTCGCCGTACGATACAGGATACCCCGACGCAAACGCGAGCACAGCGAGCAGGTGGTTTTTCCTTCCGGAATCTTCTCTTTCACAATGCCGTAGGTGTTTTCTTCGACGATTTTATATTCTACGCCCAGCTGCTCAAGGTAGGCTGGCAGGATATGTTCCGGGAAACCTGGCTGCTTTTGATCGAGGTTGACGGCGACCAGTGAAAAATTGATCGGGGCGCTTTGTTGCAAATTACGTAAAATTTCCAGCATCGTATAGCTATCTTTGCCGCCAGAAAGGCAAACCATAATGCGATCGCCTTCTTCAATCATATTAAAATCGGCAATCGCTTCGCCAACGTTACGGCGCAGGCGCTTTTGCAACTTGTTGAGGTTGTATTGCTCTTTCTTTGTATTCTTTTGAATTTCTTGCATTATTTCAGTTCTCTGGTACTAAATGGGGCAAATTGGGGGCAAACTTTGCAATTACGATAACCGCGCATTCAACATCGCTACTTGTTCGTCGTTCATGTCATCAATCCACATACCGTAAATTTCATACACCATCTGCGCAGTTTCATGCCCCATTTGGCTGGCGATAAATGCCGGGTTCGCTCCTGCCGTCAACAGCCAGCAGGCAAAAGTATGTCGCGTATGGTACGGATTACGGCGACGAATGCCAGCACGTTTTTATGGCAAGATACGCAATGGTTCAAAAGCGTCTTTATTCTGTCATCCGTATTACTTAAGATATCATCACGACCCGAAAAATATTGGAACGAAGAGATGTATGACTAAAGAAGCTGTAATCTTTCTATTTATCGCCATCGTGGTAGAAGTTATCGCCACGATCTCATTAAAATTATCAGATAGTTTTACGCGTCTGGTACCGAGCCTCGTTACTATCATCGGATATTGTATTGCGTTCTGGTGTCTTACCATCCCAATGCGAACCATCCCTGCGGGTATCATTTATGCTATTTGGTCTGGGGTAGGGATTGTTCTTATTGGATTGATAGGATGGTTATTTCTCGGCCAAAAACTGGATATGCCGGCTATTATTGGCATGTTGCTTATCATCTGCGGCGTAATCGTAATCAATCTGTTTTCAAAAAGTGTCAGTCACTAGGCGATGATGATTGATTTGAGCCCGCACTCTCTTATGCGGGCTCGGGTATTTAGCGTACCACCAGTACGGAGCATTCCGCATGACGCACAACGGCTGCGGCGTTGGAACCCAACAGATAGGTAGTAATATCCGGGCGATGCGAGGCGATAATCACCATATCGGCCGGTAATTTTTTTGCCATTTCCAGAATCTTATCTTTAGGAGAGCCTTCTGCAACGTGCGCCTGCACGCGGTCCGCGGGAAGGTTGAATTTCTTGATAATCGCTTCCAGTTGAGATTTGGCTTCGGCTTTCAAATCGTCCATTGCGGGAAGCTCTGCTGAATAAGCCAGTCCCAGTGAAGCGTAATAGGGCAAAGACGGGATTACAGTCAAAAAGTGCACTTTAGCGTCGTCAATCTTTGCTTCAGCTTCAACATGCGAAATCACGCGTTGAGTTAATTCTGAATCTGAAATATCGATGGGTACAAGAATCGTTCTGTTCATAAAACCTCCTGTTTAAGTATCCACAGAAATTCTACTCCCTAAAGGCACTTTATGTACAATGACATACGTCACATTTTAGGTGCTGCTCCACGATACTCTGCGGGGACTGCCTACAGGGGAGGGCGACGTAATATTACGCGTATTCCACGTAAATAATCAGCGAGTTGACGTTAAAACGTTATTTCTGCCTTGTCAGGAAAGACCTAAAAAGAGATGTTACCGTTTAATTCAATAATTAATGAAATAATTCGCAGTGAAATAGATATAATTTATACGAATGCTTTTGGGGGTATTATATGAAATAAAAATTATACAATATCATTCGGTTACGATATTCTACGCCTGTTATATGCCTTTATTGTCACATATTCATTTTGTCGTTGGGCCATTGCGTTAACCTTTGCTTTCCAGCGTATAAATTGACAAGCCCGAACGGATGTTCGGGCTTTTTTTGTTTCCAGGTTAATCCTTAGAATATTTTTTAATCTGCGCCGGGTTTTTCCGCTTTTCCTGCCAGCAAGGCAAGAAAGTCATAGCGTTTTTGCAAATCCAATGCGGCATCTCGCCATAATTGTTCAGCTACTTCAGGCTGTTGCGCATTCAGGCGACGGAAACGCTGTTCATTAAGCAACGTTTCCGCCAGGGCATCAGACGGTGGCCGAGAGTCCAGAGCCAGCGGCGGCTTGCCTTCATCCGCGCGGCGGGGATCAAAGCGGTATAACGGCCAGAAACCGGTCGCCGTTAACTGGCGCATCTGGTCATGGCTTAGCGCCAGATCGTAGCCATGTTCTTCACAGGGGCTATAGGCAATGATCAGCGACGGTCCTGGCCAGGCTTCGGCCTCCTGGATGGCTTTCACCGTCTGGTTTAACTGCGCGCCCAGCGAAATTTGCGCGACATAAACATGACCATACATCATCATGCTGACGCCAAGATCTTTACGGGCTTTACGCTTGCCATGTTCGCCAAACTTAGTGACGGCGCCAAGCGGCGTCGCCTTCGACGCCTGGCCGCCAGTATTGGAATAACACTGCGTATCCAGAACCAGAATATTGACATTCTCCGTCAGGCTTAACACATGGTCTAAACCGCCAAAGCCGATGTCGTATGCCCAACCATCGCCGCCAATCAGCCAGATTGATTTTTCTACCAGCGCATCAGCATCCTTTAACAGTTCCTCTGCGCCCGCAACCGATTTCAGATGTTGGCGTAATGCGGCGACCTGCTCACGCCGAACGTCAGGCGTTGCTTCGGCATGCAGCGCATCGTTTAATTCCGCCGGAATGCGATCGGCGAATTGCGCCAGTAAACGCATGACGCGCGCCCGGTGCTGATCCACGCTCAGACGGAAACCGAGGCCAAATTCCGCGTTATCTTCAAATAACGAATTCGCCCATGCCGGGCCGCGCCCGTTGGCATCAGTGGTATAAGGCGTAGAGGGTAAGTTACCGCCGTAAATAGAGGAACACCCCGTGGCGTTAGCGATTAACATTCTGTCGCCATATAACTGAGTCAGCAGTTTAATATACGGCGTTTCGCCGCAGCCGGAACAGGCGCCGGAATATTCAAACAGCGGCGTAATGAGCTGCGATGTGCGGATATCAATTCGTTCCAGTTTGCTGCGTTCGATTTCCGGTAAGTCGAGGAAGAAGTCATAATTCACTTTCTCTTCTTCCACATGCTCAAGGCGTGACATCATGTTAATCGCCTTAATCTGTGGATCTTGCCGATCTTTAGCCGGGCAGACCTCTACGCATAAATTACAGCCAGTACAGTCTTCCGGCGCGACCTGCAGCACATATTTCTGGCCGCGCATATCGCGGGACTTCACGTCCAGCGAATGCAGACTGGCTGGCGCGTTCTCCATCGCCTGCGGGGAAACGACTTTCGCACGAATTGCCGAGTGAGGGCAGGCAGCGACGCAGTGATTACATTGTGTACACAGTTCCTCTTTCCAGACAGGAATCTCTTCGGCGATATTGCGTTTTTCCCAGCGGGTGGTGCCCATTGGCCATGTTCCGTCCGGCGGCAGGGCGGAAACAGGCAGTGCGTCGCCGAGGCCCGCCAACATGGCGGCGGTAACGGTTTTCACGAAATCCGGCGCGGCGTCGGAGACGACCGGCGGGCGATGCGCGCTATGCGGATTAACCGCCTGCAACGGCACTTCCGCCAGCGATTCCTGCGCCAGAGCCAATGCCTGCCAGTTACGCTCAACCAGATCCTGTCCTTTGCTGCTATAGCTTTTGGCAATCGCGCCCTGCAGCTCAACCAGGGCGCTATCGCCCGGAAGAATATGCGTCAGGTGGAAGAAAGCCATTTGCATGACGGTATTGATGCGGGCGCCAAGTCCACATTCGCGGGCGATTTTCGCCGCGTTAACCACGTAAAAACGCGCCTTTTTCTGATTCAACACCGCCTGAACTTCTTGCGGCAGACGCGACCAGACCTCGTCGGCGCTGTACGGCGTATTAAGCAGAAAGATACCGCCGGGCTTTAGACGCTCCGCCATCTGATATTTATCGATAAACTGTAATTGATGGCAGCCGACAAAATCCGCCTGAGCAATTAAGTAAGCGGAACGAATGGGTTTTTCGCTGACGCGCAGGTGCGATACCGTGAGCCCGCCAGCTTTTTTAGAGTCATAAACGAAATAACCTTGCGCATACCACGGCGTAGAATTACCGATAATTTTAATATTATTTTTCGTGGCGGATACGCTGCCGTCGCTTCCCAAACCGTAAAATAACGCTTCCAGTTTAGCGCTGCCGGGCAGGGTATTTTCCGGTAATGGCAGCGAGAGATTAGTGACGTCGTCATAAATACCCACCGTAAACCGTGGCTTGGGTTTCGCGCGGCTGAGTTCATTAAAGACCGCCAGTACGCACGCCGGGCCGAACTCTTTGGATGATAGCCCATAACGGCCGCCAATGGTGCGCGGCAATGTTTCGCGCTCGCCATTATTAAAGGCTTCCGCCAGTGCGGTCATCACGTCCAGATAAAGCGGCTCGGCCTGCGCGCCAGGCTCTTTGGTGCGATCCAGCACGGCGATAGCGCGAACGGTTTCCGGTAATGCCTGTAACAAATGTTTGGCGGAGAAGGGACGGAACAGACGGACTTTCAGAACGCCGACCTTTTCTCCGCGTATCAGTAGCTCGTCCACGACCTCTTCGCAGGTGCCGAGGGCGGAGCCCATCATTATGATGACGCGTTCAGCCTGGGGATGGCCATAATATTCAAATGGCTGGTACTGACGGCCCGTAGCGTCGCCAAATGCCTTCATCGCCTCTTCAACATGATCATAAACGGCGTTGTACCACGGGTTGGTCGCTTCGCGAGACTGGAAGTAGGTATCCGGATTCGCTGAAGTTCCACGAATCACCGGATGTTCCGGATTCAGCGCGCGGGCGCGGTGAGCGTCGATCTCCGCCTGCGGCATCAGGTTCAGAATGGTTTCATCCGTTAGCGGTATAATTTTGTTGATTTCATGCGATGTACGGAAGCCATCAAAAAAATGAATAAACGGAACGCGGCTTTTCAGCGTAGCTCTGTGCGCGATCAGCGCAAAATCCTGCGCTTCCTGAACGCTGGCGGCGCATAACATCGCGCAGCCTGTCTGGCGGACCGCCATCACATCGGAATGGTCGCCAAAAATAGAAAGCGCGTGTGTGGCGACGGTGCGCGCGGCAACGTGCAGTACAAACGGCGTGAGCTGCCCCGCCAGTTTATACAGCGTTGGAATCATCAGCAGCAGTCCCTGCGATGATGTAAATGACGTAGAAAGCGAACCGGTTTGTAGCGCACCGTGAACGGCGGCGATCGCGCCGCCTTCCGACTGCATCTCTACCACACGCGGCGTATCGCCCCAGACATTTTTAAGCCCATTACCGGCCCAGGCATCCGCTTGTTCAGCCATTGTTGAACTGGGCGTAATCGGGTAAATGGCGATAACCTCGCTGGTACGGAACGCCACCGACGCTACCGCGCCATTACCGTCAATTGTTTGCATATGACACCCTTACATTGCGCAAAAAAGAGGGACACGCATAATCGTGAGCGCATCCTGTAGTTATCCTTTTATTTTAGCAAAGCCCTTCAAGCCCCATTTTCGCTTTTGTGTCCCTGGCGGGAGGAGAATGGCGATTTCTTGCCGAAAAGACGTAAAAAATTGCCAATAAATGTTAATGAAGCGCATAAATGCGCGCTTTGCCTCTCGACGCGTCAGTTTCTGCTGCCTATTATTTAGGGCGGTGTCGTTTGGATGAATAAACAGAGGGGAGAGAAATGCGCGCAGCGTTTTGGGTGGGATGTGCCGCGTTATTATTGTCGGCTTGCAGTAGCGAACCTGTTCAGCAGGCAACCGCGGCACATGTTTCGCCAGGGATGAAAGCGGCGATGTCCAGCGCTGGCGAAGCGAATTGCGCTATGATTGGCGGTTCGCTTTCAGCGGCCCGGCAGCTTGATGGTTCAGTAATTGGTATGTGCGCGCTACCCAACGGCAAACGTTGTAGCGAACAGTCGCTTGCCGCCGGAAACTGCGGGAGTTACTAAGCGCGGCGTTTCGCCTGACGCGTATAACTTTTCACTTAATGGCTTAGTGCGCTAAATCCGCCAGTTTATACATTAGCGTTGTTTCTGCCGTCGCCAGCGTTAATTGGTTCGCAGTTAAATCGACCTGCGCGCCTTTGCTGAAGAGCTCGCTGAGGGTGCCGTCCAGCGCATTAAGCTGCGGATCGGCGCACATCATTCGGGTCATCGCTAAATTTTTCACTTTTAATTCGCCGTCAGACAGTTTTCCTTCGCCGGTGAATTGATTGCACATTTTGCCGGATACCGTCATGTCCTCGCCAAAGCTGAGCTCCGGGCCGGTGACCGTTTTACCGTTTACGCTTTCCAGAACAAAGCGGTGGTGCTCCAGTTGCTCGCGTTTGACGGACACTTTTCCACTGCTCACACACCCTGTCATTATGATGCTCAGGGCGACCAGCGTGACGATTTTCTTCATTGATATTCTCTGTAATCTGATAGTTAACACTGACTATAGTAATGATATGACCGGATAGATCTTCAGGGGTTATCCGAAAATGCTCCCCTGAGCGCAGGGGAGCGACAGGATTAGAACAGCGCGTTCGGGCAGGCTTCGCCCTTCTCAAGCTGGCTTAAGTTTTGTAACGTGGTTTCAGAGATGCTGATCAGCGCTTCTGCGGTCAGGAATGCCTGATGCCCCGTAAACAGTACGTTATGGCAGGCCGACAGACGGCGGAAAACATCATCCTGAATAACATCGTTTGACTTGTCTTCAAAGAACAGGTCGCGTTCGTTTTCATACACATCCATCCCCAGCGAGCCGATTTTCTGATTCTTCAGAGCTTCGATAGCCGCCTGGGAATCAATCAGCGCGCCACGACTGGTATTAATGACCATAACGCCATTTTTCATTTGATCGAATGCCGCATGGTTCAGCAAATGGTAGTTTTCCGGCGTGAGCGGGCAGTGCAGGGAAATGACATCCGATTCGGCAAACAACGTTTGCAGATCCACATACTCGACGCCGAGGTCAAGCGCGGCGGTGCTGGGATAGGGATCAAACGCCAGTAAACGCATTCCAAAGCCTTTCAGGATACGCAGCGCGGCGACGCCGATTTTACCGGTACCAATGACGCCAGCGGTTTTTCCGTGCATGGTAAAGCCGGTCAGTCCCTCAAGGGAAAAGTTAGCGTCGCGGGTGCGTTGATAAGCGCGGTGAATACGGCGGTTCAATGTCATCATCATGCCAATCGTATGTTCAGCGACGGCTTCCGGAGAATAAGCCGGCACGCGGACCACCTGCAAACCGAGCTCTTTAGCGGCATCCAGGTCGACATTATTAAATCCGGCGCAACGCAGCGCGATGTATTTCACGCCGTGTTTTTTCAGCTCTTCCAGTACCGGTCGGCTCCCGTCGTCATTCACGAAGATACAAACTGCTTCACATCCATTGGCGGTTTTCGCTGTTTTCTCGGTCAGCAGAAAATCAAAAAACTCCAGTTCAAAACCGAACGCTTCGTTCACTTGCTGTAGATATTTCTTGTCATACTGTTTGGTACTATAGACGGCGAGTTTCATATGACCTTCTCCAGTGATGTTAGAATCACACAAATATGCTTAAAATTATCTTACAAAAAATCAAAAATAATTGATAGTCATACATATAATGAATAATTTTAGGTTATCATTCTCCACAACGCCTCAAATAGCCGGAGGGCGCCCCTGCAACATGAACTATTAGGCTATGTACGGGCAATCATGCCAAAATAAAGAGATAGCCGACTGAATTTTTCGTTAAATCAGGAAATTAATGGCCCATGAAGGGTAAATATAAAGCCGCCCTTGCGCTACTGTTACTGCTGATTCTTATCCCTCTGACGCTACTGATGACCCTCGGGCTGTGGGTTCCCACTCTGGCGGGAATTTGGCTACCCGTCGGTACCCGTATCGCTCTGGAACAAAGTCCACGCCTGACACGTCATGGGTTAGTGATTCCCGATCTTCGCTATCTGGTCAATGATTGTTCGTTAGCGCATATTACCCAGGCGGAACTGACGCATCCCAGCCGTTGGTTGCTGAATATTAAAAGCCTCAAACTGGATGCCGCGTGCCTGGCGAAACTGCCCGCTACGGAAGCTTCCCCCGCCGCGCCGCGTACGCTGGCGCAGTGGCAGTCAATGCTGCCCAATACCTGGATTAACATCGATAATGTCATTCTCGCGCCCTGGCCGGAATGGCAGGGCAAGCTGGCTATCTCCATGACGCCGGTCATTCAGCAGATACGTTATCAGGGCGAAAAAGTAAAATTTCAAGGGCAGCTACGCGGTCAGGCATTGACGGTGAGCCAACTGGAGATCGCCGCGCTGGCCAACCAGCCTCCCGTTAGCCTGGCGGGGGAATTTGTGTTGCCGCTGGTACCGGATGGCCTGCCGGTCAGCGGTCATGCGGCAGCGACCTTGCGTCTGCCGCAGGAACCGTCGCTGGTGGATGCGGAACTGGAGTGGCGTGATAACGCCGGACAGCTCATCGTGATGGCGCGAGGTAATCCTGACCCGATTCTCGATCTCCCCTGGGCGGTAACGCGTCAGCGGCTTACCATCAGCGATGGCCGCTGGAACTGGCCATATCAGGGATTCCCCTTGAGCGGACGTCTGGCTTTTAATATCGATAACTGGCAAGCCGGGCCAGATAATGCGCGAGTCAGCGGACGCCTGAATATTCTGACCCAGGGCGATGCCGGTAAAGCGAACGCGGTACTGACTATCGGCCCGGGAAAACTCAGCATGGATAGCAGTGAGATGCCTCTACAGCTTACCGGCGAGGCTAAACAGAAGGATTTAATCTTTTATGCCGTCTTGCCCGCTATGTTCCGCGGCAGTCTGGCCGATCCGCAGCTCACCTTTGCACCTGGCGCATTGCTACGCTCACGTGGGCGAGTGATTGATGCGTTAGATATTGATGAAATTCGTTGGCCGCTGGCGGGCGTCAAGGTGACACCGCGCGGCGTTGATGGTCGATTACAGGCTATTTTACGGGCGCACGAAAATGAGATGGGCGATTTCGTTCTTCATCTTGATGGCCTGGCGAATGATTTTCTCCCTGATGCTGGTCGCTGGCGGTGGCGCTATTGGGGGCAAGGAAGCTTTACGCCAATGCGCGCCCACTGGGATATTGCCGGACAGGGCGAATGGCATGATAACACCATCAGGTTGACCAGTTTGTCCACCGGTTTTGATCAGTTGCACTATGGCGCAATGACTGTCACATCGCCAAGACTGGCGCTGAATAAACCTATTGTCTGGGTTCGCGACGCCACAACGCCGTCGCTACAGGGCGCGCTGTCTCTGGTGGCGGGGAAAACCGTATTTACCAGTGGGAGCGTGCTGCCGCCTTCTACCCTTAATTTTAGCGTTGAAGGGCGAGAGCCAACCCTGTTCCAGTTTAAAGGCGACCTTCGGGCGGGGGCGATAGGGCCGGTACGGCTGAATGGGCGCTGGGATGGCGAACGCCTTCGTGGACAGGCCTGGTGGCCGAAGCAGTCGCTTATCGTTTTCCAGCCGTTGCTTCCACCGGACTGGAAAATGACGCTGCGCAAAGGCTCACTGTAT
Organism: Salmonella sp. 32120201201600049SM; assembly: GCF_017572835.1. NCBI lineage: Bacteria > Pseudomonadati > Pseudomonadota > Gammaproteobacteria > Enterobacterales > Enterobacteriaceae > Salmonella > Salmonella sp. 32120201201600049SM. The sequence continues at coordinate 604,740 of NZ_JAGESA010000001.1, read as the reverse complement.
GCGCAGGTGGCTTTTTCCGCTGCGCAGGGGCAGGGATTTGAAGCAGGTGGACACGGCGTGTTAAAAGGCGGCAGCGCCTGGATGCCTGATAACAAAATCAACGGCGTCGATTTCATTCTGCCATTTCGCTTCCACAACGGCGCGTGGCAATTGGGGACGCGCGGGCCCGTCTCGCTGCGTATCGCCGGGATAGTTAACCAGGTCACGGCGAAAAATATCACCGCTGATTTACAGGGCGGTTATCCCTGGAGCGAGTCGAATCCATTACTGCTAAGCGATGTCAGCGTAGACGTGCTGGGCGGTCAAATCATTATGAAACAGTTGCGAATGCCGCAGCACGACCCGGCGCTTTTGCGGGTGCAAAATATTTCATCCAGCGAATTGATTAGCGCCATAAATCCAAAGCAATTCGCCATGTCTGGTCCGGTCAGCGGCGCGCTGCCGCTGTGGCTGAACAATGAAAAATGGATAATCAAAGATGGCTGGCTTACGAATCCTGGGCCAATGACGTTGCGTATCGATAAAGATACTGCGGATGCGGTGGTGAAGGATAATGTCACGGCAGGCTCGGCGATCAACTGGCTACGTTATATGGAGATTACGCATTCGTGGACGAAAATTAACGTTGATAACCTGGGCGTACTAACGATGCAGGCGGCTATTACCGGCAAAAGCCGGGTAGATGGTAAAACCGCGATCGTTAACTTGAACTATACCCATGAAGAAAATGTGTTTACGCTGTGGCGCAGTTTGCGTTTTGGCGACAATTTACAGGCATGGCTTGAACAAAATACAGCGTTGCCGCAACCTCCTTGCCGGAAAGACAAGGACTGTGAGGATAAATAATGAAAATGAGTATTGCCATGCTGTCAGCGCTTGCGTCATTTATCGTGGTGGGCTGCACGCCACGTATTGAAGTCGCCGCGCCGGAACAGCCGATTACCATCAACATGAATGTAAAGATCGAGCATGAAATACATATCAAAGTCGATAAAGATGTTGAAGAACTCCTGAAATCACGCAGCGATCTATTTTGAGGCCATAATGAAAAAGTATTTAATACTATGGGTGCTGACGCTGAGCTTGCTCACACCTTCTGTGTGGGCCTTAACCCTGGACGAAGCGCGCACGCAGGGCCGGGTCGGGGAAACGCTGAATGGCTATCTGGTGGCCTTAAAGAATGATGCCGAAACCCAGAAGCTGGTGCTTGATATTAATCATGCCCGCCGCGCCAGTTATCAGCAGTTAGCGGATAGCAATCATCTTCCCGTGGACGAGGTGGCGAAGATGGCAGGGCAAAAACTGGTTGAGCGCGCCAGGCCGGGAGAATATGTCCAGGGAATTAATGGCAAATGGATGCGTAAATAACCGCTTCCCGACAATTTTTTTACCGCAAAATGCATTTTTATATGGGTAATTTTTGAATACGAAGGTCGTATTTACATTAGGCGAACCGGAAGGCTATTTCTATACTGTCGACTGGTATCACTATTCGCGAGAGTAACCAGGTATGACGTCTGAAAAATTATCTGCTGCCTGCCATTGTGGCAGCGTCGTGTTTACCGTTCAACTTAGCGATGGCTTTCATACCGCCAGGCGCTGCAACTGTTCGTTTTGCCGGATGCGCGGAGCAGTGGCAGTGTCTGCGCCGCTGTCGGGTATTAAAGTGCTAAAAGGGCAGGATAAGCTTACCGAATATCGCTTCAATACGGGCAAGGCGGTGCATTTTTTCTGTTCGGTATGCGGGATATATACTTTTCATCAGCGTCGATCCAATCCCGATCAATATGGGGTCAATGTGGCGTGCATCGAAAATGTGTCGCCTTTTGATTTCGCCTGCGTTGAAGTCAATGATGGGGTAACGCATCCCAGCGATGGCGGCAGTAGCGGCGTGGTAGGATATTTGCGCTACGAACCGAAGAAATCACCTCCCGTCGAAACGGGAGGCAAAAATATTTAAGCGGCCACTACGCTGTCAATCGCGGCTTTTGCATCGGCCTGGGCTTTAGCCGCCACTTCCGGCCCGTAGGCGATGCCTTCGGCAAAGACAAAATTCACGTCGGTAATACCGATAAAACCAAGGAACACTTTCAGGTAAGGCGCAATCAAATCCGTCGGGGTGTCTTTATGGATACCGCCGCGGCTGGAGAGAACCACCGCGCGTTTACCGGTTACCAGACCTTCCGGGCCTTTTTCGGTATAGCGGAAAGTGATACCGGCGCGGGCAATCAGATCAAAGTAGTTTTTCAGCTGCGTCGGGATATTGAAATTGTACATCGGCGCCGCAATAACGATGACGTCGTGGGCTTTCAGTTCAGCAATGAGTTCATCAGACAGCGCCAGAGCGTCCTGCTGACGTGGCGTTAAAGGCGCATCGCCCGGACGCATCGCGCCCACCAGCTCGCCATCCAGCACCGGAACAGGGTTGGCCGCCAGATCGCGGACAGTAATTTCATCTGCGACGTGTTTTTCGCGCCATTGTTCAATAAAATAGTCAGTCAACTGACCAGACTGAGAGTACCCTGCCAGAATACTGGATTTAAGAACTAATACCTTGCTCATGGGTGTTTCCTTTTATGTGTTTGAAGGGGCGTGCCCCGTTGCTTGTTGACACTTTATTCACAAATATGTCGCAGGGATAGCGCAATATATCGAACCCTTTGTTCGAAATTATTGAACAACACAAAAAAAGCCCCAATGTGGTACTCTATACCTATCATTTAAAACGATTTTAAACAGGCAGAATGCTGCCCAAGAGCTTTATGACTGAACAATCTAGGTTGACGCTTCAGGTGTTACAGCAGCGGCTGGATGCACTGATGCTGCGCGACAAACAGCGCTTTTCGCGCCGCCTGCATGGCGTAAAGAAAGTAAAAAATCCTGATGCGCAACAGGCCATTTTCCAGACGATGGCGAAAGAAATTGAACAGGCTGCGACGCAGGTCGCTCTCCGCGAAGCGGCGCGCCCCTCAATCACTTATCCGCAAAATCTGCCTGTTAGCCAGAAGAAACAGGACATTCTGGAAGCGATCCGCGATCATCAGGTGGTGATCGTAGCAGGGGAAACCGGTTCCGGTAAAACCACCCAGTTGCCGAAAATTTGTATGGAGCTGGGACGCGGGATTAAAGGACTTATTGGACATACTCAGCCGCGTCGCCTGGCGGCGCGCACCGTCGCTAACCGCATTGCCGAAGAGTTGCAAACGGAGCCAGGCGGCTGCATCGGCTATAAAGTTCGTTTCAGCGATCATGTCAGTAGCAACACCATGGTCAAACTGATGACGGACGGTATCCTGCTGGCGGAAATCCAGCAGGACAGACTATTGATGCAGTATGACACCATCATTATTGATGAAGCGCATGAACGCAGCCTGAATATTGACTTCTTGCTCGGCTATCTGAAAGAGCTTCTGCCGCGTCGCCCCGATCTGAAAGTGATTATTACCTCTGCGACCATCGACCCGGAACGCTTCTCGCGCCACTTTAATAACGCGCCGATTATCGAAGTCTCTGGCCGAACGTATCCCGTAGAAGTTCGTTATCGCCCCATTGTGGAAGAGGCTGACGACACTGAACGCGATCAGCTACAGGCAATTTTCGACGCTGTCGATGAACTGGGGCGTGAAAGTCCCGGCGATATCCTGATTTTTATGAGCGGAGAGCGGGAAATCCGCGATACCGCCGACGCCCTGAACAAGCTGAACTTACGGCATACCGAAGTGTTGCCGCTGTATGCACGCTTGTCGAACAGCGAACAGAACCGCGTTTTCCAGTCGCACAGCGGACGCCGTATCGTGCTGGCGACTAACGTGGCGGAAACCTCGCTGACGGTGCCGGGTATCAAGTATGTGATCGATCCTGGCACTGCGCGCATCAGCCGCTACAGCTACCGCACTAAAGTGCAGCGCCTGCCGATTGAACCGATCTCACAGGCTTCCGCCAACCAGCGTAAAGGGCGTTGCGGGCGCGTATCGGAAGGGATTTGCATTCGTCTGTATTCGGAAGATGACTTTTTGTCACGTCCGGAATTTACCGACCCGGAAATTCTACGTACCAACCTGGCGTCGGTTATTTTGCAGATGACCGCCCTGGGGCTGGGTGACATTGCCGCCTTCCCGTTTGTCGAAGCGCCGGATAAGCGCAATATTCAGGATGGCGTGCGTTTGTTGGAAGAGCTGGGGGCGATTACCGCCGACGAACAGCAAACGGCATATAAGCTGACGCCACTGGGCCGACAATTATCCCAGTTGCCGGTCGACCCGCGCCTGGCGCGTATGGTTCTGGAAGCGCAAAAACATGGCTGTGTGCGCGAAGCGATGATCATTACTTCCGCACTCTCTATTCAGGATCCGCGCGAGCGCCCAGTGGATAAGCAGCAGGCTTCCGATGAGAAACACCGGCGTTTCCATGATAAGGAGTCCGATTTTCTGGCGTTTGTTAACCTGTGGAATTACCTCGGCGAGCAACAAAAGGCCCTGTCGTCGAATCAATTCCGCCGTCTGTGTCGCACCGACTATCTGAACTATTTACGCGTGCGTGAGTGGCAGGATATCTATACCCAACTGCGTCAGGTGGTAAAAGAACTGGGGATTCCGGTAAACAGCGAACCCGCAGAGTACCGGGAAATTCACGTTGCGTTGTTAACGGGACTGTTGTCGCATATCGGGATGAAAGATGCCGATAAACAAGAGTACACCGGCGCGCGTAACGCCCGATTCTCTATTTTCCCCGGTTCCGGTTTATTCAAAAAACCGCCGAAATGGACAATGGTCGCAGAACTGGTGGAGACCAGCCGTTTGTGGGGGCGCATCGCTGCCCGCATTGAGCCAGAATGGGTGGAACCGGTAGCCCAGCACCTGATTAAACGTTCATATAGCGAACCGCACTGGGAGCGGGCGCAAGGCGCGGTGATGGCGACGGAAAAGGTTACTGTCTACGGTCTGCCGATTGTCGCCGCGCGCAAAGTGAATTACAGCCAGATTGACCCGGCGTTGTGTCGCGAGTTGTTCATCCGCCATGCGCTGGTGGAGGGGGACTGGCAAACCCGCCATGCCTTCTTCCGTGAGAATCTAAAATTGCGTGCGGAAGTCGAGGAACTTGAGCACAAATCTCGCCGCCGCGATATCCTGGTGGATGACGATACCCTGTTTGAGTTTTATGACCAGCGTATTAGCCATGACGTTATTTCCGCCCGCCACTTTGATAGTTGGTGGAAAAAAATCAGCCGCGAGACGCCGGATCTGCTCAACTTTGAAAAAAGTATGTTGATTAAAGAAGGCGCGGAAAAAATCAGCAAACTGGATTACCCGAATTTCTGGCACCAGGGCAATCTCAAGCTGCGTTTGAGCTATCAGTTTGAACCGGGCGCGGATGCTGACGGCGTGACCGTCCATATTCCGTTGCCGCTACTTAACCAGGTTGACGAGAGCGGTTTTGAATGGCAGATCCCAGGGCTGCGCCGTGAATTAGTGATTGCGCTGATTAAATCGTTGCCAAAACCGGTACGTCGCAACTTTGTTCCGGCGCCAAACTATGCTGAAGCGTTTTTAGGTCGCGTAACGCCGCTGGAGCTGCCGCTGCTGGACGCTCTGGAACGTGAACTGCGCCGGATGACCGGCGTCACGGTCGACCGGGAAGACTGGCATTGGGATCAGGTGCCCGAGCATCTGAAAATCACGTTTCGCGTGGTGAATGACAAAAACAAGAAACTGCAGGAAGGGCGTTCGCTCGCCGAGCTTAAAAATGCGCTGAAAGGCAAAGTGCAGGAGACGCTCTCGGCGGTGGCGGATGACGGCATTGAGCAGAGCGGGCTGCATATCTGGAGTTTCGGCGAGCTGCCGGAAAGCTACGAACAGAAACGCGGTAATTATAAAGTGAAGGCGTGGCCGGCATTAGTGGATGAGCGTGACAGCGTCGCTATCAAATTGTTTGATAATCCGCTGGAACAACAACAGGCGATGTGGTGCGGTTTACGCCGTCTGCTGTTGCTCAATATTCCTTCACCGATTAAGTATCTGCATGAGAAATTGCCGAATAAAGCCAAGCTGGGGCTGTACTTTAACCCGTACGGCAAAGTACTGGAGTTGATTGATGACTGTATCGCCTGCGGGGTAGATAAGCTGATAGATGCCAACGGCGGGCCGGTGTGGAGCGAAGCAGGTTTCACCGCGCTGCACGAAAAGGTACGCGCCGAGCTGAATGATACTGTGGTGGATATCGCGAAGCAGGTCGAGCGGATCCTGACGACCGTATTCAATATCAATAAGCGTCTGAAAGGGCGGGTGGATATGAGCATGGCGTTGGGGCTTTCCGATATCAAGGCGCAGATGAGCGGTCTGGTATACCGTGGTTTTGTGACTGGCAACGGCTTTAAACGTCTCGGCGATACGCTGCGTTATCTGCAGGCAATTGAAAAGCGGCTGGAGAAACTGGCTGTCGATCCGCACCGCGATCGGGCGCAAATGCTGAAAGTCGAAAGCGTCCAGCAGGCGTGGCAACAATGGATAAATAAACTGCCTCCAGCGCGTCGCGAAGATGATGATGTTAAAGAGATCCGTTGGATGATTGAAGAACTGCGTGTCAGTTATTTCGCCCAACAGCTCGGTACGCCTTATCCTATTTCCGATAAGCGTATTTTACAGGCCATGGATCAGATTACGGCCTAAAAAGCCAGGCGACGATGTCTTTCAAAGAGATCCGGTACAAGTTCGGAACAAAAAGGAGGAATTATGAATACAACGCCATTTCCGGCGCTCTCTGCGGAAACATTGCTGGCGGTGAATACCGTCGGACAGTGGCTGGCGCAAAATGATTTTTCCGGCGAACAACCTTATTCGTCGGATTGCGTCGTCCTGGCGGGCAATGCGGTGATCCCCACTATCGACGCGGCCTGTCGCATCGCCAAAGCGCAAGGCGTTCCTTTACTGATTAGCGGCGGTATAGGTCATTCGACGCCGTTTTTGTACGCCGTGATTGCCCGGCATCCGCGCTACCACACTATTCGCACAAGCGGACGCGCTGAAGCCGCGATCCTCGCGGATATCGCGAACCAGTTCTGGCATATTCCGGCTGAGAAAATTTGGCTGGAAGATCGGTCAACTAATTGCGGCGAAAATGCCCGTTTCTCCTGCGCACTGATCCGTCAGGCGAAAGAAAACATTAACACGGCTATCGTTGTGCAAGACCCCACCATGCAGCGGCGCACTATCGCGGCATTCCGGCGCGTGACAAACGACGACACCGATGCGCCGCGCTGGCTGAGTTTTCCTGGTTTTGTTCCGGTACTGCGCCACCTTAACGGCGGTACACGTTTTGCCAACGTTGAAGAGGGCATCTGGACGGTGGAGCGTTATCTGTCTCTGATTGCCGGCGAGCTGCCACGTTTGCGTGACGATGAAACAGGGTATGGACCGCGCGGTAAAGATTTTATCATTCACGTTGATATCCCACGCGATATTGAAAAGGCATGGCAGGTATTGCAGGCAGATACTACGTTGCGCAGTGCGTTAGGACAGAGAGCTTTACGCTAAAAATCGCCCGTTTGCGAGGGTGAACGGGCAAGTGCGACCACCAACTCATAAATTTGATGAATTATTTATAAAAGCTGGTTATGTTGTCGCTTTACGGTTTTCATTCAGGACGCGCTATGGGCAATAAGTATTCCGGCCTGCAAATTGGTATTCACTGGTTAGTCTTTTTTCTGGTTATTGTGGCTTACGCCGCGATGGAGCTACGCGGTTTTGCGCCGCGTAGTTATCGGCCCTGGTTTAATATGACGCACGTTTCATGTGGTATCACTATTTTGCTTTTAATGGTGGCACGCTTGTTTATTCGGCTGAAATATCCCACGCCGCCCATTGTTCCTCGTCCAAAACCGATGATGACCGGAATGGCGCATTTAGGACATCTGGTGATTTACCTGTTATTTATCGCGCTGCCTGTTATTGGTCTGGTCATGATGTATAACCGCGGTAATCCCTGGGTCGCATTTGGCATTACTATGCCCCATGCCGCCGAAGCTAACTTTGAACGCGTAGATATGCTGAAATCCTGGCACGTCACGCTGGCGAATCTGGGCTATTTTGTTATTGGACTTCATGCCATCGCTGCTTTGATGCATCACTATTTCTGGAAAGACAATACGCTGTTACGGATGATGCCGTGTAAGCGTGACTGACCGTCCTGTATGACGTTTGCTTCAGGCGGGGTTAACTGCTTAAGGCAAACAAGGCATCTATCAGAGGGGATGGCGTATTCCATACAGAAAACGCCTGCGTCTAACCAGGACCCGTGACGCAGGCGAAGGAGGACGGGTCTACATCGGAAGCGGGTATTATACTTATTTGTATGACAAATAAAATAAGCAATTACTATTCCGTAATCCAATGTTTAATCAACGGTTTAAACCCACATGATCGCGCTGCCGACCGCTCGGAAGAGCCTGTACTTACGATGAACGTGGGGTAGTGGCGGAAAATAGCGCAACGGCGCCATGTTGCTCCAAAGTCACCTTAGCGAAATGTTCGTCCAACACGCTGCGTAACGTATCGGCTGAATCATTGATATTACTGAATATTCCTTTCTTGTTATAAACAGCCATCAATTTCTTGCCAAAAGCATTGTGAGGAACCTCTTTGCCCAGAATCGTGGCGCCAAAAAGTGTGCCGCCGGGTTTAAGCGCCATACCGGCATTTTTAATTGCCTTCGCTTTTGTTGTCATCTCACCAGGTAAGCAGTGCAGAAGATAGTACATCGAAACGGAATCGAAGCGCCCGTGCCAGTCCGCCGGGAACGTGTCGAAAACATCGTGTTGTAGTGTGGCGCGGATTTTCGTATTACCCACTCGGCTGGCGGCTATTTTCAGGCTATCCGGATTTAAATCCATCAGCGAAATGGCATGAGTCGCAGGTGCATGTTTCAGGTAATAACCTGTACCTACGCCAATATCCAGGTGAGTCTCGCCCATGTGATGCAGGAAGAAAGGAAGTAGTCGCGTATCAGTAGGACACTTCCATGCATATTTGTTTGAGATATTGAGTACCCACCAGTCATATAAGCTAAGCGTGAATGGGTTATAGACTTTTGCGCCTGATTGTTGTGTATGCTTCATTGTTCTCTCACTAAATAATTTCGCGCTGGAATTAAAACAACGAAGCAATCGTTAGGCAAGCATTAATCAGGTGAGTGAGTAATTTAATGCGACGAATAAAGGCGATATTATGAATTAAGCGGTTATCTTAAAGAATATAGAGGATAATAATAGCTGATAAATGAATTGAACAGTCATATTATTATAAGCTGATAATTAATAATCGTTGATGTACGCGTATTAAGCCCTTTGATAATAACAATGCAATTAAATGCAGGAAGAACAATATTTATTCAAACACATAAAGCGATTATTGCACATTAATTGATATTTTAAATGTTACGCTGAGATAGCCATCTTTATTTAATATCACCTACCTGGAGGCGATATGATTGAGGTTTTTGAAGCGTTTGGCTGGACCTTACTTTTAGGCGGTCTGGCAGTGGCAGTACTGTTTATCACTGCACTGGATAGAAAACGGTAATCATTGCATTTGACGCGCCTGTTGAGTTGGTATTACAAATAATTGTACCTGAAATCTACCACTTCTGAATTTTGCGATATTTTGCCATTCTGACGGCAAGGGGTAATCCTGACTAAAGTTACCGCCGCTTACCAACCAGACACGATGGTAACTTTTTGAAAGCGTTGTCAGAGTATCAATATATGTCTGATCGGCTTGCGCATAAAACAGTGAACCAAAGCCATAGGCATTCGGTCTTCCTGATGTTCCGTGTGCGTTATGCGGTGTATAAAGAAACGTACGATAATCTCGCTTATTATAATACACATAACTTAAATAATCGAACATTTTACTGACTACCACGGCATCATTAGGCTGGTGACGGGTATTAATATAGTTTACCAGTGGTTTAAACTCGTCTATGTGCTCAGGGTTATTATGATATGAACCATAGCCGAATAATAAGGTGAATAAGATAAACCAGAAGCCACAAACCGCTTTTTTTGCGCGGGTAAGTAATACCGCGAGCAGGGGAGGAATGCTCAGCGATGAGAAGAAGAAATAACGATCGATAAATAACGGCATCCACCAGGAAATGATGAAGACCAGCATTACAGGGATGACCAGATTACAAAATAATATCAGCTGATATCTTTCATATTCTCCGTTGCATAAAGATATTCGCCCCACAGTACCGATAAAACCTCCCACAGCCAGCCACAGAATGAACGACGGAAAACCCTGTCCGTTGTTTCCGGTAAAAAAATGCCAATACATCGCAGGCAGGTCACGCCATGTTACGGGGGGAATCCAACCGATATCATTACCGGCTCTCAACTGCGCCAGATGAGTCAGTAAATTAAACAATACGGGCAACCAGGGGAGATAAGCGACAGCAATCGCCAGGTTAGCAAACCACCAGCCAGGAAGTTTAAGGTAGCAGGCCGTTTTATGGCTTTGGCAGGATAATATTGTTACTGCGATCCAGTGGGCAATAAGTGTAAATAGGGTGAAATAATGGGTGTAAAAGCTGAACGTCATAAGTAAAGCATACGCGACAAGATAGCGATTATGGGTGGGTGTTTTTATCCACATCATCAATGCTAACGCGGCAGCGAGCGTTAGCATTCCCATTAACGCGTACATGCGCGTTTCTTGACTGTAATGAACTGCCATCGGCATCAGGGCGGCGAACCATCCCGCCAATAAGGCTGTACGTTCATTTGCCAGCCATCGCGTAAGCGCGATAACCAGCACAACTGTCAGGATCCCAAAGAGTAGACTGAGAGAGCGTACCGCTGCAATGCTATCACCCAATAATATGATCCAGTCATGCAGTAACAGATAATAAAGCGGGGGATGCACGTCAAAAGCGGCATGGAAGAGCTGATTATCTACGCTATGTCGACTAATCAGCACGCTGGACGCTTCGTCACACCAAAGGTAGCGGTCAGTTAAAAACAGCAACCGTATAAGGACGGAGAATATGACAATGAGACAAACATGATATTTATACTTTATTTTTCTTAACCCATCGCCGGGCTGCCATATTGATAGTTGTGGTAGCGCCATAATATCCTCAATGGAGTAAGACTTAAACCAGAATGGACACCTAACGCAATAATGAAGGTTAAAATCTTAACCAACACTAAATAAAAATAACTTTGATAATGTCAGCGGTGAATTAATCAAAATAGTGCAGTGCAACTCAGTAACCCTGACCGTAATGGCGAAGCAGTCTATGCTCTAAAAACCGCGTCAAACCGACAATAAAGGTAACGCCAATAAGGTACACTATGGCAGCAAAAAGGTAAGCATGGAAGAATTTAAAGCTGGTTGCTGCAACCTCCTGAATTCGCGCGAAAAACTCTGTATATTGGATAAGAAAAACGATGGTACTGTCTTTAAGGTTATTAATCACCTGATTCGTTAAGGCTGGAATGGAAGACAGCAATACCTGAGGCAGTATAATCCACAAAAAGACCTGCCGTTTGTTCAATCCCTGAACGACTGCTGCCTCCGTTTCATATTTATTCAATGCGTTATAGGCCGTTGTCATGTACGCGGCATTATATGCGCCGACATTTAAGGTAAACCCTGTAACCGCCACGGTAAAAGAGGACAGGTGAATGCCAGATTGAGGTAAACCATAATAGATAACAAACAGAATAAGAATGAGTGGCGTACCGATAAAGAAATCCATGTACAGTCGAGTTATGGCTTTTACCACGGGGCGATGGCTAAGGCTCAGAAAGAAAATGATAATTCCCCACAAAAAACCGGTGATGGAAACAATCAGCGCAAGTTTACAGGTTTCTTTAATACCGTCCACAACAAGTGGCAGTTGTTCAGTCAGGTCATTAAAGAAAAGAGACCAGCCAGCGATCATCGTTGTGCCTCGCTAAAAAAACAGTGGATATCTGGATCCGTTTCTCGTAAGGCAAGATCGGTAAAAGCGCCTTCTGCACGAATTTTGCCATGATTAAGAAACGTTACGTTATTGCTTAGTAATCTGGCGAGGCGAATATCATGAGTGACGCATAATATAGTGACGCCATTGTCATGAAGTTGCTTGATCAACATTCCGACTTCACGAGTCATGAGCGGATCAAGCGCAGACGTCGGCTCATCAAAAATAATGAGTTCTGGGTCGGTGACCATTGTACGGGCCAGGGCGACGCGCTGTTGCTGGCCGCCCGATAATTGCGAAGGGTATTTCGCGCTATGCGAGGCCATATCAAGTTTTTGTAGCTCATGTAAGGCTTTCTCCCGGGCTAGTTGCCCCGGCATGCCAAACACTTTACATAGGGCAAGGGTAATATTATCCATGACGTTAAGATGGCGATATAAAGCGTAATTCTGGAAGACACAACCAACTTTTTTTCTGAACTCAAGAATAGTAAATTCTTTGTCGTAAATATTTTTCCCGTGAAAATAAATATTGCCATAATCAGGTTCTTCTAATCGAAGCAGACAGCGTAAAAGCGTCGTTTTTCCACAACCTGATGGCCCCATGACTACTTTCATGTCTCCCGATTGAATTTTCAGACTAACCGTATCAAGAACCTTTTTTCCTGAATATTCCTTACTTATCTCTTTTAGTTTCAGTAAAGCCATGAGTATCACCTCTATTTTTATGGTTCAACTGATGCGATATTTTTTCTCAAACACTCCGGCCAGAAGAGTAAAAACTTTATAAATAATGAAATATAATACCCCGGCAAGAGTATAGATCTGTAACCCGTTCAGCGTGATGGCTGTCAGTGACATTGCCTGCTTCGTTATTTCAGCGATACCTACAGTATAAGCAAAGGGCGTCGCTTTTAATACAGAAGAAAACTCATTGATAATACCGGGCACAGAAAATCGCAACATCTGTGGCAGTTCAATATTTATTATAACCTGTAATTGACGCATTCCTGCTACTTTCGCTACCGTAATTTCGTATGGCTCAACTAATTTAAGCGCCCCTCTGAACACCTCGGCAAGATAGCTCCCACTGATTAAGCCGACGCTGAGGTTCATGGCCACCAGAGGTGAAACATATATGCCAATCGATGGCAATCCAAAATAAACAAGAAAAACAGCAATAAGTATTGGAATTCCCCGAAGAATAAAGACCAGTACGTCGAGTATCTTCTGTAGTGGAAGGGGGGATAGTCGCCGTAATACGGCGACTGTAAGCCCAAACAAAAACGCTGAGAGAAAACAGGTAAATGTTACAAGCAGCGTATTACCAATCCCTTCCAATAGGAAATAAAAGATAGCCAGCATATTACCTGATGACATAGCTTACTATTTCATCCAGCTATCGACAATGCCAGATATTTTTTGTGGCCCTTGCTCTTTAAGCCATAAGTTGAAATCATCGCGCACGGGAGAGCCTTTCTTAAAGGCAATGCCAAGCTGATCAACATTCTTGAAAACATAACGGCTTTCTATCGGCATCTTTTTCTTATTTTTGAAGGTAAAATAAACCGGCTCTTCTATAAAAGCCAGATCAAGATTGCCATTTTTTAGATCAGCCATCGTCTCATTATAGGTTGGATACAATTTTACTTTACTTAACGAGTAGTATCCTTTGGGCTCCAGATCGTTTTTGATAAGGTCGGAGTAAGCCATTCCTCGAGGGTATCCAATAGAATATTTATTTAATTCATTGAGGTTATTGAGCGTTATTTTATGATTGGCCATACTGACCAGATAAAAAGAGTTGATGTAATAAGGTTCAGAGAAATCAATAACTTTCTTACGTTTATCTGTAATTGAAATTCCCGAAAATGCGACATCTGCCTGACCACTCGCCACTGCGCCAAGCATTCCATCCCAGGCATATTCGGTGATGTTTAGCTTACAATGCCGTGACTGACAGTAAGACGAAAAAAGCTCCAGATCTATCCCCTGCAATTTGCCATCAGCACTTTTAAATAACATAGGGGGAGAGGCTGGTGATACTGCGACATTGAGCGTTCTCCCTTCAACGATGCTATCAGCAAACGCTGAAGACGACATTATTCCCAACACTATCATCGATAAGCCAAATTTTTTGGATAACATGCTATCTATTTCCTGTAGTAAGGTAATGCGTATTATAAATTAAGCATTAGGGCGTGAGCCTGACATTTGCAGGCGTAAAGTACTTAACGTTATGTATTCCATCGCTGTTAACTAATTTAATCAGGAGGTTTGACAGGAATCATCAAAGGGAATGGATTGAATATACCATGAGATATCAACTGGATATGAGTGCAGCGACACCATGAAAGGTGAAAATGTAAAGATATCATAGACATTAGTATACTGGACATAGTTTATGCTCCATTTACGCATACATATTTACATGATAAGCAGATAAATGCTTCAGTGACGGTGCCTTTCATGTCTCTAATTATCATCTTACCACTCTATCCAGGGCCAATATAAAGACTTATCTTTTCTTGTCAAATACATTTTTTGAGCTAAGTTGATTTGCGTGCTATCTATATTTGCAAGCATATAAATTATTTGTCTCATGAACAAACGACAACAAATCAGGATTTTTGACGATGTTGTTATGTTTATCAAAACGTTAACTTGTTTTAATCGATGATAATCTTAATTCAGAAATATCTGAATATATACGGTTGTTGAGATAAAATTCTCAAATTAACATCGTACATCTTATGTAATAAATATAAATACGATTAATAAATCCAAAACTGAGACTGCCAACCGGATAACAAACAGCAATAAAGAGGGTTCTTCATTAAGTTATCCTGGCAACGATTAAGGTGATAACATTTTCGGTGGCTTTACCCATTTTAATCGTGTTCACAGCCGTTAATTACCTTATGATTACCATGGTAATTAAAAATGAATCCTTAATGACTCGTTGGCTGAGTGAAAAAAATTCTACATCACATAGGCGCATGTATCGCGTATAATGGGCTCCGATGCCCCTAATTATTGCTATGACATAATGATATGTATCTTAACCGCTTTTATTATTTACTCCTGATCTTCGCTGCGGTCGGAAGCATTTTTACATCGCATCCCGTCGCGATGTGGTTCCTGCTCGCCAATGTGCTAACGCTGGCGATCTACGGTATAGACAAAACGGCGGCACGTAAAACCTGGCGCAGAGTGCCGGAATCCACTTTGTTGGTGTTTGGGGTTGTCGGTGGGTGGCCTGGGGCGATTGTTGGTCAACAACTCTTCCGTCATAAAACGCAAAAGCAGCCATTCAAAACATACTTTATTGTCAGTGTGATAGTGAGTATTTTAGTTACGGTGGCGATTTATCGACTCTATCCATTTTTGTCTTACTGAACATAGACTATGTATCACTTATTGACCAATCGGCAGCAAAGATAGCATCATATTTTCATGCCACCGGCACTATGATATTGAGTTGTGTTTTGCTCAAGGCGTACCGCAGCCGATGGAACTTTATTCAGTGGAATAATGATGAGCTATAAAACTTTCTAACATTATGGCAAAACAATGATGGACTTCCTGGGTTGGATGGACAAGGTCGTTGAAGACGTATTGCGGACATATATCTAGCTGAGGGTCTTTAGCCCCGGGAACATGTACATAGCCGTGGTGAGTATAAGGGTTTTCCGTATCATAACCAATATTACTGGCCGCCTCCATTATCACCTTAAATGCATCGGCAGTCTCGTAATAGCATATTTTATGCTGGGGGTATTTTTCTTTTAATTCTTCAACATTAGTTTTTAACAGGGCATTGTGAGCGATGCTTTCATCCTTAAGCTTTCTTTTTTCATCAGAATGTTTGCCATAAGGTGTTAAAGACAAATCGGGAATCCCCATGACCAGAACATTATTAACTCCACCGGAAATTATTTTTTCAATATCATCAATTTGTTGCTCAACGACCATTATTACATTATCTTTGTGTAGTGTCATATAGTCATTAGCCCCCAATAAAAATATCGCCAGGTCCTGGTGAGAAGGGGTGTAAGATGCGACTTGTCTGTCCGTATTTGATACAAAGTCACCGATGCAATTAAAGCAGGAATAGCTTGCCGATGTACTTCCCCCTTCAGCAAAATTAAGCATCTCTTTACCTAAGAAGTGTGGAGATGATAAAAACTCAGTCCAGGTAAATCCATTAGTAAACCTTCCGCCAAAGTATTGACCATAGGAGGGTAAGATATGATGTGTTTTTTCAAACATACGCCCTAAGGAGTCAGACAAGCTGTCGCCAAAAAATACCAGTCTGGTAATATCACCCAAAGAAATATTTTTGGGCTTGGGATGTGATTTATTGATTTCTTTGGCAAGACCAAAAGCTTCCGGATGACATTCAACCTCAATAGATAAAATATTTTCACCATTATCATCTTTAATAATCAACTTATCGGCGTGTGCCTGTGATTCTATAATAAACTGTTCTTTACATCCCTGAGACGCTAAGGCTCGAAGTTTGATGTAGGCTCCGCGAACCTGTACCGGTGTTAGATTCAGTTCCTGATGGTGGTAAAGATTAAAGATACATTCGAGCGCCTCTGCATGGTGGGTGGTAAAGAAATATGCTTTGATTTTCTCCCATAAACTTAATTCCGGAAGGCGTGCGCTTTCTTTTATCGCATTAAATTTTTCAGAACTGATAGATGATGTGAAATAACCCTGTCCAACACTCAATGGCATAGTGTCCTCCTTACTTTATTAAACACGCTTTAGCAAATAATTAATTAGCAAATATTAGCAAGAAAAGTAATCAGGTAAATGGTGTATATGGAATTACGCTTCTTTAACAGTTTTTCGTCGCCAATAAAATACATACAATGTTTATTGTTTTTCAACGAAGTAAATATATCATCAACAACGTGAGGTTAATGCCTGGTACATATTATCTGACTGCTATCATTATTGAGTGTGCGCCTGGCTAAGGCAAAGATCTAAAAAAGAAGCCACTCCTGATTTTAGTGTGCTGGCGTGAGTATGAGCTGGCTTGATACTCAGGAAAAACAGACAAACTTATCATCCGACTATTATTGCTAAAGTGCTAGTGTTTTATGTGACATTTTGATTTCTATTTTCATATTAAATATTTCTTAAGTGAGTTAACTATAATGAATGATGATTCAATTATTAAAAACTCTTCGATGCTTTTGGCCTATTTAGGTGGTTTGGGATGGGGAAGCGCCTATTTTTATGGCTGGGGCGTCTCCGCGTACTATGGTTTCCCGTGGTGGTATGTAGGCGTCGGCCCTGACAACATTGCCCGAAGTCTATTCCATGCGATTAGCCTGATGGCTATATTCATAATAGCGTGGGGAGTGGGTATTCTATTATTTTTTCTAGTAAAGCAAAAAGCACGTATCCACGACATTAGCTTTTTACGTCTTTTTTTGGCAGCGGTTTTGTTCTTTATTCCAATTGTTATCGAGTTTTCTCTCTTAACAGAATCGTTTTTGTGGGAGCTTTTTTTTATCATTTTACTGGTAGCTTTATGCTTATCGGTGGGGATGCGTTTTTATAGTAAATTGATGCCAGTGATTTGTTTTACGCAACTCAGTTGGGTGCGAAGGCATTGTTTCACTATAGTTATGCTTGGTTTTATTATATATTTTTTTATATTTTCTTTTTTTGTTGGGATCTATAAACCACAATTAAAGAAAGAATACGAAATGATATTGTATGATGGAGGCTGGTACTACGTCCTGGCCAGATATCATGATAGTTTTATTTTGTCGAAATCCTTTACTAAAAATAACAATAGATTTATTATTTTTAGACCAGAAGATGGGCACTCTTATGAAATTACTCTGGTAAAAGTCAGGCTTTAATAAAATGCTGGTTGGCAAGAGCGTGAAATGACGGCAGAACTTCCCATAGCAACGATTGAGGAAAGAACTGAGCGCCCATATCTGTAGGCTGTGGAATAGCAATGCCGGGAAGGACATGGCATAACACTTTATCTGACATTACCATTTGAGTGACAGGTTAGCAGATGTTTCAGGCCAAACCCAAGTTGAACTGGAGCGCTCAGAAGCCGATTACCTACATAACAAATATTGGCCGCAAGCTTATGCTGTGGGCGGAATATACGACCGCTATTATCCAGACTGGCTGTTAACTTATTTATTTTCCCATAGTAACCTATAACAGGCCTCCCTGAGGCATTGGCTAGCATCTGTGCATTGGAAAAACAGGCTCCATTTGCACTATAGCAACTTATAAATTTTATTTCCTCATGAGAGTTGCTAATATGGCGGATTGATTTTGAAAGTGATGATGACTGACTTGCACCGGAACCGTACCGATTTTCATGTTGAACAACAAAAGGAGCACCATGTTTACAAATCGAAATAGGCATGGATTATTACCTGAGATTGATTTCAAATTAACAATAATGATGACGCTTTTGGGTATTAAAAATCTTTCAAATAACGCTCATTTGATTTTTTGTCCACATTGACTAAGCCTGGAAAGACACAGGGTTGAGATATTTTCGCTACCCGTCGGCGGTGTATCGCAGTTGTGATGTTACGTTCTTACAAGACTGACATCTGCATATCATAACCTTTATTCATTACCACCTGGTGAGTAAATAAAAACTATTAAGCAAATATTTACTTCTGGGTAATGGGACTGGATTTACCGGCATTACCTCTGTGCCCCAGTCGGGCAGAACATTGCAGCTTAGAAAGAAAGCTTTGGTGTTTATTGTCTGTGGCCTGAAAAAGTTCCCATGAGCTGAATATGCTGAATGTGAACTGATTCTTGATGGTCTATGCCGGAAATCTATAAGCTATTGATTTTTATATTGTGCGTAATTTTACAATTACATAAACATAAAATTCTGATAGTATACCCCCCTATAGTATATGGAGGTCGAATGCCGCATTCACCTGAAGATAAAAAACGTATCCTTACCCGTGTTCGTCGCATACGCGGGCAGGTCGAAGCGCTGGAGCGGGCGCTTGAGTCTGGCGAACCTTGTCTGGCGATTCTGCAACAGATTGCCGCCGTGCGCGGCGCGTCTAATGGCCTGATGAGTGAAATGGTTGAAATCCATCTGAAAGATGAGCTGGTCAGCGGGGAAACTACGCCAGATCAGCGCGCGGTTCGGATGGCGGAAATCGGCCATCTTCTTCGCGCTTATCTAAAATAACAATTTCCCTCACCGTAACAGGAAGAGATATATGAAATCACGTGCAGCAGTTGCTTTTGGTCCCGGTCAGCCGCTAAAAATTGTCGAGATTGACGTTGCGCCGCCGAAAAAAGGCGAAGTTCTGGTCAAAATCACCCATACCGGCGTTTGCCATACCGATGCTTTTACCCTTTCCGGCGATGATCCGGAAGGCGTATTCCCGGCAGTACTGGGTCACGAAGGCGGCGGCGTGGTAGTTGAGGTCGGCGAGGGGGTCGCCAGCCTGAAACCCGGCGACCATGTTATTCCACTGTATACGGCGGAATGCGGCGAGTGTAAGTTCTGTAAGTCCGGTAAAACTAACCTTTGTCAGGCCGTACGCGCCACTCAGGGAAAAGGGCTGATGCCGGATGGCACTACACGCTTTTCTTATAACGGCGAACCCGTTTATCACTATATGGGAACCAGCACGTTCAGCGAATATACCGTTTGCGCGGAAATTTCTCTGGCGAAAGTGAACCCGCAGGCACCGCTGGATAAAGTGTGTCTGTTGGGCTGCGGCGTGACGACGGGTATTGGCGCCGTCCATAACACCGCTAAAGTGAAAGCGGGCGACACCGTTGCCGTTTTTGGTTTAGGCGGTATTGGGCTGGCGGTTATTCAGGGCGCGGTTCAGGCTAAAGCCGGGCGTATTTTAGCTGTCGACACGAATCCGGAAAAATTTACGCTGGCGGGCGAAATGGGGGCCACGGACTTTATTAATCCGAATGATTACGACAAACCGATCCAGGACGTTATTGTTGAGCTTACTGATGGCGGCGTAGATTTCAGTTTTGAATGTATCGGCAACGTTAACGTGATGCGAGCAGCGCTGGAATGTTGTCATAAAGGTTGGGGCGAAAGCATTATTATTGGCGTAGCGGGAGCAGGGCAGGAAATCAAAACCCGTCCCTTCCAGCTAGTGACCGGTCGCGTCTGGCGTGGCTCCGCCTTTGGCGGCGTGAAAGGGCGCACGCAGCTGCCAGGGATGGTCGAAGATGCGATGAACGGTAAAATCCGTTTAGATCCTTTTATTACTCACCGCCTGCCGCTGGAGCAGATTAACGATGCCTTTGAACTGATGCATCAGGGTAAATCCATCCGTACTGTTATCCATTTTGGCGATAACTGATTCATCCGCCAGCGGATTTTCCGCTGGCGCTTTTCTGAATTTTCTGGAATGAATGTTGTGAAAATGTGACGAAGGCGATGCTTTTCGCGATAAGCAAACGTCACGAAGTGCCGATGACTATCTAACGGGCGTGTTTTACGCATAAAACTTACAAGAGAGTCGACGGTCATGGGCAACACATTCTCGATGCAAGCCTCGCATAAACTGGGCTTCCTGCATCATATTCGGCTGGTTCCGCTGTTTTCCTCCATTCTCGGTGGCATCCTTCTTCTTTTTGCTTTGAGCGCCGGGCTGGCAGGCTATTTTCTGTTACAGGCCGATCGCGATCAGCGTGATGTCACGGACGAGATTCAGGTACGGATGGGATTATCCAACAGCGCTAACCACTTACGTACCGCACGTATCAATATGATCCACGCTGGCGCGGCGAGCCGGATTGCTGAAATGGATGAAATGAAAGCCAATATTGCCGCTGCGGAAACGCGGATCAAGCAGTCTCAGGACGGCTTTAACGCTTATATGTCCAGAGCGGTGAAAACACCCGCCGATGACGCGTTAGATAACGAGTTAAACGCCCGCTACACCGCCTATATCAACGGCCTGCAACCGATGCTGAAATTTGCCAAAAATGGCATGTTCGAAGCGATCATTAATCATGAAAACGAGCAGGCAAAACAACTGGATGCCGCATATAACCATGTCCTGTTGAAAGCGATTGAACTGCGCACCGAGCGGGCAAGACTACTTAGCGAGCAGGCTTACCAACGTACCCGGCTCGGTATGATGTTTATGATTGGCGCATTTACGTTGGCGCTGGTATTGACGTTAATGACCTTCATGGTGCTGCGTCGCACGGTGATACAACCCTTGCAGCAGTCTGCGTCACGTATCGAACGCATTGCGGCCGGCGATCTGACCATGGCTGACGAGCCCACAGGACGCAGTGAAATTGGTCGCCTGAGTCATCATCTTCAGCAGATGCAGCATGCGTTGCAACAAACGGTAGGGGCGGTGCGTCAGGGGGCGGAGGAAATTTATCGAGGCACCAGCGAAATTACTGCTGGTAATACGGATTTATCTTCTCGTACTGAACAGCAGGCTGCCGCCATTGAACAAACTGCGGCCAGTATGGAACAGTTGACGGCAACCGTTAAACAGAATGCGGATAATGCGCATCACGCCAGCAAACTAGCGGAAGATGCTTCCGGTAAAGCCAGTCGCGGAGGCCAGATGGTTTCCGGGGTCGTACAAACGATGGGGAATATTTCCACCAGCTCGAAAAAAATCTCGGAAATTACCGCCGTCATTAACAGTATCGCTTTCCAGACCAACATCCTGGCGCTAAACGCGGCGGTCGAGGCGGCACGCGCCGGGGAACAAGGACGCGGTTTTGCGGTGGTCGCCAGTGAGGTTCGTACCCTCGCCAGTCGCAGCGCGCAGGCGGCAAAAGAGATTGAAGGCTTGATCGGCGCATCGGTCAGCCTGATTGAACAAGGATCTGAAGAGGTTATCGCTGCGGGGAGCACCATGAATGAGATTGTGGATGCCGTCAAACGCGTCACCGATATTATGCTCGATATCGCGGCAGCCTCTGATGAGCAAAGTCGCGGTATTGTTCAGGTCAGTCAGGCGATTTCTGAGATGGACAAGGTTACGCAACAAAACGCGTCGCTGGTCGAAGAGGCGTCCGCGGCGGCGGCTTCGCTTGAAGAACAGGCCGCCCGCTTGACGCAAGCCGTTGATGCGTTTCATTTACAGGATACTGGCGCGACGATGCGATCATCCTTCCTTTAGTAAGCGTCGCGCCAGCGGGCTATTTTAGCCGCGGGCGCGTTTATTCTCCGACAGCCGCTATCACAGCGGCATCGATTTACGGATCGCCGCAATCAGCATTTGCGCCCCGGTTGAGAGCGGGATATCAACTCGCGTAAGAATACCTATCGGCTCGCCCGCGCTCTGGGTCGGCACGGGTAATGAGACCAGCGTCGCCTGGCGAAGATCTTCTTTAACCGCGCCAGAGGGGACGAACCAGACGTAATCGTAATCTACGGTCAGTTGTCGTGATAACGATGCGGATAGCGTTTCGATACATCCGGCAGGCATTTTACACCCCTGGCTTTGCAACAGGGCTTCCGCATTCTGGCGCGGTACCGTGCCTTTTGGCGAGACGACTACCGGCCATTCCATAACCCGGCTGAGCGTGATCGTCTCCTGTAACAGGGGATGACCGGGGCGTACCACTAATTTAAGCGATTCTAAAAACAGCAGTTCGTAATTTAAACCGCCCATTAATTCCGGGTCTGACATGCGGCCAATACCCAGATCGATCTCGCCTGATTTCAGACCCGCAAGCAACATCGTATTGTTCATGGTCGCGACCTGTAACGAGGTCGATTTTTGCTGTTGATGGAACCGCCCAATAGCCGCCGGGAGTATACCCAGCGCAGCGGTGGGGAGCGCGCCAACACGCACCACATCGGCGCTGGCGTCCTCTTTGCGATTCAGCGCCTGCCCGGCGGTATTCAATGCATCTAATACTTTTACCGCATGAGTCAAAAATTGTTCGCCAGGAACCGTTAATTGCGCGCCCAGTCGCCCGCGTTCGAACAGACGGGTTCCGGTGAGTTGTTCCAGTTCGTTCAGCGTTTTAGAAAGCGCTGGCTGGCTCAGGTTAAGAGTTTCAGCCGCGCGCCCCAGAGTTCCCTGTTGCGCAACGGCGACAAATGTATGAAGGTGGCGCAACCGAATGCGCTGACTAAACAGACCATTTTTTTCCATAAGCGATGTTAAAAACAGAGCCGTGCGGGTGACAAGTAAAGTTGTTTGTTTTTGATAACCTGATAGCAAAATATTATTAACATTTTACCATTTCAAGTTACAACTGTTTTATTTTACTGATGATTCAACTGCCGTTAAGCGTGTTAAGCCGCGATCTGGTCGGGGATATGCCAGCTCATGTCAATCCGTTCTGCATAATGAATTCAGGTCGGATCACACTTTATAAATTCTTCTCCCCGGAATGGATGAGGTTTTCTACACTCCAGGTAACATTCACTGGAGGCATGACATTATGGCGAACACCATCACGGCAGATGAGATTCGGGAACACTTTTCGCAGGCAATGTCGGCAATGTACCAGCAGGAAGTTCCGCAGTACGGTACGTTACTGGAACTTGTGGCTGACGTGAATCTGGCGGTGCTGGAAAATAATCCCAAACTGCATGAGCAGTTGGCTAATGCCGATGAACTGGCGCGATTGAACGTGGAACGGCATGGCGCCATTCGTGTTGGCACCGCAGAAGAACTTTCTACCTTGCGTCGGATATTCGCCATCATGGGGATGTACCCAGTAAGTTATTACGATCTCTCTCAGGCGGGCGTGCCTGTGCACTCCACGGCATTTCGTCCCATTGACGAGGCTTCGCTCTCGCGTAATCCCTTTCGCATGTTCACTTCGCTATTACGCCTGGAGCTCATTGAAAACGCGGCATTACGCCAGCGGGCGGCGGAAATCTTATCGCAGCGTGATATTTTTACATCGCGCTGCCGACAATTGCTGGATGAGTACGACGAGCAGGGCGGTTTTAGTGCTGCTCAGGCCGAAGAGTTCGTCCGTGAAACGCTGGAGACTTTTCGCTGGCATCGTCAGGCTACCGTTGATGAAGAAACGTACCGCAGCCTGCATCGTGAGCATCGTTTAATTGCCGACGTGGTCTGTTTTCCGGGATGTCACATTAACCATCTGACGCCGCGTACTCTGGATATCGACCGGGTACAGGCCATGATGCCGGAGTGCGGCATTACGCCTAAAATTCTTATCGAAGGTCCGCCTCGCCGCGAAGTGCCTATTCTGTTGCGGCAAACCAGTTTCAAAGCCCTGGAAGAGCAGGTGCTCTTCGTTGATGAAAAGCAGGGTACGCACACGGCGCGCTTCGGCGAAATTGAGCAACGTGGCGTCGCGCTGACGCCAAAAGGTCGTCGATTATATGACGAACTGTTGCACAAGGCGGGAACGGGTAAGGATAACTTCACGCATCAACTCCATTTGCGGGAGGTCTTTAACGCCTTTCCGGATAGCGAATTTCTGCTTCGCCAGCAGGGGCTTGCCTGGTTCCGCTATCGCTTAACGCCTTCCGGCGAGGCGCATCGTCAGGCGATCCATCCTGGCGACGATCCGCAGCCGCTTATTGAGCGCGGTTGGGTGATCGCGCAGCCGATTACCTATGAAGATTTTCTTCCGGTCAGCGCAGCCGGCATTTTTCAGTCGAATTTGGGAAATGAAACGCTGGTCAGAAGGCACGGTAATGCCAGCCGCGACGCCTTTGAACAGGCGCTGGGATGTGCAGTACGGGATGAGTTTTCGTTATATCAGGAAGCGGAAGAACGCAGTAAACGCCGTTGCGGTCTGCTTTAAAAGCGGTAAGCTTCACAGGCTGTGAGGATACTGTAAAAGGAAGGCGTTATGTTGAATCCCTCCATCCCGTTGGTGGAGACGCGTCACGGTAAAATCGTGGGCGTCGTACAGGAAGAAATCCATATCTGGCGCGGTATACCTTATGCCGCGCCGCCAATAGGGGAGCTACGCTGGCGTGCGCCGCAGCCTGTTACGCCCTGGCACGACGTGCGCCAGGCGGATTGTTTCTCCTGCGCCAGTTGGCAGGATATTACCTGGTGTCGCGAACTCGGCGGCGGCGATCCGGGAAATTTTTCTGAAGACTGTCTCTATCTGAACGTCTGGGCTCCCGCCGTACGTCATGAACCGTTGCCGGTCATGGTCTGGCTACACGGCGGCGGTTACACCATTGGCGCGGGGAGTTTGCCGCCCTATGACGGTCAAGCGCTGGCGAAGCGCGGCGCGATCGTGGTGACGGTCAATTATCGGCTTGGCCATCTGGGCTTTTTCGCGCATCCGGCGCTGGAAGGCGAAGGGGCGGAGTGTATTCATAATTTCGCTTTACTCGATCAAATCGCTGCGCTGCGTTGGGTGCAGGACAATATTGCCGCATTTGGCGGCGATACGCAGAATGTGACGTTATTTGGCGAATCCGCCGGCGCCCGCAGCGTGCTGTCGTTGATGGCTTCGCCGTTGGCGAAGGGGCTTTTTCATAAAGCGATTATTCAGAGTGGTTATACGCTGCCGGATACGCCCCGCGAGGTGGCGCTAAAAAAAGGCGTTGCGCTGGCGGAACATCTTGGTTTAGCCAATGCCACTGCCGAACAGCTACGCGCTTTACCGGCAGAGACGTTTTGGCCGCTGGACGCGCCGTTTAAAATTGCGCCGACGCCGATTTCCGGCGACGTCGTGCTGCCGCATCCGATGCTGGAAACCTTCTTTGCGGCGAAACAGCATCCGATACCGGTGATGATCGGCTCGAATAGCGATGAAGCCAGCGTATTGGCCGTTTTTGGCGTCGATATTGCCGGTCAAATTCAAAAAATGCGCCGTGAGCGGCGTGTTGGTCTGGGGTTAATCCGGCTGCTTTATCCTGGAGTGAAAGGCGACGAAGCGCTAGGGCGGCAGGTCTGTCGGGATATGGTATTTACCACGTTGGGTTATGTCGTCATGCAAGCGCAGCAGCGGATCGGCGAACCGTGCTGGCGTTACTGGTTTGATTATGTCGCCGAAGCGGAGCATAACACCTACGCGAATGGCGCCTGTCATGGCAATGAAATACCGTATGTATTCGATACGTTAACGCGGGCTGAGCCCACATGCCATTATGTGAATGAGAATGACCAGGCCTTTGCCTCGCAGGTGGCGGATTACTGGGTGAATTTCGCTCGTCATGCCAGCCGCACGCGCGACGTGCTGCACGGCCCGGTTCGCTGGCCCGCCAGCATTCGGGGGCGAGATCGTCTGTTGCGGATTGGGCTGAACAAACTTGCCGGTTTTAAAGTGGAAAACCGCTTTATGCGTGCGCGTCTGGCGCTGTTTAAACGAGTCATGAAACATCACGTTAGTCTGGAATAAACTTTTCATAACCTGAAGAAGGCTGCGTGAGGTTTACATCCGATTAGGTCGGTTCTTATCGACATAAAATATTTACGCTTTTGCACAGTTTCCAGGCGACCAACAATTGGATTATTAATGAATTTTGTCTAGAGTGAGCGGTCAGAAACGGGCACATTCTTGCTGCTGAAAAAACCAGCGCGGGACCATTCACAAGACCAGAAGGACTCATTTTCAGGTATGAATCGTAGACGATTTATTAAAGGTTCAATGGCAATGGCCGCCGTGTGCGGTTCCAGCGGTATTGCTTCACTCTTTTCTCAGGCGGCGTTTGCCGCGGAATCCGATATTGCGGATGGTAAAATTGTCCGTTTTGATTTTGCTGGTCTGCAATCAATGGCCCAGGCGTTAGCGAAAAAGCCCTGGGGCGGCGCGCCGGGACCCTTGCCGGATACGCTCGCCAATCTGACGCCGCAGGCCTATAACAGCATTCAGTATGACGCGGCGCATTCACTCTGGAACGGTGTTGCCAACCGGCAGCTCGATATTCAGTTTTTCCACGTAGGGATGGGCTTTCGTCGTCGCGTACGCATGTTTTCCGTTGATACGAC
This sequence comes from Salmonella sp. 32120201201600049SM, assembly GCF_017572835.1. Lineage (NCBI taxonomy): Bacteria > Pseudomonadati > Pseudomonadota > Gammaproteobacteria > Enterobacterales > Enterobacteriaceae > Salmonella > Salmonella sp. 32120201201600049SM. The sequence goes on along the minus strand of NZ_JAGESA010000001.1, from coordinate 577,853 downwards.
GACGCATCTTGCTCGCGAGATTCATTTTCGCCCGGAACTGTTTAAATACAACGATGCCGGCGTCGATACGACGCAACTGGAAGGGCAGAGCGATCTCGGTTTCGCCGGTTTCCGTGTCTTTAAAGCGCCGGAACTGGCGCGGCGCGATGTCGTCTCCTTCCTGGGCGCCAGTTATTTCCGGGCGGTAGATGATACTTATCAGTATGGCCTGTCGGCTCGCGGGCTGGCGATAGATACCTATACTGACGGTCAGGAAGAGTTCCCTGACTTCACCGCATTCTGGTTTGACACCGCGAAGCCGGGCGATACTACGTTTACCGTTTACGCTCTGCTGGACAGCGCCAGCGTGACGGGCGCGTATAAATTTGTGATTCATTGCGAAAAATCGCAGGTGATCATGGATGTAGAAAACCATCTCTACGCCCGTAAAGATATTAAGCAACTTGGCATTGCGCCGATGACCAGTATGTTTAGCTGTGGGAATAATGAACGCCGGGTATGCGACACCATTCATCCGCAAATTCACGATTCCGATCGGCTGGCGATGTGGCGGGGTAACGGCGAGTGGATTTGCCGCCCGCTGAATAATCCGCAGAAATTGCAGTTCAATGCATATATGGACGATAACCCAAAAGGGTTCGGCCTGCTGCAACTCGATCGCGATTTCTCGCATTATCAGGATGTGATGGGCTGGTACAACAAACGTCCGAGCCTGTGGGTGGAGCCGCGCAGTAAGTGGGGGAAAGGTGCAGTTAGCCTGATGGAGATCCCAACCACTGGCGAAACTCTGGATAATGTGGTCTGTTTCTGGCAGCCGGAAAAAGCGATCAAAGCCGGGGATACGCTGGCGTTTAATTATCGTTTGTACTGGAGCGCGCAGCCGCCGGTACAATCGCCGCTTGCGCGGGTCATGGCGACCCGTACAGGGATGGGCGGATTTCCCGAAGGCTGGGCGCCGGGCGAACATTACCCGGATAAATGGGCGCGCCGTTTTGCTATTGATTTTGTCGGCGGCGATCTGAAAGCGGCCGCGCCAAAAGGCATTGAGCCGGTAATTACGCTCTCCAGCGGTGAGGCGAAGCAGGTTGAGATCCTCTACGTAGAGCCTTTCGACGGTTATCGTATCCAGTTTGACTGGTATCCGACCTCGGATTCTACGGCACCGGTGGATATGCGTATGTTCCTGCGCTGCCAGGGGGAGGCTATCAGCGAAACCTGGCTGTATCAGTATTTCCCGCCCGCGCCGGATAAGCGCCGTTATGTCGACGATCGTATCATGCGTTAGTCAGTTTGCCTTCTGTACCGCCACAAAGGCGGTACAGGTTGCAGAAATGGCCCTGGCATAAACTCATTCGTGAGCCGCTGTTTTTGTGACACGGCCTTTCCATCGTTCTATTTTTGCAACAGTCCTTCCTGTTTATCCCTCTCGATCCTGCGGACAGGGAACATTAAGATAACTTCACCTTATTTAAGATATAAAGTGAATATAATGAAAAAGAGTTTTCTTGGTGCTCTCCTGTCTCTGGGTTTATTAAGTGCTGCTCATGCAGATGTATATAAATTTGATAATACGCATACCAATGCGGTATTTAATATCGATCATTTCCAGACCTCAACCAATCATGGCGGGTTTTATGCTATTAGCGGCGACCTGAAATATCAGCCGGAAAAGCAAGATGCAGAGATGCGCGTGACGATTCCCGTGAGCGCCTTAAATACCGGGGTGGATGCGTTTGATAACCATATTCGCAGTAGCGATATTCTGGATGCGGAAAAATATCCAGAAATAGTATTTAAATCGACAAAATGGCATTTTGAAGATAATAAACCAGTTTCTATTGACGGTTTGTTAACAATGAAGGGAGTAACTAAGCCCGTCACCTTAACCACCACCAAGTTTGGCTGTTATATGAGCCCGATATTCAAGGCGCAGGTTTGCGGTGGTGATTTTGTCACGCAAATAGATCGCACCCAGTGGGGGATAGATTATCTGGTCGATATGGGGATGACGAAAGTTGTCGATATAAAAATCCAGGCAGAAGCGGTTAAGCAATAAAGGGAATAATGATGAAAACTCATCACCTCATTCGGGTAGTGGCCTCGCTGGCAATGTTGGCAACATCAGGCCTGGCTTATGCTGAAGAGTACAAAGCCAGCACGGACGAAAAAGCAATAAAAATGACGAACGTAGCCTCTCTGGAAGCGCGCGTTCAGGCCAGAATGGAGAAAGGGGCATTTGGTTATATTCGCGGTGGAGCCGAAGATGAGAATAACCTTCGCAGCAACACCGAAAGCTTTGACAAAAAATATATTATGCCGCGCGTATTACAGGGCATTGAGTTAAAAGAGATCGATTTATCAACGCAGCTACTGGGTATTCCGCTTAAAACGCCTATAATCCAGGCACCGATGGCGGCGCAGGGCCTGGCCCACGCCTCCGGAGAGTTGGCGACGGCGAAAGGCATGGCGCAGGTCGGTTCGATTTTCTCGTTGAGCACTTATGGCAACAAGACCATCGAAGAGGTGGCTAACGTTTCCGGGAAAAACCCGTTCTTCTTCCAGCTTTATATGAGTAAGAATAATCAATTTAACGAATTTATTCTTGCACAAGCGGTAAAACATGGCGCTAAAGCGATTATTCTGACCGTAGATTCACCTGTCGGCGGTTATCGGGAAGAAGATATTAAAAATAACTTCCAGTTCCCGCTGGGTTTTGCAAACCTGGAAATGTTCGCCAGGAAAAATGACGATGGTTCAAAAACCGGCAAAGGGGCAGGGATAAGTGAAATTTACGCGCAGGCTAAACAAGCCTTTACGCCGGAGGATATTGCCTATGTACATCGTATTTCCGGTCTGCCGGTTATTGTAAAAGGCATTCAGTCGCCGGAGGATGCTGAAATTGCTATCCAGGCTGGGGCCGCAGGAATATGGGTTTCTAATCATGGTGGCCGTCAATTAGACAGCGGGCCGTCCTCATTCGATATGCTTCCTGCGATTGCAAAAGTCGTCAACAAGCGAGTGCCTGTTATTTTTGACAGTGGAGTACGCCGTGGTTCGCACGTATTCAAGGCGTTAGCCAGCGGGGCGGATATTGTGGCGGTTGGCCGACCTGTATTATACGGTCTTAATCTTGGCGGCGCTCAGGGTGTGGCATCAGTGATTGAACAGCTAAACAAAGAGCTGACAATTAACATGATGTTGGGTGGCGCCAGGAATATTGAACAAGTGAAAACGACACGCTTGTTAACTGAAAAAGATCTGCCACAGTAATACAGTAATATAGAGGTCGGGTATTATACCCGACCTTTTCCTGTGTGATTTTCCTCAACAACGCTTTCGGTAGAAAATGACGCGCTCTGTTTCCTCAAATCCTAACGCCTGGTGAACTTTCTGGGAAATTGTATTTTCCGGCGTGGTATCGGAGGCCATTTCCCGACACCCTTTATTCGTTCCCCATCGTTGCACCGCTGCAATCAATTGTTTCGCTACGCCGCGTTGACGGAACGAGGGGAGAACAAAAATACCTTCAAGGAAAGCCACGGGCGAACTGTCACAGCCATTAACATAATCGTGGCGGATTGAGGCATCCGCAAAGCCAATCGCCACCCCGTCTGCCATCGCAATAAATGATGCCAGATGATCGGCTTGCAGGATTTCTTCGCCGTCTGCCAGATGGGCGTCATCCGGGTGACCGGGCCAGAGCTGTTTTCGCAATCCGCGCCAGTGCTCCAGATTGGTTTTGTTCATTTGCCTGATGTCCATTAACGCGCTCCTGATGAGGGGTCTGGCATGATGAGACGGCACCCCGCCTGCTGATAACGTCGGGCGATAGCAGACGGGAGCGCGCTGTCGCTAAGGATGGTAGTAATACAGGACAGCGTCGCCACCGCATGGGGTTCTACAGTATCAAACTTTGAGTGATCGGCCATCAATATGACCTCGCGTGAGCGCTGAATAATGCGCGTTTTAACGCCCACTTCAAACATGGTAGCGTTGGTGATGCCCGTTTCAATCGACAGCGCATCGCAGGAGATAAAGGCGCGTTCAACGGCAAAGGCGTTAATCATCTCCAGCGCCAGACTCTCGCCCACCGAAAAGTAACCGGGGCGAATCAGTCCGCCAATAATGTAGCTCTCTACGTGTGGGAAGCCACCCAGTTCGTTAGCGATTTTGATGTCATTGCAAATGACTTTTACTTTGGCGTCGACCAGACATTTTGCCAGTTCCAGACAGGTGGAGCCGGAGTCGAGAAAAAAGCAGTCTCCATCCTTGATGAACGTGCGGGCGAGGGCGGCGATTTCGCGTTTCGCCTCGCTTTGTAACGTTCGCTTAACGTCGAAAACATATTCTTTATCTTCCGTACTGTCGTCGAAGTCAATACAACCATGGCCGCGAACCATTCCGGGATAACGGCTGGCGATATAGTGAAAATCCCGGCGCACGGTTGCCTCTGCATAGCCAAAAAGCTCAATAGCTTGTTGGGTTGAGAGGTGCCTGTGTTGCCAAAGGTAATGCAACATCTGTTTGATACGGTCGGGGCGCTGTTGGCTCATCAGCATATGACTCCTTTATAGCGCGGTGAATTGTGACAACGTCACATCATAGTTCGCCGTCGTGAACAACGCCCGGCCAATCACCAGATGCTGTGCGCCTGCGGCGGCAAGCAGCCGTGCGGCGCGAAGTGTAATACCGCCGTCCGCCCAGCATTCCGCAGCAGGGAAATGCTCTCTGCTCTGGCTCACCTTTTCACACATCGCGGCGATAAATTGCTGTCCGCGCCCGTCGGGTTCGCTGGTCATGATCATCAGCGCATCCAGTTGCAATGCCAGATAACGATAAGGCAATAGCGGCGTTGCCGGGTTAAGCGCCAGTCCTGCTTTCGCCCCGATAGCGCGAATATCCGCCAGAATCTCCGAGGGGTTTTGTACGCTTTCGGCATGAATGAAAATCCAGCCGGGGCGGATAGCTGCAAGCCAGGGTAACCAGCGTTGCGGCGATGAGACCATCAGGTGAAATGAGAGCGGATGGCGAGTGTATTGTGCGACTGCCTGAATGGTTTTCATACCGAAGGTAATATTGTTGATGAAACTGGTATCTTCGATATCCAGATGCAGCGAGCCGAGGGGCGCATCGTGTAAAGCGGTCAACGCCTCGGCATAGCGCAGCGGATCGGCGGAGGCCAGTGAAGGGTGCAGGATCATCGAAACCTCCATCAGCGCAATGCGGTTAATTGCGCGAAAAGCGCGGCATCATTTGGCGCATCTTGCAGCATCGCGACGCTTTCCGGCGAGTCGAGCCACTGGCTGATGCGTTGAATGGTGCGAATATGTGCTTCGGCATCCGTGGCGCTGGCGCAAAGCAACAGCCAGATGGGATCGCAATCCGCATTACCGAAAGCGACCGGCGTTGCTAACGTAGTGACGCTGATTTGATTATGGTTAGCGCCTTGCTCTGGTCTGGCATGGGGCAGCGCAATCCCCGGCGCGATAAGATAATATGGCCCCCATTTAAGGGTGTTCTCAATAATACCGTCCAGGTAGCAGGGGGCCGCCGCGCCGAAGGTAATCAGCGGACGAACGGCGATATCCAGCGCGTGTCGCCAGTCGCTGGCATGGCGTTGCGCCTGAACCCACTTAACATCATTAATCATCGATCGTTGACTCCTTGCCGGTTCGGGTTACTCTGGAACCGATCCCCGGCGTGTCTTTTGGCGAAGGCGACGGAGATCGGCAGAAGAGTTATCGCTCTCTGCAGGGGATAAGCGTTTTGCTTATCCCCATTTTATTGTCGGATATGGCGTACTTTCTCCATAAACTTCGCCACGCGCGCCTGGTCGACAAAGTTGGCGAAGACGCCGTCTTTTTTAAATGTGGTTGCCGTTACGCATCCGTCGGCAATGCAGAGCTGCTCCTCGACGTTTTCCAGACACACCCCGGTATTCGCCAGCACGACCGTGTCGGGGACGGTCTCTTTTACTCGCTTCAGTATGGCGCTATCCGTGCGAGCGCCCGCCGTCAGCCCCGAGACGCACAGGGCATCGGGGTTATTGTTAAATACGGTCGATTTCGCAATTGAACAGACATCCCGGTTTCCCAGATACACCGCCGCTTCCGGCACGATGTTAAACAGCGTTTTCACGTGGCCTGCGCCGATGCGATGCTGATGGCGAATGGTTTCGCCGACATTCGTATCCCAGACGCCAAAATCGCTGGCGTAAGCGCCGGTGAAAATTTCGCGAATAAATTTTGCGTCGGTCGCCATTGCCAAATCAAACGAGGCCACAGGGTCCCACAACACGTTTACCCCAAACGGTACGCGAATTTCACTCATTAACTGACCGATAATTCTTGCCATAGCGGCAGTCGTTTCCGGTCTGACTTTCGTTAAATAAGGCAGACTAAATTCGTTGGAGAACATCACCGCATCCACGCCGCCATTTTGTAGCGCCATTAAATCGTCATGGGCGCGGTCAATTACCCAGTTCATGCCTTTCCTGGTATCGAACCCGGGATCGCCCGGCAACGCCCGTAAATGGCACATGGCGATAACGGCTTTTTCTGTTCCTATTACCTCTTTTAGCCAACTCATTCTGGGTTGCTCCTTATTCCGGTAGTTCACGTTTACGTAAGACAAGTATGATGCTGGCGACAATGCCGACCACAATAACCACGCCAATCATGCCCAGCGACATCAATTCAGATATTGACCAGCCAAACATATTTCCCACCGACAGCGCGGTAATTTGCGCGTTTTCAGCGGCGAAGCTAAAGCCGCCTTTGAGCGCCATATCGGTAAAGTACGGCGCGAACTGGGTGGCGATCAGCAAAACGGTAATCATGACAATGATGCCGCTGAGCAGAGTACGAATCAGATCGCCGCGATGAATAACCGTGGCCATGCAGATAAAAAACGGCGCAACCGGTAAATCAGCCAGCGGCAGGACTTTATTGCCCGGCAGTATGCTCGCCAGAATTAACATGATGGGAATTAACAGCAGTCCAACCGCGATGGTGGTCGGGTGGCCTAACGTCACTGCGGTATCCAGACCGATAAAGACTTCGCGCCCTTTAAAGTGTTTCTGGAAGAACTTACGCGCGCCGTCGGAAATGGGCATTAATCCCTCAACGATAAGGCGAATCATGCGCGGAAACAGCACCATAATCGCCGCTACGGTAATCATTAAGGTTGCGCACCCTTTAAAGCCTTCGCCTGCGGCAAGTCCGAAGATCAGCCCGAGAACAACGCCAATGATCACCGGGTCGCCGACCATCCCATACCGTTTTTGGATCTCCTGAGCGTCAATATTGCGTCCTTTCATAAACGGTATTTTTTCGTATATTGCATCCAGCAATACGAACAACGGCACGGAACTGGAGCCATACCCTTGCGGAATAGAAATCCCTTCCAGACCCACAATGTTCTGTACTCGTTTCGCCGTCCAGTCGGCCATTTTCAACGACAAGGCGGCGTGACAAATCGCGCCCAGTACGCCATAAATCAGACTGCCGGTCATCAACTGGACGACCGTTCCGGTAATGGCGTAGTGCCAGTAGTTATAAATATCAACGTTCATGGTTTTGGTCAGACGAGTCACCAGCATACCGACGTTGAGCAGAAAGATAACGGGAATGATCATCGCGCCGATGGCCGTCGCATAGCCGACGCCGGATGCGGGCCCGGCGCCGACGTCAAACACATGCAGCGTCAGGCCAAAACGCTCAATCATCACTTTAATCGGCGGACTGAGACTGTCGATCGCCATGACGATCACCAACCCCATGCCGACAAAACCGATGCCGACCGTCACCCCGGCTTTCACTGCCTGCAGCCAGGGAATACGAAAGATTAAGCCGATGATAATCATAATGATGGGCACAAAAACGGTGCCGCCGAGAGACAGGATGTAATCAAACATAATGCCCCCTTTATTGTGTTAACAGCGCCTTGATTTCTTGTTTTAATGCGTCGTCGTTGATGCCTGTCAGCAGGGCGGCGCCGTTGAGCGTCGGGATGCCATAGTCACTGTGCGTACGCATGGACGTTACGATGAGATCCATACCGTTACAGTTCAACGGGATCTCATTCAGACAACATTGCGCCGTGGTTGCCGCAATGCCTTGCTCCGCAAGAAAGTCCTGCAGTTTTTGTGCAATCATGGTTGATGTCGACATGCCGGTACCACATGCCACAAGGATCTTCTTCATCATGGTCGTGCCTCTTGTGTAGCGCCTGTTTCAGGCTCAATGGGAAACTGTTCTGGCGACATGTTGGCCAGCGCAGTCAGTAAACGGATACAATCAGCCAGGTCGCGCAGGCTGGCGACTTCGGCTGGCGAGTGGGTATAGCGGCAGGGAATAGAAAGACTGGCGCAGGGAATACCGTCCAGTTCAACCTGAATGTAGCCGGTTTCGGTGATGACGCCTGGCGCGACTTCTCGCTGTACGGGAATATTATTTTCGTGCGCGGTGGTCTCCAGCATCCGCAGCAAACGCGGCGGCGTAATCAGTCCCGCCAACGTACCGCGTCCGTGATAGTTCAGACAGGTGATGCCGACGCCGTGGTTGACCCGCACATCTGAGTAATCCTGCAGATCAGGCGTGTCGCAGGAGGGGGTGATATCAATACCAATCGCCAGGTCGGGGCGCACGCGTCGTAAAACGGGAACAATACCGCGAATATTGAACTCTTCCTGTACCGACGCGACCAGGAATACCGCGATATCGAGCGGTGTGGAGGCGAGAGCCTCGGCGACGCCCAGTAGCGCCGTACACCCCAGCCTGTCATCCAGCGCCTTACTGCATACCAGATCGTTGCCCAGACAGTGCGGCGGGTTGTAAAGGGTTACTGGCGTCCCCACCTGAATACCCATTCGTTCGGCATCCGCTTTATCTTTTGCGCCGATATCAATCCAGAGTTTATCGAGAGCGGGTGGCTGGGTGCGCTCGTCACCCTTCGCGAAGTGATATGCTTTAATACCGATACAGCCCATGATATCGCCTGAACGTCCGGCAAGCGTCACAATCGAACCGGGCATAGTAATTTGCGCCGGGCCGCCCACGCGTTCAAAACGTAAAAAACCGGAGGGTTCGATCTTGCGTACCATAAAACCCACTTCATCCATATGCGCAAAAATCATCAGGCGAAGCGCGTCAGATTTATCGCTGCCATAACGGGCGACGACATTGCCTAAGCGATCCCGCCAGACGTCTTTGGCCTGCTGTTCAAACGCGTGCTGCATAACGTTTGCAATACTGCTTTCATGTCCTGAAATCCCGTTTAGCCGCAGTAAAGAAAAAAGCGTTTCCTGCACAGAAAAGGTCATTGGCGTCTCCGTGGTGATAAAACAATCAGTCGTTGAGCGTTTTATAGGCGGAGAATGGTTGGATAAGTGTGAAATGTGTCACGCGGAAATACGCTAAATATGGCCAATAAAAAATAATGTGATGGCGATACAATAAAAACGCTCATATCACCTGCGGGTTATCGGTAAACCAGGCTATTTATGTGATCACGACCAACAACGAAGAAGGGCAACGCAATGGTGGAAATTATTCCTGTTAGCACGACGCTGGAACTGCGAGCGGCAGATGAAAGTCATGTTCCGGCGCTGCACCAACTGGTACTCAAAAACAAAGTGTGGCTACAACAGTCGCTCGACTGGCCGCAATATGTCACGTCGCAGGAGGAAACGCGTAAGCATGTGCAGGGTAATATACTGTTGCACCAGCGTGGTTACGCCAAAATGTACCTGATTTTCTGCCAGAATGAGATGGCGGGCGTACTCTCATTTAATGCCATCGAACCGGTAAACAAAGCCGCCTATATCGGTTACTGGCTGGATGAGTCCCTCCAGGGACAAGGGATAATGTCGCAATCATTACAGGCGCTGATGACACATTATGCCCGGCGCGGCGATATTCGGCGCTTCGTCATTAAATGCCGCGTTGATAATCAGGCCAGTAACGCAGTCGCACGGCGCAACCATTTTACGCTGGAAGGCTGTATGAAGCAGGCGGAGTATCTTAACGGCGACTATCACGACGTTAATATGTATGCCCGCATTATTGATGCGGATTAAAGGGAACCGACTAAGGGGGTACGCGTAATACGATCCTCGCCATTGATCACTTTTGGGCCGCGCAGGTGAATAGTATTGCCGTCAAAGGCTATCACCGCCGCCCGTCCGCTAATCTCGACCTGGTGCTCAATCAGAATTTCGCCCTGTATACAGGCCTGGCCTTCAATCAGCACGCGGTCGTCCAGTAAAATCGGGCCTCCGCGTACCTCAGCATGTCCGCCTACCAGCACATGATGTTTTAACACACAGTTGCCTTCGATTAATGCATGTTCCGCTACCTGCGAGCTGTAGCGAAGGGTAGGGATCGCATCTTCCTCTGTGCCGGCGATAACCCGCGCATGGCCATAGACTTTGGCGCAGTCACAGATCCAGACATTATTGTCTTTGTTGCCTTCGATGAGCGCGAAATCAAAGACCTCCGCCCGGTGCTCAATAAAAGCGTGTGTGATAGTGGCGTCGCCATAAAGCTGTACCTGATGGACAATCCGCGAATGGTTCACGGTGGCGCGATCGTAAATTTGTAAAATCTGCGCATGTTCATGCGTTAGTCCCTGAACGGCGAGAATTTCTGACTGGTTTAACACGCGGGCATCGCCATAAATCGCACTCTCTCCGCGCACGGAAGAGGACTGAATGGTGACGTTGTCACTTATCCGCGCGCCATCGCTGATATCAGCGCGATCAATCCAGACGTTATCGCCTATTCGCACGTTATTGTAGAGCGTGCACGGCTGCGTGATACGCGCGTTACCCGTAATTTCCGTGCCCGCAAAGGCCATCGCGTTTTCATCATAAATCCAGCAATCCCCCTGTTGTGACAGCACATTATCGGCATCAACCCAGCCGCCGGAGGTTCCGGCTTTAACATCGTTAAAATCCGTTACGGCAATAACTTGTCGTAATAAGACGCTTTTCTTCTCACCGTCTACCTGATAAGTAAAAGCACGAGGTTCTTCACTCAGTCGATATTTGATCATAGGGAAATTCCGTGTGAACGATTAAGATAACCGTAGCAAAGGTACTGGCGAAACAACCAGAAATTCCATAAAATTCATTTCAAATATACTTTATAAATTAAACAAAATGCGTAATCACAAGCAGAGCGATCGCGTGCTCAATCTGCCTGCGGGCTATTTTGGCATCGTCCTTGGCACTATCGGTATGGGATTCGCCTGGCGTTATGCCAGCCAGATATGGGCAATAAGCCACTGGCCCGGCGACATCATGGTGATCCTGGCGATGATTATTTGGGCACTCTTGACCCTGGCGTTCCTTAGCCGTCTGGTGCGCTTTCCCCATAGCGTGATGGCTGAAGTGCGACATCCGGTAATGAGCAGTTTTGTCAGCCTGTTTCCCGCCACCACGATGCTGGTCGCGATCGGTTTCGTTCCCTGGTATCGCCCGTTGGCCGTTGCGCTATTCAGCGTGGGGGTCGTCATACAACTGGCGTATGCCGCCTGGCAGACGGCGGGACTTTGGCGCGGAGCGCATCCGGAAGAAGCGACAACCCCAGGACTTTATCTGCCCACGGTAGCGAATAATTTTATCAGCGCTATGGCCTGTGGAGCGCTCGGTTACAATGATGCCGGACTGGTGTTTTTAGGCGCAGGCGTCTTTTCGTGGTTAAGTCTGGAGCCGGTTATTTTGCAGCGACTGCGTAGCTGCGGCGAATTACCGGCGGTGCTGCGTACGTCGCTGGGTATCCAACTGGCGCCTGCTCTGGTCGCCTGTAGCGCCTGGCTGAGCGTCAATGGCGGGGAGGGCGACACGCTGGCGAAAATGCTATTCGGCTACGGTCTGTTACAGCTTTTATTTATGCTGCGATTAATGCCCTGGTATTTATCACAACCGTTTAATGCTTCCTTCTGGAGTTTTTCGTTCGGCGTTTCCGCGCTGGCGACCACGGGGTTACATCTTGGTCACGGTAGTGAATCAGGGCTTTTTCATATTCTGGCCGTCCCGCTGTTTATTTTCACTAACGCTATTATCGCCTTATTGCTGGTTCGTACATTTCTATTGCTGGTGCAGGGGACGTTGCTTATTCGCACTGAGCGCGCTGCACTGTTGAAAACGGAGGAAAAAAATGACCGTTCGTGACGAAAATTACTTTACTGAGAAATACGGATTAACCCGCACGCATTCGGATGTGCTGGCGGCGGCAAAGGTTGTCGCGCCGGGCCGAACGCTGGATTTGGGATGCGGCAATGGCCGCAATAGTCTGTATCTGGCCGCGAACGGTTATGACGTTACCGCGTGGGATAAAAATCCGGCCAGTATGGCTAACCTTGAGCGTATTAAAGCGGCAGAGGGGCTGGATAATCTGCAAACCGACATTGTCGATCTGAATACACTGACCTTTGACGGCGAGTACGATTTTATTCTCTCGACGGTGGTTATGATGTTTCTTGAGGCGCAAACCATTCCCGGTTTAATTGCCAATATGCAACGCTGCACAAAAACCGGCGGGTATAATTTGATTGTTGCGGCAATGGATACGCCGGACTTTCCCTGTACGGTGGGATTCCCGTTCGCTTTTAAAGAAGGCGAATTACGCCGCTATTACGAAGGATGGGACATGCTGAAATACAACGAAGATGTCGGCGAGCTTCACCGCACGGACGAAAACGGCAACCGTATCAAACTGCGCTTTGCTACGATGCTGGCGAGAAAAACGGCCTGAGCGATGCAAGTTCTGTAAGTCTCGCAGCGTTCGGCATTTTTTTGTCGGGCGCCGCGTTCAAATTGTGCTGTCGTTACCATTTTTAGTGCATCCAGAATGATTTCGTTTTGCTATTATTTCCTTTGCATCATTGCGAAGACTAAAGGGATCGTTTCATGCGTACTCATACTTTATTTAAAGTTGCAGTGCTTACTGGCTTGCTGGCGTTATCCGGCTGTGCGTCTAAAGTCACACAGCCGGATAAGTATTCTGGATTCTTAAAAAATTATTCGGACCTGCAGGAAACTACCTCCGCCACGGGGAAACCGGTGTTGCGCTGGGTAGATCCACATTTCAATGACTCTAACTATGACAGTATTGTTTACAATCCGATAACATACTATCCCGTCCCCAAACCAACGACCCAGGTCGGGCAGCAAGTTCTTGATAAACTGCTGGCTTATACGAACACTAAAGTAAAATCAGCAATTGAACAGCGCAAACCGCTGGTCACGACGCCAGGGCCGCGCAGTTTGATTTTCCGCGGGGCGATTACGGGCGTGGATACCAGCAAAGAAGGGCTGCAATTCTATGAGGTAATCCCTGTAGCGCTGATTGTGGCGGGCACGCAAATGGCGACAGGCCACCGGACCATGGATACCCACCTCTATTTTGAGGGTGAGCTGATAGATGCCGCGACCAACAAGCCGGTCGTCAAGGTAGTACGTCAGGGTGAAGGTAAAGACCTGAGCAATTCCAGTACGCCAATGGCGTTTGAGACGTTGAAACAGGTCGTGGATGATATGGCGACGGATACCTCTATGTTTGACGTTAACAAAAAATAATTCTGCGGCGCCATCGTAAGATGGCGCAAACCCCGGCAGATTAGCGGTCACCATCAGCCAGACAACGATGGGCGGCGCGTTCTCGTTAATACTGCGTAGCCTATCCCGCCAGCGATCAACCCCCAGAATGCCGATCCGATGCCCATCAGCGTTAGCCCGCTGGCGGTGACGAGAAATGCGATAACTGCCGCGTCACGCTCACTTTCGTGAGTAAGCGCCTGATACAGACTACCGCTAATCGTACTTAACAGTGCCAGACCAGCCAGCATTTGCACCCAGCTAACCGGCAGGGCGACCATCAGCGCGGTTATCGAACCGCCAAACCACCCGGCAAGTAAATAAAAAACGCCTGCGGCGGCGGCCGCTAACCAGCGACGCGTTGGATCGGGGTGCGCGTCCGGGCTTTGACAAATGGCGGCTGTAATGGCGGCAATGCAGATAGAATAAACGCCAAATGGCGAAAGCAGCAGCGCCAGCAATCCGGTAAAAATCATTAACGGAGAGACAGGAAGCTGATAGCCAGACGCCTTCATTGTGGCGACGCCGGGGGCGTTTTGCGATGCCATCGTCACCAGGAAGAGCGGTACCGCGACGCTCAGGCTTTGAGCGAATGAAAAGTGGGGGGGAACGAAGGTGGGCCACACCGGCGCGAAATGAATACCGCTCATCGCCACCTTACCCTGGATGAGCGCCACCGTTATTCCCATCACCATGGCAGCAATAACGGCATAGCGGGGCGCGAATACTTTAAAGAGTAGCCACGCCAATAGCATACCGCCGCACATGACAAACTCTCCGTTGAGCGTCCCGAACGCCTGCAGGCCGAAGCGTAGCAGTATTCCCGCCAGCATTGCAGCGGCAAGAGAATGGGGGATTATCCGCATCAAACGCGCAAACAATCCCGTGACGCCGCACAGCACAATCAGGGCATTGGCGACAATGAATATGCCCACGGCATCTGGCAACGATAATCCCTGAAGCCCTGTCACCAACAGGGCGGCGCCAGGCGTTGACCAGGCGGTTAAAACCGGCGCACGATACCACAAGGTTAACGTTAGTGTGCTTATGCCCATGGCTATACCGAGGGCGGTCATCCAGCCGGCGATCTCTGCGGGTGTTGCGCCAGCGGCAAGCGCCGCCTGCCAGATAATGGCGGCGGAACTCGCATAGCCGACCAGAACGGCGACCAGACCAGATAATACAGTAGGTAACGGCAGTGATAACAGACGCATGATCGCCTCTTGTGCGTTATAACGGTCAGTCAATGTAGCATTGTGCGTTATAGCGTACAAGTGATACGCTATGGCCTTACAGGGGGGAAAAATGGATAACCTGACACACTATCTGGCGACCACGTTAAGAACGTTACGCCATCAGCGAGGCTGGAGTTTATCGCGTCTGGCGGAGATCTCCGGCGTCTCAAAAGCCATGTTAGGGCAGATAGAGCGTAATGAATCCAGCCCGACAGTCGCAACGCTGTGGAAAATTGCGACGGGCCTGAACGTTCCATTCTCAGTGTTTATTTCGCCGCCGCAGGCCGAATTTCCTCCGACCTTCGATCCCCAGCAGCAAGCGATGGTAATCACACCGTTGTTTCCATGGGATCCTGAACTCTGTTTTGACTATTTTTCCCTATTGCTGGCGCCTGGCGCGGTCAGCGAATCAACGCCGCATAAAGCCGGCGTTGTCGAACATGTGGTGGTGATTCAGGGTCGGCTGGACATGTGTACTGGTGGGGTATGGCAAACCATAGACGCCGGTAAAGGATTGCGTTTTGCCGGTGATATGGCGCATACCTATCGCAATAGCAGTGACCAGACGGTTCATTTTCACTCGCTGATCCATTACCCGCGTGGTTAAGCGGGAAAACTATTTCGTTAGTTTGCGCTTCTGACTACAATAGCCGCCATTTCGCTGCTATTGGATAAGAAAGACTGTATGCGTCAGCAACCTCACTATCTCGAATTATTAAGTCCGGCCCGTGACGCCGCAATTGCTCGCGAAGCGATTTTGCATGGCGCAGATGCCGTCTACATCGGCGGACCCGGTTTTGGCGCACGTCATAACGCCAGTAACAGTCTGCGCGATATCGCCGATCTGGTTCCGTTTGCTCACCGTTATGGCGCCAGGATTTTTGTCACGCTGAATACTATCCTGCATGATGATGAGCTGGAGCCCGCGCAGCGGTTAATCACCGATTTGTACAACACCGGGGTGGATGCGCTGATTGTGCAGGATATGGGCATTCTGGAACTGGATATCCCGCCGATTGAGCTTCACGCCAGTACACAGTGTGATATTCGCAGCGTGGAAAAAGCGAAGTTTCTTGCCGATGTCGGTTTTTCACAGATTGTACTGGCGCGCGAGCTTAATTTGAGTCAGATAGCGGCTATTCATCAGGCTACTGACGCCACGATTGAGTTCTTCATTCATGGCGCGCTGTGTGTCGCTTATTCTGGGCAGTGTTATATCTCTCATGCGCAAACCGGGCGCAGCGCCAATCGGGGCGACTGTTCGCAAGCCTGTCGCTTACCGTATACGTTAAAAGACGATCAGGGGCGGGTGGTCTCTTATGAAAAACATTTGCTATCGATGAAAGATAACGACCAAACGGCTAACCTCGGCGCGTTGATCGATGCAGGCGTACGTTCCTTCAAGATTGAAGGGCGCTATAAAGACATGAGCTATGTCAAAAACATCACCGCGCATTATCGTCAGATGCTGGACGCGATTATCGAGCAACGTGGCGATCTGGCGCGTGCGTCGGTTGGTCGGACCGAACACTTTTTTGTTCCCTCCACGGAGAAAACCTTCCATCGCGGCAGCACCGACTATTTTGTTAACGCGCGTAAAGGTGATATTGGCGCATTTGATTCACCAAAATTTATTGGCTTGCCGGTAGGTGAGGTGCTGAATGTGGCGAAGGATTATCTCGACGTAGAAGCTACGGAGCCGTTGGCGAATGGCGATGGTCTGAACGTGTTGATTAAGCGTGAAGTGGTAGGTTTTCGCGCCAATACGGTGGAGAAAACCGGTCATAACCGCTACCGCGTTTGGCCAAATGATATGCCTGCCGACCTGCATAAAGTCCGTCCGCATCATCCGTTGAATCGTAATCTGGATCATAACTGGCAGCAAGCGCTGACAAAAACCTCCAGTGAGCGCCGTGTGGCGGTTGATATCATGCTGGGCGGCTGGCAGGAACAGCTTATTCTGACGCTGACCAGTGAAGACGGTGTCTGCATCACGCATACGCTTGACGGGGTATTTGAGGAAGCCAACAACTCTGAAAAAGCGTTGAATAACCTAAAAGCCGGACTGGCGAAGCTGGGACAGACGCCTTACTACGCGCGTGATATGCAGGTGACATTACCGGCGGCGTTGTTCGTGCCAAATAGCCTGCTCAATCAGTTCCGTCGGGAGGCGATTGATATGCTTGACGCGGCGCGGCTGGCCCATTATCAACGAGGTCGTCGGAAACCCGTGGCGCAGCCTGCGCCGGTCTACCCGCAAACGCATCTCAGTTTTCTCGCTAATGTCTACAACCACAAAGCGCGGGAATTTTATCACCGTTACGGCGTACAATTGATTGATGCGGCCTATGAGGCGCATCAGGAGAAGGGCGAGGTACCGGTCATGATCACCAAACACTGCCTGCGTTTTGCGTTCAACCTTTGTCCAAAGCAGGCGAAAGGAAATATTAAGAGCTGGAAAGCCACGCCGATGCAGTTGGTGCATGGCGATGAGGTACTGACGCTAAAATTCGACTGCCGCCCTTGCGAAATGCATGTCATTGGCAAAATTAAAAACCACATCTTAAAAATGCCCCAGCCCGGCAGCGTTGTCGCTTCAGTGAGCCCTGAAGCGCTGATGAAAACGCTGCCGAAGCGCAGGGGCGTTTAATTAACGAAAATAGCTTTCTGGTTTGCGCGATTTCTGCCAGTTGTGGTGCTCGCGCAAGCCTTCCGCGGATTCTTCCGCTGCCGCCCGTAATTCATCGCTGTCGGCTTCGTGTCTAAGCTGGTGCCCTCCCGTCGCAAACCATACGAACGCGTGGTCTTGCTGTTTCGCCAGTAACTGGCCTGAAAACAGCGCACAGGTCAGTAAAACTACTGATAACGTTTTTGTAAGCATCATGCCACCTTCCAGTTACGTCGTGAGGCTATGATGCCAATAATTTCTTTGAGTTATTATTCCACACTTCAAATTAGCGAAAACGGTTTGTCAATAAGTGCGATAAGTTGTATGAGAAAATATACTTATACTCAGTATGTCAATTATAAAAATAACGAGCCAATTCGTTCCATAGTAAATCCATTATTCCCTGGGAGTATATATTTAAAGTTATTGTATTAGATGGTTTTGGTATTGCCAGGGGATTGTAAATTCATACTATTTATGGTGTGATCAACTCTGGTGATGTGCCTCATTTTTTGTTGTTTCAACGAGTGAAGATAAATCTTCAGAAAAAAGGCTGTTATGAACTTGTAGCGCTACATATTCAGTAAGCTCGTTTAAACATAGCAGGCCATGAGAGGAACTTTCTTCCAGCATATTCATTAGTATCTCATTCTTAAACAAACATGAATAAACAATTTGAGTAACTGAGCTTTGTGCATAATTTGGTTCAAACGCTGCATTCTTTAAGTTAGTATTCTCAATAACCTTTGCGGCTATTTTGTTTTTGATAGCGTCGTCAATAGCTGTTACACCTGCCTGGGCGATGCCCAGATTAATCCTGGAGGAGATGGCGGCTTTTCTTTCCTGTTCCTTCCAGTCACATAAATTACCCTTTTCTGCCATGGCGATAAGCGTCTCTTCTATATTTTTTAGGTCAACGGGAAATGTTATACCGCCGGATAGCGAGAGTTGTAACCGCTCAGGGAACAAGCAACATAGCGGTTCACAAACATAAGTGCTAGCTTTTATATTAATATCAGAATATCTTTTCAGGTGGGCAGACTGAGTATCAACACAGAGCACTGTTCTATTCATTATCTCATAATAGTAGTGATCCTGACGTATCATAATGCATAACGGAATATCTTCGCCATCTTTAATACAGAGATTTGTATACTGACACTCAGCATCTTTATAGTGCTGAAAATGGAAATTTCCTCTGCATGACGGTGATGATAATTCATATAACGCACAAAATAAATCAAATAAACGTTGCGCGTCAGGCGGAGAGGCAACATCACATAATTCCTTTATATATTGATCGGCAGCGGATCTTCGCGTGCTACAGAAAAAATCTTTAATCTTTTCCCATAGTAACGTAAAGAAGGAGCGTTGAGAGATGGCACTTTGAGAAAACATCTCACTCTTTAAAAATCCTCTCCCGATAGTAATTGGCATAATGTAGACCACAAGTGATTATATGATACTTCATTACTGGAATAGGTGGTATTCGAAATATTATCCCATGTTGCCCATCGGTTTGCCTATCGGTGAAACACCTGATTTTTGCTTTGTCCTGAACCGTCAACATTATTGTTCAATTGTTCAAATCGACCCGTAGCTTTAGTCATGCCCACGCCTCCTGGCCATGAAATATGTCAGATAAAACGAATGAAAGTAAAACGGTTTTCTTAATTCTCACATCATCATGTACTATGAGTAATGATTAATTACGCACTATATTATTTTTAGAGAAAGTAAATTGTTGCTCAACCGTGTACAAATTGTCTTATAAGAAGTTAAACTGAAAGTATTATTAGGCTAACAACAATGAGATATTTGGCTGCAGGGCAGGAGGCCTATGCTGATAGTACTTATGATATAAATGCCTTTACTCTTTAGTTTTTGTCTTAATTATATTTGTTGTAACGATTAGCTGACGGGTTTATTTCCAGTTAGGTGATAAAATTATAAAAACCTGCGAGGAGGCTCAAAATGAAGAAATCAGATGGTGAAATTCACGAAAAGACAGCATCCTGGGGCATTTTGCAGTCAGAATGGCTAAGAAAATGTGGACGGCTATTATTGCTGTTACTTTACCGTTTCGTTATCGGATGGGCTTTTTCCAGTTACTTGCCATGATCGTGGCAGGGATATTTTTGTTAGGCGTCTTATTATTTCATCCCATAATATTTGTACAGACTATCGCAATTACTGAGAAGTTAAATCATGCTTCGCTTGATTTATGGCATATCCTTAAGTTATGCCTGTGGCATTACGGTATCATCGCAGGGTTTATTTTTATGGCGGAGTGTACGTTAAGTAAAAGTATACGGCAGGTTCAGCGCTTGTCCAAAAAATTTGGGGCACAGGATTTTTCTTCACGCCCGTGATCCGCCGCTGCAACCTGCGGTCTTACTGAATAATGGCTATGACCAGCAGACCGAATTATCTCGGTTCGAGGGGGATTCTATGTGTTTGCACAACTGCAGTGAATCGTAATTTCAGTGCATTATCGCCGACAATCGACGTGTTCCTCACTAATTGCCTTCCTGACTATATAGTGGTCTTATCTTTGGCGAAACAATGTTATTTAGTTATGGAAGGCGACAACAACTGTACTATTGATTATCAAATGACCTTTCTGGTCAGGTAGACTCGCCTTTGTGAAAACACATCGTTATCTGTGCTCCTGGGACTCACTCCCTTGCCGCCTTTACGCAACTCGAATTATTTTGGGTATAGAACAGGCAGCGTAATGGTCGTATAAGCAAAATATAACCTCTCCGTTTGTGATAAGGCACAGATTACAGGGGGAATGATGTTTATTTTAACCATCTGTTTAAGCGGTGTCCGCTAATCTTTACCTGCTCAAATACATAATCACCCCTGTGACTCTCGCGAGGTGTAACATATGGTAAAATGCGTATCTTCTTTCCTCCTGTTCAGCCTGTTGTCCGTTCAGGCAATGTCAGCTGAAAACCATATTGATCTCCACCAGCCAAAAGACTTTGTCGATATTACTACGGTCGCCCCCGACGTACAGGTAGACGTGCGATACTTCAGTTCCCATAACTTTATTGGTCGCCCCATTAAAGGCTATAACGCGCCTGTTTGCCTGTTAACACGACCAGCCGCAAACGCAGTGAAGCAGGTCGCCGATCGTTTACGCCCCTTCGGACTTACCTTAAAAATATATGATTGCTACCGTCCGCAAAGCGCAGTGAACGACTTTATCGCGTGGGCCAAAGATCCTTCTCAAAACCAAATGAAAAACGAATTTTATCCGCAGGTAGAGAAAAAGCGTCTGTTTGAGGAAGGTTATCTTGCCGCCAGATCCGGCCACAGTCGGGGAAGTACGCTTGATCTAACGATTGTTCCACTTGACAGTAAAATACCGATATACCATCCCGGACGACCACTGGTGAATTGTACTGCGCCCGCGGCGCAACGCTCGCCAGATAATAGTCTGGATTTTGGTACCGGCTTTGACTGTTTTAGTCCGTTATCCCATCCCGATAATGTCATGCTTACCGCTCAGCAACGCGCAAATAGGTTGTTATTACAAACATTGATGCGTGATGCGGGCTTTACGCCACTGGATACTGAATGGTGGCACTTCTCCCTTACTCATGAACCATACCCGAACACCTGGTTTGACTTTCCCGTTAAGCAGAGACCCTGAAACGGCGTTTTGTTGCGAAATCTAATCATTACGCCTGTTGGAAAGCACCATAACAGTTAGCAAATCGTTGTTAATTTTAACAACTGATATACACTGCGGTTGCCACCTGCAAGCAGCGCTCAATGAGAACGAATAATGAAAAAATATCAACGTCTGGCGGAGCAAATTAGAGAACAAATCGCCTCTGGCGTTTGGCAACCCGGCGATCGATTACCCTCGCTGAGGGAGCAGGTCGCCAGTAGCGGCATGAGTTTTATGACTGTCGGTCATGCGTACCAGTTGCTGGAAAGTCAGGGACGGATTATCGCTCGTCCGCAATCCGGTTATTATGTCGCGCCGCATCCGGTTTGTCGGTCAGTCGCGACGGCAGCGCACGTTATTCGGGATGAAGCCGTAGATATCAATACCTATATTTTTGAGATGCTGCAGGCCAGCCGTGATACCTCAGTGGTGCCTTTTGCTTCAGCGTTTCCCGATCCGCGTCTGTTTCCCTTGCCGCAATTGAACCGCTCGCTGGCGCAGGTCAGTAAAACCGCGACGGCAATGAGCGTCATCGAAAACTTGCCGCCAGGTAATGCAGAATTGCGCTATGCGATAGCACGCCGTTACGCGCAGCAGGGGATTACCGTTTCTCCTGACGAGATTGTCATTACCGCCGGCGCGCTGGAAGCGTTGAATCTTAGTTTACAGGCGGTGACGGCGCCGGGAGACTGGGTGGTGGTGGAGAACCCCTGTTTCTACGGTGCGCTACAGGCCCTGGAGCGATTGCGCCTGAAAGCGTTGTCGATACCCACCGATGTTAAAGAAGGCATCGATCTTATGGCGCTGGAACAGGCGTTACAGGAATATCCGGTGAAAGCGTGCTGGTTAATGACCAACAGCCAGAATCCGTTAGGGTTCACGCTGAGTGCTGAGAAAAAAGCGCGGCTGGTTGCGTTACTCACGCATCATAACGTGATGCTAATTGAAGACGATGTTTATAGCGAACTCTACTTTGGCCGCGAGAAACCTCTGCCCGCCAAAGCATGGGATCGCGACGATACCGTGTTGCATTGTTCGTCTTTTTCCAAATGTCTGGTTCCCGGTTTTCGCATTGGCTGGGTTGCGGGAGGAAGCCATGCCAGACAAATTCAGCGTTTGCAGTTAATGAGCACATTATCCACCAGTTCCCCCATGCAATTGGCGTTAGTGGATTATCTCTCGACACGTCGATATGACGCGCATCTGCGCCGATTGCGAAGGCAGCTTGCCGAACGTAAACAGCAAGCCTGGCAAACCCTTTTGCGTCATCTCCCGGCGGAAGTAAAAATTCACCACAACGATAGCGGTTATTTTCTTTGGCTGGAGCTACCTGAGCAGCTTGATGCCGGTGAACTTAGCGCCAAAGCGCTTGAACACCTTATCAGTATCGCGCCGGGGAAAATGTTTTCAACGTCCGGCGCCTGGACGCGTTTCTTTCGTTTTAACACCGCATGGCATTGGGGAGAACGGGAAGAACAGGCCGTAAAACAGCTTGGCAGCCTGATTCGCGAGATGCTGAGCGCTAAAAGCCTTGTGTGAGGTGGAATGCGTGTCAGCTCACAACCTGACTAAATTTCCCGAGTGTGCCGGGTGAGCATCTGGCGCGCCGTCTATTTTTAGGAAAGCGGCGGCCCGTTCGCCGGAAATCGATTAATGACGATATGGGAAAATGCTATGCAATATCAATTACTGATTAATGGCGTGCTGGTGGACGGCGAGGGAGAAAGGCAGTCTGTTTATAACCCGGCGACAGGCGAGGTCATACTTGAGATTGCGGAAGCGTCGCCCGCGCAGGTTGACGCCGCAGTGCTGGCCGCCGATAGCGCGTTTGCCGAATGGGGGCAGACCACACCCAAAGCACGGGCGGAATGTCTGTTAAAACTGGCGGACAGCATCGAGCAAAACGCCCTTGAGTTCGCCCGGCTTGAATCGCAAAACTGCGGTAAGCCTTTGCACTGCGTAATTAATGATGAAATTCCGGCAATCGTGGATGTCTTTCGCTTTTTTGCCGGCGCGGCCCGTTGTTTGAGTGGGCTGGCGGCGGGCGAATATCTGGAAGGACATACGTCGATGATCCGCCGGGACCCGATTGGCGTGGTTGCCTCTATCGCGCCGTGGAATTATCCGCTCATGATGGCGGCCTGGAAGCTGGCGCCAGCGCTGGCGGCAGGTAACTGCGTGGTGATTAAGCCTTCTGAAATCACGCCGCTGACGGCGCTTAAACTTGCCGCTCTGGCGAAGGATATCTTTCCGCCGGGGGTGCTCAATGTCCTGTTCGGACGAGGGCAAACTGTTGGCGATGTATTGACCGGCCATGAAAAAGTACGCATGGTCTCTTTAACCGGTTCTATCGCGACCGGGGAACATATTCTGCGCCATACTGCGCCAGCGATAAAACGTACGCATATGGAACTCGGTGGTAAAGCCCCGGTGATTGTTTTTGATGACGCCGATCTGGATGCGGTGGCGCAAGGCGTCCGGACTTTTGGTTTCTATAATGCCGGACAGGATTGTACTGCGGCGTGTCGTATATACGCGCAGCGCGGTATCTATGATGCGCTGGTCGAAAAGCTAGGGAACGCGGTGAGCAGCCTGAAAATGGGCGCGCCGGAGGATGAGTCGACAGAGCTGGGGCCGTTAAGTTCGCTGGCGCACCTGAAGCGCGTCACAGCGGCAGTAGAGGAGGCGAAGGCCCTCAGCCATATCCGAGTGATTACTGGCGGAAGTCAAACGGAAGGTAAAGGTTACTATTTCGCTCCGACGTTGCTGGCAGACGCAAAACAGGAAGATGCCATCGTGCAACGCGAGGTCTTCGGCCCGGTGGTCAGTATAACCGTCTTTGATGATGAAGATCAGGTTCTGAGGTGGGCCAACGATTCTCGCTATGGTCTGGCATCCTCCGTCTGGACTCAGGACGTTGGGCGGGCGCACCGGCTTAGCGCCAGATTGCAGTATGGCTGTACCTGGATTAATACCCATTTCATGTTGGTTAGCGAGATGCCGCATGGAGGGCAAAAACAGTCGGGATACGGCAAAGATATGTCATTGTATGGTCTGGAAGACTACACCCTTGTCCGCCACATCATGGTTAAGCATTAAGGATCATTTACTGTTCAGAAAAATCGTGAAAAAATAGGCGGGTGTCGGCGGAGAGGGGGACCTCCCCGCCAACATGCGCAGCAAGTACTCAAAGGTTGAACACCTCAAGCAAACCAGCCGAATCTCAACGAGATCAGACCCAAAAGTCCTGCAGCAGCAAAGACATTAATCAGCACGACGGTTTTACTGGAAACATTCATTTTCGCCACCTTTCATCATAACCCCTATGGGTATAGTACGGGTTGGCGAGATCCGCAATAATACGTAAACAGGATATTCTGTGAGCGGAGCCGTGCATTGAGAACGTTTTGCTGTTAAGGCTGATAAACCTTGATGTGTGTCAAATAAAAAGAGCATATTGCGCGCGTTTTTTCCTCTGGTTGGCGCGGATGCCTGATATGACCCTCTTTCAAAAGATATTAATTTTTTACGCCGTCATGGCGGTGATATCATCCCTGATCACCTGGTTTTTGACTCATGACAAAAAACGAATTCGTTTCCTGAGCGCCTTTTTGGTTGGCGCGACATGGCCGATAAGTTTCCCCGTCGCATTGCTGTTTTCGCTTTTCTGACCTCAAGCCCGATACAGGTTACCGGGCATGGTTTTTCCGCCAGGTCAGGCTATCAGGGCAATTAATTGCGCTCTGTCTACGTTGGTAACGTCCTGCGGATGCCGATATCCTGCGTTCTCATTGGCCAGGGTATACAGCGCAACAAGCCAGTCATAGACATAGCGGCTGGCGGCGTGAACGGGCTGTTCGTCAAGCTTTGTTAGACGCAACATTGTCGAACGCGGTGTTGCGGCGAAAATGGCTGCGCCTTTCTGAACGCGGCTGGCCGGGCGTTGGGCTTCCTCGATATTGGCGTAGCCGAGCCAGGCGATGAAGTTACCAATGATGGCATGAAGCTGCGCGCCGCTAACCTCCTCGCGCTGCATGGTTTTCTGTAACTGCTGAGGTAAACCGAGGCGATAGCTGGCGGTAATTAAAATCTCCGCCACGGCGTTGAGCATCTGCGGTTCCAGTCCCAGACGCTGCGCATTATCCCGGCAGTGGGCCCACTGGCGCAGATGATTGATCCACATTTTGTGCGCCTGATAGCCTGTTTCATGACCTTCTGACGCTGAAGCGCGCGTTGGTTCGTCGGCAAAGAGATCGATCGCGTCATTAAATAAACCGCTGACCTGTTCTTCTCGCGACTGTCGGGTGCGCAGCAACGCTTCGAAATTCTGTACCGGCGGTAACAGCCCGGCCAGCAGGTCGCCATGTCTGGCGGCCTGGGCCTGAAGACGCCGGATCACGGTTTCAACCGGTAGCCGGGCGTCATCAAACATCGGTAACAGATCGCGCACGCGGCCTCGCAGTTGTTCGCGTAACGCCTGTAAGCGCGCCTGTCGCTGTGGTGCCGATGTCGCCTGCGATAACCACTCCACCAAACGCTGCATACTGTGTTTATCCAGCGCCTGCAACGTTCCCCAATGCACGCCAGGTTTACCCATCAACTGCTGGACGGCCTCATCCAGATTTTGCTGGGTGGCAAAACGGGCATCCTGTGGAGTAATAGCCCAGACGACGCCGGGTAACGCTGATTCATGCTGCGGCTGCGTGGCGTTAACCCACTCCAGTAAGTGACGGGCGGCAGTGGACGTTTGCGAGCGAGATGCCAGAGCATTGCAAATCACCAGAACATCGGGCTGTATCTGCTGACGGTAATGGGCCAGCATCCAGCCTAATTTCGCCCGCCATAACGGATGAGGATGACTGTCTGGCGCGACCGGAATATCCAGTAAATCAACGTTATCCAGTACGCTATTTTCAACGGTTAGCACCAGTTCGCGGGTAAGCAGCGCCAGAGAATCAAGCGAAAGGCTGACCGCATTGAGCAGTCGGCCTTCCTTAACCGGATGCACCACCACATCGCTTTGCGTATCGCTGGCGGTTAGCGCCATTTGCGTCAGGAAGTTTTCCGCCGGTAAGCCAAAATGATCGACCAGCAGGCTGAGCGGCGCCGCCAGTTCCCCGGCATGGCCGGTTTGTTGCAACATATGCGCCAGCGCCAGCCATTGCTGGGTGATCTCCGGCTGCTCTCCCCACAGTAATGCCCAGGCGTGCGCCCGTGTCGTGAGATCCAGCGCAGGCAAGAGCGAGGCAAAGTGTTGCCATGTCGCATCATCAATATGTTGTCTGGCGGATGGAAGACAAGAGCGCCAGAAACTCGCGATGGTCGCTACCTCTTCAGCGGTAACGCCGGGGACGGGCTGCGGTTGGCGAAGCGATTGCCATTTCTCCAGGCGTGATGTGATAATGGATTTTTCGACCTGGCGACAAACGGGGGACGAGCTGGTCCAGGCAATAAAGATCTGCACCAGTTCGGCTTCACTGATCAAGCGCAGGCGCAACGGCCAGCCGCTCTCGTTTGAAAAAATGTCGCGCGTAAAGCGAATAGCCATATTCGCTGGCGCATGACCCGGGTTGATGTGGCTGAAATAATCATAGTCACGGTCCGGCGTGATAATTTCCAGCTTGCCATTCTCGTTACCGCATAGCGTCGTTAACAGATGCGCTTTTGCGGATTGCGCATACCCGTACAGACCGACGCAGCCATGTGATGCGCAGGCGGCGTTGAGCGCTGACTCATCCGCCGCGGCAAGCGTAAGTTGCGCCAGCAGAGCGTCGGCTTCGTCATCCAGCCGCGTTGCGTAACGGCGCGTGTTGTTAACCCACTCGATAACAGCCTGGGTGGCGTTTAACGGTTTTGTCATTTCAGGTATACACTCCCGCTATCTATCCAGTAGTGGCTGCCGCTGTGGCGGCGGTCAGCCAGCGTATTCAATTTTAATGTCAGCGCATCGGCGGCGACCGGCGTCCCGTCCTGGAGCCAGGCATCACTTAATATGAACGATTCCGGGGCGCTATCTTTGCTACTGCCGCGTAATTTCAGTCGGACATTCAGTACGCCGTCGCCAGCGATGGTTTTCGCCAGTTCGGCGGAATTAATGCTCAGGCAATAGAGTGGGGTCGCAGGCCAGCGACTGTTCGCCAGTTGACGAAAGCCCAACGTCACGTTGCCGCGTAGCGGAAAATGCAGGCGAGCGTCCAGCGTTGCGCCGGGTTTATCCAAATCGATTTCGTGATACCAGATATTTTCATCGCGAAGGGTATTAACGGTATTATCCAGTACGCCGAGATAACGTACAGTCGAATACGCGCCGATATCAGCCGCTTTAAAATTGAAACGCGGCAGACGTAAGTCCAGCGCCAGGCTGCATAACATCGCGCCCACCGCGGCAGTGGATTTTGGATTGCCGATACGCCCTTGCTGACTGAAGGGATACCATTCATGTACCTGATACTTATCCATCCACACAATGCGATTAACCGGCACCGGTTGTAAGTGCCGGATGAGCGCCTGTACGCCGGGTAAACAGGTCGGTCTCCCCGTCACCAGCAAGATATCGCAGTGATAGTGGGAGATCGCTTCGCAGACCGCATGAAGCGGCGTTGTCAACGTAAACTGACCGGCCAGCAGAGCCTCCTGAAGCTGGCTAAACTGGATTTGCAACGGCACATTGAATATATCAAATATCGGCGAACCAGACGGTAAGGCATGATCGATCGCCTGCTGGATATAGTTCATCACGTTGCTCGTTGGGCGGCGGATCAGCAGATCGCCAAATGTTGCATGTAAACCAGCAAACGGATCGTTAATGTCGCTTTGCTCCCAGGCGGAAAGTACCGCATGGCCCAGCGGCATAAATAATTGCAGCGCCGTTTGCTGGCGCAAAATGGCCTGAGTATCAATTCGTCCCGAATCGCCAAATAAGGTCGCCAGCAGGGCGGCGGCATCCGTAACGCCTGCCCGTTGCAACGCCGTTTGCAGGGAAGGGAGTACGCAACGCTGAATGATATCCAATAGCAGATCGTCCCCGGCGACTTTAAAACCTTCGCGAAACAGGAGGTGAGGCGTAATTTTTACATTGGCCCTCACGCCGTCATCTAACTGATAGTGAACGATCGCCATATCCGTCGTGCCGCCGCCGATATCAATCGATGCCACGCGCAACGCGCGTCCGGGGACGACGCCGGGTTCAGGCTGGCGATCCGGTCTGGCGAGTGCATTAAAAAAGGATTCGGTACGCCCGGCGTAATGCGAAATGGCTTCGTTATAAAGCCATACCAGTTGGCCGCAACTTGCTTCGTCCCATTCCATCTGTATTTCTGGTACCGGCACCACGCTTTTTTCACGCTGCTTAGGCGTGGTGAAATCCTCATCCTGCGGATGCCAGCCCATGGCTTTCCAGACCAGCGCCAGCGCTTCAAACATTCGCTGGCGGAAAATTTCTCGCTCCTGTTTCGGCATGGCGGAAGGCAGCGTTAAAATCAGGGTACGTAGCTGGCGCGGCGAGGCGGGAAAGCCGAGCCGCAGCCGGGTGGCGACGCTGTTAATTTGCCCTAGCGCCTGAGCCAGAATTTCGCACAACATATGCGTCATCAAGGTGCTACGGCTGTATTGCGGCGAAAAAACCGGTAGCCTTTCTTCATGCGGCAGGCGGAATAACGGCTGTCCGTCGTCGTTCATCAGATTCATCAGCGGAAACGCGGTGGCAAGCGGTTCGCGCTGCGTTTTACCGTGGATCTGGCTAAAACGCCAGTCCTGCAAGGCGGGGGTTTCATCCCACAGGTAGCGGCGCGGGCTGGAGATGCCGCTGCTGCCTTCGGTGCCCACACGCTGCATAGCAAGGGCGCGAGCCTCGTCGCCCACACGCACAATGGAAGGCCAGACAAAGGCGTCGTCTCGTCCGCTTTCGACAGAAAAGTGTTGCTTGCCAAAGCGCGCTTCTGAGAATTCTACCCGGCTGGTAAATAAAGGATCGTTCAGATACTGCGGCTCGCTTAAAGAACGCACCTGAAGCTCTGCCGTCTGGCGTAACCCGTCATTCGCATCGCCATGATCCTCGATCAAGACGCCGCAGGTATGCGTATTGCCGACATCCAGAATCAGATCGACCGGGATTGCGGGCGTGCTTAACGTATGTGTCACAAACTTTACTTCCGGCACCGTAAGCTGTTCGCCTAACAGCGTCAGTAAATTCAACCAGTGCGCCTGATACTCAAAGCTACGCAGCGCTTGTTGTATGGCCTGTTCCGAACGGTTTTCCACCTGTGAGGCATACTGAAGAAACGACTCGCGCAGCCAGCCGTCAATCCATGTCTGGTCAAGAAAATCGGCAACTTCTTCATCGCGCCAGGCGAGCGCAAAACGTGTGCCATTGAGCAGATCGTTTTCGCAAGGCGCCAACGCCGCAGGCATATTTTTTGCCAGTTGACTGTCGAAGGCGAGGGTGATGCGGTGTGTGTTTCCGGCGCTATCTGGCTCGCTGAGTTTACGTACCTGAATGCGCGCCCAGTTATCCGGCCCGTCAATAAAGGTACGCGGCGGATTAAAACGCAGGAACGGCAGGGGGAGCCAGATTCCGTCGAGTACATCCAGAGAATAGTGCAGCGTCTGAGTGCTTTCCGGTTTCACGACTTCGGGTTGGCCGCCAGCACGTCCAGGCAACGTGTAGCGCCCGCTGGTCAGATCAAAATCGAGGCGCAGTAGCGGGCCGTTTGCCGTTTTGCGCACAAAACGTCCGTAGTGGGCCGACTCTTGCGGCGTTAAGCCAAAATCAAGAAACTGGACGCCGCTGTTTGCAATGAGCGTGACGCTCTGTTTGTAATCACACAGATTGACCAACATAAAATCAGGCACCTATCTTTTTAAACGTCAACGGAATTGCCGCGTGGTCGCCATAACGGGCGGTACAGGTTGCGACGTCATTGACGCCTGCTTTACAGGTAATTTCCGGCATCGGATAACGTGAGCCGTCGGTGCAGCGCGCATTGCCGCGACTTTTAATCATCAGCTCGCCCGTTTGATGCAGACCAGAGAAAATTTCCGCCCGACAAACCACGTTATCGCCATGTACTACGCGCGCGATACCTTTGTTATTTTGGATCTGATAACGCAGAGAGGGCGGCTTGCCGGTAATCGGATCTTTGGCATCCACGCTGACCCGCCAGCTACCGTTTAAAAAGCGCGTGGTTCCAAGCTTCATCTGCGTACTGTCCATCACCAGCGCGTCTTTGGGGATAGCGGCAATGATAACAGGCGCTTCCGGCAGCGGCGCCGCTTTGGGGGCGGGCGTCACCTCAGCGCGATGCAGCGGCAAATGCGCGGTGAGTTCAGGCAATGGGGTAACGTCAGTTTTCGCGGTAGCGACAGGCGCGGCGCGAACAGGAGAGGCCCCGTCAACGGATGAAGATGGCCAGAAAAAAGGCGTGGCGACGGCGGCGATAACCACGGCAGCGACAGGTAAGCTCCACAGCGGTAGACGGCGAGCTCTTTTCGCCTCAGCAACCGGGATGGGTGTGGCCGGCTTCGGCTCGCTAACGATAACGGGCGGCGCAACAGGTTCCTCCGGCATTTTCGGCGGCTCAATGACAGACGTTAACAAAGGTTCATCCGCCTGACTAAATGCCGCCTCTACCAGCGGCTTTGCTTCGGGTTCCGGCTCCGGCTCGACCAGCGGGATGTCAGGGATTGCCTCGGTTATCCGCAGGCAGTCCAGCACATCATCGCGTGTATTTTCGTTGAGATTAACGAATCCCCAGAAGGTGATAACCGGTTTGCCGTTAACCAGGAAAACATGATTTTCGCCGGGAAATTGCGTCGCCTTCTCAAGTAGCGAACCAAATAGCTGGAGCGCTGTTTTACCGGATTGCAGACTTTTGCGACTGAGTGCAGCCGCGCTTTCAAAAGTGCTGGCTAAATAACGTAAAGCCCGAGAACGTGTCTCTTCGTCAGCCGCTTTCCACGCTATCGCCTGACCTTCAATCGGCGAATACCAGTCAACCCGATCGCCATTATCGTTAAGTTGCGGAATCGCCAGACAGTCAACCATCGCCTGCTGTTTACGCAGACGAAGCGTTTCGCGAATTTGCAATGCTGATTCAAATACGGCCTGACCGCCGCCGCCCACGGCCTGATAATCATCCAGATTGCCGCTGCGCAAGAGAGATTTTGCCACGTTGTTATCCCTTAGACTTCTTCACGCGTCTACTTTACGGGGTCTATACGCAAGCAAACGGCGGAAGAAAGGCAAAAAGGCGCGAATTCTCGGTCTATTAAGCCCCGTGTTTTCACTTGACGTAAGTTAAATCAGAGTGGCGGCGGCGAATGACCGCATCGGGCGACAATAACGCGTATAATAGGCGAATCATGCTATTACAGAATAAAGAGTAGGAGAGCTTATGTCGCACCTGGAGGAAGTGAGCGCCCGCGTGGATGCCGCCATCGCGGAGAGCGTAATTGCCCATATGAATGAATTGCTGATTGCCTTGAGCGATGACGCTGAATTACGTCGCGAAGATCGTTATGTGCAGCAGCAGCGTTTACGCACGGCTATCGCGCATCACGGCAGGCAATATCAAGAAGATCGGGACGCGCGCCGCGAACAGCTCACCAAAGGCGGCACGATCCTGTAACCCATTAAAACTGGCGCTTCGCAATCAGCCATGCGCCAATGACCAGCAACAGCGCGCCAAACGCCGGCCTGACCATTGCGCGTAACGTGACGCCGTGGCTACGCGCAATATCCAGCGCCAGTCCGCCGATTAACTGACTGGCGACCAGTACCGCGATAGTCGTCGCGGCGCCAACGTTCTGATACCCGCTAATGCTGGCAAATACAAAAAATGACCCCAGCAAACCGGGGATCAATGTCCACCAGCGCACGCTGGCGACCAGCTCGCCGAAGCCCGTAGCGCCTTGCTTAAACCACAATATCGTCACAAATAAAACGATCCCTACCAGCGAGTTCAACAGCATAGCGATCAGAATCGTCGATGATGTCTGCGTAATACGCACCATAATACTGTTTTGTACCACCAGCCCGACGCCGGCGGCGATCAAAAAGATAAGCGTCAGCGACTGGTTCATCAGCAGGCGTCCGGCGCGGCGTGTTCATCAAGCTGGAGCTGCATAAACGTAAGATCTAACCAACGGCCAAATTTTACGCCGACCTGCGGCATTTGCGCGGTGACGGTAAATCCCAGCGAATGATGCAGGCGTATCGAGGCGGCATTCTGTGACTCAATGCCGGCTACCATCACATGCTTGCCGCAGCGTCGGGCTTCGTCGATCAGTCTGCTGAGCAGCTTTCGCCCCAGTCCTTTCCCCTGGTGCGCCGGATGAACATAAACCGAGTGCTCGACGGTATAGCGAAAACCGTCGAAACTGCGCCAGTCGCCAAATGATGCATAGCCAGTCACCACGCCATTTTCTTCGCTTACCAGCACCGGATAGCCCAGTAATTGACGGGCCTCATACCAGGCAAGGCGATTATCCGTATCGACCGTCCGATCGTTCCAGATGGCCGCAGTATGTAATACCGCATGGTTATAGATTTCGGTAATCGCGGCGCAGTCTGCTTTATCGGCAAAGCGAATCGTCATAGGGAACCCCAGGGAATATTTACGATAGTGTTAGAAATACTATTGAAGGCGGCATAAATCAACGAATTAGCGCAAGAATTCATATTTAGCGAGAGGGGGAAGAAAGTCGTTCATAAAAGCGTCCCGCGGCGAAAGCCGCCTGATATCTGAGAGTGTTTAACTCCCTCAGATAGCGAATGTTCGACTATTATTGATGGATTATGCCAGGCATGAGGAGAATAGAATGAAGCAACAGACCAACCGAAATCGTCGTTGGGTTTTGGCCTCGCGTCCCCACGGCGCGCCGCAGATGGATAACTTCCGCCTCGAAGAAGATGACGTCGCGACGCCCGGTGAAGGGCAGGTGCTATTGCGTACCGTTTTTTTATCACTCGACCCTTATATGCGTGGCCGCATGAGCGATGAACCCTCTTATGCGCCGCCTGTTGAACCTGGCTGCGTTATGGTTGGCGGTACGGTTAGTCGCGTTGTCGCGTCAAACCATCCTGATTACCGACCAGACGAATGGGTGTTGAGTTACAATGGTTGGCAGGATTATGACATTTCAGATGGCGAAGGGTTGGTAAAGCTGGGTGATAATCCGCAACATCCTTCCTGGTCATTGGGTATTTTAGGAATGCCGGGGTTTACCGCCTATATGGGGTTACTGGATATCGGCCAGCCGAAAGAGGGCGAAACGCTGGTTGTCGCCGCCGCCACCGGCCCCGTAGGCGCAACGGTTGGGCAAATTGGCAAGCTGAAGGGCTGCCGGGTCGTGGGTATTGCCGGCGGCGCGGAAAAATGCCGTCATGCGACAGACGTTTTGGGATTTGATCTGTGCCTTGATCATTACGCTGATAATTTCCCACAACAGCTTGCGCAGGCCTGCCCGCAGGGTATCGATATCTATTATGAGAATGTCGGCGGTAAAGTCTTTGACGCCGTCTTACCGCTACTGAATACGTCGGCGCGGATTCCGCTCTGCGGTCTGGTCAGCGGCTACAATGCGACAACGTTGCCGGACGGTCCAGACAGACTGCCTCTGCTGATGGCGACATTACTTAAAAAGCGTATTCGTCTGCAAGGTTTTATCATCAACCAGGACTATGGTCACCGGATACATGAGTTTCAGCAAGAAATGGGGCGTTGGATCAAAGAAGGGAAAATACATTATCGGGAGCAGATTACTGATGGGCTGGAAAATGCGCCAGAAGCGTTTATGGGGCTGCTAGCGGGGAAGAACTTTGGCAAAGTCGTGATACGTTTAGCGGACGATGCGTAAAGAAAAAATGGCGGCATGATGTCGCCATAAAAATGTGCAAATTTTAAAATTGCGGCTTTACTTATATTCATCATTCAGATCGCGGTGGGGCAGCTTATCTCCCTCAGCGGCCTGAACCGGTCAAAAATCTCGATACATGAAGGAATGACGGAGATAAAACGGTTGCCATAAAGAAACCTGTATTGTTGTAAAAGATGAGAATATCACGCAAGTAAATTATCACTTTTATTTATTTGGCCGTTCAGGCCTGGATTATCTTTTTTACAATTAAGTTCCGAAACTTCTTCGGGACTCGATTGCGATGTTGTTCTGCCAAGAGGTGAAGGAAGGAAAATGCCGGGTACGGAAAAAACACAACATATAAGCCTGACCACACAGGTTGAAAATCGGTTAAAGCATCAATTGTCTATTGGCGCATTAAAACCAGGCGCAAGGCTTATCACTAAAAATATTGCTCAAGAGTTAGGCGTCAGTATTACGCCGGTGCGTGAGGCCCTGTTAAGGCTGGTCTCTTCCAGTGCTTTGGCGGTGGCGCCAGCACAGGCGTTTATGGTGCCGGAGATCTCGCTGGAAAGTTTGCTGGAAATTAATACGATTCGTACTGCCCTGGAGGAGATGGCGGTGGTCGCCGCTGTGGGTAAGATTACCCCGGATCGCGAGCAGACGCTGAATGCGCTATTAGATGAATTTCAACAGGCGCTGGAAAGTGGCGTTATGGAGAAAATTCTTTTGGCCAACCGCGCATTCCGCTTTGAGATCTACCACTACGCGGATATGCCAACGCTGTATGCCATGATCGAGCAATTATGGGTACGCCTGGGGCCAAGCCTGCATTTTTTATATGATAATTTTAAACTTGATGATTATCAAAACGGCGTTAATCTGTACAGAAAATTACTTAATGCGTTAGTGACTGGTGATAAAGAAGCCAGTCGCCACTGCTTACAGAACGTTTTGCAACAAAACGTAGCGACGATTAAAAATCAGTACTTCATGTAACCTTCATGAAACTATGACTTATCAATAGCGGGGGCTCCCCGCTATTGCCGGATATTTGCCGGATATTTATTCAAATTGCCATGCCAGATTAATCCCCACGCCATAGTTACGTCCTGGCGCTGGCTCATAATATCGGCCATTAGATTCATTAACGATCACCGAACCGATATATTCTTTATCAAATAGATTATCTACCCGCCCAAAAATATCGACGGTAAGCTGACTGTAATTAAATTTATACCCTGTATTTAGTCCAACAACGGTATACGAAGGCGCTTTGGCGGTATTTTCATCATTGGCCATGATATCGCCCATATACCGAACGTCTGTTCCGGCGTACCACCCCTCATCCGGGATAAAACCTAATGAGGCGAATCCCATATTACGGGCGATGCCGGGCATTCGGTTTCCATCACAGTTTTGCCCCTGACAAACGTTACTGCGATAGGTCGCATCCAGCCAGGTCCATGATGCTTTCACCCGCCAGTCGCCGGCGAAGCGCTGGTCCAACGCGAGCTCTGCGCCCTGGCGGCGCGTTTTGCCCGCGTTTTTGTAGGTAGTGCGTCCTCCCATACTGCTGGCGACAACAATTTCATCATCGGTATCGGTTTGAAATAACGCGGCGGTCAACAAGCCATTGCCAATCCGCGTTTTACTGCCGACTTCCACCGTATCATTGGTCGACGGTTTGAGGTCAAAGTTGAACCCGCTTTGGCCGTCAGCGCGATAAGAAAGTTCATTGATAGTGGGAGTTTCAAATCCGCGACCGGCAGCAAGATAGAGATTCCAGGCGTCAGTTAACGCATATTTTAGCGATCCGGCGGGTAGCCAGTGGTGATAGCTGGCGTCGCCGCTGTCATCGCCATTGCCGGGCGCGATATAGTGATCGTTAGAATCGAACCACACGGAACTGTAGCGCACGCCAGCATCCAGCGAGAGTTTTTGCGTAAGCTGCCACTGGGTTTGCAGATAAGGATCGACATTCCACATCAGGTTACGCTCATCCCGCCGTAAATCGCCTTTATGCCCAAACTCAGGGGTGCCGTTGTTGAGACGGAAGTTATTGTAACCCTTGCGGTTTTCGCTCATATTTTCATAGTTTAATCCGCCCGTGAAGGTGACCGGCACGCCTAATTCTCCCCGGTGAGTCCAGCGGGAATCAATGCCCTGATAGTGGCGTTGCAGTGTAATCACGCCGCCAGCCTGAGCCGGTTTTAGCTGTGCTACCAGGGGAATAGACTGGTATTGCGTGGTTTCCCGCTCTCCGGCGTAGGCCATCACGCTGATATCATCCTGCGCGCTGAGCTGACGTTCATAACGCAATCCTGCCTGAGTTTGTTTGATGGTTTTACGCGTATTGTACTGTTCAGCGCGCGGCGCCTGTTGCGGATCGGCTTTCCATTCAGATTCGGTGAGTCCGCCGGGATCGTCCGCCTTAATGTCCACACTATTAAAAATCAGCGAGAGTTTACTGACATCGTCAAGGCGCACGCCCAGTTTGGCATTAGCCAGATTTTTTTGCGCGCCGCTGTGATCGCGGTAACCGTGGGTGGTGAAACGGGTAGTCGATACCGTGTAATCCACGTCGCCTGGCTGTGTGCCGTCACCCATCGCGCCCGTGGCTTTTAGCCCATAGCGCCAGCTTCCATAACTGCCGTAGTAGCTGCTGGCCTCAAGGGTGGGCGGCTGTCTCCCGGTTTCGGTGGTGACATTTATTACGCCGCCGGAAGCATTGCCGTATAGCGCTGAGAAGGGGCCGCGTAACACTTCAACGTCTTGTATGCTGTTAATATCAATATTCGAAATCTGGCCTTGTCCATCCGGCATGGTGGCGGGAATGCCATCAACATACAGACGAATGCCGCGCACGCCAAAGGCGGAACGCGAGCCAAATCCACGGATAGAGATTTGCAGATCCTGCGCGTAGTTCTGCCGGTTCTGCACCTGCAATCCCGGGACGCTGGTTAAAGTCTCAGATAAATTAACGCGCGGCGTCGCCAGACGCATGTCTTCTCCCTCAATGACGCTAACGGCGGCAGGTGTATCCAGTTCGGATACGGTTTGCGGCGTTGCGGTGACTATCATGGTTTGTTCATTGGACGCGCTGGCGGCCTGAAGGACCGGGGAGAAGGTCAGAGGCAATAAGAGGGCGGGATAAAGTCGCTGTCTAACGGAAATAATTTTCATGAAAATGCCGGATAAATGTAAGCGTATCAACGGAAAACGTGACATTAAGGGTAGTCAATATGTAAAGTTTTGAAATTTTAATCGCACATTAAGTTAAGAAAATGTGCGGTATTTAAGAGCCATGACATTCGCAGGCGAGGAAAAGCTCCACTTTCTGATAAATAATGATTATTATTCTCAACTTATAATAAGTGCGGAACGAAGATCCCGCGCAGCGAAGTAGTGTGAAGCAGCTATACACGTTTTTATCAAAGGGAGTCGTCATGCACTTACGTCATCTTTTTTCGCCGCGCCTGCGTGGTTCTTTATTGTTAGGTTCGCTCCTCGTGGCATCCTCATTTAGCACGCTGGCGGCGGAAGACATGCTGCGTAAAGCAGTAGGCAAAGGCGCTTATGAGATGGCCTGGAGTCAGCAAGAAAACGCGCTCTGGCTGGCTACATCGCAAAGCCGTAAACTGGATAAAGGCGGCGTAGTTTATCGTCTCGACCCGGTGACGCTGGAAATCACGCAAGCGATTCATAACGATCTCAAGCCGTTCGGCGCCACCATCAATGCCGCGACCCAAACGCTGTGGTTTGGTAATACCATTAACAGCGCTGTTACCGCGATTGATGCCAAAACGGGGGATGTAAAAGGTCGTCTGGTACTTGATGCGCGCAAACGTACTGAAGAGGTTCGTCCGTTACAGCCCCGTGAGCTGGTTGCCGATGCGGCGACCAACACGATCTACATCAGCGGTGTTGGTAAAGAGAGTGCTATTTGGGTAGTGGATGGCGAAACCATCAAACTGAAAACGACGATCGAAAATACCGGCAAAATGAGTACGGGTCTGGCGCTCGACAGTAAAGCGCAACGCCTGTACACCACCAATGCGGATGGTGAATTTATCACCATCGATACCGCCAGCAATAAAATTCTCAGTCGTAAGAAGTTGCTGGATGACGGTAAAGAACACTTCTTTATTAACCTGAGTCTCGATACCGCAGGTCATCGCGCGTTTATCACCGACTCGAAGGCGACTGAGGTTCTGGTTGTCGATACCCGTAATGGCAATATTCTTGCCAAAATCGCGGCGCCTGCTTCTTTGGCCGTCCTGTTTAACCCGACACGTAACGAGGCTTACGTGACGCATCGTCAGGCAGGGCAGGTCAGCGTGATCGATGCGAAGACCTATAACGTTGTTAAAACGTTCGATACGCCGACGTACCCGAATAGTCTGGCACTATCGGCAGACGGTAAAACGCTCTACGTCAGCGTGAAGCAGAAATCGACACGTGAACAGGAAGCGACGCAGCCGGATGATGTTATTCGCATTGCTCTGTAAATAGGGTATGGAGGGGGAAACCCCTCCAGTCATCTCTTTAAACGCACCGATACGCCTCGTTACACCCCGCCGATAGCCTGATGATTCTGTGAGAATTACACTGCCTTTTTGCTGTAGTTAACTCATTATATTCACGAGGAAAATATGAAAAAGTTATTTATATGCTCAGGTTTGGGCATGATGTTTTTTATGCTTGCGGGTTGCACAACCAACTATGTGATGACGACGAAGAATGGGCAAACGATCGTAACTCAGGGTAAGCCGCAGTTAGATAAAGAGACGGGAATGACCAGTTATACCGATCAGGAAGGCAACCAGCGGGAAATTAACAGCAATGATGTGGCGCAGTTGATTAAGGCTGACTAAGCATTGGGCGCGATGCGGTGTTGGTGGTAACGCGCATTAAACCCGGCAGGCCTGGGGCTGCCGGGGAAGGGTAATGTTATGTCGCTGCTTCTTCTTTCAATATGACACTCTCTGTCGAATCCGCCGTCACTGGCGCAGTGCGATGGATCTCCGCCACGCGACGTCGCACGCCAAACCAGCCGGCGACCAGCAGAATAGCGATCAGCGGCAACGAGGCGATAGTGTAAGTTCCATTCGGGTAGTCAAACGCCATGAGTACCAGCACGCTTAGTAAAAACAGCAGCGTTAGCCAGGAGGTAAAAGGCGCGCCGGGCAGTTTAAAACTGACGTCTGCGGCTTTGCCTTCTTTTATCGCCTGGCGTAAACGCATCTGGCACACCATGATAAACGCCCACGACGCGATAATGCCGAGCGAGGCAAAATTAAGAACGATCTCAAACACGCGGGAGGGGACCAGGTAATTCAGGAATACGCCGACCACGTAAACCACCAGAGTCGCCAGAATACCCGCATAGGGCACATGCTGACGGCTCATTTTCGCCATGAATTTCGGCGCGGAACCCCCCATCGACATTGAACGTAAAATTCTCCCCGTACAGTAAAGCCCGGAGTTCAGGCTGGAAAGCGCGGCGGTTAACACCACGATATTCATAATACTGCCGATATAAGGCACGCCAAGTTTAGAAAAGAAGGTGACAAACGGACTTTGCCCCGCCTGGTAGGCGTTCCACGGCAGCAGCAAAACCAGCAATACGACCGATCCTACATAGAAAAGACCAATACGCCAGATCACGCTATTGATGGCTTTTGGCACCATCGTCTGTGGATCTTTGCACTCCCCAGCGGCGGTACCGACCAGTTCAATCGAAGCAAAGGCGAACACTACGCCCTGAATCAGTACCAGCGCGGGCAACAGGCCGTGCGGGAAAAAGCCGCCATTATCTGTAATCAGGTGAAAACCGGTGGCATTACCCTCAAGCGGTTGACCGGTACCGAGAAAAATCGTGCCTACCACCAGGAAGATAACAATGGCGAGTACTTTTATCAGCGCGAACCAGAACTCCATTTCGGCAAACCATTTTACGCCGATCATGTTCATGGTACCGACAATGGTTAACGCGCCGAGCGCGAACACCCATTGCGGAACGTCGCCAAATGCGCCCCAGTAGTGCATGTATAACGCCACTGCGGTGATATCGACGATCCCGGTCATCGCCCAGTTAATAAAGTACATCCAGCCTGCGACGTAGGCCGCTTTTTCACCCAAAAATTCACGGGCGTAGGAGACGAAGCTCCCGCTGGAAGGGCGATGCAATACCAGTTCGCCCAGCGCGCGTAAAATGAAAAAAGAAAAAATGCCGCATATCAGATAGACCAGCGCCAGTGCCGGTCCGGCCATTTGCAATCGGGCGCCTGCACCTAAAAATAAACCGGTGCCAATTGCGCCGCCGATAGCAATCATCTGAACCTGACGATTCCCCATCGCTTTGTGATACCCCTCTTCATGGGCGTTCAGCCAGCGTCGTTTCGCCGCATGTTGTTCTGCGGCGTGCGTAGTCTGTGTTTTCATTACGTTACCTGTTATAGCCTGTCCTGACAGAAAAATTCCTTATGCCGCGACGGGCGCTCACCAATCGATTGCCTGCAATGGCGAATGCCGCTTTTCCCTGATTCTGTGACAGGGATAAAACCGCCGGCGGAGCATCCTACCTGCAATTGTTAAATGACGCAAAACATACGGAAAGAACAAAATGAGGATGTCGAGTTTATTTGTGTGGTCAGATGTGGTGCGGTGTGGTCACGATTCAGCCAGATAAGACGCCAGCACAAATCCGCAGTGATTACTTTGCGCAATAATTAATCAGGATTAATCCCTACGGGGATTTAATAGATATGACCTCGAACGGTAAATCACCTGACGATATTGAAGCAGCATAAGATAAGGCCGTTGCGCCTGTTATTCTCATTTTCTCCTGAAAATGTATGCCTTTGAGCAATTTTGTTGATTGACATATCGTCATAATGAGAGAGGAGTAGGACATATAAAGCTGTTGAGCAAAATTTGAAGGAGTAGGATATGCCACATACATCAGTTTCTACCTATGCCAGAGCTTTATCAGGAAATAAGCTACCTCATGTTGCTGCAGGAGATTATGAAAATAAATTATCAACAAAAATCCTGAAAGGCATCTTGTATGTGCTTACAGCAGGATTAGCCTACGGATTTACAAGAGTAATTGAACATTATTGTAATGTTACGCCTAAAGTTGCGGAGTTCTGTGCCAATGCAGGGAATATCCATAATCACCTTGCTGATGCTGTACGTGATGGACTGTTTACTATAGATGTCGAGCTTCCTGATGGTCGGAGGTTAACATTCGAACAACTCTCGCTGATAGCTGAAGGTAAGCCAATCGTCAGGATATCGGATGGCAAGCATACCGTTGAGGTTGAGGGGACCTTTGAAGAGATTTGTATGAGACTGGAAGAGGGCTTTTTTGAAACGCCAGCGTACTATAATTATAGTATTGATAAAGACCATAAAACCGTTAGAGAACGAATAGCAGCATATAATGCCTTACCTCAGGCATTAGGCGCCATTCCGAGTTTAGAACATTATATCGCTCGGGCCAGCAACATGCAGGAGGCGGAAGCACAACGGGCGGCCGACATAAAAGAGCGTTACCGTAACTATTTGGACACTTATTAAAAAGCGTTTATGTTTAGCCAGTTTTGTTAGAAATCAGACTCGCTGAGCTGGCGTTAAAAATTTTAACACGCGCTATTTTGGCGGTGTGTCACAAAGAGATTCTCAGAACCCGATTTCCGTTTGTACGCCAAAATTCCACGTACCTCCGGCGCGACAGTCGGCCTGTCTTATTTTTTTCAAAAGTATCCAACGCTATTCCACGGATAGGGTATCCTGTTGCGCAGCGATATCCGCCTCAGCCTGTGTGCCGAACGCAAGCATTAATGTTAATGGAAGCCTCAGATGACCTCTTTTTTACATGCTTATTTTACGCGATTACATTGTCAGCCGTTGGGGGTTCCTACGGTTGAAGCGCTCAGAACGCTTCACTTAGCGCACAACTGCGCGATTCCTTTTGAAAATCTGGATGTGCTACTGCCTCGTGAAATACAGCTCGATGAGACGGCATTAGAGGAGAAACTGCTTTATGCCCGACGCGGTGGATACTGTTTTGAACTGAATGGCCTGTTTGAACGCGCGTTACGCGACATCGGTTTTAACGTCCGAAGCTTATTGGGGCGGGTCATTCTGTCTCATCCTGCCAGTTTACCGCCGCGCACGCACCGTTTGCTGCTGGTTGATGTTGAGGATGAGCAGTGGATCGCTGACGTGGGGTTTGGCGGCCAAACGCTAACCGCGCCGCTTCGTCTGCAGGCTGAAATTGCTCAGCAAACGCCGCATGGCGAATACCGTCTGATGCAGGAGGGGAGCACATGGATTTTACAATTCCGCCACCATGAGCACTGGCAGTCGATGTACTGTTTTGATCTGGGGGTGCAACAGCAGAGCGATCATGTGATGGGCAATTTCTGGTCGGCTCACTGGCCGCAATCCCATTTTCGTCATCATTTGTTGATGTGCCGCCATTTGCCTGATGGCGGCAAGCTGACATTAACGAATTTCCACTTCACGCGTTACCACCAGGGACATGCCGTTGAACAGGTCAATATACCGGATGTACCGTCGTTGTATCAGTTACTTCAGCAGCAGTTTGGTCTCGGCGTAAATGATGTAAAGCACGGTTTTACCGAGGCGGAGCTGGCCGCGGTAATGGCTGCATTTGATACCCATCCGGAGGCGGGAAAATAATTTTTTGCCGCGAGGATTTGCGGGCCTGACAAAGATTAAAAAGTAATGGCCCATTCGGCATGAAACAGAATGACCGCCTGGCCGGAGATGGTGACGTTTTCCGGCTCGTTATCGCGAATGGTGACGGTAACATCAACAGTACCCTCTTTGCCTAAAGCGCGCCCCTGATGGCCTTGAATCTGCAGCGTTTTACCGTCATGCGCCATCAGACCATGATGGACGAGCCATGCACCCATCGGGCCATTGGCGTTTCCCGTTACCGGATCTTCCACAATCCCTATCGCCGGGGAAAACATTCGCCCATCGGTTTCGTTTTTTCCCGGACGAATCTGGAAAGGAAAAAAGCCGTTACAGCCAATTTGCTGGCTGATTGCCGTCAG
Organism: Salmonella sp. 32120201201600049SM; assembly: GCF_017572835.1. Lineage (NCBI taxonomy): Bacteria > Pseudomonadati > Pseudomonadota > Gammaproteobacteria > Enterobacterales > Enterobacteriaceae > Salmonella > Salmonella sp. 32120201201600049SM. The sequence goes on along the minus strand of NZ_JAGESA010000001.1, from coordinate 534,715 downwards.
GGCTGCCAGATTAGGAGAAAGGGCATCAATATCAACATCTGGTTTGAGCAGGATCATCACTTTTGCATGTCCTGTTGAAGCCACCTGAATTGGCGCTCCCGGCACGATATCATCTTCAGTCAGGTTCAGTGCGGTGATGATGGCAGCCCGAATCTCTCCGACTAGCGGTGGTTCAAAAGAGGGCTGACCTTGTTCCAGCGTGATGCGATAGTCGTTGTGTTCGGCATGAATTTCAACGCGATGACGGCCCGCTAACGAGGTTTGCCAGACGGTGGTGTTTCCCAACCCCAGTACCGTTGCCCGAACATAATGCGCGGCCACGGTGGCATGACCACAGATGGGGACTTCTACTGTCGGTGTAAAGTAGCGTATGCGCACATCACTCTCTTCGCTTTTTAGCAAAAAGGCGGTTTCCGAGTGACGAAGTTCACGGGCAATCAGCTGCATCTGCGCGTCGCTTAGCGTATCCGCATGTAAGACAACGCCAGCAGAGTTGCCGCGAAAGGGTTCGCTGGTGAAGGCGTCAACATGGTAAATCTGCGGTTTCATTGATGTTCTCCTTTGACTGAAGAATCATCATAGCCTGTGCGTTGCCGAATGACGACGCCCAGGCGTTTTTCTTTGCCCGGTAAGCGTACCCCCGGGCAAAGAGAATTAGCGGCGGGTACGAACAATCTGGTAGCGACGGGTGAAATACTCAAACGGCGCGCTCCAGACATGAACCAGGCGGGTGAACGGGAAGAGCAGGAAAATAGTCATTCCCAGCACCAGATGAACGCGGAAAACAAACGCCACACCGCTCAGCATTTCCGAAGACCCGCCGCGGAAGGTGACAATACTTTGCGCCCAGCCCACCAACTTCATCATTTCGCTGCCATCCGGATATTGCGCCGAAAACGGAATGGTGCTCAGGCCAAGCAGGCACTGAATCAGCAAAATGCTCATGATGATAATATCAGGTGTAGTGGATGTCGCCCGCACACGCTGATTGGTCAGACGACGCCACAGTAATCCCGCGCCGCCGATCAACGTTAATACGCCGCACACGCCGCCGAGGATCATCGCCATCTGCTGTTTTACCGCAATCGGCAGGAACCAGGCATACATCCAGTGTGGCGTTAGCATCCCAAACAGATGGCCAAAGAAGATCCCCAGAATGCCAATATGGAACAGATTCGACCATATCACCATCCCACGCTTGTCCAGCATCTGGCTGGACGACGCGCGCCAGGTATATTGTCCGTAGTCATAGCGCAGCCAACTGCCGAGGAAGAATACCGTGGCGCAAATATAGGGGTAGATGTCGTAAAAAAAGACGTTCAGGTACTGTATCATTTCGGGCCTCCCGCGCTGACGTCGACGTACTGCGGCGCCGCGTCCTGGCTAAAGCGTCGTTGATAATGGTGTAACGGTGAACTGTCACAGGTCGTGGCGTTATCTTCGATAAACTTCACCTGTTCTTCTTCCCAGACGGCATCCAGTGCCTGACGGGTATCATCCCGCGATTCCTGAATAATCTGTTTGGTGACACTGTCACTTGTCAACGAACTGCCCGCCAGCGTCAACAGGGCGTCAAACAGTTGATACCACGGCGCTCCTCGCTGTTTCAGACGACCGCCCAGTAGCGCCAGAATAGGGGCAATATTCTGTAATCCCTCGCGAGCTTCCGCTTCCGGCAACACGCTTAAGTACTCCAGATAGAGCGGCAGGTGATCCGGCAGTTCGCGGCAGTTGAGCTGGAGGCCCACGGTTTCATACTGGCTTAACAAATCGACCATCGCCTGGCCGCGATCGCGGGACTCCGCATGAACATGCTCGAATAACAGCAATGAAGTGGCGCGCCCTCGGTCAAACACTTCACACCATTCTGCTTGTTTATCCAGTAACGGCGCATAAAGCAGCTCGCGAGTGAAGTCGGCCAGCATTGGCGCATCGTGTTGGATAAGGGCAAGCGCTTCATCCCGACATTCCCACAACTCGTCGTCCGGATACTCCATCAACAGGCCAATCGCTTTGAGGATTTGCATTATTCCCCCTCCGCTTTATCACGTACTTCGGTGATATTGATGGCATCAATACGGCTACTGTTGAACAGGTTGAATTTGGTATCCGAGCCGTGACAACCGTCGCCAAAAGTAAAGCCGCAGCCGTTGCGCTCCGGAAAGGCGTCGCGCGCCATTTCCCGGTGGCTGGTGGGAATGACAAAACGATCTTCATAATTGGCAATCGCCAGGTAGCGATACATCTCTTCAACCTGTTGTACGCTCAGACCCACTTCGTCAATGGCGCGGGTATCCGTCACGCCTTCAACCGTCTGCGAGCGCATGTAGTGGCGCATCGCCATCATCCGCTTTAGAGCCCGAATGACCGGACCGGTATCGCCCGCGCTGAGCATATTGGCCAGGTACTGGACTGGAATACGCAGCGTCTCCACCGCCGGCAGAATATTGCCATTGTGCGGCAACCCGCCCGCGTCGGCGTATGACTGGATGGGCGATAGCGGCGGTACGTACCAGACCATCGGCAGGGTACGGTATTCCGGGTGCAGCGGAAGCGCCAGCTTCCAGTCCATCGCCATTTTGTACACCGGCGACCGTTGGGCGGCGTCGATGACGTTTTGCGGGATGCCCTGTTTAAGCGCCTCTTCGATGACCGCCGGATCGTGCGGATCGAGAAACACATCACACTGACGTTCATACAAATCTGTCTCGTGTTCGGTACTGGCCGCTTCTTCAATCCTGTCAGCGTCGTAGAGCAGAACGCCAAGATAACGAATGCGCCCGACGCAGGTTTCCGAACAAACGGTCGGCTGGCCGGATTCAATACGCGGATAGCAAAATATGCACTTCTCAGACTTACCGCTCTTCCAGTTAAAGTAGATTTTTTTGTACGGGCAGCCGCTGATACACAAACGCCAGCCCCGGCATTTATCCTGGTCGATTAGCACGATGCCGTCTTCTTCACGCTTATAAATAGCGCCACTTGGGCAGGTGGCGACACAACTGGGGTTCAGGCAGTGTTCGCACAGGCGCGGCAGGTACATCATGAAGGTGTTTTCGAACTGACCGTACATCTCTTTTTGTATGTTGTCGAAGTTGCGGTCGCGGGCGCGTTTTTCAAACTCGCCGCCGAGCAGCTCTTCCCAGTTTGGCCCCCAGATCACCTTGTCCATCCGTTTTCCGTCAATCAGTGAGCGAGGGCGGGCAGTGGGCTGATGCTTACTCTCCGGCGCAGTATGTAAATGCTGATAATCGAAGGTAAAGGGTTCATAGTAATCATCGATTTGCGGAATCACCGGGTTGGCGAAAATTTTGCTAATTACCCCCATTTTGCCGCCCAGACGGGGCCTTATCTTGCCATTAACATCACGAACCCAACCGCCTTGCCACTCCTGCTGGTCTTCCCAGTTTTTGGGATAGCCGATACCCGGTTTAGTTTCGACGTTATTGAACCATGCGTATTCCATCCCTTCACGTCCGGTCCAGACGTTTTTACAGGTGACGGAGCAGGTGTGACAGCCAATACATTTATCGAGATTCAGTACCATCCCAACCTGTGAGCGTATTTTCATTTTTTCGCCTCCTGTACCTGATCCCGGCCCTCATCATCCAGCCAGTTAATGTTTTTCATCTTCCTGATCATGATGAATTCATCGCGATTCGAACCCACGGTTCCGTAATAGTTGAAGCCGTAAGCCAGTTGCGCATAGCCGCCGATCATATGCGTCGGTTTTGGACAGACCCGGGTCACGGAGTTATGGATCCCGCCGCGCATCCCGGTGACTTCCGAACCCGGAATGTTCATAATCCGCTCCTGGGCGTGGTACATCATGGTCATACCCGGCGGGACACGCTGGCTGACCACCGCACGAGCGGTAAGGGCGCCATTAGCGTTGAAGGCTTCAATCCAGTCGTTATCTTCAATACCCAGTTCACGGGCATCGGCTTCGCTAATCCAGACAATCGGCCCGCCGCGCGACAAGGTCAGCATCAGCAGGTTTTCGCTGTAGGTGGAGTGAATTCCCCATTTCTGGTGCGGCGTCAGGAAGTTAAGCGCTTTTTCCGGGAAACCGTTGGGCGGAATTTCTCGCATTTCGCTGACGCTGCGGGTATCAATCGGCGGACGATATGCCACCAGGCTTTCGCCAAAAGCGCGCATCCACGCATGATCCTGATAGAGTTGTTGCCGCCCCGACAACGTGCGCCACGGGATCAGTTCATGTACGTTGGTATAGCCGGCGTTATAAGAGACATGCTCGCTTTCCAGCCCTGACCAGGTCGGGCTGGAGATAATTTTGCGCGGTTGCGCCTGGATATCACGAAAGCGAATTTTCTCATCTTCTTTATTGATGGCCAGATGGGTGTGCTCGCGCCCGGTCATCTCGCCCAACGCCTGCCAGGCTTTCACCGCCACCTGGCCGTTGGTTTCCGGCGCTAAGGCAAGAATCACTTCCGAAGCATCCAGCGCGGTGTCTATTCGCGGACGTCCTTTCGCCGGGCCATCGTGTTTGGTGTAATTGAGCTTACCGAGGAAATCGACTTCATCTTGCGTATTCCAGGCAATCCCCTTACCGCCGTTGCCTAATTTATCCAGCAGGGGACCCAGCGAGGTAAAACGTTCATAGGTGGCCGGATAATCGCGTTCAACCACGACGATATTGGGGGCGGTTTTGCCCGGAATAAGTTCGCACTCGCCTTTACGCCAGTCGAGAATATCAAATGGCTGCGCCAGTTCCGCCGGGGAATCATGCTGGAGCGGGTGTAACACCACATCGGTTTCCTGTCCGAGATGTCCGACACACACCTCAGAAAAGACGCTGGCGATACCTTTGTAGATCTCCCAGTCGCTTTTGGATTCCCAGGCAGGATCGACCGCGGCGGAAAGGGGGTGGATAAACGGATGCATATCCGAGGTATTCATATCGTCTTTTTCATACCAGGTGGCGGTCGGCAAAACGATATCGGAAAACAGACAGGTACTGGACATACGGAAATCAAGCGTGACCAACAGATCGAGCTTGCCCTCAATCGCGGCGGACTGCCATTCCACCTCTTCAGGCTTAATTCCTTCGCTGGGGCCCAGCGCTTCGCCCTGGATACCGCTGTCGGTGCCCAGCAGATATTTGAGCATGTACTCATGACCTTTCCCGGAGGAGCCGAGCAGGTTAGAGCGCCAGACAAATAAATTTCGCGGGTGATTATGACCACTGTCAGGCTGTTCGCAGGCAAAACGGATAGCGCCTGATTTCAACGCCTGCACGGTATAATCCGCCGCAGACAGCCCGGCTTTATCGGCGCTCGCTTTCACGCTGAGCGGGTTAAGATTAAGCTGCGGCGCCGAGGGTAGCCAGCCCATACGTTCCGCGCGCACGTTGAAATCGATCAGGTGTCCGGAAAATTTAGCCGGATCGGCCAGCGGCGACAGCAACTCTTGCGCAGTCAGTTTTTCATAGCGCCACTGGCTGGCATGGTTGTAGAAAAACGAGGTACTGTTCATCTGACGCGGCGGGCGATTCCAGTCCAGCGCGAAGGCCAGCGGTAGCCAGCCGGTTTGCGGCCGCAGCTTCTCCTGGCCGACATAGTGCGCCCAGCCGCCGCCGGTTTGTCCAACACAGCCGCAGAACACCAGCATGTTAATCATCCCACGGTAATTCATATCCATGTGATACCAGTGATTCACTCCCGCGCCGAGGATGATCATCGAACGACCGTGAGTTTTATGGGCGGTCTCGGCAAATTCACGCGCAATAGTTTCGATATGTCGACGCGGCACGCCGGTAATCTGTTCGCCCCAGGCCGGCGTGTAGGCTTTTACGTCGTTATAATTATTGGCGCTATGGCCGTCATCCAGACCACGATCCAGCCCATAGTTAGCCAGCACCAGATCGTAAACGCTGACGACCATCCGCTCGCTACCGTCCGCCAGAGCCAGGCGTTTCACCGGTAACTGACGTACCAGCACCGGTTCCTGCCGCACGCTGCGGAAATGTGGGTTTTCGTTACCGCCAAAATAGGGGAAGGCGACACCCGCCACGTCATCATGCTGACCAAGTAAAGAGAGCGACAGTTCAGTTTCGACGCCCGCCGCCACCGGTTCCAGGTTCCATTTTCCCTTTTCGCCCCAGCGAAAACCGATAGAACCGTTGGGCGCGACCAGTTCGCCCGTACTGTTGAGCGCGACGGTTTTCCATTCCGGATTATTGGCTTCTCCCAGTCCATCCACCAGATCCGATGCGCGCATCATACGCCCCGGCACATAACTGCCGTCTGCGCGCTCATCCAACAGGACCAGCATTGGCATGTCGGTATAACGGCGGCAATAGTTAAGAAAATAGTCGCTGGGATTATCGAGATGAAACTCTTTTAAAATAACGTGACCCATGGCCATCGCCAGCGCGCTGTCGGTACCTTGCTTTGGCGCCAGCCACTGATCGCACAGTTTAGCGACTTCGGAATAGTCCGGGGTGATGGCGATCGTCTTGGTGCCTTTGTAGCGCACTTCGGTAAAGAAGTGGGCGTCCGGGGTACGCGTCTGCGGCACGTTAGAGCCCCAGGCAATAATGTAGGCTGAGTTATACCAGTCGGCGGACTCCGGCACGTCAGTCTGCTCGCCCCAGGTCATTGGCGACGCGGGCGGAAGATCGCAATACCAGTCATAGAAGCTCAGGCAAGTACCGCCAAGCAATGACAGATAACGTGTTCCGGCGGCGTAAGAAACCATCGACATCGCCGGAATAGGTGAAAATCCCGCCACACGATCCGGGCCATAGGTTTTGATTGTCCAGACGTTAGCGGCGGCAATGAGCTGATTCAGCTCTTTCCAGCTCGAACGAATAAAGCCGCCATGTCCGCGCACCTGTTTGTAACTTTGGCATTTTTGCGGGTCGTTCATTATAGATTCCCATGCCAGTACCGGATCGCTGTACCGGGAAAGGGCCTCGCGCCACAGTTCTATCAGCCGCTTACGCACCAGAGGGTATTTCAGACGGTTGGCGCTATAGAGATACCAGGAGTAGCTGGCGCCGCGCGGGCAGCCGCGCGGTTCATGGTTCGGTAAATCGGGACGCGTGCGCGGGTAGTCGGTTTGCTGGGTTTCCCACGTCACCAGACCGTTTTTGACATAAATTTTCCAGCTACAGGAGCCCGTGCAGTTGACGCCGTGGGTTGAGCGCACGATCTTATCAAACTGCCAGCGCTGGCGATAACTGTCTTCCCAGTCGCGGTTGGTATGCATCACCTGACCATGGCCGTCGGCAAAGGTATCGCCTTTTTGTTTAAAGTAACGAAAGCGATCCAACAGTTTACTCATGACATTTCTCCTGCTTCGATAAATTTTCCGCCATCCTGTCGATTTGGCGTTAAACCATTGCCGGATGGCCGTCCTACAGGTGCGTATGTTGTTATTGTTGTTTAGGCTTACGACGCCCGTAGACCAGCCAGGTCAGCAGGACGCAAGCGATGTAAAACAGCAAAAAGATTTTCATGGCGCCCACCGGCGAGCCGGTCAAGGCCAAAGAGGTGCCAAACGCTTTTGGAATAAAGAAGCCGCCCACAGCGCCAATAGCAGAGATAAAACCGAGCGCGGCGGCGGTATCCGTCACCGCTTCGCGCTGCGCCTGCTCATCGCTCCCGCCGCGCAGTTTGACGTTGTAGAGCGTGATCTGACGGAAGATCACCGCAATCATCTGGAAGGTAGAACCGCTGCCGAGACCCGCTGTCAAAAACAGGCCCATAAAAACAAGATAGAACGCGCTAAAGCTGCCTGCGCCGGAGCCTGGCAGCGTGAGGAATAGCAGGGCGGTAAACAGCGCCATAAAGATAAAATTAATGAGCGTTACGCGAACGCCGCCGAATTTATCGGAGAGCACGCCGCCTGCCGATCGCGCCAGCGCGCCGATAAAGGGGCCAAAGAACGCCAGTTGCAGAATGTTTACGTCGGGAAATTGCGTTTTGGCGAGCATGGCGAAACCTGCGGAAAAGCCGATGAATGACCCGAATGTCGCCAGGTACAGCAGGCTAAGCAGCCACAGGTGCAGGCGTTTTAGCACCGGCAATTGCGAGGCGACAGACGCTTTTGAACTGCCGATATCGTTCATACCAAACCAGGCGGCAAGCGTCGCAACAGCCAGTAACGGCACCCAGATCCAGGCGGCGTTAGTGAGGGCGAGCAGGGAGCCATCAGGTTGCGGCACGCCCTGGACGCCTAAAAAAGTAAATATCGGCAGAAAAATAACCAGCGGCGCAATCAACTGCATCACACTGACGCCAAGATTTCCCAGTCCGCCGTTAATACCCAACGCGCTACCTTGTCTGGCTTTTGGAAAGAAAAAACTGATGTTGCCCATACTGGACGCGAAGTTTGCCCCCGCAAAACCGCACAACAGAGCGATGAGCATAAATACCCCGAAAGGGGTGGCGGGATTTTGCACGGCGAATCCCAGCCAGGCGCAGGGAATAATCAATATTACGGTACTTAATACGGTCCATTTACGACCACCAAACAGTGGCACCATAAAGGAGTAGGGAACGCGTAATATTGCGCCAGAAAGAGAAGGTAATGCGGTTAATAAAAAGAGTTGGTCGGTGGTAAAATTAAATCCAATTTTATTGAGGTTGACGGCAACAGCGCTAAACAACATCCAGACGCAAAATGCCAGGAGCAAACAACTTACTGAAATCCATAAGTTTCTTCTGGCGATGCCTTTCCCTTTATTCTCCCAGAAGGCTGGATTTTCGGGTCGCCAGTCACTCAAGAGATAACGGTTATAATTCTCGTTTTGTCGTGTCATTTTACCCCTCACATGCGCATATCATTTGAAAAAAACACAAAAAAGAGACAGAGCGTCACGCGCTCTTTTGAGAACTTATTGAAGTTTTTTTAGAATATTGAGTGAAAGAATAGATAAAAAACCAGGCCAGCGCGGCGCGAAGAGGAGATATAATGTTTCTTAATTGTTACTATTTGTAAACTAAAAGTGATTTTTATTAAATTATTTGTAACTTTACGCAAAGAGTTCAAGCGTAATCATACGATCCAGATGGTATTTAAACGCGGGATCGGCCATTTCCGGAATACCCAGCACATACATACCGTCCAGCCCGCACACCAGTGCGATAAGCCGCCAGGCGATATCCGTGGCGTTAGCAGTAAACGTAAATTCTCCTGCCTGTTTGCCCTGCTCGATAATTGTGACCGTTTCCTCATGCCACATCTGCATCGTGAGGAGATAAGCATCTCTGATGTGCGGATCCCGATCGGCCAGAATTTGCGCCTCTCGCCACAATTTTATGTAAGGCTCAAAGCCGCCGTCTTCGCTACCCAACATAGCGTGAAGCCGTGCACGCCAGGTGGCGGGCGGCGGAACTTGCCCGGCATCAAGCAGGGTGCGGATCAAATGGACAAAGGCCAGCGCTTTGAGCTCACCCGCCGAGCTGAAGTGGTGATGCACCTGTCCGGCGGCGACATCGGCTTCTGATGCGATTCGTCGCACCGTCATGGCGGCAAACCCCTCTGCCAGCGCCACGCGCATCGCCGCTTGCAGGATCACTTCGCGGCGTTCATCCCGGTTAAGGTAACTCATATTTTCCCCACATTAGCCAATGCGCGCAGTGTAACAAAAAGCTGGACATTCGTTCAACTTACCGTAGGATCCTGAAGCTGGACAAGCGTCCAAATTTGAGTTTTTGAAGGGAGAGTTATGTTTCGTCAGTGGTTAACGTTAGTCATTATTGTGCTGGTCTATATTCCTGTCGCCATTGATGCCACGGTCTTGCATGTCGCCGCCCCGACACTGAGTATGACACTGGGGGCCAGCGGCAACGAGCTGCTGTGGATCATTGATATTTATTCTTTGGTCATGGCTGGCATGGTGTTGCCGATGGGCGCGCTTGGCGATCGTATCGGTTTTAAACGCCTGCTGATGCTGGGCGGGACGCTCTTTGGTCTGGCGTCACTGGCGGCGGCGTTTTCGCATACCGCCAGTTGGCTTATCGCCACCAGGGTATTACTGGCTATTGGCGCGGCGATGATTGTACCGGCGACGCTGGCCGGGATACGCGCCACCTTTTGTGAAGAGAAGCATCGCAACATGGCGCTGGGCGTCTGGGCAGCGGTAGGTTCGGGCGGAGCGGCGTTTGGGCCGCTCATCGGCGGCATATTATTAGAGCATTTTTACTGGGGATCGGTTTTCCTGATCAACGTGCCGATTGTGCTGGTCGTCATGGGCTTAACCGCCCGCTATGTTCCTCGCCAGGCGGGCCGTCGCGATCAACCGCTCAATCTTGGCCATGCGGTGATGCTGATTATTGCCATTTTGCTGTTGGTCTATAGCGCTAAAACCGCGCTGAAAGGGCATCTGTCGCTGTGGGTCATCTCGCTTACCCTGCTTACCGGCGCGCTGCTCCTGGGACTCTTTATCCGCACACAGCTTGCGACATCGCGTCCGATGATTGATATGCGACTATTTACCCATCGCATTATCCTGAGCGGCGTCGTGATGGCGATGACCGCGATGATCACTCTGGTGGGTTTTGAGCTGCTGATGGCGCAAGAGCTGCAGTTTGTTCACGGGCTATCGCCTTATGAGGCCGGGGTATTTATGCTGCCGGTGATGGTCGCCAGTGGATTCAGCGGGCCGATTGCGGGCGCGCTGGTCTCGCGTCTGGGACTACGGCTGGTCGCGACGGGCGGCATGGCGTTAAGCGCGCTGAGTTTTTATGGCCTGGCGATGACGGATTTCAGCACCCAGCAATGGCAGGCCTGGGGGCTGATGGCGCTGCTGGGATTTAGCGCCGCCAGCGCATTGCTGGCTTCCACGTCGGCAATTATGGCCGCTGCGCCGGCAGAAAAAGCGGCGGCGGCCGGCGCGATAGAAACGATGGCTTATGAACTGGGCGCGGGACTGGGCATTGCCATTTTCGGTCTGTTGTTAAGCCGTAGCTTCTCCGCGTCTATCCGTCTGCCTGCCGGGCTTGAGGCGCAAGAGATTGCCAGAGCGTCATCTTCAATGGGAGAAGCCGTGCAGTTGGCGAATAGCCTACCGCCCACGCAGGGGCAGGCAATACTGGACGCCGCCAGACATGCCTTTATCTGGTCGCATAGCGTGGCGTTAAGCAGCGCCGGGAGTATGCTTCTTTTGCTGGCGGTAGGGATGTGGTTCAGCCTGGCAAAAGCCCAACGCCGATAACATAACGCCTGGTGAGATAAGCGCTTAATGCGCTAGCTGGCAGGGGGAGTCCATTTCCTCAACCTCTTTACCGCTGAGGCGTGCGTATTGCCCCGTCAGTCGCCAGAAGGCAGGCTGGGTTTCGGTATAAATTTCCGCAGCCAGAATCAGCCGACGGCGATCAACTTCGTTCAGTTCCAGTAAGGTCCAGGGAATAAAATAGCGATCGGTATCGGTAAGCCGAAACCACAGCGGACACCCGCAGCCGGAACAGAAGTAGCGTTCGCCGCGCGAAGAGGATGAAAAGTATGGCGGTTCCGGGGAAAGGGGGGCTAGCTGTGGTTGCCCGCAGGCTTCCAGATACATGGCTATTCCACCCGACCATTTTTGACACAGCGTACAATGGCAGGCATAGACATCCAGCATTTCGACGTCAACGGTAAAATGGCTCTGTCCGCAAAGACAACGACCAGTGAACGTCTGCACGGCATACTCCTTATGACCGAGTCTACATCAAGAGAAAAAGCCAGCCCTGAAAGGACTGGCTTTGTATTCAGACTACAACAAAATTAGAACTGGTAGTTCAGACCAACAGCAACGATGTTGTCAGTGCTGATCTGCGCAACATTTTTAGTGAAGTTGGTGTCATCCAGCAGGTTGATTTTGTAATCAACGAAGGTGGACATGTTTTTGTTGAAGTAGTAGGTAGCACCGACATCGATGTACTCAACCAGATCCTGGTCGCCGTAAGCACCCAGATCTTTACCTTTGGATTTCAGGTAAGCAATGGACGGACGCAGACCGAAGTCGAACTGGTACTGAGCAACAGCTTCAAAGTTCTGAGTTTTGTTAGCAATACCGTCGATTTTACCGAATGTGGTCATATTCAGCGTTTCGGAGTAGGTGGTCGCCAGATAGATATTGTTCGCATCATATTTCAGACCAGCAGCCCACACTTCCGCATTCTGGCCAGAAGCATACAGGCCATTGGTGCCGTTGCGCACCTGACGGTCAGTACGGTCAGACTTCGCATAGGCCGCACCCACGCCAAAACCTTCGTACTCATACGTTGCGGACAGACCGAAACCGTCGCCGTTTGCTTCTACTTCATTGTCACGATCGTTTTTGCCCTGATACTGCGCGGCAAAGTTCAGACCTTCAACCAGACCGAAGAAATCGGTGTTACGGTAGGTTGCAACGCCGGTAGCACGCTTGGTCATGAAGACGTCAGTCTGAGTCCAGGTATCGCCACCGAACTCTGGCAGAACGTCGGTCCATGCGCCGATGTCGTAAGCAACGCCGTAGTTACGACCGTAGTCGAAAGAACCGTATTCAGCGAATTTCAGACCAGCGAATGCCAGACGGGTTTTGTCTTTGTCGGAACCTTCAGATTCAGTACGGTTGCCTTTGAATTCATATTCCCACTGGCCAAAACCAACCAGTTGGTCATTGATCTGCGTTTCGCCTTTAAAGCCCAGACGCGCGTAAGTTTTGTCACCATCACTTCCGTTATCATCAGAGAAATAATGCTGAGCGTGAACTTTACCGTACAGATCCAGTTTATTGCCGTCTTTGTTATATACCTCGGCTGCATTTACAACGCCTGCTGCCAACAGGGAAGTCACTGCCACTGCCACTAACTTAAGTTTCATTTTAATAATCCTTATAATTTTCTTAGCGTGTTTCCTCAACCATTGTTAAACGAGGCGTTTGTCAATGGCAGACTATTTTTAAATGACGGAGTGGCATAAGTTCAATAATAAGTTTCATAAGATTACAAATTATTTTAATTTGTGTGATCGAGATCTCCTTAATACATTTGAGAGTATTAATTCAAATAGGGACTGTCTAATAAGATATATTTTCGGAGGGGACTATTGGGCTGTTTATGGTTTTATTTTTGGTAGTAACTACTGATTATTATATGCACTAATAAGAGTTGCGAGCTAGCGTTAATTATATATTTGTTAATATAATTACATCATTACATTAACATATTTAACGATTTTATAAAATTCATTTTTACCAGCGCAATCCTGGTATGGCGCAGGAGGAGCACGTGAAAATGGAAAATCGTCAAATACGCACAGGCAATAGATAAAAGCGTAGTTGTGTTATGAAGAGTGTCAAGGTACAGCGGGTCGATTTAATATCAATATCGGCCCGCCCGTCGCTATTAGCGCCGCCGCGTTGCCAGCCAACAAAGTAGCGAACCTACGCAAACCATGACTGCGCCTTGCCAGAAGGAGAATGACAGTGGTGAGCTGAGTAACAGCGCTGCCAGAGCAGAGGACATGACGGGGGTAAAATAAGACCCTACGGCCATGATAGTCACATTGCCATGAAGTATGCCCACATTCCATGCTGCGTAGGCAAACCCCAACGTTAATGCCGCGGTAAAAAGTTTAGCAATCACCGGTAGGCTAAATATCATGGCAGGTTGCGGCGTAAGAAAATAGTGGAACCACAGCGCTACGGCGGTGAGTAACACAAAGACGGTGATACCGTTAAAACCACGCGCATATTTATTGGTGACCGTGCAGTACGTCGCCCATATAAACGCCCCAAGAAATGCCAGTAAATAACTTAGCGGACTGGTGGCGACATTGCTGATAATTTCTCCTGGATTAAGACCATTCTCGCCCCCCAGAACCCAGCAAACGCCAGTAAGTGCAATAAGCAATCCAGGAACAATAAGCCAGTTAGTTTTTTGCCCATTAAAAAGAATGGCAAACAGAATGGTCAGGCTGGGCCATAAATAGTTAACCATGCCGACTTCGATAGCCTGATGGCGAGTGGCGGCATAACCGAGAGAAAGCGCCAGGCATATTTCATAACTGACAAACAGTACGCTGCCTGCGATGAGGTATCGCCCCGGGAAACGGCGGATATCAGGTAATCCGACGGTAAAAATCAGCAGCAGGCCGCTTAATGAATAGATCATGGCTGCGCCGCCTACCGGTCCAAGACCTTCGCTGACGCCGCGAATTAACCCAACCATCGTGCTCCACAGAACGATGGCAACAAGCCCTATTAGCGTTGCTTTTTGTGATGTCATGCTTTGTGACTGTCCTGAATACCGCGCAAAATAAACTGCCACTTATAGCACTTTTTCCGAGGGCGATGCCATGCAGTGTCATTTTTTAGTACCTCCCTGGAGTTATTGCAGTTTAAAAATAGGGCTATTTAATAGCGGAACCGTTTCAATATTGATTTGACGCAAAAAAGTTATCGATTTTGCTGTTAGTTTCCTCGCGAAGTTATACACGCATCCTGGGCTGGGGTTTTGCTGCAGTTCGAAGGAGGCGTGCATCCGTGGAAAAAAGAGGAAAGTAATGGACGTCAGCCGCAGACAATTTTTTAAAATCTGCGCGGGCGGTATGGCGGGAACAACGGTGGCCGCACTGGGTTTTACCCCTAAAATGGCCCTGGCTCAGGCGCGAAACTATAAGCTGTTGCGCGCAAAAGAGATCCGTAACTCCTGCACATACTGTTCCGTAGGTTGCGGGCTATTAATGTATAGCCTGGGAGATGGGGCAAAAAACGCGAAAGAAGCGATTTACCATATTGAAGGCGACCCGGATCATCCGGTAAGCCGTGGCGCGCTGTGCCCGAAAGGGGCCGGTTTGCTGGACTATGTTCACAGTGAAGATCGCCTACGCTATCCGGAATACCGCGCACCGGGTTCCGACAAGTGGCAGCGCATTAGCTGGGATGACGCTTTCACTCGTATTGCTAAATTAATGAAAGCCGACCGCGACGCCAACTTTATTGAAAAGAATGAGCAGGGCGTCACGGTTAACCGCTGGCTCTCTACCGGAATGCTGTGCGCCTCGGCGGCCAGCAATGAAACGGGTATGCTGACGCAGAAGTTTGCGCGTTCTCTCGGTATGCTGGCGGTAGATAACCAGGCGCGCGTTTGACACGGACCAACGGTAGCAAGTCTTGCTCCAACATTTGGTCGCGGTGCGATGACCAACCACTGGGTGGATATTAAAAACGCCAACGTCGTGATGGTGATGGGCGGCAATGCCGCAGAAGCGCATCCGGTGGGTTTCCGCTGGGCGATGGAAGCGAAAAACAATAACGATGCGACGCTGATTGTCGTTGATCCACGCTTTACGCGTACGGCGTCGGTGGCGGATATCTATGCGCCAATACGTTCCGGTACAGACATTACCTTTCTGTCCGGCGTTTTGCTGTACCTGATCGAAAATAACAAAATCAACGCTGAATACGTTAAGCATTACACCAACGCCAGCCTGCTGGTGCGGGATGATTTTGCCTTTGATGACGGTCTTTTCAGCGGCTATGACGCCCAAAAGCGTCAGTACGATAAATCCTCCTGGAACTACCAGTTCGATGAAAACGGCTATGCCAAACGTGATGAAACGTTGACGCACCCACGCTGTGTGTGGAATCTGCTGAAGCAGCACGTTTCGCGCTATACGCCGGACGTCGTGGAAAACATTTGCGGTACGCCGAAAGCAGACTTCCTGAAGGTGTGTGAGGTGTTGGCCTCTACCAGCGTTCCGGATCGCACTACCACCTTCCTGTATGCGCTGGGCTGGACGCAACATACCGTCGGGGCGCAGAACATCCGTACCATGGCGATGATCCAGTTGCTGCTCGGCAATATGGGGATGGCTGGCGGCGGTGTGAACGCCTTGCGCGGCCACTCTAATATTCAGGGTTTAACGGATTTAGGACTGCTCTCCACCAGCCTGCCGGGCTACCTGACGCTGCCATCGGAAAAACAGGCTGATCTGCAAACTTATCTGGCAGCGAATACCCCCAAAGCGACGCTGGCCGATCAGGTCAACTACTGGGGTAATTATCCTAAGTTCTTCGTCAGCCTGATGAAATCTTTCTATGGCGATGCGGCGCAGAAAGAGAATGACTGGGGCTTTGCCTGGCTGCCTAAGTGGGATCAGTCCTATGACGTGATCAAATATTTCAACATGATGGATAGCGGGAAAGTCACCGGCTATTTCTGTCAGGGCTTTAACCCGGTGGCGTCCTTCCCGGACAAAAACAAAGTGGTGCAAAGCTTAAGCAAACTGAAGTATCTGGTCGTTATCGATCCGCTGGTGACTGAAACGTCAACGTTCTGGCAGAACCACGGCGAATCTAATGATGTTGATCCGACAACGATTCAGACCGAAGTCTTCCGTCTGCCGTCTACCTGTTTTGCGGAAGAGGATGGCTCTATCGCTAACTCCGGTCGCTGGTTACAGTGGCACTGGAAAGGTCAGGACGCGCCGGGCGAAGCGCGTAACGACGGCGAGATTCTGGCCGGTATTTACCATCGTCTGCGTGAAATGTATCGCGCAGAAGGCGGTAAAGGCGCCGAACCACTATTGAAGATGAGCTGGAACTACAAGCAGCCGGATGAACCGCATTCGGAAGAAGTGGCGAAAGAGAACAACGGCTATGCGCTGGAAGATCTCTATGACGCCAACGGTACACTGCTTGCCAGGAAAGGCCAGTTGTTGAGCAGTTTTGCATTACTGCGCGATGACGGTACGACATCCTCCTCCTGCTGGATTTATACCGGTAGCTGGACGGAGCAGGGCAACCAGATGTCCAGACGTGATAACGCCGACCCGTCAGGGCTTGGCAATACACTGGGTTGGGCGTGGGCGTGGCCGCTAAACCGTCGCGTATTGTATAACCGCGCTTCGGCGGACCCGCAGGGTAAACCGTGGGATCCAAAACGGATGCTGATCCAGTGGAACGGCGCGAAGTGGACAGGGAACGATATTCCGGACTTTAACAACGCGGCGCCGGGGAGCGGGACCAATCCGTTTATCATGCAGCCGGAAGGGCTGGGACGTCTGTTTGCTATTGATAAAATGGCGGAAGGGCCGTTCCCTGAACACTACGAGCCGATGGAAACGCCGCTGGGCACTAACCCGCTGCACCCGAATGTGGTCTCGAACCCGGCGGCGCGTCTGTATGAAGAAGATGCGCTGCGCATGGGTAAGAAGGAGCAGTTTCCGTACGTGGGCACGACTTACCGCCTCACAGAGCATTTCCATACCTGGACCAAACATGCGCTACTTAACGCTATCGCTCAGCCGGAACAGTTTGTGGAGATCAGTGAGACGCTGGCGGCAGCGAAAGGTATTGCTAACGGCGACTATGTGAAGGTGAGCAGTAAACGCGGGTTTATTCGCGCGGTCGCGGTGGTAACTCGTCGTCTTCGCACTCTGCATGTCAACGGTCAGCAGGTTGAAACGGTGGGGATCCCGATTCACTGGGGCTTTGAGGGTGTCGCGCGCAAAGGCTATATCGCCAATACTCTGACGCCAAATGTCGGTGATGCCAACTCGCAAACGCCGGAATACAAAGCGTTTTTAGTTAACATCGAGAAGGCGTAAGGGAGGCGAACATATGTCTATGGAAACGCAGGACATTATTAAACGGTCCGCAACAAACGCCATCACGCCGCCTCCGCAGGCGCGTGATTACAAAGCCGAAGTCGCGAAACTGATCGACGTCTCCTCCTGTGTCGGCTGTAAAGCCTGCCAGGTAGCCTGTTCTGAATGGAACGATATTCGCGATAACGTTGGTCATTGTGTCGGGGTGTACGATAACCCTGCCGATCTCAGCGCCAAGTCCTGGACGGTGATGCGCTTTACCGAAACCGAGCAGAACGGCAAGCTGGAGTGGCTGATTCGTAAAGATGGTTGTATGCACTGTGAAGATCCAGGCTGTCTTAAAGCCTGTCCGTCTGCCGGGGCTATCATCCAGTACGCGAACGGGATTGTTGATTTTCAATCTGAACACTGTATCGGCTGTGGTTACTGTATCGCCGGGTGTCCGTTTAATATTCCGCGCCTCAACAAAGAGGACAACCGCGTTTATAAATGTACGCTCTGCGTCGATCGCGTCAGCGTGGGCCAGGAACCGGCCTGCGTCAAAACTTGTCCGACCGGGGCTATTCACTTCGGCACCAAAAAAGAGATGCTGGAACTGGGTGAGCAACGCGTGGAGAAGTTAAAAGCGCGCGGCTTTGAACATGCCGGTATCTACAACCCGCAGGGCGTTGGCGGTACGCACGTCATGTATGTGCTGCACCATGCCAATCAGCCGGAGTTGTACCACGGCTTGCCGAAAGATCCGCAGATCGATACCTCAATCAATCTGTGGAAAGGGGCGCTAAAACCGCTGGCCGCAGCGGGCTTTATCGCCACTTTCGCCGGTCTGATTTACCACTACATCGGTATTGGCCCGAATAAAGAAACGGACGACGATGAGGAGGATCATCATGAGTAAGTCGAAAATGATTGTGCGCACGAAATTTGTCGACCGCGCCTGTCACTGGACGGTGGTGATCTGCTTCTTCCTGGTAGCGCTGTCGGGGATTTCGTTTTTCTTCCCGACGCTACAATGGTTGACGCAAACTTTCGGCACGCCGCAGATGGGACGTATTTTGCACCCGTTCTTCGGTATTGCCATCTTCATCGCGCTGATGTTTATGTTCGTGCGTTTCGTCCACCACAACATCCCGGATAAAAAAGACATTCCGTGGCTGAAAAATATTGTCGAAGTATTGAAAGGCAATGAGCATAAGGTGGCGGATGTCGGCAAATACAATGCCGGACAGAAGATGATGTTCTGGTCCATTATGAGCATGATTTTTGTGCTGCTGGTGACTGGCGTGATTATCTGGCGTCCGTATTTCGCGCAGTATTTCCCCATGCAGGTGGTGCGTTATAGCCTGTTAATTCATGCGGCGGCGGGCATTATTTTAATGCACGCGATCCTCATCCATATGTATATGGCGTTTTGGGTGAAGGGCTCGATTAAAGGCATGATCGAAGGGAAGGTCAGCCGTCGCTGGGCGAAGAAACATCATCCACGCTGGTATCGTGAAATCGAGAAGGCGGAAGCAAAAAAAGAGAGCGAAGAAGGTATTCAGTAATTCTTTCGCAATCTGATAAACAAGGCGCTATCCTCGTAGCGCCTTGTTTTCATCTGCTGTCTGTATACTCAGACGACCACAGCAAATCGTTTAACGACGGAAATCGATGACCATACGGCCACGAATTTGTCCCTGTTCCATCTCTTTAAAAATAACATTGATATCTTCAAGCGGACGTAAAGCGACTTTTGGTACGACTTTTCCTTCCGCCGCGAACTGGAAGGCTTCGGTCAGATCCTGGCGTGTCCCCACCAACGAACCGACAACCTGAATGCCATCCAGCACCAAGCGAGGGATATCAAGGTTCATGGCTTCTGGCGGCAGCCCGACTGCCACCACGCGGCCTCCGGCGCGAACGGCATCTACTGCGGAATTAAACGCCGCCTTAGCGACCGCGGTAACCACCGCTGCGTGCGCGCCACCGGTTTTTTCCTGCACAATTTTAGCCGCATCTTCCGTACGTGAATTAATGGTCAGATCTGCGCCCATTTCCTCGGCCAGTTTCAGCTGTCCATCATTGACATCAATGGCGATCACTTTCGCATTGAAAACGTTTTTCGCGTACTGCAAGGCCAGATTACCCAGACCGCCCAGACCGTAGATGGCAATCCACTGGCCAGGTTTAATATGAGAAATCTTCACCGCTTTATACGTGGTAACGCCCGCGCAGGTAATACTACTTGCCGCCGCAGAGTCCAGACCTTCCGGTACTTTCACCGCATAATCCGCGACGACAATACACTCTTCGGCCATGCCGCCATCTACCGTGTAACCGGCATTTTTCACGTTGCGGCATAAGGTTTCATTGCCCGTATTGCAATACTCACAGTGTCCGCATCCTTCATAAAACCACGCGACACTCGCGCGATCGCCGGGTTTCAGCGAGGTGACACCGGGACCGACTTCCGCCACGACGCCAATGCCTTCGTGTCCCAGAATGACGCCGGTTTTGTCACCGAAATCTCCGTTTTTCACGTGTAGATCGGTATGGCATACGCCGCAGCACTCCATTTTTAGCAAAGCTTCACCGTGGCGAAGGGGACGCAGCGTTTTCTCAGTAACATCAACCTGATGATCTTGTGTGACAACAGCAGCTTTCATAACCTTCTCCTTTTATTAATAGTGAACTGCATAGCAGGTAATAGCAGGTAAGGTGCTATTACCTCTTTAGGATTAATATTTCTGATGAGTTATGCAAGGCGGCAGAAATACAATGTAATAGTTTAGCCAGGATTATCCTGATAAATCCCCGTTCAATACATAAAGGTGGCTAATATTAGTAGCTTGACAAATAAGCAGGAAAAGGAATGCAGGTGTGTCGACAGACTCACCAAAACTAAAGAAGAAAGTGATATCCGGCGGCATTCACCGCCGGGTACGTATTAAATGGAAGTCCGACGGTAGTCGCGGTATTCCGGTTTCCAGAAGTTATCGTCAATCGCCTGTTGCAGCGCTTCCGCAGAGGTTTTCACCGCTACGCCTTGTTGCTGCGCCATTTTGCCTACGGCAAAAGCGATAGCGCGCGACACGACCTGGATGTCTTTAAGCGCTGGCAACACTAATCCTTCGCCGTTATTGACCAGCGGAGAATGTTTCGCCAGCGTCTCACTGGCTGACATCAGCATTTCATCAGTAATGCGCGATGCGCCGGAAGCGATAACCCCCAGACCGATGCCGGGGAAAATATAGGCGTTATTACATTGTGCGATCGGATAAACCTTATCTTTCCAGATGACCGGCGAGAATGGACTGCCGGTTGCCACCAGCGCGTTGCCTTCCGTCCAGGCGATAATGTCCTGTGGCGTGGCCTCCACGCGAGAGGTGGGATTAGAGAGCGGCATGACGATCGGGCGAGGGCAATGCTTATGCATCTCGCGGATGATCTCTTCAGTAAAGAGCCCAGTCTGGCCGGAAACCCCGATCAGAATATCCGGCTTCACGTTACGCACCACATCCAGCAGCGACAGCACGTCATTTTCGGTATCCCAGTGCTGGAGATTGTCGCATTTCTGCACCAGTTTTGCCTGGAACGGCAATAAATTAGGCATCCGGTCCGTCAACAGGCCGAAGCGATCGACCATAAAAACGTTCTGTCGGGCGGCATCTTCGCTTAAACCTTCACGCTGAGTCTGCGCGATGATTTGTTCAGCAATCCCACATCCGGCGGAACCCGCGCCGAGGAAAACGATTTTCTGCTCGCTAAGCTGACTGCCGGCAGCGCGGCTGGCGGCGATCAACGTACCGACGGTCACGGCTGCGGTGCCCTGAATATCATCGTTAAAGGAGCAAATCTCATCACGATAGCGCGTCAACAGCGGCATTGCGTTTTTCTGCGCGAAATCTTCAAACTGTAGCAGGATATCTGGCCAGCGCTGCTTAACGGCCTGAATAAACTCATCGACAAACGCATAATACTCATCGTCGGTAATGCGCGGATGACGCCAGCCCATGTAAAGCGGATCGTTGAGTAACTGTTGATTGTTGGTGCCGACATCCAGCACAACGGGAAGGGTATAGGCCGGACTAATGCCGCCGCAGGCGGTGTATAATGACAGCTTACCGATAGGGATCCCCATCCCGCCGATGCCCTGATCGCCAAGCCCCAGAATCCGCTCGCCATCCGTCACCACAATAACTTTAATGTTGTGGTTAGGCACATTCTGCAAAATGTCGTCCATGTTGTGACGATTCGGATAAGAGATAAACACGCCGCGTGCCCGGCGATAAATCTCAGAGAAGCGCTCACAGGCAGCGCCCACGGTCGGGGTATAGATAACCGGCATCATCTCTTCAAGATGGTTTTGCACCAGTCGATAAAAGAGCGTTTCGTTGGTATCCTGGATGTTACGCAGGTAAATATGCTTATCGATTTCTGTTTTAAACCCCTGATACTGGAGCCAGGCGCGTTCGGCCTGTTCTTCAATCGACTCGACGACCTCCGGCAGCAGCCCTGACAAATTGAAGTTGCGGCGCTCTTCTACGCTAAAAGCGCTGCCTTTGTTTAACAGGGGGAATTCCAGCAATACAGGGCCAGCGTAAGGGATATAAAGGGAACGTGCTTTCTTGGTTGTAGTTTCCATGTTACTCACTCTTTTTCGAATAACTGTCCCTGGCACCGTCGTTTATCATCATATATTGCCTTCCACCAGGGAACCGACCCTGAGTATAAAGCATTGTGAGACGTTAAGGTCATTCCTATAAACAAAAACACCATTGCAGATGCAATGGTGTTTAACGTCATTTCAGGACTGTACGATTACTTTTGGCTATCGGCGCGGCGCTTTCTGCCGGTTGGGTTATTCACCACGCTGCTGGTGTCGCCTTCAGTAACAACCTTACGCTGGTTGGAAATTCTGTAATCCAGTCCAAGTATATGACGAGCCTGACGGTTCGATTTCATGTTAACTCCTCAATCCTGTTGCTAGTTTTAAGGACAAATTCGCTTACGCGAAAGAAACGTAACCCCTAAGGTTGCCGATACAGCATAGCAGGTTTTACAGAGTCGGGTGCTGCCCGCTTACCACATAGTTGATGGTCTGCTGGTAGATGTCACTGAGGATGTCATTGTCGGAAGCCTCAACCCATTTGGTCAGCTCCATTAAAATATCATCTTCAGTGACAACGCCTAACTCCGCGCGTAATCCTTGCTCAATCGCGTTGACCAGGGCCGGTTGTGCTGCTGAGGTATTTGCTGAGTGATAAGTAAACATATAATGCCTCCGTGAACATGTATTTATTTAGTACGGCTCGCAGAAAATTAATTCGTATTCAGCATGGCAAATATTTTTGCGGCTGTGGTTAAGATTAGTCCTGGAGTTATTTTAACGCAAGGCGGAACTCTAATTGTTTACCCCTGAAGAAAATATATTACGTTTGCCAATTACATATCCTCATACAAATAGTGGTCAATTAATATACATTTAAAAGGCTACTTATTGTGATTTTTATCCTTTATTACAATGGGATAGGATAAATCTCAATATACATATAAAATATACATAATGGAATACGCCTCCAGAAGAAAAAGTAAGGACAAAAGGAGGGATATATTCTTTAAAGAAAGGGAGCCCTGTTGGTTTAATATTCATCACTGAAAAAGCATACAACTATTTTCTATATCTGAAGTGCGGGTAATCGACAACATGCTACCTCCATCGGCATGGACAACGCAGATTAGCAGCATGGTCTATACTTTATTTTTTGAGCCAACAGGAGAGCAAAAATGACAATCCATAAGAAAGGTCAGGCACACTGGGAAGGCGACATCAAACGGGGTAAAGGTACTGTATCAACAGAAAGCGGCGTGCTTAATCAACAACCGTATGGATTCAATACCCGGTTCGAAGGCGCGCAGGGAACCAACCCGGAAGAGTTAATTGGCGCCGCACATGCGGCCTGTTTCTCCATGGCGCTATCACTCATGCTGGGAGAGGCTGGATTTACGCCGACATCCATTGACACCACCGCTGACGTATCGCTTGATAAGGTGGAGGCGGGCTTCGCCATTACCAAAATTGCGCTACAAAGCAAAGTCGCGGTAGCAGATATTGATGCTTCAACTTTCGATCAAATCATCCAGAAAGCAAAAGCCGGGTGCCCGGTATCGCAGGTTCTGAATGCGGAAATCACCCTCGACTACCAGCTTAACGCCTGATAACCTCTCCAGCCCGGTAACGATGGGTTGATCGGGCTGATGAATATACTTTCAGACGGAGGGCTCGCTCCCGGTCTATCTGAGATCCTGCCGTATTTCTATCACCTCAACGCGCCGTAGACCACGTCTGCGGCTATTGTCGTGGCCTACTTTTTCGCCTTAAAATCTGCTCGCCATGTTGCTTTATTCATCAAACATCAAAATCAGTCAACGTAAATATCAATAATAGCCATATCACGGAGGGTGATCTTTATTCCTGAGAGAGGAGGGGTATTATTTTCTGTGTTCTACATTAACGGGTTAACGCGCAGATGTAGAGGTTATTTATATAATTATTGGAGCAACAACAATGAATAAATTCTCCCTTGCTACAGCAGGTATTATCGTGGCAGCGCTGGTAACCAGTGTTAGCGTGAATGCGGCAACAGATACTACTAAAACAAACGTTACGCCTAAAGGTATGAGCTGCCAGGAGTTTGTTGACCTCAATCCGCAGACGATGGCGCCAGTCGCTTTCTGGGTGCTGAATGAAGATGAAGATTTTAAAGGCGGGGACTACGTAGATTTCCAGGAAACTGAGACGACAGCAGTGCCGCTAGCCGTTGAGCTTTGTAAGAAAAACCCGCAGAGTGAATTAAGCAAAATAAAAGACGAAATCAAGAAAGAACTCTCAAAATAAGAGTAAACTGATATCAAAACCCGGCCTGTGTGTCGGGTTTTACTATTTGTGACACCGTCACAAATAACATCTTCCATTTCTTCTACCAATCACGTGGTATTGCACTATTTTCATTAGAGCCCTTTCACTATATGGAGACCTAATGAAAATTTTACCGCTGGCACTCTTTATCATTCCTTTTCTGGCCGGATGCGGCGCCAATAATACGCCGCCGCAAACGCCTATTCCCGGGGAAAAAACCTCTGCCAAATTACGTACCCTGGAAACAGGCGCGGCGGCTATTCAATCCAGACCACCTGTCGATGCCATCAGTACCTACCTTGACGGGTTCCATTTTTATAGCGGTGATAAAAACGGACAGATGGAAGCGCACCATTACGTTACCGTCCTGAACGAAGATGTCATGCAGGCGGTGATTTACGACGGCAATACGAAAAACGCGCGCCTGATGGGGGTGGAGTACATTATCAGCGAACGTTTATTTAAAACGCTTCCTCCCGAGGAGAAAAAACTGTGGCACAGCCACCAGTACGAGGTGAAATCCGGTAGCCTGGTGGCGCCTGGCTTACCGCAGGTCGCTGATAAAGCGTTGATGAGTAAGATTGTTAATACTTATGGCAAGACCTGGCACACCTGGCATACCGACCGGGATAAAACCCTGCCAATGGGTATCCCTGCGCTGATGATGGGCTTTACTGGCGACGGGCAGCTTGACCCCGCGCTGCTGGCCGATCGGGATCGCCGTCTGGGAATTGATACCCAGGCCATTAAACGCGAGCGGCAGGATCTGCCTGAACATCCCGTTGTTAAGGGGGCTAACGCCTGGGAGCAGGGGGAGGTTATCCAGCTACAGCGTGTTCAGGGCTCTGGCGAACACGGGCGAGGCGATACCGCGCACTTCGGTACATCTGAGCAATCCCGACAATAATTCCACGGTTTTACACGCAGATAGGAAAAAGAATGCCTGTTAAGTGACGGTGTCACGTAAAGATTAGCCCCATAGTCTATGCTTGTTCTTCGGATGTTGTAGAAGTTATGGGTTAAACGGAGCGACAAATGAGTTCAAAAATTTTTTGCAAAAGCTGGGGGGCTGAATATATCGCCGCTGATGTTGTCCGCTTTCGTCTTTGGGCCACCGGTCAGCAAAAGGTTATGCTCAGGCTTGCGGGTAAAGACCAGGAAATGCAGGCGAACGGTGACGGCTGGTTTACGCTGGACGTCTCCGGGGTGACGCCAGGTACGGAGTATAACTTTGTACTCAGCGATGGCATGGTGGTCCCCGATCCGGCTTCCCGCGCCCAAAAAACTGACGTCAATGGTCCGTCATATGTGGTTGATCCAGGCAGCTACGCGTGGCGCAACACCGGGTGGAAAGGTAGCCGTTGGGAGCAGGCCGTGGTGTACGAGATGCATACAGGCACGTTCACTCCGGAAGGCACTTTCCGCGCCGCAATAGCGAAGCTGCCTTATCTCGCTGAACTCGGCGTTACCGTTATTGAAGTGATGCCCGTTGCGCAATTTGGCGGCGAGCGCGGCTGGGGCTATGACGGCGTACTGCTTTACGCGCCGCATTCTGCCTATGGGACGCCGGATGATTTCAAAGCGTTTATTGACGCCGCGCATGGGTATGGTCTTTCCGTCGTCCTGGATATTGTGCTGAACCATTTCGGCCCGGAGGGAAATTATTTACCGCTATTGGCGCCGGCGTTTTTCCACAAAGAGCGCATGACGCCGTGGGGAAATGGTATCGCCTATGATGTCGACGCCGTGCGGCGCTATATCATCGAGGCGCCGTTATACTGGCTGACAGAATACCATCTCGACGGCTTACGCTTTGACGCTATCGATCAGATTGAGGACAGTAGCGCCAGGCATGTGCTGGTTGAAATCGCACAACGTATTCGGGAAGACATTACCGACAGGCCCATTCATCTGACCACCGAAGATAGCCGCAATATTATTTCTCTGCATCCCCGTGATCAGGATGGCAATGCGCCGCTGTTTACCGCCGAATGGAATGACGATTTTCATAATGCCGTCCACGTTTTTGCGACCGGAGAGACCCAGGCCTACTACAACGATTTTGCTGATACCCCGGAAAAACACCTCGCGAGAGCGCTGGCCGAAGGATTCGCTTATCAGGGAGAAATTTCCCCCCAAACCGGCGAACCTCGCGGCGTAAAAAGTACCGGACAACCTCCGGTCGCCTTTGTGGATTTTATTCAGAATCACGATCAGGTCGGTAACCGCGCCCAGGGCGACAGACTGATAACCCTGGCGGGCGCTGAACGAACAAAAGTATTGCTCGCCACGTTGCTGCTTTCACCGCATATTCCGCTGCTTTTTATGGGCGAAGAGTATGGCGAAAGCCGTCCTTTTCTTTTTTTTACCGATTTCCATGGGGATTTAGCCCGCGCCGTTCGTGAAGGTCGCGCAAAAGAGTTTGCCGATCATGCAGGGGAGAATGTTCCGGACCCGAATGCACCAGAGACCTTTCAACGCTCAAAACTTAACTGGAAGCAACAGCACAGTGAAGAGGGTAAAGCGTGGCTGGCGTTTACCCGCGAACTACTGCTTTTGCGCCAGAAGCATATCGTGCCGCTGTTGTCCGCTGCCCGTGAGAGCTCAGGAACGGTATTGCAAACCGCGCCCGGGTTTATTGCCGTTAGCTGGCGTTTTCCGGGAGGAACACTGTCACTGGCGCTGAATATTAGCGCCACGACGGTATTGCTGCCCGATTTACCGGGTAAGACCCTCTTCGCCTGGCCGAATGAATCCACCGGGTCGCTTTCCCAACATTCTCTTATTGTCCGCTTAGCCCAGGGAGAGTCTGCATCATGATCCCAACTGCAACGTATCGTCTTCAGTTTCGTAATGGCATGACCTTCGATCGCGCTGCGGCGCTGGTGCCTTACCTTAAAAATCTGGGTATCAGCCATCTTTATGCCTCACCCATCTTTACCGCCACCAAAGCGTCAACGCATGGTTATGATGTCACCGATGCGAATGAGATTGAGCCTTCTATTGGCGGGCGCGAAGGATTTGAAAGACTGGTGGCCGAACTTAAAGCGCAAGGGCTGGGATTGATCATCGATATTGTGCCTAATCACATGGCCAGCTCGCTGGAAAACGCCTGGTGGCGCGACGTGCTTGAATATGGCAAGGAGAGCCGTTACGCGCGCCATTTCGATATTGACTGGTCGCGCCGACTGACGCTGCCTTTTTTAGGCGACACGTTTGACGCCGTGCTGGAAAACGGAGAAATTGCGATCAAGCCCGATCCCGCTACGGGTAAACCCGCGTTCGCCTATTATGATAACTATTATCCGCTTGCGCCGGCGACATGGCAGGGGCGCGAGGCCGAAATACTGGCGCTTACCGATAAAGCCGCTATTGCTGATTTGCATGAGCGCCAGCCGTGGAAATTAATGTCCTGGCGCGAGGCCGCTCGCTCGCTTTCATATCGGCGTTTCTTTGAGGTCACAGGGCTGGTAGGAATGCGGGTGGAAGATAAAACCGTCTTCGACGATACACATCGGCTGATTCTGGAGCTGGTCAGAACGGGGGCGGTTGACGGTTTACGTATCGATCATATCGACGGCCTTGCCGATCCGAAAGCCTATCTTGCGCGTTTACGTCAGGAAGTGGGGCCGGCGTGCTATATCACCGTGGAAAAAATTCTCGCTAAAGGCGAGCAACTTCCTGATGACTGGCCGGTTTCCGGCACCACAGGCTATGAATTTATCGCCTCGCTGGCGGAGGTGCTGGTTGACGATGAGCAGATAGACAATCTGCGCCAGGCTTACGAGACCGTTAAAGGCGCGCCAGTGGATATGCGGGCGGAATTACGGGCAGCTAAATTGCTGATGGTCGATCGCAATTTCGAGGGGGAATTTACCCGGCTGCTCGCGCTTGCGCTGTCGATTGCCAGCGAGCTACAGATCGCACAGGAAGAGAGCATCGTTCGGCAGGCGTTACGCGAGTTATTAATTGCCTTTCCCGTATATCGCACTTACGGCACGGCAGAAGGGCTACCGCCGACCGATATTTGCCTGTTACACCGTATTGTGGAACGGGTAAAGACGCTTGAAAACCCTCCGCAGCCAGAAGCGCTTACATTTCTGAGCCGTCTTCTTACCGGCGATGTTCCCGCCTCCAGCCAGGAGGAGGCGACACAGTTTCGCGTTCGGTTCCAGCAACTCACCGGTCCGCTGATGGCGAAATCGGTAGAGGATACGCTTTTCTTTCGTCAAAACATGGGACTGGCGTTAAATGAAGTCGGCGCCGAGCCCGTCACGCATCACTTCTCCATCGAACGCTTTCACCATGAGATGAAAACCCGACAGGCGCGACAGCCTGATGCGTTATCCGGTACGTCGACCCACGATACCAAGCGAGGCGAGGATGCGCGAGCACGGCTGTATACGCTTACCGAAGCGCCGGAGCAGTGGAGCGAATGCCTTGCCCGCTGGCGGCAGATGAACCAGACCCATGTCAAATTTTTGAATGATGGCACTGCGCCAAAATCGGCGGATACGTGGATGTTATATCAGGCGCTGACCGGCGTCTGGCCCCCGACGCTACAACCACAGGACGAAACAGGTTTAAACGCGCTGAAAACACGCTTTGAAGCCTTTGTGGAGAAAGCGCTACGCGAAGCGAAGCTGCGTACCGATTGGGTGGACAGTAATGAGGCTTACGAAACGGCAATGCTTGATTACGCCCGTTATTTACTGGCGCCGGATAATCAGACATTTTTGCAGGATTTTTATCGTTCCTTGCAACCCTTCATCCGCGCAGGGCTGGTTAACAGCCTGACGCAGACCGTTATCAAATTAACCGCGCCGGGAGTACCTGATATCTATCAGGGAAGCGAGGCGTTGAATTTTAGTCTTGTCGATCCCGACAACCGCCGCGAACCGGATTTCGCCACGCTGGCGCAGCAGTTAGACCAACTGACGCCGGGAGTTTTCTCGCGCGAAGAGAGTTGGCTGGACGGGCAGGTGAATCAGTATGCCACCGCCGCCTTACTGCGTTTGCGTCAGCAGAATCATGAGCTCTTCCGTTTTGGCGACTATATACCGCTGCGGGCTGTTGGTCAGCGTGCCGACAAGGTCATCGCTTACGCCAGAGTCAATCATGATGATGCGCTGATTGTTGTTGCGCCCCGACTGGTGTTCGCCGAATGTGACGGCTTATTGTCACAATCGCATAGCGGTTTCTGGGCAGGAACCGACATTATTATACCCGGACAGCTTAATCAGCATCATTATCGCAATGTGCTTACCCAGGAGAGGTTAATGCCTGGTGAACGCCTGTCGTTGGCCTCACATCAGGGCGGCGTACTGGTTTTAATGAGCGACTGAGTTTATGTGTTGATGTGCCGTGACAGGACAACGTTTACCGTGGGTGGAGAAAGAGAATGACAACAAACAGGGCTTTTGAAATCAGATCAGGATACAGCCATACGCTTGGCGCAAATTATGACGGCGAAGGCGTGAATTTCGCTATTTTTTCCGCCCATGCGGAACGCGTCGAGCTTTGTCTTTACGATCCGAGCGGGGAGCATGAAATCGCTCGTCTGGAGTTACCGGAATATACCGACGAAATATGGCACGGCTATGTCCCGAAGTTGCAGCCCGGCGCGCTGTATGGGTACCGCGTTTACGGTCCTTATGACCCGGAAAATGGTCATCGTTTTAACCCCAACAAGCTGCTTATTGACCCTTATGCCCGTGAGCTGGTGGGCGATATTCAGTGGAACGATGCGCATTTCGCGTATCAATTACTTCATGACGATAAAGATTTGACCTTTGATGACCAGGATAGCGCGCCATTTACGCCTAAATGCCGGGTGATTGATCCGGATGAGGCTAACTGGGAGGATAGACAACGGCCTTCCATACCGTGGTCGAACGCCATTATTTATGAAACGCATGTAAAAGGCTTTACCCAGCTTAATTCCGCGATCCCTGAGCCTCTACGCGGTACGTTTGAGGGCATGGGGCATAAAGCCAGCGTGGATTACATTAAAAGTCTGGGGATTACCTCCGTCGAGCTTTTACCCGTTCACTGGTTCCCGGACGATCAGCATCTGCTCGATAAAGGACTGAAAAATTTCTGGGGATACAACTCGCTGGGCTTTTTTGCGCCGGCGACGCGCTACTATGGTCCAAAAGGTATTCAGGGATTCCGCGATATGGTGCACGCTTTCCATGATGCCGGCATCGAAGTGATACTGGATGTGGTCTATAACCATACGGCAGAAGGGAATGAACTTGGCCCCACGCTGTCATTTAAAGGTATCGATAACTTCTCTTACTATCGCACCATGCCCGATCAGCATCGCTATTACATTAACGATACAGGGACAGGTAATACCGTCAATACCTCTCATCCACGGGTACTGCAAATGGTGATGGATTCCCTTCGCTATTGGGCGGAGTCAATGCATGTCGACGGCTTTCGTTTTGATTTGGGCACCATTCTTGGTCGTGAGCCGGAAGGCTTTGATCAGAGAGGCGGCTTTTTTGATGCGGTAACGCAAGACCCGGTGCTGGCAAAACTGAAACTGATTGGCGAACCCTGGGATATCGGACCGGGCGGCTATCAGGTTGGCGGCTTTCCACCAGGGTGGGGCGAATGGAATGATAAATACCGCGATACGGTGCGCGAATACTGGAAAGGTGACAACGTCACAAATGATTTCGCCGCACGCCTGCTGGGTTCCGGCGATCTCTATGATTTGCGCGGCCGTCGCCCCTGGTCAAGCGTTAACTTTATTACAGCCCATGACGGCTTCACGCTGAACGATCTGGTGTCTTATAACGACAAACATAATGAAGCCAATGGCGAAGATAATAATGACGGACATAATGATAACCGCTCCTGTAACTATGGCGCAGAAGGGCCAACCGACGACGAAGGCATCAATGCGATACGCGAGCAACAGAAACGCAATTTCCTGACCACCTTGCTTTTCTCGCACGGCACGCCGATGTTATTAGCGGGCGATGAGTTTGGCCGCAGTCAGATGGGCAATAATAATGGCTACTGTCAGGACAGTGAAATATCGTGGGTCCACTGGGATAATTTGCCGGAAACCGCCAATGCGCTACGGGAGTTTACCCGTCATCTGATTCAACTGCGCGCCACGCAACCGCTGCTGCGCCGGGAAAGCTGGCGTGACGGTCTGGAGATCCGCTGGTTTAACGCCGGCGGAGGGGCGCAGCAATCCGAACAATGGGATGAGGGATCGACGATAGGCGTATGCATTAGTCGTCCCGATCTTCAGCCGGAAGCGGGGATCTGGCATGACGCCTTACTGCTTTTCAATCCGTTTGAAGGCAGCGTACCGTTCCGTATTCCGATGTGGGGAGAAGGCGGCTGGGTACTTGAACTGACGACTGCCGATAACGCGCAGCAGGGAATGCGGATTACCGAAGAAATGGATTTCGATCTGGCCGGGCGCAGCATCGTATTATTCAGACGCCCCTGATAGTAAAACCGCGCTCAGGACCCAACCGGCCTTCATGGCCGGTTTTTTACTGGCGCTCAGGCGATATCATGCCGCAGAAATAACACCGGTGTCAGTTTACCGCCCGAAAAATTCATCCGCCTGTTGGTATTCCTTTGATTGTCTTCACCGATATTCGCTTCAGGCCGTCTATTGCCATTTCAAGGTAGGTACGTGGACATCCCAGATTTAAACGGATAAATCCGCTGCCCGCCGGGCCAAAGCCGCTGCCCATTGAAGGAGCAATACCCGCGACATCCGCCATTACCCATTTTAGCTGTTCGTCATCCAGTCCCAGTTTTTTACAATCCATCCATAATAAATAGGTTCCCTGCGCCGGGACAATTCTTGCCCAGGGAAGGTGCTCTGTCGCCTGTTCAACAAACCAGCGGCGGTTTTCCGCCAGGTAATCCAGTAGCGAATCCAGCCACTGTCTACTTTCATTCCATGCGGTAGTCGCCGCCTGAACGGAGAGGGCGTTAAAGACATCCAGCCCATGAGCGTCCAGACGAGACAGGAAACGCAGGCGAAGCGTAGGATCGGGAATGAGAAAATTAGAAATTCGCAACGACGATAAGCCAAACGTTTTGCTGGCCGCAGTGGCGGAGATGACCCGTTTATGCCAGCGCTCCCCTAAATGCAGTACCGAGGTAAAGGTTTCGCCGGGCAGCAATAGATCGGCCCATATTTCATCCGAGATGAGAGTGACATCATAAGCTTCACATAAGAAAAGCAGTTGCTCCAGCTCGTTGGCCGACCAGCAACGCCCGGTTGGATTATGTGGATTACACAAAATCATCAGCGGAGGGCGCTCATGGCGAAACAGCCTTTCCAGTTGGCAAAAATCCATCTGGTAGCCGTCGTCCGGCGACTCGCTAAGGGGATTCTCCAGCAGTTTTCTACCATTAAGCGTGATTATTTTGGCGAAGGAGCCATAGTATGGTCCCTGTACCACTACGCCGTCGCCTGGATGCGTCAACATTTGCACTAAGAGCGCCAACCCTGGTACGACGCCTTCCACGCTGCATACCCATTCCTGTTTTAACGTGAGCTGGTGGCGTGACGAAAACCAGTGAAGCAGGGCGTTAAAATAGGCCTCATCACGTTCACTATAGCCAAATACGCCATGCTCGATTCGCTGATGCAATGCCGCCTGAACCTCAGGCGGGCAGGCAAAATCGAAATCAGAAACCCACATCGGCAGCAGTTTCCCTGCGCCATCGCCAAAGTGACGCTCAATAAAATCCCACTTTACCGAACCAGTATTGTTGCGATTGATAATCTGGTTAAAATCCATCTTGTTTCCTTATTATTCCGTCACTGACGATTGCGGCGACTTTTCTGAGGCGGAGGCAGTTCTGGCAATACCAATTCCGCTAAAACCATAAATTAATGCGAAGAAGATTGCCGCATAGCATTGGATAGCCCAGGGCAGAAGATCAAGCGTGCTAACGCCCAGCGTGGTTGCCATGTAGACGCCAGCCGAGGTCCACGGCAGGAGAGGTTCGATAACGGTACCGGCATCTTCTATCGTCCGTGAAAGGTTTTTAGTATCCAGCCCCATACGACGGTAGGCATCTTTAAACAGTTCGGCGGGAACTAACAATGCCAGTTTACCGTCGCTGGTCGCTCCTGTGACCAAAATTGTGGTGCCGATAGTGGCGGCAATGAGTTGACCAACGCTATGAATAATGGTCAGCAGTCGGTTAATGATGATCGTTAACGCGCCGGTTAACGTTAGCGCTCCGGCAAATGAAAAAGCGCAGAAAACTAACAGTATTGTTCCCATCATCGAGAACATTCCGCCCCGGTTTAGCAGGCGCGGAACATCGGCCACGACACCTTCTGCGCCTTGTGGGAACATGGCGATATCAAATCCATCAATGAAAGCGTCCAGTCCCTGTTTGATGCTCAGTCCCTGCATGATGACGCCGAGGAACAAGGCAAGTACGCAGGCGCTTAACATTAATGGGATGACAGGCTTCTTGCGAATTGCGCCCCACAGTACGATCACCGGCGGCAAAATAAGAACAATATTAAAATGGTATAGCGACTCCAGCGAGTGGATGATGTCCGTAACGCGCTGCGGCGTGGCCACCTCGCCCAGCATATTACTGTGTCCGGCGATAAGATAAACCACGGCGGCAAGCAGGAAACTTGGCAGGGTCGTCCAAAGTAAATGCTGAATATGCTCAAACAGAGTAGTGTCTGCGACAATCGCGGCAAAGTTAGTCGAGTCGGACAACGGTGAGATTTTGTCGCCGAAATAAGCGCCAGAAACGACGGCGCCAGCTGCTGCTGCAAGAGACACGTCCAGCCCGGCGGCAACCCCCATTAACGCAACGCCAACCGTCCCGGCGGATCCCCACGATGTACCGGTACAGACGGAGACCACGCTGGTTAAAAAGAAGGCTGCAATCAAAATATATTCCGGGCTTATGAGTTTTAGCCCACAGTACACCATGTAGGGAATGGTGCCACTAAACATCCAGGTGCCAATCAAACCGCCCACGCAGATCAGGATCATGATAACCGGCATTGCTTTAGCCAGCTTATCCACCACTGAGTTGATGATGTCTTCCCAACAGTATCCTTGCCACCATGCAATGCCTGCCGCTACCGCCGCAGAGCACAGAAGGAGCGGTTCGATACGTAGCCCCATGATGCCGTAACCGATAATCAACAATAACAACATGGAGATGACTGGGATTAGCGCTAAACCCAATGACAGCGTTTTCTTCTTGTTTTGTGATGCACTCATAATGGAGCTCCGGTCAGTAAGGTAGCTCAAGGGTAGGGGGATACGCTTCTCACTACTGTGATCCATTACTTTCGTCCATGTAACCGATTACATGAGAAGGGTTAATTTGATAGTCATCACAGTTTTTACTGTTGACGACGCATTCATCGTGAAAAATAGGGCGCGACAGAATCGCGGATCACCAGTTCGGCATTGAAATGATTGCTGCTGGGCGGCGGCGTAATGCCCTGGTATAACTGTATCGCCAGTTGCGCGGCACAACGCGCCATTTGTTCGACCGGATAATGCATTGTTGTTAACGCCGGATAAAGATACCGGGCCAGCACCACATCATCAAAGCCGACAATAGAGAGCTGTTGCGGAAGCTGAACGCCGCGTTGATGAAGAATACGCATAATGCCAGCGGCCATCACATCGTTAAACGTGACCGCTGCCGTAAGGGGAAGCCCGCTATTAATAAGTTGATGCGCGGCCCGCTCGCCGCCTTCTTCGTTAAACGGAACGCTAATCACCCAGCGAGGGTCTGGAGAAATACCATACTCTTCCAACGCCTCACGGTAACCATCAAGGCGTTCCTGACGATCGATAATTGGCAAGTCAGATGTCACACAGGCAATGCGCCGATGCCCGTTCGCCAGGAGATATCGGGTCGCTTCCCTGGCGGCGCCGCGATTTTCCAGCCAGATACACCGGTTGGCCATACCGGCGATATAACGATTAACAACAACCAGCGCTGGAAAGTGGGCTGCGTAGCGCAGCAACTCTTTATCCGGTAATCGGCTGGCGTGTACAACAATAGCCTCACAGCCTTGATTAACCAGAAAATCCAGTCCCGCTTTTTCCATTTCTTCATCGTGGCCGCCGCTACATACCATCAAGCGATACTGCTGCTTACGAGAAACATCTTCTACGCCGCGAGCAAGGTGGGCAAAAAAAGGATCAGCCAGATTGCCGGTTAACAATCCGAGCATATCGCCGCTACGTTTCGCCAGCGCGATAGCGGCGGCATTCCGGCGATAATTGAGATCGCGCATGGCTTTCTCTACACGTTCGCGCGTGACGGGTTCAACCCACGCGGTCTGGTTAATGACACGTGATACAGTCGCGGTTGATACACCGGCCAAAGATGCAACATCCTTTATTGTCGCCATGTTAAGCTCATATTTGTTCGTTTAAAGGGTATCAAAGCCATTGATTATCATGTTACGTGGAAATCAGTGCAATCACTACGGCGCAGCCTGAATTTATAAACATTTTTAAAATCATCTTAAATCCTGGTAACTGCAAATTTTAGTAGCTACCTCAATGAGTTATTGACCACTGAATTTTCTACGATAACATGACTAACAATATACACATGATAAGAACCACTACACTGGGAAATCGTTGCGTGGTGGTTCGGAGATAGATGATGAGTAGTATTACAAAAAGCATACAGAATGAATATGTTTTATTGATGGAAAACGCTTTTTCTGAAAAATATAAATATGCATTCAGAAATTTAGAACTAAAAGAATTACGTAGATTCATCCTGAAAGAGCTAATTAGCTCTCCCGAGTTAGATAATCAACTTACAAACCTAATTGTGTTGCTAAATAAATTTTGGGATACTCACGCCGCGGCGCTTATAACAGAAGTTCGGGCGTCTAAAAGTTATCGATTATTACTTCCGATTCAACGCTTTGGTTATAACATATCTAATCATCTTAGATCTCTTGGAATTTATTTTGATAGCATCATAATGGTTGATCCATTACATTTTCCTTCTCTTAGCTCTCTGCATTCATTTTTGTCATTGCCACCAGATAATAGTTATGTCCGCATGCGCAGGTTGGTATTACTTGAACATGTTTCCAATCTATTTCGCGCCATCCCATTTATGACTATTGATGATGATTATCCAATTTTTCTAATCGTTCCTGAATTACTGGATTTTGATAAAGAACGCAATCATGAACAATCTGCCGCTTTTCTAAGCCAGCTCTTTTTTAAAGATAGAAAAATGGATTACGCTACTTATTTAGCGTTTCTTGAGCACTTTGGGAGAAATGAAGAAACATTCCAGAAGATCCTAATAAATAAAGAATTATTAAAAACATTACTTAATAATTTCAATAACATCGAAAAAGAAGTCTGGGTTTACGATACAGATTTAAAGAGTTTTACAACAAGAGAGGTAGATCTTCTGGATTACGATCTGCCGTCAGCTATAGCAACCTTACTGGGTAAGGTTGAAGGTGCAATTTATGCACAACGATCAACTCAATTATCGGCAACACTATTGGGCATTGATCCGGTTATTTATAGTAACCATATGTTTTTACATGAATGGACTACGGAGCAGTTGGTCAAGGATTATGGTAAATTAAATCCTCTTTCTTCTGAAGAGCAAGCGATTACAATGGGCCTTTCAGCCGCGGAAGTAAAATTCCTTACTGCGCTTTCCGATCTGGAATTAAAAAAGATTAGAGAAAGAGGTCAACTGGAATCCTTAAGGCATGAACTAAGAATCTCAAGGCATGACTTGCAAGGAAAAACACCAGATCAAATGCAAGATGCGGCAAATAATTTTTCAAAACATTTAATCAATGTGGTCGAAGAGTATGGAAAGTCGCATGAATCAGCCATTAAGAATTCAAAGAAAAAAAAGATCTCATCTGGATTGATTTTTGCAGGAACAGCCACGTTAGGTATAGCTTCACTTGCCATGCCGCAATTGACATTACTTTCAGCAGCAGCAACGGGAATTGGCCTGGCCTTTGGAGGTAAAAGTCTGGCAGATATTTTTAGTGAACATAAAGCACATAAAAATGAAATCCAGATATTAGAAAAAACACCCGTATCGCTTTTGTATGGGGCATATAAAAAGAAATAGTAATACTGTGTATACCGTCTGGTAGCGGAAGTCTGGCATTTGATAGTTTTTGAAGCAATTGTCGTAAAGTTACTCAAACAATCATTTCGGCTTTGCTGATAAGCACAGCGGCTTGTCCGGTGGTAAGGCGGTAGTCACAGGGTAGGGGAGGAATACAGCCTATGGCGTTTCAATGTCTGAAAACACTACCACATCTTGTGTCAGAGGGCCGCTGCGCGCCAGGCCGTTTCGCAAAGTTCGATTATTTTTGCAGTCAGTACTACCCTTAACAAATGGTCAGCTCGTTCACGACCTCAGCTACGCTCTTGATGCTGCGGATATTTCCGATGCCCGTGCCCAGCGCAATGTATCCTTCATCTGTATTACCTTCCAGCATGCCGATACGCAACCCGCGTAAACCTCCCATCGTCTGGGCCAGTTCTTCATTGCTTGCACCAGCTTTATCCATCGACACGAGCTTGTCAGCCAGCTTGCCAGGAAGTGAGCGGTAGTAATCTGGCAGGGTACGGAAAAGCAGCAAATCCAGGCCGTTAGCATTAATGATTTTATCCTTTACTGACTGCGGCACACGGCTTTCTTCTGTCCCAATAAACACCGAACCAGCAAAGACACCCTCTGCTCCCAACGCATGAGCAGCACGGGCGGTACGGCTATCGGTAATCCCGCCTGCAGCCATGACGGGAACACTTTTCACCGAGTCCGCAATCAGCGGTACGATCGAAAAGGTACCAAGCGCGGTGCCAGGCAATGTGCCACCTTCATCAAAACCAGTTGCAACAATAATGTTGGCGCCGGCTTTTTCCGCTAAACGTGTATTTTCAGGTGTCGGATTAATATCGCGGTAAATAATTGCAATACCCGACTCTTTTAGTTCATTAAACAGCGAAGTGATAATAGCTCCTTCTCCGTAACCGGTATAAACAACAGCTTTTACTCCCTCTTCCTTTATTACCTGTAGGATAGGCGGAGTCCAGATGTCGTTTTCAGGGGTTGGAATAAGGTTCACCCCGAATGGTTTTTCGGTAAGTTTTTTGGTTTTACGAATTTCTTCACGCATTTTTCCTGCTGTTTCTTCAGGCGTTGATACAGCAGTTTCCGCTGTTAAGCCCGCATTTGGGCCAAGCACACCCAAACCACCGGCGTTGCTTACGGCTGCAACCAGTCTTGCATCGGTAAGCCAGGACAGTGGGCCTTGTATAACAGGTTTTTCGATACCCAGGATCTGGCAGATACGGTTGTACTTCATGACGTGATCTCCTTCGAACAAATTTTCAGCCAGCCTTTTAGGCGACTGTGGTAGTTAATTAATCTGAAGAAGATCTTAAGCCTCTTTATTGTTACGAAAAACCATCCAATCTTTAAAACAGAATTACTGATAAAGTAACAATAGTCGGGTCGGGTATGCACGAAAGAGCGTTATCAGAGATGTGCATCCGGACCAAAAACCTCGCACAGCCAGTCGATGAATACGCGAACTTTAGGTGCCAGATACCGACGGTCCGGGTAAAGCAGTGAAACCGGTTTTGGCGGGGGTGGGAAATCAGTGAGGATCTCTGTCAGCTCTCCACTGGCAATAAAGGGTGCAAGAGACGGACGCAATCCGTGTAGAACACCCAACCCCGCCAGCCCGCATGAAAGAAACGCTTCTGAATTGTCTACCAGGATGCTGGAGGGAATTTTTATTGACTCGATACTGCCATCAACCGTGAATTTCCACTCCATTATCTGCAGGCTGTGATTACTGAAAAAATTTACAGCCCGGTGGGACTTCATCAGCTCATCGATAGAGTGCGGCGTGCCATGCTTCGCAAGATAAGATGGCGCAGCACAGGTCACCATGGCTGCCGTTCCCAGACGTCTGGCAACAAAACTGGAGTCATTAAGCTCACCAAATCGGATGACGCAGTCCACACGCTCGGCAATCAAATCAATCTTGCGATCGGACGTGCCAAGTACAATCTCAATATCCGGGTATCGGTTCTGAAAATCTCCAAGAGCCGGAATGATGACTGCCCGGGCGAGCGTAATAGGGACGTCAAGGCGCAGGCGGCCTTTCGGCGGTTGCGTGCTGGAAAATAATCGCCGGACGTCGTCCAGCTCGCTTAAGAGCGACAGGCAACGCTGGTAAAACTCTTCCCCTTCATCCGTCATACTGACCTGTCGTGTTGTGCGATGCAGGAGCTTAACGCCCAGATCATGTTCCAGATTCTGAACGGCGCGGGTAACAGCAGGGCGGTGCAGCTCAAGCACTTCCGCCGCGCGGATAAAGCTCCCTTGCTCTACCACATTGACATAAATATTCATGGCTTCCAGCATATTCAGCTGCATCTGTTCTCAGTCCTCAACCATTATTTGTGTCGAAGGGGGAAGCTCCTTATAACATTCCTGTCTGCTGGAACATATCCCTTTCTGAGCCGATTGTTTCATCTGGAGTAACATACTGCTATCGATATATGACTTTTACCGGGTGGTTGAGGTAAGACATGTCATTTGTAAAATCGCTACCAATTCTTCGCAACCTTTTTGGATGTTCGGCGGCGTCGTATACAAAAACAAACAGGCCAGGCGATACGGTTACGCATGTGCAGGTCATGCCAGGCGCGACGCTAAAATACGAGCCGATTATGTTTGACCGCCGCCAGTGTAGGTGGCGAGTGTGAATGCAAGACATTGGCAGACAGTGAACAATCAAACCTCGTGAAATGAGATTCCCATTGATTTTTTAGCCCATGTCAGCGCAGCGCAGGAAAATTGCCCGTCATCTGGAAAAAAGCCCGTCATTAAAACGGGAACTGTCGGAAATGGCTGTTGAGTCCTAGGCGATGCCGTGTTATCTGCAGCCGCGCATCGCTGATGCGCTGCGCGACGATTTCATCCTGGACTGACAATGACGAACCGAACACAATGACCGGTTTTTTTATGCCTGCGCGGCGTGTGCTGCGTGAAATCGTGTGCAGGATAGCGGGTGCAAATCAACAGAATTCGCGCAGCGTCACGGCAGGGAAGGGATCAAACTTATGGGCCAGAAGTTTTTTGACATGCACGAATCCAGCCGCCTTAACATGTCTTTTAAATGTCCTGGTACATTTAACATAATATACATTATGCGCATCAACATTGTAGAGGCTCAATGCTAATGTCTATTTGTGGCTCATTATAGGAATGTCCAGGCTATAGTTCTCAGATCTGCATGTCTAGACAACGACTCGCATTTTCCTGATGAGGCGTTTTCTATGGCTATACATGACGCCGGGATGTTCACCGTGAAAGGAATCAACCGCCTCAAAATCCTTCAGGATGCCATCGACCGCAATTTACATCCCGGTCAGGCTGCTGAGATGCTCGGCATTACGCCACGCCATTGCAGACGGCTGCTGAAACGTTATCGCCAACTCGGACCACTTGGCATGAACAACCATAGTCGTGGCCGCGTTGGTAACCGTCTGTTGCCAACTTCACTGATAGATCAGGCACTCTGTATAATCCGGGAGCACTACCGTGATTTTGGCCCCACGCTGGCGCTGGAAAATCTGGAGGAAGTTCACGGTCTGGTTCTTGGCAAGGAAACTATCCGACGCCTCATGATAAAAGCCGGAATCTGGATCCCTCGCAGATAACGCGCGCCGAAAATTCATCAGCCTCGTTACAGGCGGCCTTGTACTGGCGAGCTGATACAAATTTATAGCAACCATCAAAATAGAGCGTGCCATTAGCCTGCAAGAAACAAAATAATTGAGTACTGATAAGCACCATTAGATCATCTTCAGCTTGATAAATTTTATCCAAACGCTTCTGAACCAGTTCAGGATTGAGCCGATAATAGCGTTCAAAATACTCTTCTTTCCACAATACATGTTTCTTAACATGGTTCACAACTTGTTTATAAGTGGGCATGGTGTCACCTAATAGTCCATTATTTTAGCGTTCAATATATATCTTTATAGAGCGTAAGGCTCTATAACTTGTTAGGGCATATTAACAATATAACTTACTAACATATTTCCCTAGCAGAACATAAGCGTCAAGCTACTGTCGCCTGTGTGATTCTGCTCCCAAGATTGTTAGAGGACATTTGAACTTTGCTGGCAGGCGGACATTTCTACTTAGCCTTGACAATAATGACGGAGGGCGGAAAGCAGCCCCCAGCGTGAATCAGTCATACAACCAGCAACCAGCCCTGGCAGACGCAATGAGCATACCTATCGTGAAATCCGGCACCTGAGGAATATCGTTTTTGCGAAACGGATTAAGCAAATGTTTTAGCGGTGGTTCTGGCGGATAGTATGTTGTGATCGAGAAATTCCCTTTATCTACATTGAATGTCGTAAAAAAATCATCCATCAATGCCAGTACTTCATCATCTTCCAGCTGTAGATCTGAATCCAAATCTGTTGACGGTGTCAGTTCTTTTTTCTTAAAAAGGTAAATTCCATCATGGCTTCTTACCAGTTCATAAATCCGCTGTTCAAGAGTATCACTTACCATATTTTATCGCTTCCTCTGGCAATACGGTTGTAATCCCTGACTGTACGATCTGCAATCTGCGACACGTCAGAGGCCAGAATAATCCATCCGACTGTTCAGCAAGGCCACCAAGTAAAATAATATCACCATCTGCAAGGCTGACTTCGGTTGTTACATCACGCTTGATAAGGGTTGGCGAGTTATAGACGCCGGTTTCAGTGGTCATAAGTTAGGTTCTGGACATCTGAACTTAGCCTTGAAAAAACCGTCAGCAGCCCGCATCCCTGATTGGGCTGGCGCTGAATCTCTTTCGGGAAGGGTGCTTTTATTAGTACTATTAAAGGTGCTATATTTAGTCATCAACCAGGAGGTAAATTATGGCATTTCAAATTTTAACGAC
The DNA here is from genome assembly GCF_017572835.1 of Salmonella sp. 32120201201600049SM. Taxonomy (NCBI): domain Bacteria; kingdom Pseudomonadati; phylum Pseudomonadota; class Gammaproteobacteria; order Enterobacterales; family Enterobacteriaceae; genus Salmonella; species Salmonella sp. 32120201201600049SM. The sequence continues at coordinate 492,272 of NZ_JAGESA010000001.1, read as the reverse complement.
TACTGCAGCAAGCATTACAGAACTGAAACGTGATCCAATGGGAACTTTCAATGCCGGAGAGGGCGCTCCAGTTGCCATTCTTAACCGTAATGAACCGGCTTTCTACTGTGTGCCTCCGGCACTTTATGCTCATCTTATGGATATTCTTGAGGATGAAGAACTCGGTCGTATTATCGATGAGCGTGCGAATGAACGCGTCATTGAGGTCAACATTGATGACTTATAAGCTGGCATTTAACGAATCAGCACTAAAAGAGTGGAAAAAACTGGGTCATACCATACAGGAACAGTTTAAAAAAAAGCTAAGGGAACGGCTTGAAAACCCTCGGGTTCCGGCTTCTCAATTACATGGAAGAAAGGATCAGTACAAAATTAAGCTGCGTGGTGCAGGATACAGACTGGTGTACAGCGTCGAAGATGAAATTATCACGGTAACTGTCATTGGTGTTGGAAAGCGTGAAAATGATGCCGTCTACAAAATGACACGACACAGAAGCTAATCACTCAGGAAATGCTCTCTTTCCCGTCAAGCGATACGACAAACAGGCTCAGTTCTTTTATGTGACAGCACCTTGACATATGCCACGTATATGAAACTATGGCCTACGTTGTGTATGTGACATTCATTTTATTACCGCCCGGAGTGTTTACGCTATCTGAGGATAACATTATGACGCAACGTATCGCGTTTTTTCCTGCCGACCGCCATTCTCTGTATGAGGAACACGGGTATTCCGCAGCCATCCGTTCTGGTGATTTACTGTTTATTTCAGGCCAGGTAGGCAGTCACACAGACGGAACGCCGGAGCCTGATTTTCAAAAACAAGTGAGGCTTGCTTTTGAAAACCTGAAAGCAACACTGACTGCAGCAGGATGCACATTCGATGACATAGTGGATGTCACCACCTTCCATACCGATCCAGAGCAACAACTTAACGACGTGATGGCGGTGAAACAGGAGATATTTGCCCATCCCCCTTATCCTAACTGGACCGCTGTTGGCGTTACCTGGCTGGCCGGCTTTGATTTCGAAATAAAGGTTATTACCCGAATCCCCTGATGCTTATTCTCGGTAAAACCGGTAGCATTGTACCGGTTTTATTTTATTCATCCCTGCCCTTCATCCTGTATGATTAACATGCAATCACCAAACATATCGAACTGACATGACTGGATATCTTCTGAGGCATAGGCCTTCATGAGTAGATCAACCCCAGCAAACTGACCGGTTAACACCATATGCGTCGTTTTTGGCTGATGTAAGTTCGTTAGCAGGCAGTCAACCACTTTCAGTTGATAACCTGGATGTATATAAAGCGCAGTCCAGCCAGAACTTGCTTTGAGGCAATTGTGCTCCCTCGAATACGCGGACTCCAGGCATCGTGTAACGGTAGTTCCTACGGCAAAAATACGTCCGCCATTTTGCTTCGCAGTATTAATGATATCCGCTGTTGCTTGCGGAACCTCGTAGTATTCTTCGTTGATAGTCACTTCCTCTACACATTTTGTTTGTATTTTTCTGTTGGACAGCATTTCTGTTGATGCAACATGTAAAGTGATGAAGGATATTAACCCACCTTTATCTTTGATTCTTTGGATAAGATCCCAGGTAAAATGAATGCCGGCAGAAGGTATTTCCAAAGAGCCATACTTTTTAGAAAAAACGGAACGGTAAGCATCTGGATATTTATAAAACAAGCTGGAGTCCACATACTCATCAAGACGCTCACCATGACTGGCTAAATAGCAAATTAAGGCCTCATGATTTTCTACGACGGCTCGGTACTGGCTCTCTTCGCTAAACTTTTGCTCTACCTTAATGGAAATTTCAGGGTTATCAACCAAATAGAAAACATCATTCGCGTTAAGCCTTTCTTTTAAAAGTCCGGAAATAATTATCCTATTATTTGGTAAAAACCCCTCTAAAACAATTTTAATTAATCTATTCCGTCTTGTTTTACAGATAAACATATGGTTTATTATAGTACTGTCGTTAAAACAGATTACATCACCTTCTTTGATATAATCAGTTACTTTACTAAAGTCTACCTTATGAATTTCCCCTTTACTCCGGTTGAGGACAAGCATTTTACACTTTTCCCTGTATGAATCATTGGCTATCCAATGAGGTCTGAGTGGGATAGTCATCTGATCGGTAATGCGAAAATCATATTTTTCGGTAAGCATATATTTACCCTTTGAAAAACCATTGATACGGCGATTGTTATATAGCCGTATTCTGCAGTATACGTTGGTCTTTCAAAGGGTGAAAATTAACTCAATAAATGTTGTTGTTATATTTACTTTGCTGGCTATTTAATCAATGTCAGATACCGATATTAGCCTGGACGATCGGATTTGACCGCCCTTTTCTTTTGCTTATTCCGGCATTGAAGCATCGCTATCCATTGCATCGGCAAACTTTTGCATTAACCGAACAAAGACATCAAGTTCATCCTGAGGCCAGTCTTTAAAAACAACTTTGCCCATTTGCTCTCGCGCAGCGTCTATACGCTCCGTCATCGCCTTTCCTGTACGGGAGATAACGGCCTCGCGTATACGACGATCGATGGCATTATGCTGCCGTATTATCAACCCCAGCTTCTCCAGTTTGGCGACCTGTCGGCTTACCGTCGTATAATCACGACCGGCACGTTCGGCTAACTCAACAACGCCAATCGGCCCTAAACGTTCGATACTAATAAGGATCGAAAATAGCGCACGATCGAGTTGAATCCCCGCCTCTGCAATTAATTTCTCATCATTACGAGGCCGGTTAAGCGCGCTCACCACGCGAATCAACGCACCGTGAAGCGCCTTCATTTGCTCGGAAATATGTGTATCTTGCACATTTTTATTTTCTGACATAGCATGTCTCCTCTTATGTGCATAATACACATATCGGAGAGACGATGACAAGATACACCACTACAGATGTACTGATCTGCGGCGCTGGCGTTACCGGGCTTACTTTAGCCATCGAACTGGCGCGTCACGGGGTCTCATTTCGCCTGATTGAGAAAAGAACGACGCCTTTTATCGGCTCCCGCGGTAAAGGTATTCAGCCGCGAACGCAAGAAATCTTCGAGGATCTTGGAATACTCAATAAAGTGGTCGCCGCCGGCGGGCTCTATCCCCGACTACGAACCTACCGTCACGACGGAAGCTATGTAGATTCAGATATTGCGCATCATACAAAACCGACCCACGCCGAACCCTACCATCTGCCATTGATGGTTCCACAGAACGTGACAGAAACGATTATGCGGGAGCAATTAAAAGCATGGGGACATCGGGTGGAGTTCGGCTGCGAGTTACGACATTTTGCGCAAACCCCACGCACGGTCACCGCGTATGTTGCCGGGCCGGCTGGAGAAGAGGTCATCATCGCGCATTATTTGATAGGCGCGGATGGCGGCGGAAGCTTTGTCAGAAAAAAATTAGGCGTCAGCTTTCCCGGCCGTACGTTGGGAATCCATGCGCTTGTGGCTGACGCTTCACTTTCCGGTCTGAACCGGGATGTATGGCACCATTTTAACGATGGCGATATGGCGCGGATGATAACGATTTGCCCTCTCGCCGGCACGCAGCTCTTTCAAATCCAGGCGTTGTTGGCCCCGGACGACTCGCAGAATTTCTCAGCCGACGTGCTCACGGCTTTTCTTACTGAACGAATCGGGCGGACGGATGTCCGCATCCATTCGATTCCCTGGGTATCGAAGTACCAGATGAATGCGCGCATAGCGGAACATTACCGTGTGGGTAAGGTATTTTTAGCCGGTGATGCCGCTCATGTGCATCCGCCGACGGGTGGGCAAGGGTTAAATACCAGCATCCAGGATGCCTATAACCTGGGATGGAAAATGGCAGCCTTGCTGCGGGGCGCAGGAGAAGAGCTTCTCGATAGCTATGAACAGGAACGCCGCCCGGTAGCCGAATCACTGCTCCACCTTTCTACCCGATTACTTGACTCTCAAAAACAAGGTGGCATCAAACGAGAACGCGACGTTCAACAACTTGACATCCAGTATACCAACTCCCCCTTAGCCCACACGTTGCCCGAACGTCAGCATGGGTTACAAGCGGGAGAAAGAGCTCCGGATGCTCCTCTTTTGGGCGCCGGCGGCCAATCATTACGATTATTTCAGTTACTCCAGGGTCCGGACTGGAATCTGTTGGCCTACGAAACCCACGGTAAGGTAATTGATGCGCGGCGAGGACTGCGTATTCATCACATTGGCGAGCAGGACGAGCTCATCGATACCCTGGGGCACTTCCGGGAGTCCTATCAACTGGCGCCGGGTCAATGCGTGCTGATCCGACCCGATGGCTATGTCGGCGCATTCTTTCACGGCAAACAGAGCAACGATATTGAAAATTATCTCTCTCGTTTTGCCATAGGGATTAAAGATGAATACTAATGTCTATGAGAACACCGACAGCGAAACTATCACCCCGCTCAACAAGCGGCGTATTTTGCCTGTTTTCCTGCTTGTCGGCCTTTACGCCGCCAGTACAGCTGCTGTAATGTCGGTACTGCCTTTTTATATCCGCGAGATGGGCGGTTCGCCGCTTATCATTGGAATCATCATCGCCACTGAAGCTTTTAGCCAATTTTGTGCGGCGCCCCTGATTGGCCACCTTTCCGATCGCGTTGGCCGCAAGCGAATACTGATTGTCACGCTGGCTATTGCGGCGATAAGTTTACTATTACTTGCCAACGCGCAATGTATCCTGTTTATCCTGCTCGCCCGCACGCTTTTTGGCATTAGCGCCGGGAATTTGTCAGCCGCCGCAGCCTATATTGCCGATTGTACGCACGTCAGAAATCGGCGCCAGGCAATCGGTATCCTCACAGGCTGCATTGGTTTAGGCGGTATTGTCGGGGCAGGCGTTTCCGGGTGGCTATCGCGTATCAGTCTGGGTGCGCCGATCTACGCCGCCTTTATACTTGTCCTTGGGGCTGCCCTGGTCGCGATTTGGGGGTTAAAAGACCCTTCCACAACATCACGTACCACAGATAAAATAGCGTCGTTCTCTGCCCGCGCTATTTTAAAGATGCCAGTCCTTCGCGTCTTAATCATCGTAATGCTTTGTCATTTCTTCGCCTATGGCATGTACTCTTCACAATTACCTGTTTTTCTTTCTGACACCTTCATCTGGAATGGGCTTCCCTTTGGGCCAAAAGCGTTAAGCTATCTGTTAATGGCGGACGGGGTTATTAATATTTTCGTTCAGCTATTTCTGTTAGGTTGGGTGAGCCAATATTTTTCGGAGCGAAAGCTAATTATCCTCATCTTCGCCCTTCTTTGTACTGGATTTCTCACTGCGGGTATCGCCACGACCATACCAGTGCTTATTTTTGCTATCGTTTGTATTAGCATCGCTGATGCGCTAGCCAAACCCACTTATCTTGCCGCCTTGTCCGTCCATGTATCGCCTGCCCGACAAGGTATCGTCATCGGAACGGCGCAGGCATTAATCGCAATCGCTGATTTTATATCCCCCGTATTGGGCGGATTTGTCCTGGGTTATGCCCTGTATGGCGTCTGGATCGGTATAGCTATCTCTGTCGCCATTATTGGTCTGGTGACGGCAATGATTTACCTTTCAAAAAGTTCAGTGCTAATAGTGAAACCAGAAACAGAATAGTGTGACAACGTCACAAAAATTATTGTTCCCTTCTTCCCTTATTTATCAAAAGTATTGTACTTATATTGAATGTTTAAGAGGTATTTATGGAAATTATGCTGGTTGGCATTTGCCCTTGTAACGCGCGGGGAAAGCATGAAAAAAATATATCTCGTTGTTATCGTACTATTTTTTATTTCTACAAAAGTTTATACACTACTTCATAACAACATCTTCTTTTGTCGAAACAGCCCGGAGTGTGATTTGTCTCATGTTCTCCCCGACTACCGGGAGCAGATTTCAGGCACACCGCTAAAATATACCTTGATTAATATAGCTCCATTAGCACAGGTGGTAGTCAGACACTATGAATTATTATCGCAACACTGGTCGCCAGATGACATGGTAACCCCTGCGCAATGGCGACATAACGTTGATATTTATATCCCTGAAACGGCAAAAGAGCACCATGCTTTGGTGGTTGTAAACAACGGAATTAATTATGAAAAAGGCGTACAAATCCCCAGTAAAGCTGGTGATTTCCCCCAGGAAACACTGGCAAGCATCGCCCGTGATACGAATACCATCGTAATATCAGTGAGTGATATACCTAACCAATATTTAACCTTTCAGGATGATAAAAAACCTCTGAAAGAGGACGAGAGCGTTTCCCGAAGCTGGGCATTATTTATGGAAGCGCCGGAGCAACGCGAGTTAATGCCTTTAAATATTCCTATGGTCACTGCCATATCGCAAGCGATGAGATTAGCAAAAAAGGAGTTAACGCAATGGAATATAAATTCCTTTATCATTACAGGTATTTCAAAGCGTGGGTGGACCACCTGGTTGTCAGCTATTGCCGATCCTGATGTTGAAGCAATTGTTCCCTTCGCCATTGATCTACTTGATATTGATGCTTCACTTGAGCATATTTATCAATCATACGGTGGAAATTGGCCCATTACATTCTACCCCTACTACCAGCAAGGCATAGATGAGAAAATAAAATCCCCCACATTTACCCAGCTAAGGCAAATAATAGATCCGCTAAGATATCTCAACACTATTTATCAACCCCGCCTTGCAATACCGAAATATATTATTAATGCAAGTGGCGATGATTTTTTCGTACCAGACAATACTCGCTTTTATTATAGCAAACTTCCTGGCGTAAAATCATTACGTATAGTGCCTAATATGAACCACTACTCAATTAACCAGTTCGCTGAAGAAAGCCTCGTTCCATTTATTAATAGGTTTCAAAGTAAAAAAACATTACCACAGTTGATCGGCCTTATTCACCACCATCTTCTTACGGTCTATTTCTCAGAAGCGCCGGTAAAAGTCGTTCGCTGGACAGCCAACAATCCAAATGCGCGTGATTTCCGTTATGCCTGTGGCATCCGCTATCAGCCGCTTACAATAGATATTCCCGCCAACAATAAGATCAGTATTACGTTAAATGAACCGAAGACAGGTTGGGAAGCTACCTATATCGAAGCCACTTTTAATGATGGCTATGTCGCCACGAGTCAGGTTTATATTACGCCCGATGAAAAATACCCACAGACAGCGCCACCTTCTGTTAACGCCGCATGTCAAACGTTACCGGGGCGTGGATTAGGGGAAAACGATAGTCTCGATTGAATTTTCAAGTAATTGTCTGATTTTAAAGAATTTCATCCATCACGCTTGCGATGAATAAAAATCCTCTGCGATAAATTTTTGTTATATTGATCACGTTCTAACCACAAGAGAGGTGATTTGAAAATAACCTTAAAATATTGTGGTCAGGCCGCTAGACCACAATAAGAGGATTAATCATGAAAAGAAAAACAATGGGATGGCTTATCGTTTTTCTTCTATTTATAGTTTACATGCTCAACTATATGGATCGTTCAGCATTGTCGATAACTGCCCCCTTGATCGAAAAGGAGTTAGGATTTAACGCCGCGGAGATGGGAATGATCTTCAGCGCATTTTTTATCGGATACGCCCTGTTTAATTTTATTGGTGGCTGGGCCAGCGATAAAGTTGGGCCAAAAACGGTTTTTCTCATCGCAGCGTTACTATGGTCTGTATTTTGTGGCTTAACTGGTTTAGTCACCGGATTGTGGACAATGCTTATCGTGCGCGTTCTTTTCGGTATGGCTGAAGGACCGGTCAGCGCTGCCGGAAATAAAATCATCAATAACTGGATTTCCCGAAAGGAGTCTGCCACGGCGATCGGAATTTTTAGCGCTGGTTCCCCGCTCGGCGGCGCGGTGTCCGGGCCGATAGTGGGCCTGTTGGCGTTATCCTTAGGCTGGCGCCCCGCATTTGGCATTATTTTCTTATTTGGCCTGGTCTGGGTATTGCTGTGGTACTTTATCGTTAGCGATAAGCCAACAATGAGTAAACGCCTGGCGCCGGAAGAACGCATTGATTTTGAAAATCATGAGGACGTTATTTTATCTGATGATGGCCGGGCTACGCCTTCACTCGGCTATTACATGAAACAACCAATGGTATGGGCGACAACTCTGGCTTTTTTCAGCTACAACTATATTCTTTTTTTCTTCCTGACCTGGTTCCCAAGTTATCTGAACCATTCGTTACATCTCGATATTAAAGAAATTAGTATCGCCACGGTAATTCCCTGGGTCATCGGCGCCATTGGTATGGTGCTCGGCGGCGTCTGTTCTGATGTAATTTATCGGATTACCGGTAATGCCCTGCTCTCACGTCGACTTATTCTGGGCGTATGTCTGGCAGGCGCGGCGGTATGTGTTGCCGTTTCCGGTACCGTTAGCACTATTGGTAGCGCAATTACGCTCATGTCAGTTTCACTCTTCCTGCTCTATTTAACAGGCCCAATTTATTGGGCGGTTATTCAGGATGTTGTTCATAAAGATAAGGTAGGGAGCGTCGGCGGAGCCATGCATGGCCTGGCTAATATATCCGGTATTATCGGTCCGCTTGTCACCGGTTTTATCGTTCAATTTAGCGGTAAATATGACTATGCGTTCTATCTGGCTGGTGCTATCGCTATCGTTTCAAGCCTGTTGGTCTTCGTGTTTGTAAAAAGTAAAGGATTCAAAGCCAATGAAAGTCAAAGCTGTGTTCATTAATAAGCCTGGTGAAGTTGAAACCCACTGGGTGGATTATCCCCATAAGAAAGAAAATGAAGTATTAATTAAGGTTGATGCTGCAGGCATTTGCGGATCGGATATCGGGGCTTTTCGTGGAACGAACCCACTGGTTACTTACCCAAGAATTATCGGGCATGAAGTGACCGGAATTGTTCTTCAGGAAGGCGCCGGAATGCCGGACAATATTAAAAAAGGTGACCGCGTAATTGTTGACCCCTATATTTATTGTGGTCACTGCTACCCTTGCTCTGTCGGCAGAACTAATTGTTGTGAAAATTTAAACGTCATTGGCGTGCATGTCGATGGCGCAATGCAGGAGGTGGTTACTCATCCCGCACATTTAATTCATAAAATACCAGATAATGTGCCTTCTGAAATGGCGCCGCTGGCAGAACCGCTGACCATCGCTCTGCACGCGCTGCATCGGGCAAACGTTAAGGCCGGGGAATATGTTGCCATCATCGGCGCGGGGGCCATTGGTCTTATGGCGGCATTAAGCGCTCGACATTACAAGGCAACGCCTATTCTGATCGATATTGTGGAAGAAAGGTTACGCTATGCGCAAAAGCTTGGCGTTCCTTATGTACTGAACGCCGCTGACGATCAGGTTATCGACGCTATTAAAAATATCACCCACGGCACCATGGCGCAGGTCGTGATAGAAGCCTCCGGCGCAAATAGCGCTATTCGAAATACGCTTGATTTAGCATCGTTTGCTGGTCGTATTTCGTTTACCGGATGGCCAAAACAGGAAACGTCGCTGCCGACGAACCTGATCACCTACAAAGAACTGGATTTACGCGGCTCCCGCACCAGTGCCGGTGAATTTGATGAGGCATTACGCATGCTGTCAACGCTGGAGATTAATCCGCAAGATGTTGTCAGTAAGGTCGTCAATCTTGATGAGATCCCTGATGCAGTTAAAGAACTTGATCGCTATCCGGAGCGCTACTTAAAGATTAATGCTGTTTTCCATTGATTTACGGCAAGCTCCACCGCATGGCATGACCGCCATGCGGTGTTATTCATCGACAAAATTAGCCGCCGACAATCTTTCTCACATAGCGTAAATGTTCCAGCGATCCCTCATAGGCGCTGTCAGCATCAGACTGTCGCATCGCATCCACTATCGCTTTATGTTGTTTGTTGAGATTAAGTAAAACATTTCTGTCTCCAGACTGCTCATCAAGCCCGGCATAAGGGATATTAATCCGTTGTTCCCATAACATACGGGACATATCGAACAACACCCGGTTACGGCTGGCCTCAGAGATCGCAAGGTGAAACTCTTTATCCAGCGAGTAAAAGCCGTGGACGTTATTATCGTTAATGGCTTGATCCATACGATGATAAATCGCCTCTATTTGATTGATGACGTCAACGTTATCGTTTTGTGCGGCTAAGCGCGCACAATGGCTATCGACCAGCTCGCGAGTAGAGAGAATTTCTTCGATGGTATAGTCGCTGGCAAGGTGTTTTTTATCTGAAACGATAACCCCATTACCGGACTGAATCACGATCCATCCCGAGATCTCCAGTACAATAAGGGCTTCTCGCAAGGAGGCGCGGCTCACGCCAAGCTGTTTTGCCAGTTCGCGTTCTGGCGGTAAAAAAGTTCCCGGTGGAAAAATATTATCATTGATCAGCTTAATGATGAGGTTGGCTATCTTCTGATAGAGCCTCTCCTGCCTGACCTCAGGTATAACCATGCGCCCTCCAATCCATATCCAGGGGATTTTGAATGGATTTAGCATACCATCCTGGCGCTGGTGATCGTGATAATTAATTACCGTGCATGATAAAGAGAAGCAACCGCCGGTAGCCTCCATTACCTTCGCCGAGACTACCGGGGAAACTAAACCGAGATGAGCTATTTATCCTTTGACGTTGATTTTCTCGAACACGGGCGCTGTCGCGTTCTTAAACTGAGAAAGAGACCAGGTTTTATAGTTGATATCATTGTAGCCGCGCACCATCATCTCACCGTGCGTTAAGTCAGACAGCGTTGTCCAGACCGTATATTCTGAGACCGGTTTGCGGGTGGCGTTGCCTTCCCCTTCACTCCCCATATAATCAACCGTAATATTTTTCGGACGATCTAAACGGCTCATAATATGCGCAAGCGTATTCATTGCATCGTGGGCGGATGTCGCTTGCGGCGCATATGTGGTGTAATAAACGCCGCGTATAAAACGGGAAACCGACGTATCGGACGATGGCAAGTCTGCAATAGCAATCCCGCTATCAGGCTGCATCACTTTTATCCCGCCCAGTGTGCCTGAAGAGCGGTCCACATTGGTTAATTGCGTATAATTATTCAGATTTGTCAGATGCCAGGGGAATGCGGGACCATTTGTCATCACGCGAGTGGGATTGTCATAGACATGGAATTTGCCATTTTCCACTTCAACGACAATGCTTCCTCCTTTCTTGTCGTAAAACGCATAATGAAATGGCGATTTCAGATCGCCAAACCGATGCAGTTCCGGTGACCAGAATTTGCCCTCTTTTATTGCCTGTTTTACCTCGCCGACAGTAGCAAAACGGGCCAGCGCCCATTCTCCCAACGAGGTGACAGGAATTGCCTGTTTATATTCACTCGCGGGCAATGGCGGCAACTGCGCATTCATGATCATGTTTTCACTAAATGACAATCCCGCGCTATTCATGCCTTCAAGTATGTCTCTGCTATCGCCATCAGTAATGGTGGAAGTAATGGCCAGTATCGGATACTTCGCCTGATAGCTTATCCCCTGGCTGCCATCCGGCGTTTTTTTATCAAACTGTGTTCCCGCCGGGTAATACGTTAACCATGAGGGTAAATCCTGCATATATTCCAGCGTACGCCCATGAAAAATATCGCCTTGTTTATCCTGAATAGCAAGGGTTGTGCAGGCCTGTGCAGCCAGGGCGTATGAAAACAGCGCCGGAGCGATAAATAACATTGCTTTACTTTTTTTCATCATGCTCTCCTTGTTTGTAAAAATGGATTGGATGAATATATTAAATTAAACCTATCAATGGTTATGCAGCACGTAATTAATTGTGATCTTATTTTACAAGCTAATAAATTTAACTGACGGGTTTAAAGGAGAGTTAAACACAGCGAACTAACATGAAACGCGTTATCCGTGTGACCATTTAAAAAAAACCCATCATGTTATAAATAAAAAACACGGTTTCTTATCAACATTAAGAGATATCTTCACAACGCTATATTTACTCCACATCACCAATAACATTAAATTAATTTATGTTTTTGAGTAATGTGAGTAGCACACATGTAATCAGTTGTTACGAATTAGAAACATAATTGCTACTAAAACACGTTGAGAAAGACAAGAAATGCAACATATGATGCCCACACTAACTATAGTGGTTTGGGATAAACGTTATGCAAACACAAGATACATTTTATCAAGTTATGCGTAGACACGGCGTGACAAGGCGTAGCTTCCTCAAGTTTTGCAGCCTTACCGCAACGTCTTTAGGCCTGAGCAGTTCGATGATTCCTCAGATAGCTTATGCCCTGGAGAATAAACCGCGTACGCCAGTGATATGGCTGCATGGTCTTGAATGTACCTGTTGTACCGAATCTTTCATTCGCTCTGCGCACCCGTTGGCAAAAGATGCCATTTTGTCGCTCATTTCCCTGGATTATGACGACACCATTATGGCCGCCGCAGGGCAACAAGCCGAGCAGGCGTTGGCGGATGTGATGCGTGAGTACAAAGGAAATTATATCGTTGCCGTGGAAGGTAACGCGCCGCTGAATGAAGATGGGATGTTTTGCATACTGGCTGGCGAGCCGTTCCTGGAGAAGTTAAAACGCGTCAGCGCGGATGCTAAAGCGATTATCGCCTGGGGGTCCTGCGCATCATGGGGCTGCGTGCAGGCAGCCCGTCCCAACCCAACTAAAGCCACGCCGGTTCACAAATTAATTACCGATAAACCCATTATTAAAGTGCCAGGCTGCCCGCCTATACCTGAAGTGATGTCCGCCGTTATCACCTATATGCTGGCATTTGATCGCATCCCTCCCCTTGATCGTCTTGGACGACCAAAAATGTTTTATGGCCAGCGAATTCATGACAAATGTTACCGACGCGCGCATTTCGATGCCGGTCAGTTTGTGGAAGCGTGGGATGACGAAGGCGCCAGAAAAGGGTATTGCCTGTACAAGATGGGCTGTAAAGGTCCGACCACCTATAACGCCTGTTCAACCGTTCGCTGGAATGATGGCGTGTCTTTTCCTATCCAGTCGGGTCATGGATGCCTCGGATGTTCGGAAGATGGATTCTGGGATTACGGTTCTTTTTACAGCCGGGCAACGGGCATTCCGCAAACCGGCATTGAGGCTACCGCCGATAAAATCGGACTGGGCGTTGCCGGCGTCGCGGGCGCTGCCGCCATCGCTCACGCCACAGTGAGCGCCATAAAACACGCCCGCAATAAAAACAACACGTCATCAGAAAACGCTCCGGAAGAGAAAAAATAATTATGGCATATCCTTATCAGACTCAGGGTTTTACGCTGGACAATAGCGGACGGCGAATTGTGGTCGATCCGGTTACTCGCATCGAAGGGCATATGCGTTGCGAAGTGAATATCGACAGTAATAATGTCATTACTAACGCCGTGTCGACCGGCACCATGTGGCGCGGCCTGGAGGTTATCCTGAAAGGTCGCGATCCGCGAGACGCCTGGGCATTCGTTGAACGCATTTGCGGCGTCTGCACCGGTACACACGCTCTGACCTCAATCCGTGCCGTAGAAAATGCGCTGGGAATCGCGATTCCGGACAACGCAAACTGTATCCGTAATATGATGCAGGCTACGCTACACGTTCACGATCACCTGGTGCATTTTTATCATCTGCACGCGCTGGACTGGGTTGATGTAGTTGCCGCCCTGAAAGCCGACCCGCATCAGACCTCCGCCATCGCGCAAAGCCTTTCCGCATGGCCGCTATCCTCGCCGGGATATTTCCGCGATTTGCAAAATCGACTGAAGCGGTTTATCGAGTCCGGTCAACTTGGCCCTTTCCGTAATGGCTACTGGGGACACCCGGCGATGAAACTTCCGCCGGAAGCCAATTTGCTGGCGGTCGCCCACTATCTTGAAGCGCTCGATTTTCAAAAAGAGATCGTAAAAATTCACACCGTTTTCGGTGGTAAAAACCCGCATCCTAACTGGCTGGTGGGCGGCGTTCCTTGCGCCATCAACCTTGACGAAACGGGCGCGGTCGGCGCAGTGAATATGGAACGTCTGAATCTTGTCAGTTCCATCATCCAAAAAGCTCGCCAGTTCTGCGAACAGGTTTATCTTCCGGACGTCTTGCTGATTGCCAGTTATTACAAAGACTGGGCAAAAATCGGCGGCGGGTTATCGAGCATGAACCTGCTGGCTTATGGCGAGTTTCCGGATAACCCTAACGATTATTCCGCCAGTAATCTTCTGCTTCCGCGTGGGGCTATCATTAACGGTCGTTTCGACGAAATTCATCCTGTCGATTTAACCGCCCCCGATGAGATTCAGGAGTTTGTCACTCACTCCTGGTATACCTATGGTAACGGCAATAACGATAAGGGCCTGCATCCGTGGGATGGTCTGACCGAACCGCAACTGGTCATGGGCGAACACTATAAAGGCACAAAAACCTTTATCGAACAGGTGGATGAGTCCGCTAAATATTCATGGATTAAATCGCCGCGCTGGAAGGGACATGCGATGGAGGTAGGTCCGCTGGCGCGTTATCTGATTGGATATCATCAAAATAAACCGGAATTTAAAGAGCCCGTGGATCAACTGCTGAGTGTATTAAAGCTGCCTAAAGAAGCGCTCTTTTCTACATTAGGACGTACTGCCGCGCGTGCGCTGGAATCCGTATGGGCAGGCAATACGCTGCAATATTTCTTCGATCGTCTGATGCGTAACCTCAAGTCCGGCGATACGGCGACGGCAAACGTCACGCTCTGGGAACCCGATACCTGGCCTACATCGGCAAAAGGCGTTGGTTTCAGCGAGGCGCCGCGCGGCGCGCTGGGGCACTGGATAAAAATTGAAAATCAGAAAATCGACAGCTATCAGTGTGTGGTACCGACAACCTGGAATGCCGGGCCACGTGACGATAAAGGTCAAATTGGCGCGTACGAAGCGGCGTTAATGGGGACTAAACTCGCCGTTCCCGATCAACCATTGGAGATTTTACGTACTCTGCACAGCTTCGATCCCTGCCTGGCCTGCTCCACCCATGTTATTGATAATCATGGAGGGGAGCTGGTCAGGGTTCAGGTACGATGACGACGATTCGGAGGTCTCAATGCATCTCAAAGAAATAACCAGCCAGGGGTACTATATCTATGAAGCGCCGGTCCGTTTATGGCACTGGATCACGGCGTTATCCATTGTCGTCCTGGCTGTTACAGGATATTTCATTGGCCGCCCCCTGCCATCGATTCAAGGTGAAGCGACCTTTATGTTTTGGATGGGCTGGATACGACTGATCCATTTTACCACGGCGTATATTTTTACTGTCGCGCTGCTGTTTCGTATTTACTGGGCATGTGTCGGCAATGAGTACGCCAGGGAGATGTTTCTGGTTCCGTTCTGGCGCCGCGCCTGGCGTAAAGGCGTTATCAGCGAAATCCGCTGGTATTTTTTCCTCGAAAAAGAGGCCCATCGTTACTATGGACATAATCCGGTAGCGGGACTGGCGGTAATGTTCTATTTCTGGATGTCCGTACTGATGGTGTGTAGCGGCTTTGCGCTCTATGGCGAAGGGCTTGGAACAGACAGTTGGGCGTATCAATGGTTTGGCTGGATGATTCGCCTGACTGGCAACGATAGCCTCGCGCTGCATTTCTGGCACCGGCTGGGCATGTGGTTCATTATCGCCTTCGTCATTGCGCATGTTTATACCGCTATCCGTGAAGACATTATGAGCCGACAAAGCGTGATTTCCGTCATGATAAGCGGCTGGCGCTGGTTCAGGTGATAACAATGGCAGAAGTAACAATCTTAGGGCTTGGCAACCTGCTTTGGGCAGATGAAGGGTTTGGCGTCAGAGCGGCGGAAAAGCTGTTTGAACAGTATGCCGATAACGAGAAAGTTGACGTTGTTGATGGCGGTACGCAGGGGCTGGCGCTGCTGCCCTGGCTGCAACAGACAGAAAAACTGTTAATCATGGATGCTATCGATTTTGGTATGGCGCCAGGTTCGCTGGCGATGTTTCGTGATGAACAGGTTCCCGCCTATCTGACGGCGAAAAAACTCAGTTTACATCAGACCAGTTTTTCTGAAGTGCTGGCATTGCTGCAATTAACCGGCGGCCAGTTATCGGAGATTGTGCTGATTGGCGTGCAGCCGGAATGTCTGGATGACTATGGCGGGAGTCTTACGCCGCAGGTAAAGGCGCAACTGATGCCTGCGGTCTATCTCGCGCAGGAAGTGCTGGCGCAATGGGGTATCACCGCCTCTTCAGCGGCCTTGCCCACTGAAAGACTCAATCATTACAGCCTGTGTATGGAACGCTACGAAGATGAACGCCCAGATGCGCAAAGCGCTTGCCGGGTCGGCGATATTCGGGTGCTACAGAGAGAGAAATCATAATGTGTATTGGCGTTCCTGTGCAGGTTATTTCACCCGGTCAGTGGTTCGCCAAATGCCGCGACCGACACGGCGAGCTTATCGACGTTGATATTCGGCTTGTGGCTCCCCCCTTAGCAGGCGCATGGCTGCTGACATTTGGCGGCACAGCACGACGAGAAATGGACGAAGCGGAAGCCGCTGAGGTACTGGCGGCGCTGGACTCACTGGAACAGGCCATGCTCACGCAAAGCGATCCGCTGACCGGTTTTGCCGATTTATTATCTCGCACGCCTGAATTACCGGAGCATTTAAAAAAATGACTATCTCACCCCAAAATCCTGTTTGTCCACTGGCGGATAAAGGCTTTCTGGTTACCGATGCGCAAACGCTCCCGTCGTTGATTAATGCGCATCCGACTCTGCTGGTTTTGCTGCAAAGCGACCCCAACAAACATCCGGAAGTCGCCGACAGTTGGGTCATTATCCCGGAGATCCTCAAGCAATTTCCGGCGACGTCTTATACCGCGGCATTTGCGGATAGCGAACAGAGTGAACTGATCGCCCGGGAGTATCGCATTCTGAAATATCCGGCGCTGCTTTTCTTTCGCCAGCACCGTTTTGTCGGCAGTCTGGCGGGATTATATAGCTGGCAAGAATACTCTCAGCGGGTGGCCGCATTGCTGACCACACCGGGCTATCGTCAGGATATTCCCGTTATTACGCAATAGAATGAAAGGTAACACACGTGAATCATTCCAGAACTATTCCAGTCGTTAATATTGCCGGACCAGGCTCGCAGCCAGAAGAGGAAGACTTTAACTTTCTTCCTATCCCCGCCGGCATTAATCTCCCACTGACGCCGGTTTTACCGGAACAGGCGCTGCCCGCTGAGTTTCGTGTAGCCAGACACATCCTGACTACGCTTATTCGCGATATGGATAACCCGGTGGCAACTCTCCCCTTTCCCCTGAGCTATAAGCTGAATGCCACTGAGCAACAGAATAGCGGTTTGTTGGATCAACTGCTCGGCGAAGGTGAAATCTCCGCCCGGGTACTATTATCCGATGGAAAAGAACAGCGTATTCAGGAGACGGTTTTTACGGGCGTCTGGCGTGTACGTGAATATAACGCTGACCAGCAACGGGTTGCCGATGAAATTATCATTGGCCCGATCCCGGAGAGCATCTGGCAGACGCATCCGCAGCCGCCGATTACGCCAGAATTGCCGCCGCAACCGGCGGGATTGATGAATGGCGCCTTTATCGCGCATGAAATAGCCGAGCGCGTAAAACAGCCGGTAAAAGAGCCGCATATCATTAACTTAACGCTATTGCCAGTAAACGATGCCGATCGCGAGTATCTGGATCATTTTTTAGGCGAAGGGTGTAGCGCTATTTTTTCACGCGGATATGGTAAATGCCGGATTGTAAGCACGCATTTTCCCGGCGTATGGCGCGTCAATTATTTCAATGATATGAACACATTACTGCAAGATATGATTGAGATAGCGGACATTCCTGATATCGCCGTTGCAGGCATCGACGATATCGAAGATGCCTACGCGGGGCTAAAAAATACGTTGGAATGGTTGAAAGAATACCCGGTCACAGAAAATGAGCCAGTGGTGCGCATGGAGTGCAAAGTATGTTGGTGGGTTTACGACCCTGCGCTGGGCGATGATGTATGGCAAATTCCACCCGGCGTGCCCTTCAACCAGTTACCTGATTACTGGTGCTGTCCGGTTTGCGAAACCAGTAAGTCCGGGTTTATGGTGATCGATGAAGGTAATAATTCGTGCAAAGATTGACCGTCTATTCTCACCCGCTACGGATTATCTGGCAGGAGGCGCCGATCGGTCGTTTGTTACAGGGCGCAACACCGGTGTACGCAAAAACGCTTATTTCACGTTTGTTTACGTTGTGCGCTCAGGCGCACAGCGTAGCGGCGGCTTTACTGTTGTTTCCTGAAGAGAAGCCAGATATGCAGGCCGCACAACAGGAGCTGGCGCGAGAAACGCTCCGTCGCGCGTTGACCGACTGGCTCCCCCTGTTTAGCCACCGACAGGCAACCGCTGAAGAATGGGCGTTGTTACGTCGCGGAGAGTTATCCCCGCTGGCAAGCACAATCTTTTTTGACGATGATCCTCAGACCTGGCTTGCCGCTGGCGTAAAGGGCTGGGAAGCCTGGTTTTTGCAAGAGCGTTCTGAAACCGCCCGCTGGCTGGCGGCAGTACAGAATATCATTACACCTACACTACCGATGGCGTCGTCCCCGGACCATACGTTAATAACCCATGGTCCCCTGGATGTCTCGCCTCTGGCTATCGAATATCCGCTACTGTCAGCCTGTTGTCTTAGCGGAAAAACGACTGCGCTACGTCTGCTGGCCCGCTGCATTACGCTCGCCCGAAGTTTGAGCGCCCTTCCTACCCTGCGCTGGAATCGTTTTGATGATGGCGAATGGAAAATAGCGGTAGTGGAAACCGCGCGAGGATGGTTAGTTCATCAGGCCAGACTGACGACGTCAGGCAATATTCTTGATTACCGTATTATCTCGCCTACCACACGTCACGCCCAATCTGACGGCGTCATTGCTCGCGAACTGGCCACTATTCCACTCTCATTGTGGTCGCAACAGTTACAGGTAATTGATCCTTGTGTCGCCGTAAATATTGTTGAATGAAGGAGCTGGCCCATGCATGAATTAGCCCTGGCGCAAAATATTATCGAATTGCTGGAGGAGCAGGCAGTAAATCACCAGTTCAGCAAGGTAAAGCAAGTCTGGCTGGAGATTGGCGTTATGGCCTGTGTTGAGGTGCCGGCGCTGCATTTTGGCCTGGACGTCGCCGCTCGTCATACCCTTGCTGACAATGCGCGTTTCCACATTACTATCGCACCGGCGCAAGGTTGGTGTCTGTCCTGTAATCAACCCTTCACCTCTCAAACATCCACACTCTGTTGCCCCTTTTGTCATTCAGGCAAAGTGCAGATAGATGACAGTAGCAGAATGCGCATTCGCGAGATCGAAGTCGAATAGTCAACGAATAGTCAATAAAAAAGGACGCCAGAAGCGTCCTGAAATAATAAAAGAATAAATTAACAATAATAAAGGTTAAGCAGTGACCCAGTTTTGGGAAAAGGAGGGTATCCCTAAACTGTCTTAATCAGCAAGTTTTATCAAAACTCGTAGACTAAGCCGAGCGCCACGGTGTTGTCTGTATTAGGATTCGATGGGTTGCCATCTTTTAGCAGATTGATTTTGTAGTCAACATACGCGGACATATTTTTATTGAAGTAGTAATAGGAACCCACATCAATATATTTCACAAGGTCGAACGAACCCAGTCCATTAACATCATTGGCTCTGGATTGCAGGAACGCCAGTGACGGGCGTAAGCCATTATCAAATTGATATTGCCCTACCATTTCCCAGTTATCGGTTTTATGTGCAAAGCCGCCCAATGTATCGCCCATATAGGTCATATCATAAGTACGGGTATAGTTTGCCGCCAGGTAAATATTATTGGCATCATACTTCACGCCGCCAGTCCAGGCTTCAGCGCGGTCGCCATTGTCGTATTTATCTTGCGTCATCTGATCAAGCGTGCGTTTGGAACTGGTATAGGCTGCCCCCAGGCTCACCCCCATGCCCAAATCATATGTCGCTGATGCCCCGAAACCATCGCCATTCTGGTACGCGATACTTTTTCTGGCATTATTACTTAAAGGATCGCCTTCTTTCGACAGGCCGTCATTTTTACCCTGATACTGCAACGCAATATTCAGACCATCAACCAGACCAAAGAAATCATTATTGCGATAAGTCAGAACGCCATTCGCGCGTCCGGTCATAAAATTATCGGAAGCTTCATACGAATCATTACCAAATTCAGGCAGTACGTCAGTCCATGAACCGATGTCGTATAACACGCCATAGTTACGACCATAATCAACAGACCCCATATCGGCAAATGCCAAACCAGCAAAACCGAGACGCGTCCAGCTTTGCGGGGAACCGCTGGAGTCACCATCTTCCGGACGATTGGCGTTGACCTGATACTCCCACTGTCCAAAACCGGTTAGTTGATCGGTAATTTGAGTTTCGCCTTTAATACCCATACGGATATAAGATTGATCGCCATCCGTACTATGATTACTGGAAAAATAATGCAGGCCGTCGACCTTGCCATACAAATCCAGTTTATTGCCATCCTTGTTATAGATTTCTGCTGCGTTGGCGGCTCCAGCCATCATTACGGCTGCGGCTACCGCAGATAACACCACTACTTTTTTCATTTTATATGCCTTATTTGTCTTATTTTTGGACTTTCCGCAAAACCTGCTCGCGGAACTGTCCAGGACAATATCACTAACAATTACCGTGCGTTAAGTTTCAAAGTGTAATATTAGCTTGCTATGTATTAGTGATGTTAAAATGCAAGTTAAGCATGACTACATCAATGATATGCCCTGTTTTCTGCTGTAATAACAAGGGGGTTACCAGTAGAGAACAGGCTTACGGTCGGGGATGCCAGGGCGAGAATGGCACTGAACACTCGGCTGACATTCGTTAAGACGGAATCATAATCAAGTCAGTTGAGGCCACAGCCCTTCTTATTTTTGTGTATAATTTGTTACGTTTACATTTATTTTTAAATTAGCGTTATGAAAATATCAGTACTACTGAAATAGCACTTCTTCGCTTCGTGTATTTTTACCATAGTTAATTATCACATAGCGCAAACGATCATTTGCATATCACTATTCATAAGATTAACTATTTACCAGCGGTAATAAACATAAAAGTAAGTCAATGGACAACAACAATACTGAAACTCTAAATGTTGATATTTTGAGTCATGCCGTTACAAACAAATACGATATTCTTAATTGCACTACTCCCTTTTCGGGGTAATTTTATAGAAGGATGTTTTTTATTGTTCGTGAGCCATGCTCCTTTAGTATAAAAGTGAACGTAACAGGAAAGATAAAGCGTCTCAAAAACAGACCATATGGGTATAACTATTATGCAAAAAACGTCACTATTGTTTTCGGCCGCCGCGATAACGTTAACTCTGATGGTGTCATCGGCATCAGCGGCAACGCCAACCGCCGCACAAAATGAAGCTACGTCGACCGTTAAACAAGAAATTACAGAAGGCATTAACCGTTACCTTTATTCAATAGATAAGGCAGACCCAACGTTAGGCAAGCAGCTCTTTTATGTTTCACCGGAAACCAGTTTCATTCATCCACGCGGTCACGAACGCGGATGGTCGCAGATCGCTGAAAATTTTTATGGCACCACTATGGGTAAAACTTTCAGTAAACGCACATTAAAACTGGACGCTCCCCCTGCTATTCATGTGTATGGCAATGCCGCCGTTGCAGAGTTCGACTGGCATTTTACCGCGGTACGCCGTGATAATGGGCAGACTCAACACACGACAGGCCGCGAAAGCCAGGTGTGGGCGAAGATACCAAACACAGGATGGCGAATCGTTCATGTCCACTACTCCGGTCCAGCCAAAACCGGCGTTGGAGAAGGCTATTAAGCTTTGCTCTTCAGGTTATGGCGCAGATGAACATTCTGCGCCAGTTAAGACGATCTCAGGTCAGTTGATAGTGCTTATCCGGTATCCGTTTTGCCGGAATATCCCTTTCATCATTCATTTGCAGTAAATCGATTTCTATCGCATTGCATATCGCATCCAGCGGTAAATCATTATTTTCAGTACCGAACGGATCTTCCAACTCTTCCGCTAACGCATCCAGCGCGATAAACGTATAAGAAATAAGCACCGAAATAAACGGCGTCATATAGTGCAGATCAACCACCAGTGCAAATGGCAACATAATGCAGAAAAGATAAACCGTACGATGCAAAATTAACGTATAGGCAAAAGGCACCGGCGTGTTGGCGATGCGTTCACAGCCGGCCAACACTGACGACATATCATTTAAACGGTTGTTGAGGCTATGAAATAAAATATCGGAAAGCTTTCCGCTGCGGCGGCGAATCGCCAGCCACTCTCCCATCAGCAATAAGATACGATTAGCGGGCGAATGGGAAGCGACAACTTTCTGTAACGCGCCCTGGTCAAGATAGTTTCCCAGAACTTGCGTTTGAGGCTGTCGACGCAATGTCATACGCAAACAGTGGGCAAAAGCGATTTGTAACCGAACAAAATCCTCGATACCGCGTTCATCAGGTAAGGTTGTTTTCACCTCACGCAGTATTGAGCGTGAAGCGATCATCAACTGCCCCCACAAATGTCGGGCTTCGACGTAACGCGCATAACAGGCATTATTGCGAAACCCCAGAAAAATGGCGATAGCGACGCCCAGTATGCTAAACGGCGCAAGGGTAAACTTAATACCCAGCATTGTGTACCAGGGCAGCATGATAATAACGGCGATAGAAAGAAGAAAGTTAAGGAGTAGTCGTGAAAAGATTTTAGATAACACGGAACCATGCCAGACAAATATCAGGCGAATCCAGTGCTGTTGTGGTCTAACGATCATGATTATCTTCAGCAGGTAAAAAAGCACTGTCATTAAACGTGATCCAGATCAAGGTTGCAAGCTTCTGGCGATACACGGGTTCCCTGCCCTGTAGAACATTTTTTTGCACAGTGCTGACAGGCGTTGAAAAAAAACAACCAAATGTATGTTGTAACTAAAAAGACACTTCAGCACATGAGATATATGACGGTCAACGGCTGCTATCAGTGGTATAGGGTGTTTTATCGGGGAAAGCGTCAGCAACGACGCGCTGCTCTACCGCTGATTCATTTGTATGACCAGCCAGTAATGGATAACGCTGACAATATACTGTTGCTGCGCTTTACTCAGCGGTTCTCCCTGAGGTATCTGGTGCCACTTCGCCAGGCACCCGCGACAGCAGGTTGCCGTCGCATGTTGCGCGATAAATACCGGATGGCCCCGCATCGGCGTTTGCTTACCATCATTCGCCGGGTGAGCTGGCGCCAGTCGCTGGGCGATAAAATCGGCGGCGTGTTTATCAATCACCTCCGCGCCTTTATCCCAGCAATATTGTCTTTCTTTTATCCCGAGACGAAAACGCGAACGAAATGTCGATCGCGCCAGGCGGGCAAAGAGCGGTTCAAGCGCATTCATCAGTATACCGAACGTCCTAACGTTTGTGTTAATTGCTCAAGCGCGGCGATACCTGCCAGAGAGTTTCCCGCAGGATCCAGCTCCGGACTCCAGACGGCAATCGCCATTTCATGCGGCACTATGGCGACAATACCGCCGCCCACGCCGGATTTAGCGGGCAATCCCACCCGCCAGGCAAACTCGCCGGCATTCTGATACATCCCGCTGGTCGCCATTAGCGCATTAATCTGCCGGGCCTGCATGGGGGTCACTACCGGCTCGTCGAGATGAAACGCCTCGCCCTGATTCGCCAGAAAGACAAACGTCCTCGCCAGTTCCATGCAGCTCATTTTCAACGCACAGTAGTGAAAGTAATTTTGCAACACGGTAGGCACATCATGATGAAAATTACCGAATGATTTCATCAGCCAGGCAATAGCGGCGTTACGGGCGGAATGCTCAAATTCAGAGCGCGCGACCGTAGCGTCATACGTAATATCCGATACGCCGCAAAGCGCGCGCACAACTTCCAGCATCCGCTGACGCGGCGCGCTAAGCCGGCCTTGCAACATGTCGCATACCACCAGCGCGCCCGCATTAATAAATGGATTACGCGGGATGCCTTGTTCCATCTCTAACTGAACCAACGAATTGAACGGCGAGCCGGAAGGATCTTTTCCGACGCGCTGCCAGATCTCCTCTTCCGGATAATGACGCATCGCCACCACCAGACTGAGCACTTTCGAAATAGACTGAATAGAGAAGCGTTCGTGCGCATCGCCCGCCTGATAATGCTGCCCGTCCACGGTACAAATCGCTATCCCCAGCTTTGAACCCTCGACGGACGCTAATGCCGGAATATAGTCAGCGACTTTGCCCTGGCCAATGAGGGGGCGAACGCGCTGTAAAATCGTCTCTAAAATTGCATTATCCATGGCCCTGGCCACAACATGCTCCTTGCTCGCAGGTCTGAAAAGGCCTGCGAGTATAGCAGAGGGCGCCACGCGACGTCAGGGCGATTAGACGCGGTTCTTCCAGACGGTCTGCACATTACAAAATTCGTGTAAACCAAAGTGCGAAAGCTCGCGACCGAAGCCGCTTTTCTTCACCCCGCCGAATGCCACACGCGCATCGCTGGCGCTGTAACCATTAATGAATACCCCACCGCACTCAAGACGCGCCGCCATCTCCGCGGCCAGCGTATCGTCGGCGGTAAAGATCGTCGCCGACAGGCCAAACTCACTGTCATTCGCCAGCACGAGGGCGTGCGCCGCATCTTTTGCAACGGTAATGGCGGCAACAGGCCCAAAAAGCTCCTGACGAAATGCAGTCATGTCAGGTGTGACATCCGCCAGAACGGTCGCGGCATAATAGTTGCCCTCCCCGGCGATTTTCTCGCCGCCCAACAGTAGCCGTGCGCCTTCGGCGACGGAAGCCTGCACCTGTTGATGGAGTTCATCACGCAAATCAAAGCGCGCCATCGGCCCCAGGTCATTCTCTTCAACCAGAGGATCACCTATCTTTAATGCTGCGGCAGCCGCCACAAAGCGATCGGTAAACGCCTGCGCAATGCCCTCTTCGACAATAAAACGTTTGGCGGCGGCGCAGACTTGTCCGGTGTTTTGATAGCGTCCAGCAACCGCAGCTTTTACCGCCAGCTCAAGATCGGCATCATTGAGTACAATAAACGGATCCGAGCCACCCAGTTCCAGTACGCACTTTTTCAGCGCCGCCCCAGCCTGAGCGCCAATCGCCGCGCCGGCGCGCACGCTACCGGTCACCGTCACCGCCGCGATTCGCGGATCGTTAATCATCTGACTCACGCCCTCATTATTGGCGTTCACCCATCCATAGACGCCAGCGGGAGTACCGGCTTCCGTCAAGATTCGGGCTATCATCTGCGCGCAACCCGTGACATTGGGCGCATGTTTTAACAAGTAGCTATTCCCCGCCAACAGTATCGGCACTGCCCCGCGTAACACCTGCCATAAAGGAAAATTCCACGGCATTATCGCCAGAATGACGCCCAGCGGACGGTATTCAATCACCGCCTGCTGATTTTCTACCAACGTAGGCTCAGGATTCAGCATTGCCGGGCCATGTTCCGCATACCAGTCGCATAACGCGGCGGATTTCGTCACTTCCGCACGCGCCTGCTTTATGGGTTTACCCATTTCACGCGTAATACATTGCGCCATCTCTTCTGCATGAGCGCGAAGCGCCTGACCAATATCGCGTAATGTTTGCGCCCGTTGCGCTACCGATGTCATTTTCCACTTTTTGAAACCGCTCGCCGCCAGACTCAGCGCATGTTCAATCTCTTGCGCGTTAGCCCAGGGCATTGCCGCCAGCGTCTGGCCGGTCGCAGGATTCACGGATAACGCCTGTGTTGCAGTCATCATGGTCATGTTCTTTCTCTCGTTATCAGGGGAGTTGTACCATCATGACGCCCTTTACCCTTTCTGAAAAATGAATAATATTAACCAGACTATTCACGAATTGAGAAAACCATGGACCTGACGCAACTGGAAATGTTTAACGCTGTCGCTCTGACGGGCAGCATTACGCAGGCGGCGGCAAAAGTGCACCGCGTTCCGTCCAACCTGACCACGCGTATCCGTCAGCTTGAAGCCGACCTGGGCGTCTCTCTGTTTATTCGCGAAAACCAGCGACTCAGGCTGTCACCAGCCGGGCATAACTTTTTACGTTACAGCCAGCAGATCCTGGCGCTGGTCGATGAAGCCCGCATGGTGGTTGCCGGAGAGGAACCGCAAGGACTGTTTTCACTCGGCGCGTTAGAAAGTACTGCCGCCGTACGTATCCCCGCGCTGCTGGCGGGTTATAACCAGCGTTACCCTAAAATTCAGTTCGCGTTAACGACCGGTCCTTCCGGCGCCATGCTGGATGGCGTGCTCGAGGGAAAGCTGAACGCCGCCTTTATTGATGGCCCGCTAATGCATCCGGGGCTGGAAGGTATACCGGCTTACCAGGAAGAGATGATGATCGTCGCGCCACACGGCCATTCCGTCGTTTCGCGGGCCAGCGAGGTGAATGGTTATAACATCTATGCTTTTCGCGCCAACTGTTCTTACCGACGGCATTTCGAAAGCTGGTTTCATGCCGATGGCGCGACCCCCGGTACGATTCACGAAATGGAGTCATATCATGGAATGTTGGCGTGCGTAATTGCCGGCGCAGGTATTGCGCTGATGCCAGCAAGTATGCTCAACAGTATGCCAGGACATCATCAGGTGGAAGCCTGGCCGTTGGCGGAGAAGTGGCGCTGGCTTAACACATGGCTAATGTGGCGGCGCGGGGCGATGACGCGTCAGCTTGAGGCCTTTATCGAGTTACTTAACGCCCAACTGGCGAGCGTCGACTGAAGACGAAACGGCCTGCGAAGTAAATGAGAAGCAGGTCACAAAATGATTGTCTTTTCGCCAGTAAACGTTTTAAGATCGCGGTCTCACCTTCTCGCAACTAACCCGAAATATTTTTATGACAATCAATCCAGTTTCCCGCAAGGTCGCGTGGCTACGGGTAGTTACGCTTGCTATTGCCGCTTTTATTTTCAATACCACAGAATTTGTGCCGGTTGGTTTGCTATCAGACATTGCTGAAAGCTTTCATATGCAAACCGCGCAGGTCGGCATCATGCTAACCATTTACGCCTGGGTAGTTGCCGTCATGTCGCTGCCTTTTATGCTTCTTACCAGTCAAATGGAGCGCCGTAAGCTACTCATTTGTCTGTTTGTTTTGTTTATTGCCAGCCATGTGCTCTCCTTTCTGGCATGGAACTTTACCGTGCTGGTCATTAGCCGTATTGGTATCGCTTTCGCCCACGCTATTTTCTGGTCGATAACCGCCTCGCTGGCGATCCGCCTGGCCCCTGCCGGGAAACGCGCGCAGGCATTAAGTCTGATAGCGACCGGCACCGCGTTGGCCATGGTGCTTGGGCTGCCCATAGGTCGCGTTGTTGGTCAGTATTTTGGCTGGCGCACCACCTTTTTTGCCATCGGCATGGGCGCATTAATTACGCTGCTATGTCTGATTAAGCTTCTACCGAAATTGCCGAGCGAGCATTCCGGCTCACTAAAAAGTTTACCTTTGCTATTCCGACGCCCGGCGCTGATGAGCCTCTATGTACTGACCGTCGTTGTGGTGACTGCGCATTACACAGCTTATAGCTATATTGAACCGTTCGTTCAGAATGTCGCCGGGCTCAGTGCGAATTTTGCTACCGTCCTGTTACTGATCCTCGGCGGCGCCGGGATCATCGGCAGCCTCGTGTTTGGTAAACTGGGTAATCGCCATGCCTCGTCGCTCGTCAGTATCGCTATTGCCCTGCTGGTTGTCTGTTTGCTTCTGCTGCTGCCTGCGGCGGATAGCGAAGCGCATCTGGCCATACTGAGCATTTTCTGGGGCATCGCGATTATGGTGATAGGGCTCGGTATGCAGGTGAAAGTACTGGCGCTGGCCCCGGACGCGACCGATGTCGCAATGGCGCTATTTTCAGGCATCTTTAATATTGGTATTGGCGCTGGCGCGCTGGTAGGCAATCAGGTGAGTTTGCACTGGTCAATGTCGGCCATCGGCTATATTGGCGCCATACCCGCCTGTGCCGCGCTGGTATGGGCTGTGCTCATATTCCGCAAATGGCCAGTGACGCTGGAAGAACAACCGCATTAAGACATTCGTCTGCCGGGAACAGGTTTCCGGCAGACGAAAAATGCGCCTTAGTGGTACGTTTTAATAATTTCCAACACGCCGTTGATAATAAATTGCACGCCCATACACACCAGCAGGAATCCCATTAAGCGGGAGATCGCTTCAATCCCCCCTTTACCCACCAGCCGCATAATAGCGCCAGAACTGCGTAAGCATCCCCACAGGATCACCGCCACGGCAAGAAAAATAATCGGCGGCGCGACCATAATGACCCAGTCGGGAAACTCGCCGCCATGACGCACCGTGGAAGCGGAACTGATGATCATTGCGATGGTCCCCGGTCCTGCGGTGCTTGGCATAGCCAGTGGAACAAACGCAATATTGGCAGTCGGTTCGTCTGCCAGCTCCTCCGATTTGCTTTTCGCTTCCGGCGACTCATGCGCCTTCTGCTGCGGGAAAAGCATTCTGAAGCCGATAAACGCCACGATTAACCCCCCGGCGATCCGTAGCCCTGGAATCGAAATACCGAAGGTGTTCATAACTAACTGCCCGGCGTAGTACGCCACCATCATAATAGCGAAGACATAAACCGAAGCCATATAGGACTGCCGGTTGCGTTCCGCACTATTCATATTGCCCGCAAGGCCAAGAAACAGCGCCACGGTGGTTAGCGGATTGGCTAACGGGAGCAGTACGACCAGCCCCAATCCAATCGCTTTAAACAAATCCATCATAATACTATCTCTTACCCATCAGCGTTTCATGAACCGGAAGTATAAAGTGAAATTGCCCAGGCGCGCCATTTCGCCAGTGTGCAAGTTAATATCCTCTACAACCTATAACCTGTAATTATCAATTAGTTACAAGTTATCACAGCACAATACCCCGGACGCCTTTTAGCAAATCGTGGCATCGGCCAATTCATTTAGTTGACTTATACTTGCCTGGGCAATAGTATCTGACGAAATTAATTACTTGCCGGGGCAACCATTTTGAAAAGCACCAGTGATCTGTTCAATGAAATCATTCCGCTGGGTCGCTTGATCTACATGGTAAATCAAAAAAAAGATCGCCTGTTAAATAACTATTTATCCCCGCTGGATATCACCGCAACACAGTTTAAAGTGCTGTGCTCGATACGCTGCGCGGGATGTATTACCCCGGTTGAACTTAAAAAAGTGCTGTCTGTCGATCTCGGCGCATTGACGCGGATGCTCGACCGCCTGCTGTGCAAAGGCTGGATCGAAAGACTGCCAAATCCTAATGACAAACGCGGCGTACTGGTGAAGCTAACGCCGGACGGCGCGGCAATTTGTGAGCAATGTCATCAACGACCAGGGCAAGACCTGCATCAGGAATTAACAAAAAACTTAACGGCGGACGAAGTGGCAACGCTTGAGTATTTGCTCAAGAAAATTCTGCCGTAGACAAAAAAGAGGTATGACGATGTCCAGACGCAACACTGACGCTATTACTATTCATAGCATTTTGGACTGGATCGAGGATAACCTGGAGTCGCCGCTCTCACTGGAAAAAGTGTCTGAGCGTTCAGGATATTCCAAATGGCACCTGCAACGGATGTTTAAAAAAGAGACCGGTCATTCATTAGGTCAATACATCCGCAGCCGTAAGATGACGGAAATCGCGCAAAAATTAAAAGAGAGCAACGAGCCCATTCTCTATCTGGCGGAACGCTATGGCTTTGAGTCACAGCAAACATTGACCCGGACGTTCAAAAACTACTTTGATGTGCCGCCACACAAATACCGGATCACCAATATGCATGGCGAATCACGGTATATGCTGCCGCTGAACCATGGCAACTACTAGTTTGTTTATGCGCCACGCGAAGAGCACTATGAAAATGCTGTTTCCCGCCCTGCCGGGTCTATTACTTATCGCCTCCGGATATGGCATTGCAGAACAAACTTTGTTACCTGTGGCGCAAAATAGCCGCGATGTGATGCTTCTGCCCTGTGTGGGCGATCCGCCAAATGACCTTCACCCCGTGAGCGTGAACAGCGATAAGTCAGATGAATTAGGCGTGCCCTATTATAACGACCAACACCTTTAACCTCTTTGCCCCGTTTTGCGGGGCATTTTTTTAGTACCATCTGGCGATGACAAGTCCGCCGCTATTACCTCGCGGCATGGTCTGAAATTAGCGTTTGTCTTCTTAGTAACATAATGCCTCATCCCCTGACGCGCGCAGTACGGCGCACACGAAATCCAAACACATTGATATAGAGTCCAGCCATAATCAGTACTGCGCCCGCAAGCTGCATCCCAGTCAACGTTTCCCCGAGTAACACCGCGGCGCTCGCCAGCCCGACTACCGGCACCAGCAATGATAACGGCGCCACGCGCCAGGTCTCATAGCGCCCCAGTAACGCGCCCCAGATGCCGTAGCCAAGTATAGTGGCGACAAAAGCCAGATAAAGCAGCGACAATATCGTCGTCATATCGATGGTAATAAGGCTTTGCGTAATGTGATCCGCCCCCTCCAGTAGCAGCGATGACAGCAGGAACGGCAGGATCGGGATCAGCGCGCTCCAGACCACCAGCGACATCACCGCCGGGCGCGGACTATGTTGCATAATTTTTTTATTAAAGATATTGCCGCAGGCCCAGCTAAATGCCGCCGCCAGAGTCAGCATAAATCCCGACATCGCTATATGCTGTCCGTTGAGACTGGCTTCAATCAATACCAGTACACCTATAATCGCCAGGGCGATCCCCGCTAACTGCTTACGTTGTAACCGCTCGCTAAAAACAAACGCCCCCAATGCCATGGTAAAAAAGGCCTGCGCCTGTAATACCAACGACGCCAGTCCTGCGGGCATACCAAACTTTATCGCGCAAAAGAGAAAGGCGAACTGCCCAAAGCTTATCGTCAGGCCATAGCCCAGCAACAGCGTAAGCGGGACTTTAGGCCGGGCGACAAAGAAAATTGCCGGAAACGCCACCAGTAAAAATCGTAATCCTGCCAGCAATAATGGCGGCATATGGTGCAGGCCGACTTTGATGACAACAAAATTGAGCCCCCATACGACAACCACCAGTAACGCCAAAAAACCGTCTTTACGCGACATCATCGGCCCCTGTCATTATTAAAATTTTGTAAAAAGGTAAGTTATCGGAAATCAGTGCGCCATAACAGGACTTTTCTTTTTACCGTGAGCATGGCATTGAACAACACACGATGGGCAAAATCCTGCGTTATGGTATGTTAAGACTACGCTATAGCGTATAGACATCATGCTTTTGCGGGCACGGTAGATTAAAACGTCCCGATACGTAACCTCCATTTCAGGCAGGAAAAATGAATCCAGTATTGAGACGTTCGACGTTGGCTCTACTCGCCTCATCGCTGTTATTGACAATTGGACGCGGGGCCACGCTCCCCTTTATGACCATCTATCTTAACCGTCAGTACGGTTTAGGCGTGGATCTGATTGGCTACGCGCTGACCAGCGCGTTAACGATTGGCGTCGTCTTTAGTCTTGGCTTTGGGATTCTGGCGGACAAGTTTGATAAAAAGCGCTACATGTTACTCGCGATTATCGCCTTCGCCTGCGGATTTATCGCCATCCCAATGGTGCACAATGTCGTACTGGTTGTCCTGCTTTTTGCGCTTATTAACTGCGCCTATTCGGTTTTTTCTACCGTCCTGAAGGCCTGGTTCGCCGATAACCTTACCGCGACAACAAAAACGCGGATTTTTTCGCTCAACTATACCGTACTCAATATCGGCTGGACGGTTGGCCCGCCGCTCGGCACGCTGCTGGTGATGCAAAGCATCAATTTACCCTTCTGGCTTGCCGCTATCTGTTCCGCATTTCCGCTGGTCTTTATTCAGGTATGGGTGACACGTTCGGTTGCCGCCAGCGAGGGGAAAAATGCCGCTATCTGGTCTCCCTCCGTTCTGCTGCGCGACAAAGCATTATTGTGGTTTACGCTTTCGGCATTTCTGGCCTCCTTTGTGGGGGGCGCCTTTGCGTCCTGTATTTCACAGTACGTTATGGTCGTTGCCGATAGCGGCTTCGCGGAAAAAGTGGTAGCCGTCGTCCTGCCGGTTAATGCGGTTATTGTGGTCAGTTTGCAATACGCCGTGGGCCGTCGACTTACCGCCGTCAATATTCGACCAATGATGACGACCGGCACCGTCTTTTTTATCGCCGGGCTCATCGGATTTATTTTTTCAGGCGACAATCTGTTTTTTTGGGGGCTTTCAGCGGCAGTATTCACGATTGGCGAAATTATTTATGCCCCCGGCGAATATATGTTAATTGACAACATTGCGCCTGCCGGGATGAAAGCCAGCTATTTTTCAGCGCAATCGCTGGGCTGGCTGGGTGCGGCGGTAAACCCGCTGGCCAGCGGCGTCATCCTGACGACGCTTCCCGCCTGGTCGCTTTTCGTTGTCCTGATAATCGCCATTGTGTTCGCCTGGGCACTGATGTTAAAAGGAATGCGGATTACCCCTACGCAACAGGCTATTACCTGTTAATTATCTGCAGCCAGTGATGTGCGCAGTTTCTGGCGCACCGGGTTAACCCTATATATTGCAGGCTAATTATCTGCTGTCACTGCGGTAATTCAGGAATATTCCTGGGCGCTGACGAAAATATTCTAATGCTTTACCCTTCCAGTAAAATAAATACGCAATTCAGACTTTGCTTAAGTATAAATTAGTACTATAGTCTGTACGAGGTTTTTTAAAAAAGAGGATGCACACTAAAATAAGGAGAAACGAGATGTTAGGCAGTATTAACCTTTTTATCGTTGTATTAGGAATTATTTTATTTTCCGGATTTCTGGCCGCCTGGTTCAGTCACAAATGGGATGATTAATGAACGGAGATAATCCCTCGCAGAGCCGGCCCCTTGCTGCATCGTTGCGCAAGGGGCCGCTTTTGTCTGGATGGCAGGCAAAAAAAACCGCCGGTTCACCAGCGGTAAATGCTTGCATGGATAGATTTGTGTTTTGCTTATACGCTACCGGGCAAATTCTTGCGAGGATAACGGATCGCTAACGACTGTAGCACCGTCAATATCAATGAAGCTTAAACGATACGCAACCAGACCTGAATAAGACATTATGGGACCTTTTGTCCCCCAGGCGCTTTTACAAGACCCATGGTATCAGGCCAGCCGCATGCCCCGTATGGCTGACCTGGATATTGCCGGTTAGCGCGCGTTATTTTTGCAATCGGTTCACGCGGACAAGCGGTTCCTTCGCTTTCTTGTCCAGACTACCGTTAATGTTGATCATTTGATCCGGCTGAACTTCCCGCCCATCAAATACGGCGGAAGGAATTATCACGTTAATCTCGCCGGACTTATCACGAAATACATAGCGATCGTCGCCTTTATGATCAATAAGGTTGCCGCGCAGCGAAACGGTCGCGCCATCATGCAGGGTTTTTGCCTGTTCGATGGTCATTTTTTCTGCATCATCCGTACCACGATAACCATCCTCAATAGCATGAGGCGGCGGCGGTGCCACGTCTTTTTTTAATCCCCCTTGATCATCCGCTAGCGCGTAAGGCATTATCAGAAAACTTAAAAATGCAGCCACCTGTAGTTTCATGCTCTCTCCTTAATAACGTCTATTTGACGTATTAAGTCTGGCCGCTATTTTTAGTTTTTACAAACATGAATTTACCCGCAGAATATTAAGCAATAAAATCAACCCATCCGGATTAATATGCAACCGACATCAGCGCCGGTGAGCGCGAAAGCGTAACGGCGTAATAGAGAACTTGCCACATCGCTGAAGTCATATGCATCAACATCTGGATAGCAATTCAGAATAATCGGCTTTATTTTTTGAGGATAATGGCCTTACGCATAATCAATGACAGTCATCGCCGCAAGAAAGTAAGCAAGTTATGCAACAGCGGGTTTGTTGGTAACTGGATAAAATAATCATTCACTGACAATGTCATAAAATAAATATGCCATAATTGAGAAGAACGAACATATTTCATTTGTCTCTGTAACGGAAAAATAAACGATGAGATTAGAACAGCACGATATTGTCACCCTTGATGAAGCCGAATCCGTCGATAGCCTGACAAAAAAACTTGGTGATTTACTGGTTAACCAGAAACTCCGTCTGACCACTGCAGAATCCTGCACTGGCGGGAAACTGGCTTCAGCATTGTGCGCAGCAGAAGATACGCCCTCATTTTACGGTGTGGGGTATGTCACCTTTACTGATGAAGCCAAAGCAAAAATCTTACGCGTACAACGCCACAGTCTTGCCGAACATACCGCCGTCAGCGAAGCGGTCGTTACTGAAATGGCACAGGGCGCTAAGGATCAGGCTGAGGTCAATATTAGCATAGCGATCAGCGGCTATGGCGGGCCGGAAGGCGGCGAAGATGGCACGCCGGCGGGCACCGTTTGGTTTGCCTGGAATATTAACAATACAACTTTTACAAGCCGACAACATTTCAACGGAGATTGTCAGGAAGTATTGGAAAAATGCGTACGCTTCGCCCTCGCTGAATTGCTTTTTCTGTTAACGAAGAAAGCATAAACAATAATTTCATCTGACCGGTCAGAATAACTCCCGGTCAGAATAAAAAAATGCGAGCCTATGGCCCGCATCGTATGTGCAATATTTCAGAATATATTTATGAAATATCAGGAGTAAAATTAATTGCCGGATTTCCGTCCGCCACTGTGGCTATTCTGGCCACCTTTTTTACCCGCTTCAGATGCACGCTGTGGGTCGTTTTTAAAGTTCCCACCGCTATGCTGGCCGCCTTTACGACCTGCTTCTGAGGCTTTCTCTTTATCTTCTGCAAAATTACCGGAACCGCCGCGATGTTCTGCCATAATATAATCCTCATGATGATGTTGCGTTTTAAATATGATATGTCTTCTCATATCATGTGATACAGTTCTAAATCTAGTCGCCCTGTGCGCAGTGTCAAATTCATTTCTGCATTATTTACATAATACCGCCACATAGCGAAAAATATATTTTTCGAAAACGTCAACAGCGAAGCGGTAATAAATCATTGGCAATCAAGCCACCACGGGAAAATAAGTAGAAAAATCCGAATGCACGCCCTCGTTATATTCAGACAACTTAACCCCATAAATTTAACTGGCTGTCATCAGAAGTGCAGGATTCATTTTCAGGCGGTTGTTCGACAATGCCGAACAACCGTATCAGCTTAGCGATCGAGCCCACGATATTGCAACATGGGGTCAATATGCGGTTCATGTCCACGCCAGGCTGAATAAAGCGTTTCTAAATCAGTACTATTCCCCCGGGAAAGGATAACATCACGAAAACGCTGCCCGTTTTCACGCGTCAGGCCGCCCTGCTCTACAAACCATTGATAACCGTCATCCGCTAACATTTGCGTCCACAGGTAGGCGTAGTATCCCGCTGCGTAGCCGCCGCCGAAGATATGGGCAAAATAACTGCTGCGATAGCGGGGCGGCACTGCCGGTAAATCAAGATGCTCGGCGGCCAGCGCCTGCTGCTCGAACTCAGCGACAGACTGCTCTGCTACGCTCTCCTCCAGCATATGCCAGCGCATATCCAGCAATGCGGCGCCGAGCAATTCAGTCATATCGTAACCTTTATTAAATAAACTCGCCTTGCGCATTTTTTCCTGTAAATCAGCGGGCATTTTTTCACCGCTGTCGACATGACGCGCGTAGCGTTCGAACACGCGTGGATGGCTCGCCCAATGCTCATTAATCTGGGAGGGAAACTCGACAAAGTCGCGGGGCGTATTGGTACCTGAAAGCGTGGCATAGCGCTGAACGGCAAACAAACCATGTAACGTATGACCAAACTCATGGAAGAGCGTAATAACGTCGTCCCAAAGCAGTAATGCAGGCTGCCCATCAACCGGTTTCTGATAGTTACATACATTGTATATAACGGGCCGGGTTTCATTGAGTGTGGATTGCTCGACAAAATTCCCCATCCACGCGCCGCCGCTTTTCGAGTCCCGCGCGAAGAAGTCGCCATAAAATAACGCCATGCCGACACCATCGGAATCGAAAATCTCCCACACCCGAACATCAGGGTGATACACCGGAATGTCAAAACGCTCGACGAAGGTGATGCCGAATAGTTGGTTGGCGGTCCAGAAAACCCCCTCTTGCAACACCGTATTTAAGGCAAAATAGGGCTTCAGTTGCGCTTCATCTAACGCATATTTTTCCCGCCGTACCTGTTCGGCATAGAACATCCAGTCCCAGGCCTGAACGGTGTAGCCGCCCTGCTCACCATCAATGACGTTCTGAATTTCCGCCTGTTCATTGAGTACACGCTGACGCGCTGGCGGCACAATGCCACGCATAAAGCTCAGTGCGGCTTGCGGCGTTTTCGCCATCTGATCGGCCATTTTCCATGCGGCATAATTGGGGAAACCCAGCAGTTTTGCCTGACAGCGACGAATCTCTACCAGACGCTGAACGATAGCGCGGGTATCGTGGGCATCTCCTTTTTCCGCCCGAGTCCATGACGCTGCGAATAAATTTTCGCGAGTCTGGCGATCGCGCAGCGTAGCAAGCGCAGGCTGTTGCGTCGTATTAAGGAGCGGAATGAACCAGCGCTCCTCCAGGCCTTTTTCACGCGCCGCTTCAGCAGCGACGGTCATTTCTTCCGGGCTTAATCCTGCCAGGCAATGCGCGTCATCGACCGCCAGCCCGCCCGCTTTACTTGCCGCCAGCAGACGCTGATTAAACTGACTCATTAAGGTCGCGGATTCAGTATTCAATACCTTCAGTTGCGCTTTATCCTCTTCGGCAAGCTGCGCGCCTGCCAACACAAAACGCTGATGGATCACATCGACCAACCGTAGCGACTCATCATCCAGCCCCAGTGAGTGACGCTGTTGCCAGACGGCATCCACGCGAGCGAATAACGCGCTATTCAGATAAATATCGTTGGAGAGCGCCGCCAGCTCGGCAGAAAAGGCCTCATCCAACCGCTGGAGTTCATCGTTAGTGTGCGCGGCCGTCATCGCGAAAAAAATGCTGGTGACGCGTGACAGAAGCGCCCCGCTTTGCTCCAGCGCCAGAAGCGTATTCGTAAAGTCAGGGGCCGCCGGATGATTGACGATGGCCTCGATTTCCACGCGTTTTTGCCGCACGCCCTCATCAAAAGCAGGACGATAATGGCAATCTTTGATCCGATCAAAACGCGGTGCCTGATAAGGCAACATACTCTGGTCTAACAAAGGATTCGTCGACATTTTTCACTCCTGAAAATAGGTTGATCATAAGAGTAAGCTTCCCCCTATGCTGACCGCAACCGTGTTAACCAGGATTACCCTTTCATAAACGCCGCGTGCTATGGTAATACAACACAAAAAGCGTTGAGGAACTGTGTGATGATCGTTTTAGTAACTGGAGCAACCGCAGGGTTTGGCGAGTGCATTGCACGCCGTTTTGTTGAGAATGGACATAAAGTCATTGCCACGGGACGTCGTCATGAACGCCTGCAAGCGTTAAAAGATGAGCTTGGCGAGAACGTATTGACCGCCCAACTGGACGTGCGCAACCGCGCGGCCATCGAAGAGATGATGGCCTCTCTGCCTGCGCAGTGGCGCGATATTGATGTGCTGGTCAATAACGCCGGTCTGGCGCTGGGTCTTGAACCGGCGCATAAAGCCAGCGTAGAAGACTGGGAAACTATGATCGATACTAATAATAAAGGCTTAATTTATATGACCCGCGCCGTGCTGCCAGGAATGGTCGAACGTAATCGCGGTCATATCATTAACATCGGTTCAACCGCCGGCAGTTGGCCTTATGCTGGTGGCAACGTCTATGGCGCGACGAAAGCCTTTGTGCGCCAGTTTAGCCTGAATTTGCGCACGGATTTACACGGCACGGCGGTTCGCGTGACCGACATTGAACCGGGTCTGGTTGGCGGTACCGAGTTTTCCAGCGTCCGTTTCAAAGGCGACGATGAGAAAGCGGGTAAAACCTACGAAAATACCACCGCGCTCACGCCAGAAGACATTACCGAAGCGGTATGGTGGGTGGCCACACTCCCCGCGCATGTGAATATTAATACCGTTGAAATGATGCCTGTTACCCAATCCTTCGCAGGGCTCAGCGTCCACCGTAGCTAAGGGGTTATACCCGGTCTGCGGGCCGGGTAATCCCTGGCAAACGTATCTGCAACCAGAAACATGAAAGGTATAGACCACCACGGAAAAGTGGTAGAGTATCCGGGTCAACCGCCTAAAAAGTAAGAATGAATGACCGTCGAAACGCAGCTTAACCCTACACAGCCTGTCAACCAGCAAATTTACCGTATTCTTCGGCGTGATATCGTGCATTGTCTTATCCCGCCTGGCACGCCGCTATCAGAAAAAGAGGTCTCAACCCGTTTTAACGTTTCGCGTCAACCGGTGCGCGAGGCTTTTATAAAGCTGGCGGAAAATGGGTTGATTCAGATCCGCCCTCAGCGCGGTAGTTATGTGAATAAGATTTCGCTTTCTCAGGTACAGAATGGCTGCTTTGTTCGGCAGGCTATCGAATGCGCGGTGGTCCGCCGTGCGGCGGCGATGATCACCGACAACCAGTGCTATCAACTGGCGCAAAACCTGCACCTGCAACATATTGCCATCGAGCGCAAACAGATTGATGATTTTTTCCAGCTTGATGACGATTTCCACCAAAAGCTGGCGCAGATCGCCGATTGCCAGTTAGCGTGGGATACCATTGAAAATATCAAAGCGACAATCGACCGGGTTCGCTATATGAGTCTGGATCATGTTTCTCCGCCGGAGATGTTGTTGCGCCAGCACCATGATATTTTCTCCGCGCTGGAAAATCGTGACGGCAATGCGGTTGAGAGCGCAATGACCCAGCATTTGCAGGAAATTAGCGAATCCGTTCAGCTTATTCGTCAGGAAAACAGCGGCTGGTTTAGCGAAGACTAACTCCCTTTAACGTCGGGGTGAGACGCCTTCTCCGCTTTCTCACCCTGCACATTCCCGCCTAAAAAGCCGTGAGCTTGATCAAAAACAAAAAAAATTCGCAACGATAAGCGTATTTATATGTCGCCCGTCATGCGGGGAAACCTGCGGGCTTTGGCAGTAAGTTTGAAAGGAGAAAACACCATGATGACATACGATCGTAACCGTAACGCAATCACTACCGGTAGCCGGGTCATGATAAGCGGCACAGGTCATACCGGGATTATCAAAGCCATTGAGAGCGAAGGTCTGGATGCAGGTCAAATTCGCCGCGGCAAAACGGTGATTGTCGAAGGTTGTGAAGGTAAATTCGCGCCAGTCGAACTGATTCGTCTTGGCATGAACTGATACTACTGGCCGCTAAGAACCGCTCCGGCCTTCCCGGTAGCATAATGCTACCGGGTCTCTGTTGCGCTACTTCAACCGCTCGGCATATTTCGCCACGCTCGCTTTCGCGCCATATGTCAGTAAACTGTCATAGGCTTCTTGCACTTTTTGCGTAAACCGCGCCGCCTGCGGCAAATCGTTGCCGAAAATTTCTGCCATTCCCAGCAGCGCCTTAACACGACTGGCGCCTTCTTCACTGTTTGCCACGGCGCGCTGAATAACCGGCAATAGCGGATCGCTGACGTCGATGGCCTTGCCCTGCTCATCCACGCCGCCAACGTAACGCATCCACCCCGCCACGCCCAGCGCCAGCAAATCAAAATCGCTATGATTAGCAAGATGCCAGCGAACGGAGTCCAGCATACGCTGCGGAAGTTTCTGGCTGCCATCCATCGCAATCTGCCAGGTACGATGACGCAGCGCCGGATTACGGTAACGCGCAATCAACTGATCGGCATAACGCTGTAAATCTACCCCCTGGACTTTCAGCGTTGGCGCCTGCTCGCGTAACATTAACGCCTGCGCGGTCAGACGATAGTTGTCGTCAGCCATGCAGTCATTAATATGCTGATAGCCGGCAAGATACCCCAGATAAGCCAGGAATGAATGACTGCCGTTAAGCATTCGCAGTTTCATCTCTTCAAACGGAACCACGTCGGCGACCAACGTCGCGCCCGCGTTTTCCCACAGCGGACGACCCGCCACAAACGTATCCTCTATCACCCACTGACGAAACGGTTCACAGGCAACGCCCGCCGGATCGCGCACGCCGGTCAGTTGTTCGATTTTATCCAGCGTCTCCGGCGTGACCGCAGGGACAATCCGATCAACCATCGTTGACGGAAATGTCACGTTTTGCTCGATCCATATCGCCAGTTCCGCATCCACCTCCCGGGCGTAAGCCGTCACAACCTGACGCGTCACATGCCCATTTTCCGGCATGTTATCGCAGGACATCACGGTAAATGCCGGTAAGCCTGCGGCTTTACGACGCGCTAACGCTTCGACAATAATACCCGGTGCCGTTAGCGGTTGATGCGGATTTTGCAGGTCGGCGGCAATCATGGGATGTTCCAGCAGAAGTTGGCCCGTGGCTGGCGAATGACAATACCCTTTCTCGGTAATGGTCAGAGACACAATCGCTATTTGCGGTTCGCACATCGCCGCCAGCACACGTTCCAGACCATCAACCTGGACATGCAACGCCGCTTTGACGACGCCCACCACACGCGCCGTCCAGGCTTCCGCCGACATCTCCGCCACGGTATAGAGGTTATCCTGCTGCTTTAGATCGGCAATCTGTTGTTCGCCGCCAATAAGATTAACCTCATAATAGCCCCAGTCGCTATGCTGCTCCGCAGCCAGAATATCTGTATAAACCCCCTGATGCGCGCGATGAAACGCGCCAAAACCGAGATGGACCATCCGCGCCGCCAGCGCCGCGCGATCGTAATCAGGAAGCGTCGCCTTTGCCGATAAAAGCCTGTTTTGCATTTTATAACCTCTATATTCTGAAAGCGGAGCAGTCGCAGAGTAACGCCTGCCCTGGTGCATTTGGATTTACACTGATTAAACAAAAGTGACCGGACAGCATGGCCGAAACCGCATTAGCGTTCCGGCCATACCGTCGACACGATTTAACTCGTCTGGGTTGCGGAGTGGCGTAACTTCTCTGC
This sequence comes from Salmonella sp. 32120201201600049SM, assembly GCF_017572835.1. Taxonomy (NCBI): domain Bacteria; kingdom Pseudomonadati; phylum Pseudomonadota; class Gammaproteobacteria; order Enterobacterales; family Enterobacteriaceae; genus Salmonella; species Salmonella sp. 32120201201600049SM. Next base: position 451,100 of record NZ_JAGESA010000001.1, on the reverse strand, counting down.
CGCTGTCGCTTCCGCCGCATCCTCAGGCAGACTCAGGTCGCGATCTCTGACCTCCGGCATCAACAGCGCAGAAATCAGACCAATACACGAGTAGAGCACCAGCATAATTAAGATGGGCAGCCAGGAATCGGTCATGTTACAAAAGATCCCTGCGAGGACGGGGCCAAAGCCAACCGCCACCAGCCCCCCAGCCTCTTTTGAAATCGCCATCCGGGTGAAGCGATTACGCGATCCGAAAATTTCCGCCATGGTGATGTTTTCCAGCGCAAATAATCCCAGCACGGCAAAGTTATGAATAACAATGAGCGCTGCCATAATAACGCCAGGGCTATACGTTTTATCTACCACAATAGACAGCATCGGCCAGGCGAGAATAATCGCGGAGATATTCAATATTATATACGGCAGCCGACGGCCGTATTTATCGGACAACCACCCTAATAGTGGGATAGTGATAAAACCAATTACGGAACTTATCATTAACGCATCGGTTGGGATAGATTTGTTAAATAATAACGTCTGAACTAAATATCCGGCAAGGAAGGTTTGAATAAGCCCGGAATTCCCCGCTTGTCCAAAACGTAAACCTGTGGCCAGCCAGAAAGATTTGCTGGTAAACATCGCGCCCAATGTATTTTCTGACGCAGGCGTTAACGCTGGCGATTTTTCACCTTCGCTTACTTTTTCGAATACCGGACTTTCTTTCAGATTCATTCGCAGCCAGATCGCGAATATCATAACAACGACGCTCGCCAGGAAAGGAATACGCCATCCCCAGGCGATCAGTTGTTCGCGTTCAAGCGCAAAGAACATCACCGCCCAGATCGCCGTCGCGCTCAACGTACCGCAATTGGTGCCCATCGCGACCAGCGAGGAAATGATGCCACGCTTTCCTTTCGGCGCATACTCGGCCAGCATGGTACCCGCGCCGGAAATTTCCGCCCCGGCGCCCAGCCCCTGTATAATTCGCAATGTTACCAGTAATACTGGCGCAAAAATGCCGATTTGCGCATACGTCGGCAGTACGCCAATCAGCGTGGTGCAGATCCCCATCATGGTGATAGTAATAAACAATACTTTTTTTCGTCCGATGCGGTCGCCCATTTTACCAAAAACAAAGGCGCCGATAATTCTGGCTATATAACCTGCACCATAGGTGCCCATTGCCAGAATAAGCGCCATCGCGGCAGACTGTTCCGGGAAAAATATCTCATGGAAGACCAGAGCCGCGCCTAGTGAATATAACTGAAAATCCATAAATTCAAGCGCGGTGCCTAACCAGCCAGATACGGCAGCGCGCACTAAATCCTGAGTCGAGCGTTCATGCTTTATTTGTGTCATATAGGCAATCTCTAAGAGGTAAGATGCGTACCACTTACTCGCAATTATTTATATTATTTCGCAAACGTGAGTAAGACTTTGCAGCATTGACGCTGGTCTTTCTCGAAAAGCTCAATCGCGTCGGTGACATGTTGATAATCAAATGTATGCGTTATCAGCTTATCCGGATCAATAAGCCCTTTATTCAGCCAGTCAATCACGACCGGGAATTTATTGGCATTAAGACGCGATGAATAAATAGCCAGCTCTTTTCCGGTAATACCCTGCTGTACAATCTCACACGGGTCGCTGGAAAATCCCATCAGGACAATGCGTGCCGCAGGCGATGCAAGGGTAATCGCCTCTTGCAGGATAGCGGGATGACAGGCGGCATCGACAATCAAGGTCGGCTTTAGCGCCTTCTGCTGTAGAAATTCCGCCAGTGAATGTTGACCATTATTGAGGGTCCAGTCAGCGCCGCTCTGCTTCGCCATCGCTAAACGCTCTTCAATGCGATCAACGACTATGACCGTTTTAACCTGATAAACCCCCTTCAGCGCCTGTACGGTCGTCAGTCCCATCGGGCCTGCGCCATAGATAAGCGCCACGTCCTGTTCGGTTGGATTCACCTGCCCCGTCACATTTGCCGCAATGGTAAACGGCTCAACCATGACGGCATGATGGTCTGCGATGTTGTCCGGTATGCGATGAGCATTACGGGCCGGCGCCACCGCATACTCGCTGAAACCGCCGTCACGATGCACGCCCAGCACCACCAGCGAGGTACACACATTGGGTTTACCGACTGAACAAGGGTAACAATGCCCGCAACTGATCACCGGATCGACGGATACCCGTTCTCCTATCCGGTCGCGATTGACGTTGTCGCCTACCGCGTCGATGACACCGAAAAATTCATGGCCTATGACACGGGGATATTTTGCAAAGGGATTATGTCCCCGATAAATATGACTGTCGGAACCGCAGATACCCGCCAGTTTCACTTTAATACGAACTTCACCCGGCGTAGGCTGCGGAAGCGCGCGCGTTTCGATAGTTAATGTATTCGGTTTTTCGATTACGATGCTTTTCATTTTTCGCTCCTTACCAGTTCCACAGTGTGCCGTCTTCCAGGCGGGCCACCGGCAAATAGGCTGGATCGTACGGATATTTCGCCGCCAGTTTTTCATCGAACTCAATGCCCAGTCCTGGCTTGTCGCCCGGATGCATATAGCCGCCCTCGAACGTCCAGTTATGCGGGAAAACCTCCAGCATCTGTTCGGAGTAGCCCATATACTCCTGCACGCCAAAGTTAGGCACCCACAGGTCGAAATGTAATGCAGCGGCCATACAAACCGGCGACAGATCGGACGGCCCATGCGAACCGGTACGCACCTGGTAGAGCGAGGCAAAATCGGCAATGCGGCGCATCCCGGTAATACCACCGGCATGGGTAAGCGTGGTGCGGATATAGTCAATCAATTGCTCTTCAATGAGCTGTTTGCAATCCCAGATACTGTTAAAGACTTCGCCTACCGCAATCGGCGTGACCGTATGCTGGCGGATGAGGCGGAAGCACGCCTGATTTTCAGCCGGCGTCGGATCTTCCATCCAGAACAAACGATAGTCTTCAATACATTTGCCAAAGCGGGCAGCCTCAATAGGCGTCAGTCGGTGATGCATATCGTGCAGAAGATGTTCATTAAAACCGAACGTATTACGCACGGCGTCAAACAGCTTTGGCGTAAAATCGAGATACTTTTCTGTTGACCACAATTGTTCTTCCGGCCACTGGCCTTTTGTCGCGGGCTCATAGGCCAGCCCCTTGCCTTTCGCCATGCCGTAGGTGGTTTTCATCCCCGGAACGCCGCACTGCACGCGGATTGCTTTGAACCCTTGCTCTTTATGACGCGCGTAGTCTTCCAGCACATCGTCGATGGTGTGGCCTGTGGTATGGCAATACACCATGACGCCTTCACGCGAAGCGCCGCCGAGTAACTGATACAACGGCATATTGGCGGCTTTGGCTTTAATATCCCATAGCGCCATATCAACCGCGGAAATGGCGGACATGGTGACAGGGCCACGGCGCCAGTACGCGCCTTTGTAGAAGAACTGCCAGATATCTTCGATGCGGCGAGCATCCCGCCCGATGAGCTGTGGGCACAGGTGATCGGTAAGGTACGAGGCCACCGGGAGCTCGCGTCCGTTCAGGGTGGCATCCCCCAGACCGGTGATCCCGTCTTCCGTGGTTATCTTTAAGGTGACGAAGTTACGCCCTGGACACGTAACAAAAACTTCAGCCCCTACAATCTTCATGTTTATTCCTTACATCGCATTATGGGATGCAGGAAATTTACCCAACTGAGCTACTACCATACAAGTATATTGATGTAAAAAGCGCTGCCAGATCACAAAATGTTCTGGTCGCGCGGCAATGTTACGTACGTCCCCATCCGACGACGATAATCAGCATTCCACACAGCGCGATCAGCGCGCCGCACCAGTCATAAACCGTGAGCCGGACGCCATCGACAACACGTAACCACAGGAGCGCAGTACAGACATATACCCCGCCGTAAGCCGCATAAACCCGCCCACTCGCCGCCGGATGCAAGGTCAAAAGCCAGACGAATAACGCGAGTGACGCGGCAGCGGGCAGAAGCCACCACACGCTGGCGCCGCGCTTAAGCCATAGCCAGGGAAGAAAACATCCAATGATTTCACAGAGGGCGGTGACAAAGAAAAGCAGAGTCGTCTTTAGCATGAGATTCATTTGGTTACGAAATGATAAGTGATAATACAACAGAATATCGTTACGGTTATCCGGCCATTCTTGTGTATATGCCAGGCATAAGGATTGGTGTAGAATTTACAGGTGGTTTACCGCTTTTTCCCCTCTAATGAAAGGATGTTGTGATGAACAATACGCTGAGCAAACGCCTGTGCCTGACGGCAATGCTTACGTTGGCGGCCGTTGTATATACTACTTCCGCATTCGCTGAAACCAGTAAACTGGTGATTGAATCGGGAGATAGCGCACAAAGTCGTCAGGAAGCGGCGATGGAAAAGGAACAATGGAACGACACTCGCAGTCTGCGTCAGAAAGTGAATACCCGCGCAGAAAAAGAGTGGGACAAAGCCGATGCCGCCTTTGATAACCGCGATAAATGCGAGCAAAGCGCCAACATCAACGCCTATTGGGAACCCAATACGCTGCGGTGTCTGGATCGTCGTACAGGTCGCGTTATTACGCCCTGATGCAGGATAACTAAAAGGAAGTGTAAGGATACAGTATGACAAGTGACTACAAGGTCAGACTGCGCCCGCTTGAGCGTGAAGATTTACGATTTGTCCACCAGCTTGATAATAATGCCAGCGTTATGCGTTACTGGTTTGAGGAGCCGTATGAGGCTTTTGTCGAACTGTCGGATCTCTACGACAAACACATCCACGACCAAAGCGAACGGCGCTTTGTCGTCGAATGCGATGGTGAAAACGCCGGGCTGGTGGAACTGGTGGAAATTAACCATGTGCATCGGCGGGCGGAATTTCAGATTATTATCTCGCCGGAGTACCAGGGAAAAGGCCTGGCGTCACGCGCGGCCAAACTGGCGATGGATTACGGATTTACCGTACTCAATCTCTATAAATTGTATTTGATCGTCGATAAAGAGAATGAAAAAGCGATTCACATCTACCGTAAACTCGGCTTTAGAGTAGAAGGCGAGCTGATTCATGAGTTCTTCATTAACGGCGAATACCGTAACACCATCCGCATGTGTATCTTCCAGCAGCAGTATCTGGATGAACATAAAACGTCCGGTTCTACGCTCCTGAAACCCACCGCGCAGTAAACGCGGCGCGGCAGTCACGGAGAGTCGCACCGCGCCCGGTTTAGTAGTAATCGATACGATTTTTAATGGTGTAATGGTGGGACACTGCCGGCTTAACGCTCTCATCGACGATAACAAGCCGGCAGTCAACAGGGTTCGCGTACGCATCATATTCGCAGCTCTGTGTGACGTTGCCGACCTGTCGATCATCCACCCGGCTGACTGCCGTGTAATCCAGCTTTTTACGCGGGTCCGCGGAGGGTTTTGCCGTCACAGAGAGCGTATTCTGCGAGTTTATGGTTGTCTTACCTAGCGGATAACCTTCGCTATCATAGCGATACTCGACTTTCATCTCTTTGCCCGTCGCCGATACCACAAAACCGTTGTCGTCCGTTTCCCAGGTCACGCCCGCCGAAGGCAACGCCGCCAGCTGGCACTTCCCCTGTAACTGCACCTTTTTTTCCAGCGTCTGAGCATCCCGGTAATAATTGGCATCCAGCACGAGCGCCAGCCCCGTATTATTCTCCAGATCGTGTAACTCAAGCGTATCAAAACAGCCTTCCTGTGAAAGCGTACCGGTGACCTGCTTCGCCACTTCGCCATTCTCACTCATCAATGTCTGGCTGAAATCCTTTACCGGACCACGTAATGGATCAAAATCAAATTCGTTCGAAAAACTGGCCATTTCCGGCGTAAAAGACTCAAGGGATTTCGGGTTATCACAACCTGCCAGTATCATGCACAATAACGTCAGTAAAAGGGGTTTCTTCACACGTATCACCAGGATGAAAAGATATTTATCATCATATTAGCAAATACAGTTATTTACACGAAAAATGCTAAGCTTAGAACATCGTCATTAATCACAGGAGTTCATGATGAAAATCGCAACTGCAATAGCCGCTCTGGCGTTAGTTAGCGCCCCCTCGCTGGTGATGGCGGCACCGGGATCGTGCGAGAGAGTAAAAAGCGATATTGAACAACGTATCATCAATAACGGCGTGCCGGCGGATAATTTTACGCTCACTATCGTTCCTAACGACCAGGCCGATCAGCCGGACTCACAGGTGGTGGGCCATTGCGCGAACGACACGCATAAAATTCTTTATACCCGCACCAGCAGCGGCAATGCGCCAGCCAATACCTCTCCCGCTCAGGACGGTTCATCCGCCGAACCGCAATAACCTCCTCCTGCCCTCCGGGTCCGGAGGGTAACGCTCTTTGACATGGATTAATAATCCTTACTCCCAAAGGGGTAAACTCATTACATCATTAGCATGTTAATAATTTCGTTATAGTTATCAATATATAGCGAAATAATAACGACAATGGAGTGAGTGATGCCCGGAGAAAAGCAACAAACAGGCGTTAGCCGCAGGACGTTAGTGAAATCAGCGGCGCTTGGCTCACTGGCGCTGGCTGCCGGAGGCGTATCTTTACCGTTTGGGATGCGTACCGCGGCCGCGGCGGTGCAGCAGGCTATGCGCAACGAAGAAGATAAAATCGTCTGGGGCGCCTGTTCGGTCAACTGCGGCAGTCGCTGCGCCCTGCGTCTGCATGTAAAAGATAATGAAGTCTGGTGGGTTGAAACTGATAACACTGGCGACGATGTCTACGGCAATCATCAGGTTCGCGCCTGCCTGCGGGGCCGTTCAATCCGTCGGCGTATTAACCATCCGGATCGCCTTAACTATCCCATGAAACGCGTTGGCCGCCGCGGCGAAGGCAAATTTGAACGCATTAGCTGGCAGGAAGCACTGGACACCATTAGCGCCAGCCTGAAAAAGACCGTAGAGACCTACGGCAATGAAGCCGTTTATATCCACTATTCATCCGGCATCGTAGGCGGCAACATAACCCGCTCGTCGCCTGCCGCCTCGCCGGTGAAGCGTTTGATGAACTGCTACGGCGGTTCGTTGAATCAATACGGCTCATACAGTACCGCGCAAATTTCTTGCGCCATGCCCTACACCTATGGTTCCAACGACGGCAACAGCACATCTGATATCGAAAACAGTAAACTGGTGGTCATGTTCGGCAATAATCCGGCTGAAACACGCATGAGCGGCGGCGGCATTACCTGGTTTCTGGAGCAAGCGCGTGAACGCTCAAATGCGCGCATGATCGTAATAGATCCGCGCTATACCGATACCGCTGCCGGACGTGAAGACGAGTGGATACCGATTCGCCCCGGCACCGATGCCGCGCTGGTGGCGGGAATTGCCTGGGTATTGATTAACGAAAATCTCGTTGACCAGCCTTTTCTCGATAACTATTGCATCGGCTACGATGAAAAGACCCTTCCGGCTGACGCGCCCCCCAATGGCCATTATAAGGCTTATATTTTGGGTCAGGGCGAGGACGGTATCGCCAAAACGCCGCAGTGGGCATCGCATATTACCGGCATCCCCGCCGATCGGATTATCAAACTGGCGCGCGAGATAGGCAGCGTCAAGCCGGCCTACATCTGTCAGGGTTGGGGCCCGCAGCGTCAGGCGAACGGCGAACAAACCGCTCGCGCCATCGCCATGTTACCGATTCTGACCGGCAACGTCGGCATTCATGGCGGTAATAGCGGCGCACGCGAATCCACTTACACCATTACCATTGAACGTCTGCCGGTCCTGGAGAATCCCGTTAAAACCGCCATCTCCTGCTTTAGCTGGACGGACGCCATTGCGCGCGGCCCGGAAATGACCGCCCTGCGCGACGGCGTACGCGGCAAAGATAAGCTGGATGTCCCGATCAAATTTCTATGGAACTACGCTGGCAACACCCTGATTAATCAGCATTCGGATATTAATAAAACCCATGAAATTCTTCAGGATGAAGCGAAATGCGAAATGATTGTGGTCATCGACAACTTTATGACCTCTTCCGCGAAGTACGCTGATATTTTACTGCCGGATCTCATGACCGTCGAACAGGAGGATATCATCCCCAATGATTACGCCGGCAATATGGGATATCTGATTTTTATCCAACCGGCGACGACGCCTAAGTTCGAGCGCAAGCCCATCTACTGGGTACTCAGCGAAATCGCCAGACGCCTCGGCGACGATGTGTATCAGCGGTTTACCGAAGGCCGTACACAGGCGCAATGGCTGCAATATCTGTACGCCAAAATGCAGGCAAGAGATCCGGCATTGCCCGCGTATGACGATCTGAAAAAAATGGGCATCTATAAACGCAAAGATCCCAACGGCCACTTTGTCGCCTATAAAAAATTTCGTGAAGATCCGCAGGCCAATCCGTTAAAAACGCCGTCCGGTAAAATCGAAATCTACTCAAGCAAACTCGCTCACATCGCCAGTACCTGGGAGCTGGCGGAAGGCGACGTGATAAGCCCACTGCCGATTTATACCCCTACTTTTGAAGGATGGGACGATCCGAAGCGGAGCACCTTCCCGCTACAGCTGTTTGGCTTTCACTATAAATCCCGTACCCATTCAAGCTACGGCAATATTGATGTTCTGCAGGCCGCCTGTCGCCAGGAGGTGTGGATAAATCCGCTCGATGCGCAAAAACGCGGTATCGCGAATGGCGATAAGGTTCGCGTCTTTAACGATCGTGGAGAGGTGCGTCTACCCGCCAAAGTCACGCCGCGTATTCTGCCGGGCGTCAGCGCGATGGGTCAGGGCGCATGGCATAATGCGGATATGGCTGGCGATAAAATTGACCACGGCGCCTGCATCAATACGCTCACGACGCTGCGTCCTTCCCCCCTGGCAAAAGGGAATCCTCAACATACAAATCTGGTGGAAATCGAAAAAATCTAAGCCGCCTGCTCCGGGACGTTTTTACGCGCCCGGAGCTCCCCGTTTTGCGAACACAACGACATTTAAAACTCTTTTTTGGATGAGCATAGTGAGCTGTTATGAAAATCACCAACCCTGAGGCATTAATGGCGGCCAGTATCAGCCGACGAAGCCTGGTGAAAACCTCCGCTATCGGTAGCCTTGCGCTTGCCAGTAGCGCTTTCACCCTTCCGTTCTCCCGCATCGCACACGCCGCAGCAGACCTCGCATCCGGCAATGTGGCAGAAAAAGCGGTCTGGAGTTCATGTACCGTTAACTGCGGCAGCCGCTGCCTGCTGCGCCTTCACGTAAAAGATGACACCGTATATTGGGTTGAATCAGATACCACGGGCAACGATGAATATGGCAACCATCAGGTACGCGCCTGCCTGCGCGGCCGTTCTATTCGTCGCCGGATGAATCATCCCGATCGCCTGAAATATCCGATGAAACGCGTTGGTAAACGAGGAGAAGGCAAATTCGAACGTATCAGTTGGGATGAAGCGTTGGATACCATCGGCGATAACCTGAAACGTATCCTCAAGGACTACGGCAACGAAGCGGTACATGTCCTTTACGGTACCGGCGTGGACGGCGGCAATATTACCAATTCTAACGTACCGTATCGCCTGATGAACGCCTGCGGCGGCTATCTCAGCCGTTACGGTAGCTACAGCACCGCCCAAATCAGCGCGGCCATGAGCTATATGTTCGGCGGCAACGACGGCAACAGTCCGGATGATATCGCCAATACAAAACTGGTGGTGATGTTTGGCAATAACCCCGCGGAAACACGTATGAGCGGCGGCGGCGTGACATACTATGTCGAACAAGCGCGCGAGCGCTCCAACGCCCGGATGATCGTGATTGACCCGCGTTATAACGACACTGCCGCCGGCCGCGAAGACGAGTGGCTGCCGATTCGCCCTGGTACCGATGGCGCGCTGGCGGCGGCAATCGCCTGGGTGCTGATTACCGAAGATCTTATTGATAAACCGTTTCTGGATAAATACTGCATCGGCTACGACGAAACCACTCTGCCCGCCTCGGCCCCGCGTAACGCGCACTATAAAGCCTATATTTTGGGTCAGGGCGACGACGGTATTGCTAAAACGCCGCAATGGGCCGCGCAGATTACCAGTATTCCGGCGGAAAAAATCATTCAACTGGCGCGGGAAATCGGCTCGGCGAAACCGGCTTACATTTGCCAGGGCTGGGGACCGCAACGCCACTCTAACGGGGAGCAGACCGCACGCGCAATCGCCATGCTGTCTGTACTCACCGGTAACGTCGGCATAAATGGCGGTAATTCCGGCGTGCGCGAAGGCACCTGGGATCTGGGCGTCGAATGGTTTTCTATGCTGGAGAACCCGGTAAAAACCCAGATTTCGGTCTTTACCTGGACCGACGCTATCGATCATGGCGCGGAAATGACCGCCACACGCGACGGCGTGCGGGGAAAAGACAAGCTCGACGTGCCGATCAAATTTTTGTGGTGCTACGCCAGTAATACGCTGATCAATCAGCATGGCGACATCGCCCACACCCACGAGGTGCTTCAGGACGACAGTAAATGTGAAATGATCGTCGGCATCGAGCACTTTATGACCGCGTCGGCAAAATATTGCGACATTCTGCTGCCTGATTTAATGCCGACCGAGCAGGAAGATCTGATTTCCCACGAATCCGCAGGCAATATGGGCTATGTCATTCTTGGTCAGCCCGCCACCTCGCCGAAATTTGAAAGAAAGCCCATTTACTGGACGCTCAGTGAAGTGGCTAAACGGCTTGGTCCGGACGTATACCAGACCTTCACAGAAGGCCGCACGCAGCATGAGTGGGTCAAATACCTGCACGCAAAAACCAAAGCGCGTAACCCGGAAATGCCGGATTACGAAGAGATGAAACAGACAGGGATTTTCAAGAAAAAATGCCCGGAGGAGCACTACGTCGCTTTCCGCTCATTCCGCGAAGACCCTGCCGCCAACCCACTGAAAACGCCGTCCGGTAAAATCGAAATCTATTCCGAGCGTCTGGCAACCCTCGCCAACACGTGGGAGCTGAAGAAAGATGAGATTATCCATCCTTTACCCGCCTATACGCCAGGCTTTGACGGTTGGGACGATCCGCTTCGTCAGCGCTACCCGCTACAGCTAACCGGCTTCCACTATAAAGCGCGTACCCACTCCAGCTACGGCAATATCGACATCCTGCAACAGGCGTGTCCGCAGGAGATCTGGATCAACCCGATTGATGCGCAAGCGCGCGGCATTCAGCATGGCGACACCGTGCGGGTCTTTAACCAGAATGGAGAGATGCTCATTCCGGCAAAAGTCACGCCGCGCATATTGCCCGGCGTCACCGCTATCGGCCAGGGCGCCTGGTTAAATGCCGACATGTTTGGCGACAAAGTCGATCGCGGCGGCTCCATTAACATTCTGACGTCGCACCGGCCTTCCCCACTGGCGAAAGGTAATCCGTCACACAGTAATCTTGTTCAGGTTGAAAAGGCGTAAGGAGTAACCGATGACAACCCAGTATGGATTTTTTATTGATTCCAGTCGTTGCACCGGTTGCAAAACCTGCGAACTGGCCTGCAAGGACTACAAAGATCTCACTCCCGACGTCAACTTCCGCCGCATTTATGAGTATGCGGGCGGTGACTGGCAGGAAGATAACGGCGTCTGGCACCAGAACGTCTTTGCCTATTATCTCTCCATTTCATGCAACCACTGCGAAGACCCGGCCTGTACCAAAGTCTGCCCGAGCGGCGCGATGCACAAGCGCGATGACGGTTTTGTGGTGGTGAACGAAGAGGTCTGTATCGGCTGCCGCTACTGCCACATGGCCTGCCCGTACGGCGCGCCGCAGTACAACGCGGCCAAAGGTCATATGACCAAGTGCGACGGCTGTTATGACCGTGTCGCTGACGGCAAGAAACCGATTTGCGTGGAGTCCTGCCCGCTGCGGGCGCTGGACTTTGGCCCGATAGACGAACTGCGTAAAAAACACGGAGAGCTGGCTGCCGTCGCGCCGTTGCCGCGCGCGCATTTCACGAAGCCGAATATTGTGATTAAACCCAACGCCAACAGCCGCCCGACCGGGGACACTACCGGTTATCTGGCCAATCCGAAGGAGGTATAAGATGGGAAGTGGATGGCATGAATGGCCGTTGATGATCTTCACGGTCTTTGGTCAGTGCGTGGTCGGCGCGTTAATCGTTAGCGGACTGGGCTGGCTGACGGCAAAAGACGATACCATCGCCCGTCAGCGCATCGTGCGCAGCATGTTTTTTCTGTGGCTGGTGATGGGACTGGGATTCCTCGCGTCGATTATGCATCTCGGCTCGCCGATGCGTGCCTTTAACTCGCTTAACCGCGTAGGCGCTTCCGCACTGAGTAATGAAATCGCCGCAGGATCGGTGTTCTTTGCCGTAGGCGGCATCTGGTGGCTGGTGGCGGTACTCGGTAAAATGCCCCCGGTGCTGGGTAAAGTGTGGCTGCTGGTCAGTATGGCGCTCGGCGTTGCATTCATCTGGGCAATGACGCTCGTTTATCAGATAGATACCGTGCCAACCTGGTATAATGGCTACACCACGCTGGCCTTTTTCCTCACGGCATTCCTGTGCGGCCCGGTGTTTGCGGCGTTACTGCTACGCATCGCGCGCGTCCCATTTTGCAGCGTGACGTTTGCCAGTATTAGCGGCCTGGCATTGGTGGTGTGCGTGGCGGTCATCGTACTACAAGGACTGTCTCTCTCAACCATTCACAGTTCCGTGCAACAGGCCAGCCATCTCGCACCGGATTACGGTATGCTACAGGTCTGGCGCATTGTCTTGCTTTCTGCCGGATTAGGCTGCTGGCTATGTCCGCTAATCCGTCGCCGCGAACCGCATACCGTTGGTTTGCTGCTCGGTGTCGTGCTGGTGCTGGCAGGCGAAATTATTGGCCGCGGACTTTTTTATGGCCTGCATATGACTGTAGGTATGGCCGTCGCAGGTTAATTTATGCGTGCGGGGCGACCCGCACCTTTCGGGATTGTTTGAATGACCACTTTTTTACAACGTGATGATTTTGCAGTAACGGCGCGTGTTCTCGGCGCGTTGTTTTATTATTCGCCGGAAAGCCACGAAACCGCTCCTCTGGTTCAGGCGCTATTAACCGACGACTGGCAGGCGCAGTGGCCGCTTGATGCCGAGGCGCTTGCGCCTGTGGCGGCTATGTTTAAGTCCCACAGCGAAGAGTCGTTGCCACAGGCCTGGCAGCGTCTGTTTATCGGCCCTTACGCTCTGCCGTCTCCGCCGTGGGGTTCCGTCTGGCTGGATCGTGAGAGCGTATTATTTGGCGATTCTACGCTGGCGCTACGTCAGTGGATGCGCGAAAACGGGATTCAGTTTGAAATGCAACAAAACGAGCCAGAAGATCATTTTGGGTCGCTGTTGCTGCTGGCGGCCTGGCTTGCCGAGAATGATCGTCATCATGAATGCGAACAACTCCTGGCCTGGCATCTGTTTCCGTGGTCGTCCCGCTTTCTGGACGTATTTATCGATCATGCCGGGCATCCGTTTTATCAGGCGTTGGGGCAACTGGCGCGTCTGACTCTGGCGCAATGGCAAGCTCAACTTATTATTCCCGTCGCTGTAAAACCGTTATTCCGTTAATCCCCACAAAAGGCAGGATTTTACCTGCCTTTTCTCCCATTGCGGCCTATTTTTATCTACAAAAAGTGACAACGTCACACCACGCTTCTATTTTTAAGATAATTCTTTATCGTGAATGTTCACCCTAAGCCGCATAAGGGCAAAGCATAATTGTTAATAGATGTTTAATAGTGTTAAACATCACGCTTCGCTGGAATCCTTCCCAACCTGTTGCTATAGCTCAAAGCACCCTGCCGGAACATGGCATAACAACACGCGACTCTTAACGTCGCCATAACACATGCAAACAGGGAGACACACCGCAATGCACACCCTCACCCTAAAACGTGTACTTGGGTTCACTATCGTCATTTTGCTGTTACTGGCGCTGTTTATCTGGGGAATCGGTCTGGAGACGCTGAAAGCGCGTCAGGTCGATCTGCTGTATCTCGGACAACGGCATTTGATGCTGGTCTTTACGTCCATGTTTTTTGCTTTACTGGTCGGTATCCCGAGTGGGATTTTACTCAGCCGTCCTGCGGCAAAAGGATTTGCTGAATATGTCATGCAAATCTTTAATGTTGGTAATACCTTGCCGCCACTGGCCGTCCTGGCCTTAGCGATGGTGATTATCGGGATCGGCGATACGCCCGCCATTGTCGCGCTATTTCTGGCTTCTCTTCTGCCTATCGTCCGCAATACCTATGCGGGCCTCTGTTCCGTTCCCGCCTCACTGATTGAAGCGGCGAACGGGATTGGGATGACAAAATGGCAGCGGCTTCGTCAGGTAGAGCTACCTAATGCGTGGCCAGTGATGCTGTCCGGTATTCGCATCGCGACCGCCATCAATGTCGGCACCGCGCCGCTGGCCTTTCTGATCGGCGCCAGCAGCTACGGCGAGCTGATTTTCCCGGGAATTTATCTCAACGATTTTCCGACGTTGATCCTCGGCGCAACGGCCACGGCGTTATTCGCGCTGATTCTTGACACTCTGCTTGCCTGGTTTGGGCGACGCCTTAGCCCTCATACCGTCTGAACGCATAAATAACAATAAGGAGCGTTAAATGAGATTCAAAAAACACCTGTTGGGATGGCTTGCCGCAACGCTGTTGTTCAGTAGCCAGACGCAGGCCGCGCCGCTGGTTCTCGCCACCAAAAGCTTTACCGAGCAGCATATTCTTTCCGCTATGACCGTTCAGTATTTGCAGAAGAAAGGCTTTCAGGTTCAGCCGCAAACCAATATCGCCGCGGTGATTTCACGTAATGCGATGGTGAATAAACAAATTGATATTACCTGGGAATACACCGGTACATCGCTGATTATTTTCAACCGTATCGATAAGCGCATGAGTCCACAGGAAACCTACGACACGGTAAAACGCCTGGATGCGAAGCTGGGCCTGGTATGGCTCAAACCGGCTGACATGAACAATACTTACGCGTTCGCGATGCAGCGCAAACGCGCCGAGTCGGAAAATATCACCACCATCTCGCAAATGGTGGCAAAAATCGAACAGGTCCGGCAGAACGATCCTGACCACAACTGGATGCTCGGCCTCGATCTGGAATTTGCCGGGCGCAGCGACGGGATGAAGCCCCTTCAGCAAGCCTACCAGATGCAGCTCGATCGCCCGCAAATACGACAGATGGACCCAGGGCTGGTCTATAACGCCGTTCGGGATGGGCTGGTTGACGCCGGACTGGTCTATACCACCGACGGACGGGTGAAAGGGTTTGATCTGAAAGTGCTGGAAGATGATAAAGGCTTCTTTCCAAGTTACGCTGTCACGCCCGTGGTGCGTAAAGAGGTGCTGGAAGCCAATCCTGGCCTTGATGACGCCTTAAACACCCTTTCCGGCCTGCTCAATAACGATGTGATATCGACCCTAAACGCCCAGGTCGATATCGAGCATCGCACGCCGCAACAGGTAGCCCATCAATTTTTGCAGGACAAAGGTCTGCTGTAAGGAGCGCCTATGGATACGATACATTATATGCTGGATAATGCAGGCTATCTCGCCAGCCTTACCTTTCAGCATCTCTGGCTGGTCGCGCTGGCCGTCGGTCTGGCGATTATCATCGGCGTACCGTTAGGCGTTTTGATTGTACGCCACAAATGGCTGGCAATGCCGGTATTGGGCGCCGCCACGCTACTTCTTACCATTCCGTCTATCGCGCTGTTTGGATTAATGATCCCGCTCTTTTCGCTGATCGGGCATGGTATTGGCGTTCTGCCCGCTGTGACGGCCGTTTTTCTCTACTCTTTACTGCCGATTGTCCGTAATACCCATACTGCGCTTGATAGTTTGCCGCCCGGTCTGCGTGAAGCGGGACGCGGCATCGGTATGACTTTCTGGCAACGGCTGCGCTGGGTCGAAATCCCAATGGCCCTACCGGTTATTTTCGGGGGTATCCGCACCGCGGTAGTGATGAATATCGGCGTGATGGCGATTGCCGCGGTGATCGGCGCTGGTGGTCTGGGGCTGCTACTGTTAAACGGCATTAGCGGCAGCGATATTCGCATGTTAATTGCCGGCGCGCTAATGATCTGTCTACTGGCGATTGTGCTTGACTGGCTGTTGCATCGTCTGCAAGTCGTACTGACACCTAAGGGGATACGATAATGATAAAACTGGAAAATCTCACCAAACAATTTGTACAGAAAAAGGGTCAGCCGCTAAAAGCCGTCGACAACGTCAACCTGAACGTGCCGGAAGGCGAAATGTGCGTACTACTTGGCCCCTCCGGCTGCGGCAAAACCACCACGTTAAAGATGATCAACCGGCTGATCGCGCCCAGCAGCGGTAATATTCTTATCAACGGCGAGAATACCAACGATATGGATACGGTAACGCTACGCCGCAATATTGGGTATGTTATCCAGCAGATCGGCCTGTTTCCTAATATGACGATTGAAGAAAATATTACCGTTGTGCCGCGCATGTTGGGTTGGGACAAAGCGCGCTGCAAGCAACGCGCCGAAGAGTTGATGGACATGGTGGCGCTGGATGCCAGAAAATTTCTGCATCGCTATCCAAAGGAGATGTCCGGGGGACAGCAACAGCGTATTGGCGTGATCCGCGCTCTGGCCGCCGATCCGCCGGTACTGCTGATGGATGAGCCCTTCGGCGCGGTGGACCCCATTAACCGCGAAGTGATCCAGAACCAGTTTCTGGATATGCAGCGTAAGCTAAAAAAGACCGTGATGCTGGTCAGCCATGATATCGACGAAGCGCTAAAACTCGGCGACCGTATCGCCGTGTTCCGTCAGGGGCGAATTGTACAGTGCGCCAGTCCTGATGAACTGCTGGCCAAACCGGCTAACGAGTTTGTCGGGTCGTTTGTCGGTCAGGACAGAACGTTAAAGCGTCTGCTACTGGTCTCCGCAGGCGATGTGACCGACCAACAGCCAACCATTACCGCGCGGCCTTCCACGCCGTTAAGCGAGGCGTTCGGCATTATGGATGATCACGATATTCGCGCCATTACCGTCATTGACAACGACGGTAAGCCACTGGGATTTGTGAAGCGCCGGGAAGCGCGGAACGCCAGCGGAATCTGCGCCGATATCACCCATCCTTTCCGTATTACGGGCAAAGCGGAAGATAACCTGCGTATTGTGCTGTCCAGATTGTACGAAAGTAATACTAGCTGGATGCCGATCGTTGATGAAGACGGACGCTATAACGGTGAAATCTCTCAGGATTACATCGCCGATTATCTCAGCTCAGGCCGCACGCGTCGGGCGCTAAATATTCACGAAAGCAGCTAACGTTGCCGCCGGATGGCCTCTCGCTATCCGGCAGTATCATTATTGTACGCAATATTATATCGCACATAGTGCTTTTGCGTCTGACGCCATTTCCCCGCAGAATAGGCTATCCTGAAACTCCCTGTTTACCCGCTCATGCATCGTTTACACGCTTACCCGGATCTGCGCGCGATGTTTCGTCGCCTGCTGATCGCTACGCTCATCGGTATACTCGCGGCGCTGGCTGTCGCCGCCTTCCGTCATGCGATGCAATTGCTGGAGTGGATTTTCCTGAGTAATGACACCGGCAGTCTGGTGAATGCGGCTGAGGGGCTTTCGCCCTGGCGACGGCTGATTACGCCAGCGCTTGGCGGCCTGGCCGCTGGTCTGTTGCTGTGGGGGTGGCAAAAAATGAACCAACAGCGCCCCCATGCGCCCACTGACTATATGGAAGCATTGCAAACCGACGGGCAATTTGACGTTGGCGCCAGTCTGGTGAAATCGCTGGCCTCGCTGCTGGTCGTGGTCAGCGGCAGCGCAATTGGTCGCGAAGGCGCAATGATCCTCCTCGCCGCGCTGGCGGCATCCAGCTTTGCCCGACGCTTCACGCCGCGTGAGGAATGGAAATTATGGATCGCCAGCGGCGCCGCTGCGGGCATGGCGGGCGCTTACCATGCGCCGCTGGCGGGCAGCCTGTTTATCGCGGAAATCCTGTTCGGTACCTTAATGCTGGCTTCCCTCGGCCCGGTTGTCGTTTCCGCCGTCGTCGCCCTGCTAACCACCCATCTATTAAACGGTAGCGATTCACTACTCTATACCGTACATCTGACCGTTGATCTCCACGCGCGGGAGTACGTCATGATAGTCAGTACCGGCCTGGTCGCCGGTCTGTGCGGTCCATTACTGATGTGGCTGATGACGGCCAGCCATAATAGTTTCTTACGCTTAAAACTGTCCCCGCCCTGGCAACTGGCGCTGGGCGGGCTTATTGTCGGATTACTGTCGTTACTCACGCCCACGGTATGGGGAAACGGCTATAGCGTCGTACAATCATTTTTGCTCTCCCCGCCGCTATTCTCGCTGATTGGCGGAATTTTTGCGTGCAAAATCCTGGCGGTGCTCGCCAGCAGCGGGTCTGGCGCGCCGGGCGGCGTCTTTACGCCAACATTATTTGTCGGATTATCAATTGGAATGTTTCTGGGTCGGATATGGGGATTCTGGCTGCCAGGCTCGGATGAAATAGCGATTTTATTGGGGCTGGCGGGTATGGCGACGCTACTGGCGGCGACAACCCATGCGCCGATAATGTCCACCCTGATGATTTGTGAAATGACCGGCGAGTATCAGTTACTCCCCGGTCTGCTGATTGCCTGTGTAGTCGCGTCAGTGCTCTCGCGAACGTTACGCCATGATTCTATCTACCGCCAGCACGCTGCCGAGCATTGACAAACGAATATACTGCCCCAGCTCACGCTGCTCGGCGCGCGGCAGGTACGGTAACTCGCCAATCAGCGGCGCTGGCAGTTTTTTCCCAAGCACATCAATAATTTCAGCATAATGCGCCAGGCCAGGATTGATACGATTCGCCACCCAACCAATTAATGGCAGTCCATCGTTAGCGACAGCTTGCGCAGTCAGTAGCGCATGATTAATGCACCCCTCCTGAATCCCTACCACCATCAATACCGGTAACTGTTCCTGTACCACCCATTCGGACAATGGACGTAAATCATTCATCAAACTACGCCAGCCGCCAGTACCCTCCACAACCACGTGGTCCACTTTATCGCTCAGGCTCGCCAGACCGTTGGACAGCAAGGTGTAATTTATAGGACAGCTATGCGCGACGCTGCTTTCTTCTTCGCTTAACGCGATCGGATTAATCGCCTCATACGGCAACTCCAGCGAAGAGACGCTTTGCAATACCAGCGCGTCTTTGTTGCGCATCCCTTCTGCAGTCTCTTTGCTCCCTTTAGCGACAGGTTTATACCCTGCAACGCTCTTACCACCCGACGCTAACGCTTGTAGTAATGCGCGGGAAACCACCGTCTTCCCAACAGAAGTGTCTGTACCTGTAATAAAGAAACGCTTCAGCATCACTAACTCCACCGTTATGCTTCGAAAATATAAGCCAGGAAAATAATACAGTGGAGAAAGTCTAAGATATGGCAAGGGCAATCAGCTTGAGTTAGCGCAAATTTTTGTACAACAGTTAAAAAATGTTAACCCTGTAATAGACGAATCAACAAAGAGCCGTTATACATCGCGTCTTTTACCAACGCCGCCCCGGCCATCGTGCCCTGGTTGGTAAACTGCGTGCTTTCCACTACCGTATTCCTGCTGTAGGCGGGCAGCGCCTGCTGACGGATACTGTCAGCAATGGCCGGAAAAAGGATATCAGCCGCTTTACTTAGCGGCGAACCAATAAGAATTTTTTGCGGATTAAATAAATTCACCATGATAGCCAGAATGCGTCCGACATGCGCGCCAACGCCGCTAATAATATCTTTTGCTAATAGATCTCCCTGCATCGCCGCCTGACACAGTGAATCTACCGTTAACGGCTGGCCGTGCAACATTGAACTCATCGACTGATTAAGCCGAAGCTGCGTAAGTTCCAGCACGCTATCGACGCTGGCGATGGTCTCCAGACAGCCATGATTACCGCAATAACAGCGCTTACCATAAGGATCGACCTGGGTATGCCCAATCTCTACCAGACTGCTACTGCCCGCATGAAGCAAATGACCGTCGGTGATAACGCCCGCCCCCACATTATGATCAATCACCACCTGGATAACGTCGCGCGCGCCGCGTGAAGCGCCAAAAAGCGCCTCTGCCATCGTCCAGGCGCTAATATCATGCTGAATGTAAACCGGTACGCCAGTGTGCCGCTCCAGCGCATCTCCCAAAGGCATCTCTTTGACATCTTCATAATACGGCATCCGGTGCACAACGCCGTTTTCGGTATCGATAATGCCCGGTAACGTAATGGCAATGGAGGTCAGACGCTCCAGTTTCTGCTGATGGCGGGTAAAAAACCGATCAACGTGCGTAATAATTCGCTCAAGCAACGGCGTGGCTTCGGTTAACGGCAGCGGCAGACACTCTTCTACCACCAGTTTGCTGCTAAGATCGCGTAGCGCAAGGAAAATTTCGCCACGGCTAATACGAATAGATAAATAGTGCCAGGCTTCCGTTTCCACCATCAGCCCGACGGCGGGACGTCCACGACTGCCCGCCTCTTTAATTTCAAGTTCCTGAACCAAATGCGCTTCCAGCATTTCGCGAACAATTTTCGTAATACTGGCAGGCGCCAATTGCGCCAGACGAGACAGGTCAATTCGCGATACCGGTCCGAGCTGATCAATCAGGCGATACACTGCGCCAGCATTGGTCTGCTTAATTTGATCGATATGCCCAGGCTGACTATCAGCAACCACCGCTCACTCCCTTTATTTTCGCGCTCCGAAATAATCTGTGTGCTATGGTGAAACACTTCAATACTCGCCGTCAACTTTTTGCTTAGCCGTGTGATTAACTGCACATTTTCACCCTTTTTAAGCGTAATTAATCCCGTCGGGCAGCCAGTAATAGCAGTTGGCAAAACCGCTGTACGGCATGACTCTGTTCATGATGCTTTGGCCATACCAGCCACATTTCAGATACGGCGTCCTCTTCCGCCAGGGGAACCCAGCGCATCTCGCTCATCTGTACACGCTTAAAGGATGCCGGCAGAATCGAGACACCCAGCCCCGCCGCCACCAGACCGATAATGGTCATTGCCTCGCCAACCTCCTGCGTGATGGTCGGCGACAGGTTATAGCGCCGCATCAGGCCGAGAATATCGTCGTAGAGGCCCGTCCCGACATGTGGATCGAAAAAGACGAAAGGTTCTTCCGCCAGTTCTGTCAGACTGACGACCGGCTTTTGCGCCAGCCGATGTTCGCGCGGGATCATGGCCATAAGCGGCTCATGCAAAATCACCTCGCGATTAAGTGTGTCGGGCAGCGGCGTATTCCGCAGCAAGCCAATATCCAGTACGCCTTCGTTGAGCGGCGCGATTTGCTCACGCGTATTCATTTCACGCGTTTGCATATGCACCCCCGGATAGGACTGGCGGAACAGCGAAAAGGTATGCGATACCGCCCGAATAAAAGGCGCTGAAGACGTAAAGCCAATACGGATTTCTCCCGCTTCGCCCTGATGCAGCCGCTCGGCGCGAGCGGCGGCGTCGTTTACCAGACTCAGGATGTGTCGGCTGTCCACCAGAAACTGTCGCCCGGCGGCCGTTAACGCTACGCTGCGGTTGGTCCGCGCCAGTAATCGCGCGCCGACCTGCTGCTCCAGAATTTGTATCTGCTGACTGAGCGGCGGCTGCGAGATATTGAGGCGCGCGGCGGCGCGACCAAAATGCAGCTCTTCTGCTACCGCCACAAAGTAACGTAAATGACGTAATTCGATATTCATATTTTTAACGTCTTATTTGAGACAATTAATATATTAGACAGAATATTTTGCTTTTTCTATGCTTTACATGTCGGTTATACCCGTCTCCTGTTGACGGAGATGTAAAGCAAGGATTTAACGTGAGTCGTACAACTATTCTCGATGACGCCACGGCGAGCGATATCGATGAACAACGCCATTCTCAGCCGGTTCAATTTATTAAACGCGGTACAGCGCCTTTCATGCGCGTCACGCTGGCCCTTTTTTCCGCGGGCCTGGCGACTTTCGCGCTCCTTTATTGCGTTCAGCCTATACTACCGGTACTTTCCCAGGAGTTTGGCGTCTCCCCCGCCAGCAGCAGCGTTTCACTTTCTATTTCTACCGCCATGCTGGCTATCGGCTTACTTTTTACCGGCCCGCTTTCTGATGCGATAGGCCGTAAACCGGTGATGGTCACCGCCTTGTTATTAGCCTCCTGCTGCACATTGTTATCAACCATGATGACCAGCTGGCATGGTATTCTGATTATGCGCGCGCTGATCGGTCTGTCGTTAAGCGGCGTCGCCGCGGTGGGAATGACCTACCTGAGCGAAGAAATCCATCCCAGCTTTGTCGCTTTCTCTATGGGGCTTTATATTAGCGGTAATTCCATCGGCGGGATGAGCGGGCGTTTATTAAGCGGCGTCATGACCGACTTTTTTAACTGGCGCATCGCGCTGGCGGCCATCGGATGCTTTGCGCTGGCGTCCGCGCTGATGTTCTGGAAGATTTTACCCGCCTCGCAACATTTCCGTCCCACGTCGCTACGGCCTAAAACGCTATTTATTAATTTTCGTCTCCACTGGCGCGATCGAGGGTTACCTCTGCTGTTTGCGGAAGGCTTTTTACTGATGGGCGCGTTCGTCACCCTGTTTAACTACATTGGCTATCGCCTGATGCTCTCCCCCTGGGAATTAAGCCAGGCCGTGGTCGGACTGTTATCCGTAGCCTATCTCACCGGCACATGGAGTTCGCCGAAAGCTGGCGCAATGACCTCACGCTATGGCCGGGGGCCAGTGATGCTGTTCTCTACCGCAGTAATGCTGGGTGGGCTTTTACTGACGCTTTTTACCTCGCTTTGGCTGATTTTTGCCGGGATGCTGCTTTTTTCCGCCGGCTTTTTCGCCGCGCACTCCGTGGCCAGTAGTTGGATTGGCCCGCGTGCGCGCCGGGCGAAGGGACAGGCCTCGTCACTTTATCTTTTCAGCTATTATCTGGGGTCCAGTATCGCCGGGACGCTAGGCGGCGTATTCTGGCATAGTTACGGCTGGAACGGCGTAGGTGGTTTTATCGCGCTAATGCTGGTGCTGGCCATCCTGGTCGGGACGCGGTTACATCATCGTCTTCACGCCTGAAAAGAAATAATCCGGCGATAGCAACGTGCGCTATCGCCGGGCTGGTTTCACGCCACGACTCACTGTTCACCATAGACCTGTCAGGCTTGATACGCCCATAACTTCTCTGATTGCATCCAGCGCCAGAAGCGTAAATACCACCCAGATTATCGGATTCATATACGGTGTGCCTGTTATTCTGGAGGGCGGATATTACCGACTCTGCGACCAAAAATAACGGCCGGTAACGTAAAGCTACCTATTATGGTGGGGGCTTACATCGCGTTACCGGGGGATTGTACATAGCGTTACATGCCGAAACCAATCACTCACGGAAGCCTTTTGATAACAGCGATATAGTCATTTCACCGGCCCCGCAGTGGGGTTGAATGAAAACCAAATCGAGGGTATCAAAATGAAAAAAGTATTAGCTCTGGTTGTTGCCGCTGCAATGGGTCTCTCTTCCGCAGCATTCGCGGCTGAGACTGCAACGCCTGCGAAAACCGCAACGCCTGCCAAAACAACCCAGAACACCCAGCACCACAAAAAACAGCATAAAAAAACCGTTGAGCAAAAAGCGCAGGCGGCTAAAAAGCACCAGAAAAAAGATGGCAAAAAAGCCCCAGCCAAATCTACGTCAAAAACAACTTCGCAGCCGGCTGCGTAAGTCGTAACATGCTGCGGCGCGCCCCCGCGCCCGTTTTTACGGCGCTAAATTGTTCTGGTTTAGCGCCGCCTTCCGGGAGGGCAAAAAAGTGTCTCGCTACCGCTTTGAGCTCATTCTTATCGTGCTTATTTTATGCGCCGTTATTGCCACGCATTTCTATCTTTCCTGAGTGTAGTTATCTGATTTTACTCCCACTTTCTTACCGTCACGTCTATAGTAGTACTGAGGGTTTGTTGTTAATAATCATAATTACCCACCAGAGTGTGATATGCATAAAACCATTGCTGTATTACTGGGCATAGTGTGTTTTTTACCGGTTATGGCGAAAGCCAGGGGGGCTGAAACAGACGCCACGGATGCCAGCGACGTCAAAACGCTTTTTTTTAACCATGACGATCGGGTGCCCGTCGCCGATCCTACCCAATCGCCGTGGGATGCCATCGGGCAACTAGAGACCGCCAGCGGTAATTTGTGTACGGCAACGCTTATCTCCCCGCATATCGCCCTGACAGCAGGTCACTGCCTGCTAACGCCACCGAAAGGAAAACCAGACAAGGCGGTTGCGCTGCGTTTTGTGGCGCGAAAAGGAGTATGGCGCTATGAAATCCACGGCATTGAAGGCCGCGTTGAACCGTCGCTGGGCCGACGCCTGAAAGCGGATGGCGATGGCTGGATTGTGCCGCCTGCCGCGGCAAGCTGGGATTTTGGTCTGGTAATATTGCGCTACCCACCTTCCGGTATCACGCCAGTGCCTTTATTTACCGGCGATAAAGCGGCGCTCACTGCGGCGTTGAAAGCCGCAGACCGAAAAGTCACGCAGTCCGGTTATCCGGAAGATCATCTGAATGCGCTCTATTCCCATCAGGATTGCGTCGTGACCGGCTGGGCGCAGAATGCCGTACTCTCACACCAGTGCGACACGTTACCTGGCGACAGCGGCTCGCCGCTCTTATTGCACACGGATAGCGGATGGCAGCTCATTGGCGTACAAAGCTCCGCCCCTGCGGCTAAAGATCGCTGGCGCGCCGATAACCGCGCTATATCCGTCACCGGCTTTCGCGATAAGCTGAAAGCTCTGGCGCAGGATTAATGCGGGAATCGCTGCCTGAACCGACAGGCAGCGATCGTCTCAGGCAAATTTGATCATGACCATTCCGGCGAGCAGCAATATCACGCCAACCCAGCCTTTGGGGTTTAAGCGCTGGCCGAAGAGCACCCAGCCCGCCGCCAGCGTGGCGGCAATACCAAAACCGCCCCATAACGCATACGCCACCGACAGGTCTATCCCTTTTACCGCCTGGGAAAGCGCGCTGAAGGCGGCCAGAACAGCGGCAAGCGATAAGATGCCATAGCATTTACGACGAAAGCCGTCCGAAAATTTCAACAGTACGTTAGCCGCGATTTCCAGCATTATTGCCAGCCCAAGCCAGGCGCCGTGTATCCATTCAAATTGTTGCACGAGTCGCCTCCTTCACCGGTTTGCCGGGTTTACGCGTCCCTGATTTGATCAATACTATGCCGGCGACCAGCGTCAGCAAGCCGGCAATCTTCATGGTTGATAATGCTTCATCAAATAGCAGCACGCTAAAAATGGTAATAAATAAAATGCCGATCCCTTCCCATAAGGCATACGCTACACCCAGGGCAATCTTTTTTACCGCAAAAGAAAGAAATATATATGACAGCGTGATCATCACCAGCATTAAAATAAAACCCGCATTGCCATTACCCACGCTAGCCCATTTCATTGAGAGCGTGCCGGTAATTTCAGTCGCGATAGCCAGAGCTAATAAAATCCAGTAAAACATGACACTTCTCCTGCATGAGAATATACTCTTTCGAGTCTGCTGCACGCAGCAAACTAAAAAATAAAATCAGTTAGCACAGCGCATTGCGCCAGCTCAGGCAGAAGTGAGAGACTAAAGTGCGTTACGCCAGTGCTGCTCGCCGATAAGCAGGAAAAAGGAGGTAGAGTGAAGATGCGTTTGCGTGGAGAAAAAAGCGCTGAACATATTGTCCATAATATTACAATTATCCGCAGTGTTGCTTCTCGTCATCGCGGATGATAATTGTCCTCGGTAGTTGAACACGCCTGATTTGTATCATAAGCCAGGAATTAACTCAAAATATTTTCACTTCTTTACCTGAAGTGTTTGATTTTAACCAGAACAGGTCGACCGACATCACATTATTATTCGTGTCGGCATCAGAAAACAGGGACTGATATGGCAAAACCGATCATCACGCTCAATGGTCTAAAAATCGTCATTATGCTGGGAATGCTGGTAGTTATTCTGAGCGGTATCCGCTTCGCCGCAGATATCATTGTTCCCTTTATTTTGGCGTTATTTATTGCAGTCGTTCTCAATCCCGTTGTGCAACGGATGACCCGATGCCGAATTCCGCGCGTTATCGCAGTATCATTGCTCATTGTGATTATTGTTATGTTAATGGTACTGCTACTGGCCTATTTGGGAACATCATTAAATGAACTGGCTCGTACCCTACCGCAGTATCGCTCCTCATTGGTGATACCGTTGCAACGTATTGAACCGTGGTTACAGCGAGCAGGCATTGGCGTGTCGGTTGATGAGCTGGCGAAATATATCGATCCAAACGCCGCCATGACTCTGGTAACGAACCTGCTCACCCAGCTGTCCAATGCTATGTCGTCCATCTTTTTATTGTTATTGACCGTGGTATTTATGCTGCTGGAGGTTCCACAGCTGCCTGAAAAACTGCAGCAGATGATGAGCCGTCCGGTGGAGGGCATGGCGGCAATTCAACGCGCGCTTGATAGCGTTTCCCATTATCTGGTGTTAAAAACAGCGATCAGTATCGTGACGGGGCTGGTCGCATGGGGAATGCTGGCCGTGCTGGATGTCCGCTTCGCCTTTGTCTGGGGTCTACTGGCCTTCGCGCTGAACTATATTCCTAATATTGGATCGGTGCTCGCTGCCCTGCCGCCCATTATTCAGGTGCTGGTATTTAACGGGTTTTATGATGCGCTGCTGGTGCTGGCAGGCTATCTGCTGATTAATCTGGTCTTCGGCAATATCCTTGAGCCACGAATTATGGGACGTGGTTTAGGCCTTTCAACCTTAGTGGTATTTTTGTCGTTAATTTTCTGGGGCTGGCTATTAGGTCCGGTGGGCATGTTGCTCTCCGTTCCGTTAACCATCATTGTCAAAATCGCCCTCGAACAGACCACTGGCGGGCAGAGTATCGCCGTTCTGCTTAGCGATTTAAACAAAAGATAAAATGCAATACATACACAAAATCATTCAAGATGCCTCGCGGCGGCAAGGGAAGAAATCCCCGGGAGCATAGATAACGATGTGACCGGGGTTTCTGAGCGCAGCCAACAAAGAGGCAGCTTAAAGGATGAAGTGTATAAAAACGGCCTCCGAAGAGGCCGCCGCACGTTTAAAAGATTAAAGCGCTTTCAGAATTGCATCCACGCTGGCTTTGGCATCGCCAAACAGCATTTGCGTATTCTCTTTAAAGAACAGCGGGTTCTGCACACCAGCATAACCAGTATTCATTGAACGCTTAAAGACCACGACATTCTGTGCTTTCCACACTTCGAGAACCGGCATACCGGCGATCGGGCTGCGGGGATCGTCTTGCGCCGCCGGGTTCACCGTATCGTTCGCGCCAATCACCAGCACGGTATCGGTATCGGCGAAATCATCATTGATTTCGTCCATTTCCAGCACGATGTCATAAGGCACTTTCGCCTCTGCCAACAGCACGTTCATATGCCCCGGCAGGCGACCCGCCACCGGATGAATGCCGAAACGCACGTTGATACCGCGCGCACGCAGTTTTTCGGTGATTTCCGCCACCGGATACTGCGCCTGCGCCACCGCCATCCCGTACCCCGGCGTAATAATGACGGAGTGGGAGTTTTTCAGCATCTCAGCGGTCTCTTCCGCCGTGATTTCGCGATGTTCGCCAGCTTCCTGATCGTCGCCCGTTGAGGAGCCGTCAGTACCGAACCCACCAGCAATAACGCTGATGAAAGAGCGGTTCATCGCTTTACACATAATGTAAGACAGGATCGCGCCTGACGAACCGACCAGCGCGCCGGTCACAATCAGCAAATCGTTGCTCAACATGAAGCCAGCCGCCGCGGCAGCCCAACCGGAATAGGAGTTCAGCATTGAAACAACCACCGGCATGTCCGCCCCGCCGATAGAGGCGACCAGATGCCAACCAAACGCCAGCGCGATAATGGTCATCAGCAGCAGCGCCAGAACCTGTAGACCCACGCTTTCGGTGCGGACAAAAACCAGCAGCAACAGGAAAGAAACAACCAGCGCCGCCAGGTTCATTTTGTGACGGTTAGGCAACATCAACGGCTTAGAAGAGATTTTGCCGCGCAGTTTACCAAACGCTACGATCGATCCAGTGAAAGTGACTGCGCCAATAAAGATACCGAGGAAGACTTCGGTCAGATGAATATTCACCAGCACCGGCGCCAGACTGGCGTCATGGTACAGATAGCTGTTAAAGCCAACCAGTACCGCCGCCAGGCCCACGAAACTGTGCAGAATCGCGACCAGCTCCGGCATCTCGGTCATCTCAACTTTTTTCGCCATGCGGATGCCAATCGCGCCGCCAATAATCATGGCGACCAGAATCCATGCCACGTTGCCGGTATCCGGCCCGAAAATGGTCGCCAGCAACGCGATCGCCATCCCGGCAATACCGAAGTTATTCCCCTGGCGGGACGTTTCATGCTTTGAAAGCCCGGCAAGACTGAAAATAAACAGGATCGCGGCAACAATGTATGCAGCTGTAACTAATCCTCCAGACATGTGTTACCCCTTAGTTTTTCCGGAACATTTTCAGCATACGCTGAGTCACGGTGAAGCCACCGAAAATATTAATGCTGGCGATAAGCACCGCGATAAAGCTCAGGAAGCTGACCCAGCCGCCCTGACCAATTTGCAATAATGCCCCGACAACAATAATCCCTGAAATTGCGTTGGTCACCGACATTAATGGCGTATGAAGCGCATGAGACACGTTCCACACCACGTAATAACCAACCACGCAGG
The DNA here is from genome assembly GCF_017572835.1 of Salmonella sp. 32120201201600049SM. NCBI lineage: Bacteria > Pseudomonadati > Pseudomonadota > Gammaproteobacteria > Enterobacterales > Enterobacteriaceae > Salmonella > Salmonella sp. 32120201201600049SM. The sequence continues at coordinate 422,202 of NZ_JAGESA010000001.1, read as the reverse complement.
CGAGCGCAAACACGGTAAAATGGCCGAGGAACTCTTTTGGCGCGACATCGGCCAGCCAACCAAAAAGAATGATCGCCAGCGCCATTAACGCATACTTCCGCCAGGGTGAAGCGGGCTTTTCCGGCTCTTTTGGCGCAGGTGCTGCTTTAGGCGCGGCTTGTGGCTGCGCGGAAACCTGGATTGGCGGCGCAGGCCAGGTAATGTCGCCGTCGCGAATCACCGTCACGCCACGGATCACGACATCGTCAAAATCCACGTCAATATTGCCGTCTTTCTCTTTGCACAGCAGCTTCAGCAGGTTAACCAGGTTGGTGCCATAAAGCTGGGATGACTGCGTCGGCAAACGCCCCGGTAGATCGGTGTAGCCAATCACTTTCACGCCATTGTCCGTCGTCACAACCTGATTAGCGACGGTATATTCGCAGTTACCGCCGTTCTGCGCGGCCAGGTCGACAATCACGCTGCCAGCCTTCATAGAATCGACCATATCGCGGGTAATCAGCTTCGGCGCAGGTTTGCCCGGAATCAACGCGGTGGTAACAATGATATCGACTTCTTTGGCCTGGGCGGCAAAGAGCGCCATTTCCGCTTTGATAAACGCCTCGGACATCACTTTGGCGTAACCATCGCCGCTACCGGCTTCCTCTTTAAAATCCAGTTCGAGGAACTCAGCCCCCATACTCTGGACCTGCTCTTTGACTTCAGGACGAGTGTCAAACGCGCGGACAATCGCCCCCAGGCTGTTTGCCGCGCCGATAGCCGCAAGACCGGCTACGCCCGCGCCAATCACCATCACCTTCGCCGGTGGCACTTTCCCGGCGGCGGTGATTTGCCCGGTAAAGAAGCGCCCAAATTCATGCGCGGCCTCTACAATGGCGCGATAACCCGCGATATTCGCCATTGAGCTTAACGCGTCGAGCGACTGCGCGCGGGAAATACGCGGCACGGAGTCCATCGCCATCACCGTAACCTTACGTTCGGCAAGTTTCTCCATTAACCCAGGATTTTGCGCAGGCCAGATAAAACTGACCAGCGTAGTCCCGGGGTTCAGTAAAGCGATTTCCTCTTCTTCAGGCGCATTAACCTTGAGAATAATTTCCGACTGCCAGATAGCATTGCCGTCTACAATATCCGCGCCAGCCTGCGCAAACGCTTTGTCGTCAAAACTTGCCAGTTGACCCGCCCCGCTTTCGATAGCGACGCTAAACCCCAGCTTCAGTAGCTGCTCTACCGTTTTCGGCGTCGCAGCGACACGGGTTTCATTGGGTAACCGCTCTTTTGGTATGCCAATTCGCATAAATGTTCCCTTCCATCGATATTTTTGATGATGGTTTGTCAGTAAGCGCGAGAAGCGTACGCCTGCCCGCGTTTGAGGTAAATGTTACCCCAGCAGAATAAAACCGTTACAAACTCTCTATAACCTACTGAAAATAACGCCTGTGATCTAGCGCCAAAAAACAGAATTTTTTATCAAATTTGCAAAACATGAACGATTCAGCCGCTAAGCAGCCATAATGCCTTGAAAATGGCCTGCGAGGGCTGATAATTCGCTCAAATTTGACAGCAAAACATCATTAAACCTCTGCCGGGATCAAGAAATTAACATTAAATTAACTTATTAAATTTATGCGCTTCATTAGCTTAGCCGCCCGGACGCCGTTTTTTTCGACATATCGGTAAATGTTATCATCAAAGATAGGATACATGACACGATGCGTGAAAAATCCCGCAGACATCCATATGGTTTAAATGCAATAATCAGCCACGTTTCTAGTCAATAACAATACCAGTACCTGGTTTGCGCAAGGCGAAGGATTATTTTTATGAAGCTTAAGAACACTCTCCTGGCGTCGGCTCTGCTTTCTGCGGCTGCTTTTTCTGTCCATGCAGCAACAGAACTGACGCCGGAGCAAGCGGCTGCACTAAAACCTTATGACCGCATCGTTATTACCGGTCGTTTTAATGCTATTGGCGATGCGGTCTCCGCCGTGTCCCGCCGCGCAGATAAAGAAGGCGCAGCCTCCTTCTATGTTGTCGACACCTCGGAGTTCGGCAACAGTGGTAACTGGCGTGTTGTGGCGGACGTGTATAAAGCCGACGCGCCGAAAGCCGACGCGCCCAAAAATCGTGTCATTAATGGCATCGTGGAATTACCGAAAGACCAGGCCGTACAATTAGAACCGTATGACACCGTCACCGTTCAGGGCTTCTACCGTAGCCAGCCGGAAGTTAACGATGCCATTACGAAAGCGGCGAAACAAAAAGGCGCATATGCTTTCTATATTGTTCGTCAGATAGATGCGAATCAGGGCGGAAACCAGCGCATCACTGCATTTATCTATAAACAAGATGCGAAAAAACGCATCGTCCAGAGCCCGGACGCTATTCCGGCAGACTCTGAAGCTGGCCGCGCCGCGCTGGCTCAGGGCGGCGAAGCTGCGAAGAAAGTCGAAATTCCAGGCGTCGCCACGTCAGCCTCGCCGAGCGCCGAAGTAGGCCGTTTCTTCGAAACGCAATCCTCCAAAGGCGGGCGTTACACTGTCACACTACCGGATGGCACAAAAGTTGAGGAGCTGAATAAAGCGACGGCTGCGATGATGGTGCCTTTCGACAGCGTTAAGTTCACCGGCAACTACGGCAATATGACAGAAATCTCCTACCAGGTCGCCAAACGCGCGGCGAAGAAAGGCGCTAAGTATTATCATATTACGCGTCAGTGGCAGGAGCGCGGTAATAACATCACCATCAGCGCCGACCTCTATAAATAAGGCGCGCGTCGCCATCAGGCTTTCTCGCCGGATGGCGGCATACCTGCCTTATCAGGCCTACACGATCGTTCAACGGCAGGCCTGATAAGCCGCCATCCGGCACTTTCTCGCGGGATGCCAGTTCCGTCAAATATCGCGATGAATCTCACTTTTCGCTTTTTTGGCGATAAATCTTATCCAGGCCGTTGCATGCGGTCCCTTCTCTCCGTAAAATCCCGCGCCTTAGTGGCTTTCACCATTTTTATGCGTTTTGCCATAATAATTATTCTTCCAATTTCATTTTTATAGCTGGATACCAATGGAAAAAAAACTGGGACTGAGCGCGCTGACCGCGCTGGTTTTAAGCTCAATGCTTGGCGCAGGTGTTTTCAGCCTGCCCCAGAATATGGCCGCCGTTGCCAGTCCGGCTGCGTTGTTAATTGGCTGGGCCATTACCGGCGTGGGGATACTCTTACTGGCATTCGCCATGTTAATCCTTACGCGCATTCGCTCCGAGCTTGACGGCGGTATCTTTACTTACGCCCGCGAAGGCTTCGGCGAACTGATTGGCTTTTGTTCTGCCTGGGGCTATTGGCTGTGCGCGGTCATCGCCAACGTATCCTATTTGGTTATCGTTTTTTCAGCGCTGAGTTTCTTTACCGATACGCCTGCCCTGCGTCTGTTTGGCGACGGTAATACCTGGCAGGCTATTGTCGGCGCTTCAGTCCTGCTCTGGATTGTCCATTTCCTCATCCTGCGCGGCGTACAAACGGCAGCCAGCATCAATCTGGTTGCGACTCTGGCGAAACTGTTGCCGCTCGGCGCGTTTATTGTGCTGGCTATCATGATGTTCAAACTGGATACCTTCACACTGGACTTCACCGGTGTTGAACTCGGTATTCCCGTATGGGAACAGGTCAAGAACACCATGCTTATTACGCTGTGGGTGTTTATTGGCGTTGAAGGCGCCGTCGTCGTCTCGGCCCGAGCGAAAAATAAACGCGATGTAGGCCGCGCCACGCTACTGGCGGTCCTCGCAGCGCTGGGAATATATCTCCTGGTCACGCTGCTTTCTCTTGGCGTTCTTGCGCGTCCGGAACTGGCGGAGATGCGCAACCCGTCGATGGCCGGACTGATGGTAAAAATGATGGGGCCGTGGGGAGAAATTATTATTGCAGCGGGACTGATTGTGTCTGTCTGCGGGGCTTATCTAAGCTGGACTATTATGGCGGCGGAGGTGCCATTTCTGGCGGCAGCCTATAAATCCTTCCCGGGCATCTTCGCGCGACAAAATGCGCAAGGCGCGCCTTCTGCATCGTTATGGCTCACCAATATCTGTGTGCAAATCTGTCTGGTGCTGATCTGGCTGACCGGTTCGGACTACAACACGCTATTGACGATTGCGTCAGAAATGATTCTGGTGCCCTACTTTCTGGTCGGCGCATTTCTGCTGAAGATTGCAACACGTCCCCTCCATCGGGCGGTCGGTATCGGAGCCTGTATTTATGGCTTATGGTTGTTATACGCATCGGGTCCCATGCACCTGCTGCTGTCCGTCGTGCTGTACGCGCCTGGATTACTGGTTTTCCTGTATGCGCGTCGGACGCACAAGCATGACAACGTGTTAAATCGTCAGGAAGTCGTGCTGATTGGTTTATTGCTGGTCGCGGCGGTTCCGGCTACGTGGATGCTGGTGGGTTAACAACCTCCCCATCGTAATATCCGTCTGTATTACGATGGGGAAACCACGGTCTTTGCCAATATTAATGCCATTTAATCCAGCAAAAAATCAGCAGCCACGCGCTTAGCCCCCAGCAGACCACCGCACCGCCAAGCGCGACGGGCAGGCGCATCACACCGCTGAAATACCATAGCGTTGCAAGATAAATGAAATAAGGAATGATCGACCACATGCTAAAGACGATGGTGGTACGCATCGCGTCGATGCCCCGCTCGCTGGCCACGATATAGTGCGCGATAAGCGCAAACGTTGGAAACAGAGGAATTAATCCGGCGATATAATAATTTTTCGTTTTTGACAGCAGACCAATCAATACGACGACCAGCGCCCCCAGGGCAGCTTTAATCACGAGTCCCATTACCTTGCCTTAACACGCTAATAACAACAGCGTGTAGCATAACGGAACCGCTCTCGTTTAGAAAAGATTTATGGAAGGGAAAACAGAGGCGGTGTATGTTGGCGTTTTCTATTCTCCATTTATAATATGAACCGCATTGTATTTGTTGAAGACGACGCTGAAGTGGGTTCTCTCATTGCCGCTTATCTGGCGAAACATGATATTGATGTCATTGTTGAGCCGCGTGGTGACCGGGCGGAGGATCTTATCCTCACCACTCAGCCCGATCTGGTTTTACTGGATATTATGCTTCCAGGTAAAGATGGCATGACGATATGCCGCGATCTGCGCCACCGCTGGCAAGGCCCGATTGTCCTGCTCACCTCGCTGGACAGTGATATGAATCATATTCTGGCGCTGGAGATGGGCGCCTGCGACTACATCCTCAAAACCACGCCTCCGGCCGTTTTGCTGGCACGTCTGCGCTTACACCTGCGGCAAAGCGAACAAACGCAACAGGCAAAAAGTCTTCAGGAGAGCGCGCTTACGCCGCATAAAGCGCTGCGTTTTGGCGCGTTAACCATCGATCCCCTTAACCGGGCGGTCCAGCTCAATGGCGATTTCATATCGCTCTCCACCGCCGATTTTGAATTGCTCTGGGAACTGGCGACACACGCCGGACAAATTATGGATCGCGACGCGTTGCTAAAAACGCTGCGCGGCGTCAATTATGATGGTCTGGATCGCAGCGTGGATGTAGCGATTTCCCGCCTGCGTAAGAAACTGCTGGATAGCGCTGCTGAGCCCTATCGTATAAAGACCATTCGCAATAAAGGCTATCTTTTTGCCCCTCATGCCTGGGACGAAACGACGGGATAAATTAGCCGACAGATTTTACCTGCCTTTATCAAGTCATAGTGGCGATGCTCATCACCGCCACTGTTCAAAAAACAGACATTGTATACATGGATGCTATTTTTATTAGTCGGAACAGCCCCTTTATTACCGTTTTCTCTGCGTTGCGGTTCATCATTACGTCTTTTTCGCTCAAGAAAATTAAATAAAAAAAACTCGAAGCCAGTTCACAAAATTGATAACAGAATGTCTGCCCGCTGCTATATTGCCGTCTTTTTTCGCAAATTGTGAAATCAAACAAATCATAGTCATGAATATATAACAACAAACATATTCACCATAAATATATGCGTTTCCGATAGTAACTTTTGTATTAATTAATAACATATAAGAAAAGTTAGCATTTGCTGAAATAATATTATTCAGATTAGGATGCCTTTGATTCAACGAATCTGTAGAAGTTCAATCTTTTGCAAATAAGTTAAGTTTTTAAGGATAAAAAAATGAAAAGAAAAGTATTGGCACTTGTCATCCCGGCTCTGCTGGCTGCTGGCGCAGCACACGCCGCTGAAATTTATAACAAAGACGGCAACAAACTGGACCTTTACGGGAAAGTAGACGGCCTGCACTATTTCTCTGATGACTCTTCTAAAGATGGCGATCAGACCTATATGCGTGTCGGCTTTAAAGGCGAAACGCAGATTAACGACCAACTGACCGGTTACGGCCAGTGGGAATATAACGTTCAGGCTAACACTACCGAAGGCGAAGGTGCTAATTCCTGGACTCGTCTGGCATTCGCCGGCCTGAAATTCGGCGACTACGGCTCATTCGACTATGGTCGTAACTACGGCGTCCTGTACGACGTAGAAGGCTGGACCGATATGCTGCCTGAGTTTGGCGGCGACTCCTATACTTACGCTGACAACTACATGACCGGTCGTGCTAACGGCGTGGCCACCTACCGTAACACTGATTTCTTCGGTCTGGTAGAAGGTCTGAACTTCGCGTTGCAATATCAGGGTGCCAATGAAAACCAGGTTTCTCATGAGCAGGAAGGCACTAATAACGGCGGCGATCGTAACGTGAAGAACGCTAACGGTGACGGCTTCGGTATCTCATCAACTTATGATCTGGGTATGGGCGTAAGTTTCGGCGCGGCATATACCACTTCCGATCGTACTAATGAGCAGGTTAATTACTCTACCGCTGGCGGTGATAAAGCGGATGCATGGACTGTTGGTGCTAAATATGATGCCAATAATATCTATCTGGCCACAATGTATTCAGAAACCCGTAATATGACGCCTTACGGCAATGACGATTGCAGCTCATGCGTAGCGAATAAAACTCAGAACTATGAAGTAACTGCACAGTACCAATTTGATTTCGGTCTGCGTCCTGAAGTTTCTTTCCTGATGTCTAAAGGTAAGGATCTGAATATGCCTGGCACAGCAGCAAGCCCTGCTGGTACCAAAGACGATAAAGACCTGGTTAAATATGTTTCTGTTGGGACTACCTACTATTTCAACAAAAACTTCTCCACCTATGTTGATTATAAAATCAACCTGCTGGATGATGACGACCAGTTCTATAAAGATGCCGGTATCAGCACTGATGATATCGTCGCGCTGGGTATGGTTTACCAGTTCTAATTATTCATTAATTCTTCTCAAGCCCGCCGTTTCGGCGGGCTTTTCTTTTTTTATCACCACCGTTCTAAAAACAGAACGCACTGTTCCCTGGGCACAGATTGAACAATTCTTGTTCGCTCTCTATGGTTTGCTTATCGCCCGACAAAAGGAACATGCTAATGATCAGTCTCGTCCCGCCTCTGCTTTCCAGAACCGCGCTTCTCTTTCTGCTCACGGCCACAGGCGCAGCCACCGCCGCCCGCCCGGCAGCGGATATTATTTTACATAACGGTAATATCATCACTCTGAATGATGCCCAGCCGCAGGCCAGCGCGCTGGCGATTTCCGGCTCGCGGATTGTGGCGATTGGCGATGATACGGCGACAAATGAATGGCGCGGCGACCATACCCGTACCATCGATTTACAGGGTAAAACCGTGATACCCGGCCTGACCGATACCCACATCCACGCCATTCGCGGCGGACAAACCTGGACATTCGAAACCTACTGGTACGACAGCCCTTCGCTTAAAGACGCGCTGGATAAATTACGCGCCGACGCGAACCGTCGTCCCCACGATCAATGGGTAGCCGTAGTGGGATCGTGGATACCGGCGCAATTTGCAGAAAACCGGGCGCCGACGGTAGCCGAACTGAGCCACGCCCTTCCCGATCATCCAGCTTATATTCAGTATCTTTACGACTATGCGTTAGTGAATCAGCGCGGTATAGACGTACTTGGCCTTAACGACACCCCTCCTCCTGATTTAGCGGGAATCCGCGTAGAGCGCGACGCAAAAGGTAGCGCCACGGGGAAATTATTTGGTGACATCGCCGCGTTTAACCAGCTTTTTGCCAGCATAAGTAGTAACGCCGATCGTGAGGGTGGTCTGCGGCAATTTTTCGCTGATATGAACGCTCGCGGCGTGACCGGCATCATTGACCCCTCTGCCGGGCCTGCCGCCGCTTATGAGCCTTTATTTGCAATGCGAAACCAGGGGGATTTACCGCTGCGCGTGGGGTATCGCATTCCGGTACAGCCAGAAGCGAAAGGTCATGAAGCGCAGTGGTTCAGCAACCTGATGGCCTTTCGCCCGGCGCGTGCCGATGACGGGCAACTGGCTTTTCTTGGCCTGGGGGAAAGCCTGGTGGCCGGAATGAATGACGGCGTGCGGATGACCCCAGGGTTTTCTTCCTCAGAGCAGGACAAAACCGCGCTTCGCCAGGTCGCGACATTTGCGGCAAAACGGGGAATACCTCTTGAGATCCACGCCTATACCGATGATAGCGCCGACACGATATTGACGATTTTTGAGCAGGTAGCGCAGCAGTACGATCTGCGCCCTCTCCGTTGGTCTATTGCGCATCTGAATACCGGTTCGCCACAGACGCTTGAGCGAATGCGTAAGCTGGGTCTGGCATACACTGTGCAAATGGGGCCTTACTTTGAGGGGCTTGCCATCCGTGACGCCAATCCACCCGGCGCGACGGACAATTCGCCGCCGGTTCGACTGGCGCTGGATAAAGGGCTTGTCGTGGCTGGCGGTACCGATTCGACGCGTATTGGCATTGCCGGTGTCTGGCACGCTATCGAATATCATATCACCGGTATAGCGTCAGGCGGTTCCGTGCGTAAACCCGCCAGCGAGAGGCTCACGCGTCTGGAAGCGCTAGCGTTATATACACGTCATGCCGCCTGGCTCGCCTTTGCCGAACAACACCGGGGCCAGCTTAGCGTCGGAAAACAGGCCGATCTGGCGGTACTCAATCAGCCATTTATGACGATGCCGGAAGACAGAATTGATACCATTCGCGCTGTTTTGACGCTTGTCGATGGACGCATTGTTCACGAAAGTCCGGACCTTAACGCCGGACAATGAGGTTGTCAGTTGACGCAAAGCCTGCTTTTATAACCCACCAGCGGCGCTGACGGGAAATCTTTTTCGTCAGCGCGCGATAGAGCTAATGTATTGAGATCCGGTGGGCGTTGATGAAAAAGCTGTTTGTGCAGTTTTACCTTTTGCTGTTCGTCTGTTTTCTGGTCATGACCTTATTGGTCGGACTGGTGTACAAATTCACCGCCGAACGCGCGGGCAGGCAATCGCTCGACGATCTGATGAAAAGTTCGCTCTATCTGATGCGCAGCGAACTGCGGGAAATTCCGCCGCGTGAATGGGGGAAAACGTTAAAAGAGATGGACCTGAACCTCTCTTTCGATTTACGCGTTGAACCGTTAAATCACTATAAGCTTGATGCCGCCACCACGCAGCGACTGCGTGAAGGCGATATTGTCGCGCTTGACGATCAATACACCTTTATTCAGCGTATCCCGCGCAGCCATTACGTCCTGGCGGTTGGCCCGGTTCCCTATCTCTATTTCCTGCATCAAATGCGACTGCTGGATATCGCCTTAATGGCGCTCATTGCCTTTTCTCTCGCCTTTCCTGTGTTTATCTGGATGCGCCCGCACTGGCAAGAAATGCTCAGGCTCGAATCCGCCGCGCAGCGCTTTGGCGAGGGTCATTTGACTGAACGCCTGCACTTCGATAATGGCTCCAGTTTCGAACGTCTGGGCGTCGCGTTCAACCAGATGGCGGATAACATTAATGCCCTGATCGCCAGTAAAAAACAGCTGATTGACGGTATCGCCCATGAGCTTCGCACGCCGCTGGTACGTTTACGCTATCGGCTTGAAATGAGTGAAAATCTGACACCGCCGGAATCACAGGCGCTCAATCGCGATATTGGTCAACTGGAAGCGCTGATTGAAGAACTGCTCACCTATGCGCGCCTTGACCGACCGCAAAATGAACTGATGTTGACCGAACCCGACCTCCCCGCCTGGTTGCTCGCGCATTTGCAGGATGTGCAAAGCGTGACCCCGGAACGCGCCGTAAACCTTGTCACATGTGTAATCGGCGATTATGGCGCGCTTGATATGCGGTTAATGTCGCGAGTGCTGGATAACCTGCTGAATAATGCGTTGCGCTACAGTCGTACCACCGTTCAAGTCAGCCTGTTACTCGACGGCAGTCAGGCAACGCTGATAGTTGAAGATGACGGCCCCGGCATTGAAGCGGATGCGCGTGAGCGCGTATTTGAACCTTTTGTCAGACTCGACCCCAGTAGAGACCGGGCGACAGGCGGCTGCGGGCTTGGACTCGCCATCGTACACTCTATCGCCCTGGCGATGGGCGGTAGCGTCGTCTGTGACGAGAGCGAACTGGGCGGCGCAAAATTTAGCTTTCACTGGCCGGTCTGGCACGCGATGCCCAACGTGACCGCTGCCTGACGTATTTTGCACGCTGGTTGAGCGGCGGGAACTGTGCTATACAGATAGTATGTTGTAACTAAAGTGAGTGATACCATGTCCCGCTACGATCTCGTTGAACGCCTGAATGGCACTTTTCGCCAGATAGAACAACACCTGGCGGCGCTGACGGATAATCTACAGCAGCATTCGCTACTTATCGCCCGTGTCTTTTCACTGCCGCAGGTGACCAAAGAGGCGGAACATGCGCCGCTGGATACTATCGAGGTAACGCAACATCTGGGGAAAGAGGCCGAAACGCTGGCGCTACGTCACTATCGCCATTTGTTTATTCAACAGCAGTCCGAAAATCGCAGCAGTAAAGCCGCCGTCCGCCTGCCTGGCGTTTTATGCTATCAAGTGGATAATGCGATACAGTTAGATCTGGAAAATCAGATACAGCGCATTAACCAGTTGAAAACCACCTTCGAGCAGATGGTTACGGTAGAGTCCGGTCTTCCCTCAGCGGCACGTTTTGAGTGGGTGCATCGGCATCTCCCCGGCTTAATTACGCTGAACGCTTACCGCACGCTGACGCTTATCAATAACCCCGCCACCATACGTTTCGGCTGGGCAAATAAACATATTATTAAAAATTTAAGCCGGGATGAGGTTCTGAGCCAGTTGAAAAAAAGCCTCGCGTCGCCGCGCAGCGTCCCGCCGTGGACGCGCGAACAATGGCAATTCAAGCTGGAACGGGAATATCAGGATATCGCTGCCTTACCGCAGCAGGCCCGACTCAAGATTAAGCGTCCGGTTAAAGTACAGCCGATCGCCCGCATCTGGTATAAAGGCCAGCAGAAACAGGTGCAACACGCCTGCCCCACGCCGATTATCGCATTAATCAACACGGACAACGGCGCTGGCGTGCCGGATATTGGCGGGCTGGAAAACTATGACGCCGATAATATTCAGCACCGTTTTAAACCACAGGCGCAGCCGCTGCGACTGATTATTCCGCGACTGCACCTGTATGTGGCGGATTAACGTCCCGGCGTCATACTGCCAACCATCAACTCCGGACGTACCCAGGCGTCGAACTCCTCGTCGCTAAGGTATCCTAATGCCACGGCTGAGGCTTTGAGCGTCAGCCCTTCTTTATGCGCCTTCTTCGCAATCTCCGCCGCTTTATCGTAACCGATGTGCGTATTGAGCGCAGTGACCAGCATCAGTGACTCATTCAGCAACTGCGTAATACGCTCGCGGTTTGGCTCGATTCCTGACGCACAGTGTTGATTGAAGCTCGCCATGCCATCGGCCAGCAGGCGCACCGTTTGCAGAAAATTATGGATAACCATCGGACGATAGACGTTGAGCTCAAAGTTGCCCGATGCGCCCCCCATATTGATGGCCACATCGTTACCCATCACCTGGCAACATAGCATCGTTACCGCTTCACACTGGGTCGGGTTCACTTTACCAGGCATAATGGAACTGCCTGGCTCATTCTCCGGGATAGCAATCTCGCCAATGCCGCAGCGCGGGCCGGACGCCAGCCAGCGAACATCGTTGGCGATTTTCATCAGCGAGGCCGCCAGTCCTTTTAATGCGCCATGCGCCTGTACCAACGCGTCACAGGTCGCCAGCGCTTCGAATTTATTCGGGGCGGTAACAAACGGCGCCGCGGTAATCGTCGCCAGTTCCTCGGCCACGCGCCGGGCATATTCCGGGTGGGTATTAAGCCCTGTCCCTACTGCGGTTCCGCCGAGCGCCAGTTCCGCGACGTGCGGTAAACTGTGCTCAATGTGTCTGAGGTTATGTTCCAGCATGGCTACCCAACCGGAAATCTCCTGGCCTAAGGTGAGCGGCGTCGCGTCCTGCAGGTGAGTACGGCCAATTTTGACAATATCGGCGAAAGCGTGGGATTTATCGCGAAGCGTATCCGTTAATGCGGATAATTGCGGGATGAGGTGTTCGCGTAACGCCAGTAACGCCGCCACGTGCATGGCGGTTGGGAACACATCGTTTGAGCTTTGACTCTTATTGACGTCATCATTGGGATGCACCTTGCGTTCCATACCGCGAACGCCGCCCAAAATTTCACTGGCGCGGTTCGCTAACACCTCATTCATATTCATGTTGCTTTGCGTACCGGACCCGGTCTGCCAAATCGCCAGCGGAAACTCATCAGCATGTTTTTCCGCCAGCACTTCATCAGCCGCCTGGATAATCGCGCTGGCTTTTTCCGCCGCCAACAACCCTAAGTCCTGGTTGACCTTCGCAGCAGCGCGCTTGGTCAACGCCAGAGCGTGAATGAGCGAGACGGGCATTTTCTCCGTGGAAATCCGAAAATGCTCCAGCGAACGTTGAGTCTGCGCCCCCCACAGTTTATCTGCCGGGACTTCAATCGCGCCCATTGAATCTTTCTCGCGGCGTACCGTTACCATTACCTGCTCCTTACTCAAGTTGATGAGATCATGTGTCGACATTGCTCACATGTTTGCGGTCTTATGAGTATTAACGATAACAACACAACGGTGTAGACCGGATAAGGCGCTTGCGCCGTTCTCCGGCAAAATAGCGAATCATGTTACCGCCCCGCAGGGCGGCGACATTACTTAACGCAGCGCGCGCACTGCGATGACTGAATCTGCTGGAAGAAATCGTTACCTTTATCATCCACCAGAATAAAGGCCGGAAAATCCTCCACTTCAATTTTCCAGATAGCCTCCATACCCAGTTCAGGATATTCCACGCACTCCAGGCGCTTGATACTACCCTGCGCCAGAACGGCTGCCGGGCCGCCGATACTGCCCAGGTAGAAGCCGCCATGTTTCTTACAGGCATCGGTCACCTGCTGGCTGCGGTTGCCTTTCGCCAGCATGATCATACTGCCGCCCTGCGACTGGAGCTGATCAACATAAGAGTCCATCCGTCCTGCGGTAGTCGGCCCAAGCGACCCGGAGGCGTACCCTTCCGGCGTTTTTGCCGGCCCCGCATAATAGATAGGATGATCTTTGATGTACTGCGGCAAACCCTCACCTCTGTCCATCCGTTCTTTCAGTTTAGCGTGCGCGATATCGCGGCCCACAATAATCGTGCCGTTCAGCGACAGGCGCGTTGATACCGGATACTGCGACAATTGTTGCAGTATCTCGCTCATGGGACGGTTAAGATCAACGCGCACCGCCTCGCCCTCTCCCGCCTGGCGCAGCGCCTCTGGAATATATTTACCGGGATTGCGCTCCAGCTTCTCGATCCAGATCCCTTCCCGGTTGATCTTCGCTTTAATGTTTCGATCCGCGGAGCAGGACACGCCCATACCTACCGGACACGATGCCCCGTGGCGCGGCAATCGGATGACACGAATATCGTGAGCGAAATACTTGCCGCCAAACTGCGCGCCCAAGCCAAGATTTTGCGCCTCAAGCAACAATTCTTTTTCCAGTTCAATATCGCGGAAGGCCTGCCCGTGTTCATTGCCTTCGGTCGGTAGCGCATCATAGTATTTTGCCGAGGCCAGCTTAACGGTCTTCAGGTTCGCTTCCGCCGAGGTGCCGCCAATGACAAACGCGATGTGATACGGCGGACAGGCGGCGGTGCCCAGCGTACGCATCTTATCGACGAGATAATTTTTGAGCTTACCCGGCGTCAGAAGCGCTTTTGTCTCCTGATAGAGGTAGGTTTTATTCGCCGATCCGCCGCCTTTAGCGATACAGAGGAATTTATATTCATCGCCATCGACGCTGTAGAGATCGATCTGCGCTGGCAGGTTAGTACCGGTATTGACCTCTTTGTACATATCCAGCGCCGCGTTCTGTGAATAGCGCAGGTTATCTTCGATATAGGTGTTATATACGCCGCGAGCCAGCGCCGCTTCATCACCTCCGCCAGTCCAGACCCGTTGGCCTTTTTTGCCGACAATAATGGCCGTACCGGTATCCTGGCAGGTGGGCAACACGCCCTTGGCCGCGATATCGGAGTTTCGCAGGAATTGCAGCGCGACATATTTGTCGTTTTCACTGGCCTGCGGATCGCGCAGAATATCCGCCACCTGCTGCTGATGCGCGGGACGTAGCATAAAAGACGCATCGTGGAAGGCCTGACGCGCCAACAGCGTTAGCGCTTCCGGCGCGACTTTCAGGATCTCTTGTCCTTCGAATTCGGCGACGGAAACATGTTCGCTGGTCAACAAGTAGTACTCGGTATCGTCCTTTTTGAGGGGAAAAGGGTCTTGATAAAAGAAGGGTTTGTTTGACATTGTGCTCTCACTTACCGCTCGGTATGGTTATTCTCTGGGCAGGTGTTCCATTGCCCGACTCAAAGCGAGTAACACTATCCTACACAATTTTTTAACAAAAACTGAGACAAGTACGACTTTTTACGCCCGGAGGTTACTTCATGCGGGTTTCTTGGTTTAATACCTCCCATTGATCTCCACATTGAAACAGGGCTTGATAATGCAAAAACTCATTAACTCAGTGCAAAACTATGCCTGGGGAAGTAAAACTGCGTTAACGGAACTTTATGGCATCGCCAATCCGCAGCAGCAGCCAATGGCTGAACTCTGGATGGGCGCGCATCCCAAAAGCAGCTCGCGAATCACCACCGCCAACGGCGAAACCGTCTCCCTGCGTGACGCCATCGAAAAGAATAAAACCGCCATGCTGGGCGAAGCGGTAGCCAACCGTTTCGGCGAACTGCCGTTTCTGTTTAAAGTACTGTGCGCCGCGCAGCCGCTCTCTATTCAGGTGCACCCGAATAAACGCAACTCCGAAATCGGTTTCGCGAAAGAAAATGCGGCGGGTATCCCCATGGATGCCGCAGAGCGGAACTATAAAGATCCTAACCATAAACCAGAGCTGGTTTTTGCCCTGACGCCTTTCCTGGCGATGAACGCGTTCCGCGAATTTTCTGACATTGTCTCTTTACTGCAACCTGTCGCCGGCGCGCATTCCGCTATCGCCCACTTTTTGCAGGCGCCGAACGCTGAACGTCTGAGCCAGCTTTTCGCCAGCCTGTTGAATATGCAAGGCGAAGAAAAATCCCGCGCGTTAGCCGTACTCAAAGCGGCGCTTAACAGCCAGCAAGGCGAACCGTGGCAAACGATCCGCGTGATTTCAGAGTATTATCCTGACGACAGCGGGCTTTTCTCTCCTTTGTTGCTGAATGTGGTCAAACTGAATCCCGGCGAGGCGATGTTCCTGTTTGCCGAAACGCCTCATGCTTATCTGCAGGGCGTTGCGCTGGAAGTCATGGCAAACTCCGATAACGTTCTGCGCGCTGGCCTTACGCCAAAATATATCGACATCCCTGAGCTGGTCGCGAACGTGAAGTTCGAACCTAAACCTGCCAGCGAGTTGCTGACTGCCCCGGTGAAAAGCGGCGCGGAGCTGGACTTCCCAATTCCGGTTGACGATTTTGCTTTTTCACTGCACGACCTGGCGCTTCAGGAGACGAGCATCGGCCAACACAGCGCCGCGATTCTGTTCTGCGTTGAGGGTGAGGCGGTGTTACGTAAAGATGAACAGCGTCTGGTACTGAAGCCGGGTGAATCGGCCTTTATCGGCGCGGATGAATCTCCGGTTAACGCCAGCGGCACGGGCCGTTTAGCGCGTGTTTATAACAAGCTGTAGCAACGTACTGAATTTTTTAACAACTCTTGCTAAGCTTATAACAGACGTAAAACTCCTCCAGGCGGTTTAATCCGCCTGGTTTCATTTTTATGGACAATTGATATGAAAAAAACACTGGTAGCTGCAGGTGTAGTGATTGCACTTGGCATCGTCTGGACAGGCGGTGCCTGGTATACGGGGAAAAAGCTGGAGAACCATCTTGCAGAAATGGTGACTCAGGCCAATGAACAGCTCAAGCGTACTGCGCCGGAGGCCGGTGTCGAATTAAGTTATCAAAACTACCAGCGTGGCGTGTTCAGTAGCCATCTGCAACTGGTTGTCAAACCGGTTGCCGGCGCAGACAATACCTGGTTGAAGCCCGGGCAAAGCATTGTGCTGGACGAGTCCGTTTCACATGGCCCCTTCCCGCTCGCCCAGCTCAAAACGCTCAATCTGATCCCTTCTATGGCGTCGGTAAAAACCACCCTGGTGAATAACGATGCGGCAAAACCCCTCTTTGATATCGCGAAAGGCGACACGCCCTTTGTTATCAATACCCGCATTGGTTATGGCGGCGATACCCGCTCCGATATCTCTCTCAAGCCGTTAAACTACGAGAATGCCGGTGAAAAGGTCGCCTTTAGCGGCGGCGAGTTCCAGCTTAACGCCGATAAAGACGGTAATGTGGTTTCGCTGTCAGGCGAAGCGCAGAGCGGCCTGGTCGATGCCGTTAACGAATATAATCAGAAGGTACAACTCACCTTTAATAATTTGAAAACAGACGGTACCAGTAAGCTGGCAAGCTTTGGCGAGCGTGTAGGCGACCAAAAGTTAACGCTGGATAAACTGTCCATCGCCATTGAGGGTAAAGAGATGGCGGTGCTGGAAGGGATGGAAATTGCCGGCAAGTCCGATCTCGTCAACGACGGAAAAACCATTAACAGCCAGTTGGATTACTCGCTTAACAGCCTGAAAGTGCAGAATCAGGATTTGGGCAGCGGTAAATTAACGCTGAAAGTCGGTCAAATCGACGGCGAAGCCTGGCACCAGTTTAGTCAGCAATATCATGCGCAAACGCAGGCGCTGCTGAATCAGCCGGACGTGGCGCAGAATCCTGAGCTTTATCAGCAAAAAGTCACTGAAGCGTTCTTTAGCGCTCTCCCCGTGCTGTTAAAAGGCGATCCGGTTCTGACCCTGGCGCCGCTTAGCTGGAAAAACGCCAAAGGGGAAACCACGCTGAATCTGTCGCTGTTCCTCAAAGATCCGGCAACCACAACGGCACAACCGCAAACGCTGGCGCAGGAAGTCGACCGCTCCGTGAAATCGCTGGATGCGAAACTGGCAATTCCAATGGACATGGCGGTCGAGTTTATGACGCAGATAGCAAAACTGGAAGGCTATCAGCAGGATGATGCGGAAAAACTGGCAAAACAGCAGGTGCAGGGGCTGTCCGCAATGGGTCAGATGTTCCGACTGACAACGCTGAAGGATAATACTATCGCCTCCAGTTTGCAGTACGCCAATGGCCAGATCACGCTCAACGGACAAAAAATGCCGTTGGAAGACTTTGTCGGCCTGTTTGGGATGCCGGCGCTTTCCGTTCCGGACGTTCCGGCGCTGCCTCAACAATAATCGCCTTGCCGGGTGTCGCGACGCTGCACCCGGTCTGCGCCGAACGACGCGCAGCCTCTACTTTTGCGTTACCAGGCGAGCGGCTATCGTTTGACTCCGCACATGGTACTCGTCGTGAGCAATACGCTGCAATATTCGTTCGGCCAGGGTATAGCCTATTTCTCGCGCCGGCGTACTGGCCCAGATAATCGGCAGGTCGTCGAGGGCGTTCTCCGCCACATCAGCAAACGCCGCCAGCGACACCTGCTGCTCGAAATAACGATCGACACCGCTCTCGCCACTCTGTCGTCCGGCTCTCAGCAGGCCAAACCACGCCCCCATCGCAATGGTTTCGTTGTAACAAACGACAGCGCTAATGGTCGGATTGTATCGCAACAGCGCGGTAATGCTTTCTGCTGCCTGTTTCTGACTGGAAGCGCACTCCACGACCCACTCGCTGTGAAACGGTAGACCGTATTTTAACAACGTCGCGCAATAGCCGCCCACGCGCTCCGCGCGGGTTAAAGATGCGCTTTGTCCTCCCAGCCAGGCGATGCGCTGATGGCCCTGACGAATAAGGTACTCCGTCAGGAGTTGCGCCGCCTGCATGTTGTCAGGCCGAACGGTATCCGCATCATCAAGATAGCTGGCGCGTGACGCAAACACGACAGGAATACCTTGTGCGTCGGCCTGCGCTCTCAGCGCTTCGCTACTACCTGCCGCACCGGCGATCACCATGCCATCCACGCCCTGATTAAGCAGCATGGTAAAACGCTGATTTAGCTGTTCGCCATCTTTCCCCCCGTGCAGGAGAAAAACCATACGGCCTTGCGCTTCCAGCGCTTCCGTTAACCCGGCGGTCAATTCGGCATAAAAGGGTGCCGATAAATCACGCACGATCAAACCGATAACGCCGCTTTGCCCGCCACGCAGCGCGGACGCCTGGCGGTTACGCACAAAGCCCAGTTGCTCAATTGCCGCGTTCACGCGCTCGCCGGTCGCGGCCGATATTCGCCCCTTGCCGCTCAGCACTAAGGAAACGGTGCTCACCGACACGCCAGCCGCCAGCGCAACATCGTGGATAGTGATTTTTTTGGCGATAGCCATGTCAACAAATCGCTCCAGAATCTGTCAGATAAAACGTTTTACCTATCTGTTATCTTTATACGCGTTATTATCGGTCAGTAATGTGATTAATGCCGCACTAAAATTTGATAAAACGTTTTATCTTTTCGCCATCATAACCTGACACCGGCCTTTATTAACAAGGAGTCGTTAGATGACGACGAAAATCACGCCAAAAATAACGCTATGGGAATTTTTCCAGCAACTGGGCAAAACGTTTATGTTGCCCGTCGCCTTGCTCTCGTTCTGCGGCATTATGCTCGGTATCGGCAGCTCGCTCAGTAGCCACGACGTTATCACCCTGCTCCCCGTGCTGGGTAATCCCTTGCTACAGGCTATCTTCACCTGGATGAGTAAAGTAGGTTCTTTTGCCTTTAGCTTCCTGCCGGTGATGTTTTGTATCGCGATTCCGCTCGGTCTGGCGCGGGAAAACAAAGGCGTCGCCGCATTTGCCGGGTTTGTCGGTTATGCGGTCATGAACCTTGCAGTCAACTTCTGGCTCACGGCAAAAGGCATTCTGCCGACCACCGATGCGGCGGTGCTGAAAGCCAATAACGTACAAAATATTCTGGGCATCCCCTCTATCGATACCGGCATCCTCGGCGCCGTTATCGCTGGTATTATTGTCTGGATGCTGCATGAACGGTTTCATACCATTCGTTTGCCGGATGCGCTGGCCTTTTTCGGCGGTACGCGTTTTGTACCTATCGTTTCCGCCGTTGTGATGGGGCTTGTCGGCCTGGTTATCCCGCTCGTCTGGCCGGTTTTTGCGATGGGAATTAGTGGACTGGGTCATATCATCAATAGCGCCGGCGACTTTGGACCGATGATTTTCGGCACCGGCGAGCGCCTGCTGTTGCCTTTTGGTCTGCACCATATTCTGGTAGCGCTGATTCGTTTCACCGAGGCGGGCGGTACGCAAGAGGTATGCGGGCATACCGTGAGCGGCGCATTGACTATTTTCCAGGCCCAACTCAGTTGCCCAACGACGCACGGCTTCTCTGAAAGCGCCACTCGCTTCTTATCGCAAGGCAAAATGCCGGCGTTTCTCGGTGGGTTGCCGGGCGCCGCGCTGGCAATGTACCACTGTGCCCGTCCAGAAAACCGCCCTAAAATTAAAGGATTATTGATTTCCGGTTTAATCGCCTGCGTTGTCGGCGGTACAACGGAACCGCTGGAATTCCTGTTCCTGTTCGTAGCACCGGTGCTGTACGTTATTCATGCTCTGCTGACCGGGCTGGGCTTTACCATCATGGCTATTCTCGGCGTCACTATCGGCAATACGGATGGCAATATTATTGACTTTGTGGTGTTTGGCATCCTGCATGGTCTGTCAACAAAATGGTATCTGGTACCGGTAGTGGCGGCGATTTGGTTTGCGGTTTACTACCTCATTTTCCGCTTCGCCATTACACGCTTTAACCTCAAAACACCGGGGCGCGAAGCAGAGATCGCCACCAGCATTGAAAAAGCGATCGCTGGCGCGCCAGGAAAATCCGGCTACAACGTGCCTGCTATCCTGGCGGCATTAGGCGGCACGGAAAACATTGTGAGTCTGGACAACTGCATCACCCGCTTACGTCTGTCCGTGAAAGATATGTCGCTTGTCGATGTCCAGGCATTGAAGGACAATCGTGCGATAGGCGTCGTACAGCTCAATCAGCATAATTTGCAGGTGGTTATCGGCCCACAGGTTCAGTCAGTAAAAGATGAAATGGTTGGTCTGATGAATACCGTTCAGGCATAAGGAAGAGATATGTTCGATTTTTCACAGGAAGTTGACCGTCGCGGGACATGGTGTACGCAGTGGGATTATGTCGCCGATCGTTTTGGCGAAGCCGATCTGCTCCCCTTTACGATCTCGGATATGGATTTTGCCACCGCGCCGTGTATCCTGGAGGCGCTAAACCAGCGCCTTTCCCACGGTGTGCTGGGCTATAGCCGCTGGAAAAATGAGGCGTTTTTAGGGGCAATTACCCACTGGTTTGCGACACGCCATCAGACCACGATAGATGCCCACTCCCTCGTATACGGCCCCTCCGTTATCTATATGGCGTCCGAGCTTATCCGCCAGTGGTCCGACGAAGGCGATGGCGTGGTAGTTCATACCCCCGCTTACGATGCTTTTTATAAGGCGATTGAAGGCAACCATCGCATCGTCACTCCCGTCCCACTGGAGAAAGAAGGCAACGCCTGGTATTGCGATATGGCCAAACTGGAGGCGGCGCTGGCGCGTCCGGAAAGCAAAATCCTGCTGCTGTGCAGTCCGCAAAATCCCACCGGTAAAGTGTGGACGCGTGACGAGCTGGAAACGATGTCAACGCTGTGCGAGCGCCATGGCGTACGGGTGATTTCCGATGAAATTCACATGGATATGGTATGGGGAAACCAGCCGCATATTCCCTGGAGCAATGTCGCGCGCGGAGACTGGGCGCTGCTCTCCTCCGGCTCGAAAAGCTTCAACATTCCGGCATTAACCGGCGCTTATGGAATCATTGAAAATAGTGAAAGCCGTGAACGCTACCTGGCCGCCTTAAAAGGGCGCGACGGCCTCTCTTCGCCAGCGGTGCTCTCGCTCACGGCGCATATTGCCGCGTATCAGCACGGCGCGCCGTGGCTGGATGCGTTACGCGCCTCGCTGGCGGCTAATATGCGCTATATTGAGCAGGCGCTGAATGGCGCCTTTCCGACGTTGAACTGGCAAGCGCCGCCATCGACCTATCTGGCCTGGATTGATCTCCGTTCACTCGGCATTGACGATCAAAAATTACAGCACACGCTCATTCATCAGGAGAAAGTCGCCATTATGCCCGGCGATACCTATGGCGCAGAAGGCCGGGGATTTGTGCGTCTGAATGCCGGATGCCCTCGCCTGAAACTTGAAAAAGGCGTCAACGGATTGATTAACGCTATCCGCACCGTTCGCTGATACTGTCTACAGGCGGGGGGTTGACCCTTTATCCTAAGATGCGATAACAGAGACGCCCCCGTGAGCTGACCGGGGGCGCGTTAAAGAGAATGATACAAAATTTCTCCCGCGCTCTCGCGAAGTTGCAACGTAATGACTCCGTTTTTGCAAAATTTCCAGAGGATTATCAATCTGTAGTATAATGGTGCGCACTTTTATTAAAAATTGAGTGCGCCCATGATTGATATTACGCTTCCTTTGACTGACATCCACCGCCACCTTGATGGCAACATTCGCGCCCAAACAATTCTGGATCTTGGTCGGCAGTTCAACATCGCCCTTCCCGCCCAAACGCTGGAAACGCTGATTCCGCATGTCCAGGTCACCTCAACCGAACCCGATTTAGTGAGCTTTCTCACGAAGCTCGATTGGGGGGTAAAAGTCCTGGCATCGCTTGACGCCTGCCGCCGTGTAGCCTTTGAAAATATTGAAGATGCCGCACGTAACGGCCTGCATTACGTCGAGCTTCGCTTTTCGCCCGGCTATATGGCGATGGCGCATCAGTTACCGATCGCAGGCGTGGTTGAAGCCGTTATCGACGGTGTACGCGACGGCTGTAACACGTTTGGCGTCGAGGCACGACTCATTGGCATTATGAGCCGTACCTTCGGCGAGGCGGCATGTTTACAGGAGCTTGATGCGCTGCTGGCGCACAGAGAGAAAATCACCGCGCTGGATTTAGCCGGTGATGAGCTGGGCTTTCCCGGCAGTCTGTTTTTGTCGCACTTTAATCGGGCGCGCGATGCGGGCTGGCATATTACCGTTCACGCTGGCGAAGCCGCAGGGCCAGAAAGTATCTGGCAGGCGATTCGCGAACTGGGGGCCGAACGTATCGGACATGGCGTAAAAGCTGTCGAAGATCGCGCGTTAATGGATTTTCTTGCACAGCAGCGTATCGGTATTGAATCCTGTCTGACCTCGAATATTCAGACCAGTACCGTCGCATCGCTGGCAGATCATCCGCTCAAAACCTTCCTTGAGCATGGCGTTCTCGCCAGTCTTAATACGGACGATCCGGCTGTTCAGGGCGTAGATATTATCCATGAATATCACGTCGCCGCGCCAGCGGCAGGATTGAGCCGCGAACAGATTCGCCAGGCGCAGATTAACGGTCTGGAAATCGCCTTTCTGAGCGATGGCGAAAAACGTGCGCTGCGCGAAAAAGTGGCCGCGGCGTAAGATTGCTTTATTGATGCTAACGTCCTCTCTCCGCCTGCGGTTTAATGCTATCCCAGGCGGAGAAATGCGACATCTCAGGCAAGACACAGCGTCGCGCGATGTTTTGCCGATTCCATGCCCAGTTCAATCAACTCCATAATTTGAATCGCCTGGCTTGCTGGCACGGGATTTTCACCGTTACCGTTTAACGCATCGCGGATGGCGGCATAATATGCCGGATAGTTACCCGGCAACGTAAGCCAGTTTTCTTCTTTGCGCGTCTCTCCCTCAACCAGGGTCAATACGCCGTCACGCATGTCGTATCCCCAGTCTTCCTGCGGTAAACGCTCGCCGTTTTTTAACCGTTCTTCCTGGGGATCGAGGCCATATTTTACATAGCTACCGCGCGAACCATGAACGATGTATCGCGCGGATTCCGCCGCGGCCAGCATCGTACCGTGCAAAATCACGCGGCGCTGGGGGTAGGATAAAATCGCGTGGAAATAATCTGTAGATTGCGCGCCCGGACGCAGTTGCGCTAAATCCACCGTCATGCTGACCGGCAGGCCAAAAAGTTGAATGGCCTGATCCAACAAGTGCGGCGCCAGATCGTACCAGATACCACTTCCCGGCCCGCCTTGCTCGCGCCAGCGGTCGCGCACCTGGGGACGGAAGCGATCAAAGTGGGATTCAAACAAGGACACCTCGCCGAGCACGCCATCCGCCAGCAAGGCCTTCAGCGTCAAAAAATCGCTGTCCCAGCGTCGGTTGTGGAAGACGGAAAGTACCCGGCCAGTGCTCCGCGCAAGCGCATCCAATTCTCGCGCCTGTGACAGTGTCACGGTAAAGGGTTTATCAACCACCACATGCTTACCGGCTTCCAGCGCAGCTTTCGCCAGCGGGAAATGGGTATCGTTGGGCGTCGGGATCACGATAAGGTCGATATGCGGATCGTTAAATAAATGTCGGGGCTCAGAGACCACGGAAACCGCCGGCCAATCTGCTTTCACTTTTGTTTCATCGCTGCTGGATACCGCCGCAAGCTCTAGCCCTGGCGTTCCCATAATTAAGGGCGCATGAAAGGTTTTACTGGCGTAGCCATAACCGATTAACCCAACGCGGATTTTGTCATTCATCTCACTGCCTCCGGTTTTAGATATCGCTATTCCACACCATCGTGCGATTAGCCGCAATAGCGTCCTGACCATCAACGTAGCATCAAATGATTAACTTGTTACAGAACAGAGGCTGAAAACGTTTCCCTCCCTCTTGCCGACCGTTCGCCAGGAAAGTACATTTACCCCCTGTGTTTATGGATAAATCAAAGCAAATGTCGTCAATAATGAATCGTCTTATTGAATTAACTGGGTGGATAGTTCTCGTTATCTCAGTCATTCTTTTAGGTATTGCCAACCATATTGACAATTACCAACCACCTGAGCCCACGGCTTCCGTTCAGAAGAAGTAAGCGTCAGATAATGTAAAGGCATTTTCGCGTGGCACGGTAAGCGGCGCCCCGGGGGGGGGCAAAGAAAAGTCAAAAACCGGCAAAAAAAACGAAAGTATGTCCTATCTGGTCTGACGTTTATTGCCTGTTGTAGGAAAGCGCGTTAACCTTTCGCCCCAGGCGCCATGTGGCGCCTGACTCTTTACCGGTAAGAATATTCCCTTTTTACCTGCACCCCTGACCTCTCACTGGTGCGGTTTTGTTTATTTTTTATCAGTGACTACTCCGTTGGCATTATATTTAATATGGATCAACTTTATATGACTGTTCAGGATTATCTATTAAAATTCCGCAAAATTAGTTCGCTCGAAAGTCTGGAAAAACTGTTCGACCACCTTAACTATACCCTTACTGATGACATGGACATTGTTAATATGTATCGCGCTGCAGATCACCGCCGTGCCGAACTGGTTTCCGGAGGACGCCTGTTTGATGTAGGTCAGGTTCCGCAATCCGTCTGGCGCTATGTGCAATAAAGAAAGTAGCGTTTAACATCAAAAACCTTATAATATTTGCCCCAAAATGAGCGGCATGACCGTTAATGCGCGTAACCCCGGAGAAGATATGACTACAACACCGCCACAACGAATTGGAGGCTGGCTTCTTGGCCCGTTAGCCTGGCTGTTAGTCGCGTTGTTGAGCGCCTCGCTGGCGTTATTACTCTACGTTATGGCGCTTGCCACACCGCAAACGTTCAAGACGCTTAGCGGACAGGAAACCGGTAATTTACTGCTATGGGGCATTTCATTTATTACCGCTATCGCCATGTGGTACTATACCCTGTGGTTGACGATCGCATTCTTCAAGCGCAGACGCTGCGTGCCGAAGCATTACATTATCTGGCTGCTGGTGTCGGTGTTACTGGCGGTTAAAGCATTTGCCTTTTCGCCCGTCTCAGATGCCTTTGCCGTGCGTCAGTTACTCTTCCCACTGTTGGCGACGGCGCTCATTGTGCCTTATCTCAAACGTTCAGCGCGCGTTAAAACAACGTTTGTTAATCCGTAATAACCCTACAGTTAACCTGTTGTCGCCTGTGGTAGTTTGACAGATAATAGGCGGCTTTTTTATTTCAGGCCGAAACATGACTGATTACCTGCTGCTCTTTGTCGGAACTGTACTGGTCAATAACTTTGTACTGGTCAAATTCCTGGGCCTTTGTCCCTTTATGGGCGTATCCAAAAAACTGGAAACCGCCATGGGGATGGGCCTCGCGACGACCTTTGTCATGACGCTGGCGTCGATATGCGCCTGGCTTATCGACACCTGGATACTTATTCCGCTGGAGCTGATTTATCTGCGGACGCTGGCCTTTATCCTCGTCATTGCTGTGGTCGTGCAATTTACCGAAATGGTTGTACGGAAAACCAGCCCGGCGTTATACCGCTTGTTAGGCATCTTCTTACCACTGATTACCACTAACTGTGCGGTTCTGGGCGTAGCGTTACTGAATATTAATCTCGGTCATCACTTTCTTCAGTCGGCGCTGTACGGATTTTCCGCCGCCGTCGGTTTTTCATTAGTGATGGTTCTGTTTGCCGCCATCCGCGAACGCCTTGCCGTGGCGGATGTGCCCGCCCCTTTTCGTGGTAACGCGATAGCATTGATTACCGCAGGATTAATGTCTTTGGCCTTTATGGGCTTTAGTGGTTTGGTGAAGTTGTAATGAATACTATCTGGATTGCCGTTGGCGCCCTGACCCTTCTGGGTCTGGTGTTCGGCGCCATTCTGGGTTATGCCTCCCGCCGATTCGCGGTTGAAGATGATCCGGTTGTTGAAAAAATCGATGCGATTTTGCCGCAGAGTCAGTGTGGTCAGTGCGGCTATCCCGGCTGTCGCCCCTACGCCGAAGCCGTGGGTCTCCAGGGCGAGAAAATCAATCGTTGCGCGCCCGGCGGCGAAGCCGTCATGCTGAAAATGGCAGAGTTGCTAAACGTAGAGCCGCAACCATGCGATGGTGAAGAACAGCAGGCCGCGCCAGTACGTATGCTGGCAGTTATTGATGAAAATAACTGCATTGGCTGCACAAAATGCATTCAGGCCTGCCCGGTTGACGCCATCGTTGGCGCAACGCGCGCCATGCACACGGTCATGAGCGATCTCTGTACTGGCTGTAATCTGTGCGTCGATCCGTGTCCGACGCACTGCATCGAATTACGTCCGGTGAATGAGACGCCCGACAGTTGGAAATGGGATTTGAACACCATTCCCGTTCGCATCATTCCCGTGGAACAACATGCTTAAACTATTTTCCGCTTTCAGAAAAGATAAAATCTGGGATTTCGACGGTGGTATTCATCCGCCCGAAATGAAGACCCAGTCAAACGGCACGCCGCTGCGCCAGGTGCCTTTAGCGCCGCGCTTTGTTATCCCTTTAAAACAGCACATTGGCGCTGAGGGCGAGCTGTGCGTTAGCGTCGGCGATCGCGTGCTACGCGGCCAGGCGCTTACCCGTGGACGTGGGAGAATGCTGCCGGTACACGCGCCCACCTCCGGGACGGTTATCGCTATTGCCCCCCACTCGACGGCACATCCTTCGGCGCTGGCGGAGTTAAGCGTCATCATTGATGCCGACGGCGAGGACCGCTGGATTGAACGCGAGGGCTGGTCTGATTACCGCGCCCACAGCCGTGAAGCGCTCATTGAACGCATTCATCAGTATGGCGTTGCCGGGCTTGGCGGCGCAGGGTTTCCCACCGGCGTTAAATTGCAGGGCGGCGGCGATAAAATCACCACGCTTATTATCAATGCCGCAGAGTGCGAACCTTACATTACGGCGGACGATCGTCTGATGCAGGACTGCGCCGCGCAGATTGTGGAAGGTATTCGCATCCTGGCGCATATTCTGCAACCGCGTGAGGTATTAATCGGCATTGAAGATAACAAACCGCAGGCTATTTCCATGCTGCGCGCCGTACTGGCTGACGCCCACGATATTTCGTTACGTGTGATCCCAACCAAATACCCTTCCGGCGGCGCAAAACAGCTCACCCAAATACTGACGGGAAAACAGGTTCCCCACGGCGGGCGCTCCTCTGATATTGGCGTGCTGATGCAAAACGTCGGTACGGCTTATGCCGTTAAACGCGCCGTGGTTGACGGCGAACCGATCACAGAACGCGTCGTCACCTTAACGGGTGAAGCGGTAAGCCGTCCGGGTAACGTCTGGGCGCGGCTCGGCACTCCCGTTCGTCATTTGCTTAACGATGCCGGGTTCTGCCCTTCTGCTGACCAGATGGTCATCATGGGCGGCCCGTTGATGGGATTCACCCTTCCCTGGCTTGACGTACCGGTCGTAAAAATCACTAACTGCCTGCTGGCGCCATCCGTGACTGAAATGGGGGCGCCTCAGGAAGAGAAAAGCTGTATTCGTTGCAGCGCTTGCGCTGACGCCTGCCCTGCCGACCTTTTACCGCAGCAGCTTTATTGGTTCAGCAAAGGGCAGCAGCATGACAAGGCTACCGCTCACCATATTGCTGATTGTATAGAATGCGGCGCCTGCGCCTGGGTCTGCCCCAGTAATATTCCGCTCGTCCAATATTTCCGTCAGGAAAAAGCGGAGATTAATGCGATCAGGCTTGAAGAAAAACGCGCCGCCGAAGCCAAAGCGCGTTTTGAGGCTCGTCAGGCAAGACTGGAGCGCGAAAAAGCCGCCCGCCTTGCACGTCACAAGAGCGCAGCAGTACAACCAGCGGCAAAAGATCAGGATGCCATTGCCGCTGCGCTGGCGCGGGTAAAAGAGAAACAGGCGCAGGCCACGCAACCGGTGGTTATTCAGGCGGGTAGTCTGCCAGACAATAGCGCCGTGATCGCGGCCCGTGAAGCGCGTAAAGCGCAAGCGCGCGCTAAACAAGCCGCTCATCCGATGGCTGACAGCGCGATACCCGGCGACGACCCGCGTAAAGCCGCGGTGGAGGCGGCTATCGCCCGCGCCAAAGCCCGTAAGCAGGAGCAGCAGGCCGGAAGTGAACCTGCCGAACCGGTCGATCCGCGCAAAGCCGCAGTGGAAGCGGCTATCGCCCGCGCCAAAGCCCGCAAACAGGAGCAGCAGGCCGGAAGCGAACCTGCCGAAGCGGTCGACCCGCGCAAAGCCGCGGTGGAAGCGGCTATCGCCCGCGCCAAAGCCCGCAAGCAGGAGCAGCAGACCGGAAGCGAACCTGCCGAACCGATCGATCCGCGTAAAGCCGCGGTGGAAGCGGCTATCGCCCGCGCCAAAGCCCGCAAGCAGGAGCAGCAGGCCGGAAGCGAACCTGTCGAACCGGCCGACCCGCGCAAAGCCGCGGTGGAAGCGGCGATCGCCCGCGCCAAAGCCCGTAAGCAGGAGCAGCAGACCGGAAGCGAACCTGCCGAACCGGCCGACCCGCGTAAAGCCGCGGTTGCTGCGGCTATCGCCCGCGTTCAGGCAAAAAAAGCAGCACAGCAGCAGGTTGTTAACGAGGACTAAATGGTATTCAGAATCGCAAGCTCGCCTTATACCCATAACCAGCGCCAGACATCGCGAATCATGTTGCTGGTAGTAATCGCCGCTCTGCCGGGGATTGCCGCGCAGACGTGGTTTTTTGGTTGGGGAACGCTTTTCCAGATCGTTCTGGCAGCCATCACGGCGCTCGTCGCGGAAGCCATTGTCCTCAGGCTGCGCAAACAATCGGTCGCCAGTCACCTGCAGGATTATTCCGCGTTATTGACGGGGCTTTTGCTGGCGGTCAGCATCCCTCCGCTCGCGCCCTGGTGGATGGTCGTGCTGGGAACCGGATTCGCCATTATTATCGCTAAACAGTTATATGGCGGGCTGGGACAAAACCCCTTTAATCCGGCCATGATCGGTTACGTGGTGCTATTAATTTCCTTTCCGGTGCAAATGACAAGCTGGTTGCCGCCTTATGAAATAGCCGCAACAACGCCCGATATGCTGGACACGTTGCGGATGATTTTTACCGGGCATACCGCCAGCGGCGGCGATATGACGCTGCTACGTATCGGTATTGACGGTATCAGCCAGGCGACGCCGCTGGATACGTTTAAAACGTCCTTGCGCGCCGGACATTCCGTTGAGCAAATTATGCAGTACCCGATATACAGCGCCGCGCTGGCCGGCGTGGGCTGGCAGTGGGTTAACCTCGCCTGGCTTGTCGGCGGCGTATTCCTGCTGTGGCAAAAAGCCATCCGCTGGCATATCCCGGTCAGTTTTCTGCTGACGCTGGCGCTATGCGCCGCGTTAGGTTGGCTTTTCTCGCCCGCTACGCTGGCCTCGCCGCAGCTTCATCTGCTGTCAGGCGCCACCATGCTGGGCGCATTTTTTATCTTAACGGATCCGGTTACCGCCTCCACGACCAACCGTGGACGTTTAATTTTCGGCGCGCTGGCTGGGGTATTAGTGTGGCTGATTCGTAGCTTCGGCGGCTATCCGGACGGCGTTGCTTTTGCTGTCCTGTTGGCGAATATCACGGTTCCTCTGATCGACTACTACACGCGCCCCCGCGTCTATGGACATCGCAAAGGATAAACCATGCTGAAAACGATTCGTAAACACGGTATTACGCTGGCGCTTTTTGCCGCAGGCTCTACGGGATTGACCGCGGTGATTAATCAGATGACAAAATCAACCATCCACGAACAAGCGCTGCAACAACAACATGCCCTGTTCGATCAGGTATTGCCGCCAGATCGTTACAATAATAATCTGCAAGAGAGCTGTTATCTGGTCGATGCGCCCGCCCTCGGCAAAGGCACACACCGTGTTTTTATCGCTCGCAAGGATGATAAACCCGTAGCGGCCATCATTGAGGCTACCGCGCCAGATGGCTATTCCGGCGCTATCCAGCTTATTGTTGGCGCAGATTTCAACGGTACCGTCTTGGGGACGCGCGTGACGGAACATCATGAGACGCCAGGGTTAGGTGATAAAATTGAGCGCCGTTTGTCTGACTGGATTACCCACTTTAGCGGTAAAACCATCAGCGGTGAAAATGATACGCACTGGGCGGTGAAAAAAGATGGCGGTGATTTTGATCAATTTACCGGGGCGACAATAACGCCGCGTGCCGTAGTGAATGCGGTTAAACGCGCCGGGCTGTACGCCGAATCACTGCCCGCTCAGCTCCCCCATTTAACCGCCTGTGGAGAATAGCCATGAGCGAAATAAAAGACATTGTTGTTCAGGGGTTATGGAAAAATAACTCTGCTCTGGTGCAGCTACTTGGCCTGTGCCCTTTACTGGCGGTGACGTCTACGGCAACCAACGCTCTGGGGCTGGGTCTGGCCACAACGCTGGTATTAACGCTGACCAACCTTACGGTGTCCGCACTACGTCGCTGGACGCCGGCAGAAATCCGTATCCCGATTTACGTCATGATCATTGCCTCGGTGGTAAGCGCAGTACAGATGCTGATCAATGCGTATGCGTTCGGTTTGTATCAGTCTTTAGGGATTTTTATTCCTCTGATTGTAACGAACTGCATTGTTGTTGGTCGCGCCGAAGCGTTTGCCGCGAAAAAAGGACCGTGGCTTTCCGCGTTGGACGGTTTTTCCATCGGCATGGGCGCGACAGGCGCGATGTTCGTGCTGGGTTCGCTGCGCGAGATCCTCGGGAATGGTACGCTTTTCGATGGCGCGGATAGCCTGCTGGGAGGCTGGGCAAAAGTATTACGGGTCGAGATATTTCACACCGACTCGCCTTTCCTGCTGGCGATGCTGCCGCCAGGCGCGTTTATCGGCCTGGGGCTCATGCTGGCGGTAAAATATCTTATTGATGAAAAAATGAAGAAACGCCGCGCCGAAACCGCGCCTTCCGCTGTTCCGGCAGGTGAAACAGGGAAAGTCTGATGAACAAAGCAAAAAGGCTGGAAATTCTGACGCGCCTGCGCGACAACAATCCGCACCCCACAACGGAACTCAATTTCACGTCGCCGTTTGAGTTGCTGATTGCCGTGTTGCTTTCCGCGCAGGCAACCGACGTCAGCGTGAACAAGGCTACCGCCAAACTTTACCCGGTCGCCAATACGCCAGCCGCGATGCTGGAACTGGGCGTAGAAGGCGTGAAATCCTATATCAAAACCATCGGTTTATTTAACAGTAAAGCGGAAAACGTGATTAAGACCTGCCGTATTTTACTGGACAAGCATAATGGCGAAGTGCCGGAGGATCGGGCGGCGCTGGAAGCGCTTCCCGGCGTGGGGCGAAAAACCGCTAACGTAGTACTAAATACCGCCTTCGGCTGGCCGACCATCGCCGTTGATACGCATATATTTCGTGTATGCAACCGAACACAGTTCGCGCCGGGTAAAAATGTCGAGCAGGTAGAAGAGAAGTTGCTGAAAGTGGTGCCGAATGAGTTCAAAGTGGACTGCCATCACTGGTTAATTTTGCATGGCCGCTATACCTGTATCGCCCGAAAACCCCGCTGCGGCTCCTGCCTCATTGAAGACCTTTGCGAATACAAAGAAAAAGTCGATATTTGATATGGTCGGAGTGCGTCCGTCACACCAGCGCGCTCCCACCTTCGGCCTGGATCTATTTTAGCCATCAATCATTCCAGTCTCTGTCCTTTTTCTGATGTAATGTGCTTTCGTTTTCCCTCCACGTCAGGTTAATCATTTTTTAATCGCAAAAATTTCTATCTATCCGTGATCAGGATCACTTTGATAACTTCATGTGAAATTTAATGACATCTAAGGTTACATTTACAACCGGATAGACTGACGCCCCGTTTTCACTACAAAACATTACTCTGCCATTTTTTCAGATAATGGCCTATATCACTGCTTTTTACCTTAAATAGCAGAAGATATCGCCTTTCACCCAAACTAATGGCCTTTTTGCAGTGTAAAAATCTGCCATTCTTCAAATGAAGAAATTTAACGCTGGATAACATTTCTGACATCGGACGATTCAACCAGAAGAGTTATATGTAACAGATTATTACAAAGCTCTTGTCTGGAGAGGAAAGATAGTGAACATTACCTGCCGTTTCCCCTCCAATATAACAATCGGACGGATGAGTCTGACTCATCACGCGCCAGACAATCCCTGTTAATACGGGGCGTAAAAAAGAGGTAAAAGTGTCTACTGCAAACAAAAAACCAACTGAAAGCGTCAGTTTGAACGCTTTCAAACAACCGAAGGCGTTCTATCTCATCTTCTCGATAGAGTTATGGGAGCGTTTTGGTTATTACGGCCTGCAAGGCATTATGGCCGTCTACCTGGTAAAACAACTGGGTATGTCAGAAGCGGATTCCATCACCCTTTTCTCTTCCTTCAGTGCGCTGGTGTACGGCCTGGTCGCCATTGGCGGTTGGTTAGGTGATAAAATTCTGGGCACCAAACGCGTTATTATGTTGGGTGCCGTGGTGCTGGCTATCGGTTATGCGCTGGTCGCATGGTCTGGTCATGACGCTGGCATCGTCTATATGGGCATGGCGGCTATCGCTGTGGGTAACGGTCTGTTTAAAGCTAACCCGTCTTCCCTGCTGTCTACCTGCTACGCGAAGGATGATCCGCGTCTCGACGGCGCATTTACGATGTATTATATGTCCGTCAACATCGGCTCCTTCTTCTCTATGCTGGCGACGCCGTGGCTGGCGGCGCGTTATGGCTGGAGCACCGCGTTTGCGCTTAGCGTCGTCGGTATGCTGATAACCGTCGTTAACTTTGCTTTCTGCCAGCGCTGGGTGAAAAGCTACGGTTCCAAACCCGACTTTGAACCGATCAACTTCCGTAATCTGCTGCTGACAATCGTGGGTATTGTCGTTCTGATTGCGGTCGCCACCTGGCTGCTGCACAACCAGGATATCGCGCGTATGGTGCTGGGCGTAATCGCTCTTGGCATCGTCATTATCTTCGGTAAAGAAGCGTTTTCCATGCACGGCGCGGCTCGCCGTAAAATGATCGTCGCCTTTATTTTGATGCTGCAGGCGATTATCTTCTTCGTACTGTACAGCCAGATGCCGACGTCGCTGAACTTCTTTGCCATTCGTAACGTCGAGCACTCTATTCTCGGTATCGCGTTCGAACCGGAACAGTATCAGGCGCTGAACCCATTCTGGATCATTATCGGCAGCCCGATTCTGGCCGCTATCTATAACAGGATGGGCGATACGCTGCCGATGCCGATGAAATTCGCCATTGGTATGGTGCTGTGTTCCGGCGCGTTCCTGATTCTGCCGCTGGGCGCCAAATTTGCGAACGATGCCGGCATCGTATCCGTAAACTGGCTGATCGCAAGCTACGGCCTGCAAAGTATCGGTGAGCTGATGATCTCCGGTCTGGGCCTGGCAATGGTCGCACAGTTGGTTCCGCAGCGTCTGATGGGCTTCATCATGGGTAGCTGGTTCCTGACAACGGCAGGCGCTAACATCATCGGCGGTTATGTCGCCAACCTGATGGCTGTGCCGAGCGACGTGACTGACCCACTGATGTCCCTGGAAGTCTATGGTCGCGTGTTTATGCAGATTGGCATAGCAACCGCCGTTATCGCCATCCTGATGCTGCTGACAGCGCCTAAGCTGAACCGTATGACCCAGGACGATGATACCGCTGAAAAAGGCTCTAAAGCCGCTACAGTTTAATTTTCCGGGAAACAACATTCAGGCCGCTAACTGTGCGTTAGCGGCTTTTTTTTTGCTCGTCCCCGCACTACCATACTTTAAACCTCAGCAAAAAGGAGTTACCGATGAAACTGTTCTACAAACCGGGTGCCTGCTCTCTTGCTTCCCATATTACCCTGCGCGAAATTGGCAAAGACTTTACGCTTGATGGCGTCGATCTCGCAAAAAAACGCCTAGAAAACGGTGATGATTACCTGGCAGTCAACCCTAAAGGACAGGTTCCGGCTCTGCTGCTGGATGACGGCACACTGTTGACTGAAGGCGTCGCCATTATGCAGTACCTCGCCGACAGCGTTCCCGACCGCCAGCTTCTGGCGCCGGTAAGTAGTCTTGCTCGCTATCATACGCTGGAATGGCTCAACTATATTGCAACGGAACTGCATAAAGGCTTTACCCCGCTGTTCCGCCCTGACACGCCGGAAACACTCAAACCCGCCGTTCGCGCCGGTCTGGAAAAGAAATTGCAGTATGTGGATGAGTCGCTTTCAGACGACCAGTGGATTTGCGGCCAGCGTTTTACCATTGCAGACGCTTATCTGTTTACCGTATTGCGTTGGGCCTATGGCGTAAAACTGAATATGGACGGGTTAACGCATATTGAAAGTTATATGCAGCGTGTCGCAAAAAGACCGACCGTTGCGGCAGCGCTTAAAGCGGAAGGACTGAATTAATGTCATATTGCCGGATAGCTCGCTGTACCGCCATCCGGCCTCTTTTTAGCAGCAATAATTACAGCCGCGTTGCGCTGAAGTAATGTTCCGGGTTAGCGATCCTGTCCTGGGCCGCCACGACCTGCAGTTCGTACTCCTGCATCGTTTTGGTGGCGATCATAATCTCATAGACTGCCGCCGTAACGTGCTCCAGCGCCTGCTGCAACGTCGCGCCCTGCAAAAGTTTGACCAGCAATAAACCACTGGTGACATCGCCAACGCCAACCGGCTGACGTGAGCCGAAATCCACCAGCGGACGGCTAATATGCCAGGCTTCCTGCGCTGTCACCAGCAGCATTTCAAAGCGTTCTGAACTGTAACCGGCGCGGGCGAGATGTTTTACCAGTACAATTTCTGGCCCCTGAGCAATCAGTTCACGCGCCGCCTGCACGGCGTCATCCACATTATTCACGCTATGTTTGCTGAGAATTTCCAGTTCAATCAGGTTAGGCGCGATAATATCGCTGGCGGGTAGCGCATAACGCACATGGAACTCTGCGACGCCAGGCGCCACGATACAGCCCTTTTCCGGATGCCCCATCACGGGGTCGCAGAAATATTTTGCCTGCGGATTTGCCGCTTTAACCTGGCGCACAATACCGAGAATGTGTTCTCCCTGCTCGGCAGATCCCAGGTAACCGCTAAGTACGGCGTCGCAGTGCGCTAACTGGCCAATGTCCGCAATCCCCTGGACAATCTCAGTCAGATGGCTGGGCGGCATGACACAGCCGGTCCATTTACCATATTGCGTGTGGTTAGAAAACTGAACGGTATTCAGCGGCCAAACATTCGCGCCAAGACGGCGCATGGGAAATTCGGCGGCGCTGTTGCCCGCATGTCCGAAAACAACATGGGACTGGATAGCGAGGATATTCTTCATTTTTTTACCTGAACATCAAAAATAAGGGAGTGATTTCTCACTCCCTGTTACTTAATGCCTTATTTCCAGCAAATCAGACAATAGTTCTTTTTGCCGCGACGTAATAAGGTATAGCGGCCAAACAGACGGTCCTCATCGTTAAAGATGTATTCAGGATCGGATTGTTTTTCACCATTGATAGTGACAGCGTTGGAGGCGATAGTCTTACGCGCCTGACCACGCGACGGCTGGAGTTCGGCGTCTACCAGTGCCTGCATCAGGTCAGCGCCTTTTTCCATTTCAACCATCGGTACGCCGTCCTGCGCCAACTGCTCAAAGTCAGCTTCGCTCAACGCGCTCAGTGAACCGCTGAACAGGCATTCAGTGATCCGTTTCGCCGCAACCAGCCCCTCTTCACCATGAACCAGGCGCGTCACCTGCTCGGCCAGCACATACTGCGCGCGCGGCGCTTTACCGCTGTTTTTATCTTCTTCTTCCAGGGCATTGATCTCTTCAATGTCCATAAAAGTGAAGAATTTCAGGAAGCGATAAACATCGGCATCTGCGGTGTTAATCCAGAACTGGTAGAATTTGTACGGACTGGTTTTCTTCGGATCCAGCCAGACAGCGCCGCCTTCGGTTTTACCGAATTTCGTGCCGTCAGCTTTGGTGATCAGCGGAACGGTCAAACCAAATACCTGATTCTGGTGCAGGCGACGGGTCAGGTCGATACCGGAAGTGATGTTCCCCCACTGGTCAGAACCGCCAATCTGTAAGGCAACGCCGTGCAGTTTATTCAGACAAGCGAAGTCGTACCCCTGTAGCAGGTTATAAGAGAACTCCGTGAAAGAGATACCCTGATCGTCACGGTTCAGACGCTGCTTCACCGCTTCTTTGTTGATCATCTGATTAACGGAAAAATGTTTACCGATATCGCGCAGGAAAGTCAGCACATTCATGCTGCCGAACCAGTCATAGTTATTGGCCGCGATGGCGGAGTTTTCGCCGCAATCAAAGTCCAGGAATGGGGCAACCTGTTTACGAATTTTCGCCACCCACTCCTGAACGGTCTCTTCAGTGTTCAGTTTACGCTCGGCGGCTTTGAAGCTCGGGTCGCCAATCAGACCGGTCGCGCCGCCTACCAGCGCAACAGGTTTGTGCCCTGCCTGCTGGAAGCGTTTCAGGCATAACAATGGAACCAGATGCCCCAAATGCAAGCTGTCAGCGGTAGGATCGAAGCCGCAATAGAGCGCGATCGGGCCTTGCGCCAGTCGCTCTGCCAACGCGTCTTCGTCCGTCACCTGGGCTACCAGCCCCCGCTCTTGCAATTGTTTAATCAAGTTACTGCTTGCCATCAAAATCTCCATGTATAAAACGACTGCACCTTTGCCGGTACACGACTTTTCGCCAGACGCGAAAGAGACATAGCATAAAACGGCGGATTCATCCGCACCAGTGCTTAAAACAAGATTTTTGCATCTTTAGGGCGCAAGACGGTCGATTTTCCATGCGCCGTCGTCGCGTTGGTATAAAAAGCGATCGTGCAGACGATGTTCGCCGCCCTGCCAGAACTCCATCTGTTCGATACTCACGCGAAAACCACCCCAGAAGCTGGGTAACGGCACTTCGCCCTGTTGAAACTTCTGCTTGAGCTCCAGGAATTTGCTTTCGAGGATACCGCGCGCGGAAATGCGGCTGGATTGTTTAGAGACCCATGCGCCGATCTGGCTGTCGCGCGGACGGCTGTGGAAATACCTCACCACCTCAAGAGTGGAGAGACGCTCGGCTTTGCCTGTCACCATCACCTGGCGTTCAAGCATATGCCAGGGAAATAACAGGCTGATACGCGGATTGTGCTCAATTTGATGCGCCTTGCGGCTTCCCAGGTTGGTATAAAAGACCAGGCCTTTTTCATCATAATGCTTGAGCAACACAATACGCTGGTACGGTTGCCCCTTGTCATCTACGGTCGCCACGACCATTGCCGTCGGATCGGCCAGTCTGGCGTCGCACGCTTGCCCAAGCCAGCGCTCAAATAAGGTTAACGGTTCAGCGGGTAAATCGCGGCGACGCAAGCCGCCTTTCGTATATTCACGGCGCAGATGCGCGATCTGCTGCAATTGGTCGTTATCAGACATGGCGTTGATCAGAAATAATCAGTGGGTGGCGCTATTGTGCGCCCCCATACTGAAAATCTCAACGCTTCGGATTTTGTAACTGACAGTTATTAAGCACAATTCTGTCTCGCTTATAGACCGTGGCGCTCTCGCCTTGCGACCAGAAAACATAAATCCCGTCGGTATAACGCGCGCCCGAGGCCGAGATTCCTTGCTTCAGGGTCAGCAGCTTATTGTCATAAACAAAACTGACCTCTTCACGCGGGTTATTGACTTTAACGGTAAGCGGCTTCTCATCACACTGGTATTCCAGCGTATCCGTTTGCATACGTTCAACAAATTGTTGATAAACGCTACAGCCGGTCAGCAGCACAGGTAAACACATTATTGCGATCTTTTTCATAGGCATATCCCGAAAGCTCTCCTGCTTCTGGAAGGGCAAACGCCCCTTCCTGACCTTGCTAGTTTACCGATATAGGGTCCGGGAAAAATTCAGTTAACTCTGAGTTATTGGGTTAGCCGGGTAAATAGCGCCTAAAACACTGGCTTCTGTAGCCCCCGTCACGGAAGGTAAATTTCCCGGCAGGCCCGCGAGCGTTCGCCAGGCAAGCCATGCAAAGGCCAGCGCTTCCATATCATCGCCGCTGATCCCCGCCTTATCGGTGGTCGAAACCTCGATACCGGGCAACAGCGCCGCCAGACGGGCCATCACTAACGGATTCCGGCTTCCGCCGCCACAGACCATCAGCCGCTCGCAGCCGCCATTGAGCAGCACCTGTTGGGCGATGGAGACCGCCGTCAGCTCCGCCAGCGTGGCCTGTACATCGCGCGCGTCTGCGCCAGGGAAAGCCGTAAGATGACGCTCTAACCAGCCATAGTTGAAATATTCGCGTCCTGTACTTTTGGGCGCCGACGCAGCAAAGTACGGATCGCGCAACATCTTTTGCAGCAATGGAAGAATAACCTGACCTTCTTTCGCCCATGCCGCGTCTTTGTCGTAGGGCTGCGCGC
Organism: Salmonella sp. 32120201201600049SM; assembly: GCF_017572835.1. Lineage (NCBI taxonomy): Bacteria > Pseudomonadati > Pseudomonadota > Gammaproteobacteria > Enterobacterales > Enterobacteriaceae > Salmonella > Salmonella sp. 32120201201600049SM. The sequence goes on along the minus strand of NZ_JAGESA010000001.1, from coordinate 383,358 downwards.
ATTGTCGCCAAATCCACGCATCCATCAACATATTACCCGGCCCCGTGTCGTACCCGCGCACCGCCTGTCCGGGGAAAAGCAGAGATAAATTGGCGATGCCGCCGATATTCAGGACCATACGTTTTTCCGTCGGATGTCCCAACAGCGCGTGATGGAAAGCGGGCACCAGCGGCGCGCCTTGTCCGCCCAGCGCAATATCCCGCCGCCGAAAATCGCCGACCACTGTAATCCCCGTATGGGCGACGATGTGATTATTATCGCCAATTTGCAGCGTATGCGGGGCCTCGCCGGTCGGCTCATGCCAGACCGTTTGCCCATGACAACCAATGGCGACGATATCCCGCGGCTGCAAACGTTGTTGCGCTAACAGCGCATTAACCGCCTGTGCAAAAAGCCGGCCTAACTGGGTATCCAGCTGGCCGAGTTGCGAGAGCGTAAGCGGCTGTCCCTGGCAAATATCGAGAATGCCTTTTTTCAGATGAACGGGAATAGGCCAGGTGAGACTTGCCTGTTGCGCAACCATGGTTTCATCAATTGCCGCCAGTACAACATCCACGCCATCAAGGCTGGTTCCGGACATAACGCCAATAAAACGGCCCGATTTCATACCTCTTCCTTTTAAGCTGGGTTAAGCCTTAACACTCGGCATAACGTATTTTGTAATGCTATGCCCACGTCACGTTTTTTGCCGTGTCGTCCACGGATATCAATGACCTATCTTTTCTTGCTTCCGACTTCGTTTAAGATTGGTTAATTAACTTCTGATTATGATTTTTACATTCTTTCAGCAGAAGATATGACCTTAACTGCATAAATGCCATATAATTTAGCTATAGGGATGCTGACATAGCGTTTCGTGAAGAACAGGAGATGGGTAAATGATTAAACGTGTACTGGCCGTTTCACTGATGGGGTTATCCCTAGCGGGGTGTGTTAACAATGATAGCCTTTCGGGTGATGTTTATACCGCATCCGAGGCTAAACAAGTTCAGAATGTAACGTACGGTACTATCGTTAACGTTCGTCCGGTTCAAATTCAGGGCGGTGATGATTCTAACGTGATTGGCGCTATCGGCGGCGCGGTGTTGGGCGGATTCCTCGGCAACACTATCGGCGGCGGTACGGGTCGTTCACTGGCGACCGCGGCAGGCGCGGTGGCTGGTGGCGTAGCGGGCCAGGGCGTCCAGAGCGCAATGAATAAAACCCAGGGTGTGGAACTGGAAATTCGTAAAGACGATGGCAACACCATTATGGTTGTGCAGAAACAAGGAAATACGCGTTTCTCGGCAGGTCAGCGTGTCGTGCTGGCCAGCAACGGCAGCCAGGTTACTGTCTCTCCACGCTAAACCAGGCTTTACGTGTGGTCACATGGCCACACGTATGCCCCTGCACCTCAATCGTGAGAGTGCAATTCCATAATGTTGTGTTCAAGTTTAGCGACAAGTTTAATCAGAAGCTCAATCTCCTCTGAAGAAATCCCAGCCAAAATTTCACCGCGCGTTTTATGAATGACCTCTTCCATCTCAGCGATCAGCGGCTCCGCTTTTTCGGTCAGTTTAATCCGCTTAGCGCGACGATCGCTGGCGCAGGTTTGCCGCGAAATTAGCCCCTTATCTTCAAGTTGATCCAACGTGCGTACCAGCGATGGCTGCTCAATGCCTATCGCTTTAGCCAATTGAATCTGCGACTGGTCAGGCGGCAATTGATGAATATTGTGCAACGTGACCCAATGTGTCTGCGTCAATTCCAGAGGCTTGAGGCGATGGTCAATCAGAGCACGCCAAATGCGCACCAACCGTGCCAGATCAGAACCTAGTGGCGATTCCAATTTCATCTCCTTATAATTAGCTTGCTAAGTTATTATGCTGATTTTAGAATAGTGTGCAGTATTTGTATTCTCAAAACAAATGTATTGCTAAATTTGCTTACCAATAGACATTTTTTCAGACATAGTGCGCACCTGGCACCTGTAGCTTCAGTTTTGGCTAAAACTAAAGCATCGATGTCTGACGCAAAGGAACATTGCTTGTGAAGTGTATACTCAACGCCACAGGATTGCCCTTACAAGATCTCATGTTGGGAGCATCTGTTTACTTTCCGCCATTCTTTAAAGCCTTTGCGCTTGGGTTCGTTATCTGGTTGTTTATTCACCGACTACTGCGTGACCGGATATACTCTGATGAAATCTGGCATCCCCTGTTAATGGATCTCTCCCTCTTTACGCTGTGCGTATGTCTGGGCCTCGTTTTACTGATCGCGTGGTAAATATGTCGTTAAAAACAATAAAATATTTTTCTACTCTCATTGTCGCCGTCGTCGCCGTTCTGGCCGCGTGGTGGTTATGGAATTACTATATGCAGTCACCGTGGACGCGCGATGGTAAAATCCGCGCGGAACAGGTCAGCGTAACGCCACAGGTTTCTGGCAGCATTACCCAACTCAATATCAAAGATAATCAGTTCGTCAACGCCGGGGACGTTCTCTTTGTCATTGATAAAACGCCCTTCCATATTGCAGAACTTAACGCGCAGGCGCAGTTGGCCAAAGCGCAGTCCGATCTGGCAAAAGCGAATAATGAAGCCGATCGACGTCGACATTTATCGCGTAACTACATCTCTGCTGAAGATCTGGATAGCGCCAATCTGAATGTTAAAGCGATGCAGGCCAACGTAGATGTCGCACTGGCAACGTTAAAACAGGCGCAGTGGCAGCTTAGCCAGACGGAAGTAAAAGCGCCGGTATCCGGCTGGGTGACCAACCTTTCCACGCGTACCGGTGATTATGCCAGCACCGGTAAGCCACTTTTCGCCCTGGTAGATAGCCACTCATTTTATGTAATGGGATATTTCGAAGAAACCAAACTACGCCACATCCGCGAAGGTGAGCCTGCATTAATAACACTGTATAGTGGCAATGTTAAGTTACAGGGTCACGTTGGCAGTATCGGGCGCGCTATTTACGACCAAAGCGTAGAAAGTGACTCCGGTTTAGTGCCCGATATCAAACCCAACGTACCGTGGGTACGTCTGGCGCAACGCGTACCGGTACGTATCGAATTTGACGCTTTGCCGCAGGATATCACGCTCGTCTCCGGCACTACCTGCAGCGTAGCCATTGGACAGCGGTAATGAAACTCTCCCTGCCGGCCCTGCGAAATACGCCCTGGTTTAAAGCGACCTCCGGCCAGTGGCGTTACGCGTTGCGCAATACCATTGCCATGTGTCTCGCGCTGACATTCGCTTATTATCTCAATCTGGATGAGCCCTACTGGGCGATGACTTCGGCCGCAGTGGTGAGCTTTCCGACCGTAGGCGGCGTAATCAGTAAAAGTCTGGGGCGTATTGCCGGGAGTTTACTCGGCGCGACCGCCGCGTTAATTATTGCTGGCCATACGCTGAATGAACCCTGGTTGTTCTTATTTAGCATGGCCGCCTGGATCGGTTTTTGTACCTGGGCCTGCGCGCATTTTACCAATAATGCCGCTTATGCTTTCCAGTTGTCCGGCTACACGGCGGCGATCATCGCGTTCCCGATGGTTAATATTGTAGAAATCACGCAGTTGTGGGATATCGCCCAGGCACGTGTATGTGAAGTTATCGTCGGCATCCTCTGTGGCGGCATGATGATGATGATCCTACCCAGCACATCGGATGGTACCGCCCTGCTCACCGCGTTGAAAAACATGCATGCGCGCTTGCTGGAACATGCCAGTCTACTGTGGCAGCCGGAGACTACCGACGCTATCCGCTCCGCGCATGAGGGGGTCATTGGGCAAATCCTGACCATGAACCTGCTGCGTATTCAGGCCTTCTGGAGTCACTACCGTTTTCGCCGCCAGAATGCATTGCTAAATGCATTGTTACACCAGCAATTACGGCTAACCAGCGTGATCTCCAGTCTGCGTAGAATGCTTTTAAACTGGCCGACGCCGCCGGAAAACAGCCGCGAAGTCATTGAACAACTCTTAGCTGAGTTGGCAAAACCGCGCGCGGACAGCTACACCGTGGCGCGGATTATTGCGCCGCTACGCCCGCAGGATGAACAGGATTATCGTCACCTCGCGTTCTGGCAGCGATTACGCTATTTTTGCCAGCTATATCTGCGCAGCAGCCGTCAGTTATATCTGATCGAAAGCGGCGCGCCGGTAGATCAAATCCATATCCGCCGCACTCCCGGCCTTGCGCGGCATACGGATAACGCAGAGGCCATCTGGAGCGGCGTGCGTACCTTTTGCACGCTCACGGTAATTGGCGCCTGGAGTATTGGCGCGCAATGGGAATCCGGGCCCGGCGCATTAACCCTGGCGGCGATCAGTTGCGTCCTCTACTCCATCGTCGCCACGCCGTTTAAGTCGCTTTCCTTATTGATGCGTACTTTAGTGCTGCTGTCCTTATTCAGCTTCGTGGTGAAATTTGGCCTGATGGTGCAAATCACCGATCTGTGGCAATTCTTACTTTTCCTTTTTCCGCTGTTCGTCACGATGCAACTGCTTAAACTGCAGATGCCTAAGCTGGCGGGACTGTGGGGGCAGCTTATCGTTTTTATGGGCTCATTCATCGCCGTGACCAATCCACCGGTGTACGACTTCGCCGACTTCCTTAACGATAATACCGCCAAGATCGTCGGCGTCGCGATTTCCTGGCTGGCGTTTGCGATTTTGCGCCCCGGTTCCGATGCCGTAAAAAGCCGCCGCCATATCCGCGCGCTACGCCGGGATTTCGTCGATCAGCTTAGCCGTCACCCTTCCCATAACGAAAGCGAGTTTGAATCGCTGACCTATCATCACGTCAGTCAGCTCAGCAATAGCCAGGATGCGCTGGCGCGCCGGTGGTTATTACGTTGGGGAGTGGTACTGCTGAACTGCTCGCATGTGGTGTGGCAGCTGCGCGCCTGGGAGTCGCGTTCCGATCCGCTTTCCCGGGTGCGGGATATTTGTATATCCCTGCTGCGCGATGTGATGAGCGAGCGCGGCGTACAGCAACGCCCGCTTGCCGTTACGCTACAGGAACTACAGCGTATCTGCGACACGCTCGCACATCATCATCAACCCGCCGCGCATGAGCTGGCGGCGATTATCTGGCGTTTACACTGTTCGCTGTCGCAGCTGGAACAGGCTCCAGCGCAGGGAACACTGTCTCCGGGTTATTTAATGACGCCGCAGGCGTAACGCGTTCCGCCGCCGCCGAGCGGTTTCGGCTGATCGGACATGTTATCGCCGCCCACATGGATCATGAGCGCTTTATCTTTCACTTCATCAAGAGACTTCAGACGCGGCGCAGTAACCGGTTCGGTGGCGATACCATCATTATTAACGACTAACACCGGGAGGTCGCCCAGATGCCCCTGACCTTCCGGTCCTTCATGCTTACCGGTATTTTGTGGGTCCAGATGACCACCAGCGGCTTCTGCGGCAACCGCTTTGCCGTCTTTAATCGCGGGCTGGCAGCTACCTTTGGCATGAATGTGAAAACCATGCTCGCCCGGCGGCAACGCTTTAAGGTGTGGGGTAAATTTTAAGCCGCCTTCGGTTTCATCGATGACGACGGTGCCGATAGACTGTCCTACGCCTTGCGCCGTCACCAGATTCATCTCTACTTTCTCGCTGGCAGCCTGCGCACCCGCACAGGCCAGCAGCGTCACCATCGCTAAACTTAATCGCTTCATAAAACCTCCGTTACATGTGGTCGCCTGTTAAGTGTAAACCACTGGCGAAAACATGTACGGAAAGTCAACGAGTTGGCGATTACGGCACGTCATAACCCAGTGCCGCCTTGCGGATTCGGAACCACTGTTGACGCGACAATGACAGCGTTTCCGCTTCTAGTGCGGCGCGTACGCGTTCGATTTTACCCGAGCCAATAATCGGCAGCGGCTGCGACGGCAAACGTAAAATCCAGGCATAGACCACCTGTTCAATAGAACTGGCGTTGAGTTCTTGCGCGATAACGGAAAGTTCCTGGCGCAACGGCTGATAAGCCTCATCATTAAACAGCCGACCGCCGCCAAGACATGACCAGGCCATCGGACGAATACGCAGTTGCTGTAATTGATCTAATGTGCCGTCCAGCAACAAAGGCTGGTGAACCGGCGAGATCTCCACCTGGTTGGTCGCCAGGGTGAAAGGCAGGCGCGATTGCAGCAACGTAAATTGCGCTGGCGTAAAATTAGAAACGCCAAAATGGCGCACTTTGCCGCTTTGGTGCAGATGTTGAAACGCCTCGGCGACGTCATCCGCATCCATTAACGGATCGGGACGGTGAATTAACAACATATCCAGATAATCTGTCGCCAGATTTTTTAATGACTGTTCGGCGCTCAGAATAATATGGCGGCGATCGGTAATATAATGACCGAGCTTATTTTCCGCTCTGGCAGTGGTGGCAATACCGCATTTGGTGACGATTTGCAGTCTTTCCCGCAAATGCGGCGCCAGCGTTAGCGCCTCGCCAAATGCCGCTTCGCACTGATAACCGCCATAAATGTCCGCATGGTCAACGGTAGTGACGCCCAAATCCAGATGTTCTTCGATAAAACTCACTAACTGACGCGCGGACATATTCCAGTCCATCAAACGCCAGTAACCCATGACAAAACGCGAAAACTCCGGGCCTTGTGGAGCGATGGTGACACGCTGAACCATAACAGATTCCTCATAGAGAATAATGAGGTTGAGTATACGCAATTCCGCGTTTAAAAGAGTGAAGGTTGTTGAGGATCTTCCGATGGGAGAGGCTTGTTTGCGCGTATTTTACGCAAGAAACGCTGGCGACAAAGCCGCAGTACATTTTGTTTCTCGGCATCGCTCATTTTTTGCCAGTTAAACCGTTCGTCGCGGCTGCGCATACAGCCCCGACAAAAGCCACGCTCATCAGACTGGCAGATACCGCGACATGGGCTTGCTACAGGAAAAAACTCCAACTGCTCGGCCACATCCCCTCCTCAACGTTTGGCGCTTATGACTATTGAAGACGCTAACTGACATTATGGCAACTCTGCTTGCAGTAGACCGACTGGTCTACTATACTGCCTGCTATGAATAAGCAAACCGAACATGATACCCGCGAACATCTGCTGGCCACCGGCGAGCAGCTTTGTATGCAACGGGGTTTTACCGGCATGGGGCTTAGCGAATTGCTCAAAACCGCCCAGGTGCCTAAAGGGTCGTTTTATCACTACTTTCGCTCGAAAGAAGCCTTCGGCGTCGCCATGCTTGAGCGACATTACGCCTGCTATCATCAGCGTCTTACGGCGCACTTCACCTCCGGTCCCGGTAATCATCGCGATCGCCTTCTCGCCTGGTATCAGGAAACGTTAAAGCAGTTTTGCCAGCAAGGCGCCATCAGCGGTTGCCTGACGGTGAAACTGTCAGCGGAGGTCTGCGATCTGTCGGAGGATATGCGCTCTACGATGGATAAAGGGGCGCAGGAGATCATGGCACTGCTTGCACGCGCGCTGGAAGATGGCCGTAATAGCCACTGTTTACATTTCACCGGCCAGCCGTTGCCACAGGCGCAGGTACTTTATGCCCTGTGGCTGGGCGCCAATTTGCAGGCCAAAATATCCCGTAGCGCCGCGCCGCTGGAAAATGCGTTGGCGCATGTTAAGACCATCATTGCAACGCCTGAGCAGTAACGGGCGTTTTTATTTCCTTTATTACAAGACGACCGGTCTACTTATATCAGGAGCCACTATGTCATCAGCAAAACTGTTTACCCCCCTCAAGGTGGGTGCCATCACGGCGACAAATCGCGTATTTATGGCGCCTTTGACGCGTTTGCGGAGTATTGAACCGGGCGACATTCCTACGCCGTTAATGGCGGAATATTACCGTCAACGCGCCAGCGCCGGATTGATCATCAGCGAAGCCACACAAATCTCCGCACAGGCGAAAGGCTATGCCGGCGCACCGGGATTACACAGCGATGAGCAGATCGCCGCCTGGAAAAAAATCACTCAGGGAGTCCATGCCCAGGGCGGCCATATGGCGGTGCAACTGTGGCATACAGGCCGTATTTCACACGCCAGCCTGCAACCAGGCGGACAAGCGCCCGTCGCGCCATCCGCTATCAATGCGGGAACCCGCACCTCTTTGCGTGACGAAAACGGTCAGGCCATCCGCGTAGAAACTTCCACGCCGCGCGCGCTGGATACTCACGAGATCCCCGGGATCGTCAACGATTTCCGCCAGGCTATCGCCAATGCCCGAGAGGCAGGCTTCGATCTGGTGGAGCTGCACTCCGCGCACGGTTATCTGCTGCACCAGTTCCTCTCACCGTCTTCTAATCACCGTACCGATCGGTACGGCGGCAGCGTAGAGAATCGCGCCCGTCTGGTGCTGGAGGTGGTTGATGCCGGCATTAAGGAATGGGGCGCGGACCGTATCGGCATCCGCCTTTCTCCTGTCGGCACTTTCCAGAATGTCGATAACGGCCCGAATGAAGAAGCTGACGCCCTTTATCTGATTGAAGCGTTAGGCAAACGCGGCATCGCTTATCTGCATATGTCTGAACCAGACTGGGCGGGCGGCGAACCGTACAGCGACGCGTTCCGTGAAAAAGTGCGCGCGCGTTTCCACGGTCCCATCATCGGCGCTGGCGCCTATACGCCAGAAAAAGCGGAAGATCTGATCGAAAAAGGGCTGATTGACGCCGTGGCGTTTGGTCGCGATTACATCGCGAACCCGGATCTGGTGGCGCGTCTGCAACGTAAAGCGGAACTTAATCCACAGCGTCCCGAAAGTTTTTATGGCGGCGGCGCGGAAGGCTACACTGACTACCCTACTCTGTAATTTCATTGATAGCGGCCTCACATCGCCGCTATACTTTGAATATCTTGACTATTTTAAGGACAACGAAAATGCGTTTATTGCATACTATGCTGCGCGTCGGCGATTTGCAGCGTTCCATCGCTTTTTACACTAACGTTCTGGGCATGAAATTGCTGCGTACCAGTGAGAATCCGGAATACAAATACTCGCTGGCCTTTGTGGGATATGGTCCGGAAACGGAAGAAGCGGTCATCGAACTAACCTATAACTGGGGCGTTGAGAGCTACGACATGGGCAATGCGTATGGGCACATCGCGCTGAGCGTTGACAATGCTGCTGAAGCCTGTGAACGCATTCGTCAGAACGGCGGCAACGTGACCCGTGAAGCGGGGCCGGTAAAAGGCGGTTCGACCATCATCGCCTTCGTTGAAGATCCGGATGGCTATAAAATCGAATTGATTGAAGCTAAAGACGCAGGCCGCGGTCTGGGTAACTGATCCCCCGCCGGGCGCAGGTCACTGCGCCCGTTGTTTTACTGCATCCCGGCGTAAAATTTGCCATAATACGCGCTGCATTTTTTCGTATTAAGAGACTCAGATGTCCGATAACGCTCAACTTTCCGGTCTGTGCGACCGTTTTCGTGGTTTTTATCCTGTCGTCATCGACGTTGAAACTGCAGGATTTAACGCTAAAACCGATGCGCTGCTCGAAATCGCCGCCATCACGCTGAAAATGGATGAACAAGGCTGGCTGATGCCGGACACGACGCTGCATTTCCATGTGGAGCCGTTCGCTGGAGCCAACTTACAGCCGGAAGCGCTCGCGTTTAACGGTATCGATCCCTCTAACCCGCTACGCGGCGCGGTGAGTGAATATGAGGCGCTACACGCTATTTTCAAAATGGTGCGTAAAGGTATCAAAGACAGCGGTTGTAGCCGCGCCATTATGGTCGCGCATAACGCCACTTTTGATCACAGTTTTATGATGGCCGCCGCAGAGCGCGCCTCGCTGAAACGTAACCCGTTTCATCCGTTCGTCACCTTTGATACTGCGGCATTGAGCGGACTGGCGCTGGGACAAACGGTGTTATCAAAAGCGTGCCTGGCGGCAGGTATGGAGTTTGACGGCGAAAAGGCCCATTCCGCTTTGTATGATACCGAGCGGACAGCGGTGCTGTTTTGTGAAATCGTCAATCGCTGGAAGCGCCTGGGCGGCTGGCCGTTACCTTTGCCGACGGATAAATAACGTGGCTAACGACGCCGCTTTTGCTCACGATGGCGGTAAAAAAGCGACCTTTACAGGTCGCTTTCCCCTTTCACAGATTACTCTGCGTCCGGCTCCTGAGTTTTATATTTTGCCGCAGTTTCTTTAATAAGCTGCTGCAACTCACCACGCTGATACATCTCAATCACAATATCACACCCGCCGACCAGCTCGCCGTCCACCCACAGTTGTGGGAATGTCGGCCAGTTGGCGTATTTCGGTAATTCAGCGCGAATATCCGGGTTTTGCAGGATATCAACATAGGCAAAACGTTCCCCGCAGGCTGAAAGCGCCTGAACGGCCTGCGCAGAAAAACCACAGCTTGGCAGTTTCGGTGAACCTTTCATATACAGGAGAATCGGGTTTTCAGCGATCTGGCGCTGAATTTTTTCGATAGTGGTGCTCATTGTCTCGCTTCCTTAAACTACTTTTACGACTGAAGCCTGTCATTGTAACGGGTCAGGCTGGCAACGGAAAATAACATTTTCATCATGCCTTATTATTTTACCGTCTGCGGGAATAAGTTGTATACAAAATATCTTTTAAGCGGGTTGCCACGCAGTGATTCGTCGATAACGCGTTCGTGTTTAGCATTAATTGCTATTTTTTTTACATCTGTTAACGAAACACAGCTTCAGAAACCAAAAGCAATTACCAATCTGTGCTTTTGTAGATTAGAATTATCAGGTTTTGTAAATCATACGCAGGCATGAATCGCCTGCCTTTAACAGAGGATTGCTCAGTGGCGCGGATAAACAAAATCTCGATCACGCTCTGTGCTTTACTTTTTACTACTCTCCCCTTTACGCCAATGGCCCATGCTTCCAGGCAAGCCAAAGCGACGCCTGCTGTTTCTCATGTCACGAAAACGGCAGATAAAAAGAAAAGCACAACGAAAAAGATCAGTAAAACCAGCAAAAAAAACGTAAAAAAAACCTCAAAAACCAGCCGTTCTTCTTCCGCTTCTACGCCAAAACGTACCACCGCCGCCACGAAATCTCGTCATACGACGCATCGTCGTAACAGAACCGCGCCCACGTCAATCGCCGCCCTCGACGTAACGGAAAAATGCACGACGCGTAAAGGCCGTAAGCCGCACTGCGTGAAGGGGAAAGGAACATTGCCGGTCTCTATTGCCGATGCGCATCGTGCAAAAGTACAAAAAGCGACGAAAACCGCGATGTCCAAACTCATGAATCAGATTGGTAAACCGTATCACTGGGGAGGCGCGTCGCCGCGCACCGGTTTTGATTGCAGCGGTCTGGTTTATTATGCCTATAAAGATTTAGTGAAGATCCGTATCCCCCGAACGGCGAATGAGATGTATCACCTGCGTGACGCGGCGCCCATTGAGCGTAGCGAGTTGAAAAACGGCGATCTGGTGTTCTTTCGTACGCAGGGGCGCGGCACCGCCGATCACGTTGGCGTCTATGTCGGCAACGGTAAGTTTATTCAGTCCCCGCGCAGCGGTCAGGAAATTAAGATCACCTCACTGAACGAAGAGTACTGGCAACGTCATTATGTCGGCGCCCGCCGGGTGATGACGCCTAAAACAATTCGCTAATATTTTATCCTGTCGTTTAACGACAGGATAACTTCTTCTTTTGCGCCACCGCTCAATTTGCTACCCTATCCTTACGCGCACCAGGGGTATTGTGCGTGCGCAATATTAATAATAAGGAGAGAAGCAATGTCGTTCGAATTACCTGCATTACCGTATGCCAAAGATGCTCTGGCGCCGCATATTTCTGCTGAGACGCTGGAATATCACTATGGCAAACATCATCAGACTTACGTGACCAATCTTAACAATTTGATCAAAGGCACGGCGTTTGAAGGCAAATCGCTGGAAGAGATCGTGCGCACTTCCGAAGGCGGCATCTTTAATAACGCCGCTCAGGTGTGGAACCACACCTTCTACTGGAACTGCCTGGCGCCAAATGCTGGCGGCGAACCGACCGGGAAACTGGCTGATGCTATCGCGGCATCTTTTGGCAGCTTCACGGAATTTAAAGCGCAGTTCACCGATGCCGCTATCAAAAACTTTGGTTCCGGATGGACATGGCTGGTAAAAAGCGCTGATGGCAAACTGGCTATCGTTTCTACCTCAAATGCCGGTACGCCGCTGACTACGGATGCAACGCCGTTACTGACGGTTGATGTGTGGGAACACGCGTATTACATCGACTACCGCAACGCCCGTCCAAACTATCTGGAGCATTTCTGGGCGCTGGTTAACTGGGAATTTGTTGCGAAAAATCTCGCCGCATAAGTCTGAGTACGCAGAAGGTACGCCTTCTGCGTTTTAGAGAGGGATAGAATAGAGGAGACGCCCACCCTCAGAAGAGAGGAAATCAGTGCAGAGCGGCCGTTAATCCACCTGCGACAATCACGCCCAGAACAATCAGCGTAGTAATCAACGAAAATTTCAGGTCGGTACTCATCAAGTTTTCTCCTTTTTATTCCCACACAAAAAGTGATATAGCGCATTTTTGCACATTCCCGCACAAAAATCTCTCATGTTTTATATTGATAACTGTTTTTAACGCTTCCCCTTTTCCTCAAGATCAGACAAAATTCCAGGCTTACTGAATTAGCGTAACGGCCATTGACCCCTTCCTGACGTTCCGTGTCGTTTTTCCGGCGTGCCGCAACCCTGATGTTGCGATTAGGGTGTGTGTAGGCAAACGTTTACCTGGCGTTTCTCAGGAGCTTAGCGAGGGTCTGGAGTGAAATGTAATGGCAACAATTAAAGATGTAGCGAAACGGGCAAACGTTTCCACTACAACTGTATCACACGTAATCAACAAAACGCGTTTTGTCGCTGAAGAAACGCGTAACGCGGTCTGGGCGGCAATTAAAGAGCTGCACTACTCTCCCAGCGCCGTCGCGCGTAGCCTGAAGGTTAACCATACCAAGTCGATAGGCTTACTGGCGACCAGCAGCGAAGCGGCCTATTTTGCCGAAATTATCGAGGCGGTTGAAAAAAACTGTTTCCAGAAAGGCTATACGCTGATTTTAGGCAACGCCTGGAATAACCTGGAAAAACAGCGCGCCTACCTGTCCATGATGGCGCAAAAGCGCGTGGATGGCCTGCTGGTGATGTGTTCTGAGTATCCAGAACCTCTGCTTTCCATGCTGGAAGAGTATCGCCATATTCCGATGGTGGTGATGGACTGGGGTGAGGCGAAGGCCGATTTTACCGACACGGTGATTGATAACGCCTTTGCAGGCGGCTATATGGCGGGTCGTTATCTGGTTGAGCGCGGCCACCGGGATATCGGCGTTATTCCCGGCCCGCTGGAGCGCAACACCGGCGCGGGGCGGCTGGCAGGCTTTATGAAAGCCATGGAGGAGGCGCTGATCAACGTGCCGGACAACTGGATTGTTCAGGGCGACTTCGAGCCGGAGTCCGGTTACCACGCGATGCAGCAAATCTTATCGCAGTCACATCGCCCTACCGCCGTTTTCTGCGGCGGCGATATTATGGCGATGGGCGCGCTTTGCGCGGCTGACGAAATGGGGCTTCGCGTACCGCAGGACGTTTCGGTGATCGGTTATGACAATGTGCGTAACGCCCGTTTCTTTACCCCGGCGCTGACGACGATTCACCAGCCCAAAGACTCTTTAGGTGAAACCGCATTTAATATGCTATTGGATCGCATCGTCAATAAGCGTGAAGAGTCACAGTCTATTGAAGTTCATCCACGCCTGGTTGAGCGTCGCTCGGTCGCTGACGGCCCGTTCCGCGACTATCGGCGTTAATCCCCACTGTCGGGAGCCTCTTCTGGCTCCCGCAGCCACTCCCGATTCAACGTTTCGCTATCGCCCAAATAGTCCAGCAGCCATGCCAGCGCGGGCGAGGCTTCGTTTTGCTGCCACGTCACGCAACAGGCCGCATCGGGAAACGGATTCTCTAACGTCAGCGCCACCCATTTTCCGCTGTCTATCCACTGTCGGGCAAAATGCGTCGGCACCATTCCCACGCATAGTCCTGCCGACAGGCAGGTTGCCGATGACTCCCAGTCCGGTACGACGACCCTTTTTTGGTTATCCAGCAGCCAGGTAATCCGTTTCGGTAAGGTTCGCGAAGTGTCTTCCCTGACCAGCGACGGCCAGTTGCGCAGGGTATCGTCGCTTAACGGCCCCGGCATCGACGCCAGCGGGTGATCGCTTGCCACTACGCAGCTCCAGCTCAGGGTCCCCATATCCCGAAAAGCGTAACGCCCCCCTACCGGAATCGCCTGCGTCGCCCCAATCGCCAGTTCGACACGCCCGTCGGAGAGCGCGTCCCAGACGCCGTTAAACACCTCCTGAAAAACCAGCAGTTCCACATCGTCAAAATGGCGATAGAAATCGACGATCATCTGCCGGGTACGTTCTGGTCTGACGATATTGTCCACCGCAATAGCTAACTGCCCGCGCCAGCCATTAGCAATTTGCTGACACTGTTGGCGAGTGATCTGCATTTTTTTGATAACAGAACGCCCTTCTTTTAAAAACCAGACGCCAGCAGGCGTCAGTTCAACATCACGGTGACGTCGTACAAAAAGCGGTACGGCCAGCCACTCCTCTAACTGACGAACGGTGTAACTGACTGCTGAAGGCACACGGTGCAGTTCCTGCGCCGCCGCGCTAAAACTGCCATTGCGCGCTACGGCGTCAACCACTTCAAGCGAGTATTCCGACCACATAATTTGCCTACAAAAATTTTGAATTCATTGGACAAATATTAACGTTTCACAACCGTAATTTCACTCCCTACACTCTGCGACAATGTCTGTCTGATAAGAAAGAGAAACAAATATGCAACCTGGAAAAGGTTTTTTAGTCTGGTTAGCCGGTCTTAGCGTACTGGGATTTCTGGCTACGGACATGTACCTGCCCGCGTTTGCCGCCATACAGGCGGATTTACAAACGCCTGCCGCCGCGGTCAGCGCCAGCCTCAGCCTGTTTTTAGCTGGCTTTGCCGTCGCGCAACTCCTCTGGGGACCGCTATCGGATCGTTATGGCCGTAAACCGATTTTACTGCTGGGGTTATCTATCTTTGCACTCGGAAGTCTGGGGATGCTGTGGGTAGAAAGCGCGGCAGCACTGCTGACGCTGCGCTTCGTGCAGGCCGTCGGCGTTTGCGCGGCAACGGTAATCTGGCAAGCGCTGGTGACCGATTATTATCCTTCGCAAAAAATTAACCGTATCTTCGCCACGATCATGCCACTGGTGGGATTATCCCCGGCGCTTGCGCCCTTACTGGGAAGCTGGATACTGACGCATTTCTCATGGCAGGCGATTTTCGCCACCCTATTCGTGATTACGTTGTTGCTGATGTTGCCGGCGCTGCGCTTAAAACCATCGGTAAAAGCGCGTACCGAAGGACAGGATAAACTCACTTTCGCGACGTTGTTACGCTCTAAAACCTATCGCGGTAATGTGCTGATTTATGCCGCCTGTTCCGCCAGCTTTTTTGCGTGGCTAACAGGGTCCCCGTTTATTCTCAGCGCGATGGGTTACAGCCCGGCAGTGATTGGCCTGAGCTATGTTCCGCAAACCATCGCTTTTCTGATTGGCGGATATGGTTGCCGCGCGGCGCTACAAAAATGGCAGGGCTACCAATTGCTTCCGTGGCTGTTAGGGCTGTATGCGCTGAGCGTTATCGCCACCTGGGGTGCGGGCCTTCTGAATAATGCCTCACTGGTGGAGATCCTGATTCCTTTCTGCGTAATGGCGATTGCTAATGGCGCCATCTACCCTATCGTCGTCGCGCAAGCGTTACGCCCTTTCCCTCAAGCCACGGGGCGCGCTGCGGCGCTACAAAATACGCTGCAACTGGGGTTATGTTTCCTGGCAAGCCTGGTGGTTTCATGGCTCATCAGCACGCCGCTGCTGACCACCACCAGCGTAATGCTCTCTACCGTTGTTCTGGCGGCGTTAGGTTACAAAATGCAGTCTCATGCAGATTGCGCTGAGACCGGATTTCCCCATGCCAATGTCGCCCACGACAAGTCTCACTAAAGACTTGTTAACCGCTGGTAATTAGCACGCTAACAATTTTCGGTTGAATCATCAAAAATTGCGGCCTATACTGATTCCCGGTTGTTTATATTACGATAATTATTAGGCATTAACGGGAACCGGAGCGTTCCCGATTCACCATGGATGGCCTTTTCGGCAAGGGCTCCTCCCTTCCTCTGTTCTACGTCGGATAACTGGCTCACGGAATTGTCCGTGGGATTTCTCACAAAGCCAAAAAAGCGTCTACGCTGTTTTAAGGTTCTGATCACCGTCCAGTGATGGAGAAACTATGAGTTCATCGTGTATAGAAGAAGTCAGCGTACCGGATGATAACTGGTACCGAATCGCCAACGAATTGTTAAGTCGCGCGGATATTACAATTAATGGTTCCGCCCCGTCTGACATTCGTGTTAAGAATCCCGATTTTTTTAAACGCGTCCTTCAGGAAGGATCGTTGGGGTTAGGTGAGAGTTACATGGATGGCTGGTGGGAATGCGAGCGTCTGGATATTTTCTTCAGCAAAGTCTTACGTGCCGGTCTTGAAAATCAACTCCCCCACCATGTTAAAGATACGCTCCGTATCCTCGGCGCGCGTCTGATTAATCTACAAAGTAAAAAACGCGCCTGGATTGTCGGCAAGGAACATTACGATCTTGGTAATGACCTTTTTTCCCGTATGCTCGATCCCTATATGCAATATTCTTGCGCCTACTGGAAAGATGCCGATACGCTGGAAGCGGCACAGCAAGCCAAGCTGAAATTAATTTGCGAAAAGCTACAGCTACAACCGGGGATGCGTGTGCTGGATATCGGCTGCGGCTGGGGCGGTCTGTCGCAATATATGGCGACCCATTATGGCGTTAGCGTGGTGGGCGTAACGATCTCCGCTGAACAACAAAAAATGGCGCAGACGCGTTGCGAAGGTCTGGATGTCTCCATTCTCCTGGAAGATTATCGCGACCTTAACGATCAGTTTGACCGAATCGTCTCCGTCGGCATGTTCGAACATGTCGGGCCAAAAAACTACAACACCTATTTTGAAGTTGTTGACAGGAATTTAAAACCGGATGGTCTTTTCCTGCTCCATACTATTGGTTCTAAAAAAACCGATCATAATGTCGATCCGTGGATCAATAAGTATATTTTCCCCAACGGTTGCTTGCCGTCTGTTCGTCAAATCGCCGAGGCCAGCGAATCACACTTTGTAATGGAAGACTGGCATAACTTTGGCGCCGACTATGACACGACTCTGATGGCGTGGCACGAGCGCTTTATCAATGCCTGGCCAGAGATTGCGGGCAATTATAACGAGCGCTTTAAACGTATGTTCAGCTATTATCTCAACGCCTGCGCGGGTGCGTTTCGCGCGCGTGATATTCAGCTTTGGCAGGTGGTATTTACGCGCGGCGTTGAAAACGGTCTGCGCGTTCCTCGCTAATCATCTCCCCCGCATTTCATGCGGGGGAATCTTATTTTCCGTTAGCCAATGTCGGCCTGATTTCTGACCGCATTTTCTCGTGTAGCCAGTACGCGTTCTACGGTATCGACAACCGCCTGCGTTTGCGGATCGATCTCGATATTCACACGCTCACCCAGTTTTTTTCTGCCAAGCGTAGTACGTTCCAGCGTTTCCGGAATGAGATGCACGCAGAAGCGCGTTGGCGTTACCTCGCCGACGGTCAAACTGATACCGTCAACGCCGATAAAGCCTTTGTACAGGATATACTTCATCAGGGACGCATCCTGCACTTTAAACCACACCTGATGGTTATTTTCGGAGGTCAGGATTTTCGCGATCTCCGCCGTCGTAATAATATGCCCCGACATCAGATGACCACCGATTTCATCGCTGAATTTGGCGGCGCGCTCTACGTTGACCTCATCACCTACCCTCAACGCGCCCAGATTGGTGATGCGCAACGTTTCTTTCATCAGATCAAAACTTATCTGGTTACCGTTTATTTCAGTCACCGTCAAACAGCATCCGTTATGCGCTACCGACGCCCCCGTCTCCAGCCCCTCCAGCATGTAGTCCGGTAACGTCACCACATGGGTGCGAAAGTTGGGTTTTTCATCAATCGATACCAGTTTCGCGGTACCCTGTACGATCCCCGTAAACATATCTTCAACTCCTGAAATAAATAAAAGCAGAACTGTTCAGCACAATAGCAGGTGGAAAAACAGCTTGCCAGCAATGCGCCGTTAACAACTGTTTTTTCACTGGAGAAATAGTAATACCCCGCTACAATAGACTGAAATTTCCCCTGCTATTTCTTTTGGCTGCCACTACGGCGGCTTTTTAGTCTTTCATATAACAACAAAATAAAAGGTGAATACGTGCAGAAGTATACCAGTGAAGCGCGTCAGTTATTAGCGTTAGCGATACCGGTGATCCTTGCGCAAGTGGCGCAGACCGCAATGGGATTCGTCGATACCGTCATGGCGGGAGGCTATAGCGCTACGGACATGGCTGCCGTCGCTATCGGCACCTCTATCTGGCTTCCCGCCATTTTGTTTGGTCACGGCTTACTGCTGGCCTTGACGCCTGTGATTGCGCAACTCAATGGCTCCGGCCGTCGTGAGCGTATCGCGCATCAGGTTCGACAAGGGTTCTGGCTGGCGGGCTTTGTCTCCGTGCTGGTGATGATCGTCCTGTGGAATGCCGGATACATTATCCGCTCTATGCATAATATTGATCCGGCGCTGGCCGATAAAGCCGTGGGTTATCTTCGCGCGCTGCTGTGGGGCGCGCCAGGATACCTTTTCTTTCAGGTAGCGCGAAACCAGTGCGAAGGTCTGGCCAAAACCAAACCGGGTATGGTGATGGGATTTTTGGGCCTGCTGGTGAATATTCCGGTGAACTATATTTTTATCTATGGCCATTTTGGTATGCCGGAACTCGGCGGTATCGGCTGCGGCGTTGCGACTGCGGCGGTCTATTGGGTGATGTTTATCGCCATGCTTTCTTACATTAAACACGCGCGTTCAATGCGTGATATTCGTAATGAAAAAGGCTTTGGCAAACCCGATAGCGTCGTCATGAAGCGCCTGATTCAACTGGGGTTGCCGATTGCGCTGGCGCTGTTCTTTGAAGTGACGTTATTTGCGGTCGTTGCGCTGCTGGTTTCGCCATTAGGTATTGTGGATGTCGCCGGTCATCAGATTGCGCTTAACTTTAGCTCGCTGATGTTCGTACTGCCGATGTCGCTGGCTGCGGCGGTAACGATTCGAGTGGGTTATCGTCTGGGCCAGGGCTCAACGCTGGATGCGCAAACCGCAGCGCGTACCGGTTTAGGCGTCGGCATTTGTATGGCTGTGGTTACCGCTATTTTTACCGTTACTCTGCGTAAGCATATTGCTTTGCTCTACAATGACAACCCTGAGGTCGTGGCGCTTGCCGCGCAATTAATGCTGCTCGCTGCGGTTTACCAGATTTCCGACTCTATACAGGTTATCGGCAGCGGTATTCTGCGCGGTTATAAAGATACGCGTTCCATCTTTTTTATCACCTTTACCGCCTACTGGGTGTTAGGTTTACCCAGCGGTTATATCCTGGCGTTAACGGATTTGGTGGTGGATCGTATGGGACCGGCAGGCTTCTGGATGGGGTTCATCATCGGCCTGACCTCGGCGGCGGTGTTAATGATGCTACGGATGCGCTATCTACAACGTCAGCCGTCCGCCATCATTTTGCAGCGCGCTGCGCGATAATACGACGATAGCCGTCGCATGGCGGCTATTTTCTCGACATGTTGCATATTTCCCCCGCAATCAGGTGATTTCAGGAAGAAAATTGCGATTTCCCTCTTGCCTCATTGCGGTTGTGACGCTAATATTCGTCCCCGTTGTCACCTACAACGTTGCGTTCATAGCTCAGTTGGTTAGAGCACCACCTTGACATGGTGGGGGTCGTTGGTTCGAGTCCAATTGAACGCACCATCATTTTAATGCGTCTGTAGCTCAGTTGGTTAGAGCACCACCTTGACATGGTGGGGGTCGATGGTTCGAGTCCATTCAGACGCACCAATCCATTATCTTGTTTAATTTTATAATACGCTATCTGGTGCTTGTGCCAGGCTAAAAGCGATTATTTTCAGTCTCTCACCTTTATCGTCAAGCACTGCTCTATACGCTATTACCCTCTTAACCTTCGCAGTGGCCTGAAGAAGCATACCAAAAGCATTTATGGTGTTTCGGTAGAATGCGCATAATCTATCTTCATCACCATACGTAACAAGGCTGCAACGGGTTCAAATAACGTTTCAGGAATTTTATCTCCGCGTTCCACTTCAAAAAATAATGAGCGGGCCAGCTCAACATTTTCAACAACGGGGATGCAGTTGCGTTCAGCGATGTTAACAATATAGTTAGCTTGAGCATCACTGCCTTTTTCCAGGACGCGTGGTATTGGCATATCGGTGGGATGATAGCCAAGACAAACCGCAATATGCGTTGGATTACGCACTACCGCAACAGATTGTTTAACAGATTGAGCTAAACTCCCACTTTGTATTTCACTCTGCATTTCCCGACGCCGCGTCTTCATTTGAGGGTCGCCCTCCAGATCTTTATGCTCCTGTTTTACGTCATCTTTACTCATTTTTAGATCTTTTCTAATCTTATAATATTGAAAAGAATAGTCCAGTATGCCAACGACGATATAAAAAACCATCACCCCTACCCATAACCATTTTATTAAAGAAGAAACCACAAGCACGCCACAGGCTAACCCACAGTACGGTAGCGCCCGAAAAGTACTGGCATAATAATAAAAGAAAAAGGCAAAGATAAGAGATAGCATGATAACTTTTAGGCTGGATTTACATAATTCTACTACGCTATGTAAAGAGAATATCTGCTTAAAATTACTTACCGGATTTATATGCTCGCTTTTAAAACCAATGGCCTTGCTGGCAATAACCACCCCCACCTGAAGAAACACGCTACCCACAGTAGCAACTATTACCCCAGCGCCCAGAAACAGCAGTGCAGAAGTCAGTGACTCTATTAAAGCATGACTCAATTGCGTTAATGCATAAGAAAATGGTTTATTTACTAATTGTAATGTGAAAGTTATTGACTCAATCAGTATCAAAATCATCTTTTCAGTAAAGAAATGAAAATACAAATAAAGCGCAATCAGCTGAAATAATGATGTTATTTCAATGCTTTTGACAACCTGCCCTTCCTTACGGCCATCACGTAATTTCTTTTCTGTAGGCTGTTCTGTTTTCTCGCTCATACAGATGGAAACCAGTCTTTTAGATAAATATAAAATTTATCGCTTTCAACCAAATAGTGATGAAGAGCATAAGGGAATGAGATCAGGAGCGTCAGTAGAACCAATATACTTTTGAGCGGCATTGAGAAGAAAAACACATTCAATTGTTGTGCCGACCGATTTAAAAGACCTAAAGCCAGATCGGCTAATACCATACATATTATGGCAGGAAGAGAGAAGCTGATACATAATTGATAAAGCGTTCTCCACTCTGCCTGGATATATTTTAAAAATTGCTGGTCAAATAATAAAGTACGCCCTGGTGGTAAATATTGATATGACTCATACAGAATGTTTAATATAAACTCCATGTCGCCGCTTATAAAGAAAATAACACACAAGAACTGGCTGAAAAGCAAGCCAAAAAGTGAGGTTTCAGCTTCTATTGTAGAATTGAATATCGTACCCATTGTCGCGCCACGTAAAGTATCAAGCAGAAACCCCGCCATATCAACGGCCCAAAAGGGAACCGCCGCACAAAACCCAATTAAAAAACCAATAATAACCTCTCCGGTGACTAACCCTAACCAACTGTAATCTTTACCAATATGCATCATAATCTTCTGCTGGTAAATGATTGGTAATATGGGAAAGGTAAGTGACATAAGCACGCCATTACGTAAAAGAGCGGCCCCTAAACTGCCACTTTTTAATAGGGGAAGTAATAAAGAAAGGCTTAATGGTCGAATAAAAGCCACAGCCAATGCAATAAGCCACTCATTTACCTGTTGTGCCATTCAACCATGCTCTCCAATTCGTAACATTATCTGCCGGGTATAATTCAACAGGATACCGCTAAGCCATGGGTAGCTGACCATTAAGGTTATTGCAATTGCCAATAATTTAATCATGAACTGTAGCGTTTGGTCCTGTATTTGAGTCAAGGCCTGAACAAGGCTTACGATGACACCAACTACCGATGCCACCAACACCACCGGCATAGACGTAAAAAGGACGATCCATAAAAGTTGCGTTACAAATTGCGTTAATTCAGAATCATTCATGAAAAGCTCTGTACCAATTGCGCCAGTGTCAGATCCCAACCGCCTGCCAGTAAAAATATTAGCAGCTTAAACGGTAATGAAATGGTCATTGGCGATACCATCATCATCCCCATAGCCAGCAGTATATTTGAAATAAGCAGGTCAATAGCCAGAAAGGGAAGATAAATAAGTAATCCAATCCGAAATGCCTGCGTTAACTGACTCACCGTAAATGCCGGAATTAATATTAGCAAAGAATCAGGTTTTATCTTTCTTTTTATGTCTTCAGGCCAGGTTCGTTTTATCAAATTCCGAAAATAATTGGCTTCCTTCTCTTCAGAGTTTTTTTGCAAAAACTGTCGATAAGGCGCTAATGCTTTACTGTCCCACTCAGACGTCCAGAAAGGAGCGCCAGCGACCTGAACCGGATGCCAGCGCTCTTTTACAGCTAATAGCGTCGGCCCCATAATGAATAAGGAAAGTACAAGCGCGAGGCCATACAGTGCGATATTGGGGGGAACTTGTTGAATACCCAGAGCATTTCGTAAAATCGAAAATACCACCGCCAGTTTAAGGAAAGAGGTTCCCATGACGATAATGAGAGGCAGTATTGAAAGCAGAAACAATATACCAATCAGTTGCAAAGGCGAATCGGGTAAAGACATACTGTATCTCTCATGACACGACCTGGAACGCTATTATATTGTTCGCATATTATTTTTCTTATCAGGTTTACGCTGTATTTTTGCAAAGATACCAACGTGTAATACGCACCATAAATTCATTGCCACAGGCAATCAACTCACCTTGCCCAATAATACGGTCATTTACTCTTATCGTCACCTCTGGCGCAAAACATCCACCTACAGGCAAAACGTCCCCCGTTTTAAGTTGTCGTAATTGTCCAATTTCCAGACTCGCACGTCCGATCTCAAAGAGCACCTGTTGTGGTATCTGCTCAAGTTCTACTGAAGATGTTCCGTCACTCTTTGACATTGGACTCCCTGACGCAAGTAGCGTTTCGATATCCTGGACTAATTCATCAAATTTCATCGTGTTATCCTCTGTCAGCAACACCCTCGCGTAGATCCCCCCAGGTAGTTGAATAGCAAAAAAACCGAGTCTGATGTCGCCAAAGCAATGAATCCGAACGCCCATGCCGATTTCGATAGACTCAAGTTCAATTAACGTAAGCTGGCACCAGCCTGAATATACAGGGACTACTACAGGAGGGGCAGGATAAATCTGTTGTCGCTCAGCAGAAAGCTCTCCGACTATATTGCGCAAAAAACCCGTTGGCCATGTAAAAATAATGCTATGGAACTCATGTTCTTCAACTGTCCATTTAATATGCAACGCTAGCTGATGTGGTAGATTACTGCAGGATGTTGGCGGTTCGTTCTGACAGAGGGTTGCATCACTGGCTTGCAATAACGGCGCCAGCCCCCATTCAGCTATTCCATATAGCAATTCAGGATCGATAGCCGATCGATTAGCGGTGCCAATTAACCCTTCACACCAGCGCTGCCAGCATTGTTCTGCAATCCACACCCTACCCAGCTCATTATGATAATTTATGGTAAATAATGTCCCTTGCTGTACTGGATATTGTTGCATACTCAATGTCAGCTCACCAATGGTAGCGCCTTGCGTTGGAAGTATCTCCACCCACGGACGCTCTTCATTCGCTATTCTTAACATAGAATATCTCCAGGGAAATTATATACCCCATATGCAGCAACTGAGACTCCAGCCACTGCTTTAGCGCTTTCATCGAACGGTAAATTTCATGATGAGGGACATTGATTCTTAACTGGATTAGCCCCCCTGATTCACATACTTCACACTCTACACCGTCAAGATAACCGCCACTAACACGATAACGTTGCGTGAAAACCACGTTCTTGTTCAATGCTACAGGAGGATTATTCTCACCAATGGGTAATGCCTGGTGCATGAGTTGTTCAAAGTCCATACGTTCCGCCTCCGCCTCGTTCTCATCCTGATAAGACTGGCATGGCAACCCAAGACTTCCCTCAACTTTGGTAATACGCATCGCTTAATACCATAGTAATTTTTTCTTTCTTTTTCATAAGCGCATTAAAATTCTTCTGTAATTCGCTTCGCCGGGAGACAAGCTGCTGATACTGATTCTCTAACTGCTGCCGTTGCGTCAAAAAGCTCTGCGCCTGAGTGAATAACCCGGCCATTTGTTGTTTCTTATCCAACAATAAATGACAAGATAACGTACCTTGCCAGCCCATTAATTCTTTCAGTCTGGTAGACACTGCTAAAGCGCGCGTCTGGCAAATCTGCTGTTCCGTAATAATCGCCTGTTGCTGCTGATCAAGTACGGTAAGTTTGCCGCGTAATTGCTTTTCACGCCGCGCGATTATCTCCAGCAAAGTTTCCATGATCACTCGGTGAGTATTTGGTGTAATTTTTCTATGAGTAGCTCGGGTCCGCATACTTCATCCTTACTTTGTCGCAAAAATGTGCAAATATCCGGATAGGTATCAATGGCTTTGTCAGTATCTGTATCAACTCCTCGCTGGTATTCCCCAATGCGTATTAATAGTTCAACCTCCTGGTAAAGCGCCAGGCACCGTCGCAATATCGCCGCCAGTTGACGATGCTCATGGCTGGTAACGACTGGAAAAACGCGGCTGAGCGTTGCCAACACGTCAATGGCAGGATAATGCCCCCTCTCTGCAAGCCGCCGGGATAGCACAATATGTCCATCAAGTAGTGAACGGACTTCATCCGCCAACGGCTCATTCATATCATCGCCTTCCACCAGTACCGTATAAAATGCGGTAATACTGCCTTTTTCCCCCATTCCTGTACGTTCTAAAAGTCGTGGCAATGCACTAAATACGCCTGGCGGATATTCTCCAGAAACCGCGGTCTCTCCGGCGGCCAGAGCGATTTCCCGTGCGGCCCTGGCATAACGCGTCAGTGAGTCGGCAAGCAAGACGACTCGCTTTCCATTATCGCGAAAAAATTCTGCTATCGTGGTGGCCACAAACAGCGCCCTCACGCGCTCTAAGGCGGGTCTGTCAGAGGTTGCGACAACAATGACACAACGTTTTCGGGTCTCTTCAGACAGTGTAAAATCGATGAACTCGCGGACTTCTCGTCCACGTTCACCAATTAACACCAGAACATTGCTGTCTGCGTCTGGCGCATTACACAGCATCGCCAGAAGCGTGCTTTTGCCCACGCCAGGAGCAGAAAAAATACCCACTCGTTGCCCTTCGCCACAGGTCGCAACGCTATCAATAGCGCGAATCCCCGTCATTAATGGTTGAGTGATAGGCTGTCGAACCATTGCGGGAGGAGGCATTGCATCATAGTCTTTCCAGCAGACGTCGGGCAGTTCGCGGCCATCAAGGGGACGACCAAAACCATCAATGACTCGCCCTAATAACGCTTCGCCCACAGGAACCTGATGGCGTCGCCTTAAGGCCATCACTTGCTGCCCGCAGTGAAGTCCGATAGTACTCGTAAAAGGAGATAGCAAAGCTTTACTGCCATTAATCCCCACGACTTCAGCAAGTTCTTCTCCAGGCTTTATACAGCACAACTCGCCCATAAATACCCCAGGCAACCACGCATTTAACAACGTTGCGCTGACATCCTGAATTCGGCCCCATCGACAATAACCATCGGGGGGCGGATATTTCAGCCTCAGACGTTGCATCAATTCATTCTTCATTGTCCGCCAACTCCTCTTCGCTAAGGTCAATACTTTCTACCACTTGTATAAGGCTCTCCTCTCCTAATTCCTGCCATGACAAAATCGGTACGTCGAACAAGGTGGCTTCTGTAATTTTTCGCAAGAAACGTCGGGTGTCGACAGAAGTGACAATGAATAATTTGGCTGACTGCTTCAGCGCCTGCTCGATAAGTTGCAGGATCTGCGTCTTATGACGAGACGACAGCGCAGTATAGGTCCCCATTGCCGTCTGGCGAATGGATTCACGCACGAGGTTCTCAATACCTTCGCCGATCCGCAAAATCGGCAGCGGTTTTCCTTCCGGATTAAGACGACGCAGAATATGACGGCGAAGCGCGATACGGACATATTCTGTCAACATCAGGACATCTTTTTCACGTGGCGCCCAGTCAATTAAGGTGCCGAAAATAAGACGTAAATCTCTAATAGAAACCCGCTCTGATACAAGCCGTTGCAAAGTTTCAGCGATTTTATTAATGGGTAACTGGCGCTGAAGCTCTTTCACCAGCTCAGAGTAGTTTTTTTCCATCGCATTCATTAGATAACGCGTTTCCTGAACACCAATAAACTCTCCCATATGCCGAAGCAGGACACATTTTAATAAGGCAGAGATACGTTGGCTGCCCGCGAAAACGTCCAGTCCAAAACCTTGCGCCTTATGGGCCATGTCTTTTGTAAGCCAACAGATCTGCCCCATCCCGTTCGGTAACGTCTGGCTGTCACCCACCACACTAGCGTCCGCGCCTATCAATAAATAATCCGCCTGAGCGGGAATAGATAAACTAAATACGGGTTCCTGATATAGCAGTACCGTCAATTTTTCGGTGGGTTCAGGCAAAACCTCAATATTCACCTCAGGGAGAGGGACGCCGGTATCCTCAAATAAAAACCATCTCATGGCGTCAATATCACGAATCAGGTCGGCAGAATGTAACGTCGGGGTAAGACGTAAGATTAGAGGACATGCGCCGGGAACCATACTATCTTTTTCCGGTGCTTCGACGCCATTTGCGGAAACCACAGACTTTTTGCGGCGAATGAGGATAATTGGCAATGCTAACAACGCTGAAAAGAAAGCGAGAGTGATAAAAGGAAAGCCAGGAATTAAAGCGAGGAGCATTAAAACCACAGCGGTTAATATGAGCGACTGAGGTTGTCTGGCAATTTGAGAACTCAACTCTGTCGCCAGGTTCTGGCGTTTCTCACCCGGGACACGGGTGACAATAATTCCCGCGCTAAGGGAAATCAGCAGCGATGGAATTTGCCCACATAAACCATCTCCGATTGACAGTACGCTATAAGTGTGAACAGCCTCACTCATCGACATATCATATTGTACGATAGCGATAATGATACCGCCGATAATGTTCACCAGAACAACAATAATACCGGCAATCGTATCGCCTTTAACAAATTTCATCGCACCGTCCATCGCACCGAGAAAGCGGCTTTCCTGCTGGACATGCTGTCTTAATGTACGGGCATGGTCTGCATCGATAACTCCGGCACGCAAATCGCCATCGATACTCATTTGTTTGCCTGGCATCCCATCAAGCGAGAAACGTGCGCTAACTTCCGCCACCCTCTCGATACCTTTTGTAATGACAATAAATTGCACGATAGTAATGATGGTAAATACGACCAACCCAACGGTGAGATTTCCTCCTACGACAAACTTACCGAAAGCATCCACAATATTACCGGCATTATGTTGTAACAGTACCAGCCGTGATGTGCTGATTGTGAGTGACAAACGATATAATGTAGTAATAAGTAATAAAGACGGAAATACCGATAAATCGAGAGGGTCACTAAGATAAATAGCAATTAAGAGCAGGATCACTGAAAACATAAGGTTGATAGTAATCAGGATATCAACCATCCAGGTCGGCAAAGGTAACAGCATCATCACAATAGCGATTAATAACACCGTCGCCAGAACCATATCCTGCCGACCCGCGCATACACTGAGCCACTGTTGCGCCCTGACTCCCTCACCTAACCATGAACGCATTGCGACTCCAGAAATTTTATTTGTCGATGATGTAATCGTAACCAGAGCTCGGCGGAGCTGGAAAGAGGTGGAGAACAACTCATTGCAAGCCCATCGCGCAACAAAAATAATCGTTGAGGAATACCCTGGAACGCTGCGGGTTTCCAGTTAGCCAACGCTTTAAAAAGCAGTTCTTCGTCTAAGAAGGTTTGCTTGAGTATCTGACATAAGTGAATACGACCGTTATGATAGTTTAGATAGGTTTCATATTGTCCTTGCCGCCAGAACATATTGGTCGCTAAAGGCCGTTCAGCTAATCCTGCTAATTGAATAAAAAGCTGAATATTACGTTCAGTAATGAGATCCCAATCCATCCTGACGCCTCATGATGAGCCAGAAAGCCAATTTACCTAAATATTGAAAGCCAGGTATCAGAATAAAACCTGATTTATCTTTACTTCACGAAGCGTTTCGAGAATTTGTTCACGTTGATCTTCGTCGTTAAAACAGTTATCGGGTATCAGCATAAACTGCGCATCAAGTTGTTGGAGTAACCGATTGAACATCTTCGATGAAGAAACTATAGCGGTAAGTCTATCAAGCAACCAATCACTGAAAAGCCAGCGCTCACAAATAATATCGAGTAGTAGCGGCAGTAATGTATTAGGCGGCAACTGGCAAATCCACTCCTCACGCTGGCACTCTTTTTCAAGGCCAAGGAATAACAGCAAACGACGCAAACGTACTAATGCTGCGGCCAAACGACTTTGCTCCGAGGGTTCGATGCATATGCTAAGTTCAAAGGCTATTGCTCTTAGCAAAATACGGACCCGTTCACAGCGATCCGGCCAGTCTGCCACGCGTCTGAACCACTGCGATAAGGGCATTTCATCGTTGTCTATCGCCTGTTGCATAAAACGCTTCAGCGAGGACAGCGTAGCGGTATCCACTTCGCCAAGTTCCAGTAAACTAAAAACGGCAAGTTCCCATCCCTCCTCCGCTGTAAGCGTATCCAGTTGCGATTGCAAATCGCGTTTTTTCTTTTTTGACAACCCGCCGGCAGTAAGCGCCATTGCAAGAGCGATAATTTGATACGCATTCTGTAAATCAGGATCACTATTCTCTTCGGTAAGCGGACGCAACGCTGCCCCATTATCCTCCTGTATTTGTTTTATCAAACGCAGCAAAGCCTGCTGCCTGCGCTCCAGTTTCTCAGCATCAGTGAATTTATTACTTTCGCGCAGTTTACCACTCAGCGCCATTCCTATTTCTTCCATCGTCTCATAGAGCGCTGCCCCCGTCGTTTCCTGTAACTCCTGGAGAGCTAACATTGAAGGCGAAATAACCTCTTGTTCCTCTATAACCTGGCCAGGGGTAAATGCTGTAGGGGGCGTCATTTTTATCTCATTAATTTTAATATTCATCGCTACCTCTTTTATCTTCACCATTACGTAACCATTTCAGTAACGCGTTGAAATGACGAGAAAGTGAAAACTCAACGGCATATCGTGTTGAGGAAAGTTCAGCCTGATCGGGAGAGAAACCAGGCTCGATAATCAACGTAAACCGCTTGCCAAAAGTTTCACGCATCAATGCCTCTTTTTCAGGATGAATACGCAAATAAAGCGCTCCCTCTTCCGCCATAGCCGTGGCCTGGCGTGCCAGACGATGGCACATAACACTGTCTACCGACTGTTGGTCGAACCAGGCCAACAGAACCTGTTCTATACTATTTTTAATATGATGCGCTGCGTGATCGACCAATGAACGAAATTGATTTTCATCTTCTTGTAAATGTTTTACATGCTGTTCCAGCCATTCCACTTCCATTTTTTCCAGCGTATTTTTACGCAAGCACGCTAGTTCTTGTTGCTGCTCAACTTTCTGTTCACGCTGATAACGATAGGCGTCTCGGATGATTTTTTCAGCCTTACGGTAAGCGGAGCTCACAATAGCATGTGAAACTCTCTTAGCTTGTTGCTCTTGCGCAAATAAAGTTAATTGTAATGTTATCCACTGTGACTCAATAATATTTCGAGCGGGTAGCTTATGGTTAATTTCCGTCAGAGGAAGTGAAGTAAAACTCATAGCAAATGCTCCATGAAGATAATCTCGGTAAGAGAAGTCTTCGGCCAAAGTATACGCTGCGGAGGGGGTAATAATACTAATAGCGCATGTAAAACCGCATCGTCATGCGCTTCCCGATTAAGAATGGCGGTACCGATCTGCAATGCAGTTTGTTGCATCACTTGCGGAGGAAGTAATTTGCCATCTCTTTGCCCCAACCAACCATATAGCTGCCAGATCTCATCCTCGCTAAACCACTGTAGAAGCAATTGCCGATACTCTGGTAGCATAAAATAGTCACTACACCTGAGTTTGAATAATCCCAGCCCAAAGGCAAATGCCGATATACGCGGCGCAAGACGAACCTGCCGTTTTTGCCTGTCATTTAAACAGGCTGGAATAACAGAGCTTCCTCTTAGTCTATTTAACGCTCTGTCAAGAAGACGATCCAACTCGGGCCGATCGCCATAACGCCAGCAGTTTGAAGGATGAAAACCCAGCTTATCCAGCCATTCCGGTACAGCGTAACGAGCAGGTTGCCAGAAATAACGATAAAGTTGCAACACCTCGGGATCAGGTCGGCTCAAAAACGGCGTCTCAGGCAAAAATAGCCGATCAGGATGCCCACTCCTAATAACAGTCCTGTCAACGATAACATCAACTGATAAGGGTATTTCATCAACCACTTCTCCACCTTCCCTTTATTGGCGTTGATCACGTCCATAATCCAGAATGTTTGTCTGGCGGGTACATCAGGTACCATTCTGAATTCAGCAGGCTGCATCAAGATACTAATCTTACTGTATTGCAACCCAGGGATTGACATCTCTATTAAATCTTTAATTTTTACCCGAAAGGCCTCCATATTGACCTGAGGTGAATATTTTATAAATACGGCAACTGAGCTCGGAGAAGCGTTACTTCCCTCATCATAAGTCGGTAGCGCAATGGTCACTTTTGCATTAATCACGCCCTCCATCTGACTCAGCATTCCTTCAATTCTTTGTTCTTTTAAAAAATTAATCTTCTGCTGTTCTTCCTGGGGTGATACCACTAACTGATTAGCCGGAAACATCTTATCCGCCGTTGTAAACTGCCTATGCGGATAACCGTTAAGTCTAAGTAGCTCAACCGCATTAATAAACTGCGACTGCTCGACACGTAAGGTTACACCATCCTCTTCCTGTTTTTTTTCCGCATCAATATGATGCTGCATAAGTAATGCCAGCATTTGATTCGCTTCATCTTCTGGCAATGAGCGATAAAGATCCACATCACATGCCGTAAGAAAGAACGTAAGGACAGTAAGAAATACTATACGATGAACCTTCATGCCATGTTATCCAGCTTATTAAGCGCTTGCGATGCTGCGCCTGATATTCTGGCAAGATAATCGACGCCTACCGTTAACTGCATATAATCCATTTGTCTGGTCAACATAACCTGCGGTAATAAAGCACTGGCGTTACTGGTGGATGCTTCATCTTTCAGCAATTGTTCAAAAAAATTAATTTGCTCCTGGCTCGGTTCTGCAGAGGACTTTACATAAGATTGAGTGCTTACAGGCACTACGCTCATATCAGAAATATTCAATTTTCAAACCCCTCATTTGGTGCAGGAAATAACAGACGCAGCGCCATAGCCTCTGGCAAATCTATATCCGATAAAATTTTCGCGGCTTTTAGCGGCTCATTTAAACCCGCCAACAATAATGCCAGACATACCAACTGTAATTTTTTATCCGGAACAATAACCGTTAGCGCTGGTAACATCGCATGTACCTGGGAAATCAGGCTATGGTTAACGCCCGCAAACATGATTTCCAGCAGCAACCGTCGAACATCGTCGCTAATAACTTCAGATTTTAGCAATGATTCCACTAAGCATATCCTTGATCATTTTGATCAGTGAACTTTCGTAATTAATAAATGTAGAATACTGCTGTAAGGCAAATTGCGCTTTAATCATCGATTCTGGGTTGAGCAAATCATTACCATTCATTTTGTCATTAATGGCCTGGCCTGCCTGGTGCGCCATGTGGGAGAGCATATCCACTAATTGTGCAATATCCATAATGCTTTTCCTTAAAATAAATACATCGTAAGGATACTGGCAACATAGCAAAATTTAGAAAGCAATGAACATCCGGTATATACCTGAAAACGATTACTCCGGCGCACGTTGTTCTGGCGTTACCTGAGCCAGCAAACGATATAATGGGCTGCTGACCTGCATACCGGTCATTGCCATCCCATCCATACCGAAGCGAGTAAAACTCATTAGTCCATAGGTAATATCATTAAGACGCTCTAATAAATGAGGCTGTAGTCCCAAACTACCACTCCAGTATGAATGAGTCATTACCGTCGCGGTTAAGGCTAATCTACCGCCCAGGGAGACGGCTTTAGCAATCGCCATACTTTTGCGTTGATTGGCGAAACAATTAGCAATATAAAAAACGGCATTGCCTATACTGTCGTGAGCCATAGGCAAATGATGTTTATGATGGTAGATAAGACAGGCGACATCCGCGATGGCAATAGCAAGGCCAATCCCTGCCAGGGCTACGAGCGGCGCGCCTCCACCACTTAGCACTGTTAATGCTATTCCAGCGGAACAGCATAAAATCTGTCCGCCCAAAATAACCGTTTGCCAACTAAAAATTTCTTTTGGAAAACACTCTATCACTCGTTTCGCAAGTCCGGCCAATACCCGCTCTTTTCCTTGTTGAGGTCCTATTCTACCACTCTCCATATTGGTTTCCGGATGTGGCAATGAAGGACATGGAGGTGATTCCTCAGGCGCGTTAACAGGACGTTGCCCTGCTACCTGAGCATTTGGGCTAACAGGTTTCATGGTTCTCCCCGAGATGTATGATCAGAACTGTCCATTAATGCAGGTGTAGTAGCAGATTGACAGAGCGCTGCCATTTGTTCCGCCAATAACACACTGGGATCGGCATGAAGTTCATCAACAGAATTTTCCTGATCGTCGCCAGAGGGGCGGGCAAGGCAATAATCCAGTACCGCACCTATCGCCATCAGGCTAACGGAGGTAATTACACTCCCCATGTCCAAAGAGGCCGCTATATTTTCAGCGGCGGGCAGTGGAAACTGTAGGGATAAAACCAACATAGAAATAGCGATTCCTGAACGTATTAATAAAGAAAGACAATTAGCAAGGGTGTTAGCGCAGTTAAGACTTGCCCCACATTTTAAGGCCAGCGCACTGACCACAAGAGCAACGCTATCACTGGCGGTTTGTAACGGCTCCTTTTGCTGACATATCAATTGATAATTATGATACGCACAGCAAGCATCCCCAATAGCAATCACGAGCGCCGCCCCCGCAAGAATAGCAATGGGTAATCCTGCCCCGCCAGAAATTACCGCTGCAGCGACCGATAATCCAAACACGACTGTCGCACCCAGCGCACGAATCGTGTATTGCATAAAATGTATCGCATAATCCCTCTGCTGCCTTATTTGTTCAGGCGTAAGCACCACAGGAACTGTAGGGGTGCCAGGGGCTGGAATTTCAGGGGGAGGAAACGATACCTCCTTCGCTTGTATATCGGAAGG
Source organism: Salmonella sp. 32120201201600049SM (assembly GCF_017572835.1). NCBI lineage: Bacteria > Pseudomonadati > Pseudomonadota > Gammaproteobacteria > Enterobacterales > Enterobacteriaceae > Salmonella > Salmonella sp. 32120201201600049SM. The sequence goes on along the minus strand of NZ_JAGESA010000001.1, from coordinate 349,672 downwards.
AGGACTATTACCATCGACTATATTACTTGCCGCTGACGGAATATGAATTTTCATATTTCGTTCTGTTATTTAAGCAATAAGAGTATCAACCATTATTTGCGCATTCTGGCGAATCTCACTCCATGAGGCATCCGCATAACTCATCTTTATTGCGGTTTGAAAAGCCTCTCTCGCCAACCCGGGTTCCCCCATCATTTTGAGACAGACGCCCGTTTGGTAAACCGGTTCTGGATGGCTGGCATCCAGCATCAAGGCATGTCCATAGAAATTAATGGCCGTCGTGTATTCTTTAAGCATCATCCAGGTGCCAGCCAATGCAATATGGGCACGCCAACTCCATGGCTGGGCCATCACCAGCCAACTAAAATCGATTACGGCGCGCGAATAATCCCCCTCCTGCCATGAGGCGTAACCACTGGCATAAACGGTTTCCGGATCAACGGATAATAGCTGTTTCAGAATGTCTTCGGGTATTTTATTTTTCTGATCTTCTTTCATCATCATACCTATTGATTGTTATTTTCACGTGATAATGATTTACGTCAGGAAGGTCATTTAAAAACGTCGCTGGATAAGATGCTCGGCGGATAAAACTGTCCAGTTATCGCCATCAAGCTGTGTAAAGGTCGCTCCCATTACTGTCAGGATGCGCAATAATTTCCTGCGTAGCATGGCTTTTTTTTCATCCAGAACGTCGGTGATTATCAACATCTTTAAACATGTTAACTGCGGGTGATGCACAAATATCCCGCGTAAAAGTCCCAGTAAGTGAAACAATTGCTGTGGTCGAGGTTGCCCGGGCGTCAGGCGCCTGAACTCACAAATAATCATTTCTTTTGCCTCAATACGATAGATCACCAGGTAAGGCGATAATATAAACTGCTGCCCAAGTAATATGGCGGTCTCCCCTAAATATGCAGGCTCAGTAAACACCTGATGCCGACGCAACCATTGCTCTATTTCTTGCACCATGTTTACCTCGTTAATGCCCGGAGTATTTCAGCAAGAACCGTGACCAGTGACGACCCCACGCCGATGATTTGCTGCATAATTTCAGTTGCTTTCTCCATAATTTCCGTCAGGGATTTATTATAAGATTGGGCCCCATTTTGTTGCAGGTCGGCAATCGCTTTATCTTGATCACTTTGACGTTGCGCTACACCAGCCCCCAGGCCCATGACGCCCCCAGCTGTGTGGCCTACGGCTTGACCCGCTATAAGACCGGTTTCCCCGCCTACGGCCCCTAATCCTATCGTCAGTACACCCGACAACATTGCGCCACCCGCAGTAATCATTGATGCTCTAAACGCTTCATCAATTGTTTTCATTTGCGTCTGTAAAACATTGACTTGCAGTTCCCAGGCCAGCCGTTGTTTTTCTACGTTATAGCTGCGCATGATATCGCGCAGCTTTTTGGCAAGCTCCATTAGCTTCATCCAGATATCATCAAATAACAGAAGCATTGATTCAGTACCCATTCCCTCCCCGGAGGGAGATGGAGTGGAAGAAGGTGTTAACAAGGAAGGCGCTGGTAATACCAGTGCTACGTTACTCGCTTCCATATTTTTATCCTCAGATTAAGCGCGATAGCCAGCTATTCTCGCCTGAACGCTACTATAGTGATCAATGGTATCTAATACATCTCTAAGCGCGGCACCGCTCCCCTTATAAAGCTCCTCTAAGCGTTTTTGTTCTATCTTTTTCTGGTTTTCTGTTTGTTGCATTATGAAATCCAGAAACCGTTGCTGAGTTATTAATTGCTCTATTTTCTTTTCGATCTTCGCTTTTTCTGTGTTAACCATGCCAGTATTCATCTGACTGGCGCCCTCGGTTGCACATCTGATAGCCTGTAAGCCTTTAAATGAACAATCCCTCAGTAAGGCATACAGGATTTTTTTGAACATATTGAAGAGAACTTTATTACGGAATTTTTTTAACAGGAACTTTCCACCTTCTTGCACACATTTTTCCAGGGCTTCTTTTGCCGCTTCTTTTGCCATGGCTTTCACCCCCTCTTTCGTAAAGCTTTTTCCCGCGCTTCGCGTCATATTATTTTCTACGTTACGAGAAAACTCGGCAGCCTCCTCTGCCATCTCATTCGCCATAGCCATTTCACGTTCAAGCGGCTCAAATTGTTTGGAAAAACTTTCGCTCACTTCTTCGCCAAACTTTTCAGCCAACTCCTCTATTTCTGCTTCCCCTGCACCTACCATACGCTCAACCACTTCCTCGCCAAAACCGGAGTCAAGCACTTTTGCAGCTGCGCCAGATAAACCTCTCGTCGCCATAAAAGCACGGCCAATCTGGAAAACATCCAGTGCCAGCGCGACGGCTTCACAACCAAATTGAATCTTACTTGTCACGTCAATAATTGCCTGACAGGTATCGTGGTCAGCACCGCACATCATTGCCGTTTCGGCTCCGGCTTTAACCATTCCTGCACAACCTGCGGCTATATAAGCTACGCCGCTAGCCATTTCTGCGGAATTACCGGACAGAAAACCCTCCACAACTTTTAAGGCGCCAATCACAGTTTCAAATATGCCGGTAATCCAGTCAAAAATAGCGCCAAAAATGCCCGCTTTACGCGCTTTATCCTCCTGCTCTATCGCTTTCTGGATCTGCTCCTGATACTCCTTTACCTGCTTATCACGTAATGCATTTTGCACCTCAGTTGCCCGCTCAAGCTGTTGGCATAACGATTGAGCGTTATTACCAAAAACGCTGAGTATTAATGTCGTCATCAACATTGATAAAACCGCGGGATTGGTCTGCAAAAAGTCAGGCAATGATGGACGCTTATGATTTCCGGGTACGGCATCAAGCAGTTGCTTCAACGCATTGCTTGCCTCCTGAAGACTAATTTTCCCTGATAACAGGCACGCGGCGTTGCCATCGCCAAAAGTAGAATTCACACGATGCTGGCGCTTTCCCAGCGAACCCGAGGAAACGCAACTGACATTGCTTAAGTGATGATGTGTTAAGGCGGTTACTCCTGCGGCGCTGTCGCTATTACTGTGAATTCGATTCATTTTTAGCTCCTGTCAGAAAGTTGCTGTAATATCTTTTCTGCACGCTGTCGGAGAATTTGATGTTCACTGACCTCGCCGCAAATACGCACCACGGCCTTTAACGCTTTGATTGCATAACAGACGTTATCACACGCGAGATAGCATTCCGCTGCGGCCCATGGCGCCTGCGGCGCATCAATCTTAATTTGTGCCGCGCGTCCATAAGCGTATATCGCTTCCCCCCAATGTTTTTGAGCCTGGCAGCATTCCCCTAACCTAAACCAGTAGTCAAATGACCAGGCATCATATATCGTCAACAATTGAAAAAGTCGCGCTGCGCCGGCGAACTCTTTTACCTCCATAAGCTGCATGGCATAGCGATACAGAGTATTAAGCGGCTGTGTAACATCGTCATCCAACAACATACGCAGCGAGCCGCCACGCCGGAAAAACCGCATCGTGTCATGTGCCTGTTGTAGGGTCGGGTCTTTTTTCATGAGTACGTTTTCTGCGCTATCATACTGGAAATTTCCCCCCACTTACTGATAAGCCCTGTCAGTTGGGTAAGGACAGCGTTAAGCTCCTGAGACATTTTTTGAATTGTTATCTGCCCTTGACTCATAAGATCGGTATTCCGGTTGGCGTCATTATCCAAAGCCGCTTTGATCGCCTGTAGGCCACCTTTATCCAGCTTCCCATGATTGCCATATTTAGCCATATAATCATCAATGGTCATACCATCGATGAGAATACCATTATCACGCATGTATTTAATTACATCCTCAGGCACCTCCTCTTTGGTTTTAGCATCCCCTTTGGCTGCTTTAGCAATCACCTCATCCATCTCATTTGACTTTTCCTGGGTATTTCTGGCACGTTCAGCGTTCTTCTGGACTTCAATAAATTTATTATTTGCGATAGCCTGAATAACCATAAGGAGAATAAGCAAAACACCATACCCTTCGGCAAACGGATTTTGCTGGGATAAGTCATCCTGGCTCCCGGTATCAGCGTTGCTGACGCCGAAGCTATTTTTAAACACAATAGGGTTTTGACTTCCCCATAAGATGTTTCCTGAAGACATTATGCTTTACCTTTTTGTTTTTCCTGACGGTATCTCCACCGGGGCTTGAGCATTAAGTTGTTTCAGTCGTACTTCAAGTTGTTTAAACAAACTTACTATTTTCTTTAAATCCTTCTCGGCCTCCTGGTTAACCCCGGCAACGCCTTGTGGAAATAGGTTATGAAGAATACTCTCTGTCTCTCTGCTCTTTTTGGGGCTCTCTGCCCTTTCAGCAAGCTGTTGACTCACCTTAGCCCGGATTTGGTGAAATTTTTTAAGACAGTGATTTAGCTGCATGTAACTTTGCTCTAAATCACGATATTCACTAAACGCAGCCTTTTTCTTTATCATCATTCCCCTCCATATACACGATAGATAATTAACGTGCTAACTAAGAGCCTATCCCATTAGGGCTATTTTACTTGCCATTTTGGTCCTGGGCAGTGCTCGCCAAAACGCGTTAGCGTTTTGAACGCCGCTAGCGGCGGCCCGAAGGGCGAGCGTAGCGAGTCAAACCTCACGTGCTACGTGTACGCTGCGGTTTTTGCACGCTGTCCGTGTCCAGGCTGGCTGCGCCAATTAACGCCTGGTGGGATAGGCTCTAAGATATTTTTACTTTACTCTTGCTCACTCACTACAAGTGCGCTGTTATGGTAACGATAATAAATAATGTTGATGATATTTTCGGCCTGCTCGATCGCTTCAAGCAATAAGGTGTTTTGCTGATATTGCTGCGGATCCTTTAACTTACCGTTGTTCTCTTCTAACTGTTTCCGGGCAGCCCTTAATTGTAAAATTATGCCTTTGGCCTCTTCACGCGAATGAAGCAGCAAATCTTCTAACCGGGTCAGAGTTGTCATTTTCCACTCACTTAAAATCTAATGGATAGTTAATCAAAGTATCATGATGTTTAATCGTTACCACATCGGCACTCAGATGGACAATTTCTCCTCCATTGGGTAACAATGCCCCTACACGTAAACGCTCTTTATTCGTCAGTAATAAGTAATTACCATGGCGACTCTGTACAAAGCCAGCCACTGGCGCGGGCAGATACTTGCTTTCATCATGAGAAGGCGCAATATCCTGATAAATTAAAGAAAGAGCGGGGTCCTTTTTCTTTAATGCTGCTAACGTTTCTTGCAAAATGCGTTGATGAGATTCATCCAGTACACCACTGATAACAAAAGAGCGCCGCATTGGCGTAACATTGACAAGCCCCACTAAACCGTTCTCTATTATCGCAGAAATAATATCATCCCCCTGAGACTGATGAGAGTGACTAATCTGCCAGTGCAATAACCCGGGAATATCTGCAAGTAATGGTTGAACCTTACGCCATTGCTGATCCATTTGTATATCATCATGAATTAACACGCTCCCCGGCCCTTCGCTGGATACTTCAGCATGCGGGTAACCCATTTTTATCAAAACATCCTGCACCTCTCGTATCAATAAGTCATCACAGATTACACCATCCCGATACATGACCCCCCATGATTCGAGAGTCGCTCTCACCTTTTGCATCTGTTCGCTTGACGAGCAATAACCGGACAACTGCAGGCTTCCATCTTCTTTCCATTGCGCCCGCACATAATGAATATTGCTTTTGTCTAATAAAAACTTAACCCGCAAAGGTAAGTCATTTACCGTTTCAGGCTGACCACTAATACTTAACAGGACACCCATTCCACCGATGAAAATCAAGAATACGCCAGCCAACCACCAGTACCCTGATCTGGAAACGGGTATTTGATAATCAGCAAGTTCACAATCCTGTTTACCAAACGCGATAGCCACTCCCGCAACCTGCAAAACCCCACTGGATGGTAGCGGCTTATTTGGATTAAATCTGCGACCATTAACTCTAACTCTGGCTTTCCCGGCATCAACAAATAAACTATCTGCCTGTTCTCTCAGAATAATTTTTTCATTTATAGCCAGCGGAATACAAATATCGCATCCCTTCTCCCCCAGTGACAGGTTACCTTCATTCAGCCATACTTCCCGGCCTTGTAAAACGTGACCTAAAAAACGTATTTTCCAGGAACTCTTTGGATTAACCATGAGATATGCCATTATTTACTACTGAGGCTTTAATCAAAAAAAGCCTGATTACACTATGTACTTGAGTCGTATCATTGCGAAACAAATGACCTACAACAGGAATATCGCCCAATAAAGGGATTTTGTTTTGCGAGTGGATTTGTTTACCTTGTTTAAACCCTCCCAGCAATAGACTTTGTCCGGCCAATAATGTGGCCTGCGAAGCAATTTCAGAATTTTGCACTTCGGGCAGCGGGTCTGTTTCGCTTTGCGTATCACTTTGTTGTCCATCCTGAATATTAAGATTAAGCATTATTTTTTGCGTGCCATTGTCATTTAACAAGCGAGGTGTAACGCGTAACAAAGAACCCGTAGTGATGGATTCAAGTTTAGCCACTTTTTCTCCCTGCAGTTTGGTATAGAAAGTAATATTTTTATCTAGCACAGCCTGGATATTATTTAAAGTCACCACAGATGGCTGGGAAAGTACATAAGCCTGAGAGCTTTTTTCCAGGGCATTCAAACGCACCATAAAGTTTGAGGTATCGCTGATTACCGTTGAAAAACCACTAGCACCACCGTCATTCAAACCTGTATTGAACGCAATTTTCTTGCCACCCAGCGACACTGCCGTTCCCCAGTCGATGCCTAACTGGTTAATATCTCCAGCATTAACATCGATAATTTTCACCGAAATCTCTATCATCTGCTGGCGTTGATCTAATTCTGTGATGAGTTTCCGATACCCGGCCATATTGGCCGCATAATCACGAACGATCACTGCATTCTGGCGTGGGTCGGCAGCAAACATGGGCAATGCCTGTGTAGCGGGTGAACCATTGGTCGTCGATGACGCCGGTACGCTGGTTTTACTCATCTCACGCAATACACTCACGACCCCTGGAACCACGACGGACTGATCGCGATATTGGTATTGGGTATCCATCGCAGTGGCATACTTAAGCGTGTATATACTTACACTCACCGCACTGTCTTTTCGTTTGATTAACGCATTATCCAGCACTGAAGCTAATTGACTAATACGAGTCAGACAGCTGGGAACACCGCTCACCTCCACAGCTCTGGTACCGGTAATTTCTTTAACCTCGCATCCCGGTGATGAAAGGATATTCTGGCTGCGTAAGTAATGAATGAACCGTCCAGTAGATAAAATATTGAAAGTGATAACCTGATGTTTTAATAACGATGCAGGATATACATATAACATGCTGCCATCAAACCAGGTTAGCAAATCATATTGTGCTGCCAGGTTATTCAAAATATCGACCGGTGGTCCAGGCGGAATTTTTCCACTAAATGTAGCTGTTATCAATGGGCTAATAGTAATAGCCGTATCATAGTTCTCTGAGAGCAGATGTAAAACCTCTGCTAATGGCATTTGTCTGGCATAAAGGGTGAAGTCATTACCTTTCCATGATAACTCATCACTCTTTGCTGTATTGAGTATAAATAGTAAAATTAAGATTAAACGTTTATTTACTACCATTTTATACCCCACCCGAATAAAGTTTATGGTGATTGCGTATTACATTTTTTAAAATGCAAGTTAAAGCCAGGTGTTTTTCTATCTCAATAGCAATAAGCTCAGAGCTACTACTTGTGGTATAATAACCGTTTAACCATCCCCCATCCGCTGTGAGCTGTATAGCATAATCATGGACGTCCGGGTGTGCTGCAAGCAGTAGTGTCACATAGGCAAGACAAGGCTTAGGTAAGCTTTCCAGGTCATTTAAGAACAAAGAAATAGAAAATGCTTCTGAGAAAATTTCTCCTCTGGCAGGATGCCCATCAATAGTCATTATCCAGGATCGGCTATTACCTTCGGCCTTGATATCCTGAATTAATGGAATGCCTTTTAAAACTGCCAGCATGAATCCCTCCTCAGACATAAATGGGAGTTTCTATCAAATTCGCTCACAACCACATCCGTAAAAAGCCTGATTCACATTTATTTCGACTATACTCTTCTTGTACAATATCAGGATGCTGTCTACATATACCTTGTCACAGGCGATTCTATCATTCGGATTTTCCGATAAATTCACAATTACACTTTCAGCATTGACATAAAAAATTACAATTTGAAAAATTATTTATTAAATAAACTGTTACGATGTTTTTACATCGCCATCTTATTAAAAAGTAATTGTAGTCATCGACTGGGTTATATATGAAGAAATTTATCTTCCTAATGATAACACCATCGATTAATCTTCTGATGAAACTATATGTACTGCGATAGTGATCAAGTGCCAAAGATTTTGCAACAGGCAACTGGAGGGAAGCATTATGAATTTGCTCAATCTCAAGAATACGCTGCAAACATCTTTAGTAATCAGGCTAACTTTTTTATTTTTATTAACAACAATAATTATTTGGCTGCTATCTGTGCTTACCGCAGCTTATATATCAATGGTTCAGAAACGGCAGCATATAATAGAGGATTTATCCGTTCTATCCGAGATGAATATTGTACTAAGCAATCAACGGTTTGAAGAAGCTGAACGTGACGCTAAAAATTTAATGTATCAATGCTCATTAGCGACTGAGATTCATCATAACGATATTTTCCCTGAGGTGAGCCGGCATCTATCTGTCGGTCCTTCAAATTGCACGCCGACGCTAAACGGAGAGAAGCACCGTCTCTTTCTGCAGTCCTCTGATATCGATGAAAAAAGCTTTCGTCGCGATAGTTTTATTCTTAATCATAAAAATGAGATTTCGTTATTATCTACTGATAACCCTTCAGATTATTCAACTCTACAGCCTTTAACACGAAAAAGCTTTCCTTTATACCCAACCCATGCCGGGTTTTACTGGAGTGAACCAGAATACATAAACGGCAAAGGATGGCACGCTTCCGTTGCGGTTGCCGATCAGCAAGGCGTATTTTTTGGGGTGACGGTTAAACTTCCCGATCTCATTACTAAGAGCCACCTACCATTAGATGATAGTATTCGAGTATGGCTGGATCAAAACAACCACTTATTGCCGTTTTCATACATCCCGCAAAAAATACGTACACAGTTAGAGAATGTAACGCTGCATGATGGATGGCAGCAAATTCCCGGATTTCTGATATTACGCACAACCTTGCATGGCCCCGGATGGAGTCTGGTTACGCTGTACCCATACGGTAATCTACATAATCGCATCTTAAAAATTATCCTTCAACAAATCCCCTTTACATTAACAGCATTGGTGTTGATGACGTCGGCTTTTTGCTGGTTACTACATCGCTCACTGGCCAAACCGTTATGGCGTTTTGTCGATGTCATTAATAAAACCGCAACTGCACCGCTGAGCACACGTTTACCAGAACAACGACTGGATGAATTAGATAGTATTGCCGGTGCTTTTAACCAACTGCTTGATACTCTACAAGTCCAATACGACAATCTGGAAAACAAAGTCGCAGAGCGCACCCAGGCGCTAAATGAAGCAAAAAAACGCGCTGAGCAAGCTAACAAACGTAAAAGCATTCATCTTACGGTAATAAGTCATGAGTTACGTACTCCGATGAATGGCGTACTTGGTGCGATTGAATTATTACAAACCACCCCTTTAAACATAGAGCAGCAAGGATTAGCTGATACCGCCAGGAATTGTACACTGTCTTTGTTAGCTATTATTAATAATCTGCTGGATTTTTCACGCATCGAGTCTGGTCATTTCACATTACATATGGAAGAAACAGCGTTACTGCCGTTACTGGACCAGGCAATGCAAACCATCCAGGGGCCGGCGCAAAGCAAAAAACTGTCATTACGTACTTTTGTCGGTCAACATGTCCCCCTCTATTTTCATACCGACAGTATCCGTTTACGGCAAATTTTGGTTAATTTACTCGGGAACGCGGTAAAATTTACCGAAACCGGAGGGATACGTCTGACGGTCAAGCGTCATGAGGAACAATTAATATTTCTGGTTAGCGATAGCGGTAAAGGGATTGAAATACAGCAGCAGTCTCAAATCTTTACTGCTTTTTATCAAGCAGACACAAATTCGCAAGGTACAGGAATTGGACTGACTATTGCGTCAAGCCTGGCTAAAATGATGGGCGGTAATCTGACACTAAAAAGTGTCCCCGGGGTTGGAACCTGTGTCTCGCTAGTATTACCCTTACAAGAATACCAGCCGCCTCAACCAATTAAAGGGACGCTGTCAGCGCCGTTCTGCCTGCATCGGCAACTGGCTTGCTGGGGAATACGCGGTGAACCACCCCACCAGCAAAATGCGCTTCTCAACGCAGAGCTTTTGTATTTCCCCGGAAAACTCTACGACCTGGCGCAACAGTTAATATTGTGTACACCAAATATGCCAGTAATAAATAATTTGTTACCCCCCTGGCAGTTGCAGATTCTTTTGGTTGATGATGCCGATATTAATCGGGATATCATCGGCAAAATGCTTGTCAGCCTGGGACAACACGTCACTGTTGCCGCCAGTAGTAACGAGGCTCTGACTTTATCACAACAGCAGCGATTCGATTTAGTACTGATTGACATTAGAATGCCAGAAATAGATGGTATTGAATGTGTACAATTATGGCACGATGAGCCGAATAATTTAGATCCTGACTGCATGTTTGTGGCGCTATCCGCTAGCGTAGCGACAGAAGATATTCATCGTTGTAAAAAAAATGGGATTCATCATTACATTACCAAACCAGTGACATTGGCTACCTTAGCTCGCTATATCAGTATTGCCGCAGAATATCAACTTTTGCGAAATATAGAGCTACAGGAGCAGGATCCGAGTCGCTGCTCAGCGTTACTGGCGACAGATGATATGGTCATTAATAGCAAGATTTTCCAATCACTGGACCTCTTGCTGGCTGATATTGAAAATGCCGTATCGGCTGGACAAAAAATCGATCAGTTAATTCACACATTAAAAGGCTGTTTAGGTCAAATAGGGCAGACTGAATTGGTATGCTATGTCATAGACATTGAGAATCGCGTAAAAATGGGGAAAATCATCGCGCTGGAGGAACTAACCGACTTACGCCAGAAAATACGTATGATCTTCAAAAACTACACCATTACTTAATATTATCTTAATTTTCGCGAGGGCAGCAAAATGAAAGAATATAAGATCTTATTAGTAGACGATCATGAAATCATCATTAACGGCATTATGAATGCCTTATTACCCTGGCCTCATTTTAAAATTGTAGAGCATGTTAAAAATGGTCTTGAGGTTTATAATGCCTGTTGCGCATACGAGCCTGACATACTTATCCTTGATCTTAGCTTACCTGGCATCAATGGCCTGGATATCATTCCTCAATTACATCAGCGTTGGCCAGCAATGAATATTCTGGTTTACACAGCATACCAACAAGAGTATATGACCATTAAAACTTTAGCCGCAGGTGCTAATGGCTATGTTTTAAAAAGCAGTAGTCAGCAAGTTCTGTTAGCGGCATTGCAAACAGTAGCAGTAAACAAGCGTTACATTGACCCAACGTTGAATCGGGAAGCTATCCTGGCTGAATTAAACGCTGACACGACCAATCATCAACTGCTTACTTTGCGCGAGCGTCAGGTTCTTAAACTTATTGACGAGGGGTATACCAATCATGGGATCAGCGAAAAGTTACATATCAGTATAAAAACCGTCGAAACACACCGGATGAATATGATGAGAAAGCTACAGGTTCATAAAGTGACAGAGTTACTTAACTGTGCCCGAAGAATGAGGTTAATAGAGTATTAACCAGGGGCGTCCGATGATATTAAGCATTGGTCATATTTTGATGAGCCTTACGCCACGCAGTATTGCTCATCATCGACAAAATCCATACGGATGCCCTGGTATGCCGCACCATTTATCACTACCTTAGTCTTCATTTGATCATGATATAGTAGAATCCCCTTATTTAACGGGCTTTACCATGTCGTATTCTATAGGCGAATTTGCCAGACTATGCGGTATCAATGCCGCCACGCTAAGGGCATGGCAGCGACGCTATGGTTTATTGAAACCGCAGCGTACTGATGGCGGGCATCGCTTATACAGCGATGACGATATTCGACAAGCGCTTAGCATCCTCGACTGGGTGAGAAAAGGCGTACCGATAAGCCAGGTCAAACCCTTACTGTCGCGTCCGGTCATTCGCCTGGGCGATAACTGGATAACGATCCAGGAGACGATGCTCCAACATCTCCACGAAGGGCGAATTGACGCGCTGCGGCAGTTGATTTATGACTGTGGCCGGGAATATCCTCGCGCAGAACTGGTGACCCATTTATTGCGTCCGTTGCGCAGCAAAGTGTCCGCGCACCTTCCCGCCGTGATGACGCTGCGCGAAATACTGGATGGCATCATTATTGCCTACACCTCTTTTTGCCTTGAAGGCGACAGAAAAGCGCCTGGCAACAATGCCTTTATTAGCGGATGGCATCTCTCGGATCACTGTGAAATCTGGCTGGAAGCGTTGACTCGTACCGGACAAGAGCTGCGGCTCAATGTGCTTCCCTCTCCACCAGCCGTGCTGGCGCCCGAGCTGTTCGCCCAGAGAAAATGGTTCCTGGTGACCACCGGAAAGCTCACTGCCGGACAGAAAAAACAGCTTGCCCAGTGGCGCAACGTGGTCGCTTCGCTGGAGGTTATCACACTATAAGCGCTGAAATAGATTTCTTCCCCTAATTATATCTTATTGATATTTAAGTACATCAAAAAAATCTCCGCGAAAACTTAGACAAAAAAACAAAGTTGTGTAAGTTTTAAATCAGCGTGAGATAACATTTTGCGCCATTGGCGTCAGTCGTCGTACTTTCAATAAGGGGGAATCATGAATAACAAACCCGTAGTCGGCATTAGCGGATGTCTGACTGGCGCCGCGGTACGCTTTGATGGCGGACATAAGCGTATGGATTTTGTCATGAACTCTCTGGCACCGTGGGTGGCCTACAAACCGATCTGCCCGGAGGTGGCGATCGGCCTGCCCGTGCCCCGCCCTGCGCTGCGTCTTATCCAGACGACCTGTGGCGACATTCGGATGCGCTATAGCCATGCCCCGCACGATGACGTCACCGAGCGAATGAATGCCTTTGCCGATCGGTTTCTGCCAACAATAGGCGAGCTGGCGGGGTTTATTGTGTGTGCAAAATCGCCCAGTTGCGGAATGGAGCGCGTTCGCCTGTATGATGAAAAGGGTAACAGGGGCCGCAAAGCTGGCACGGGGCTGTTTACCGCCGCGATGATGGACAAATATCCCTGGCTGCCGATAGAGGAAGATGGTCGCCTGCACGATCCGGTACTACGCGAGAATTTCATCGCACGTATCTTCGCGCTACATGAATTAAATGCGCTACGCGCGCAGGGCTTGAGTCGTCACAGTTTGCTCGCGTTTCATAGCCGATACAAACTTCAGCTTCTCGCCCACCACCAGGCCGGCTACCGCGAAATTGGCCCTTTCGTCGCGCGTCTGCATGAGTGGGACGATCTGGATGCCTTCTTTGTCCGATACAGAGAAAAACTGATGGCTATCCTGCGCCACCCCGCTTCACGTAAAAATCACACCAATGTGCTGATGCATATCCAGGGCTATTTTCACCGCGCGTTGAACAGCAGGCAACGCGCGGAATTACGCGAGGTGATTCTCGGCTACCGGGCGGGCCGACTACCTATCCTGGCACCGTTAACGCTGCTGAAGCACTATCTGGCGGAACATCCGGATGACTATCTACGCAGCCAGAATTATTTTGAGCCGTACCCTGATACATTAGGGCTGCGCTTAGCCATCACCTGATAACCCTGCGCATCGCTAACGGCGGGCAACCCGCCCGCCATGGTGACAATCGCGACGATTCAAAGGCGATTTCGTTATTGCCACCCTGATAGCGGCTATGACCGCGCCAGAGCGTTAATCACGGTTTCCATAGCCTGTTTTTCTAACGCGCTACGTTGGATGCGTTGATTCGCCAGCGCGGTTCTTAACACGCCCGCAATAACAATATATTTAGGCTCCTGCCCCAGATCGCGCATTTCCAGCACGACCTTGCCCACCACCCGGCACATCTCGCGGTACAGTTCGTCATCTTTTGTCGGTTTTGTCATACGTTTTACTCGTCGCCAGCTCAAACCAACAGAATATAACAGTCTTCTCAATTAAACAAAATTTGATGCAAATCAAAGAAATAACGCAGTTTATTATTCATGGCTCATACGTTGTTCGTATTCTGGTCTCTGGCGAGGCCATTTTTTCGAAACGCCTAATCAGTTCCGCCAGGCTACCGGCCTGCATTTTTTCCATGACTCTGGCGCGGTGCACCTCTACGGTACGCACCGCGATATTCATCGCTTCCGCAATTTCACGGTTCATAAATCCTTTTGCCACCAGGCTGGCCAGCTCACGCTCTTTCGGCGTCAACTGCTGGTAACACAGTATAATCTCACGACGCGCCACCGCTGCCGATGAAACCGTCAGCGCACGCTCCAGCGCCGCCTGTAGCGGTTTTACCGATACCGGTTTTTGCAGAAAATCGACGGCGCCGCGTTTCATCTGCTCCACGGCCATCGGTACATCGCCATGCCCGGTAAGAAAAACAACCGCCAGGGTACTTCCGCACTGGCGCAACGCATCATGAACGCCCTGCCCATCCAGTACCGGCATTCGCATATCCAGTAATACGACCCCGGCCTGATACAGACTGGCCTGCGCCAAAAAATCCGCCCCCTGCGTCCAGCATTTTACGTCATATCCCAGACTTTCCAGTAAAAACGCGCACGCGTTAGTGACCGCCGTATCATCATCCAGTAGATGAATTGTCGCCATCCCTGCCCCCATTTTCATGTAAGAAATGTATCGTAACCACCGTTCCCGACAGACCGTCCGGCGCGGTCTGGTTCCTGATACTGATATCGCCCCGCCCATACCGCACCAGCCGCTGGCAAATCGCCAACCCTAAGCCCATCCCCTCTTTGCGGGTGGTCATAAACGGCTGAAACGCCTGACGTAATAGCGCCTCATCGATTCCCCCGGCGTTATCCTGTAAAGCGATACTGATGCCGTTTTCAGTGCGTTCAGCAACGACCCATAAATGGGTGGCGCCCGCCTGAGCCGCATTAAGAATGATATTCGCCAGCACCTGTTCCAGCAGCACTGACGGCAGCGTTACGCGCAGCGCAGCGCTAACCTCGGTATGCAGAGTCACTGTCGGAAACTGTTGCGCCATACGCAACAATTGCCAGACATGATCAATCGCCTCCCGAATGGCTATGGCCTTCCACGCTTCGGTTAGCACCGGGTTGCCCTGCGCCTGGCTGACCCAGTGACGCAGGTTACGCAAAGTATCCGCACCGCGTTGCGCCTGCTGGTCAATCTGCTCCAGCGCCGGCAGCAAGGGATGCTGTTCATCTGCAGCGCGCAGTCGAATCAGGCACCCCTGGGCATAATGTCGAATCGCGGAAAGCGGCTGATTAAGCTCATGGGCAAACCCGGAGGTCATTTCACCCAACACGCTCATTTGCCGGGCGGTTTCCAGCGCCCGCTCATGCTGATGAAGAACTACGCTATTACGTTCCAGTTGCTTTCCACGTCGACGCACCAGCAGCATGACCCAAATATAATTGAGCGTGAGCAACAGGAACGCCAGAATCACGCCGCCGACCATTAGCTGGTGCTGGATTAACCAACTTTTGACATCCAGCCACAGTCGACGCTGCTGAGGGTGCTGACGAACATCACGCAGCAACGCTTCTACCTGACTGGTCGACGCAGGCGCGCCCCAGTGAAATGACGCGGCGGCGGGCGCGTTGAATAGCGCTCGCGTTACGCGATCCGCCAGCGCATCGCTTACCGCAGGTAGCGCCGCGAACGACCAGTCAGGATATAACGGCGTACTGGTTAAGCAAGGCAGGGGCGTCGGTCGGGAAAGCAGCGCGATAAAGTCCTTTTTATTAATCAATCCTTCCTGATCCATATTTTCTAACAGGCACACTGGCACAATTGCCGCCTGCACCGCTTTTTCGCGCAGCATATAGACTAAGGCATCGCCAGGAAATCCGGTAAAACGGAGATGAAAATCGCGCTCCGGGCGTAAGCCCGCGTCGCTGAGCGCTTTATAGCCTAATAAATAGCCGCCAAACGCCTGAGCATCAATCGCGCCGACGGTCTTACCGATGAGATCATGCGCCGTGGTGATGCCGCTATCGCGTCGGGTCAAAATCACGCTGCCAATAACATTACTCACTGCTTTCCCATCGCGCGTGGAGCGCAGGGAAGCTAACCAGCGCAGCGGCGCATGGCTGTTCAGTTGGACAAATTGCGCCGGGTTGGTTATCACAAACTGCACGGTTCCCTGGTTAACGGCTTCCTGCATTTGATGCAGATCCAGCGGCTGGATGTGAAAGGTTTCGCCTGGAAGCTGTTGGCTTAATGTCTTTGCCAACGGTTGCCAGTGGCTACGCGTAGACGCCTCGCCGCGCATGGCCAAAATACCGATATTCCACGTCCCTGCCCACGCGCCATGACAAAGTAGCCCTACTGCCGCCAACACCGCCAGGCGCCTTACGGTTTTACCTCTCACCCTAATATCCCTGTCAATTATGTTGTTTTAGATCAACAACAAGCCGGGTATGTGGTTAACCACAATAGAGCGCACCCCGCCTCGATTTTTACACTGTAAATCATCGACATTTTTTATTCATTACACATGAACCAACACCGTGACAAATGTTTCATTGTTGGCAATGTGGACGGGAGTCAATATGGACAGCAGTAAACGGCAATTTCTCCAGCAGCTTGGCGTCCTGACCGCTGGCGCCTCGCTGGTTCCGCTGGCTGAAGCGAAATTTCCTTTTTCGCCGGAGCGGCATGAAGGCTCTCCCCGACACCGTTACGCCATGCTTATCGACCTGCGGCGTTGTATCGGCTGTCAGTCCTGTACCGTAAGTTGCACTATTGAAAACCAAACGCCGCAGGGCGCGTTTCGTACGACCGTGAACCAATACCAGGTCCAGCGTGAAGGTAGTCAGGAAGTCACGAATGTGCTGTTGCCGCGTCTGTGCAACCATTGCGATAACCCCCCCTGTGTGCCGGTCTGCCCGGTACAAGCCACCTTTCAGCGGGAAGATGGCATTGTGGTGGTGGATAACAAACGCTGCGTCGGCTGCGCCTATTGTGTCCAGGCGTGTCCTTACGACGCCCGATTTATCAATCATGAAACGCAAACTGCCGATAAATGCACGTTTTGCGTCCATCGTCTGGAAGCCGGACTGTTACCCGCTTGCGTAGAGTCCTGCGTCGGCGGCGCGCGTATTATTGGCGATATCAAAGATCCCCATAGCCGCATCGCCACCATGCTTCATCAGCATCGCGACGCTATCAAGGTATTAAAGCCGGAAAACGGCACGTCGCCCCATGTTTTCTACCTGGGTCTGGACGACGCCTTTGTCACCCCATTAATGGGCCGTGCGCAGCCCGCGCTTTGGCAGGAGGTCTGAATGACGCATTCACTCATCATTGAAGAAGTGCTGGCTCACCCGCAGGACATTAGCTGGCTGCCGTGGGCGGTACAATATTTCTTTTTTATTGGCATTGCCGCCTGCGCCGCACTGTTTGCCTGTTATCTTCACTGGCGGAAAAAAGACGCCGCAACAGAAGAAAATCGGGCATTACTGATTGCCATTACCTGTGCGATTACCGCACCGCTGGCGCTGACGGCGGATCTGCACCAGACCGCCCGCGTCTGGCATTTCTATGCCTGGCCGACGCCCTGGTCGTGGATGCCCTGGGGAGCGTTATTCCTGCCGCTGTTTACCGGATTTCTCGCTCTGTGGTTCCTGGCGCAGCAGATTAAACGATTATTCAATAAAAGTTACAACGTCACTAAATGGTTGGCGTTAGCCAGCGCGCTTTGCGCGGTGGGCCTGTTGATTTATACCGGCCGCGAAGTCTCCGTTGTGCTGGCGCGCCCAATCTGGTTTAGCTACGCCTTCCCCGTGGCGATGTTCCTTAGCGCCTTACAGGCGTTCTTCGCGCTGATGATTGTCGCCGCCCGACGCGACTCGGTAAGGCTGCCAAAAATATTGTGGGGACAAATCTGGACGCTGGCGGCGCTGGGGCTGGTTGTGGCCATGTGGGTTAGCGGCGATACGCTTTCCGGCACGGCAATCCGTCAGTGGATTACCGTCGCCCTGTCAGCCAAATATTACGCTGTCGGCTGGGTAGCGCTGTGGGTATGCACACTGCTGTTCTGTAGCCTGGCGCTACGCCATCCGTTATCACAGCTAAGACGCGTCCTGCTGGTTCTCAGCGCGCTGGCGCTATGTTGGCTGATGCGCTGGACATTGTTGATTCAGGTACAAACCGTCCCCAAGTTCAACGCGCAATTTAACCCTTACTCGTTACCAGGCGGAACGGATGGCTGGCTGGCTATTCTCGGCACCTTCGGCCTGTGGATAGCGCTACTGATTATTATTCGTGAAACGCTGAACGGACTCACCAGGAGATTACAACATGGCTAATTTAACCCGTCGTCAGTGGCTAAAAGTCGGTCTCGCCGTCGGTGGGATGGTCACTTTTGGTCTGAGCTACCGTGATGTGGCGAAACGCGCAATTGATGGCCTGTTAAACGGGACATCCGGCAAGGTAACGCGCGACCGCATCTTTGGCAATGCGTTAATTCCGGAGGCGCAGGCGCAAACGCACTGGCAGCAAAATCCACAACAAACCATCGCCATGACGCAATGCTTCGGCTGTTGGACACAGTGCGGTATCCGCGCCCGGGTTAATGCCGATGGCAAAGTGATACGCATCGCCGGCAATCCCTATCACCCCTTGTCGCAGGAACACCCGATTGACTCGTCCGTCCCTTTTAGCGAAGCCATGGAGCAACTGGCGGGAGAAAGCGGTCTTGACGCCCGCTCAACCGCCTGCGCGCGCGGCGCCACGCTGCTGGAAAGCCTGTACAGTCCGCTACGACTGCTTGAACCGATGAAACGCGTGGGTAAACGCGGCGAAGGGAAATGGCAGCGCATCAGCTTTGAGCAACTTATTGAAGAAGTCGTGGAAGGCGGCGATCTGTTTGGCGAAGGTCATGTGGACGGACTGCGCGCTATTCATGCGCCGGATACGCCAATTGACGCAAAGCACCCCAGTTTCGGGCCCAAAACCAATCAGTTACTGGTCACGAATACCAGCGACGAAGGCCGCGATGCGTTTCTGCGTCGTTTTGCGCTAAATAGCTTCGGCAGCAAGAATTTCGGCGCGCATGGCGCCTACTGTGGACTGGCTTACCGGGCCGGCTCCGGGGCATTGATGGGCGATCTGGATAAAAACCCGCATGTCAAACCCGACTGGGAAAACGTGGAGTTTGCGCTCTTTATGGGCACCTCCCCGGCACAGTCCGGCAATCCGTTTAAACGCCAGGCGCGTCAGTTGGCGAGCGCCCGGCTGCGTGAGAATTTTCAATACGTCGTGGTCGCCCCCGCCCTCCCCTTATCAACGGTGCTCGCCGATCCTCGCGGTCGCTGGCAACCGGTCATGCCCGGCAGCGATTCGGCGCTGGCAATGGGGATGATCCGCTGGATCATGGATAATCAACGTTATAATGCTGATTATCTGGCGATTCCCGGCGTACAGGCGATGCAGCAGGCTGGCGAGCAAAGTTGGACCAACGCCACGCACCTGGTCATTGCGGATGAACTGCCGACGCTTGCCGGACAGCACCTGACGCTGCGCCATCTTACGCCCGATGGCGAAGAGACCCCTGTCGTGCTGAATACCGACGGCGAGTTGGTCGATGCGTCCACTTGCCGACAGGCACGGCTTTTCGTGACGCAGTACGTTACGCTCGCCGACGGCCAACGGGTCACGGTGAAGAGCGGGTTGCAACGCCTGAAAGAGGCGGCAGAAAAGCTCTCGTTGGCGCAATACAGCGAACAGTGCGGCGTGCCGGAAGCGCAAATTATCGCGCTGGCGGAAACCTTTACCAGTCACGGACGTAAAGCTGCGGTCATCAGTCACGGCGGCATGATGGCCGGCAATGGGTTTTATAACGCCTGGTCGGTCATGATGCTTAACGCGCTGATCGGCAACCTCAGCTTGTCCGGCGGCGTCTTTGTCGGCGGCGGCAAATTCAACGGCGTTAGCGACGGCCCCCGCTACAACATGAATAGTTTTGCCGGAAAAGTGAAACCGTCCGGGTTAAGTATTGCCCGTAGCAAAACCGCTTATGAAGCATCGGAAGAATACCGCGACAAAATTGCCGGTGGGCAATCCCCTTATCCAGCCAAAGCGCCGTGGTATCCCTTTGTGGCAGGCCAGCTTACCGAACTGTTGACCTCCGCGCTCGAAGGCTATCCTTATCCGCTTAAAGCCTGGATTTCCAATATGAGCAACCCGTTTTACGGTGTTCCCGGTCTACGCGCCGTGGCGGAAGAAAAACTAAAAGACCCTCGCCGACTGCCGCTCTTTATCGCGATTGACGCCTTTATGAATGAAACGACGGCGCTGGCGGATTACATTGTGCCGGATACGCACAATTTTGAGAGCTGGGGCTTTACGGCGCCCTGGGGCGGCGTAGCCAGTAAAGCCACTACCGCCCGCTGGCCGGTTGTCGCCCCCACCACTCACCGCACGGCGGACGGGCAACCTGTCTCAATGGAAGCATTTTGTATTGCGGTAGCAAAACGGCTCCATCTGCCCGGCTTCGGCGACCGGGCGATAACCGATCCGCAGGGCAATACTTTTCCACTGAACCGGGCGGAAGACTTCTATCTGCGCGTAGCCGCTAATATCGCCTTTATGGGCAAGACGCCGGTCGCGCTGGCAAATCAGGAAGATATTTCGCTTACCGGCGTCAGCCGCATTCTGCCAGCAATTCAGCACACGCTTAAAGCTGATGAGGTCGGTCGCGTGGCGTTTATCTACTCGCGTGGCGGCCGGTTTGCGCCCGAGGATAGCGGCTATACGGAGCAACGGTTAGGTAACGCGTGGAAAAAACCCTTACAGATCTGGAATGCAGATGTCGCCGCCCACCGTCACGCCATCACCGGGGAGCGCTTCAGCGGTTGCCCGGTCTGGTATCCGGCGCGTTTGTCAGATGGTCGTGCGATTGACGACCAGTTTCCCATTGGACAATGGCCGCTGAAACTGATTTCATTTAAATCAAACACCATGTCCAGCTCAACAGCCGTCATCCCGCGCTTACACCATGTGAAGCCAGCAAACCTGGTGGCGCTGAATCCGCAAGACGGCGAACGTTATGGACTGCAACATGGCGATCGGGTACGGATCATTACGCCGGGCGGTCAGGTCGTGGCGCAAATCAGTTTGTTAAATGGCGTGATGCCAGGCGTCATCGCCATCGAACACGGATATGGTCACCGCGAGATGGGCGCAACGCAGCACTCTCTGGATGGCGTGCCTATGCCGTATGATCCACAAATCAGGGCAGGCATAAATCTTAACGATCTGGGCTTTGCCGATCCGACAAGAACCATTACCAACACCTGGCTCGACTGGGTTTCTGGCGCGGCAGTACGTCAGGGGCTGCCGGCAAAAATCGAGCGTATATAACCCCCGGGCCGGAGAGCGATATCGTCTTATTTCGTCGAGGGTAGCGACTGATAAGCGAACGCTGTCCGGCTGCATATACTCACTGAATCGTGCAAGCCCAACTATTTTACGTTCACCCCGTCATATTACATAGAAAATATATGACAACACTCACAAAACTATTTTCCCCTTCTGTAAGCAATTAATATTTAACACATTGGCTGCGCTTCTGATTATTGACATTCATTTGGGGTTACTTCCGGTTGACCGCATAATCTGTGATTGAATTCACCGCATGACAACATTGCCATAAATACAATTCAACTCACTACCCGGAGGCAATATGTTTAAAGAAGAAAGACGTCATGCCATCATTAATTTACTGATAAAGGATAATAGTGTTAGCGTCAGTAAACTTTCAGACCTTTATAAGGTTAGCCAGGAGACTATTCGTTCCGATCTACGCTATTTCCAGAAATCAGGTATGCTTCAGCGTTGCTATGGCGGAGGGATTTTAAACCGTGACGCGCTGAGTAAGCTTATCACTGAAAATAAGATTGATATCTCCAGTACTATCGCCACGCCAATCCATCAGGATGCAAAACTGCGCCGGGAAAACACAAAAAAAGCAGGCAAGGTGTGTGTTTTAGGCTCCTTCAATATTGATGTTTCAGCAACCGTGCCGTGGTTTCCACAAAGCGGAGAATCCATTCTGGCCAGTCAATTTGGATTCTATCCTGGCGGTAAAGGAGCCAACCAGGCTTTAGCGGCAAACAATGCCGGCGCTGCGGCGCATTTTATTTTTAAAGTGGGTAAAGATCAGTTCAGCGCATTTGCTATGAATCATATTATTCAATCAGGCATCACCTCATACAGCGCGTATCAAACAGATAAAGCGCCCACCGGTAGCGCATTGATCTATGTCTCCGCCGTGGATGGCGATAATATTATCGCCATCTACCCTGGCGCCAATATGATGCTCACCACGCAAGAGATTAACGAGCAACACCGTTATATCGCCGAGTCTGACGTTATGTTAATGCAGCTCGAAACGAACATTGAAGCGTTGACTGAATTTATTCGCCTGGGCAAACAAGAAAATAAAATGATCATGCTCAATCCTGCCCCCTATACGAAACAGGTGACGCATTTATTATCTGATATTGACATCATCACGCCGAATGAAACTGAAGCCTCTTTTTTATCCGGCGTAACCATTACTGATATTAATGATGCGAAAAAAGCCGGAAATATTATTCTGCAATCCGGGGTGAAAAAAGTCATCATTACCCTTGGCGCCCGTGGCTCTCTGCTCTGTGAGCACGCCCGCACGTTGTATATTCCTGCGTGGAGCGCCGTGGTAAAAGATGCCGCCGGGGCCGGTGACGCTTTTAATGGCGCCTTAGCCGCCGCGCTGGCGCGACAAGCAGATATGGTCGCAGCCATTCAATATGCCTCCGCTTTCGCTTCTCTGGCGGTGGAACAAGTCGGTGCGTCGAGTATGCCTCAGCACTTGCAGGTTTTACATCGAATGCGTACCCAATCTAATAAAGTCATTCACATTAATTAACAGGTGACATAATGAAAATTTTATTTATTGGCGAATCCTGGCACATTCATATGATTCACTCTAAAGGTTTTGATAGCTTTACATCGAGCAAATACGAAGAAGGCGCAGACTATTTATTATCCTGCTTACGCCAGAGTAATATCGATGTGGACTACATGCCTGCCCATATTGTGCAAACTCGTTTTCCACAAACCGCCGAAGCATTAGCCTGCTATGATGCGATCGTCATCAGTGATATCGGTAGCAATACGTTCCTGCTACAAAACAGAACGTTTTATAATATGGACATTATTCCTGATGCATTACAACTTATCGCCGATTATGTTGCTGAGGGCGGCGGTCTGTTGATGATCGGCGGGTATTTATCCTTTACGGGAATAGAAGCAAAAGCCAATTATAAAAATACGGTTCTGGCGGAGGTATTGCCGGTTGATATGCTGGATGTAGATGACCGCGTAGAACTACCGCAAGGATGTAAAGCAGTAAATACTGCGGTAGAGCATGTTATTACCCAGCCATTTAGCGAATGGCCGCCGCTATTGGGCTATAACAAGCTTATCGCCAAAGAAAATAGTCAAGTCCTTGCTGAAATTAATGGCGATCCACTGTTAGTTATGGGTACTTACCATAAAGGGAAAGTATGTTGCTTTGCCAGTGATTGTTCACCGCACTGGGGAAGCCCGCAGTTTCTGCAATGGGAACATTACGCCACCTTCTGGTGTAATGTTTTACACACAATAAAAAAATAATATTACCCAGGCGAATATAAATTTCGCCTGCCCTGCCACACACTGAGTCATTAAGAATATGAATGATACTTATCTCTATGGCGAAATGTTTTCTGAAAACATATTGACAAGCTATCGGATTTATGGAGACAGAAAATCATTACTCACGCCGCTCATTATCCTTCACGGCGGCCCTTCTGGCGGCTTTGATTATTTATTAAATTATCGCCATCTGGCTGATGACGGGCGCATGGTAATATTTTACGATCAATATGGCTGCGGTCGTTCAACGCATTTTCCTCATGCCGACGCGTCTTTCTGGACTATTGCGCGTTATCTCCGTCAATTAACCCAATTAATTAATCACCTGGGTATCGGACAAGGGTATTCGATACTGGGACATTCCTGGGGCGGAATGCTTGCCGCAGAGCACGCCTGCTTACAGCCTGCCGGGCTTCGCGGGACGATACTGGCCAGTTCGCCGGCCAGTATCGCCCTGTGGCAACAGGAAGCCATACGGCTCTTTAACGCTCTGACGCCAATGTCCGATGACGATATCAAAAACGTCATTATGCCCGCCGTCATTTATCAAAACCCACCGGAACAGCTGGTCGCTTATTATGCCAGGCACGTTTATACCCTCGCGGAAGAAGCCGTTCATGTTCAGCGATCTAATGCGCAGTTCGCCGCCGACCCTACGGGTTATCACATTTTATGGGGAACCAATGAACTGGCGGCAAATGGCAAACTTGCCGACTGGGATATTACGCCCCATTTGTGCCAGATACGCTGTCCTGTTCTGGTACTACGCGGCGAAAACGATCAGGCAACCGAGCGCGTCGTCTCTCCGCTGCTCTCTCACATTTCAGACTGCCGCGCGGTCACTATTCCTGGCAGCAGCCATAACCCGCATGAAGAAAATATCGCGCCCTGCCTCGCAGCGGTAAGCGCGTTTTTACGCGATCTGGCATAAAAAGCCATTAAGGTATTTATCATGAAAAAAGTCAAAAAATTGTCTCTTACCGATTTAGTGCTTTATGGTCTGGTGTTTATGGTGCCTATCGCGCCAGTCTCTCTTTATGGCGTCGTTTATAATCTTTCGCACGGTATGGTTGCGCTGGTTTATATTATTGGCGCTATCGCGATGTTTTTTACCGCGTACAGCTACTCTACCTTATCGCAGCATATCTCCTCGTCGGGTTCGGCCTATGCGTATGCTGGCGTATGCATTAATCCCGCCGTAGGGTTTCTGACCGGATGGATATTACTGCTGGATTATCTTTTGTTCCCTACGCTCGTGGCAGTGCTGGGCGGCGTCGCGGTCCACGCTATTTTACCGCAAATTCCGGTCTGGGTCTGGCCGTTGATTTATGTGGCTATTGGCACCGGAGTCAACTATCTCGGGATACAGCAAACGGCGAAATTCGATAAGTTACTGGTCTTTATTCAACTCGGTATTCTGGCGATTTTCGTGCTACTCATTGTCCGTCTGATGCTGCTGGACAGTAGTCAGATAACGCTTTCCTTCCGGCCTTTTTTCGATTCACAGTGGTTCACCCCAGGGCTCATCGCGACGGCGATTTCGGTGGCTGCGCTGAACTTTCTCGGCTTTGACGCTATCAGTACATTAAGTGAAGAAAGCGAAGGCGGGGGGCGCGCCGTCAGTAAAGCAACGCTGTTGGCGTTAGTTTTGGCGACAGTACTGTTTATTATCGTTGTGGCGTTTGCGGCGTTCGCCACCGGTAACGTCGACCGCTTCGCGGAAGGTAATGCGACGAATGAAGCATTTTTCACCATTGCCGGCAACGTTGGCGGTATCTGGCTCAAAGTGGCATTTTCCATCATTGTGGCGTTTGTGTGCGCCGTCGGCAACATTATTACCGCGCAAACGGCGGTGTCCAGAGTGCTATTTTCAATGGGGCGTGACCGAATGTTGCCCGCCTTCCTCGCTCACGTCCATACCACGCGTAAAACGCCGGATTATGCCATTCTGTTTACCGGCGGCGTCACCCTGCTGCTCAGCTACCTGTTTTCCGGCAAGATTGAATCTATCTCCACGCTGGTGAACTTTGGCGCGCTTTTCGCTTTTTTTGTCGTGAACCTGTGTGTGTTTATCCTGTTCAATTTTCGGATGAAAGCCCAGCGGCGCATTTTCGCCCATGTCATTTCGCCGATCATGGGGATGATCGTCATCGGCTACGTCTGTTTAAACATGAACATTCACGCTCTGATACTCGGAATTAGCTGGGCGGCGATCGGGATAGCGATTCTGTGCTATCGAAAAGCACACAACCAAAACATCGCCATCGACCTGGAAGGCAAAAAGTTGCTCGATTGACATTATGCGCAACAACACCCACTGTTGCGCAACGCCGCCCCTGTTCGGGCGGCGTTATCGCCAGCGACATCGTAAACAGCGTAATAACAAACCGTTGTGGATCTGCACAGATGTCTTTTGAAACAGGGTTTTCATTTTCCTTTTTTGTAAATTTCAGCGTATAATGCGCGCCAATTGTCTCTTGAATGGTTTCAGCGCATTGGACTGTAAAACTCAACGACTAAAATTATCCCCTTCCCGTTGGGCTGAAACGCGAGCACACATTCCTCTGCACGCTCTTTCGATGTCACCTATCCTTAGAGCGAGGCATCATCACTTTAGCAACACAGGCTTAGCTTCCGGGCCGTGCGCGCCCGAAGCCAGATTTCCATATCCTCCTCAACTTAAAGACTAAGACTGTCATGAAAAAGACGAAAATTGTTTGTACTATCGGTCCGAAAACCGAATCCGAAGAGATGTTAAGCAAAATGCTGGACGCGGGCATGAACGTGATGCGTCTGAACTTCTCTCATGGCGATTATGCAGAACACGGTCAGCGTATCCAGAACTTGCGCAACGTGATGAGCAAAACCGGGAAAAAAGCCGCTATTCTGCTTGATACTAAAGGACCAGAAATCCGCACCATTAAACTGGAAGGCGGTAACGACGTTTCGCTGAAAGCGGGTCAAACCTTCACTTTTACCACCGACAAATCCGTGGTCGGTAATAATGAAATCGTTGCCGTCACCTATGAAGGCTTCACCAGCGACCTGAGCGTTGGCAACACCGTCCTGGTTGACGATGGTCTGATCGGTATGGAAGTGACCGCCATCGAAGGCAATAAAGTCATTTGTAAGGTGCTGAACAACGGCGATCTGGGCGAGAACAAAGGCGTTAACCTGCCGGGCGTTTCTATTGCTCTGCCGGCGCTGGCTGAAAAAGACAAACAGGACCTGATCTTCGGTTGCGAACAGGGCGTTGACTTTGTTGCTGCGTCCTTTATCCGTAAACGTTCTGACGTTGTCGAAATTCGCGAGCATCTGAAAGCCCACGGCGGCGAAAACATCCAGATTATCTCTAAGATCGAAAACCAGGAAGGCCTGAACAACTTCGATGAAATTCTCGAAGCTTCCGACGGCATCATGGTTGCGCGTGGTGACCTGGGCGTAGAAATCCCGGTTGAAGAAGTGATTTTTGCGCAGAAAATGATGATCGAAAAATGTATCCGCGCACGTAAAGTCGTGATCACCGCGACTCAGATGCTGGATTCTATGATCAAAAACCCGCGTCCGACCCGCGCAGAAGCAGGCGACGTAGCGAACGCCATCCTCGACGGTACGGATGCGGTTATGCTGTCCGGCGAATCCGCAAAAGGGAAATACCCGCTGGAAGCCGTTTCTATCATGGCGACCATCTGCGAACGTACCGACCGCGTCATGAACAGCCGTCTGGACTACAACAACGACAGCCGTAAACTGCGCATTACGGAAGCGGTATGCCGCGGTGCGGTAGAAACCGCCGAAAAACTGGAAGCGCCGCTGATCGTGGTAGCGACCCAGGGCGGTAAATCCGCTCGCGCCGTGCGTAAATACTTCCCGGACGCCACCATCCTGGCATTGACCACCAATGAAGTGACCGCCCGTCAGTTAGTACTGAGCAAAGGCGTGGTATCGCAGCTGGTGAAAGAAATCAATTCTACTGATGATTTCTACCGTCTGGGCAAAGATGTCGCCCTGCAAAGCGGCCTCGCCCAGAAAGGCGACGTCGTAGTGATGGTCTCCGGCGCGCTGGTTCCAAGCGGCACCACTAACACCGCCTCTGTTCACGTACTGTAATAATTGTTGTGTGAATTAATTTGTTTAAAAAAGCGCCCTTCCGGCGCTTTTTTTATTTAATCGATAGCCACTATTAATAAAAAAATCAAATCGGATTTTACTATCTAATTGCGGATTATCTAAGAAGAATCCGATGGAAGCCCCCTGTTTTCTTTCGGTTTTTTAGGGACTTTCATGCATTTCGATGCTTCTTTGAGCGAACGATCAAAAATAAGTGCATTCCCATCAAAAAAATATTCTCAACATAAAAAAGTTTGTGTAATACTTGTAACGCTACATGGAGATTAACTCAATCTAGAGGGTATTAATAATGAATCGTACTAAACTGGTACTGGGCGCGGTAATCCTGGGTTCTACTCTGCTGGCTGGTTGCTCCAGCAACGCTAAAATCGATCAGCTGTCTTCTGACGTTCAGACTCTGAACGCTAAAGTTGACCAGCTGAGCAACGACGTGAACGCAATGCGTTCCGACGTTCAGGCTGCTAAAGACGACGCAGCTCGCGCTAACCAGCGTCTGGACAACCAGGCTACTAAATACCGTAAGTAATAGTACCTGCGTAATAAAAATGGCGCACGATGTGCGCCATTTTTTTTACCTATATAACCACACAAAATATAATGTTATTGTTATGAACCGCACTAACAAGCTGATCTTAGGTGCAGCAGTTCTGGGTTCCACGTTACTGGCAGGTTGTTCAAGCAACGCTAAAATCGATCAGTTGTCTTCCGATGTACAGACGCTGAGCGCTAAAGTTGAGCAACTGAGTAATGACGTAAATGCAATGCGTTCCGACGTTCAGGCTGCTAAAGACGATGCTGCTCGCGCGAACCAGCGTCTGGACAACAAAGTAGTATCCCACGTCCGTAAGTAATTTGACGCACGATATAAAATGGCGCACATCGTGCGCCATTTTTTTGTCCGTCGTTTGCTGCGAAGGCTACTGCGTGACGCGCGTTTGCCCCTCTTCTCCGACAAAACCGTTCTGAGCGGATTCGACTGCGGTCGTATTTACCGCTGGCGTCTGCCCGGCGCTCACGCTGACTGGATACCCGGCTCGCCGGTATAGCGCCTTATCGACCAGGCGACTATCCACCCCTTGTGCGTTTCTGAACGCGGTAAATTCCGCAGGCAACACGTAGGGCATCGTCTGCACGTTTTGCTCTTCTTCCGGCGATAGCGGCCTGTGTACCTCTACATAACGAATGCCATTCGGCTCGACAGAGAATTTCACCGGCTGGTTAATCACTTTTACCGGCGTCCCCGTTCTGACCTGCGCAAATAACGCCTTGATGTCCGGCGCGTTCATGCGAATGCAACCGGAACTCACGCGCAGACCCACGCTATCCGGCGCGCTGGTGCCATGAATGAGATATTCCCCATTACCGTGCGCCAGACGCAGCGCATAGCGTCCCAGCGGGTTATTTGGCCCGGCAGGGATCACCGGTGGCAGCGTGATCCCCCGCTCAAGCGAACGTTGGCGTATGCCCGCCGTCGGCGTCCACGTCGGGTTGGGGATCTTTTGCCCTATCCGGGTATCCATGACGGGAGTTTCCAGTCCCTGCAAACCGATGCCGATGGGATACACCTGAACGCGGTTTTCTCCCGGCGGGTAATAATACAACCGTAGCTCCGCGAGGTTGACGATGACGCCTTCCCTGGGCGCATCCGGCAATAGCATCTGTGAGGGAATGGTAATTAGCGTACCGGGCTTAGGCACCGGCGCAATCGTATTGTTCGCTTCAAGGATGAGCATCGCCGCCGTATCAAAACGCCGGGCGATAGCCTGCAGGTTTTTATCACCTTCCTGTACGGTATAGGTTTGATTCTGACCAATAAGACGGCTGCCTTCGGGCGGTAATGGATAATCAACCGCCCAGGCTGCCTGTAACGCGCTATACGCGCCGATAATAGTTAGCGTAATGAAAGACGCACGTTTCATACCAAACCTCCTGTATTCCTGGTGATGCCCTCTGCGACCACTGGTAGCGCTTCGCTTATCAGAACAACAAAATATACGCTCTGTCCACTCTGGATAAAGCGACGTCGCCGTCCGACAAAGGATTTGACATCAGGTAGAACGCTGTCTGTACAGTTTAGCTAAGAGTGGCGGCCTTAGCGCGAATTGCGCGAATCATTGCTTCCAGCCCCTGAGAACGAGAAGGCGTGAGGTGCTGTGTAAGCGCCATTTTTTCGAACCATGGCCGGACATCAAAATGCACAATATCCTGCGCCGTCATCTGGTGGTACAAAATAAATACCACCGCCATAAGGCCTTTAACGATCGCCGCGTCGCTGTCGCCCTGCAATTCGATAATGCCGTTGGCGTTTCGCCGCATCACGATCCACACCTGGCTCTGACAGCCATGAATCGTATTTTGCGGATTGCGATCCTGCGGATTTAACTCCGCCAGGCGCTGCCCCAACTCAATAATATATAAATATTTCTCTTCCCAATTAGCGCAACGCGTAAAGTTACGCAGCAATTTTTCTTTATCCGGTAGCGCAGCCATAAAACCTCACTGTTATCCCAATAAGCGGTGGATACGCGTTAATCCTGCCACCAGTCGGTCCACTTCTTCATGGGTGTTATACATCGCCAGCGAAGCCCGGCACATTGCCGGCACGCCATACCAGGCCATGAGCGGCATCGCGCAGTGATGCCCCGTTCGTACCGCGATGCCGTAATTATCAAGAAAGCTGCCGACGTCGTAAGCATGGTGTTTACCCAGATTAAACGCGATGACACCCAACCGCTGCGCCGGGCCATATAGCGTGATATCAGGCACCTGCGCCAGTTGCTCCAGCGCATAGCGCATCAGCATCTGCTCATAATCGCCAATCTTATCCAGTCCCAGCGACGTCACATAGTCAATCGCCGCGCCGAGACCGATGATGCCGCCAGTATTCGGCGTTCCCGCCTCAAAACGCCAGGGCGCTTTCGCCCATGTCGTTACCTGCGTCAGGCTGACGGTCGAGATCATCGACCCGCCCCCTTCCCACGGCGGCATTTCTTGCAGCAACGCCTCTTTAACATACAGAATACCGATGCCGGTCGGCCCGTAAAGTTTATGGCCGGAGAAAACGTAAAAATCGCAGTCCAGCGCCTGGACGTCAACTGCATGGTGCATCACGGCCTGGGCGCCATCCACCAGCACTTTCGCTCCATGCTGGCGCGCCAGCGCAATCATGTCCGGCAGTGGGTTTTCCGTCCCCAGCACATTGGAAACATGGGTAATGGCCAGCAGTCGGGTCCGGTCATCGAACAGCGCAGCTAAGGTCTCCAGCCGCAGCGTACCGTCAGGATGCAATGGGATCACGCGCAGTTCAGCGCCTTTGCGCTCGCACAGCATCTGCCAGGGAACGATGTTGGCGTGATGCTCCATCTCGCTGATGATAATGTTATCCCCGGCGCGAATATTTTCCGTTCCCCAACTGTTGGCGACAAGGTTAATGCCCTCCGTCGTACCGCGCACGAACACCAGTTCTTCTGCGGAGCGGGCGTTAATAAACCGCGACGCCTGCTTACGCACATTCTCCATGCTTTCGGTCGCCTGCGCGCTTAACGTATGGATACCCCGATGTACCGCAGCATAGCCGTGACGGTAGAAGGCAGATTCAGCATCAATCACCTGATTAGGTTTTTGAGCGCTGGCTGCGCTGTCCAGGTAAGCCAGCGGCAGGCCGTTAACTTCACGCTGCAGTATGGGAAAATCCGCCCGTACTTTTTCTACAGGAAATGTCATACCAGGCCTCCGGGCAGTCGCTGGCCGATTCGCGCCAGCACCTGCTGTTTAAGGGCGCTATCATGGATAGCTTCCGTTAACTCTGCGGCAAACGCGTAAAGAATCATGTGCCGCGCCTCCTGCTGCCTGATGCCGCGTGATTGCAGATAAAACATCTGCTCATCGTCAATACGCCCGATCGTCGCGCCGTGGCTGCACTTCACGTCATCGGCATAGATCTCTAATTGCGGTTTGGTATCGACTTCAGCCAGTTTCCCCAACAACAGGTTATTATTGGTCATCTGGCCGTCGGTTTTAATGGCGTGTTGCGCCACGTTAATCAGGCCATTAAAGACCGCGCGTCCTTTGTCGCTGACGATGGTCTTGTGCAACTGGCGGCTGTTACAGTAGCCTTTGTTATGTTCCAGCCATGTCCGCGTATCGCAGACTTCATTTTTCACCGGCATCGCCAGACTATTCAGTCGAAGCGTCGCGTTTTCACCATTCAGTTGTGAGCTGCTGTGGTGACGTAGTACTGCGGCGCCCAGCAGAAAACTGTGGCTAAACGCCGAGGCGTCTGTCGCCAGCAGAAGATCGTTATGCGCAAAGTGATAGCTGGACGCATTTTCAAACGCCAGTTTGATATGACGCAGTTGCGCATTGTCTGCAACGTTCATCGTCAGACGCGCGCCGGTAAAATGTTTTGCCGCTGTAAGGCTGACATAATGCTCAATAACCGTCGCTTCCGCGCCTTCCGCCAGCGCCAGATGGTGGCGATAATGCGCGGTGTTCAGCTCGTCGCCATCCACGCCCTGCGTGATATGCATTAACAGTAGCGGCCTGGTCGGACGCTGATTTCGCCGTACCTGTATATACGTGACACATTGCGCCAGGCTTTCCGTCAGATGCAGAAAAACCTCAGGCTGTACCGGCGCGGCAAGCGTCTGGCGCTCATCCCTGACGCTAACGTCAAATCCGCTGTTTTGCGTGCTATCACTGAGCTCTGGCATAAACCGACCATCGACAAACACCAGCCGCACGGCATCGATTTGCAGCGCCAGCGCATCACGCTGTGCGGCGCTGATAGTCACACACTGCTGGATAAACTGGCTATGGGTTAAGCCCTCCAGCGGCGTGTATTTCCAGTCTTCATGTTTACGCGTCGGCAATCCCAGACGTAACATCTGTTGTAAATGTTGTCTTGCCTGCTCAGTTCGACTTTCTCCTTTTTCTTCAAAGAGATGCTGCCATTGCTGTAGCGCTTTACTGCTGTTCGGTAAGCCAGCCATAACCCTGCTCCTCCAGTTGTTTGACCAGAGTAAAATCGCCGGATCGGACAATTCGCCCCTGATAGAGGACATGGACGTAATCAGGCTTGATGTAGTCCAGTATGCGCTGATAGTGGGTCACGATAATAAAAGCGCGTTTATCGTCGCGTAACGCGTTGACGCCTTCCGCCACAATTTTCAACGCATCGATATCCAGTCCGGAGTCAGACTCATCAAGGATGCACAGTTCCGGCTCCAGCACCGCCATTTGCAAAATATCATTGCGCTTTTTCTCCCCGCCGGAAAAACCGACGTTTACCGAACGGGTCAGTAAATCTTCCGGCATTTTCAGCAATGCGATCTTTTCTTCCATCAGATCCTGAAAATCAAAGCGATCCAACGACGCCTGCCCGCGGTAGGCGCGCACGGCATTCAGCGCGGTTTGCAGGAAAAACTGGTTACTGACGCCGGGGATTTCTACCGGGTACTGGAAGGCCATAAAAATCCCTTCGCCCGCCCGTTCCTCCGGCGACAGTTCAAGCAGATCTTTACCCTTGAACGTAACCGAGCCGCCGGTGACCTCATAATCTTCACGTCCCGCCAGGGTGGCGGAGAGCGTGCTTTTCCCGGAACCGTTCGGCCCCATAATGGCGTGAACTTCGCCGGGGCGAATCTCCAGATTCAGGCCACGCAAAATCGCTTTTTCTTCCACACTGACCTGTAAATCTTTAATGCTTAACATGGGTTTTCCTTCATCATTAACCGACGCTGTGCTCAAGGCTAATCGCCAGCAGTTTTTGCGCTTCAACGGCAAACTCCAGCGGCAGTTCCGAGAAAACGTCTTTGCAGAAACCGTTGACGATCATCGAAATAGCGTCTTCTTCGCTGATGCCGCGTTGCAGACAATAGAAAAGCTGATCTTCACCGATGCGTGATGTTGTCGCCTCGTGCTCCAGCTGCGCGCTGTTATTGCGGCATTCAACATACGGGAACGTATGCGCGCCGCAGTCCGCGCCAATCAACATGGAGTCGCATTGGGTGAAATTTCGGGCGTTGGTTGCCGTCGGCATAATTTTTACCAGCCCACGGTAGCTGTTCTGGCTGTGGCCGGCGGAAATGCCTTTTGAGATAATGGTTGAGCGCGTGTTTTTACCGATATGGATCATTTTGGTGCCGGTGTCAGCCTGCTGATGTCCACTGGTCAGCGCAACGGAATAGAACTCGCCGATAGAATTATCACCGCGCAGAATGCAGCTCGGGTATTTCCAGGTAATCGCCGAACCGGTTTCCGACTGGGTCCACGACATCTTGCTGTTTTCCCCTTCGCACAACGCCCGCTTGGTCACAAAGTTCAGAATGCCGCCCGTGTTGTTGTCGCCCGGGAACCAGTTTTGTACGGTGGAATATTTTACTTCAGCATCTTTATGGATGATGACTTCCACTACCGCGGCGTGTAGCTGATAACTGTCGCGTACGGGCGCGGAGCAGCCTTCGATATAACTCACATAGCTGCCTTCATCCGCCACCAGAATCGTGCGCTCAAACTGACCGGTTTTCTCAGCGTTAATGCGAAAATAGGTGGATAACTCCATTGGGCAACGCACGCCTTTGGGAACATAGATAAATGTCCCATCGGAAGCGACTGCCGCATTCAGCGCGGCAAAAAAGTTATCGTTCCCCGGCACGACGGTGCCAAGATATTTCCTGACCAGGTCAGGGTGATCGTGTATCGCTTCGCCAAAAGAACAGAAAATAATGCCCTGTTCCGCCAGTTTTTCACGGTATGTGGTCGCTACGGAGACCGAGTCAAAAATCGCATCGACGGCGACCTCTTTCCCTTCGCGAACCGGAACGCCAAGCTGCTCGAAGGCGTCTTCAACCTCTTTACTCAAAAAGGTATTCGCGCCCGTTTGCTGTACGGCTCCCGGCTGGGAAACGCAGTTATCGTCGCAGTTTCCGCATGATGGCGCAGAGTAATAGCTGTAGTCCTGATAGTTCAATTTATCGTAGTGCGCTTTCAGCCAGTGCGGTTCATCCATGTCCAGCCAGGCTCTATAGGCATTGAGACGAAATTCCAGCATCCACTCAGGTTCGTTACGCTTTGCGGAAATCGCGCGCACCACCTCTTCGCTGATGCCTTTTGCCAGTTCATCAGTGGGTAGTTGCGTGAAAAATCCTTCTTTGTAATTAAGGCGTCCGCCTGTCCAGATGCCGACCTCTTCCGTTGCTTCAGTGTTACGAGACATAGTACCGCCTATACCCCAAAACTTTCGCCGCAGCCGCATTCATTCTGGGCTTTGGGGTTATGAAATTTAAATAACTGGTTCAGCCCTTCCTGTACGTAATCCACTTCTGTTCCGTCAATAAAAGGCATCGCCTGTAACGGTGCGAAAAGCTTTGCGCCTTCGGCTTCAAAAACCAGATCGTCTTTATCCGGCTCCCGAACGGTATCCAGAACATAGCCAAATCCGGCACATCCCGTCTGTTTTACGCTTAACCGCACGCCCAACATGCCCGGCTGCTTTTCTGCCAGTTCACGTATGTGCGCTGCCGCCGCTGGCGTTAGCGTCAGCCCTTGCCAGGGGAAGTCCTCCGGGTTAAACGTGTCTGAATGCAATTCCATAGAGTTACCTCGCGTTCTAAATCACCAGGATATAACAGCATGTTAGTGATAATGATTATCACTTCAACCCATTAACCGCAGGGGCTTTCCAACAAATGGTCATATTGAGCGCCTTTTATTAAGCATAGACCCTGTCCGCCAGGTCATACGACGGACAAAAAACAACTTAACTTTTTGATAAGTAATGATTTATAAGATATTAACCGTTCTGACAGGTCAAAAACGAAAAGATGTATAGAAAATGACTATTTAATTAATAGGCTGTCGACATTGCCGGGCGGCGAGGTCAGAACCCCATTTTTTGTATGGATACCTGGCGTTGCGCTCTTTATAATCCGCTGCGGTTCTATAACTCAGTTTGAGCTATAGGTTTATGTAAACTCTTTCCGGCATTTCAGGTGCTGAATGAGGCAAGAGGCTTAAAATATGGTTGTTACGCTCGCGTATATCGAACTTTTTTTGGTTTTCTCGTGGGTCATCTTGAGAATTAATCAAAAAAGCGATTCCCTGTCGAAAAGCGTTTTTATCGCTATTTTTTTAGGGGCTGTTATTGGTTTATCCCTGCATTTTATTTCAGCAAATCACACTAAAACTATTATCGAATGGTACAGCATCGTCGGCAATGGTTACGTCCACCTGTTAAAACTGGTCGCTATACCGCTAATTTTTATTTCTATTCTTTCCGCCATCAATAAACTGGAAAATAGTGCCGGCATCGGAAAAATGTCGCTGACGATCGTCGGATGCATGTTATGCCTGGTGATGGCTGCTGGTTTTATCGGATTACTGACCGCCCATGTACTGGGGCTTGACGCCAGCGCTTTTGTGCACATGCCGTCAATGTTAACTACAGAAGAAGTCAATAAGACTGCCGCGGTGTCGATTCCCCAGTTAGTGACATCTCTGATTCCGACTAATATTTTTCTTGATCTTACGGGGGCCAGAAGTGTTTCCGTTATCGGCATCGTTATCTTCACGCTAATAGCGGGGATCGCCCTGTTAAAGGTCAAAAAAGAGGCGCCGGAAGAAGGTCAGAAATTAAGCGCAGGCATTAACGCTATCCAGATCTGGGTCATGAAGATGGTACGTATCGTTATTGCATTAACGCCCTATGGCGTCATGGCATTAATGACTACCGTATTTTCATCATACCACTTTGAACAATTCGCCAGCTTACTGGGTTTTATCGGCGCCTGTTACATCGCGATTTTTATGATGTTTATCGTGCATGCCATCTTGCTGATCCTCAGCGGTAATAATCCAGCGCGTTATTTCAGAATGGTCTGGCCCGTCTTAACCTTTGCGTTTGTTTCCCGCAGCAGCGCAGCCTCTATCCCGCTGGCCATTTCCGCCCAGGAAAAATTTGGCGTACAAAGCACCATTGCCAATATTTCCGCCTCGTTTGGCTCCAGTATGGGGCAAAATGGCTGCGCCGGGATTTATCCGGCTATTATGGTAGCGATGATTGCGCCCACCATCGGCATTGATCCGCTCTCGCTGCATTTTCTGGCCGCGATGTTGCCTGCCATTGCGCTAGGGTCTATTGGCGTAGCCGGCGTCGGCGGCGGTGGTACGTTCGCGGCGCTGATTGTCCTGTCGACGTTGAATTTTCCCGTTGCGCTGGTCGGTATTTTTATTGCCATTGAACCTATCGTTGATATGGCCCGCACGGCACTGAACGTTAACGGATCGATGATGTCAGGTGTGCTGGCTAACCGTATTTTGAATAATCATACGGCTGACGACATGCCAGCGGTTATTGACAGACCTTAGTTTTTTACGCGCCCGGAAAAGAAAAACCCTTAAGTCTGTTCAATACAGGCTTAAGGGTTCCGGCCCCATCCGGCGCTTATCTCCGGCACTCTTAATGGCTTAGCTCTTGAAGGGGCATAAGAATAATCTCATAAAGAGAGCGCGCCTTTTTAGCACAAATGGCGATCTGTATTTTTTTTAAACAAAATCAAGGGGGTTATCTATTACCTGGGGACAGTGTCTGGTGAGATTGCCTGGTAACATAGCCGGATGGCGGCTAACGCCTGATCCGGCCTACACAGACTTTATTAATGCACGCCCAACCGCCAGGCGAAATAGATCTCTTCTTTCAGTTCGGTTGCAGAGAGGGTGAGGAGATCGGCAAACTCTAACTCCAGCTGTTTTAAACGCTTCAAATACTGCGCGGGAGAAAGTTCGGTTTTATCACGGCGTAAAAATTCAATCGCCAGTTGGGTTGGGTCTAAATCAGTAGACATATCATCCTCGCTTATGTGTAAACGTGCACAGTATATCACCTTTTTCTGCGCACATTTTGACCAAAAGCAATATGCATCACACTTTTATGGTGACAACGTCACACAACCGCCGTAGTAAGACGCGAAGAACAGCACAGACGTCCCTGTTCATCAAAGATCTCTATCTGCCAGACCTGATGGCGAGCCCCGGTATGCAACGCTTTACAGACGCCTCGTACGCGCCCCTGACGCGCCGACCGTACATGGTTGGCATTCACCTCCAGCCCCACCACCTTTTGCTCCCCCTGCGTACACAGATAGCCTGCGACCGAGCCGATACTTTCCGCCAGCACCACAGACGCTCCGCCATGCAGCAAGCCGAACGGCTGTTTGGTGCGATGATCGACGGGCATTGTCGCTTCCAGCGTATCATCCCCAATATGCTCAAAGCGGATATCAAGCAGGCCAACCATATTCCCTTCCCCCATCGCATTAAGCGCATCGAGGGTCACTTCACGTTTCCAGATCAACCTATAATCTCCAGTAATGCCTGCAACGGGTGACGCACGCCCGTACCTTCAATGCGTTTAACCTGGCTTCGGCAGGAATAGCCGGTTGCCAGGCAGCGGTTTCGCGGTAGACGTTGCATCGCCTGATGCCAGGATAGCTCATAAATTCCCAGCGAATTTTTATGATTGGTGAGTTCATGTCCATAAGTGCCCGCCATACCGCAGCAGC
This sequence comes from Salmonella sp. 32120201201600049SM, assembly GCF_017572835.1. NCBI lineage: Bacteria > Pseudomonadati > Pseudomonadota > Gammaproteobacteria > Enterobacterales > Enterobacteriaceae > Salmonella > Salmonella sp. 32120201201600049SM. The sequence continues at coordinate 310,990 of NZ_JAGESA010000001.1, read as the reverse complement.
CTACGCTGACATTTTCCAGCTTCGCGCCAAAATGGGCAAAGATGGCGGCCCACTGCGCAGGCGCGCCGGGTAAAGCCGTGACTTCCGTACAATGACCAAAAAAGTACCACGGTTCGCCGCTCACCTCGACGGACAGTCTTGCATTTATTTCCTGCGCCAGCCATTCATTCACCAGCAACACATGAAAATCGCCGCGCTGTTCGCCCAGCGCCAGTTTGTATTCGTCGCGATAACACAGAACCAGTGCCGGATCGACACCCACCATCGGCATCCCCAACGCGGCGATCCGATTAAGGAACTCAGAGGTTTTTTTCGCCGTTTTCGCAAAGCGATTAAGAAAACCTTTAATATGCTGCGCCTTACCATTCGGCGAGAACGGTAACAATACCGGCCTCCTGCCCAGCTTTTCCGCCAGGCGGATAAAGTCCGCCACGACCCGGGCGTCGTAGTAGCTGGTAAACGGATCCTGAACCACCAGTACCGTTTTCGCTTTTTGCTCGGCGCTCATGCGCTCCAGTTGCTCAAGCGTCATATTAGCGGACGGATGGCCCACCAGTTGCTGTTGCAATGAAGGGGCAGAAAGCAGAGGTAAATCCACCATACCGATATGTTTTTTCGCCAGATTGCGAACCATCGGTTGGTTAATAAAAAAGTTAAAGGTCTTTGGCGCACGCGCCATCAGCGGCGCGTAGGTCTCGACCGTCGCCACCAGATGATCGCGTACCGGACGCAGATAACGCGTATGGTAAAGCTGTAAGAAACGTGAACGAAACTCCGGAACATCGATTTTAATCGGACACTGGGTCGTACAGGCTTTACACGCCAGACAGCCGGACATGGCCTCTTTAACTTCATGGGAAAAGTCATACTCGCCTTTGCGTTTGTGCCAACTATTCCGGGTGCGGGCAATCAGCGTGCGTAAGCTGGCGCGTTTTTCCGGCAACTCCTTTTCCAGCTTCAGCGGATCGACGCCGCGATCGGCCAATAGACGGAGCCATTCCCGTACCAGCGTCGCCCGCCCTTTCGGCGAGTGGATCCGGTTAAGGCTAATTTTCATCGACGGGCACATCGGGCTTTTCGCATCGAAATTAAAGCACAGGCCGTTACCATTACACTCCATAGCGCCGCGCCAGGTCTGCCGTACCGCCAGCGGGATTTGCCGATCCCAGGTGCCGCGTTTTACCGCATCCACCTTCATCATCGGCGCCTCTATCCCCTGCGGCGGACAGATTTTACCCGGGTTAAGTCGATTATGCGGATCAAAAGCCGCTTTTATTTTGCGCAGCTCGCCATACAGGACTTCGCCGAAAAAGGCCGGGCTGTATTCCGCACGGAAACCTTTTCCATGCTCGCCCCACAACAGCCCACCGTATCTGGCGGTCAGCGCGACGACCTCATCGGAGATCTGTTTCATCAACAGTTCCTGCTGCGGATCGCACATATCCAGCGCCGGACGCACATGCAGCACCCCGGCATCCACGTGGCCGAACATGCCGTAACTTAAGCCATGACCATCCAGCAGGGCGCGAAATTCGGCGATGTAATCGGCCAGATGTTCAGGCGGCACGCAGGTATCTTCCGCAAAAGGAATCGGTTTGGCAGCACCTTTCGCATTACCCAGCAGCCCTACCGCTTTTTTACGCATCGCGTAAATACGCTCAATACCCGTCAAATCGGTACAAAGTTGCCAGCCGATCACGCCCGCTTCCGCACGCGCCATCAGGCCATCCAGCCGGTGGCACAGCGCCTCGACCTGTCCGTCAATAAGCGCTTCATCGTCACCCGCGAATTCCACGATATTCAGGCCAAGCATCTCTTTATCCGGCACATCGGTAATCAATTCGCTAACGGAGTGCCAGACAATATCTTCCCGAGCGAGGTTAAGGACTTTGGAATCGACCGTCTCGACGGATAAGGCGCGCGCATCAACCATAAAAGGGGCGTTACGCAGCGCGGAATCAAAGGAATCGTATTTTACATTCACCAGACGGCGGACTTTGGGTATCGGGGTAATATCCAGCCGGGCTTCAGTAATAAACGCCAGCGTCCCTTCCGACCCCGTTAAGATGCGGGTAAGATCGAAGCGGGTCATGTCATCGTTAAAGACGTGGCGTAAATCGTAGCCTGTCAGGAAACGATTGAGCTTTGGAAAGCTATCGAGGATAAGTTGACGGTTTTCCAGGCAGGACTGATAGACGGTCTGATAGATGCGGCCTGGCATCGTCGTGTTTTCATCCAGCGTCCGGGCAAGCTCTACGGGCATCGATTGCGTGTCAAGGATATCGCCCCCCAACAATACGGCCCGTATGCCTAAGACGTGATCTGACGTTTTTCCATAGACCAGCGAACCCTGACCGGAGGCATCGGTATTAATCATACCGCCAAGCGTGGCGCGATTACTGGTGGAAAGTTCCGGCGCAAAAAAATAGCCATACGGCTTTAACGCTTGATTAAGCTGATCTTTTATCACTCCCGCCTCTACCCGCACCCATCCCTCTTCAGGATTAATTTCAATAATGCGGTTCATATAGCGGGACATATCAACAATAATGCCCTGGTTTAGCGCCTGGCCATTCGTGCCAGTACCGCCGCCTCGAGGGGTAAATATCAGCGACGTAAAGCGCGGCTCCGCCGCCAGACGGGCAAGAAGCGCGACATCCGCCGTAGAACGGGGAAACACAACAGCATCGGGAAGAAGCTGGTAGATACTGTTATCGGTCGACATTGTCAGACGGTCGGCATAGCTGGTTGCCGTATCGCCCGTAAACCCTTGCTGCTCCAGCGCCTGCAAAAAATTGAGCACCAGCTGAACGACGCCGGGTGCCTGAGAAATTTGTGGAATCATTATATTGACCTTTTCCTGCGGTCTATGTTGTGAACGGTGGCGCCCAACCCGGCGAGCGCGAGCGGTCTACGCACAGGAAGGGATGCTTAATCGTTTGCGTGTTGCGTTATTTGTTGTATCACATTTTTTTCCTGTGCGCCCAACAGAATTACATGCAGAATCGGCCTGTTAAAAACCGCTGAAATTGCTCATCATTATAGGGTGTGGTTTGCATGTTCACGTCGCGCCAACGTTCTGGCGCAAAGACAAAGGTGAAAAGTATTTATGGTAAATGTTCGTCAGCCCAGGGATATTGCGCAAGTGCTGCTATCGGTGCTGTTTTTAGCCATCATGATTGTGGCCTGTTTGTGGATAGTACAGCCTTTTATTTTGGGGTTTGCATGGGCAGGTACGATTGTTATCGCGACCTGGCCCGTTTTGCTGAAATTACAAAAAATATTGTGGGGCCGCCGCTCGCTTGCCGTACTGGTCATGACGCTGCTGTTAGTGCTGCTCTTCGTTATTCCCGTCGCCTTGCTGGTGAACAGCATTGTCGATGGTAGCGGCCCGCTCATCCATGCAGTGACCGGCGGCGATATGACGCTACCCGATCTGGCATGGTTAAATAATATTCCGTTAGTTGGCGCCAAACTGTATGCCGGATGGCATAGCCTGCTGGATATGGGCGGTAGCGCTATTATGGCGAAAGTGCGGCCTTATATCGGCACAACCACGACCTGGTTTGTCGGTCAGGCGGCGCATATCGGACGCTTTATGATGCACTGCGCCCTGATGCTGTTGTTTAGCGCCCTGCTTTACTGGCGCGGCGAACAAGTGGCGATGGGAATACGTCATTTTGCCTGTCGTCTCGCGGCTAAACGCGGCGATGCGGCGGTTCTGCTGGCTGCCCAGGCGATCCGCGCCGTGGCGCTTGGCGTGGTGGTCACCGCGCTGGTACAGGCGGTACTTGGCGGCGTCGGGCTGGCGATTTCCGGCGTGCCTTACGCTACCCTGTTGACGGTAGTGATGATCCTTTCGTGTCTGGTTCAGTTGGGGCCGTTGCCGGTATTGATTCCAGCCATTATCTGGCTTTACTGGACAGGCGACACCACCTGGGGCACCGTGCTGCTGGTTTGGAGCGCCGTCGTCGGCACTCTGGATAACGTGATTCGCCCGGTACTCATCCGCATGGGCGCCGATTTACCGCTGCTTCTGATCCTTTCCGGGGTAATCGGCGGCCTGATTGCATTCGGTATGATTGGTCTGTTTATTGGACCGGTGCTTCTGGCCGTGACCTGGCGTTTGTTCTCCGCATGGGTACATGAAGTTCCGGCGCCGACGAATGAACCAGAGGAGATCCTTGAAGAGCTGGATGACATCGAGGAAGCCAACAAGCAGTCATAATCCCGTCGGGCGGCATTGCCGCCCGATGCTTTAGCGACGTTTATCAATTCAACGCACACCCCATTTTGATTCGCCCGTCTGTTCCCCGCCGCATCTCATTTCTGTCGCAAATCCGTTACAGTTTTTAAACTATTGAGACGAATCTGATCGACGCAAAAAGTGCTCATGCCTACTATTAGCACACGGTTATAAATCAACACATTGATTTATAAGCATGGAAATCCCCTGAGTGAAACAACGAATTGCTGTGTGTAGTCTTTGCCCGTCTCCTACGATGGGCTTTTTTTTTAACTTTTTTCGCTGCATTGTTACATAAGCCAGCTCCCGTTTCCCTTCAACACCGCGATATCTGCAACGAACAAATAATATTGCACAAAATAGTGTGATTCTGTTCAAGTCGAAACGGTGTCGGTGGTGCTATTTATAGCATCACTTTTTTCATATAAAAGCCTAAAAAATGATGAACGCGTTAGAACTACAAGCACTACGGCGTATTTTTGATATGACGATTGAAGAATGCACAATCTATATCACCCAGGATAATAATTCGGCAACCTGGCAACGATGGGAAGCTGGCGACACTCCCATCTCTCCAGAAATCATTGCCAGGCTAAAGGAAATGAAAGCCAGGAGACAGCGACGAATTAACGCCATTGTTGACAAAATAAATAACCGCATCGGCAATAATACAATGCGTTACTTCCCTGATTTATCTTCTTTTCAGTCCATTTATACAGAGGGTGATTTTATCGAGTGGAAAATTTATCAATCTGTTGCTGCCGAACTTTTCGCACATGATCTGGAGCGGCTGTGTTAGACGTAAACTTTATCGCCGCATCGTATTGATACCGGATAGAAAACCACACAATCACGACATTGACTTGTCACCCTATCCAATATGCTTCCTGCCTGTGTATACCACTGTAACGTTCAGGCGGCATCTCTGAGTCAGATAATATGAAAAATCGTTATTTCCCTACCGCTGTAGGGTTGTATTTTAATTACTTTGTACATGGCATGGGGGTTATCCTGATGAGCCTGAACATGTCATCGCTTGAACAGCAATGGCATACCAGTGCCGCAGGCGTATCTATTGTGATCTCTTCGCTTGGTATTGGCCGGCTAAGCGTTTTGTTAATCGCCGGTATGCTTTCCGATCGCTTTGGTCGCCGTCCTTTTATCATTCTGGGGACCGCCTGTTACCTGATTTTTTTCATTGGCATTCTTTATGCTCAGACGATTTTTGTCGCTTATGCCTGTGGCTTTTTAGCGGGTATGGCCAACAGTTTTTTGGATGCAGGTACCTATCCCAGTTTGATGGAAGCCTTCCCTCGCTCCCCCAGTACGGCAAATATTCTGATCAAAGCATTTGTCTCTGGCGGGCAATTCTTGTTGCCCATTATTATCAGTTTATTAGTCTGGGCTAATATGTGGTTTGGCTGGTCCTTCCTGCTTGCCGGGGCGATCATGCTTATTAATGCTCTGTTTTTATTACGCTGTCCTTTTCCACCCTATCCTGGTCGGATATTGAAGCCCAAAATCTCGCAAGCGCCTGTCACAGGCGTACATCATTGCTCCCTCATCGATCTTATCAGCTACACCCTTTATGGTTATATCTCGATGGCAACCTTTTATCTTATCAGCCAGTGGCTGGCGCAGTATGGACAGTTCGTCGCAGGAATGTCGTATACCCAATCCATCAAACTGTTAAGTATTTATACCTGCGGATCGCTACTGTGCGTTTTTATTACTGCCCCGCTGGTCAGAAAAACAATTCGCTCTACCACATTATTGATGTTTTATACCTTTATCTCTTTTATTGCGCTTCTGACGGTCTGCCTGCATCCTCAGGCCTATGTTGTTATGATCTTCGCATTCGTCATTGGATTCTCTTCCGCCGGTGGCGTAGTACAAATCGGCCTGACGCTGATGGCGGCCCGTTTTCCACAGGAGAAAGGTAAAGCGACCGGCATTTATTACAGCGCCGGCAGTATCGCGACGTTCACTATTCCGTTGATCACAGCGCGGATTTCAGAAATGAGCATTGCACATATTATGTGGTTTGATACCGGTATCGCCGCAGCGGGATTTCTCCTCGCGCTGTTCATCGGTTACCGAAGTCGGGCTGAATCACAACATCACGCTGAAGCAGCGTCAACTGCACAATAAATGTTAGCGTGCCAACTGCAATATTATTGCCTTGCTATGCAAAATAAAACGTTAGCCATTATCACCGGGAAACAAAAAATGTAATTTTCGTGTTAATTATTATTCATTATCTTCACACTTATCAGAAAAATTGCGATGAGCATCACGAGTTATATGTGTTAAACAACAAATTCGCAGCAATTTTTATATTTCCCGGCTAACAAATGAAATGCTATCAATGCAATAAACCTGGCATTTTAAACGCCATGTTATGTACATATAACGACAATACCGACTTATAGTGTTACTGAACAATCGCTGCATGTAGTAAAGCAGTAATAAGCAGGACATTGAATCAAACCATCAGCAAGGAGCTGTGAACAAATGTCTCAGAACAAGGCTCGCAACATGCCATATTTGCTGGCTGTTATCTGCATTTATTTTAGTTACTTTCTCCACGGCATGAGTGTTATTACACTAGCCCAGAACATGACCTCCCTTGCACAGAAATTCTCCACGGATAGTGCCGGTATTGCCTATTTAATCTCTGGCATTGGTCTTGGTCGTCTGGTCAGTATTTTATTCTTTGGCGTACTGTCCGATAAATTTGGCCGTCGGGCAATAATACTGCTTGGCGCCGTACTATATATGCTGTTTTTCTTCGGTATTCCCGCCAGTCCTAACCTGATGATCGCTTTCATATTAGCGGTGTGTGTCGGCGTGGCGAACTCCGCGCTGGATACCGGCGGATACCCTGCATTAATGGAGTGTTTTCCCAAAGCATCGGGCTCGGCAGTTATTCTGGTTAAAGCGATGGTCTCTTTTGGGCAAATGATTTACCCCCTTATCGTCAGCGCCTTGTTAGTCAACCATATCTGGTACGGCTACGCGGTGGTAATCCCCGGTATCCTTTTCGTCCTCATCACGTTGATGCTGTTGAAAAGCCGTTTTCCCAGCCAACTTGTCGATGCCAGTATTGCGAAAGAATTACCCCAGATGAACAGTTCTCCCCTCGTCTGGCTGGAAGGCGTAGCTTCCGTTTTATTTGGCGTCGCCGCGTTCTCAACCTTCTATGTGATTGTGGTCTGGATGCCTAAATATGCGATGGCCTTCGCCGGAATGGCGGAATCCGACGCGCTGAAAACCATCTCTTATTACAGTATGGGATCGTTGGTTTGCGTGTTTATTTTTGCCGCATTGCTGAAAAAAATGGTTCGCCCTATCTGGGCCAATGTTTTCAATGCCGGGCTGGCGACACTCACCGCTGCGGCAATTTACCTGTATCCCTCTCCACTGATCTGTAATGCTGGCGCCTTCGTGATTGGTTTTTCCGCTGCTGGAGGTATTTTACAATTAGGTGTATCGGTAATGTCGGAATTTTTCCCTAAGAGTAAAGCTAAAGTCACCAGTATATATATGATGATGGGGGGCGTAGCTAACTTTATTATTCCACTGATCACCGGTTATCTCTCTACTATTGGCCTGCAATATATCATTTTGTTAGATTTTGCCTTTGCACTACTGACATTTATCACCGCCATTATTGTATTTATTCGCTATTATCGCGTATTTAAGATCCCGCAAAACGATGTCCGATTTGGCGAGCGTTATTTCCAGTAAAAATGTTAACGATGCGCAACAGGCATGCGCCCTGCTCTGCACTGTCCACTTATTAAGGAGTATAAAATGGATGTTACCGCAAAATATGAATTAATTGGTCTTATGGCGTATCCTATCCGTCATAGCTTATCGCCCGAAATGCAAAACAAAGCGTTAGAAAAAGCGGGGCTACCGTATACCTATATGGCTTTCGAAGTGGATAACACGACGTTTGCCAGCGCCATTGAAGGACTGAAAGCATTAAAAATGCGCGGTACGGGCGTCTCCATGCCAAACAAACAGCTCGCGTGTGAGTATGTCGATGAATTAACGCCAGCAGCAAAACTGGTTGGCGCTATCAACACCATTGTTAACGATGACGGCTATCTACGCGGCTACAACACGGATGGTACGGGCCATATTCGGGCAATTAAAGAAAGCGGTTTCGATATTCGGGGAAAAACCATGGTGCTGCTCGGCGCGGGAGGCGCGGCTACCGCCATTGGCGCCCAGGCAGCCATTGAAGGCATTAAGGAAATTAAACTGTTTAACCGTAAAGATGACTTTTTCGAAAAAGCGGTTGCCTTTGCGAAGCGGGTGAATGAAAACACCGATTGCGTCGTTACCGTCACCGATCTTGCCGATCAGCACGCTTTTACTGAAGCGCTTGCCAGCGCAGATATTCTGACGAACGGTACCAAAGTTGGCATGAAACCATTGGAGAACGAATCCCTGATCGGCGATGTTTCCCTGCTCCGCCCTGAATTGCTGGTCACCGAATGTGTTTATAATCCGCATATGACAAAGTTATTGCAGCAGGCGCAACAAGCTGGTTGCAAAACAATTGATGGTTACGGCATGTTGTTATGGCAAGGAGCCGAACAGTTTGAACTGTGGACAGGAAAAGCATTTCCATTGGACTATGTGAAGCAGGTGATGGGATTCACAGCCTGACCGGTAAAATTATAATTGCGACGAATGACAATGAAGGGTACCAAATGAAAACCGTAACTGTAAGAGATCTCGTGGTTGGCGAAGGCGCGCCAAAGATCATTGTGTCGCTAATGGGAAAAACCATTACCGATGTGAAATCGGAAGCACTCGCCTACCGTGAAGCGGATTTCGATATTCTGGAGTGGCGCGTTGACCATTTTGCCAACGTGACAACGGCGGAAAGCGTACTTGAGGCCGCCGGCGCCATCCGGGAGATTATCACCGATAAACCCTTGCTATTTACCTTCCGCAGCGCGAAAGAAGGCGGCGAACAGGCACTAACCACCGAACAGTATATCGCTCTGAATCGTGCAGCAGTTGACAGCGGTCTGGTCGATATGATCGATCTTGAGCTTTTTACCGGCGACGATGAGGTGAAAGCCACCGTCGGCTATGCTCATCAACACAATGTTGCGGTGATCATGTCTAACCATGATTTTCATAAAACGCCCGCAGCGGAAGAGATTGTTCAGCGTCTGCGTAAAATGCAGGAACTGGGCGCCGATATTCCGAAGATCGCCGTCATGCCACAGACTAAAGCCGATGTCCTGACCTTACTTACCGCCACTGTAGAAATGCAGGAGCGCTATGCGGATCGTCCGATTATTACCATGTCGATGTCGAAAACCGGGGTAATATCTCGTCTTGCCGGCGAAGTGTTCGGTTCTGCGGCAACGTTTGGCGCGGTGAAAAAAGCATCTGCGCCGGGACAAATATCGGTAGCCGATCTGCGTACCGTATTAACTATATTGCACCAGGCGTAATACTTTATCGTGTGGCGGAATATTCTCTTTCTGCCACAATAAAATAAATAGTTATCTGACATGAATATGTTCCATATTCATTAAAAGCCGCTGTCTTTATTACCTTAACACGGTTATATCGATATTGCTTTCAGGGATAATAGTGGAGTAAATATGAAAATCAATAAGCCATCACGCATTAATGGCCGCGTTCCCGTGCTCTCTGCACAAGAAGCAGTAAATTATATTCCAGATGAGGCCACTTTATGTATTCTGGGCGCAGGCGGCGGTATTCTCGAAGCGACAACATTAATTACCGCACTGGCAGATAAATATCAAACAACCCAGTCACCACGAGATTTATCTATTATTAGCCCTACCGGATTAGGTGACCGCGCCGATCGCGGCATCAGCCCGCTGGCGCAGGAGGGGCTGGTAAAATGGGCGCTATGCGGACATTGGGGGCAATCTCCCCGTATTTCTGAACTGGCTGAACAAAATAAAATCGCCGCCTATAACTACCCACAAGGCGTATTAACCCAGACGCTGCGCGCCAGCGCCGCACACCAGCCGGGTATTCTGAGCGATATTGGTATTGGTACCTTTGTCGACCCTCGCCAACAGGGCGGAAAATTAAACAACGTGACTAAAGAAGATCTCATTAAGCTGGTAGAGATCGATAATAAAGAATATCTCTATTATAAAGCGATAGCGCCTAATGTGGCTTTTATCCGCGCCACCACCTGCGACAGCGAAGGCTATGCATCATTTGAAGATGAGGTGATGTATCTTGATGCGCTGGTGATCGCCCAGGCCGTTCACAATAATGGCGGTATTGTAATGATGCAGGTGCAGAAAATGGTAAAAAAAGCCACGCTGCATCCAAAATCCGTGCGTATTCCCGGCTATCTGGTGGATATTGTGGTTGTCGACGCCGACCAGACGCAACTCTATGGCGGCGCGCCGGTGAACCGATTTATCTCCGGGGATTTTACTCTTGATGACAGTACCCAGCTTACCCTGCCCCTTAATCAGCGCAAGCTGGTAGCCCGACGCGCGCTGTTTGAAATGCGTAAAGGCGCGGTAGGCAATGTGGGCGTAGGCATTGCCGACGGTATTGGTCTGGTCGCTCGCGAGGAAGGCTGCGCCGATGACTTCGTGCTGACCGTGGAAACAGGCCCGGTGGGCGGTATTACCTCTCAGGGCGTGGCCTTCGGTGCCAATGTCAATACCCGCGCGATCCTTGATATGACCTCACAATTTGATTTTTATCACGGCGGTGGGCTCGATGTCTGCTATTTAAGTTTTGCCGAAGTGGATCAACACGGTAATGTCGGTGTACATAAATTCAACGGCAAAATTATGGGCACCGGCGGGTTTATCGATATTAGCGCAACGTCGCAAAAAATTATTTTCTGCGGAACTCTGACGGCCGGAAGTTTAAAAACTGAAATTACCGATGGCAAATTAAATATTCTGCAGGAAGGTCGCGTCAAAAAATTCGTCAGCGAACTGCCGGAAATTACGTTCAGTGGAAAAATTGCGCTTGAGCGCGGGTTAGATGTGCGTTACATCACTGAACGTGCGGTTTTCACTCTCAAACAAGATGGCCTGCATTTAATTGAAATTGCGCCTGGCGTCGATCTGCAACGGGATATTCTTGACAAGATGGATTTTTCACCGGTTATCTCACCAGATTTAAAACTGATGGACACAAGATTATTTACCGATAGCACTATGGGATTCACGCTTCCTGACGCAAAACATTAAAAGGAGTACAAATATGGATTTTTCATTAACTGAAGAACAAGAACTATTACTGGCCAGTATTCGCGAGTTAATCACCAGCAATTTTCCGGAAGAGTATTTCCGTACCTGCGATCAAACGGGCACCTATCCCAAAGAATTTATGCAGGCGCTGGCGGAAAACGGTATTTCGATGCTGGGCGTCCCAGAAGAATTCGGCGGCATTCCGGCTGACTATGTAACGCAAATGCTGGCGCTGATGGAAATCTCAAAATGCGGTGCTCCGGCCTTTTTGATTACCAACGGCCAATGCATTCACAGTATGCGCCGTTTTGGTTCCGCAGAACAACTGCGTAAAACAGCAGAAAGTACTCTGGCCACCGGCGATCCAGCATATGCGCTAGCTTTAACAGAACCTGGCGCGGGATCTGATAATAATAGCGCCACAACAACCTGGACGCGTAAAAACGGCAAGGTTTATCTTAACGGTCAGAAAACGTTTATCACCGGTGCAAAAGAATATCCTTACATGCTGGTTCTGGCGCGCGATACGGAGCCAAAAGATCCTAAAAAAGCGTTCACGCTTTGGTGGGTGGACTCAAATAAACCGGGCATAAAGATTAATCCGCTGCACAAAATTGGCTGGCACATGTTGAGTACATGCGAAGTTTATCTCGATAATGTCGAGGTGGACGAAAGCGACCGGGTCGGTGAAGAAGGCATGGGTTTCCTCAATGTCATGTACAATTTTGAAATGGAGCGTTTGATTAATGCGGCGCGCAGTACAGGTTTCGCCGAATGCGCATTTGAAGATGCCGCCCGTTACGCCAACCAGCGTATCGCCTTTGGTAAACCCATCGGCCATAACCAGATGATCCAGGAAAAGCTGGCGTTAATGGCCATCAAAATCGAAAACATGCGCAATATGGTGTTGAAAGTCGCCTGGCAGGCCGATCGGGAAGAGTCACTGCGTACCAGCGCCGCGCTGGCTAAACTGTACTGCGCACGCACAGCGATGGAAGTGATTGACGATGCGATTCAGATTATGGGTGGGCTTGGTTATACTGACGAAGCCCGTGTCTCCCGCTTCTGGCGCGATGTTCGCTGCGAACGTATCGGTGGCGGCACGGATGAAATTATGATCTATGTGGCAGGACGCCAAATTCTGAAAGACTATCAGAACAAGTAAGGATCGTACCGGAACGTCTTATTCGGCCTGACTGCTTTACGGCATCAGGCCGAATAAATCAGATAAATTTCGCCGTCAGGTATTTGGCAGCAAATACGCCTGCTCAACCAGGCTATTTTTAAATTGCTTACGATAATCGTTGGGAGAACATCCTACATGCCGCATAAACAATTTGGCAAAATGGTCCACATTTTCATATCCTACCCGCCATGAAATTTCTGTCAGTGGCGACTCAGTGTTTGTCAGCGCAAACTTGGCCTCGGTCATACGTCGTTGAATAACATAGTTGATAGGGGATATATGATATTCCTTGGCAAATTCATGGCATATATAACTGACGCTGGCGCGAAATTTTTTCGATAGCTGGTCAAGCGTGATTTTCTCACGATAATTATTATTGAGATAAACAAGTACATCCTTAATTAATACATCTTTTTTAATGTAACCTTGTTCAGAACGATAGGCGTTTTTAAAATTTTCATAGTAAAGTGCGGTCAGAGTGTAAGCAAATGCATCGTATACAGAGGAAGCCAATACATTTTTCCCCTGCGGAAGTAACACGCTTAATTCATTAAAGATACTTTTAATGACCTCTTTCCCCTGAACCACGGAAACCACCGGACAGGAATGACTCTGCAATAGTTGGTTTTCTTCCCAACCTGGAAAACAAAACCCATACAGCGCACAGGTATAGGTGGTAGCCGGCGAATTGCTGTCGGATGCTACAGCGTGTAGCCGCCCCCGCTCAACGACGACAATATCGTCCGCATGCGCGACGTAGAGTGAAGAGTCAATAATTAACCTGGCTATCCCTTTTTTGACGTAAATAAGCTCTGTTTCATTATCATGCATATGATGGCCAGACTCCCAGTTTGGATCATCGCTAATGACAAAACGTGAAAATCGAGGGGTCTTGTCCTGTTCAAAAATCGTCTCCGCGGCGGAGTCAAAACAGCGCTGATACATAATAACCTCTGTCAGGTTTAAAAAGATAACCAGGATAAAATAAAGCGAGCGTCAGTGTTGTACAACCGTGGAGATTACCAGCAAAACAAGATTATTCGTTCCGAATGCAAGATATTATGTTCTTTTGCAGACAGCTCAGATTACCTGTCGATAGCGTATTATCAGACAAAAATACATAGCCGACATATCTTTGATGTTTTCTTTTAACCTCACAGAAACAACATCGCACGTTTCATGTTAAAAAATGATGATATGCTTCGCACTTATTATTCTCACTACCGTATTTATATTTTTATGACGCCCTTTTCAGATGGTTGCTAACGATTCTCTGTTCGCAGATTTTTCGTGCAAGATTGTTGGCAAGGAAAACAGATTGACCCATCGAAAACCTCTTCAGACTGCCGCAGACTATTTTCAGTCAGATTTACGTTACTTATCCGCACGCGACTCACTGGAGATGCAATGAAAATAATAACCTGCTTTAAGTTGGTGCCTGAAGAACAGGACATTACCGTGACCCCGGAGCATTCGCTCAATTTTGATCGTGCCGAGGCCAAAATCAGCCAGTTTGATTTAAATGCAATTGAGGCCGCCGCGCAGTTAGCTGGCGATGGCGACGAGATCGCCGCGCTCACCGTCGGCGGCTCTCTGTTACAAAATTCAAAAGTCCGCAAAGATGTGTTATCCCGCGGGCCAGATGCGCTTTTTATGGTTCAGGATGCGCAGCTGGAGCACGCCCTGCCCAAAGAAACCGCGCTGGCGCTAGCATCCGCGGCGGAGAAAATCGGCTTTGACCTGCTGCTCTTTGGAGAGGGCTCCGGCGATATTTATGCCCAACAGGTGGGCCTGCTGACTGGCGAACTCCTGAAACTCCCCGTCATCAACGCAGTAAGCCATATTCAACGCGACGGCGACAAAATCATCGTTGAACGCACACTGGAAGAAGACGTTGAAATTATCGAGCTCACGCTGCCCGCGGTGCTTTGCGTGACCTCAGATATTAACGTTCCACGCATCCCGTCAATGAAAGCCATTCTCGGCGCCGGGAAAAAAGCCGTTACGTCGTGGCTGGCGAGCGATATCCACTGGACCCCAACCACGCCACTGGCGGAACTGGTCGCCATCTCGGTACCGCCGCAGACAGAACGCAAGCATATCATTCTCGATAACGATTCGCCGGAAGCCATTACCGCACTGGCCGACCATTTGAAAAAATCCCTGAACTAAACCCAACGGAGAAAAATTATCATGAATCATTTAGCTAACGTATGGGTATTTAGCGATAACGTAGAGCGTTATGCCGAATTAATGACCGGCGCGCGGCAGTGGGGAGAAAAAGTTTACGCCATCGTGCAAGGAAACACGGAGATCGACTACGTGAAAGCGCTTGGCGCTGATGAGATAGTCGTTCTTGAATCGCATACGGATTTGCAGCGCGTGGAAAACTATGCCGAAACGCTGGCCTCATTATTAGGCGACCAAAATGGGCTGCTGCTCATGGCGGCGACCAAGCGCTGTAAAGCGCTTGGCGCCCGGCTGAGCATCCAGCTTGACGCCATGATGGTGAACGACGCGACGTCTATTGACCTCCTCGACGGGACGCTACACGCAGAGCATCGCATGTACGGCGGACTTGCTTTCGGCAAAGAGAAATTAAACAGTCCGCAGGCGATTATTACGCTGGCACCCGGCGTGCTGGAACCCGCCGCCCCTCTCCCCGGTCATACTTGCCCGCAGACCACGCTGGCATATATTGCCCCACGCCACGAGGTATTGTGCCAGCAGCGGCGCGCGAAATCGCTAAGCAGCGTCGATTTGAGCAAAGCCAAACGGGTCATCGGCGTAGGACGAGGCCTGGCGGCGCAAAGCGATCTGGATATGGTGCATAAACTGGCGACCGTCCTCGGCGCAGAAGTGGGCTGTTCCCGCCCCATTGCGGAAGGTGAAAACTGGATGGAACGCGAGCGTTATATTGGCGTATCCGGCGTTCTGTTGAAATCCGATCTCTATCTGACGCTGGGCATTTCCGGCCAAATTCAACATATGGTGGGTGGAAACGGCGCAAAAATTATTGTCGCAATTAACAAAGATAAAAACGCGCCCATTTTCAATTATGCCGATTATGGTCTGGTGGGCGATATCTATAAGGTTGTTCCTGCCCTCATCGACCAGTTAAGCCGCTAATTCCTTTTTCAACGCACATCTCCCGTCGTCGATACGGCGGGAAAGGAGCATAAAGCATGTCGGATGATAAATTTGACGCTATTGTGGTGGGCGCAGGCGTAGCAGGAACGGTCGCTGCGTATGTGATGGCAAAAGCGGGACTGGATGTACTGGTTATTGAACGCGGAAACAGCGCGGGCAGCAAAAACATGACCGGTGGCCGGCTCTACGCTCACAGTATCGAAAGTATTATGCCGGGATTCGCAACGTCCGCCCCCATCGAACGTGTCGTTACCCGTGAAAAAATCTCCTTTTTAACCGAAGAAAGCGCCGTCACACTTGATTTTCACCGCGCGCCCCCTACTCCGCCCCTTACGTCATATACCGTACTGCGCAACAAACTGGACCCGTGGTTAATGGCGCAGGCGGAGCAGGCTGGCGCGCAGTTTATCCCGGGTGTACGGGTCGACGCACTGGTACGTGAAGGCAATCGCGTCACTGGCGTTCAGGCCGGGGATGATATTCTGGATGCGAATATTGTGATTCTCGCGGACGGCGTGAATTCCATGCTGGGCCGTTCACTGGACATGGTGCCTGCCTCTTCTGCGCATCACTATGCCGTCGGCGTAAAAGAGTTGATTGGGCTCTCGCCGGCACTTATTGAAGAACGCTTTAATCTGGCGTCCCATGAAGGCGCCGCCTGGTTATTCGCTGGCGCGCCCTCCAACGGGCTCATGGGCGGCGGGTTTCTTTATACCAACCGCGATTCGGTTTCTCTGGGGCTGGTATGTGGCCTGGGCGACATTGCTCACGCGACCAAAAGCGTACCGCAAATGCTGGAAGATTTTAAACAGCATCCGGCAATACGCCCTTTGATTCAGGGAGGAACGCTGCTTGAATACTCCGCTCATATGGTGCCCGAAGGCGGCATAGCAATGATGCCGGAGCTGGCAAATGACGGTGTGATGATTGTCGGCGACGCCGCCGGTCTTTGTCTGAATCTCGGCTATACCGTCCGCGGCATGGATTTAGCCATCGCGTCCGCGCAAGCGGCCGCTCAAACCGCCATTGACGCTAAAGCGCGGCAAGATTTTT
The DNA here is from genome assembly GCF_017572835.1 of Salmonella sp. 32120201201600049SM. Classification (NCBI taxonomy): domain Bacteria; kingdom Pseudomonadati; phylum Pseudomonadota; class Gammaproteobacteria; order Enterobacterales; family Enterobacteriaceae; genus Salmonella; species Salmonella sp. 32120201201600049SM. Next base: position 294,120 of record NZ_JAGESA010000001.1, on the reverse strand, counting down.
CCGCCGCGAGTCTTGCCGGTTACAAACGCGCGCTGGAGAAAAACGGCGTGTTACGCGATATGCGGCATTTCCGCAAACTCCCCGGATTAATGGAAAACCCACGGCTTTTTACCGAGTACCCGCGAATGGCGGCAAACATTGTGGGCGATCTGTTCACCGTTGATGGCGGTCCAGTCCCACCGTTGCGTAAAACTATCCTGTCACATGCGAAAAAAATTGGACTGGTGAATCTATTAAAAGACGGCATAAAAGGGGCTACGGCATTATGAGTTCGGACAATAAGGTGAATGTTGACGTCAAATTGGGCGTAAATAAATTTTACGTAGATGAAGGACACCCACATATCATTTTGCGATCCTCGCCTGACATGCAGGAGTTTACTAAATTAATAAAAGCCTGCCCTGCCGGACTCTATAAGCTGGACGATGCGGGAAATATTCATTTTGACTCTGCGGGCTGCCTGGAATGCGGAACCTGCAGGGTTCTCTGCGGCAATACTCTTCTCGAAAAATGGGAATACCCGGCGGGAACGTTCGGCGTTGAGTTTCGCTACGGCTGACGCTCTGAAACACCGGATAACGACGCTACGGCGTCTTAGAGCCTATCCCAGTAGGCGTTATTGGCGCAGCCAGTTTGGACACGGACAGCGCGCAAAAACCGGAGCGTACACGTAGTACGTGAGGATTTTGAGCACTGCCCAGGTCTAAAATGGCAAGTAAAATAGCCCTAATGGGATAGGCTCTTATTCGGCTTGCCCCCGGAGATTACGTCATTTGTATTAATAGAGAACAAGTCAATGAGTGTTACATTAACGTTTGACGCCGCGCGGCGGAAAACCTATCGCGAGTCCGGCTACTGGGGCGATGCTTCACTGGGCGACTACTGGCGGCAAACCGCACGCGCCGTACCCGATAAAATCGCCGTGGTCGATAATCATGGCGCGTCCTGGACCTACGCCGCGCTCGACTGCGCGGCAAGCCGCCTGGCAAACTGGTTACTGTCTCAGGGGATTCAACCGGGCGATCGCGTGGCCTTTCAGCTTCCGGGCTGGTGTGAGTTTACCCTCATTTATCTGGCCTGCCTGAAAACGGGCGCGGTATCTGTCCCGCTACTTCCCGCCTGGCGAGAAGCAGAGCTGGTTTGGGTGCTGAACAAATGTCAGGCTAAAATATTCTTCGCCCCCACCGTGTTCAAACAGAATCGTCCGGTCGATCTTATCCTTCCGCTACAAAATCAACTGCGCCATCTGACGCATATTGTCGGCGTGGATAAACTGGCGCCTGCCACCACAGCGCTTGCGCTTAGTCAAATCATCGACCGCAGCGAACCGTTGCAGTCAGACATTAACATTCACGGTGATGAGCTGGCGGCAGTGCTGTTTACCTCCGGCACAGAAGGAATGCCGAAAGGGGTGATGTTGACCCACAATAATATTCTTGCCAGCGAACGGGCGTATTGCGCGCGGTTGAATTTAACCTGGCAAGATGTGTTCCTGATGCCTGCGCCACTGGGCCACGCCACCGGATTTTTACACGGCGTCACCGCGCCCTTTTTAATCGGGGCGCGTAGCGTATTGCTGGACATCTTTACCCCAGAAGCCTGCCTTACCTTATTAGCGCAGCAACGCTGTACCTGTATGTCAGGCGCGACGCCGTTTATTTACGATCTGCTTTGTGCCGTTGAGCAACAGCCTGCCGACCTCTCCTCACTGCGATTCTTCTTATGCGGCGGCACGACTATTCCCAAAAAGGTTGCCCGCGACTGCCAGCAGCGCGGTATCAAATTATTGAGTATTTACGGTTCTACAGAAAGTTCTCCACACTCGATGGTTAATCTGGGTGATTCGACTTCACGCATGATGAATACCGATGGTTATGCCGCCACCGGTGTAGAAATTAAAATCGTGGATGAAGATCGCAATACGCTTCCAGCAGGCCACGAAGGCGAAGAAGCCTCGCGCGGGCCGAACGTTTTTATGGGATACCTGGACGAGCCGGAACTTACCGCCCGCGCACTGGATAATGAGGGCTGGTATTACAGCGGCGACCTCTGCCGCATGGATGAAGACGGTTATATCAAAATTACCGGGCGCAAAAAGGATATTATTATACGTGGAGGTGAAAATATCAGCAGTCGCGAGGTGGAGGATATTTTATTGCAACACCCCCGCATACACGATGCTTGCGTCGTTGCTATGCCTGATGAACGCTTAGGCGAACGTTCATGCGCGTATGTAGTCTTAAAACCGCCGCACCTTTCGCTGACGCTGGAAGAGGTGATCGCTTTTTTCAGTCGAAAACGGGTAGCGAAGTATAAATATCCGGAACGGATCGTCATCGTAGAAAAACTGCCCAGAACCGCCTCTGGCAAAGTGCAGAAGTTTCTGTTGCGGCAGGATATTATTGAGCGGCTGCGCCAGGAGCACACTGCGGTATAAATTGCCGGATGGCGACGTTAACGCCGCCATCCGGTATTACACTACTTCTTCAGTTCCGCCAGACTCAGCCAGGTCTGAACCACGGTGTCCGGGTTCAGCGACAGGCTGTCGATCCCCTCTTCCATCAGCCAGGCGGCAAAGTCTTCATGGTCGGACGGACCCTGACCACAAATTCCAACATATTTGCCCTGTTTTTTCGCCGCGCGGATCGCCATCGACAGCAGCGCTTTCACCGCGTCGTTACGCTCGTCAAACAGTTCAGACACCACGCCGGAATCGCGATCCAGCCCCAGCGCCAGCTGCGTCATGTCGTTAGAACCAATCGAGAAGCCATCAAAATACTCGAGGAACTGTTCAGCCAGCAAGGCATTGGACGGGATCTCGCACATCATGATGATCTTCAGCCCGTTCTCGCCGCGTTTAAGCCCCTGGCGCGCCAGCTCTTCGATGACCGCTTTCGCCTGGTCGACCGTCCGCACGAACGGGATCATGATTTCGACGTTGGTAAGGCCCATATCGTTGCGCACGCGTTTCACCGCTTCGCATTCCAGCGCAAAACAATCGCGGAAACTTTCTGCGACGTAACGACCCGCGCCGCGGAAGCCCAGCATCGGGTTTTCTTCATGCGGCTCATAACGTTCGCCGCCGACCAGGTTGGCGTATTCGTTGGACTTAAAGTCAGACAGGCGAACGATGACGCGTTTCGGGTAGAAGGCGGCGCCTAACGTCGCGATCCCTTCCGTCAGTCGACCAACGTAAAATTCACGCGGCGAGTCAAACCCTTTCATCATCTCACGAATGTCGTTTTGCAGCGCGGCATCCTGGTCGTCAAACTCCAGCAGCGCGCGCGGGTGAACGCCAATCATACGGTTAATGATGAATTCCAGTCGCGCCAGACCTACGCCTTCATTCGGCAGGCAGGCAAAGTCAAATGCCCTGTCCGGGTTGCCGACGTTCATCATGACCTTCAGCGGTAGCTCTGGCATGGTATCTACGCTGGAGCTTTTTACGCTGAAATCCAGCATGTCGGCATACACATAACCGGTATCACCTTCCGCACAGGAGACGGTTACTTTTTCGCCATCTTTCATGCGTTCGGTGGCGTCGCCGCAGCCGACTACCGCCGGAATGCCCAATTCGCGGGCGATAATCGCCGCGTGACAGGTGCGCCCGCCACGGTTAGTGACAATCGCCGCCGCTTTTTTCATGATCGGTTCCCAGTCCGGGTCGGTCATATCGGTGACAAGCACATCGCCAGGCTCAATACGGTTCATTTCGCCGATATCGTGAATAACTTTTACCGTACCTGCGCCGATACGATGCCCAATGGCGCGACCTTCGGCAATGATTTTCCCCTGCGCATGTAGCGTATAACGCTCCATCACCTGGCCACGAGAGCGCACGGTTTCCGGACGTGCCTGCACAATAAAGAGCTTACCGGTATGACCGTCTTTCGCCCATTCGATATCCATCGGACGACCATAGTGCTGCTCAATCTGCACCGCTTGTTTCGCCAGTTCCTGCACTTCTTCGTTGGTGAGCGAGAAAATGTCGCGCTGTTCCTGCGGCACATCCTCAATCTTCACTTGCTTACCGTGCTCCTGGGTGGCGGCGTAAACCATGCGGATTTTTTTCGACCCCATGGTGCGGCGTACGATGGCCGGACGGCCTGCCGCCAGGGTTGGCTTATGGACATAAAATTCATCCGGGTTAACCGCGCCCTGCACCACCATTTCACCCAGTCCCCATGCCGAGGTGATAAAGACCACCTGGTCAAAGCCGGATTCGGTATCGATAGAGAACATCACCCCTGACGAGGCGAGATCGGAGCGAACCATCCGCTGCACGCCAGCGGAAAGCGCTACGCCGCGATGATCATATCCCTGGTGAACGCGATAAGAGATGGCGCGATCGTTAAACAGAGAAGCAAATACGTGTTTCACTGCCACCAGCACCGCGTCGAAGCCCTGAACGTTAAGAAACGTTTCCTGTTGGCCCGCAAACGAAGCATCTGGCATATCTTCCGCCGTGGCGGAGGAACGCACGGCAAAAGAGGCATTTTCATCATCCGACGAAAGCTGCGCATAGGCATCGCGGATGGCGTTTTCCAGCTCCGGCTGGAAAGGAGTGTCGATAATCCACTGGCGGATCTGCGCGCCCGCTTTCGCCAGCTGGGAGACATCATCAATATCTGTCTTATCCAGCAGCTCATAAATGCGCTGGTTTACGCCGCTTTGATCCAAAAACTGGTTAAACGCATCGGCAGTGGTTGCAAAACCATTCGGAACGGATACGCCCATGCCGGAAAGGTTAGTAATCATTTCACCCAGGGAGGCATTTTTGCCCCCAACTCTGTCTACATCATTCATGCCGAGTTGGTTATACCAAAGCACCAGCGGTGACGAGCCATTGTTGGACATCGAACAATCCTTTTGTGATAAATGAACGAGTTTAAGAAACACATAGTTGCGTATTTATCCTGGCATACTTAAACCCGCGAAAAAAACGGTGAATCGTTCAAGCAAATTTATTTTTTCATTTTTTCAGATTGTTTACGTAGTTGCGCAAACCCGCGCATAGCACGGCATTCCCTTAATCACCCCCGGTGTAAACTGCGTTTCCAGGAAATGAAACACACTTTTCATTAATTATAAAAAGTCCCTGTCATTTTATAAAATAAGCGACAAGTTCTACGTTTCCCGTTACTTTTAATTTATGCTTTCAGATAATTATGTTTACTCTTCAGGATGAACAGAATGGATAATGTTGTTGATCGCCATGTTTTCTATATTTCTGATGGTACCGCCATCACCGCCGAGGTCCTGGGTCACGCGGTTATGTCGCAGTTTCCGGTGACGATCAGCAGCATCACGCTGCCATTCGTGGAAAACGAAAGTCGCGCCCGCGCCGTCAAAGACCAAATTGACGCCATTTATCAGCAAACCGGCGTTCGCCCGCTGGTGTTTTACTCGATTGTTTTACCTGAAATTCGCGCCATCATCTTACAGAGCGAAGGTTTCTGCCAGGATATCGTCCAGGCGCTGGTGGCGCCGCTTCAGCAGGAGATGAAACTGGATCCGACGCCGATCGCTCATCGTACTCATGGGCTTAATCCGGGTAACCTGAACAAGTATGACGCCCGTATTGCCGCTATCGATTATACCCTGGCGCATGATGATGGCATTTCATTGCGCAACCTCGATCAGGCTCAGGTCATTTTACTTGGCGTTTCGCGCTGTGGAAAAACGCCCACCAGCCTCTATCTGGCGATGCAATTCGGTATTCGTGCGGCTAACTACCCTTTCATCGCCGATGATATGGATAATTTGACGCTGCCCACATCGTTAAAACCGCTACAACATAAACTGTTCGGCCTGACAATTGACCCTGAACGCCTGGCGGCAATTCGCGAAGAACGCCGTGAAAACAGTCGCTATGCCTCGTTGCGTCAGTGCCGCATGGAAGTGGCGGAGGTCGAAGCGCTGTATCGTAAGAATCAGATCCCCTGCCTGAACAGCACCAATTATTCCGTTGAAGAGATAGCCACCAAGATTCTCGATATTATGGGGCTTAACCGCAGGATGTACTAGTAAACTAGTTTAATGGGTTGGTTTTTGTTATCATGCCGTTCTGCCTGCGAGGTGTGACACGCCTCGCACTTGAAATCAGCAGGGATTGGTTTATCGTGATGCCCATCACTTCCCGGTAGTCCTGCCGTTGAAGCAACAAATTTCTGAGACTTGTAATGAACAGAACCGACGAACTCCGTACTGCGCGTATCGATAGCCTGGTAACACCAACCGAACTCGCGCAGCGGTATCCTGTATCGTCCTCCGTCGCCAGTCACGTTACCGACTCCCGACGCCGGATAGAAAAGATTTTAAATGGTGAAGATCCACGGCTACTGGTCGTCATTGGCCCCTGTTCGATTCACGATCTGAATGCTGCCATGGAATACGCGACGCAGCTCCAGGCACAACGCCAAAAGCATCAGGCGCGTCTGGAGATCGTCATGCGCACCTATTTTGAAAAACCGCGCACCGTCGTGGGATGGAAAGGCCTGATTTCCGATCCCGACTTGAATGGCAGTTACCGCGTCAATTATGGGCTTGAACTGGCGCGTCGCTTGCTATTGCAGGTGAACGAACTGGGAGTACCGACCGCCACAGAGTTTCTTGATATGGTCACCGGCCAGTTTATTGCCGATCTGATCAGTTGGGGAGCGATTGGCGCGCGTACCACCGAAAGCCAAATCCATCGGGAAATGGCTTCTGCGCTCTCTTGTCCGGTCGGCTTTAAAAATGGTACGGATGGCAATACCCGCATTGCCGTTGATGCTATTCGCGCCTCCCGCGCCAGTCATATGTTTCTCTCGCCGGATAAAGACGGACAGATGACTATCTACCAAACGAGTGGCAACCCGTATGGGCACATCATCATGCGCGGCGGTAAAAAACCGAACTACCACGCTGAAGATATTGCCGCCGCCTGCGACACGTTGCATGAATTTGATCTGCCGGAACATCTGGTCGTCGACTTCAGCCACGGCAACTGTCAAAAACAGCATCGCCGCCAGTTGGACGTATGTGATGATATTTGCCAGCAGATTCGTAATGGCTCCACGGCAATTGCCGGGATTATGGCCGAGAGTTTTTTACGGGAAGGCACGCAAAAAATTATCAGCGGCCAACCATTAATCTATGGTCAGTCCATTACCGATCCTTGCCTGAACTGGGAAGATACGGAAGTTCTGTTGGAAAAACTGGCCGCAGCGGTAGACAGCCGCTTTTAATAGCTCGCCCATCCTGCCGGGATGGGCGTTTCTTCGATGCGTTACCCGCCCTTTTCTCTCCCCGCGCGTATATCACTCCACAGAATTAGCACTTGCTGTTATCGCATTAATTATTGATAATAATAATCATTGTGAGTTTGATTATTAATAAATAACATGTCGCGTATGGATAACACCGAGCTGCCTCACCCTAAGGAAATAGACAATGAAACGCTTCTCCCTGCCGCTGAACGGCGCGTCAACAGTCAGGCGCTATTAGGTCCGGACGGCAAAGTCATTATCGATCACAACGGTCAGGAGTATCTGTTGCGCAAAACTCAGGCCGGTAAACTACTGTTAACCAAATAACGCTCCGCCAGCAGACGATGCTGCTGGCATCAGGCTAACTTGAACAACTGACCTCCAGCCGCTTTCCCCACTCCGGCGGTCGGCTGGCATAGTCATCATCTCGATCGGTAAAAGGTTGACGTAAAACTTCATGCAACCGATGCAGTTCCGCCATGTCTCCCTGTTCAGCCGCATCTATCGCACGTTGCGCCAGCCAGTTGCGCAACACAATCGCAGGATTCACGCGTTGCATCTGCTGCTGGCGCAGCGCGTCATCCACCGCCTCTGTGCGCAATCGCGCCCGGTAGCGGTCGAACCAGGCATCGAACGCCGCGCGATCGATAAACGTATCCCGCAACGGCGAGGAAGCGCTCTGTTGCTCCGTATGGCTTAACATCCGAAATGTACGGGTATAGTCACTCCCTTCGCGCGCCATCAGACTAAATAATTCATTCAGTAAAGCGTTATCGTCTTTTTGCTCGGTAAAGAAGCCCAGCTTCTGGCGCATTCGCTGCCCATAGTGCGTTAACAACGCGTCCTGGTAGCGATCCAGCGCTCTGTTTAACGCGTCGATCTCAATAAAAGGGGTTAACGTCTGCGCCAGACGTTGTAAATTCCACAGCGCCACCGACGGTTGATTATCGAAGCGGTAACGTCCCTGATGATCGGAATGGTTACCAATGAAGCCGGGATCGTAGTCATCGAGAAAACCAAAGGGACCATAGTCGATGGTCAGCCCCAGAATCGACATGTTATCCGTATTCATAACGCCGTGCGAAAAACCGACGGTTTGCCACTCGGCGATGAGTCTTCCGGTACGCGCCGCCACCTCTTCAAACCACAAAGCATATTTTTCCGGGACATCCTGCCATTGCGGCCAGTAATGACGAATAGCGAAATCAGCCAGTTGCTGAACTTTTTCCGGCTCACGGCGGTAGTAGAAATGTTCGAAATGACCAAAACGCATATGACTTTGCGCCAGACGCATTAACATCGCGCCCGTTTCCTGCGTCTCTCGCTGAACCGGCGTATCGCTGGCTACGATAGATAACGCGCGCGTAGTGGGAATACCCAGATAATGCATGGCTTCGCTGGCAAGGCTTTCTCGTATGGTTGAACGCAGGACGGCGCGTCCATCCCCCATTCGCGAATAGGGTGTTAATCCGGCGCCTTTCAGATGCCAGTCGAGGGTCGAGCCATCCGCCAGGAGCTGTTCGCCCAGCAAAATACCGCGTCCGTCGCCGAGTTGTCCCGCCCAGACGCCGAACTGATGCCCGCTATATACCTGCGCGACAGGCGACATACCGGGTAATAAGGTTTCGCCGCCCCAAACGCCAGCGCCATTGGTAGCGTCAAATAACGACGCGGGAATTGCTAACTGCTGCGCCAGTTTGTCGTTATACCAAATCAGTCGCGCATTTTTTAACGGTGTGGGTAAAAGCGCGGTATACGTTGCTGGCAGTTCATCGCGCCAACGGGCAGTAAAAGACAGGGTCATAGGGCCTCCTGTCTTCAGTGTAGACGGTTAATCACCGGTTAAACACCGGCAAACAGAAAGGTTATCGCTGAACGAGTTTAATGAGCTGGCTTACCGGCACCGGAGGCCATAGTCCGCCCTGGAATGCGCTAAATCCCAATGGCGCTGCGCGCGAAAACATCGCCTCATTATCAATACCGGCAATCATCAGCGACTCGCAGCTGGAGGAGATCTGGGCAACAATAGCGTGCATGAATGGTTCGAATGAGATCATTTCAGCTCGCTGCTGAATAAAATTTTTATCCAACATGACTCGTTTGAAAAGCCCATCGAAAATAGCTTTAGTCGACGCCTCGCCTGCCCCAAAATTTGCCAGCATTAATGGGAAATGCATTGCCAGATTAGCTAACGTTTCATTGTTTTTGCCCTGGTTTAACCCAGGATAATTCTCATTTATAGCTAATTCAAGAAACGGAAAGCGCGCTGCCCGGGAAAAAAGTTCGCTATCTAATAATAATAAGTCACTAATTGCAGGCGGTAAATTAAGCCATGCAATAAGTTTATGCTGAATAAAAAAGTGCTGACAGGTTTCTAACAACGCCAGTTTTTCAACAAACAGACAGTATTGTTCCTCCACCGAAAGACGAGGCGCTACCAACTCAGTCGGCATCCGCACGGCGCCGTCTTCAGCGGCAAACGTTGCAATAATCTCTAAACCAACAAGCCGAGCATTTTCATCCATGACGGGAAGGAAAAAGAGTTCGGAATGGTAAAGCTCATCAAGTGAAGCAATCATTACGCCAGTCCCATGGTTAGGGCGCTATTCGCCATCCAGTCACTACGGACGGAAACAGACGTAACTTCAGATACTAATTGAAGCGTCATCATTTTTCTTGTTTACCGGTGAACCGGTTCCTTTTTTTAACTTACTCTGATTATAAACCAATATCCAATGTTGTACTTTTCACAGGGCGTGAACACGCCCGTTTTTAATAAAAGTACGTTTGTAAATGCTACGGTTATATCATTATATATGATGACAACAGATGTCATAAGTTCAACCGGCGATATGTTAAAAATAGACTATAAAATTTATATCGTCTGCGAGGTTAAATTCGCCGTGCCTGCCAGAAGTTTTTTCGCCAGTACACATTATCCAGCGATGAACGCATCACGCCACGACTGGTAGAGGCATGAATAAACTCATTATTTGTATCGTAAATACCAACATGTAAACCACTTTCGCCCGAACCGGTTTTAAAGAAAACCAAATCTCCGGGCAGCAATTCATCTTTATCGATTCTGGTGCCGATTTTTGATTGTTCACGCGTATCACGAGGCAACTGCAAATCAAACTTGTCGCGCATAGTGACCACCACAAAGCCGGAACAGTCCACGCCTCTGCGACTCATGCCGCCGTAACGGTATGGCGTACCGCGCCAGGACTGCAACTGATCGTTCAGACCCGCAATGACGGTAATGGAGTCTGATAATCTGGCATTTGGCGCCGGTGCCCGATGAGTACTGCATCCTGCCAGGAACAATGCTGTGATAACAAGAAGCCAAAAACGCATGCCGCAACAATCCTCTGTTTTTATTTTGGTATTAATTTAGCGTCGAAATTACCTGCTTTTCAAGAAACGATTTTACTTAAGTGGCCGAAATGAGCATTGGATGCCCCTCAACGTCGAGTCGTCGAAAGCGCAGACCGTAGGCTTGCGCCAGATAAGAGGGGGTGAGCACCTCTTCCCGGCGGCCGCAGGCGATGAGTTTACCGCGCTTTAGTAACCAGGCTTTATGCGCATGCCGCAGCGTGTGGTTCAGATCGTGACTACTCATCACAATCGCAATTCCTGCCTGACACAAATGATGTAATACCCGATCCAGAGCGTTTTGTTGCGCAACATCGAGACTGTTCATCGGCTCATCAAGCAGCAATAATTGACCGACCGGATTAGCGTCGGGATGAATTTGTAGTACAACGGCAGCAAGGCGAACGCGCTGCCACTCGCCACCGGAAAGCTGATTCACGCTTCGCCCCAGTTTGTCGCCCAATCCAAGCATATCGGCCACCTCGTTAAGCTGCCCGGTTCGCGTTTTATCCGGTTGATGCAATGTCAGGTAATGCCAGACCGGCATGGCGAACGGCGGATTTTGCTGTTGCGCAAGATAAGCGCGGTGTTGGGCAAGCGTTGCCGTCGCCCATTCCTCCAGCGGCGCTCCGCCAAACCTGATGCTCCCCTCGCCTGAGGTTAACCCCGCCATACGCGCCAGCAGCGTGCTTTTTCCGGCGCCGTTCGGCCCGACAAGGTGAAGGATCTCTCCTGCGCTTACTTCGCCGGAAAGCGGCCCCAGGCGGGTGCTCTCGGCGACGTCCTTTAATTGCATCAATTGAGACATTATTTTGCCAACGCGATTTTTATGCTTTCCATCACAATAGGATCTTCAGGCGTCATATCCGGCGAAAAACGCTGTACCACCTGACCATCCCGGCCTACCAAAAATTTTTCAAAATTCCACAGAATATCATCCGGATAGAGTGGCGTACGCCCTTTGCTTACCATCCGTTCGTAAAAGCCGCTCTTCTCCGGCGCGACTGCCGTTGGCGCAGCGGCTATCAGTTTTTGATACAGCGGATGGCGCGCGTCGCCATTCACATCAATTTTACTGAACATCGGGAACGTGACGCCCCAGGTGCTGGCACAATAGGTTTTAATCTCCTCTTCGCTGCCTGGCTCCTGCCCCATAAACTGGTTGCAGGGAAAACCCAACACGACAAACCCCTGATCTGCCCACGCCTTCTGGATATTTTCCAACTGTTCATATTGCGGCGTCAGGCCACATCTGGAGGCGACGTTTACAATGAGCAGCACTTTTCCGGCGTATTTTTCAAGTGTAGTGACCTCTCCATCAATCGTCGTAACGTGAGTATTAAGAAGCGAGTTTTGCATGGTGTCTCCCTGATGTCGGTAGAATAGCGGGTTTCATCGTTAGCCTTTAATCATAGACTGCGAATGATGAAAGCAGTTGTTTACCGATGCGCTAACGCGCGGATTTGAGTAGCAGCCAGATAAACACTGGTGCCCCCAATGTGGCGGTGACCACCCCGATAGGCAGTTCAGCCGACGCCAGCGCCAGTCGGGCGACCACATCAGCCAATAGCAGGGCGATAGCCCCGGCCAGCGCGCAGCCGGGAAGTAAAACCCGGTGATCGGTTAAACCACATAAGCGCAGGATGTGCGGAATAACCAGACCGATAAAACCAATCGCCCCCGCCATCGCCACGCTGACGCCCACCATCCAGCCGGTGGCGATGACCAACAAATTGCGCCAGAACCACAGCGGCAGGCCAAGCTGCCGCGCCGAGGTTTCCCCTAGCGCCAGCATATTCAGCGGTTGCGACTGGCAACATATCCAGATCAGTACCGGGATGAGCGCAATCATTAGCCAGCTCTGCTGCCAGTCAACGCCGCCAAATCCTCCCATCATCCAGTACATTAATTGCCGCAGATCGAAAGAGGTGGAAAAATAGATAGCCCACGTCATCAGCGCGCTACAGATAATGCCCAGCGCGACGCCCGCCAACAACAAGCGGCTGGTAGAGAGATGGCGACGCGCAAAACGCAGCAGGATTAACGTAATAATGAGCGCGCCGGCTATAGCGCACAGCCCCAGCGCCCATCCTGGCAGTTGCCCCTGCCCCAGTAAGACGGCGGCAATAAGCCCAACACCGGCCCCATTCGAAACGCCGAGCAGACCCGGTTCAGCAAGTGGGTTTTCAAACAGCGCCTGCATCACAGCGCCCGACAGCGCCAGCGCAGCGCCAACCAGCAATACCGCAAGCGTGCGGGGAAGGCGAATTTGCCAGACAAACAGTTCCCCCCGGGCGCTTAACCAGTCACCGGGGGCAATCCACTGTTCGCCTGCGCATAAGCTCAGAAGTGTAGCCAGTAGCACCAGCAGTGACAGGCTCAGAAGCCAGCGAACGTTTCGTCGCTGTTGTTGGCGGGCAAAAGTCAGCATGTTATCCATTCAGCTGAAAAGAGGTAGCGTGATTTTACGGTGGGTATCCTTTACTTGAAAGAAAAAAGGCCGCAATGCGGCCTTTTTAGTTATACGGGTCATCTTTCAGGCTGACAAATACGCTGTCATCCCGCTGATCTACTTTCGGGATGGCAGCGTATCTGCCGCAATACACCCTGATGGATGTTATGCCTGGATCTGATTACTCTTCTTTGGGCGAAGCGTTTTCGACCCGGCTCTTTAACTTCTGCCCGGGTCTGAAGGTCACCACGCGCCGTGCTGTAATAGGAATATCTTCACCCGTTTTCGGGTTACGCCCCGGACGTTGATTTTTATCACGCAGATCGAAGTTACCAAAACCAGAGAGTTTCACCTGCTCACCGTTTTCCAGAGCACGACGGATCTCTTCGAAAAACAGTTCAACCAGTTCTTTGGCATCCCGCTTGCTAAGCCCAAGCTTATCAAACAGATATTCTGACATTTCAGCTTTTGTAAGCGCCATAGGTTCAATCCCTCAATGATGCCTGGAATCGCTCTTTTAATGCCTCTACACATTTGGCGACGGTAGCGGCAATCTCCTCTTCTTCGAGTGTACGGTTGGTATCCTGAAGGATCAGGCTGATAGCGAGGCTCTTATAACCCTCCGCAACACCCTTACCGCGGTACACGTCAAATAAGTTTACGCCAACTACCTGATTTACGCCAACTTTCTTACATTCGGATAAAATATCCGCTGCGGGAACGTTTTCTACAACAACAACCGCAATATCGCGACGGTTGGCCGGGAAGCGTGAAATCTCCCGCGCCTGCGGCACGATACGGTCTGCGAGCTTATTCCATTCCAGTTCAAACACCAGCGTACGACCATTCAGATCCAGTTTACGTTCCAGTTCAGGGTGAACAACCCCAATAAAACCAATACGTTCATCTTTCAGATAAATCGCCGCAGACTGTCCCGGATGCAGAGCCGGATTCATCTCCGCCTTAAACTGGATATCACCCAGTTTGCCGGTTAAATCCAATACTGCTTCCAGATCGCCTTTCAAATCATAGAAATCAACGGTCTCTTTTGCCAGGTTCCAGTGCTCATCATAGCGGTTGCCGCAAATCACGCCAGCCAGCATCAGATCCTGTCGAATACCCAGATTGGCTTGTGTATCCGGAACGAAACGTAAACCGGTTTCAAAAATACGCACGCGATTCTGCTGACGGTTTTGGTTATAGACCACCGTCGCCAACAATCCGCTCCACAGCGACAGACGCATCGCCGACATCTCAACGGAGATAGGGTTTGGCAGCAGCAGCGCTTCTGCGCCTGGATGGATGAGCTGTTGTACTTTAGGATCGACAAAGCTATAGGTAATCACTTCCTGATAGCCTTTGTCGTTCAGCATGGTTTTAACCCGCTTCAACGACAGATCGGCTTCACGGTGCGTCCCCATGATTAAACCGGCCTGGATTGGCTCGTCCGGAATATTGTTATAGCCGTAAACGCGGGCCACCTCTTCCACCAGATCTTCTTCAATCTCCATATCGAAACGCCAGGTCGGCGCCACGGCTTTCCACTCGTCCTGCCCTTCGGTCACTTCACAGCCCAGACGACGCAGAATATCACTGACCTGCTCATCCGCAATATGATGCCCGATCAGGCGATCCAGTTTACTGCGACGCAGAGTAATGGTGGCGCGTTTCGGCAACGTTGCTTCGTTGCTCACATCAATTATCGGACCCGCATCACCGCCACAGATATCAAGAAGCAGACGAGTAGCGCGCTCTATCGCTTTATATTGCAGCGCCGGGTCCACCCCGCGCTCGTAGCGGTGAGACGCATCGGTATGCAGACCGTGGCGGCGAGCGCGACCGGTGATAGACAGCGGATTAAAGTACGCACACTCCAGCAGCACATTTTGCGTTTCGCCGTTCACGCCGGAATGTTCGCCGCCAAAAATACCGGCTATCCCCAGCGCCTTATGGTGATCGGCGATCACCAGCGTGTCCGCATTTAACGTCGCTTCGCTACCGTCCAGCAGGACGACGGTTTCACCCTCTTTTGCCATCCGCACGACAATACCGCCATCAATGCGATCTTTATCGAAAGCATGCATTGGCTGACCCAGTTCGAGCAGCACATAGTTCGTGACGTCAACCACCGCATCGATGGAGCGAATACCGCAGCGACGCAGTTTCTCTTTCATCCACAGCGGCGTCGGCGCGTTAACATTGATGCCTTTTACCACCCGACCAAGATAGCGAGGACACGCATCAGCGGCCTCTACCGTAATCGGCAGCGTATCGCTGATGGTTGCCGTAACCGGCACCATTTCAGGCTCCTGGAGCGGCGCTTTGTTCAGTACCGCCACATCACGCGCAACGCCGATGATACCTAAGCAATCCGCACGGTTCGGCGTGACGCTAATTTCGATGGTATTGTCGTCAAGCTTCAGGTATTCACGGATATCGGTACCCAGCGGCGCATCCGCCGGCAGTTCGATAATGCCGCTGTGATCGTCGGAAATCCCCAGTTCGGAGAAGGAGCACAGCATCCCTTCAGACGGTTCGCCGCGCAGTTTCGCCGCTTTAATTTTGAAATCGCCCGGCAGGATGGCGCCAATGGTGGCCACCGCTACTTTCAGCCCCTGACGACAGTTTGGCGCGCCGCAGACGATATCCAACAGGCGTTCTCCGCCAACGTTGACTTTCGTTACACGCAATTTGTCAGCGTTCGGATGCTGGACGCACTCAACCACTTCCCCAACCACAACGCCATTGAAGCTTCCCGCGACCGGCTCAACGCCGTCTACTTCCAGGCCAGCCATCGTAATCTGGTTAGCCAACGCATCGCTATCAATTGCCGGGTTAACCCACTCGCGTAACCACAGTTCGCTGAATTTCATTGTTTTATCCTGCCTTTATTTAAACTGTTTAAGGAAACGCAGATCGTTTTCGAAGAATGAACGCAGGTCGGTGACGCCGTAACGCAACATGGTCAGACGTTCCATCCCCATACCAAAAGCGAAGCCAGAATAGATTTCCGGATCGATACCGACATTACGCAGCACATTCGGATGCACCATCCCGCAGCCCAGCACCTCCAGCCATTTACCGTTTTTACCCATCACATCCACTTCCGCAGAAGGTTCGGTAAACGGAAAATAAGAAGGACGGAAGCGAATCTGCAGATCCTCCTCAAAGAAATTACGCAGGAAGTCGTGCAGCGTACCTTTGAGGTTGGTGAAGCTGATGTTGGTATCAACAATCAGACCTTCCATCTGATGGAACATCGGAGTATGCGTCTGGTCGTAGTCATTACGGTATACACGGCCCGGCGCAATAATACGGATCGGCGGTTGCTGCGCTTTCATCGTCCGGATCTGGACGCCAGACGTCTGGGTCCGCAGCAGACGGGTCGCGTCAAACCAGAAGGTATCATGATCGGCGCGGGCCGGGTGATGACCCGGAATGTTTAACGCGTCGAAGTTATGGTAGTCATCTTCGATTTCCGGGCCAGTCGCCACGGTAAAACCAAGCTCACCGAAGAAACTTTCAATACGGTCAATGGTACGCGTGACCGGATGCAGACCGCCGTTCTCAATACGGCGCCCCGGCAGGGAGATATCGATGGTTTCAGCGGCCAGACGGGCGTTAAGCGCTGCGCTTTCCAGCTCGGCTTTACGCGCGTTAAGCGCCTGTTGTACCTGCTCTTTCGCGGCGTTAATGACTGCCCCGGCTGCCGGACGCTCTTCCGGCGGCAGATCGCGTAGGGTCGTCATCTGAAGGGTTAAATGCCCTTTCTTGCCCAAATATTCGACGCGTACATTGTCTAACGCGGCAACATCTGACGCCTGGTTAATGGCGGCCGCTGCATTGGCAACCAGCTCTGCGAGATGTGACATGGTTTTCCTCATTGTGTCGGTGAAGACACCGGTTCATTGGACGTAATCTCTCGATTTCAGATACAAAAAAAGCCTCCATCAGGAGGCTTTTTTGCGCTGTTTTTCGTTTCGTTTTTCACGCGCTAGCCTCCTGGGATCAGGTGCTAAAGTAAAAAAAGAAACGGAAAATAGCAGCGTTCATGCTTGCGTTACCTTATGTGGTAAAACCAAATATCCTTTATTGAAAAGGGTTACAGGTCAATTGTCAACTCACTGAACAGTAAATAAAAGAGAGGGAGCCAGGCTCCCTCTTTTCACTGGCTTATGCCAGAGCTGCTTTCGCTTTTTCAACCAGCGCGGTGAACGCGACTTTGTCGAATACGGCGATATCAGCCAGGATCTTACGGTCGATTTCAACAGAGGCTTTTTTCAGGCCGTTGATGAATTTGCTGTAAGAAATACCGTTCTGACGTGCTGCTGCGTTGATACGCGCAATCCACAGTTGACGGAACTGACGCTTACGTTGACGACGGTCACGGTAAGCATACTGACCAGCTTTGATAACTGCCTGGAAGGCAACGCGGTATACGCGAGAACGCGCACCGTAGTAGCCTTTGGCTTGTTTCAAAATTTTCTTGTGACGTGCGCGTGCAATTACACCACGTTTTACGCGAGCCATATGTGCTCTCCTGTATCTATTCTAATTAAAAAGTTAAAAACGTTAACGGCTTATGCGTACGGCAGGCACGCGATAACCAGGCCCAGATCGCCTTTAGAAACCATGGCTTTCGGACGCAGGTGACGTTTACGTTTAGTCGCTTTTTTGGTCAGAATGTGACGCAGGTTAGCGTGCTTGTGCTTAAAACCACCTTTACCGGTTTTTTTGAAGCGCTTAGCAGCACCGCGTACGGTCTTAATTTTTGGCATTTTAATAACTTCCACTTCGCATTGTTAATAAACGAAACATAGGCGAACAAAACCTGTGAAGCCCGAAGGCTTCACAGAATTGTTACTTGAAGGCCTTACTGTTTCTTCTTAGGAGCAAGCACCATGATCATCTGACGGCCTTCGATCTTCGTTGGGAAGGATTCGACCACTGCCAGTTCTTGCAAATCGTCTTTCACGCGATTAAGCACTTCCATACCGATTTGCTGGTGGGCCATTTCACGACCGCGGAAACGCAGCGTGATTTTGGCCTTATCGCCCTCTTCGAGAAAGCGAATCAGGCTGCGGAGTTTTACCTGATAGTCGCCTTCATCTGTCCCAGGACGGAATTTAATTTCCTTCACCTGGATAACTTTTTGCTTTTTCTTCTGTTCCTTAGAAGACTTACTCTTTTCATAGAGGAATTTGCCGTAATCCATTATACGACAAACCGGCGGCTCGGCGTTAGGGCTGATTTCGACTAAGTCTACTCCGGCTTCTTCAGCTTTTTCCAGAGCTTCTCTCAGACTCACAATACCAAGCTGCTCGCCTTCCAGACCTGTTAAGCGAACTTCTTGCGCGCGAATTTCGCTATTAATACGATTCGGACGCGCCGTTTGAACTCGTTTTCCGCCTTTAATACTTTATTCCTCCAGTTGTTGAAGACTGCGGCTGCGAATCTCTTGTTGCAGCTTCTCAATCACGTCATTTACGTCCAGGCTGCCCAGGTCTTTACCGCGGCGGGTGCGAACGGCAACTTTGCCTGCTTCCACCTCTTTATCACCACAGACCAACATATAAGGGACACGACGTAAAGTGTGCTCGCGGATTTTAAAGCCAATCTTCTCATTTCTCAAGTCTGCTTTTACACGAATGCCCGCATTTTGTAGTTTCTGCGTCAATTCGTTAACGTATTCAGACTGCGAATCGGTAATATTCATCACGACTACCTGAACAGGCGCGAGCCATGTCGGGAAGAAACCAGCGAACTCTTCGGTCAGGATACCGATGAAGCGCTCCATCGACCCAAGAATCGCACGGTGAATCATTACCGGCACCTTACGCTCGTTGTCTTCGCCTACATAGGAGGCGCTCAGACGAGACGGTAAGGAGAAGTCCAGCTGTACTGTACCGCACTGCCATGCACGATCGAGGCAGTCATATAAGGTAAATTCAATTTTCGGACCGTAGAATGCGCCTTCACCCAGTTGATACTCAAACGGGATATTATTTTCTTCCAGCGCAACCGCCAGATCCGCCTCAGCACGATCCCACATCTCATCGCTGCCGATACGCTTGTCAGGACGAGTGGAAAGCTTGACGACGATCTTCTCGAAGCCAAAGGTGCTGTACATATCGTAGACCATACGAATACAAGCGTTAACTTCATCGCGGATCTGCTCTTCGGTGCAGAAGATATGCGCATCATCCTGCGTAAAGCCGCGTACGCGCATCAGACCATGCAGCGCGCCTGATGGCTCGTTACGGTGGCAGCTACCGAATTCCGCCATACGCAGCGGCAAATCACGATAGGATTTCAGACCCTGGTTAAAGATCTGAACGTGGCCCGGGCAGTTCATCGGCTTGATGCAATATTCGCGGTTTTCTGAAGATGTGGTGAACATCGCATCTTTATAGTTGTCCCAGTGCCCGGTTTTTTCCCACAGCACACGGTCCATCATGAACGGGCCTTTAACTTCTTGATACTGGTACTCTTTGAGTTTAGAACGAACAAAGACCTCCAGCTCGCGGAAGATAGTCCAGCCGTCGTTATGCCAGAACACCATGCCCGGCGCTTCTTCCTGCATATGATACAGGTCGAGCTGCTTACCAATTTTACGGTGGTCGCGTTTTGCGGCCTCTTCCAGGCGCTGCAGATAAGCGTTCAGGGCTTTTTTATCTGCCCATGCCGTACCGTAAATACGCTGCAACATCTTATTATTGCTGTCACCGCGCCAGTATGCGCCGGCAGTTTTCATCAGTTTAAAGTGATGGCAGAAACGCATATTCGGCACGTGCGGACCACGACACATGTCGACATATTCTTCATGATGGTACAAGCCTGGCTTGTCATCATGAGCGATATTTTCATCAAGAATGGAAACTTTGTAGCTTTCACCACGCTTCACGAAGGTTTCACGCGCTTCGTGCCAGCTGACTTTCTTCTTGATAACGTCGTAATTTTTCTCGGCGAGCTCATGCATCCGCTTTTCGAGCGCTTCGACATCTTCCTGAGTTAGCGTGCGGTCAAGATCAACGTCATAGTAAAAACCGTTGTCGACAACCGGGCCGATCGCCATTTTCGTGTGCGGCCAAAGTTGCTTGATTGCGTGACCTAACAGATGCGCGCAAGAGTGACGAATGATCTCCAGACCCTCTTCATCTTTTGCGGTGATGATGGAAAGCGTCGCATCATTTTCAATCAGATCGGAAGCATCAACCAGCTCGCCATTCACACGGCCCGCAATGGTGGCTTTCGCCAGGCCAGGACCAATGTCCAGAGCAACATCCATCGGGCTTACAGGGTGGTCATAATGGCGTTGGCTGCCATCAGGAAGAGTAATAACAGGCATGTTATATCCTTATTTGCAGTGGTGACCCATACGCAAGATCACATACAAAGAGAAAATGAATTTATTGACAGTGAGTTGTGTATCCATCTAGCCAACCATTGCTAAATTGGCGCACAACCTTCGACACAGACGAAAATCGCTATTTTCGTCCGGCATGACGATGGTAACACTAAAAAAAGGGAGATTGCATCACTCTGTAGCAAATCAAGGCTCTTGACAGAGTTTCTCCGTTATCTTTCTACGCGCCGTATAGCGCTTCTCATCGACAACCTAACTTCTGCGCCAGACTCCCCTTTGTCGTTTTCACCTCGCTGGCTACCGCTTCAGGCAAGGCAGACCACAGCGTCAGCACTGGCTTCGTTTTATGTTCGATAGCCTCCACGGTAACCTGATAGTCGCAAAAATTCGCCGAACGGGGTGTATTCTGATCCATAATAAACGCAGCGTAATTTCCTTCACTTTTTGACGGCGCCGTTCCGGTGAATAAAACCTTCCAGTACCCGCTGGGAATTTCTACCGTCGCATCTTCTGGCAATGTGGCGATATGCCGCTCAAAAAGGGGGCCGGTCACTACGTGCACTACAGATACATCAGCCTGTTTGGCAAGTTCGCGCACCCGGTTTTCCAGTGCAGCCCATGCTCCCTGATTCAGGGCGGATTTCTGCGGAGTAATATTTGATAAATAATTTAACGACGGCCAGTCCGATACGCCGCCCAATCCTGCCAACGGGGCCTGGTGTCCCCTGTCGACTTTTAATAGCGTATGGGCATTTTTATAGGCCGAAGGGGCCAACGTATCCGAGGGCGGTAAATCGGGGTCCTGCGCCCAGTTCCGCGGGCGACCGCTTGCCTGGCTGGTCTTTGTCACGCTATAGGCAACCCAGTTGGCAAATTTCGTGGCGCTATTATTATTGAGCGTATAGACATGGCGATAGATTGTTTGTTGACTTCCTCCTTGAGGACAGCCAACGCTACAGTTATCAGGTTGCTGAACGAGTACGTTACGATGGGGTAACTCGGGTGCCGATGTTGTATCCTGGGGAGGATACGATGTAGTACATGCGCTTAATAATACTACGGGCAGTAATTTTAGCAGATTAATGGTTTTATTCATTTTTTCTTTCTTAATAATAACTGCCCTAATAATTCAGGTAGCAATAATTTGGTTATATTACCCTGCCAGCCGTTAGATGCGCTCATCATTAAAGACAACACTATCACGGTAAAAATTAATAACAGATAAACATCGAAGCCATCATAGAAAATGAGCTCAAAAGAATACAACGTGATATTCATATTGATACCAAAAAACATCGTATTATATGCATAATCGTGAAGCCAATAATTTCTCGCACTCAGATAGCGAATGAAAAATGGATATTCAATAATATCTGGCGCATGTTTTTTAACACCATTTTTCAACATTAAGGCAACGTATCCTCTCAATGACTCGCTGCTGGCAGGAGTTTAGTTATATTTAAAGGTTTAATAGGCACTGCGCATCATGCTGCTGTGCTTATTACTTTGTAAAAATAAGAGTATTCACTTTCATATTCAGGGGTAAAAAGTGAACAAATACAGCTATTGCGCAACGATGATTGCCGCCATACTCAGTACGACCACAATGGCCAATGCCAGTAGCCTTGCTATTTCAGTGGCGAATGATGATGCAGGTATATTTCAACCATCCTTAAATGCCCTTTATGGGCACCCGGCTGCAGACCGGGGTGATTATACTGCCGGGCTCTTTTTAGGCTACAGCCACGATCTCACTGACGCCAGTCAACTCTCTTTTCATATCGCGCAAGATATTTATTCTCCATCAGGTGCCAATAAGAGAAAGCCTGAAGCCGTCAAAGGCGACCGCGCGTTCAGCGCCTTTCTTCATACCGGACTGGAGTGGAATTCATTAGCCACCAATTGGTTACGTTATCGTTTAGGTACCGATATCGGCGTTATTGGTCCTGACGCAGGCGGTCAGGAGGTTCAGAATCGGGCGCATCGAATAATAGGCGCAGAAAAATACCCTGCCTGGCAGGATCAAATTGAAAA
This sequence comes from Salmonella sp. 32120201201600049SM, assembly GCF_017572835.1. Taxonomy (NCBI): domain Bacteria; kingdom Pseudomonadati; phylum Pseudomonadota; class Gammaproteobacteria; order Enterobacterales; family Enterobacteriaceae; genus Salmonella; species Salmonella sp. 32120201201600049SM. The sequence goes on along the minus strand of NZ_JAGESA010000001.1, from coordinate 271,643 downwards.
CCGTTATGGTTATACGGCAAAAGGAATGGTCTCCCTTACGCCAGCTATTGATATTCTGGGTGTCAATGTGGGCTTCTATCCAGAAGTCTCTGCTGTCGGCGGCAATCTCTTCCAGTATTTAGGGTACGGCGCAACCGTTGCGCTGGGAAATGATAAGACCTTTAACTCTGATAATGGGTTTGGGTTACTGTCCCGCCGAGGATTAATACACACTCAAAAAGAGGGATTGATCTATAAGGTATTTGCTGGCGTTGAGCGCAGGGAAGTTGATAAAAACTACACGTTACAGGGGAAAACGCTGCAAACAAAAATGGAAACGGTGGATATTAATAAAACCGTGGATGAATATCGCGTCGGTGCTACCATCGGCTATTCTCCCGTCGCATTCTCTCTTTCTTTAAACAAAGTCACGTCGGAATTTCGCACCGGAGACGACTATTCTTATATCAACGGCGACATCACCTTCTTCTTCTGAGGCGTCACCACAGAATAACCGGGTTACGTAACGTAACCCGGCGCAATATTACATCTTATAGCCCAGCGTTACCGTAGTGCGACGATCGGTATGTTCCGGCGCTGATTCAGGCGGCTGCGAGTTCCACGTTAAATTATACCCCACCTTTAGACCAAAATGTTCGTTAATGGCGACATTGAGGGCTGTTTCCGAATTTAGTGTGGTGTCTTCTGCGCCAAATACTGACACCCCCTGTGTAAACTTAGCATTGTCAGTTAACTGCCAGGCATAGCTGCCGGAAGCATAACCCAACGGCTGCGTTTCAGTGGTATCGTCCGTATGTTCGTCATAGCGAACCCCTGGACCGAATTCAAAACGGAAGCTGTGCACTGGACCATTAAGGAACTGCCGCCCGTAACCGGCGGTCAGTACGTCGCGCTGACGATAACCGTTGAAACGGTCTGTCAGCCAACTGGCCTGGCCAAAGGTATAATCATAATCCGTCATATTAAAACGGTTACGCGCGCCTACCGCATATTTTTCTGAAGAGCGTTCATCATTAGAGGAGGTATTGCTGGCATTGCCCCATAATGACCAGGCGGTACGTTGTCCATACCAGGTCATCGCCGTGTCAGCCGTTAAGGAAGAACTTTTAGTATTGCCTGACTGAGCAAGGTAGCCCGCATTCAGATTACCTTCAAAAGGTTTTTTCGCGGTGGAGGGATCATCCATGACAGTAAAAACGGAATCATCGGCGGCGGCATACAGAGACGCGAACACGCCACCCGCCAGCATAACTACAGCGGGTACTGCCTTCAAAAGCTTCATTTATATAGAGTCCGTACAACTAAAAAAGAGACCACGACGGTCCCGGAAACTTTCATAGGGATCAATGACAAACGCCCCTGGAAAGGTAGCGAATTATAAGAAGCCCCGAATAACATAGCAATCAATTACTATTTCATTTTTTGAATAAGAACCCTCCCGAAGCATTCATTTATTTATATAACTTTACATCGCACTTCTTTAAATAAAGATCCGGAAAATCATATTGTTAATTCCTTCACTTTCCGGGGATTAAGTGCCAGACTGAAATCAGCCTAACAGGAGGTAACGATGGTACGTATCTATACGTTGACGCTTGCGCCCTCTCTCGATAGCGCAACAATCACGCCGCAAATTTATCCCGAAGGTAAACTGCGGTGCTCCGCGCCGGTATTCGAACCCGGCGGCGGGGGTATTAATGTCGCTCGCGCCATTGCGCATCTTGGCGGCACCGCGACCGCAATTTTCCCGGCTGGCGGCGCTACCGGCGAACATCTTGTCGCACTACTGGCTGACGAAAATGTCCCCGTGTCTACCGTCGATGCGAAGGACTGGACGCGTCAGAACCTGCACGTCCACGTCGAGTCCAGCGGCGAACAGTATCGTTTTGTTATGCCCGGCGCCACGCTGGACGATGACGAATTTCGCCAGCTTGAAGAACAGGTACTGGAAATTGAATCCGGGGCAATTCTGGTTATCAGCGGCAGCCTTCCGCCCGGCGTTAAGGTCGAGAAACTCACGCAACTGATTTCCGCCGCGCAGAAGCAAGGCATTCGCTGCATTATTGATAGCTCTGGCGACGCGCTCACCGCCGCGCTGGCGCTTGGCGATATCGAACTGGTGAAACCGAACCTGAAAGAATTGAGCGCGTTGGTTAATCGCGATCTGACGCAGCCTGATGATGTGCGTAAAGCGGCCCAGGAATTAGTGCAAAGCGGCAAGGCTCGCCGGGTAGTGGTCTCTCTGGGGCCGCAAGGGGCGCTGGGCATAGACAGTGAGAATTGCATCCAGGTTGTTCCTCCCCCGGTGAAAAGTCAAAGTACTGTCGGCGCAGGCGACAGTATGGTAGGCGCGATGACGTTAAAACTGGCGCAAGACGCGTCGCTGGAAGAGATGGTGCGCTTCGGTGTGGCGGCAGGCAGCGCTGCTACGCTCAATCAAGGTACGCGTCTGTGTTCTCGTGACGATACCCAAAAAATATACGCCTATCTTTCCGCGCAATAATCGTTTCCCCCTCGCCGAGGGGGATACCGGAAAATCGGTTAACGGGCGGCGCATCCGCCGCTGTTAAAAACACAGTTGCTCCCAACGAGGTGAACGATGGCCAGTGGCGATATTACCCGTTATGTTATTACCGTAACCTTCCATGAAGATTCCCTGACCGAGATTAACGAACTCAATAACCATCTGACGCGTAGCGGTTTTTTGCTGACATTAACGGACGATGAAGGGAATGTGCATGAGCTCGGCACCAATACGTTTGGCTTTGTTAGCGCTCAGAGCGCTGATGAAATCAAAGCGCTTGTCGCCGGACTTGCGAAAAGCGCGTTAGATAAGGATGTCGACATTACCGTGGCGACCTGGGAGGCGTGGAGTAAAAACGCACAATAAGTGCCATTCCCGCCGCGGCGCGTCCGCGATGTGCGTTAGTTCGTATTTTTTAACCGCATTTTTGCGCTAACCTTATGATCTGGCAGACAACGTGGGGAGAGACATTATGTGGCAAGCTATCAGTCGTCTTTTAAGCGAGCAAGTCGGTGAAGGCGAAATCGAACTGCGTAATGAACTGCCAGGCGGAGAAGTTCATGCCGCATGGCATTTACGTTATGCAGGCCATGATTTTTTCGTGAAGTGCGATGAACGAGAAATGCTCCGCGGTTTTACCGCAGAAGCCGATCAGCTGGAGCTGCTCTCCCGCAGTAAAACCGTTGTTGTGCCTAAGGTATGGGCGGTAGGTTCGGATCGGGATTACAGCTTTTTAGTCATGGACTACCTCTCGCCCCGCCCGCTGGATGCCCATAATGCGTTTATTCTTGGGCAACAGCTGGCGCGCCTGCACCAATGGAGCGACCAACCTCAATTCGGCCTCGATTTTGATAACGCGCTCTCTACCACGCCGCAGCCGAATACCTGGCAACGCCGTTGGTCGACTTTTTTCGCCGAACAGCGCATTGGCTGGCAGCTTGAACTCGCTGCGGAAAAAGGCATTACTTTTGGTAATATTGACGCCATTGTTGAACATGTTCAGCAACGTCTGGCGTCGCATCAACCGCAGCCTTCTCTTTTGCATGGCGATCTATGGTCGGCGAACTGCGCGCTTGGCCCTGACGGCCCCTATATCTTCGATCCAGCCTGCTATTGGGGCGACAGAGAATGCGATCTGGCGATGCTACCGCTGCATACCGATCAGCCACCGCAGATTTATGATGGCTATCAGTCCGTTTCGCCGCTACCGCTGGATTTTCTCGACAGGCAGCCGATTTACCAGCTCTACACCCTGCTTAATCGGGCAAGGCTGTTTGGCGGTCAGCACCTGGCCACTGCGCAAAAAGCGATGGATCGGCTGCTTGCGGTATAGGTACAGCCCATGCCGGATACGCGCTATCCGGCATTTTTCAGTTTACATGAAACCTAACAAGGAAAAGAAAAAGTAGCCGAGCACGATAATAATGACCGGCAAAATATAGAGCGGGAAAAACTGTAAAAAGATGGTATGGTGCGGCACCACGATACGTGACTCTATCTGCTCACGCGTTAGTCCTTCCGCGCCTTTTGCTTTTTCCAGGATCAACTGATCTTCCACGCCTTCACGCAAAAAACGTGACTGGCGGCTCATTCTGGCGCCGGAATCCTGCATCGCCAGCCCGACAAAAATCAGAATAAAAATGAGCCAGAAACCGATATTCAGGCTTCCCTGAAAATTCGGCGTCGGCGAGTTGAACCAAAAAACATTCAGAAACGGCGTATTCACGCGCATCATGTCTATCATTACGTGGGTAAAATCCAGCATTACCGCATTTATCCCCTCCTGCTTTTCACTGTGCGCATACATAAATTTAAGGACTGAGATGAGCGTGGAAAGCAGTGCCGGAATAAAAATAACCCACCCAACAACTCTTTTTAGGATTGCAATGCGTCCAGCTTGTTGATACGTCATGAGTTCCCCTTGATAAAGACGCGTCGTTTTGGCCTAAGTCTACCTGTTGATTCCCGTTTTCGCCTGATCTTTAAGGGCGATATACTAAGAACATGGTCATAATGAACGCTTAATTCGTTATTTTTTAATCTCAACAGGAGAGGTTGTGATGTCAACCCCACGTCAAATTCTTGCTGCAATTTTCGATATGGATGGACTACTGATCGATTCCGAACCGCTCTGGGATCGCGCTGAACTGGACGTGATGGCAAGTTTAGGCGTAGATATTACTCGGCGCCATGAGCTGCCAGACACGCTTGGGCTACGCATTGATATGGTTGTCGATCTCTGGTTTGCGCAGCAACCGTGGAGCGGCCCCGATCGCCAGGAAGTGACAAACCGTGTTATTGCCCGCGCGATTACGCTTATCGAAGAGACGCGCCCTCTTTTGCCGGGTGTGCGCGAAGCTGTGGCGCTGTGTAAAGCGCAGGGGCTATTAGTGGGGCTTGCCTCGGCATCGCCGCTGCATATGCTGGAAAAAGTGCTCACCATGTTCGAACTGCGCGACAGTTTTGACGCGCTGGCTTCTGCAGAAAAATTGCCCTACAGCAAACCGCACCCGCAGGTCTATCTGGATTGTGCGGCCAAATTAGGCGTTGATCCATTAACCTGCGTGGCGCTGGAAGATTCGGTGAATGGTTTAATCGCGGCAAAGGCGGCGCGAATGCGCGCCATTGTGGTGCCAGCAGAAGAAAACCAGCATGATCCGCGCTTTGCGCTGGCGAATGTCAAACTTAACTCACTGACAGAGCTGACGGCGGCGCATCTACTCGGTTAAGATGTTTCCGAAACAAAGTCAACGGGCAATTAGCCGCTGAGCCAGACGGCAAGCGGCTTTGACAGAGACAAAGAGTTACAACGTCACCACTTCCGCCTACTGTATAAAAACCCTATACTGTATGAATTGACAGTTTAATGGGTTTTATCATGACGGCGGAAGGACACCTTCTTTTTTCTATAGCCAGCGCGGTTTTCGCCAAGAATGCCGAGTTAACGCCCGTCCTTGCGCACGGCGACTGGTGGCATATTATTCCTTCGGCTATTTTGACCTGTCTGCTGCCGGATATCGACCACCCCAAATCTTTTCTTGGTCAGCGCCTGAAATGGGTATCAAAACCAATCGCCCGCGCGTTCGGTCACCGGGGGTTTACCCATAGTCTGCTGGCGGTCTTTGCCCTACTGGCGACCTTTTATCTCAAGGTACCGGATACGTGGATTATCCCGGCGGATGCGCTGCAAGGCATGGTACTTGGCTATTTAAGCCATATCGTCGCGGATATGCTCACCCCCGCAGGCGTTCCCTTACTGTGGCCGTGCCGCTGGCGTTTCCGCCTGCCTATTCTGGCGCCGCGCAAAGGCAATCAGCTGGAGCGATTTTTATGTATGGCGTTGTTTGCCTGGGCGGTGTGGATGCCGCAGTCCATGCCGGAAAACAACGTCATACGCTGGTCTTCGCAGATGATCACTATCCTGCAAATGCAGTTCAATCGTTTTATAAATCACCAGATTGATTAGTAAATCAACGCCAAAGTCATTTTTGGTATAAACCATTCCATTTGAATATAAGAGCCAGTTCACAGTTCTGCTAATCTTGCGCGAACAGAATCGCTAAAACACAGCGCTTCATAATAAAAAAATCAGGAGAACGGGGATGAATTTTCCATTAATTGCGAACATTGCGGTGTTCGTCATTCTGCTGTTTGTACTGGCGCAGGCCCGTCATAAACAGTGGAGTCTGGCTAAAAAAGTACTTGTCGGCCTTGTGATGGGCGTGGTCTTTGGTCTGGCCCTGCACACCATTTATGGCGCTGACAGTCAGGTGTTAAAAGACTCCATTCAGTGGTTCAATATTGTCGGCAACGGCTATGTGCAATTGCTACAAATGATTGTGATGCCGCTGGTATTCGCCTCTATTTTAAGCGCCGTGGCACGACTGCATAACGCCTCTCAATTGGGGAAAATCAGTTTTCTGACTATCGGCACGCTGCTGTTTACTACCCTTATCGCAGCGCTGGTGGGCGTGCTGGTCACCAATCTGTTCGGACTGACGGCGGAAGGTCTGGTTCAGGGCGGCGCGGAAACCGCGCGTCTGAATGCCATTGAGACGAGCTATGTCGGCAAAGTGGCCGATCTCAGCGTGCCGCAACTGGTGCTGTCTTTTGTACCGAAAAATCCGTTTGCGGATCTGACTGGCGCAAATCCTACGTCTATTATCAGCGTGGTGATTTTCGCCGCATTCCTGGGCGTGGCCGCGCTTAAACTGCTGAAAGATGATGCGCCAAAAGGCGAGCGTGTGCTTGTTGCTATCGATACCCTGCAAAGCTGGGTGATGAAGCTGGTGCGTCTGGTGATGCAACTTACGCCTTACGGCGTACTGGCGCTGATGACGAAAGTGGTTGCCGGCTCTAATCTGCAGGACATCATTAAGCTTGGAAGCTTCGTGGTAGCGTCATATCTTGGTCTGGCGATAATGTTTGTGGTTCACGGCATACTATTGGGCGTGAACGGGATTAGCCCGCTGAAATATTTCCGCAAGGTGTGGCCGGTGCTGACATTTGCCTTTACCAGCCGTTCCAGCGCCGCCTCCATTCCACTTAATGTCGAAGCGCAAACCCGCCGCCTGGGCGTGCCGGAGTCCATCGCCAGCTTTGCTGCCTCTTTTGGCGCGACCATCGGCCAAAACGGTTGTGCCGGTCTTTATCCTGCGATGTTGGCGGTAATGGTTGCGCCGACGGTCGGCATCAACCCCTTAGACCCCGTATGGATAGCCACGCTGGTGGGTATCGTTACCGTAAGTTCGGCGGGTGTTGCCGGCGTTGGCGGCGGCGCGACCTTCGCCGCGCTGATTGTGCTGCCTGCCATGGGCTTACCGGTCACGCTGGTCGCGCTGTTAATCTCCGTCGAACCGTTGATTGATATGGGCCGTACCGCACTGAACGTGAGCGGCTCAATGACCGCGGGTACGCTGACCAGCCAGTGGCTGAAGCAGACCGATAAAACCATTCTCGATAGCGAAGAAGACGCTGAACTGGCGCATCGATAATACATTATCGGGCGTTCACATCGTCAGAGACACGACGATCAGCAACTCAAAATGTCTGTCACTAAAAACGCCGGTCTCCAGTACCGGCGTTTTGTTTTTTTCTTAGTCAGCGATTTCGTTTTCCTGGCGAACCTGATTCGCCCAACGTTGCGCCGATTCTGGCACGCTAAAGGCGGGCGACCGTTGAAATGACTCCCCCGTCAGAACAAAGGCAACATATTTACCGCGCAGTATCCAGACGTCGCGAAACGTATCCATTTTTATCGCATGTTCCGGCGGCGCGGGTTCAACACGCGGAATATAGCTAATAATCTGGCGATTTTGCTGGCGAAGAGGTTTCATCATTAATGCTTCACTAAAAGAGGCTAAGGCTAAAAATCAGAAAAACACTATTTTAGCCGATCTTCGCCCCCGACGTCCTGTTCCGCGCGTGCGATTTCCCTGTTATACCCTGTCTGCTGTTCCGCTCTCCCCCGGCATAATTGCTGAAATGTTCTATAGTTAGAGTGATTTTGACTACTACCACGCCCATTTCAGTGATGAAAGCAGGAGACGAGTTCAATGTCGCATAATGAGAAATCCCCCCATCAGTCCCCCGTGCATGATACCCGTGAATCACAGCCCGGCCTGGACTCCCTGGCGCCGTCAGACGGTTCACATCGCCCCACGCCAGAACCGACGCCGCCGGGCGCGCAACCAACGGCCCCCGGCAGCTTAAAAGCGCCCGAGACCGCGAATGATAAGCTCACCGCCCTCGACGCCTTTCGTAAAGGCAGCGAAAATTATGCGCTGACCACCAATCAGGGCGTGCGCATCGCCGACGATCAAAATTCTCTTCGCGCCGGCAGCCGTGGCCCTACGCTGTTGGAAGATTTTATCCTGCGCGAAAAAATTACCCACTTTGACCATGAGCGTATCCCGGAGAGGATCGTTCACGCCCGCGGATCTGCAGCGCACGGCTATTTCCAGCCATATAAAGACCTGAGCGACATCACGAAAGCCGCGTTTCTGTGCGATCCACAGAAAATTACCCCGGTCTTTGTTCGCTTTTCGACAGTACAGGGCGGCGCGGGATCTGCTGATACCGTACGTGATATCCGCGGTTTTGCGACCAAATTTTATACCGAAGAGGGAATTTTCGATCTCGTCGGTAATAACACGCCGATCTTTTTTATCCAGGATGCGCATAAGTTTCCGGATTTTGTGCACGCCGTTAAGCCCGAACCTCATTGGGCTATTCCGCAAGGACAGAGCGCGCACGACACCTTCTGGGACTATGTTTCCTTACAGCCAGAGACGCTGCACAACGTCATGTGGGCAATGTCGGATCGCGGCATTCCACGCAGTTATCGGACGATGGAAGGGTTCGGCATTCACACCTTCCGTCTGATCAATGCACAAGGGAAAGCGACCTTTGTCCGTTTCCACTGGAAACCGTTGGCAGGTAAAGCCTCGCTGGTATGGGATGAGTCACAAAAACTGACCGGTCGCGATCCGGATTTTCACCGCCGGGATCTGTGGGAGGCCATCGAAGCGGGCGATTTCCCGGAATACGAGCTGGGCCTACAACTCATTGCCGAAGAGGATGAATTTAAATTCGATTTTGATCTGCTCGATCCGACCAAACTGATTCCGGAAGAGTTGGTGCCAGTACAACGCGTCGGCAAAATGGTGTTAAACCGTAATCCGGATAACTTTTTCGCTGAAAACGAACAGGCGGCATTTCATCCAGGACATATTGTTCCCGGCATTGATTTTACCAACGATCCGCTGTTACAGGGGCGTCTGTTCTCTTATACCGACACGCAAATCAGTCGTCTGGGCGGGCCAAACTTCCACGAAATTCCGATTAACCGCCCTACCTGCCCCTACCATAACTTCCAGCGTGACGGTATGCACCGGATGGATATCGACACCAATCCGGCGAACTATGAACCGAACTCCATTAATGACAACTGGCCGCGCGAAACGCCGCCAGCGCCAAAACGCGGCGGCTTCGAATCATACCAGGAACGGGTGGATGGCAATAAAATCCGCGAACGCAGCCCTTCTTTTGGTGAATATTACTCGCATCCTCGCCTGTTCTGGCTCAGTCAGACGCCGATAGAGCAGCAGCATATTATTGACGCGTTCAGCTTTGAGCTGGGTAAAGTCGCCCGCGCGTATATTCGGGAGCGGGTGGTCGATCAGTTAGCGCATATTGATGTCACGCTGGCTCAGGGCGTCGCGCATAATCTCGGTTTTGCACTCACCCATGAGCAAACGCAAATTGCCCCGCCTCCTGATGTCAACGGTCTGAAAAAAGATCCGGCGCTCAGCCTGTATGCGGTGCCGGACGGCGATGTTAAAGGCCGAGTGGTCGCTATTCTGCTGAACGACAAGGTTAACGCCGCCGAACTGTTGACCATTTTGCAGGCTTTAAAAGCCAAAGGCGTCCACGCAAAACTGCTCTATTCACGGATGGGTGAAGTAACGGCTGATGACGGTTCAACATTAACTATTGCGGCAACCTTTGCCGGCGCGCCGTCGCTAACGGTCGATGCGGTAATAGTACCGTGCGGCAATATTGCCGATATCGAGAGTTGCGGCGATGCCCGTTACTACCTTCTGGAAGCCTACAAACATCTGAAGCCCATCGCACTGGCAGGCGACGCCCGACGGTTTAAGGCGCTTTTAAACATTGATAGCCAGGGGGAAGAAGGACTTGTTGAGGCAGATAACGTTGACCACCACTTTATGGACACTCTGCTGACGCTGATGGCGGCACACCGTGTCTGGTCGCGTGCGGGGAAAATTAACGCGATTCCTGCATAAACGGCAAAAAATGCGGCGCATTCTTGCGCCGCAAACTCAGGAGCTAAATATCAAGAAAACTGCCAGGACGATATCCACGTTCCGCAATCGCTGCCTTGAGTGACGCAGACGTCAACACCTCCAGTTCAGTTAAGCGGGGGTAACAATAGGCGCTCTGGCGAATAATGTTATCCACAAACGCCGGATGACACATCACCTCCAGAGAGGCTTCTCCTCGATGCGCCGAGGCATCCAGAATGCGTAAAAAGCACGCTTCGGTGATCTCCTCGCCGTAAAATTCACTACTAAATCCTTGAGTGCTGCGCAAATCCGACGGCAGATCGTCTGCGTTCAACACCGTCTGGCGGTCAATACGTAACGCAATCCCGCGCTGCGCCGCAAAGCGGGCGACGATGGGGAAAATTTGCGGGAACATATGCACATGATGGTGACTGTCGAGATGCGTTGGCTCGCGGCCAAATACGTCGATGAAACGCTGATACTGACACGCCAGTTCATGCGCAATTTCATCCAGCGGAAGCGTATCCTCCTCCGCCATTTGCCAGATCCATTTCCCCAACAGGCCGTCTCGCGTCAGGCCCGGCATCTCTGACACCGGTTTGCCTAACGTCAAAACAAAATGCATTCCCACCCCAAGCGCAGGCAGCTCGCGGCTAAGCTGCGCCGCATGGTCAATAGCCTCGCCATTGACCAGCGCCGTCGTGGAGGTCACAACGCCGTTGCGATATGCTTCAACAATGCCGTAATTTTGCCCTTTACTCAGGCCAAAATCATCGGCATTCACAATCAACACGCGTTCCATAGCCTACCTCTGTCAGTGGTGCTTACCTTTCAGCGCTTCGATGCAAGCGGCAAAATTAGGCAGCCATTTTTCATGCGCCAGAATGAGCTCACGCGCCAGGACTTCTGCGTCGCGGTCGGAATGCACCAGCGGACTCAGGTTAAGCGCCAGCAGCACATCATTAAAGTTTCCGCTCAGCGCCGCATTGCTGGCCGCGACCTCAAATCCTTTAATAGTGTGGATAAGCCCCAGCACTTTTTCGTCAAAACGGGTGATACGCGGGTGCGGCGTCGCGCCATTGCGTCCCAGAATGCAGGTCATTTCCACCGCCCAGTCCGCCGGGATATTCTCGACATGCCCATGATGTGGAATATTAACGTAATGCTCAGTCTGCTTGTCATTATAAATAGCGTTAATGACTTCACAAGCGGCATCGGAATAATAAGCGCCGCCGCGTTGCTCAAGCTCTTTCGGCTTCACGTTTAGCTCAGGATTTTTGTACAAGTCGAAGAGTTGTTTCTCCACTTTTTGTACGACCTGAGCGCGCGCGCCGCCTTTGTAATATTCGCCCATTTCAATCGCCAGCATCTCTTTTTGCTTGAAGTAATACAACAAATAAGAGCACGGCAGCATGTTCAGCGAGCGAATCAATCCTTCACTAAACGGCAGATCAAAGATATTTTTTACGGTTGACGCTTTCAACTGACCGGACGCCACGCCATCCAGTAATTCTGCGAGCCGTGAGGTGCCATTCACCAGCACATCTTTAATAAAGACCATATGGTTTAGACCAAACAGGTCAATGGAAAGATCGTCAGTCTCATTCAGCGCCAGCACGTCATGAATAAACATTTTCATGCCGACAGGAATATTACATACGCCAATGAACTTTTTAAAGTTGGTATGACGATAAACCGCTTCCGTCACCATCCCTGCCGGATTAGTAAAGTTAATGACCCACGCATTCGGACATAATTCTTCAACATCTTTAATGATGTCAAAAATAACCGGAATGGTACGCAACCCTTTAAATAAACCGCCAGCGCCGTTGGTTTCTTGCCCCAGATAGCCGTGACTAAGCGGGATACGCTCGTCCAGTTCACGGGCTTTGAGTTGACCAACGCGTAGCTGGGTAGTAACAAAATTAGCGTCTTTCAGCGCTTCCCGGCGATCCAGCGTTTTATACAATTTTAGCGGAACGCCTGCTTTATCAATCATTCGCTGGCAGAGATCATAAATAATGCCCAGCTTCTCTTTCCCGTCTTCAACGTCAACCAGCCATAATTCGGTGACAGGTAATTCATGGTAGCGTTTAATAAAGCCTTCAAGTAATTCAGGGGTGTAGCTACTCCCGCCACCAATAGTGACGACTTTTAATTTCTGGCTCATAATATCTCCCTTCAGTGTATGGCACTGATATGTATTACGCTATGCCCGCTCGTAAGAAATAGCGTGACGTTCCCCGCGCTATTGGGGCAAGCGTGAAATGTAATTAATCGAGCAATGCAAACCGTTACTCATTAATTTCCGTCAATCGCTTCCGATAACTATTCGGCGTAAATGAGGTCATCTTCTTAAACGTTTTAATAAACAGACTTGGACTGCTATACCCGGCTTCATAAGCAATATCCGTAACCGAATAGTTGGTCATTTCCAACTGTTTCTTGGCAAAATTAATGCGAATCTCATTAATGATTTGCATCGGCGTTTTGCTGTAATAACGTCGGGTGGCGCGCGTCAGATACTCCTGGGATTTTGCCGACAGGCGCACCATATTTTCCAGCGCATGTTCGCCAAACTGCGTTTTATCATGCATTATCTCCACGGTTGCTTTCAGCCATTGTGGAATATCATCATAAACCTGCTCTTCGCGGTAATGGCGTAAGCGGTTTATAATATAAAATGTCACCACTTCGATAAATTCGTCGAGCCCATTGCCGCGAAAATTCAACGACGCAATCACCGTTTCAATATAGGTAAGGAAGGTGCTATTCGCCCTGTATACCTGCGATGCCACAAAACAAAACGGCAGTAACGGAAGATAATGCTGTTCAAAAAAACGTTTACTAATTCCTACGTTCAGAATACGCGTTGCGCCAAACTCATAGAAACTTTGGTGATTCGACCCCACCGGGATAAAAACAAAATCTCCACGTTCCAGCAGCACACGCTTCCCGTTAATCTCCTGGTAATAACGTCCGGTTAATACCAGGGTAAATTCATAGTAGTCGTGCTGATGCAGCCCGGTGACGCTTTCCGTCTTGTTATAGATAAACACATGGAAATTTTTGCCATTGAAGAGCTGCTGCTCATAAACCGTTTTGATTTCCGTTGCGTTAACCTGTAGCTGCATCATCCGCCCCCTGTTATTTCAGTTTCTCATGGAGCTCAATCAACTCGGCGATCAGTTCACGAGCCAGCATTGATGTCATCAAATGATCCTGAGCGTGAACCAGGACCAGACTGACTTTCATTTTGCCTTCGCCCTGATCGCCTTCGATGAGTTTTGTCTGCACAAGATGCGCTTCATTGAGCGCTATGCGCGACTGGTCCATCATCGCTTTCGCCGCCTCAAAATCACCTTCTTTCGCTTTTCTGAGCGCGCCATATGCCAGGCTGCGCGCCTGACCAGAATTGATGATAAGCCCCATAACGACTTCTTCGAGTTCCTCAGTCGCTGTCTGGTTATCTACAACATTTTCAAGATCAAACATAGTCTTTCCTCTGATTCAGCCCGGCATGGCATCCCATGCCGACGCGGAGTTTAGAATTTCAGTGCGTTAGCGATATCTTCTTCGCTTTCTTCCTGCTCGATGGCGTTCTGCGCTTTGTTAGCCACCACCACGAAGGGGAGATAAATCAGGGTAGCGACTGCCAGGTTAAATAGCGCAACCAGCAACGCGGCGACACTGCCGTTGGTGTTAAAGAACGCCCCCAGCCCGGTTGGCATGGTCCACGGCGCAATATTGGTAATCGGCGGAATAATACCCAAATAGTAAGCCACCAGCGTAATCGCCGCCAGAATCGGCTGAACCAGAATGAAGGGGATAAACATCACTGGGTTCATAATAATCGGCAGGCCAAACAGGATGGGTTCGTTAATCTGGAAGATACCTGACGGCAGCGCCAGTTTTGCCACCTGGCGATAGTCCGCGCGACGGGATGCCAGGAAGATAGCGATGATCAGACCCAGCGTTGCGCCGCTACCACCGAGGAAGATATAAGAATCCAGCATCGGTTTCGCCCAGATATGGAACGTTTTACCGGCTTCCAGCGCCGCATCGACGGAGCCATACTGCTGGTAAATAGAGATGTTTTCCAGCGCCCAGGGCGTCATGATGCCGCTATCCAGCGCGGTCAGCGCCAGCGAACCATGAATACCAAAGAACCACAGCAGCGGTACAAAAATGACATATGCCCACCCTACCACGCTACCCAGCGATGCCAGCGGCGTAGAGATAGTGTCCATAATAATCTGATGGAAGTTAGAACCGTAATTAGACAGCGCCCAAGCAATAATCCCCATAATAGAGAGAATAATAAAGCCGGGAATTAATGCTGAGAATGAACGAGACACCGAAGCCGGTACGCTGTCCGGTAGCTTAATCACCCAGTTGCGCCGGACAATAAATGTAAACATCTCCGCGACCACCAGGCCAATAATAATACCGGAGATAATATTTGCACCACCCAGCCAGTTAGCGCCTACGGCATAGGCCTCGCCGACACTATACGGCGTTACGGTCATAAATGCCGCCACGGAGAGCAGTCCGGCGGCCAGCGCATCAACCTTGCGCTCTTCCGCCAGCGCCATGCCGATAAAAAATGGCGCCATGAGCGACATAATGCCCAATGTGCCGTTATAGACGTTCCCGCCGATGCCTTTCAATCCATTAAGAGTTTCAATGGTTGAGGCATCAAGCCGAATGCCCATGGAATAAAAAAACGACCCCTCCCCAAAGCTCAGGAAAACGTTATTAATTAATACAAACATCGCCCCCGCAAGGGTTAATGGCATTAAACGAATAAAGCCGTTCTTGATTGCATTAACGTGTGGCTGCTTTCCTATTTTTACAGCAAAAGGAAGGAGTACCTTTTCAAGTGAAGCAATAACGTTACTCATAGAAAAATACCCTTAAATACCGCAATAAAATATTGCGGTTAGTGTATGAAATAACTCTTTGACGGGAAAAATTAAAAAATAATTAATTCGCGGCGGCTTTTTTAATTGCCGCTACCGCAGCTTTAAGCACGCCTAAGCCATCTACCTTGCCGTACAACATTGAATCAATGACTTCTACCGGTTTACCGGGTAATAAACGCTGAATTTCGGGGAGCATATAAGCAATTTGCGGGCCTAATAACACGACGTCCGCTGCCGGGCCTTTTTCACCGGCCAGGGTTTCAGGGAATGCTTCAATAATCACCGGCACTTCATATTTTTCAGCCTGAGCGCGCATTTTTGATACCAGTAACGATGTTGACATGCCCGCAGAACAAAACAGATAAATGTGTTTCTTTTCCATAAAAACCTTCCTCATGTGCGATTATCTGTCAACCAGATACGCCGCAAGCCTCAACCTGCATCCATACTCTGGGCGACTTGCGTAACCGGATTTACTTTTTTAGGTGGATGAAATGAGTATACGGGATCAGACCGCCGGATGGTATTTCCTTGACCCACTAAATTGTCTCTCATTGACCTAGCGTTATGACCCCCTTCACATTTCGGGCAAATAATTCGCGATAATAAATAAGGTTATGGCAGGCACAAAAAAACCGGCTCGCAGGCCGGTTTCCTTGAATGTTCAGGCAATGTACAGTTGTTACTGCTTCGGCGCCTGTGGGTCAGTGTCGTACTCCGCACAGGTCTGGTAGCCGGAGTTAATCACGTGCCCGGTATCATCCAGCGCAACAAAGTAGGTTTCCGCTTTACCATCACGTTGACCCAGGATGTAGGTCTGACAGGTACCGCGCGCATGAGTCATGCTCACTTCAGATGACGGTTTGCCCGCAATCTGCGCAACTTGCGCCCTGCTCATTCCTTTTTTAACATCTTTAACGACAGGCTCAACAAATTGGTCTTTTGTACGATCATACGCCGTACAGCCTGCCAGCATAGTCATTACCGCCGCTGCGCTTAAAATTCCTGCTACGTTCTTGTTCATTTTCCGTCCTCTTGTTTATCAGCGTGTTATGTAAGCCTGGAATACATCAGAATATTTTTCAAGCCGCGACCCGCCACAAAAAGTCTTTCGGAAAATTCTCTAACGCAGCGACATGTTGTTTTAAACACCGCTTAGCCCGCCAAACCTTGTTGTTTCAGCGGCGAAGGGTTAGCTTTAACAGGGTAAAGATTCATTTTTTTAATGTCGAAGGGGGTTAAATGACTCTGCAGCAAGAGATAATCCAGGCGCTTGGCGCGAAACCGCATATCAACCCTGAAGAAGAAATTCGCCGCAGCGTGGATTTTCTTAAAGCGTACCTGAAAACCTATCCCTTTTTGAAATCGCTGGTGTTAGGCATCAGCGGCGGGCAGGATTCGACGCTGGCCGGGAAACTCAGCCAGATGGCTATCGCCGAATTGCGAGAAGAGACCGGTGATAATGCGCTGCAGTTTATCGCCGTTCGTCTGCCTTATGGCGTACAGGCCGATGAACAGGATTGCCAGGACGCCATTGCTTTTATTCAGCCGGACAGAGTACTCACCGTCAATATTAAAGGCGCCGTCCTCGCCAGCGAACAGGCGCTGCGCGAAGCGGGAATTGAGCTGAGCGATTTTGTTCGCGGCAATGAAAAAGCGCGTGAGCGAATGAAAGCGCAATATAGCATCGCCGGTATGACTCACGGCGTCGTGGTGGGCACCGACCATGCGGCGGAAGCGATAACCGGGTTCTTCACCAAATATGGCGACGGCGGTACCGATATTAACCCGCTTCATCGCCTTAACAAACGCCAGGGCAAACAGCTTCTCGCAGCGCTGGGCTGTCCTGAGCATCTGTATAAAAAAGTCCCCACCGCCGATTTGGAAGACGACCGCCCTTCACTGCCTGATGAAGCCGCGCTGGGCGTAACATATGACAATATTGACGATTACCTGGAAGGCAAAACGCTGGACTCCGCCATCGCTAAAACTATCGAAGGCTGGTATGTAAAAACTGAACATAAGCGCCGTTTACCGATTACGGTATTCGACGACTTTTGGAAAAGGTAAGCGTACTTCTACTGTTGTGCCGGATATCGCTCGTCTATCCGGCCTCCTCTCTTCCCAGCCTCTTTTTTAATCACCCATCCGCTGTTATACTGGATGAATAACCAGTTAACGGAGATCACTGTGGTACGGCGTCAATCAGCCCCCCGCCTTGAGTTTGAAGCGGCGGCCATTTACGAATATCCAGAACATTTACGTCCTTTCCTCAGCGAATTGCCAGCCTTACCGGGCGTCTATGTATTTCATAGCGAAAGCGATACGCTGCCGCTTTATATCGGTAAAAGCGTGAATATTCGCAGCCGGGTGCTTTCACATCTGCGAACGCCTGACGAGGCCACTATGCTGCGACAGGCGCGGCGGATAAGCTGGATCTGCACCGCTGGGGAAATGGGCGCGTTGCTGCTGGAGGCACGGCTGATCAAAGAACAACAGCCGCTGTTTAACAAGCGGTTACGTCGTAATCGCCAGCTTTGCTCGCTACAGTTGAGCGAACAAAAGATTGAGGTCGTTTCCGCCCGCAGCGTCGATTTTTCCCATGAGCCAAACCTGTTTGGCCTCTTCGCCAACCGTCGGGCGGCGCTGCAAAGCTTACAGAACCTCGCCGATGAACAAAAATTGTGTTATGGCCTGCTGGGGCTTGAACCGGTAAGCCGTGGGCGCGCCTGTTTTCGTTTCGCGCTGAAGCGCTGCGCTGGCGCGTGTTGTGGGCAAGAAACCCCGCAGGCGCATTTTCTTCGTCTGCAGGCCTCGCTGGAACGGTTACGTGTGGTTTGCTGGCCCTGGAAAGGCGCTATCGCGTTAAAAGAGAGCCGCCCACAAATGACCCAGTTCCACATTATCAACAATTGGTTATGGCTGGGGGCGGTACCCTCGCTGGATGAGGCCGCCACCCTGGTGCGCACACCTGCGGGTTTTGATCAGGACGGCTATAAGATTCTCTGTAAACCGTTAATGTCAGGTCAATATGAGATCATTGAACTGCACACCGACTGTCGCCAGTCATAAAGAAAACCGCCGATCCTGTCCACCTCAACGATTGTGTTGTCGACAAGACCGGCGGTCTTAAATTATGCGGAAAGTTATTCTGCCGCAGCAGGCATTTTACCTTCTTGCGCCGGGCGTTCTGTCAGACGCTTCTCAAAATTAGCGTTATATTGCTTTTTCTGCTCCGGCGTCAGAACGTTATAAATTTTATTCTGGGTTTCCATATGCGCCAGCATATTGGCCTTGCGCTGCGCTTCCATTTTCGTAATTTGCGCTTCGGCTTTGGCTTTATCGAAGGTATCGCTGGCGATAATATCATGCATGGCGCGACGCTCTTCCAGCGGCGGACGTTTCATTTGCTCGCGCTGCGCTTTCATAATGTCGCGAATTTGTTGCTTCTGTGCGTCCGTCAGGTTCAGGTTTTTAAACATCATATCGTGATGTGGGCCAAATTTACCTTTATGCTGCATCATTGGCTTCGCATCCGCTGGCGCGGCGGTGGTAGTCTCAGCGGCATGAGCGAGATTCGCAGCACCCATCGCCAGGGTAGAGGCAACAAATAGAGCAGTCAGTTTACGCATATTTCCATCCTTCCTTTCAGTTATTTTTACGGCATATTTAAAACAGCGCCGTGTTGTCGTGATTAACTTTAACCGTCTTAGCGTCAATTAGTCATAACAACGGTAAAACAATGAAAGTATAAAAAACACTTTTTCGCCAATTGTGAAGAAAAAAAGAATAAATTGCGCAGAGTTGAAAGAGAAATATACAACAGCATGATATAGCAGAAATTATGCAGAACTATAACGCAGCAACGCTTATTAATAAAGCAATTCTCCAGGAATAATCCGTAATAGCATGAAACTGTGTCCCAAATCATCCCTGTAATCCTAACGTGAGCTTACAGGGACATTTATCAGGGCAGTCTTTCCAGCATTAATCCAGCCCGCAATCCGCAGGCGACAGAGGGATTAGGAAAGAGAACATATTCAACGTCATGCGTCACCGTCACGCGCTTATCCCCCTCCTCGGCCAGCAACGTTCCCTTCGCAAAGGCAGTAAAATTCAGCGTTTGCGCATCCATATAAAGCGCGAACTTGTCGCTGTGACGCGTGATTTGCGACACCACCCGATAGCGTAGCGGCGGCGAAAACGAGGTTGACGTTTCGACACCGCTCAGCAACGCCGACAACGCCTGCGAGGTTACGTTGAACTGCGTCAGATCGTTTTGCCCAAACGGCAACGCCTTTCCCAACTCCAGCGTACAGGAAAGCGCGCCGAAATGTTCAGAGCTAAAGTGCGTAAACGTACCGCCGGGCGCCTGATGAAATACCAACGCCTCCAGTCCTGCCGCGCCCAGCCACGCCAGAAAATCCGCCTCCCACGGGCGGTCGCGCTGCGGCAATACGCCAAAACGCAAATGATGCGAGCCACGAATGGCGGTATGCAGATCCAGATGCCAGCGTACCCGCGCATGGCCAGATGAAAAGAAGGTCTCCAGACTGAGCTCCAGCTCACGCGCCCGCCGCGTTTCATCGCTTTCGGCAAAGGACTGCCAACGCCCGCCAAACATACGGTTCATATCGCTGTGACAATAGCGTATTCCCGCCGCCAGCGCCTGCGGATTGCCGAGTACCACCAGCACTCGCCACGTTAACGTCAAGCTGCCTGAATACAGCGCCGACAGCAGCTTATCCAGCATCTCGACCGGCGCGGTTTCATTGCCGTGTATCCCCGCAGAAAGAATTAACGCGCGGTCGACCGGCGCATCGGGCGTGAGTTCAAGCAGACCATGGCTTAACCAGCGCCAGCGAAAACCCGCGCCCTTCCCCTGCGTCACCCGTGGTGTCGTGCCACTTAGCGTCAACGCCAGAAAGTTATCCATCAGCCGCCCCCGTTTGCTGGAAAGGATAAACCGACCCCAAATCCAGCAGACGCGTTAACACATCCAGCGCCTCCCGGCCTTCTCGCAATAATAACGGATCGGCCAGATCGGCGGCGGTCAGGCGATCGCGATAATAACGATCCGCCCACGCGTTAAGGGCCGTAAACAGAGCGTCATTCATCATTACCGCTGGATTCACCGCCCGTCGTTCTTCTTCTGTTAACACCACGCGTAATCGCAGACAGGCCGGGCCGCCGCCGTTGGCCATACTTTCTCGCAAATCAAACACCTGCATCGCGCTGATGGGGTTATCCTCCGCCACCAGCTTATTCAGATAGCGCCAGACGCCGGCATGGTCCTGACAGTCCCGCGGCAACACTAACAGCATTGAGCCGTCGTCACGGCTTAGCAACTGACTATTAAACAGGTAGGTCGCCACAGCATCTGATACAGAAACCTCTCCGGCGGGCACCTCTATCGCCATAAAACCGTCAACGCGCGTACGCAACTGATTAATGAGCACTTTCTGCCGGGCAAACGCCGCTTCGTGACAAAACAATACCTGTCGATTCGAAACGGCGATGACATCATTATGGAATACGCCTTGATCGATGACCTCCGGGTTCTGCTGAGCGAAGATAACCTGTTGCGGATTCACCTGATTAAGACGCGCCACGGCCTCGCTGGCTTCGCGGCTCTGGCGCGCCGGATAACGAGCGGGTCGTATTTCATTCTCCTCTTCGCGCCCATAGACAAAAAGCTGCACGCCTGCCGAACCATACTCGCCGCCAAGACGGTTATGATTCGCCGCGCCTTCATCTCCCAATAATGCGACCTGCGGTAACGCGCTATGCACTGAAAACTGACTTTCATCGCGAAATATGGCGCGTAGCAGCGCTTCGGTAACAGGCGCCTCAAGAGCGCGATGAAATTTATTGTTTAAATTCGCCACCGTCAGGTGAACTTTCCCGTCCAGCGAGTCTGCCGATGGGCAAACCGTCGCCGCATTCGCAACCCACATTGGCGACGCGGAACTCACGCTGGAAAGCCAGCGTGGCGCCTGACGCGCAACCTTATCCAGAATCTGCTCATCGCTACCCGTGAAGCCGAGCTGACGCAACGCCGGAATAAAAGGCCGCTCATGCGGCGGGATCACCGCCTGGGGAAAGCCGGCATCCGCCAGAGCTTTCATCTTTAGCAGCCCCTGTTTTACCGCCAGACGAGGATTCGACACCTGAAAACGGTGGCGGGTCGATGCCTCATTGCCGAAGGATAGCCCGGCATAATGGTGCGTAAGCCCCACCAGCCCGTCAAAATTAACTTCATGCGCCGTCATACCGCCTCCCTGCGAGAAAAGTCGAGGCCGGGGCTTAATGTCGCAGGCAACGTTAGTTCGGGAGATTCCAGACTGGCCATCGGCCAGGCGCAATAATCGGCGGCATACCAGGCGCTGGGCCGATGGTTGCCAGACGCGCCGACACCACCAAACGGCGCAGTACTCGCTGCCCCGGTGAGCGGTTTATTCCAGTTAACGATCCCTGCCCGCGCCTCCAACAAGAGCTGTTCGAACTGCGCGCGATCCGTCGACACCAGCCCACACGACAGACCAAAACGGGTATTATTCGCCAGACGAATCGCTTCATCGAAATGCGCATAACGCCAGACGTTCAGCAGCGGACCAAACACCTCTTCATCCGGCACATCCGCGACGCCCGTCAGCTCAATGATGCCAGGCGTCAGCAGAGAGGTTCCCTCTTTGACCTTCCGCAGCGCCAGTAGCGTGCGACCGCCTAATGCCTCTCGTTGACGCCAGGCCTCCATCACATGCTGTGCCGCCTGCGCTGAAATCAGTCCGCCGATAAACGGCTGCGGGTCGTCGTCCCATCTGCCGGGCTGCAGACGTCCGGCGACGTCAACCAGCCGCGCCAGAAATGCATCTCCCTGCGCACCCTGTTTTACCAGAAGGCGTCGCGCGCAGGTACAGCGCTGTCCGGCGGTAATAAACGCCGATTGCAGCGTCAGATGTACCGCCGCATCCATATTTGTCGCATCCTCAATAATGAGCGGATTGTTTCCGCCCATTTCAAGGGCCAGGATTTTTTCCGGCTGGCCGGATAGCTGACGATGAAGCTGATATCCGGTACTGGCGCTGCCGGTAAACAGCAGTCCGTCGAGATCGTCGAGCGAACTCAGCGCTTGTCCGGTCTCCCGGCCGCCCTGCACCAGATTAAGAACGCCTGCCGGTAACCCCGCCCGTTCCCAGAGTTTTATTACCGTTTCCCCGGTCCATGGCGTTAGCTCGCTAGGTTTGAAGATCAGCGTATTGCCTGCCAGCAACGCGGGCACAATATGGCCATTCGGTAAATGGCCGGGAAAGTTATAAGGGCCGAATACCGCCAGCACACCGTGAGGACGATGGCGCAGCGTCGCGGCACCATCGACAAGTTCGCTTTTTTGTTCGCCGGTTCTGGCATGGTAAGCCTTAATCGAGATGGCAATCTTATTGATCATCGCCGTCACTTCCGTCGCCGCCTCCCAGCGCGGTTTACCGGTTTCACGCGCGATGACCTCCGTGAGATCGGCTTTATGCGCCTCCAGCAGGACGGCAAATTTCTCTACGATAGCCTGCCGTGCCGCAAAAGGCTGTCTGGCCCAACGAGGAAATGCCGCGCGCGCCGCCTGACAGGCCTCGGCGACCTGTGCCGCATTAGCGTCATTCCCCTGCCAAAGTATCTCCCCGCTCACCGGATTCGTTTTGCGGCGGCGTTCGCCCTGACCGGTTATCCAGTCGCCGTTTATCCATAGCGTCATACGGTTTTCTCCTCAGCGCAAAGGCGTACCAGCCGAACGTGGTCGCCCGCGCGACATTTCAGCGCATCCAACTGCGCGGCGGTAAGTACAAGTCGTGAAGTCTGCGGATCGGCACGCACCAGCGCGGCCCGAAAGTGGTGATAGTTTTCATTGGCGACCAGACATGCCGGATAGTCGCCAGGCGCGGGTTGCCCTTCCGCGACTTCGACCAGTCGGCTTTTACGAATAGCCCGCACGCGGTCAATATCACACTCCAGCGTCGGCCCACCGTCGAAGATGTCGATATAGTGGCGATAGCGAAAGCCTTCCTTTTCCAGCACCGCGCGGGCTGGCGCAGTTTGCGGGTGGACTTCGCCAATCACGGCCTGTGCCTCTTCAGATAAGAAGTGGGTATAAATAGGATGTTTGGGCATCAGCTCGGCGATAAACGCTTTTTGCCCGGTACCGCATAAAAAATCCGCCCGGCTGAAATCCATAGAAAAAAAGCGTTTGCCGAGACTTTGCCAGAAGGGAGAATAACCGTACTCGTCAATGACGCCGCGCATTTCCGCCACCACTTTCTCATTGAATTTATCGCGAAACGCGGCCATAAACATAAAGCGCGATTTTGACAACAGGTAGCCGTTACCCTCTTTACGCCATTCGGGATCGAGAAACAGCGTGCAAAGCTCACTGCTGCCAGTGTGATCATTACTCAGGAATAATGTTGGCAACGCGTTATATACATTCAGCTCTTTGGAAGCATGAACCAGCGTACCGACACGATAGTTATACCAGGGGTCGTTAAGACCGACCGCGACCTCAATGGCGCAGATCCCGCCGACCTCACCCGTTTCACTGTCCTCGAGAACGAATACATACCCTTGTTCGCCTTTTGGCAGCTCGCCGGACCAGGTTTTTAGCGCGCGTTCAATGCGGGCCGCCAGCGTCGCTTCATTTGCCGGTAGCGAGGTTAAGCCGCCGCCCGTTTTGCCTGCAAGCTGCATCAGCGCGGCGATATCCGCATGTTCGACAGGACGAATCACCCGCATGATGCGCCTCCCGTCTGAAGGCGTTCGCACGCCAGGGCAAAACGATCAAGCCCGGTGGCTATCTCCTCGTCGCTCACATTTAACGCTGGCGCAAAACGCACCACGTCGCCACCGGCAATGAGCACCATCACGCCTGCTTTTGCCGCTTCCTGGGCGATGAGTTTGGCTTTTCCGGCAAACTCCGTCTGTAGCACACAGCCAAGCAGTAGCCCCAGACCGCGAATTTCACTGAACATGCCAAAACGTACATTAAGGGTATTTAGGCGCTCAATAAACGCATCGTGGCGCTGTCTGACGCCGTTTTGCATCTCCGGCGTATTGATGATATCCAGTACTTTTCCGGCAACTGCCGTCGCCAGCGGATTACCGCCGTAGGTGGTGCCATGCGTGCCTGGCGTCATGACGCTGGCATAGTCTTGCGTGGTCAGCATCGCGCCGATCGGGAAGCCGCCACCCAACGCTTTAGCAGTCGTCAGGATATCGGGCGTAACGCCATAATGCATATATGCATACAGTTCGCCGGTACGTCCGACGCCCGTCTGCACCTCATCAAAAATCAGTAACGCCTGATGCCGGTCGCACAATTCACGCAGCCCCTGCAAAAAAGCTTTCGTGGCGGGGATCACGCCGCCCTCGCCCTGCACCGGTTCTACGATCACGGCGCAGGTATTGTCATCAATGAGCGCGCTGGCGGAGTTTAGATCGTTATAGGCTGCATGACGAATATCCGGCGGCAGCGGCGCAAAGTCCTGTGAATAGGTGGGTTGACCGCCAGCGCTGACGGTAAAGAGCGTGCGGCCATGGAACGCGTTTTTAAAGGCCACAATGCCGCTTTTATGGTTGCCGACACGATCGTGGGCATATTTGCGCGCCAGTTTTAATGCAGCTTCATTTGCTTCAGCGCCTGAATTACAAAAGAAAACGCGTTCGGCGAAGGTCGCGTCGATCAGTTTTTTCGCCAGTCGCAGCGCCGGTTCATTGGTGTAACCGTTCCCGGTATGCCAGAAGCGATTCGCCTGTTCATTTAACGCCTCGCGCAGCGCCGGATGCGCATGTCCCAATGCGTTGACCGCGATCCCGCCAGCAAAATCAATGTACTCTTTCCCCTGCTGATCCCACAGGCGTGAGCCTTCTCCGCGTACAGGAATAAAAGGCGCGGGAACATATACCGGCACCATCCATTCATCAAAGTTTTCGCGCGTAACTGACAGAGACATAGCGACCTCTTTTGGTAAAAATAAAGTTATTTATATGTTAATTAATATGAGTGTTTGCGCTGTAAATGTAGATTGCAGCATTCGTGCCAGCCAGCGTTAACATTGCATAAACAGAAGTGATAAACGGTAAATCAATGGGTTACAGCGTAGCGATATTCACTTTTACTGCATGAAAAGTGAATATTTCCGCATAATCGGTGGCTAAAAAGAGGAAAAAGCGAGATATTATTCAGTTGCCAAATATAATTCTGGAATTGTGATCTTATACGAAATTTACTGGAAATTACCGCCCCGTTCTGGCGCATCTGCACGCAAACTGTGCCATTTTCGCGCTATAGAAAACACCATACGCTTCCATTGGCCGAATCTGACGATGAGTGGCAGTCACCCGGTAAAATTTCTGCTACCATCCCAACACGATTCACCTTGCAAAGTGGCAGTGACTATGAAATTTGTCTCTTTTAATATCAACGGCCTGCGCGCCCGTCCCCATCAGCTTGAAGCGATTGTCGAAAAACACCAGCCCGATGTGATCGGTCTACAGGAGACAAAAGTCCACGACGAAATGTTCCCGCTCGAAGAGGTCGCGAAGCTGGGCTATAACGTTTTCTATCATGGACAAAAAGGCCATTACGGCGTCGCGCTGCTAACAAAAGCCACGCCCATTTCCGTCAGACGCGGTTTCCCGGATGATGGCGAAGAGGCGCAACGCCGCATTATCATGGCGGAAATCCCCTCGCCGCTGGGTAATATTACCGTCATTAACGGCTATTTCCCGCAGGGGGAAAGCCGGGATCATCCGTTGAAGTTCCCCGCGAAAGCGCAGTTTTACCAGAACTTGCAAAACTATCTTGAAACGGAACTCAAGTGCGATAATCCGGTATTAATTATGGGCGACATGAATATCAGTCCGACCGATCTGGATATTGGCATCGGCGAAGAGAACCGCAAACGCTGGCTGCGTACCGGTAAATGCTCCTTCCTGCCGGAGGAGCGTGAATGGATGTCACGGTTACTGAAGTGGGGATTAGTGGACACGTTCCGTGAGGCGAATCCGCAAACGATGGATAAATTTTCGTGGTTTGATTACCGCTCAAAAGGTTTCGTGGATAATCGCGGACTGCGCATCGATCTCTTGCTGGCAAGCGCTCCGCTGGCGGAACGTTGCGCAGAAACCGGTATAGACTACGACATTCGCAGTATGGAAAAACCCTCCGACCATGCGCCGGTCTGGGCGACGTTTCGTGTTTGATTCCGCTTTCTGATTAACCGTAAGGCCGGGATAGCGCGACGCTTCCCGGCAGGAATAACGACCTTAACGACAATGATAAAAAAACTCGATGTTGTTGCCGCCATCATTGAACGCGACGGCAAAATACTGCTGGCCCAGCGCCCAGTTCATGCGGATCAAGCCGGTTTATGGGAGTTTGCCGGCGGTAAAGTCGAACCCGGCGAAACCCAACCGCAGGCGCTTATCCGCGAGCTACGCGAAGAGTTAGGGATTGACGCCACGCCCGGCGTCTATATCGCCAGCCATCAACGCGACGTGTCTGGCCGACGAATTCATTTGCACGCCTGGCATGTGCCTGCGTTTAACGGTCTGATACGTGCGCTGGAACATCAGGCCTTAGCCTGGTGTACGCCGGAAGAGGCGTTGGAATACCCCCTCGCCCCGGCGGATATTCCGCTATTGCAGGCGTTTATGGCTTTACGCGACGCCAGACTAACGGATTCGTGCTGATGGTTTTTTCGTCACGCTGGCACTGGAGCACGACGCCTTCCACTTTTATTACCGCGCCTTCGGAGTAATTCTGATCCTGGTAAACGCAGCACTGAATGCAGGGCTGGGATGACTGACCGCGCGTGCTGAAAACTTCCGGCGGGACATTCACCTGAATATCAGGACGACTGTTTTGGTTTGCCAGCCCGACCATTGGCATTATCGCCATCACGGCGACCACGAGGCTTCGGCGCATAGGATTTCCTTATTTTTCCAAGTATATTCTCAGTATAACGGTAAGCCGCCGTGAAAACTTTAATCCTCTTTTGTCATCGCTTTTAGTTATGACCCTCTCCCCGTTATGAATTTACTTAGCAGCGTCATTTTTTTCTTGCTTACCGTCACATTGCTGATGGTATAGTCGAAAACTGCAAATACATATTCTGATAAAACGCAAATACAACCACATTAATATATAAGAGGTTTTTATATCTATGGATCAGACATGTTCTCTGGAATCGTTCCTCAACCATGTACAAAAGCGCGACCCGCATCAAACCGAGTTCGCGCAAGCCGTCCGTGAAGTCATGACCACCCTGTGGCCGTTTCTTGAACAAAACCCCCGTTACCGCCACATGTCTTTACTGGAACGTTTGGTTGAACCAGAGCGCGTAATTCAGTTTCGCGTAGTGTGGCTGGACGACAAAAACCAGGTGCAGGTAAATCGCGCCTGGCGCGTGCAGTTCAACTCTGCTATCGGCCCCTATAAAGGCGGTATGCGCTTCCATCCTTCGGTAAACCTTTCCATCCTTAAGTTCCTCGGCTTTGAGCAAACCTTTAAAAATGCCCTCACCACGTTGCCGATGGGCGGCGGTAAAGGCGGCAGCGATTTCGATCCGAAAGGGAAAAGCGAAGGCGAAGTGATGCGTTTCTGCCAGGCGCTGATGACTGAACTATATCGCCATTTAGGGCCGGATACCGACGTGCCGGCCGGGGATATCGGCGTGGGCGGGCGCGAAGTGGGCTTTATGGCGGGAATGATGCGCAAGCTTTCCAATAACAGCGCCTGCGTCTTCACCGGCAAAGGGCTTTCCTTCGGCGGCAGCCTGATTCGCCCGGAGGCGACGGGCTATGGCCTGGTCTACTTCACCGAAGCGATGCTTAAACGTCATGGTCTCGGTTTTGAAGGGATGCGCGTCGCCGTGTCCGGCTCCGGCAACGTCGCGCAATACGCCATTGAGAAAGCGATGGCCTTTGGCGCGCGCGTGGTTACCGCGTCGGATTCGAGCGGGACGGTGGTCGATGAAAGTGGCTTCACGCCAGAGAAGCTGGCGCGGCTGTGTGAAATTAAAGCCAGCCGTGACGGTCGCGTCGCTGACTACGCCCGTGAGTTTGGCTTAACCTATCTGGAAGGCCAGCAGCCCTGGAGCGTACCGGTGGATATCGCCCTGCCATGCGCGACGCAGAACGAACTGGACGTTGACGCCGCGCGCGTACTGATTGCCAATGGCGTAAAAGCCGTGGCGGAAGGGGCAAATATGCCAACCACGATTGAAGCGACCGATCTCTTCCTTGAAGCGGGAGTACTGTTTGCGCCGGGTAAAGCCGCCAACGCGGGCGGCGTGGCGACATCGGGGCTGGAAATGGCGCAGAACGCCGCGCGGTTGAGCTGGAAAGCCGAGAAAGTGGACGCCCGTCTGCATCACATTATGCTGGATATCCACCACGCCTGTGTCGAGTACGGCGGCGATAATAAGCATACCAACTACGTTCAGGGCGCCAACATCGCCGGTTTCGTGAAAGTCGCCGACGCCATGCTGGCGCAGGGCGTCATTTAATCCCGTCGTCAGGCCAGATGGCTTTACGCTTATTCGGTCTGACGGCCTGTCTCCTCAGCAGGCGGGCTTTTTTTGCCCGCTCGCTTACGCGGCGCGCTTTTTTTCTTTTCTCCACCGCCTGGCGCGACTATCCCTCTGAAACGCTTCACCGGCGTGCGCTTAGCCTGATCGATCAGCTGATATAACGTGCCGACCAGCGGTTGCATAAAATCCTGGTAACGGCACTGCTTTTCGCTGATTTGCGTCAAAACAGATTCCCAGTGCGCGGTCATATCTGGACGGGCCGCCATTTCCGGCAGCGAATGTATTAACGCTTTGCCAGCATCGGTAGAATGAATGTAGCGCCCTTTTTTGGTCAGAAAGCTACGTTTGAACAGCAGCTCGATAATCCCGGCGCGCGTGGCTTCCGTCCCCAGCCCATCGGTCGCGCGCAGGATCTTTTTCAGATCTTTATCCTGCACGAAGCGGGCAATTCCGGTCATCGCGGAAAGCAATGTCGCATCAGTGAAATGACGCGGCGGCTGGGTTTGGCGTTCGACCACTTCCCCCTTTTCACACAGCAACTCATCACCTTTGGCGACAACCGGCAGCGGCGTACCGTCGTTTTCCTCGTCGCGCTCTTTACTGCCCAGTAACGTCCGCCAACCGGCTTCCGCCAGAAAACGCGCTTTGGCGACAAATTTCCCTTTGGCGATTTCCAGTTCAATAACGCATTTACGAAACACCGCGTCCGGGCAGAACTGCATCAGATACTGACGCGCAATCAGGGTGTACACTTTCGCTTCGTTTTCCGTCAGATGGACAGAAGAACTACGCGCCGTCGGGATAATCGCGTGGTGCGCATCCACTTTTTTATCATCCCAGCAGCGATTGCGCGTATCAGGATTAACCACAGACTGCGGCAGTAAATCCGGGGCGTGGACGCTAATCGCGTTCATGACCGCCTGCCGTCCGGCAAAGTGTTCTTCCGGCAGATAACGGCAGTCGGAACGCGGATAGGTAATCAGTTTGTGGGTTTCATATAGCTTCTGACAAATATCAAGCACGTTTTGCGCGCTCAGGCCAAAGCGTTTGGCGGCTTCAATCTGTAGCGTCGAGAGCGAAAACGGCAGCGGCGCGGATTCTGATTCCCGTTTATCATTATAACTGGTTACCAGCGCGGGCTGACCGTTGATTCGGTTCACTACATGCTCCGCCAGCGGACGATGAAGCAAGCGCCCCTCTTCATCCTGATAAGGTTCGCACGCCTCGCTCGGCTGCCAGATAGCGGTAAAACGCTCGTCGGCAGGCGTAACGATGTGCGCCTTCACTTCAAAGAAGTCTTTGGCGACGAAGTTCTCAATCTCTTCGTCTCGCCGCACCACCAGCCCCAGTACCGGCGTCTGCACGCGTCCCACGGATAACACGCCCTGATAGCCGGCATTCCGGCCCAGGATCGTGTAAGCGCGGGTCATATTAATGCCATACAGCCAGTCCGCTCGCGCTCGCGCCAGCGCGGAGACGCACAGCGGCACGAAGTCGCTGTTCGCCCGCATCCTGTCAATAGCACGCTCGACCGCCTGCGGGTTAAGGTCGTTTATCAGACAACGCCGCACCTGCTGGCGCTTTTCGGCAGGAAGCTGGAGATAATCCAGCACTTCATCAACCAGAAGCTGCCCTTCGCGATCCGGGTCGCCGGCGTGAATAATTTCACCGGCTTGATGCAAAAAGCGCTTAATCACATTGAGCTGTTTGGTGACGGAAGGACGAGGCTGAAGCTGCCATTTTTCCGGCACGATAGGCAGGTCAGCCAGATTCCAGCGCGCATAACGGCTGTCATACGCATCCGGCTGCGCCTGTTCCAGCAAATGACCAATACACCAGGTGACGACCTGCCCGTTTCCGCACTCAATAAAACCATCGCCTTTACGGTGCGGTTTTGGCAGCACATCCGCAATGGCGCGCCCCAGACTCGGTTTTTCGGCAATAAACAACCGCATCAGGTTAACGAATCTCAACCATAGCGCGACCGCCGCGGGCCTCGACCAGTTCGCCAATCGCGGTCAGATCGATACCAAATTCCGCCGCGGTGGCTTTAACATCGTCTTCGGCGTCCGGCGTTACCGCCAACAACAGACCGCCTGACGTTTGCGGATCGCACAGCAGGCTACGAACTTCACGCGACATGTCGCCCATCAAATGACCATAGCTGGCGAAGTTGCGCTCTGTGCCGCCCGGTACGGCGCCCAGAGCAATATACTCTTCCACGCCCGGCAGTTTAGGGATGTCCTGATAGCAAAGCAGCGCCTGCACGCCTGCGCCCTGGCACATCTCGCTCAGGTGCCCCAGCAGGCCAAAACCGGTAACGTCAGTCATAGCTTTTACGCCGTCTATATTGGCAAACGCCGCGCCAGCAACGTTCATCCGACACATGACTTCCGTCGCCAGCCCCTGATGTTCAGGTTTAAGCAGCGATTTTTTCTCGGCGGTGGTCAACACGCCAATCCCCAACGGTTTGGTCAGAAAGAGTTTGCATCCCGCCTGCGCGGTACTGTTTTTCTTCACCCGTTCGGTCGGCACTACGCCTGTGACCGCGAGACCAAAGATCGGCTCCGGGGCGTCAATAGAGTGTCCGCCCGCCAGCGCGATACCGGCCTGACGGCAGGCAAAACGCCCCCCCTCGGTCACTTCACGCGCAATATCGGGCGACAGGGTATTAATCGGCCAGCCAAGGATCGCGATCGCCATAATCGGTTTGCCGCCCATCGCAAAAATATCGCTGATGGCGTTTGTTGCCGCAATGCGGCCAAAATCAAACGGGTTGTCGACTATCGGCATAAAGAAGTCGGTGGTGCTGATAATACTGGTGCCATTACCCAGATCGTAAACCGCCGCATCATCGCGGGTTTCATTACCCACCAGCAGGTTCGGGTCGACGAACTTCGCCTGCTCGCTATGCAGGATAGTCTCCAGCACTTTAGGGGAAATTTTACAACCGCAACCAGCGCCGTGGCTGTATTGCGTTAAACGAATGGCTTGCTCGCTCATGGACATCTCCTGTCATTGCATTCGCGCTATGGTAGCGCTCATTCCCTGATGTGGTAAGTATCACTGTCTGAATTACCGCGCCTTTGCTCAGAATCCAGACAGTTTTATCCCTCAGCGTCAGAAATAACGCACAAACGGCGTGGGGTCGGGGGTACTGATCGTCGTTGACGCTTTGAGCTGCGGCGTGCCGAGATAGAGAAAACCAACAATTTTATCCTGCGGGCGGCACTCAAAGGCTTCCCGCACGATAGCGCTCTCCGTTAATGCGCCGCTACGCCAGATACCATTAAACCCTTGCGCAATCGCCGCCATTTGCATCGCCATCACCGCGCATCCGGCAGACATCTCCTGCTCCCACACTGGAACCTTATGGTTTTCTTCGCATTTCGCCACCACGGTAATGATCAGCGGCGCGCGAAACGGCGCATTACGCGCTTTTTCGATCGCTTTCTCATCGCCTCCGGCAGCGACAGCGCCTCGTTCAAGCACGGCGCTGAAGCGGTCGCGCCCCTCTCCTTCAATCACAAAAAAACGCCACGGCTGTAGAGATTTATGATCGGGAACACGCATTCCCGCCCGCAGAATGTTCTGTAATTGCTCTCCGACAGGCGCCGGTTCTGCGAGACGAGAGGCGCTACGACGGTTGACCAGCAGTTCTAGTGCATCCATTTGATTAACTCCAGCAATGATATTTATTCACAAAATTAACACGGGAGCGGATTTTGTTACAGCGCAGGCAGTGATTCCTGCTGACAACTGCCTGATGGGTCATTACGATAGCCACATCTTAATGCTTTATCCTCACCAAGGTATAAGCGTTGTTACTCAGATAGGGAGAATACATGCGAACCCTGTGGCGATTTATTGCCGGATTTTTTAAATGGACGTGGCGAGTGTTGAACTTCGTCCGTGAAATGGTACTCAACCTGTTCTTTATTTTTTTGGTTCTGGTGGGCGTTGGGATCTGGATGCAGATCGGTAACGGCAGCAACAGTGAGCAAACGGCGCGCGGCGCTCTGCTGCTGGATATTTCCGGCGTCATTGTGGATAAACCCTCCACCAATCACCGTCTGGGCGCGCTGGGACGCCAGTTATTTGGCGCCAGCTCCGACCGTCTGCAGGAAAACTCCCTGTTTGACATCGTCAACGCTATTCGTCAGGCGAAAGATGACCGTAACATCACGGGTATCGTTCTGGATCTGAAAAACTTCACCGGCGCCGATCAGCCGTCAATGCGCTATATCGGTAAAGCGCTGCGCGAATTCCGCGACAGCGGCAAACCGGTTTTTGCCGTGGGTGAAAACTACAGCCAGGGTCAGTATTACCTCGCCAGTTTCGCCAATAAAATTTGGCTTTCCCCACAGGGTCAGGTAGATCTTCACGGCTTCGCTACGAATGGCCTGTACTACAAAACGCTGCTGGATAAACTGAAAGTCTCTACCCACGTTTTCCGGGTCGGCACCTATAAATCCGCCGTCGAGCCGTTTATCCGCGACGATATGTCGCCCGCCGCCCGCGAGGCCGACAGCCGCTGGATAGGCGAACTGTGGCAGAACTACCTGAATACCGTTTCCGCCAATCGCCAGATTTCGCCGCAACAACTCTTCCCCGGCGCGCAGGCTATTATCGACGGGTTAACTAGCGTGGGCGGCGACACCGCCAAATATGCGCTCGACCATAAACTGGTGGACGCCCTCGCCTCCAGCGCAGATGTTGAAAAATCGCTGACGAAGCAGTTTGGCTGGAGCAAAACCGAAAATAACTATCGCGCGATCAGCTATTACGATTATTCGCTGAAAACGCCTGCGGATACCGGCGGTACTATTGCGGTTATTTTCGCCAATGGCGCGATTATGGATGGCGAAGAAACGCCAGGGAATGTCGGCGGCGACACTACGGCATCGCAGATCCGCGACACACGCCTTGATCCTAAAGTGAAAGCGATTGTGCTGCGCGTCAATAGCCCAGGCGGTAGCGTCAACGCCTCCGAAGTTATCCGCGCCGAACTGGCGGCAGCAAGAGCGGCTGGCAAACCGGTGGTGGTCTCAATGGGCGGCATGGCGGCCTCCGGCGGTTACTGGATCTCTACGCCGGCAAACTATATCGTGGCCAGCCCCAGCACGCTGACGGGTTCAATTGGCATCTTCGGCGTCATCAATACGGTGGAAAACAGCCTGTCGTCGATTGGCGTACACAGCGACGGCGTTTCCACCTCGCCGCTGGCGGATATTTCGATGACCAAAGCGCTGTCACCGGAAGTGCAGCAGATGATGCAACTCAGTATTGAGTACGGCTACAAACGCTTTATCACACTGGTGGCAGACGCGCGTAAGCGTACGCCGGAGCAGATTGATAAAATCGCACAAGGCCATGTCTGGACCGGAGAAGACGCGAAAGCCAATGGTCTGGTGGACAGTCTCGGCGACTTTGACGACGCCGTCGCCAAAGCGGCGGAGCTGGCGAAACTGAAACAGTGGCATCTTGATTACTATCAGGACGAACCGACGGTCCTTGATATGGTCATGGACAGTATGACCGGATCAGTACGCGCCATGCTGCCGGAGGCCATTCAGGCGATGCTCCCGGCGCCGCTCGTTTCCGCCGCCAACACGGTGAAGGCCGAGGGGGATAAACTGGCGGCATTTAACGATCCGCAAAACCGTTATGCGTTCTGTTTGACTTGCGCGAACGTTCGCTAATGCTTCATCAATAGCCATACCGGATGGCGGCGTCTGCTCATAGCCGCCATCCGATAATCATTAATACGTCCTTCGCGACACGACTGAACATTATCATGCAAAAGAAATCAATTTACGTTGCCTATACCGGCGGCACTATCGGTATGCAGCGCTCAGATAAAGGGTATATCCCGGTGTCCGGGCACCTTCAGCGTCAGCTGGCGCTGATGCCGGAATTCCACCGCCCGGAGATGCCGGATTTTACCATCCATGAATATGCCCCGCTGATGGATTCATCAGATATGACGCCGGAAGACTGGCAGCATATCGCTGCAGATATCAAAGCGCACTACGATGAGTATGACGGTTTTGTTATTCTGCACGGCACCGACACGATGGCGTTTACCGCATCGGCGCTCTCTTTCATGCTGGAAAATCTGGGCAAACCGGTCATTGTGACAGGGTCACAAATTCCGCTGGCTGAGCTGCGCTCCGACGGGCAAATTAATTTGCTGAATGCGCTTTATGTCGCCGCCAACTACCCTATTAATGAAGTAACGCTGTTTTTTAATAATCGTCTGTTCCGCGGCAATCGCACGACCAAAGCCCATGCGGATGGTTTTGACGCTTTTGCCTCTCCTAATCTGCCGCCCTTGCTGGAGGCAGGAATTCACATTCGCCGTTTAAATACGCCTCCCGCACCCTACGGTTCTGGTGAATTAATCGTTCACCCTATTACGCCGCAGCCGATAGGCGTAGTGACGATTTATCCGGGGATTTCCGCCGAGGTAGTACGTAACTTTCTGCGTCAGCCGGTAAAAGCGCTGATTCTGCGCTCTTATGGCGTAGGCAACGCGCCGCAAAATAAAGCGTTTTTACAGGAGCTGAAAGAGGCCAGTTCGCGCGGCATCGTGGTGGTTAACCTGACGCAATGCATGTCAGGGCGAGTCAATATGGGCGGGTACGCTACCGGTAATGCGCTGGCGCACGCTGGCGTGATTGGCGGTGCCGATATGACTGTCGAAGCCACCTTAACCAAACTGCATTATTTGTTAAGCCAGGGTCTGGACACTCAGGCGATTCGTAGCGCGATGGCGCAAAACTTGCGTGGTGAATTGACGCCGGATGATTAAAAAATCCCGACGACAAGGAGAAGATAATGACAAACCGGGCCTTATTACTGGTCGACTTGCAAAATGACTTTTGCGCCGGCGGCGCGCTGGCTGTAGCGGAAGGCGACAGCACCATCGACATCGCCAACGCTCTTATTGACTGGTGCCAGCCCCGGCAGATTCCGGTGCTGGCCAGCCAGGACTGGCATCCCGCGCAGCATGGCAGCTTCGCCAGCCAGCATCAGGCGGAACCCTATAGTCAGGGAAAGCTGGACGGGCTGCCGCAAACGCTCTGGCCGGATCACTGCGTTCAACATACCGACGGCGCGGCGTTACATCCCCTGCTTAACCAACATGCGATTGACGCCTGTATCTATAAGGGTGAAAACCCGCTGATTGATAGCTACAGCGCGTTTTTTGACAACGAACATCGGCAGAAAACTACCCTTGATACCTGGCTTCGCGAGCATGACGTTACCGAGCTTATCGTGATGGGGTTGGCGACCGATTACTGCGTAAAATTTACGGTGCTGGATGCGCTAGAGTTGGGCTATGCCGTTAACGTTATCACCGATGGCTGTCGCGGCGTGAATATTCACCCGCAGGATAGCGCACACGCGTTTATGGAGATGGCGGCGGCAGGCGCGACGCTGTATACGCTGGCAGACTGGGAAGAGACGCAGGGCCAGGCTATCGCCAGGTAGCGGAGCAGGTATCGTATCCGGTCAATACATCACGCAACGGTGAGACCATTGCATAGATCTTTGGGCCGGATACGTCACGTCAGCGTCGCTACCAGGCAAAGCTCAACGCAGGCTGGAGAGCGCTTCTAACAAAACAGATTAAAAAGCGCGGGCTGGCTGGCGCAATGTTCTGGGAATAAGGCACCGATGACAATAATCAGTTAGCGAAACAGTTGGCGGACTCGATGTACATTAAGCGTTAATGGGTAAAAATATGGCGGGCCTGTGCCTGGCAGCAATGAGCAGGCCCGGTAAGCACAACGCATTGGCAATGAAACCGCCGGATGGCGGCTACCTCTTATCCGGCTGCCGTTACTGCATTTTCAATGTCGCAATCGGCTTTGACGTAATACCGAAATCCGCTTTGAGCTGCTGCTTGCTTTTCATCACCATCTGACCGTGAGTATCGATCGTCATATGTTGTGCTTCGGTATTGTGCCGCGCCTGCCATAGCATCACCAGTTGCAGGCTGTTTTCTTTCTGTTCCGGCGTCAACGCCACGCCATCCGGCCATTTACCCAGCTCAACGGCGGTGGATAAACGTTGATACACTTCCGGCGTCATGCTGTTAATGATCTCATCAAGATTCATGATGTGTCCGCTCCTGTGGAATAATTTGCTGAATCGTTTTTTCAGCCTTTCAGTTGATCGCCGTTTTTCTCGTCAGAAAAGGCCAGCGAGGCCGAGTTAACGCAATAGCGCTCACCGGTTGGCTGCGGCCCGTCCGGGAAAACGTGTCCGAGATGCGCATCGCAGTTACCGCAACGAATTTCGACACGCTGCATGCCATGAGAAAAATCGTCTATGTAACGAATCGCCTCTTCGCTGACGGGCTGGTAAAAGCTAGGCCAGCCGCAGCCTGAATCGTATTTGGTGTGGGAGTGAAAAAGCGGCGTATCACAGACCAGGCAGTGATAAACCCCATCGCGTTTATTATGTAGCAGGCGTCCGGTAAATGGCGGTTCTGTGCCACGATCCTGCGTCACATAGAATTGCATTTCGGACAATTTTTTCTTGAGTTCTTCTGCTGAAGGTTGGTTAGCCATTTGCTCACATCTCACTTTAAACGTGCTCACATTGCCTGACCGATTCTAACAAAACATTAACACCTCAGTACCAACTTTTGTTCTAAACTTGATCATTGCGAAATGGCGGCTCACGAATCGTGACTGATGTCACATTATTATCTCGGTTGCCCTTTAAAATTCGGGGCGGCGCCCCCATGTGGTTTCAAGCCGAAAGGAAGAGTGAGGCGAATCAGCCGCGCAAAGGTTGTGCAGAGGATTGATTTGTCGCAATGATTGACACGATTCCGCTTGACGCTGCGTAAGGTTTTTGTAATTTTACAGGCAACCTTTTATTCACTAACAAATAGCTGGTGGAATATATGACTATCAAAGTAGGTATCAACGGTTTTGGCCGTATCGGTCGCATTGTTTTCCGTGCTGCTCAGAAACGTTCTGACATCGAGATCGTTGCAATCAACGACCTGTTAGACGCAGAGTACATGGCATACATGCTGAAATATGACTCCACTCACGGCCGTTTCGACGGTACTGTTGAAGTGAAAGACGGTCATCTGATCGTTAACGGTAAAAAAATCCGTGTTACCGCTGAACGCGATCCGGCTAACCTGAAATGGGACGAAGTTGGTGTTGACGTAGTGGCTGAAGCTACCGGTATCTTCCTGACTGACGAAACCGCGCGTAAACACATCACCGCTGGCGCGAAAAAAGTGGTTCTGACGGGTCCGTCTAAAGACAACACCCCAATGTTTGTTAAAGGCGCTAACTTTGACAAATACGAAGGCCAGGACATCGTTTCCAACGCTTCCTGCACCACCAACTGCCTGGCGCCGCTGGCTAAAGTTATCAACGACAACTTCGGCATCATCGAAGGTCTGATGACTACTGTTCACGCGACTACCGCAACCCAGAAAACCGTTGACGGCCCGTCTCACAAAGACTGGCGCGGCGGCCGCGGCGCATCTCAGAACATCATCCCGTCCTCTACTGGCGCTGCTAAAGCGGTAGGTAAAGTACTGCCGGAACTGAATGGCAAACTGACTGGTATGGCGTTCCGCGTTCCGACTCCGAACGTATCCGTTGTTGACCTGACCGTTCGTCTGGAAAAAGCGGCTACCTACGAGCAGATCAAAGCTGCTGTTAAAGCTGCTGCCGAAGGCGAAATGAAAGGCGTTCTGGGTTACACCGAAGACGACGTTGTATCTACCGATTTCAACGGCGAAGTATGCACTTCCGTGTTCGATGCTAAAGCAGGCATCGCGCTGAACGACAACTTCGTGAAACTGGTCTCCTGGTACGATAACGAAACCGGTTACTCCAACAAAGTACTGGACCTGATTGCTCACATCTCCAAATAAGTTGAGATGACACAGTCATTGGTAAGAGCGACTCAGGTCGCTCTTTTTTTTGCTTAAAGATATACCCGTCATACTTCAAGTTGCAGGTGTGTTGGCTATGCTTTCTCACCCGAATCACTGACGGAAGTCGAACTTATCGGGATGAATCAGGGATGTCCATGTCCCTGGCCGGAGATGACCTACGGTTGTTCAAATTCGTTCCCGATGAATTTGTCGTTCACTTGCCGCGTTACTCGGCCTGCGGCCTGGCCTCTACGGGCCAGCGCAAGCACTGGTCAAGGCACAAGCGCCTTGTCATGCAACTCGAATTATTTAGGGTTAGAGGATTGCGTAATGATTAATAAAATTTTTGCCCTCCCGGTTATCGAACAGCTTACCCCTGTCCTTTCCCGTCGTCAGCTTGATGACCTGGATCTGATCGTCGTTGACCATCCGCAGGTTAAAGCCTCTTTTGCATTACAGGGCGCGCACCTTCTCTCCTGGAAACCCGTTGGCGAGGAAGAGGTATTGTGGCTCAGTAATAATACGCCTTTCAAAACCGGCGTGGCGCTACGCGGCGGTGTACCGATCTGCTGGCCCTGGTTTGGACCTGCGGCTCAACAGGGTCTACCGTCACACGGCTTTGCGCGTAATCTACCGTGGGCGCTAAAAGCGCATAATGAAGATGATAATGGCGTAATGCTGACATTTGAGCTGCAAAGCAGTGAGGCCACCCGGAAATACTGGCCGCACGATTTCACGCTGCTGGCACGTTTTAAAGTGGGCAAAACCTGTGAAATTGAACTGGAAGCGCATGGCGAGTTTGCAACCACATCCGCGCTCCACAGCTATTTTAACGTTGGCGACATCGCCAACGTTAAGGTCAGCGGACTCGGCGATCGGTTTATTGATAAAGTTAACGACGCTAAAGAAGGTGTCCTGGCCGGCGGTATACAAACCTTTCCGGACCGTACCGATCGCGTTTACCTCAATCCTGAAGCATGTAGCGTGATCCACGATGCGACATTAAACCGCACGATTGATGTGGTCCACCACCATCACCTTAACGTCGTAGGCTGGAACCCTGGCCCGGCGTTGTCCGTCAGCATGGGCGACATGCCGGATGACGGCTATAAAACGTTTGTCTGCGTTGAAACGGTTTACGCTACTGCGCCGCAACAAGCCACAGAAGAAAAACCCTCTCGTCTGGCGCAGACTATCTGCGTCGCTAAACGCTAAAAGTGAATGGATAACGGCGTTGCTATAGGATCTGAAAGGCGTCAGCCGCCATCAGGCATGACCTGCCGGATGGCGGCGCTTACACATTTTATCCGGCGTCACACCATATCCAACGCGGTTTTCCCTTTTGGCGCAGGCCAGGCGTTGTCCAGTAAGGCAAGTTCGTTTGCTGACAAGGCGATCTCAAGCGCCGCCGCATTTTGCTTCACGTGTTCTGTACTTCCGGCTTTCGGGATCGCCATCACGCCCGGATGCGCAATCACCCACGTCAGTAAGATTTGCGCCGCCGTAGCGTTATGCGCTTGCGCAATTTCATTCACCACCGGATGATTCAGTAAACCGCTACGTAACCGGCCAGCCTGCGCCAGCGGGCTATAGGCCATCACTGGCATTCGCTGTTGTTGACACCACGGCAATAAATCATACTCAATACCACGTGACGCCAGATGATAGAGCACCTGATTTGTCGCGCATTGCTGTCCCCCAGGGATGCGCCACAGCGCCTGCATATCGTCATAATCAAGATTAGAGACTCCCCAACGGCGAATTTTCCCCTGCGCGATTAGCCGCTCCATACCTTCAACGGTCTCTTCGAATGAAAAGCTTCCGGCCCAGTGCAATAGATAGAGATCGAGATAATCTGTTTTCAGACGACGCAGGCTTTCTTCACAGGCGGCAACTATCTTCTGGCCGCCAGCGTTCCACGGGTACACTTTTGACACCAGAAATGCCTCATCGCGTCGCCCTGCTAACGCCTCGCCCACGACCTTTTCCGCCCCGCCGTCGGCATACATTTCCGCTGTATCAATAAGGCGTAACCCCAAATCCAGCCCCGCGCGCAACGCCGAAACCTCGCGCTGACGTTGATCCGCGCGCTCGCCCATATACCATGTTCCCTGTCCGATGGCAGGAAGCGTCACCTGCCCGCAAAACGTTACGTTTTTCACTGATTTCATTTCCTTTTCAATGTCACTCGACGGTAAAACAATACAGGACTCTTAGACCCTACGGTAATGTCCGGCATCATACCGCGCAAGGGGGCGATTTTCTTGTCACTGACGAACGTCATCCGCAATCATGTCGACGATGCGAGTAATATGCGCGGCGGGTCGCTGATTCAGTAATAATTGACGCATCACATTCATATAGGGCGTCACATGTTGAAAGAACTCCAGATATCCTTTACAGAGATAATTTTGCCGTTCGCCGCCGTCCATACAAATTCGATGTTTCGGACAACCGCCGTGACAGGCAAAGCGCCACGTACAGTTCTGGCAGCGTGAAGAAAGGTTTGCTTTAGCCGCGCCAAACTGCTGCTGAAAAGGAGAGGCCGCCATTTCTTCTAAAGAGTGTTGCTGCAGATTGCCCAGTTTATAGGCGGGAAAAACAAAATGGTCGCAGCTAAACACGTCGCCATTCTGCTCCACCAGCAAACTTTGCCCGCAGGTCGACTGCATCGTACAAAGCGTGGCGGGCTCCCCCATCCAGACGCCAAGTAAGTTGTCAAAAAGCTGTACGAATATGCGTCCGACATCGTGACGTATCCATTGATCAAAAACATCGCACATAAAGGCGCCCCACCCTTCAGGCGTGACGGAAAAGGGCATCAGCGAAGGCGAATCTTCATTGTCAGATAACGTCAAAGAACGCTGCGCTTTTTGCGCGAGCGGCTCAACAATGGGAATAAATTGCAGGTGTTTACTTTCCAGTTCCTGCGTCAAAAAATGATAAATAGCGTTGCCATGACGGCATGATGCATCATTCACGACAGTGAGCGTATTGAACTCGACATCATTTGCCTGCAGAAGGCGGATAGCATTCACGACCCGGGAAAAAGACGCCCGCCCTGACGGTGTTTTCCGGTAATTATCATGAACGACTTGCGGCCCATCAATCGATATACCAATCAGGAACTGATGCTGCGCAAAGAATGCCGCCCACTCTTCATTGATTAATACGCCATTGGTTTGCAGACTGTTGTAGATAGTTTTGCCGTTGGCATAGCGTTGCTGCAAGCGCACCACTTTTTGGTAAAAAGAAAGACCGCATAGCGTCGGCTCTCCCCCCTGCCAGCAAAACGAGACCTCTGAGGATGGCGTATCATCAATTACCCGGCGGATATACGTCTCCAGCACATCGTCAGACATGACGCGCTGCCCCCGGGGTTTATCAAGATAGAAACAGTACTTGCAGGATAAGTTACACAGACTGCCGCTGGGCTTGGCTACGGTATTGAATACTATGCTCATTCGTCTTACTCGCTGTGAAGAATGGGTATAGCATAAGCGGGACGTGACAGGGCGATATCAGCCAGCATTGCAACAATTATTACGCTAATTGTTAGCGCAGTTGTAATCACCTGGATTTTTCATATAAAAGGCTAGTTTTTTAAATTGATGTAACAAAGTATAAATCACATAAGGCTGCGCCATACCCGGTCAACAGCGCATTTATGCAAGCCGTCATGTTCGCGTTTCAGACAGCACAAAGCCCGCATAACGCAGGCTTTGTCGTGGTTTTTCCGGCAAATTCAATCAATCAGAATCTATAGGTCACGCCAGTAGAAAGGATACCGGTCCAGGATTTATCCACCATCGGGCTGTCGGTAATTTCATCCGACAGGCGGGTGTAGCGCGCAGTACCATATACGCTCCAGTTACCGGCGAAATTATAGTTAGCGCTAAGTTCAAGATACGGGTTCCAGCTATCGTTCGGGTTATAGCCGCGCAGGCCGCTACGCGAAGATTCTTTACGTGATACGCCGTAATAGTAATCGTTCTGGTTCTCGCTATTCCATTCAACCCCGATACCAGGCGTTAAGGTCAGCCCGCCATTGGTATACCGATACAGCCAGGCCAGATCCCAGACAATACCGTTACTGTTATCCAACGTATCCCCTGCCAGTGAGGTACGCAGGAATCCATACTGGGTGTGATGCGCGTAAGAAACGCCCGCCATCATAGTACTTTTACGCCTGTCCAGACGACGCAACTGATGGTCATCGCTGTCGCCCGGTTTGAAGTACATCGGGGACCAGTATGCCATGATTGACAACTTATCGGCATTGTCATTCCACAAGTAGTACCCGCCGCCCAGACCACGGAACCAGAAGTTTTCGCTTTCATAAGCGATGACCGGTATCGGATAAACATCGCTATCGTAATCTTTATAAGGGTGTTCAACCACACCAACGCCTGCGCCCAACGTCAGGTTGCTTTCAGCGTGCGCGACGCTGGCGGATGTTGCAATAAACACGCCAAGAGCCAGAAGTTTAAGTTTGGTCACAATCCATAATTCCTTATTCAAATGTTCTGCGGCAAAAGTGTAACCGCCAATACCTGTAAGCCCAACTATTTTACACAATGTAACCGTTTAATATCACCACCACCGATTATTTTCAGATGATCGGCTGATGATCGTTATGTGACCGGGAACGCTTTTTCTGATATCCACCAGCCTTTTCTACCTGATGAGTTATTGATATGTCATCGAAATCCACTGACGCGTACAGGCAAGTTTTGCAAATGCCATCTACGCTTAATGTTAAGAAGGTGTATCACCGGACACGTTGATCTTCTGACCAATAAAATGGCATGAGAGTTGCTTTTTTTCCCTTAGCAGAGACGGCGTTCAGTCTACCTCTTCCGGGAGCCTCTACTATTCATATGAACGGCTCTTAACATGTGCGAAAAAACGAAAGGATGGCATATCATGAATATATTCGATCACTATCGCCAGCGTTACGAAGCTGCCAAGGACGAAGAGTTCACACTGCAGGATTTTCTTACCATTTGTCGGCAAGATCGCAGTGCTTATGCCAACGCGGCAGAGCGGCTATTAATGGCTATCGGCGAGCCTAATATGGTCGACACTGCCCAGGAACCCCGACTTTCCCGACTCTTCTCCAACCGGGTTATTGCTCGCTATCCTGCGTTTGAAGAGTTTTACGGCATGGAAGACGCGATTGAACAGATTGTCTCTTATCTGAAACATGCGGCGCAAGGGCTGGAAGAGAAGAAGCAAATTCTCTATTTGCTGGGACCTGTGGGGGGTGGCAAATCATCGCTCGCTGAACGGCTGAAATCGCTAATGCAGCGCGTGCCAATTTATGTTTTAAGCGCCAACGGCGAGCGTAGTCCGGTCAACGATCATCCGTTATGCCTGTTTAATCCGCAGGAAGACGCGCAGATTCTGGAAAAAGAGTACGGTATTCCGCGCCGCTATCTCGGTACGATTATGTCCCCGTGGGCGGCCAAACGCCTGCATGAGTTTGGCGGCGATATTACTAAATTCCGCGTGGTGAAAGTCTGGCCCTCCATTCTGGAGCAGATTGCCATCGCCAAAACGGAACCCGGCGATGAAAACAACCAGGATATTTCGGCGCTGGTCGGCAAGGTGGATATTCGTAAACTCGAACATCACGCTCAGAACGATCCGGATGCGTATGGTTACTCTGGCGCGCTGTGCCGCGCTAACCAGGGGATCATGGAGTTCGTCGAGATGTTTAAAGCGCCTATTAAGGTGCTGCACCCCTTGCTGACCGCAACTCAGGAAG
This sequence comes from Salmonella sp. 32120201201600049SM, assembly GCF_017572835.1. Taxonomy (NCBI): domain Bacteria; kingdom Pseudomonadati; phylum Pseudomonadota; class Gammaproteobacteria; order Enterobacterales; family Enterobacteriaceae; genus Salmonella; species Salmonella sp. 32120201201600049SM. The sequence goes on along the minus strand of NZ_JAGESA010000001.1, from coordinate 227,117 downwards.
GTAACTACAATGGCACGGAAGGTATTTCCGCCCTGCCCTTTAATGGCATCATACTTGCCCACTCAAACGAATCTGAGTGGGTGACTTTCCGTAACAATAAAAATAACGAAGCGTTCCTCGACCGTGTCTATATTGTGAAGGTGCCTTATTGCCTGCGAATCTCCGAAGAGATCAAAATCTACGAGAAACTACTTAATCATAGCGAGCTGGCTCATGCGCCCTGCGCGCCGGGCACGTTGGAAACGCTTTCGCGCTTCTCGATTCTTTCCCGCCTGAAAGAGCCGGAAAATTCCAGTATTTACTCGAAAATGCGCGTTTATGACGGTGAAAGCCTGAAAGATACCGACCCCAAAGCTAAATCGTACCAGGAGTATCGCGACTATGCGGGTGTGGACGAAGGGATGAACGGTCTCTCCACCCGATTCGCCTTTAAGATCCTCTCCCGCGTATTCAACTTCGACCATGCGGAAGTGGCGGCAAACCCGGTACATCTGTTCTACGTTCTGGAACAACAAATCGAGCGCGAGCAGTTCCCGCAGGAGCAAGCTGAGCGTTATCTGGAGTTCCTGAAAGGCTACCTGATCCCGAAATACGCCGAATTTATCGGCAAGGAGATCCAGACGGCCTATCTCGAATCTTATTCTGAGTACGGGCAGAACATTTTTGATCGTTACGTGACTTATGCGGATTTCTGGATTCAGGATCAGGAGTATCGCGACCCGGATACCGGTCAACTGTTCGATCGCGAGTCGCTGAACGCCGAACTGGAAAAAATTGAAAAACCAGCGGGTATCAGTAACCCGAAAGATTTCCGTAATGAGATAGTAAACTTTGTCCTGCGCGCCAGAGCCAACAATAGCGGCCGTAATCCAAACTGGACCAGTTACGAGAAGCTGCGCACGGTGATTGAGAAAAAAATGTTCTCTAATACTGAAGAGCTGTTGCCGGTCATTTCTTTTAACGCCAAAACGTCGACTGACGAGCAGAAAAAGCATGACGACTTTGTCGATCGGATGATGGAAAAAGGGTATACCCGTAAGCAGGTTCGTTTGCTGTGCGAGTGGTACCTGCGCGTGCGTAAATCGTCGTGATGTTAATGCCCGGTGGCGCTTGCGCTTACCGGGCCTACAAAGTAATGTTCTGTAGACTGGCTAAGCATTAGCGCTATCCGGCACTGACAGAACAGGCGCTCAGTTGGCAGTACGGGGGGCATATGACCTGGTTCATAGACCGACGTCTTAACGGCAAAAATAAAAGCACGGTGAATCGCCAGCGCTTTTTGCGCCGTTATAAAGCACAAATTAAGCAGTCGATTTCCGAAGCGATTAATAAACGCTCTGTGACCGATGTCGACAGCGGAGAGTCCGTCTCTATTCCAACCGATGATATTAGCGAACCGATGTTTCATCAGGGGCGCGGCGGTCTGCGCCATCGCGTCCATCCGGGTAACGATCACTTTATCCAGAATGATCGCATTGAGCGTCCGCAAGGCGGTGGCGGCGGCGGTTCCGGTAGCGGTCAAGGTCAGGCCAGCCAGGACGGCGAAGGCCAGGATGAGTTTGTTTTTCAGATTTCAAAAGATGAGTATCTGGATCTGCTCTTTGAAGATTTAGCGCTGCCTAATCTGAAAAAAAACCAGCATCGCCAGCTTAACGAGTATAAAACTCACCGCGCCGGTTTCACCTCAAACGGCGTGCCGGCCAATATCAGCGTGGTACGTTCGCTACAAAACTCTCTGGCGCGCCGTACAGCAATGACGGCAGGAAAACGCCGCGAACTGCACGCGCTGGAAACGGAACTGGAGACCATCAGCAAAAGCGAACCAGCGCAACTGCTTGAAGAGGAGCGGTTACGTCGGGAGATTGCCGAACTACGGGCTAAAATCGAGCGGGTGCCGTTTATCGACACTTTTGATTTACGCTATAAAAATTATGAAAAACGGCCTGAGCCCTCCAGCCAGGCGGTGATGTTCTGTCTGATGGACGTCTCGGGTTCGATGGACCAGGCAACCAAAGATATGGCCAAGCGTTTTTACATTCTGCTCTATCTGTTTTTAAGCCGAACGTATAAGAACGTCGAAGTGGTTTATATCCGCCACCATACCCAGGCGAAGGAAGTGGACGAACATGAGTTCTTTTATTCACAAGAGACCGGCGGAACGATTGTCTCCAGCGCGCTTAAACTCATGGACGAAGTAGTTAAAGAGCGCTACGACCCCGGTCAGTGGAACATCTATGCGGCGCAAGCGTCAGACGGTGATAACTGGGCCGACGACTCACCGCTGTGTCATGAGATTCTGGCGAAAAAGCTGCTGCCGGTAGTGCGCTATTACAGCTATATCGAGATTACCCGCCGCGCCCACCAGACCTTATGGCGTGAGTATGAACATCTGCAGGCGACGTTCGATAACTTCGCCATGCAGCATATTCGCGATCAGGAGGATATTTATCCGGTATTCCGCGAATTGTTTCAGAAACAGAGCGCCAATCAAAGTGCATAACCATAAATCAGCCCGTAATGAGTCACGGGCTGATTTATCACTAACAAGGCAATTATACATACTACCACTACAATAGCCGTAAACCTGTATATCTCCTGACTGGATTAACCTTACATGCGCCGACTTATCACTGAAATACTATGGATTTATTAATGCCAGCAATACTCACCAAAAGGTGGCGGTAATTGCAGAGAATCAGGTTTTTGCAGCTTACAAAAAAGCCATGGACCCGAAAAATCAAAATCCCACGGGCTATCACTACCCGACGCTGCCATAGCAGACGACGTGAACCCCGCTGCCAGCAATGCAAAAAGAAAAATTGTTGCCATTTCTTTAAATCGTTTCATAGTGCCTCCGAACGGAAGTACATTATTATCCTTACCACTTCACACTCCTTTCACGTAATAATAAAGGCTATTTTATTTTCGTTAGTGTTAAATCGATGCCGTTAATTAACAATTTACTTTTTGCGACAATAGTCACGACTGAAAATATCAACACCATATATTATTGAATTTATTAAATCGAGAATGATTTTTATTCCATAACATCAACACGTTTTATTTTTAAACAGTCTATTAGAGGAATTCTCATCGCTATGGTAAACTAACGCATCCGACTTTCAGGGCTGTAGTTCATCATGAATTTGCATCATAAAGCGCTCAGGCACTTTATCTCGGCAAGCGTCATCGTTTTGACATCGTCCTTCCTGATTTACGAACTTATTGCCAGCGACAGGGCAATGAATGCCTATATGCGTTATATCATGGAGAGAGCCGATTCGTCGTTTTTGTACGATAAGTACCAGAATCAAAGCATCGCCGCACATTTGATGCGAACTTTTGAAGCGCCGGGAGACCCCGTCACCGCAGAAAAACGCCGCGCTTTTTGCGACGCCTTTGAGGCTATTAACGGTACGCACGGTGTCAACCTGACCCGGCATAATTACCCGGCGCTACATGGCACTCTGCAAACTGCCGCTACACAATGTACCGATAATCTTGATGACGCCCTTTTACTGCCTGCATTTGATCAGGCGGTAAGCATCAACCGTTCGCAGGACGACCACAGTCACGGGCTGGGCACACTGGAGCTTAAATTCCGTTATTACGTTGATTTAAATAAACATTATGTCTATTTCTATGATTTAATCAACTCACGGCGCTTCGCCATGCATCGTTGGACTTTTTTACAAAAAGGCACAATGGGTATTAACAGAAAAGATATAGATAAACTTTTTACCGGCCGTACGGTTATTTCCAGTATTTACATGGATGATATTACCCAGGAAAACGTCATGAGCTTTTTAACGCCAGTCTATCTGGCGGGAACGTTAAAAGGTATCGTGATGGTGGATGTTAACCAGGATAATTTAAAAAATATTTTTTATACCCAGGACCGTCCGCTGGTTTGGCGTTATCTTAACGTAACACTAAAGGACATGGACTCCGGAAAAGAAATTATTATTAATCAAAGCAAAAATAATCTGTTTCAATATGTGAATTATAGCCATGATATCCCTGGTGGACTGCGCGTTTCGTTGTCCCTTGATTTAACCTATTTCCTTGTCTCGTCCTGGAAAGCGCTGGCCTTTTACTTACTGGCAACGGCGCTCCTGCTTAATATGGTACGGATGCACTTTCGGCTTTATCGCAACGTCACACGCGAAAATATTAGCGATGCCATGACCGGGCTTTACAACCGTAAAATATTAACACCGGTGCTGGAACAGCGACTGCAACGCCTGGTCAATACCGGGACGCCGGTGACATTTGTCGCTATTGATTGCGATAGGTTAAAACTGATCAACGATACCCAGGGGCACCAGGAAGGCGACCGAATTATAACCCTGTTGGCGAAAGCGATTAAAACATCGATTCGTAAAAGCGATTACGCCATTCGCCTCGGCGGCGATGAGTTCTGTATTATTCTTGTTGATTACGCGGCGGATTTGGCTATCCATCTGCCGGAGCGTATTATTCGTAACCTGCAAATTATCGCACCGGATAAGACAGTCCATTTTTCTGCCGGGATTTATAATATGCAGCCCAATGATACGATTAATGATGCCTACCAGGCTTCCGATGCGCAGCTCTATCTGAACAAACAACAAAAACAACATCGTTCATCATAGTGCTTCGCAGTAAATGTTCATATTGCACCAGGAGTGAGAAATGGCCGAAATGACTGAAGTCGCGAAGGGTGTCGCTACACACCAACGTTTAGTGGCTTTATTAACCCAGGAGAACGCGCGCTATCGTGTGGTGAACCATGAAGCGGTAGGGAAATGCGAAGCGGTATCTGAAATACGTGGTACTGCGCTGGGCCAGGGCGCAAAAGCGCTGGTCTGTAAAGTCAAAGGCAACGGCGTCAACCAGCACGTTCTTGCTATTCTGGCGGCCGATCAGCAAGCCGACCTCTCTCAGCTTGCTTCACATCTGGGCGGCTTACGCGCTTCCCTTGCCAGCCCGGCGGAAGTCGATATGCTGACCGGCTGCGTTTTTGGCGCGATCCCGCCTTTCAGTTTTCACCCCAATCTGAAACTGGTCGCCGATCCGCTCCTGTTTGAGCGTTTCGATGAAATTGCCTTTAATGCCGGCCTGCTGGAAAAATCAGTCATTATGAATACACAGGACTATCTGCGCATCGCCCGACCAGAACTGGCAGTCTTCCGCCGCTTTCAGTCATCGCCAACGGCTTAGTCCCCTCCCCCTTCAAGGAGCAATACCGACACAACGATAATGATAAAAATGGCGAAAAACGACGCCGTAATCATCAGCGCTTCAAGAAACGGTGGATCGTACATAATTGTATCCTCAGGAAGACAACAATGACGGTTCACCTGTTAGCAATACGCGGCGTTGATGGCAATTTAATGACAACGCCGTTTTTCACGTAGAGATTGTCTTTCAGGCAGTTGCCTGAAATCCGCATCAATCGTTAAAAAGGCCTGTGCGCTTTCCCGTTTGGGCGTAAAGTAGTCAGGCTTACTTTTTGGCAAGGAAACCATAATGTTTGATGTCACTCTGCTGATCCTGCTCGGACTGGCAGCTCTGGGATTTATCAGCCACAACACCACTGTCGCCGTCTCAATTCTGGTGCTGATTATTGTCCGCGTAACCCCGTTGAATACCTTTTTTCCCTGGATTGAAAAACAGGGACTCACCGTCGGGATTATCATTCTGACCATCGGCGTAATGGCTCCCATCGCCAGCGGAACCCTACCGCCCTCCACATTGATCCACTCTTTTGTGAACTGGAAATCGCTGGTCGCGATTGCCGTCGGCGTTTTCGTCTCCTGGCTGGGCGGTCGCGGCATTACGCTGATGGGAAACCAACCGCAACTCGTCGCCGGGCTGCTGGTCGGTACGGTACTTGGCGTCGCGCTGTTTCGCGGCGTGCCGGTCGGCCCACTGATTGCGGCGGGGCTGGTCTCCTTAATTGTGGGGAAGCAGTAACTCGCCCGTCAGATACTGGCCTGGCGTCTGCCCCAGGCCTTTTTTAAACATGGTAATGAATGCCGTGGTGGAATCATAACCCAGCATTTGCGCCGTCTGCTGTACATTACGTCCCGCGATCAGCGCTTGTAGCGCCAGAATTAATTGCAACTGATGACGCCAGCGACGAAAGCTTAGTCCCGTCTCTTTGACGACCAGCCGGGCAAGGTTACGCTCGCTCATCGCGAATACGCTGGCCCACTGCCCTAACGTATTCCATCGCGCGGGCTCCTGCGCCATTGTCTCAACCATTTGGCGAATTTTCGGATGCCCCGATACCGGTAATTGCAATTGTTCCTGCGGCTGCTGCGGCAGTTCATCAAACAACACCTGAATAAGGCGCTGCGTTGGCATTTGCGCTCTTTCGGGATCGGTTCTGCGCGCCAGCGACAAAATCAACTCCCGGCATAACGGCGAAATTTTCAGCGTGCAGCAACGCTCCGGCATGACGACCGCCGCAGGTTCAATAAATAAAAAGCACAGCTCCGCCCCTGCGGTCACATGGTTACTGTGCGGCAGCGAGCCGGGGAGCCAGACGGCATACTGGGGCGGAACCATCCACATCGCATTTTCCACCTCACAGGTGATCGCGCCGTGCAGAGCGAGGATCAACTGTCCCTTGCGATGCTGATGGCGAGGGCTAAACAGTTCATCATCCCTGGCGCGAATACAAAAGGCCACAGCGGCATCGTGGTGAAGGTCGGGATCGTAACCGTCCAGTCTCAGGCCAATCATTATATTGTCCGATTTTAGCGATAAATTGTCATTTTAGCTTGATTCATCCAAACAGTAAAAACTGTTAAGGTATCGCCTCGCCTGACGAGATGAGAAAACGATGACGACAGCCCTTTCACCACGCGGCAAACAAGGCGCTTTACTGATTGCCGGTATTTTGATGATAGCCACTACGCTGCGCGTAACATTTACCGGCGCTGCGCCGTTGCTGGAGACAATCCGTTCGGATTACGGTCTTTCCACCGCCCAGACGGGCCTGCTAACAACCTTGCCGCTTCTGGCGTTTGCACTGGTTTCACCACTGGCGGCCGGTATTGCGCGCCGGTTCGGGATGGAACGTAGTCTGTTCGCCGCAATGCTGCTGATTTGCGCGGGTATTGCCCTCCGCTCCCTGCCCTCCGCTGCATTGTTATTTGCCGGAACTGCCATTATTGGGTGCGGGATCGCGCTGGGTAATGTGCTGCTACCAGGATTGATTAAGCGCGATTTTTCACAACATGTCGCCAGGCTGACGGGCGCGTACTCATTGACGATGGGCGCCGCCGCCGCGTTGGGGTCCGCGCTGGTGGTTCCGCTGGCATTGCACGGTTTTGGCTGGCGCGGCGCGCTGTTAATGCTAATGCTGTTTCCGCTGTTGGCGTTTCTTATCTGGTTGCCGCAGTGGCGCACTACCCGCTCAGCTAACCTGAGTAGCTCCCGGGCATTACATGAACGCGGTATCTGGCGTTCGCCTTTAGCCTGGCAAGTTACGTTGTTTCTGGGACTTAACTCACTGATTTATTATGTGATTATCGGCTGGTTACCAACAATACTCATCAGCCACGGTTACAGCGAAGCACAGGCAGGATCGCTACATGGCCTGCTGCAACTGGCGACCGCGGCGCCTGGGTTAGCCATTCCGCTTATTTTGCATCGCTTTAACGATCAACGCTGGATTGCCGCGCTGGTCTCACTCTTGTGCGCGGTGGGCGCGGCGGGGCTTTGGTTTGTGCCGGGCCAGGCGATCATCTGGACGCTACTGTTCGGCTTCGGTTCAGGCGCGACGATGATCCTCGGCCTGACGTTTATCGGCCTGCGCGCCAGTTCGGCGCATCAGGCGGCGGCGCTTTCCGGCATGGCGCAGTCGGTCGGGTATTTACTGGCGGCATGTGGGCCGCCCGTCATGGGAAAACTTCATGATGCCAGCGGTAGCTGGTATCTACCGCTGTCAGGCGTAACGGTTCTGGCTATCATCATGGCGATTTTCGGCCTCTACGCCGGACGCGATCGAGAGATAGCGTCATAAATAAACCTGATACCCACTTGAATGCCTGATGACGCTTCGTTTATCAGGCCTGATCCATTAAAATCATTACCGCTATCCGACAAAAGTACCGTAAGCGACACCAACACAGGAGGGAAAAATGCGAATCCAGTGTAAGCGCGTCTATTTCCCGGCGGAAAAAGACGATGGTTATCGGGTATTGGTTGACAGGCTATGGCCGCGCGGCATTAAAAAAGCAGCGCTGGTCTATGATGAATGGAATAAGGCCATTACGCCCTCCACCGAATTGCGCAAAGCCTTTCATAGCGAACTGATTGATTTTAACCACTTCGCGCAGCAATACCGGGCAGAACTTGCGCAACAGCATCAAGAAGGCAAACGTCTGGCGGATATTGCCCGACACCAGCCGCTAACGTTGCTATACGCCGCTAAAGATACTCGCCAGAACCATGCCATTGTGCTGGCAGAGTGGCTACGAGAGCTGTGATTGTCGTGCCGCCGCCTGGCCTGGTTGTCTGTCCGGGGACAACGGCATCAAATGTTCTGCCCGCACCCAGGCAAAACCGTGCTGGCCATCGGCGGAGGCTACATCGCCCGTGACCAGCCACAGCGCCCGAGGCGCTTCTTTCGGCAGTAAGGTGACGTGTCCATTTACCGGGTTAATGAATTCATCTCCGGGTTGACACAGGCAAAATAGCTCAACCGATTTACCAATATTCTGCCGTCCGGCGGGTGTTTTAGCGCCAATAACTATTGCCAACGCGCCCGGCTTTAACTGAAACATATTTTCTTGCGCCGCATGAAACTCATTATCAGATTGTTCTTAATCATATCCCGTCGGACCGCAGGTTGTCACTTTTTCGTATCAGGGTGCTCTCTGCGCCATAACGTCCACTCATCAATGATTTCGCCATTGGGCAATTTGCAATCGGAACGCACGCCTTGTGGGGTCTGCACCGGCATCAGCGTACCGCCCTGTTGCTCACAGTAGACGGCTGCCGGATTAGGCATCCCAATGCGCGGCGGCCGGGGGGCGTTGGGTTGCGACGATGAACAAGCGCTCAGCAGCAATACGCCTGGCAACGCAATCCACGTAAATTTCATAACGACTCCTTAAAGCGATATTTTGTCCAGGATAACCTGGCGGGTACGCTATTTCCATACTTTCTGTCAGCGCTTTAGTGGGTGTTTATCCCGGGTTAAGTCAGTAATAGCCACGCCCTGTCACAAAGCAACCGACCTTTTGTCGCTGAGAAAACCCTGCTATTCTGGCGCCCCCTGAACAGTGAAGGTAATAGCATGAGAGTGGGTATCCTCTTCCCTGTCGTCATTTTCATTACGGCAATATTATTTTTGGCATGGTTTTTTATTGGCGGTTACGCCGCGCCGGGAGCATAACCATGAGGAAAACAACGATGGTGTTGATGGGCATCGCGCTAATTGCGGCGGCGGGTACCGAACTGGGCTGGTGGTAAATTCATTTTGAATAATAAAGGCTACCTGTCGTAGCCTTTATTATCTCTGAAAGTTCTGCGTTTAGCTTTTGATTTTTCTGTAGATTAACAGCACGACAATCGCACCGATCACCGCGACTGCAAAGCTGCCGAAGTTGAAACCATCCACTTTGCCAAAGCCAAAGAACGTACTGATCCATCCTCCGACTACCGCACCAACGATCCCCAGAATGATCGTCATAAAGAATCCGCCGCCATCTTTACCTGGCATGATCCACTTAGCCAAAATACCCGCAATAAGTCCAAAAATAATCCATGAAAGAATGCCCATTTTTTCCTCACTTATGTCTTAACGTTAGCGGTTTATTTGCCGTTAAAAAGAATAGCACATCGTCAGGAAAGTGAAGTTTGTGATATCCATCACCTTTTAGCGTCGTGGATAAAAGCGCATAAATATCAGGGTTGCAATCATTAATGATAACGATTATCTTTATCAATACCGAGTGGTTGAGTTTATAACCCACCTGTTCGGTACGACATTGCTCACATTGCTTCCAGTATTATTTGCCCGCCTCACCGAGTGCGGGCTTTTTTTGCTAACCGCTATCTATCCCATGCCGAATTCATGGTCTTTTTCAGCCGCGCTATTTTGCGTGATACGGGGTCATCTCCAGCGCAGTACATTCATCCTGCTTGTCCTGCTGCATAAACACCACGGTCACCATAAACAAACCGATCATAAATGGCACTTCATAAAGCTCTTCAATCAAATCTGTGTAACGAGCGTTATGCAGGAATATCGGCGACAACCACCGATGATGCTCGACAGTGTCGGAAATCAGATATGAACATGCCGTCACGGTAAACAGCCACAATGGCAGAGGAGCGTCCCGTAGGCGACGAACAATCTCCTTACGTAGCCCGGCAGAAAACAGGACTGGCAAGACTAACGCAGCAATTAATATCACTGAAATCGTTCTGAACAGCATACGCGGCTCGTCAGGGAAATAGTCACGCCCCCAACTGGTGCTTCTACCCAATAGCACCACCCACCAGACAACAGCCCATAGCCAAAACTGCTTTGCCCCTTCGGGACGGGAAAGTGGCCGTATATACCAGGCGGTAAATAGCGCCCCAAACAGTAACCATAACGCTTGTCCGTTTTCAATCCATCGGACCACCACGCCGTTAAGCAAAGGCAATTGCCAGTCCGCCGTAAACGGGATGACCACAGCGGCAAGCGCAAGAGTAAGTGCTGACGAAGTTAATCGGGTATCGAGTTTCATGATTATAAGACTCTTCTGGTTTTTAATACCCAATCATAAGTTTTATGAATACGCTCTCATTAGCAAACAATGCGATATTCTTAATGTTTTCTTAATGTTTCTTTTCAACCCATGTCTGATGTAAATAAACAGCGCTTTTCAATACGCAAAAACCGCATCACGCTGGCGACGCGCGATGCGGCTTCTGATTTAAAAAATCACTTTATATCAAATAGATACTACAAGATCCTTACCAACCGCAAACGTCGTGTTCGTTTTCGGTATCGTAGGAACGCACGGTATTGACCAAATCCTTCACAACTTCTGCTGCAACTTCAGGTACCAGCAACGTCATCGGTGCTTCCGTTTCATAGTCCACAGAGACGCCGTTGCTATTATTCGTGACCGTGACGGTATAAGTAGCTTTTCCCATTATTATTCTCTCCCGGCATGAATGACTTTTCGTGAGGTCGCCCCTTCCATCAGTACTTCCGGCGCGACAAAAAAGTCGATGTTAAAATAGGTATCATCCGTCATGACCTCAATATTGTGCCACTTTTCCGGAGGAAACACGCCAAACTCGCCGGCATTGATCACCATGATCTCTTCCGGCTCAGAGCAATGTTCATCAGCGTATCCGAGATATTTGACCGCCCCCTGCATCACCGAGAGACGAGGATAAACGCCGGGTCGCGTTCCCTTATCAAGGTGGCGTTCGAAAATTCCGGCAGGCGCCGTCTCTTTGTTCCAGAAGGGCGTGGAACGTGTATGGATATGATTTTGTGGAATTTGCCGCATTTGCTTCCCTCTTCCCGCAGGTTACTCAGCGATAATCTCATCGCTGTCGTAAAAAGGTTACGCTCCAAAAACAGCATTTTAAATACCATTTATTGGTTACTATTTTGCTGTTTTCCACGCAATAAAACCGAAAGGAGAGCAATGACCCGCCGTTGACGACGGGTCCAGGTGGTTAAGACTGGAGCGTTGCCAGCCGGGCGGCAAATCCGACGAAAAGAAGGCCAATCAAAGAATTGCCCACTTTTGCCAGTTTCTTTTTGGTACCAATATAGTGGGTTACAAAAGCGCCAGAAAGAATTAAAAAGCTCAGATAGCAAAAACTGACGATTTCAAGGGTGGTGGCCAAAATAAAAAATGACACCCCAGTATGCGGCGCAGTAACGTCAATAAATTGCACAAAAAAGGAAACATAAAAAAGTATGGCTTTAGGATTCGTCAGGCTAAGAATTAAAGCACGCTTAAAAATAGCGCCAAAAGGAACTACCGTTTCCGTCGCCGCACGCCCTTTTGAGGTCAGCGTGGCGTAAAGGATTTTTGCGCCAAGGTAGAGCAGATAAAACGCGCCGAGATAGCGAACAATGTTAAACAGAACCGGCGTTGTTTTGATCAGCGTCGCCACGCCCGCATACGCCAGAAACATTAATATCGCATCGCCGATAAACACGCCGCATGCGGCAAGATATCCTCCTTTAACCCCGCGTCCCACGCTGTTTTTAAGCACAAAAAGCGTATTCGGCCCCGGTACCAGAACGATAAAAATCGCCCCAACCAGGTACGTCCAATAATTCAGAACACCATACTCCGCGAACACATTAACCTCTTCCTGAAAACATTTACGCTTAGCTGCGAAACAGTATGCTAACGAATGCACCGGAAGATGGGAAGCGAAACCACGTCTCTCCAGGCCGCTATTCCGCCACGCTTATATCCACATCACCCAAAAACGTTCTTGTATCGCGCCCCCCGCAGGCAATCACCAGGTATTGGCCCACGTTTCCTCATGGGGAATTAACGCGCGCGTCGTACCAAAGATAGGGCTGCCAACACATTACTGATATCGCTCTCATTCAGATTCGGCGCATTAAACTGCGCTCTCAGCCACACCATATCGTCGTGGCTGAAAGCGCCGACCATCAAGCGCTGGCTGATAATGATCAACATTTGATTATCAAGTTGTCGAATACGTTGCCGGGTGACCGACAAGGTTTGTATCGGAAAGGAGGGTTCTGAGCCGGTTCGCCACTGCGCTAAATAGCGGTACTGTATCGCTTTACTGGCATCCATTAGCGAACGAATAAAAGGGGTTATCGAATGCGGGTCCAGACCGTTATTTTTCGCTTCTTCTTCAGCCTCGGCAAAAACATTTTGTTCACGCGTGAAATCCTCTATCGGCAGATGGTGCTTCATTTTATAAGCAGCCACATCTTTCATTAATAACATGCGTTCATTGAGCGCGGTTAAGAGCGCGCCAAGCGATACCGACGTTACCGAATCGGCAAAAGTGGTGCTGCACATCAATAAAGAACAAAGAAAAATGGCGATATGACGAATCATTAATCAACCTCCTTTTACGGAGGCCTGACAGTAATTTACCTTTATTAAGATAACATTAAGTAATTATTACAGATTGGTATTAATGCTTATTCGTTTAAACTGGAGTGATAAAAAGAACAGGCCGTTGATTCTGCGGAATCTTCACCTTCATTTAAAGTGTATAAAATATACAACAAATCACACAAATGTGATGCACATCACGTTTTTATGATTTTTTATTACAGTTTTATGATATAGGTCTAACTTTAATAAGTCACTAATTTCTCTCCCCCGCTCAGGGAGATCGGCTTCAATTTACATCGAATATGGTGAAATATGACTACCATTACACTAGTCAACGAACAAAATAGTACTGGCAATCCTTTTTCTGCACATATGTTATGTGAACAGCGAGCTATTCAGGAAATTACTTACGAACTATTGCAATCGCAGCAGCATGTCTCAAATAAGGATATCATCGCCAAACTTATTGAAAAACTGGAAACAGAAAAAGACGTAGTGCAGCTTGATATTTACCGTAATGCCTTAGAAGCCGTTTTGTTTCAGACACCTGACGACATCTAATATATACCCAAAATAATTCGAGTTGCTTAAAGGCGGCAAGGGAGTGAGTCCCCAGGAGCATAGATAACGATGTGACTGGGGTGAACGACAAATCTGCCGGGAGCAGATTTGAACGTCGCGTGCGACGGCCCGTCAGGGCGAGGCCCATGGATGGGCCGAGTAATCCGTAGCCAACATATAAGCAACTTGAAGTATGAAGGGTATACACAAGGGAGGGGGTTACTCCTCCCCTGTTCGTTAATAATGCAGATGCCTCAACGTGCGGTGCCTGATTTTTCGTAGCCGTTTGCATGGATTTGCGGTGCAACATGCTGCATGCTTTCTGGCATCTCATGCTGCCGGTATACGGCTGGCAGTAATGTTAAACCTGAACCATTTTTCACATGAAGACTAAATTTACCCGATTCTTTTAAAGCCTGAATAAGATTTTCCTGCGCGGGAGTTAATGTCTCATCATGCCACAGAACAATATGCTCGAAAGACGTTGATAAAAGATCGGGCATCGGCGCCTGCCAGGGGATGACTTCAACTCGCATACCTTCACTACAATATTTAATCGTTTCCAGCCATAGCTCAATGGGGTCGTTCAGCGAAAACGCAGCAATAAGCATTGTGCCTGCTGGCGCCTTTCGTACGCTACTTAGCTGGAACGTGGCGTATTCAATAATCGCAGTATCCAGTAATGCCTTTTCAAATCGGCGTGCATCATCATCGCCTGCGGACAACCACAGCCGTAAAGGACGCAGTATTGACTCAATTACGATACACGGCGGAATTTCCCGACCATAACGCCAGAGTAATTTTCGCAATTTGGCGGGTTCGAATTTTCTACACTGCGCTAAAATCTCTTCCTGGTAGAATAACCATCCCGAGCGGCAATGCGTTTCTTCACCATAGAGGGCAGGTTTAATCTCTTTTAATGAGAAGCCTTTGCTTAACGCGTCGATAATATGCTGTATTCTGATAGCATCTTCTATGCAATAAAAACGATTGCCAGCTTCATCTTTGGTAGGTTGAAGCAGGCCATAGCGTTCCCAGGACCTGATATTTGCTGTTGTGACACCACACTGCGCCGCCATTGCGCTAATACTAAAAGTAGCCATGCCTGTCTGGCCTCATGATGATGTAAGAAAGCATAGTGAACCTAAACGCCATCAGAAGCAAATCATTATTAAGCAATGACCTTACTATTTACACGGGAAATTACATTATCAACATTATTTATTGTAAGCCAGTGCGTAAAGGCTTTAGAAACGGACAGTATTTGATAATCCAGAACTGTTCTACAACCTAATTTAGTCAGAACATGGTAGCGTACTGAGTAAATAGTTTTTAAATGTACATTCAGCTCACAGCTTATTTGTCGGATATCCATTCCTTTAACAAGCATCGCCAAAACATTTCTTTCATTCGCCGTTAATCTGACTTTCTCTGACCTGGGAAAAAATTGACCAGCAGCGGCCAAAATCAGTAATTCACGCCACTCAGCAATAGAGGCATCGACCTTTATTCGATATATGGCATGATGTTCATCAATAAAGTTATATTCATTATGGGTAACAATTCCAATGAGTACCGTTTTAAATGCGGAAGTAATATACTGCTGTACGGTGTAGTAATCGTCAATATCAAAAATAATATAATTTACGTTACCAGCTATTATTGCGACGTCCTTAAATAAGGACTCCAGACCATAATTAAGAAACAGGTTTTCGCTCAATAGTCTTGTATCTGTCTTTAAAACAGATGATGCGGAACCAGTCATATCCACCTCAACAAAACGAGAGCCATGTGGGAATATCCATTCGATGGCCCGCATAAGATCATCTGCTTACTTCAGCGATGAGAACCTATTAAGTAGTAGTTGAGGAACGCCGTTTGCGCAACCTGACAGACGTCCTGGGGCATCTTATGTGAACTGCGTGGGGATGTGCGCTTTGGCAAAATCCACAAAGCGTACGACCGCAGGCAGCAAAATATGCCAGTCCTGTTGCTCCAGACCTAAATATTCACGCTGCGCTGCACGCAACGTAGCAGCATAATCTTCTGGCAACTGAGGTAACAGCCAGTCAGCCGCCGCATCCTTAGAGGTAAATCTCCCGGTAGAAAGGGTGTACCAGATACGCGCCAGGGTTAAAACGATATGATACTCATCTCCCTGCACATCTGCCGTGGATTGCCAAAGGTCGAGGGGATAACGCAAGGCCTTCAGCAACTGCGCCGCAGGGGCTGGCGTGAACAGCCGTTCCGCGCGTTCTCCCTTTAGCGGTATACTGGTTTCCAGAATCTGGGTTATCAATAACACAATGTCCCAGTCCTGTTGCGCTGGTTCATAAATCCCCTGATAAATGTCCTCTCTTAGCCACTCGCCAAATTGCATTTCCCGGGAAGGTGGAAAACACCAGGGAACCAGCTGCGAATAAAGCACGACAGTGACCTCCAGAGCGCGTTTTTCTGCTGACGCCCCCGGCGGCGATGAAAGCGCCAGCAATTCCTGCATCAGCGTTGCGCGTTGGGTCTCCGTCAGCGGCTGGCATATTGTCACCAGCAGATCAATGTCGCTGTTTGGCTTCAGACCGCCCGCGACAGCGGAACCATATAAATGAATAGCACGCAACGTATCGCCTGTGACACGAGTAATCAGGCGACACGCCGCTTCCGTTTGGCATTGAATCGAGGGCGGTATGGGCAGCGTCATCATCGCTCCGGGGGCGCAGGTATTTTTTATATTGATTGCCAGAAATATGGCATAACGGCAGAAAAAAAGCTCGCTATTCATAGCGAGCTTTTAACATTGCATCAGACTTAATGATGTAGCATTTCGTCAACGACCTCATTCGCCTTTAACTGATAAGGATAATAGGTAGGCCAGTTTTCCATCTCTTGCAACAATGCCTGCTGCGAGGTATTTCCCATAAAGATATGGAAATGCGCCGATTTGCGCGGGGCAATGATATGATCGCTAAACTGAACATATTTAGGCGCTTTGCTATTCGCATCTTTACATTCGAACAGATAGCGCACCCCTTTTTTACCCGATGCGTAAGTCAGAATTTTATAGCCGGCATAATTGTATTTACAGGATGCAACGTTATTGTCGCGATGGAATTCTATAACGCCATTTTCAATGCCGATAGTCTCAACATTCGTCGCGTATCCTTTGCGATAATACGCCTTAATATCCTCAAACGTTTTCTCCGGGTCTTTCTTCGCCTTTTGTCTGAATACAGGGTCCAGCTCGCCGCTGACCAGATAAGGATAGACGGATTGCCACATACCATCCCAGTCGGTGAGCGCGCGATCGCGTACATTAGCGTCATCAAATACGCCCGCTGCCGCTTTTTGCTCAACCTCCGTCATCGGCGCGCCATGAGCATGATGACCATGCGCGAAGGCAGGACTATTTACCAACAGCATTCCCAGAAGCATTGTCAGTTTTTTTAAATGAATCACCAAAACGTTACCCTCATCTTTCTTAGAAAGATGATTGTTATATTATAACATTGCATTTATTTCAACAGAAACTCAGCGGCCACCGCGCAGGTGGCCTTTTTTGATATCAACTGGTCCGCCATCGAGGAATTGAACCCCGAACCTTAGAGGTAGAAGCTCTATGCTCTATCCGGTTGAGCTAATGGCGGAAGAAAAATTACGCGGCCATTTTAAGGCAGGCGTCTGCGCATTGGCTGCATGCCCGCGCGCAATTCTGGCAATGATCGTGATCGTGCCTTGCACACTCTTCGGCGCAGGCTTTGCAGATATCCGCGCACAGGCGGCATAATTTTTGTGAGTACTCGCTTTCCAACGCCATAAATTGTGCCGCCAGGCGACAAATGGCCGCACATTGCATATCTAACTGGATGCAGTGCTTCATCATTTCGACGTTATCTTCACGCAGACAAGAAGAGGCGCAGATATCACACGCCGCCGCGCATTCATAACACTGCTCAATACACTCACGATGTTCTTGTTGCATAAATGACTCCTTATTTTATTAAGAGGAGTAGATAAGTCTGCACAGAAACGCCGGGATAGCCAAACGGCCACCCCTCTTTTTCATACTTTTTGAACAAAAGTGCTGAATAAAACAGCAATAGTAAAGCCGGAAATCGGCCTCCGTGATGTGACGTCTATACTGTAATGTTCATCTGCTTTTCATCGGAGGTAAAATGGAGTATTTAGCACGACTAAATATCGTTGCGATGCTGATGTCAACGACGTTCTGGATCAATCTGGCGGTCGTTTTTTTCGTCACCCTCATTACTTACTGGCTCATCAACTGGCTACTTAATGTGGTCTATAAAGCGCTACAACGCCCGGATAAAAAGAATGATGCTCATGGGCGGCTGCGGCCTATTGTTTTCGAGATGCTGAAAAAGACCAGTAAGATGCTCATCTTTTTTGCCGCATTTCTCTTTAGCCTGCGCTTTGTCGCCCTGCCCGACCGGTTATTCTCTACCCTCTCTCACGCCTGGTTTTTAGTGGTTGCGATTCAAATGGCGATTTGGCTTGATCAGGGCGTACAGTCATGGATGCGTCATTTACTGTATGCCCCAGGCTCCAATAAAAACCCGGTGACGTTAGTCATTCTTGGTATGATTTTGCGCGTGCTCGTCTGGTCTATGATGTTGCTCTCCATCCTGGCGAACGTCGGCGTGGATATTACCGCACTGGTAGCCAGCCTCGGCGTGGGCGGTATTGCTATTGCCCTGGCGGTACAAACCGTTCTGAGCGATGTCTTCGCTTCGCTGTCGATTGGTTTCGATAAGCCCTTCGAGATCGGCGATTTCGTCGTCTTTAATGATGTAGCCGGTACGATTGAACATATCGGTTTGAAAACCACTCGCATCCGTAGCCTCAGCGGCGAACAGATCGTTTGTGCGAACGCGCAGTTGTTGCAGCAAACCATACACAACTATAAGCGGATGCAAACGCGTCGTATCGTGTTTACTTTTGGCGTCGCCACTGCGACACCGCCGGAAAAGTTACGCCTCATCGGCGATATGGTGAAAAAGATTATTACCGATGTCGGCGAAACACAATTCGACCGCGCCCATCTACTGGCCTTTGGTCAGGATCGGCTGACCTATGAGGTGGTGCATATCGTCAATACCGCGGATTACAATAAATACATGGATATTCAGCAAGAGATAAATATCCGTATTATTGAAAAACTCATTGAGAATGATATCGAACTGGCGCTGCCTAGTCTGGTTGTCAGAGCCCCTGTACAGGTTGAAGAGACCAGGGACTACAGTAATACCGCTGATGCAAAAAACGCAGATAAACGCGTCATGCAGTAAAATCTCTGCCGACAATACCGGGAACCCATGGGTTCCCGGTGCGTTAACGGCGACACGGCAATGCGGAGAAACGACTTGCGGCTATTCCACCTGTAAATGGCGGGTACAGACTTGATCAAGTAGCGCAGACTGATGACTAATCACCAACATCCCTAATGAACGGCTGCGGCACACCTCAAGCACGTATACCCATATCGCTTTTTGAATAGACGGATCGAGTTGCGCCGTCATTTCGTCGGCAATCAGAAAACGCGTTCGCGGGTCAAGCGCGCGCAGTATCGCAATACGCGCCAACTCCCCGCCTGAGAGCTGCATTGGCCGACGCGTCAGCCACTCAGGCTGCACATGCAAACGCCTCATCGTTTCCGGATCAGGCTGCCAGGCATCACGCACAGCGTCTCCGGCGCTTCGCCAGGGATTAAACGTCAGTTCAGGATGCTGGGGAACAAGCTGTACCGGACAATACTGATGCAGGGGTAACGGGCTGCCGTCCAGCAGAACGTCGCCCGCCGTCGGCTTTTGCCATCCGGCCAGGACGCGCCCCAACGTTGTTTTCCCCGTTCCGCTTGGCGCATGAATTCCTACCCGTTCACCGGCAGAAATCGTAAACGTCAGGTTCTGCCATAAGACTTTCCCGCCCTGACGAATAACGAGGTCGCGGCAGCTTAGCATTCTATTCCCTCTCCGGTCGGCATAAATAACGGGTTTAGTTCAGGCAATGCTTGCCATTGCCGTTTTAACGGTTCACTCATCTCTTCCGGCTGTAACTGCTCGCAGCGGATATTGTCCGTGATATAACCCTGATGCAGCGCCACAATGCGATCGGCATACCGCGCCGCCAGCAGCAGGTCATGAGTCACCCACAGCACGCCGCATCCCCGCTCGCAGAGACCTCGCAAGTGCTCAAGCAACTGGTTTGCCAGTGCCGTATCAAGCCAGGCGGTGATCTCATCCGCGAGAATATAACGTGCCTGGCTGAGCGAGGCGTGGCACGCCAGAATTCGTTTAGCCATCCCGCCGGAGAGCTGGCGGGGAAAGCGTTCCAGGACTGTCGGTTCGAGATCGCTTTGCTGTAATAGCTGTACCATCTGCGTCTCATCCCAGGCGCGTCCGGTCAGATGACATGCTCTGTTCAAATGTTTTCTGATATTCAGCATGGGATTAAGCGCCTGTACCCCCTGCGGCACGTAGCTAAACGTATTGCCCCTAAGCTGCCTGATGGTATGTCTGTCCAGCCGGTTGCCATCAAGCGTAATCTCCCCCCGAAAGCGTAAATTTTCCGGCAGCAGATCGAGCAGGCATTGCAGCAGCAGACTTTTGCCCTCCCCGCTGCCGCCAACCAATGCCACCATTTCGCCGGGCGCGATATCAAAAGAGACATTCTGTAATAACGGCGACCAGCGTCTCGCGCCATACCAGCGATAACGCGCGCTTTCCAGCGTAACCTGTTGTAAACTCAACATACGTCACTCCTTAGCCACAGCCGCTGAGTGGCGCGCGCAAACTGATCGAAGAGCATCACCAGCGTGAATAACATTAGGCCGGGAAACAGCACCAGCCACCAGTTACCATGGCTAATAAACCGTAACGCATCCGCCAGCAACAGCCCCAGCGAAGGCTCATGCGGCGCCAGCCCAAACCCCAGAAAACTTAACGCCGCGCTGTGCAATACCGCATGAGGAAACATCAATAACGTTCCCGTCAACCATTGCGGCAATAGCGCCGGAAAATAGTGATATCGCCAGCAATAAAGGTGTCCATGCCCCAGACGATAGGTCAATGTCAGGTAGTCACTCTGCGCTACCCGCTCCGCGTCGGCGCGCAGAATCAGCGCCAGACGGGGCCAGTGCGTTAACGCCACGGCCGCAATGACGCCGCTTTTACCGCCGCCGAGCGTAAAACAGATAAGGATCAGCAAAAGTAAATGCGGCATGGCGAGCATAGCATCGGTTATCAGCCGCATCAGGAGGTCCAGCCGGGGATGAATGCGCGCCGCTGCCGCCATCACTAGCGCGATAACGCCGCTGCACAGCGCAGCGCCAACGCCAATTTGTAAACTGGTGAAGGCCCCCTGAAAGCAACGAAGCCATACATCACGCCCCAGATTATCGGTGCCAAACCAGTGCTGGATATCAGGCGACAGATGCCGGGCAAGCAGATTAACCTCTGGCGGCTGGCTCAACGTGGCATAACCGTATCCGGCAATAAACAGCAGACAGGTAACGGAGAGGATCAGACGAAACAACGTCGGGGCAGGATTATAGAGCATCGGGACGCTCCAGCGATCGATTAAGCCCCACCACAAGCCAGGCTGAAATCGTATTTCCGGCAAACACTAATAGCGTACAGAATAAAACGATCCCCATGAGTAGCGGGACATCGCCACGCAGGCCGGCATCGATAGTGGCCTGTCCCAACCCCGGATACGCAAAGACTTTTTCTGCCAGTAACGCCCCCCCCATCAGTTCGCCCAGAGAAGCAAATTGTAAGCAGAGCGCTGGGGTAATCGCATGACGTAACACCTGGTGACGTAACAGCGACCATCCTTTATCCCCCTGAGCGCGCGCAAAACGAATAAATTCGCTCTTCATTACGCTGGCTATTTTTTCTCGCGTATGCAGCGCAATTTGCCCCATGCCCAATAGACTTAACGCACATACCGGCAACACAAGATGGCGTAAACGTTCCGATAAAAGAGCTGTTCCTGCATTATTTCCGGGGTCCCAGGCGCAACAAACAGGTAATACCGGCCAGCGGACGGCAAATAGCGCCAGCAACAGCATTGCTATCCAGAAAGTGGGCAACGATGACAATAAGTAGCTGATACGGCAAATCATCTTATCCGGCCAACGGTGGAGAAAACGTCCGGCCAGAAAACCCAATGTCACGCCCAGCACACCAGACAATAGCCAGGCGCCCGCCAGCAGCGCGAATGACGTCGCAAAACGTTCCCGGATCACGCTGGCGACAGGCATGTTGAACAGCATGGAATACCCCATGTCACCCTGGAGCAGACGCCAAAACCAGTGACCGAAACGCTCCCACAGCGGCTGGTCGAGCCCCCAGCGCGCCGCAATCCGCGCATATTGTTCTGGCGGAACATGGAGCAGATCGTTGCCAATATAAGCACGGATAGGATCAACGGGCGAAAAGCTAAGCAAAATGAAGGTGCCGGCAGCCACCAGCACCAACAGAATAATCAGCCGCAAAAAATGACTGAAGAACAATTTCATCACCGACAGGTCCAGGTCCAGTCATCAAGATTGTTTAACACCGACCAGCTACCGTGGATTTCTGGCGCGCCTTTTCCCAGATCAATACAGGGGTTGGCCAGATAGGTATGCTGAATATTAAGCAGCCATGCCCATGCCGCATCGCCCTGGACGCCCGCGCCCTGCTTCCCATCCCACTCAACCTGCTGCCAGAAAGGAATCGCCTTTTGCCAGTCAGGCGCATCTATAGCCTGTTTCAGATGTGCTTCTACCGCAGGGTTGCTGTAATAGCCCGGGTTATAATATTCCACACCAGCGGCTTTCCCACTGTAGTGATGGAAGAGTTCCATCGGGTCCAGACTTCCCCAGCCAAACAGCGTAGGGTTAGCGTGCATATGGCGCTCTACAGTTTCCCAGCTTCCCGATTGCAACGAGACGACAATGCCTAAAGGCTGCAACATGGCGCGCACCGCCTCGGCCAGATCCCGTCGGGTGCTGTCGCCACTGGCATACCATAAGGTCAGACGCGCTTCTTTACCTGCTTTTTCACGCACGCCCGCACGGTTTATCTTCCAGCCAGCCTCTTCCAGGATGGCGCGCGCTTTTGCAATATCGCCATCGCTGAATATCACTGAAGGATTTTGCCACGGCAATCCCTGCACCGCGCTATAGGCGGGTATCGCATGGCCTTCCATCACCTGTTCCGCCAGTTGTTTACGATTAATGGCATAGTTAATTGCGCGTCTGATAGCGACATCAGCGGTCACATCGTTGCCGACAGGATAACCGTTAGCATCCTTTTTACCGGCAGGCACCATCGGGAAGACAATGCCCCGGTTTTCAACGCTATCGCGTACCCAGAGTTTAAGATTATCCTGCTGCGGGGCCACCGCCATAGAAGGGGCAATGCGCACCAGTCCCAACTGTCCGCTGCGCGCGGCGGCATAAGCATTATCTTCATCCAGAAAGACAAAAACCAGCCGGTTAAAGTCATTCTTTTTACCCGCATACCAGGGATTAGCTTCAACGATCAGTTGCTGACCCGGCTGAAAGCTGACCAGTCGGTACGGACCGGCGCCTATCGGTTCGCGGGCGAACGTTTTTTCATCATAACGGCTGGCCGGAACAATCCCTAACGACCCGAGTACATTCACAAAGGTGCTCTGCGGATGGCTCAGCGTCATCTCAATTCGGCGCGCATCCAGCGCTCGCGCATGGCTAAAATTGCCCATGTCAATTTTACCACCGCTCTTCGCCGCTTTGTTGTATGTAAATACGACATCTTCGGCAGTTAATGGCGAGCCATCGGAGAATTTCAGATCGGGTTTTAAGGTCAGTATCCAGGTTTTACCATCGGGGCTGGTGTCCACTTTTTCCGTCAGTAAATTACCCCAACTCATATCGGCGTTTTGCTTGAGCAACGGCGCATGAAGCAATAAGTAACTGCCGTGGCTCCAGCCCAGCATAGGATCAAATCCTTCCGTTGGCTCAGGGCCAATGGCCAGCTTTAAGGTATGGCCATCTGCCGTGTCCGACGCGGCGAAAAGCGGCGAGGTGAATGCCAGAGCCATCGCGCACGTTATGAGCGCCAGTTTGCCTTTAATCATCAGTTTACCCCAGATTATACGTTGTTTTTGTTTCTCCCGGCGCAGCATAAACGTCGGGAGACCTCCTGAGGACGGCATTATGGCGAGCATTTGTAATGAAAAAATTGACGCAGAACAGAAAGTATGACGATCTTTTAAAAACATCATACGCACAAACGTCGGGAGCGCCAACGTGGGCTAAAGGCCGCTTTTGACGGGGATAAAACGCAAGGGAAATGACGCCAGGAATACCGGGTTAATTAACGCCATCTTATTCTCTTATTTCCTTTCTATTCTGTATTACGTCTTCCCATCCGACGCTGTTCATTTTCTCAACGTTATTAGTCAGTACTGAAACGTAAGAAGGTATCGTAATTAGCGCTTCCTGGCTTTAAACCTAAACCAATATTAAACGAACCGGGCGTTAATGAAACTTACCAGCAGAACGCCAGTCATATGGCAACCCGATGAAATGACATGCTATGGAGTCCAACCGAAAAATGTTAACGCCGCCAGGGCTCGTGATGATTTTTTTAGCCGTACTGTTCTCATTGCTGACAGGATGCGCAAGTTATAAAAACACGGCATGGGGAATATATCCGGCTTCAACGGATATTTGTCCATCAGGTACGACATCAACAGGAGGGTGCAAAGAGTAATATCGCATATTTAATATACACCACTTTTTAAATGACTGTCCGGACATTTTCGGACGGTAAGTTTTCTATTAATTTATAATGGACTAATCCCATGACAAATAAAAAACACATTTTTTCAATTATCTTTATTGGTTCTCTTTTAACGGGGTGTGCTACAGGACCATCACCGACAGGGATTGGCTTATATACGGATGTTAAAGGGCCAATTACTGCCACGAGTCTCCCGGCAACCAAAACCGGTAAAGCGTGTGCGCAAACGGTATTGGGTATTGTAAATACCGGCGACGCATCTATTGATTCAGCGAAAAAAGCGGGCGATATTTCTTTAGTGTCGAGTGTTGATTATGAAACTACAGGCTCATATCCGTTTTATGGTAAAACCTGTGTTGTCGTAAGAGGACAATAACAACAGTAAGCCGGCGATGCCGCCGGCTTTTTATCCCATTTTACGTGCCGCTATCTCTGTCTGTTCCTTGCGACTCAGCCCCCGCTTTAAGGTTCTGTTAAGATTTTACGCATACCCTACAAGCAGTTGTTAATAAAGGATAATAATAATGGCACATTTCTCAAGACTGCAAATAACGCTTCACTGGTTAACACTGCTCCTGACAGGCATCGCATATGCGGCTATTGAGTTACGGGGGTGGGCGCCAAAAGGCTCCAGCGTTTACCTGTTTATGAAAGACATGCACTATGATATGGGCGTTCTGGTCTGGGCGCTGATGTTTTTACGGTTATATCTTAAACACAAATACCCGGATCCGGTCATTACGCCTCCCCCTCCTCACTGGCAGCACGTAGCCGCTAAATTAATGCATATCGCGCTTTATCTCACTTTTCTCGCCTTACCGCTGCTGGGCGTCGCGATGATGGCGTCAGGCGGGAAAAGCTGGAGCTTTTTTGGTTTTACTGTACCGGTATTTTTGACGCCAGATAGCACCCTAAAATCGGATATAAAGCGTATTCATGAAATGCTGGCCAATATCGGCTATTTCCTGATTGCCATGCATGCAGCAGCGGCGTTGTTTCACCATTACATACAAAAAGACGATACATTTTCAAGGATGTTACCCGGTAAATCATGACTATTTCGGCCATCCCGGCGTGAGAGAGCACGCCGGGCAAGGCATTATTATTCCAGCGCTATCGGTTTCGACTGATAGCGCCTTATACCGTTTGTAATCGACAATATACGATATTTTTCCGGTTCCACGTGTAAGTGATATGTACGACGCTCCCCTCGCTAATAATAGCGGGATAAGAATACTCACCGCGGTCACTTTCCAGGTCCAGTAGCGGTAGCCATGATTCGCCATTATCCTGGGAAGCAATCAGTGAAAGCGGATAGCGCTTTCCCCAGTTGCCGTTGACCGGATTTAACGCAAGAATCAGCGTACCGTCCTGCATACTAACCAGATCGATACCACTATTATTATTCGGTAAAGATGTCGCGCGGGCAACAGACCAGGTAGCGCCATAGTCGATTGAATCACTGCGAAAAATTGCCCCGCGTGTGCTTCGTAACAACATATGGATATGCCCCGGAGAAGACTCCCACAGCGTAGGCTGAATAACGCCATCCCAGCGCAGGAGGTTTTCCAGACAACATTCCCACAACATCCCCTTTTTTACACCATCCCACAACGCTACGTTTGTCCCGGAAATAGCGTTATCAGGCTCCAGCGGAACAAAAGAGATATTCCAGTGTTTTCCTTCGTCAGAGGATCGATCCACAAATGCCCTCCACCGTTCAGGACTTTCAATCGACCCTGGCGCAATCCAGGCGCCATTTGATGCCAGCAGGAGTTTATTTTTTACGGGACCGCGCGGCAAAATATCATCGTTAACCAACGGAGCTGGCGTACTCCAGGTAAATCCTCGATCGCTGGAGGTGATAAACCAGGTTTTCCACACGTGTACGTCGCTGCCTACTTTATAAAATAACCACAATTTATCCGACGGGTAAAATAACACCGGATTCCAGTGCGCTTCCCCCTCGCGTGCCGCCACTCGCTGCGGTGTTGTCCAGATATTATGTTCATAGCGAGATAGCCAGATGGCTGTATCTTCGCTTCCTTCGCGCAACCCCGCGAACCATGCGGCCACGAGCGTACCGCACGGTAAGCAAACAAGCGTAGAGGCATGGCACTGGAAGGACTCGGTTCCGCTTTCCGGTAAAATGACCTGCCGATTGACGAGCACTAATTTCATACCTGCCTCTATTAAATAAGGTAAAAAGCATCAGCTTTTTTACGTATGAAAGTAGTGTTAGCAGAAATGGCATCAACGCGGTGAAAACGATGAACCGCTATACGAATTTATATTCAGGTATCGCGCCCATAACAGGCAGAATGTCGAGAGTGGACAAAAATTGGACTGACCTCGCGGATAATTCCAACTTACCGCCGTCCAATGGCGACGAGGTCAGTGGCACGGGATAATATAGAGGTCAGGGCTATAATATTTAGCGATCTGTGCCTACAAGCATGACGGGATACTTTTCGCTACAGGCAATGAAGGCCCGTCTAAACGGGCCTCTATTAACGCGATTATGATTTGTGTTCAATCGCCTTTGGTTTGCTTTCTATGGCAATTTTTTTCGGTTTCTCGCTTTCAGGGATCTCCTGGTAAATCTCGACCAACAAGAGGCCCTGTTCCAGTTTCGCATTATTCACCTTAGCATGTTCAGGCAAAGAAAAACTCAACTGGAAATCCGCCTTACGAATACCACGATAAATCCAGTGCGTCTGATCCTCTACCGTCTCTTCAGTGTGTTTACCCGTAATATTCAGGTTGCCGCCAACCGTTTCAATTTCAAGCTCTTCCTCTTTCCAGCCAGGAACGCTCACGGTAAGCAGATAGTTATTCGCATCGCGCTTTTGCAGATCGTAAGCTGGCGTCGCAGCGACTGGCGTATCTCCTGTTAATTGACTGAAAAGTCTATCAATACGGTTGAAACGGTCAGAGAAAAGAGAATCAGCAAACACGGGAAGTGCTGACAAGGTTCTGAGTGCCATCATTAACCTCCTGAATCACTATTCAAAAGTTCAACATCAAGGCAAGCATTGCTTGTCCACTGACTACATAGGGACGGAAAAAACATTTTCAAGTCTATAAAAGCCTTTTTTTAGTCACGAATTTAAGTAGTTAACGAAAAGTCTCATCCCGTTCATTGCCATTTCCGCTGTCCCTTCATCTTTACAATTTTTCTTCACCATCACAATTGATAATGATTATCAATTGCATTAGTGTATACAGGTTGGTTATGGCAGTGACCAACGCCCTTCTCCATTATCAAACCCAGCGCCGCCTTCGGGCGGCCTTTTGGGAGGAAATATGGTCGCCAAAAATAAAATTCACGGTCGTCGTATTCGTCAGTCTCTGCAACAGTTACATCATCGTTGTCTTTTTCAGCAACTGGCGGTAAGCCCACCAGGAGCAAAATATGTTTCAGTCACCGCTGAAACAAAAAACTGGCTTATTCATCTTGTGACTTCAGAGGGTCGCTAGCACGCGGTAGTGACTGTCCATGTTGTCGCTAAAATTTTAATGAAATGAGATTTATACACCTACAATTTGCGCCCGGCTACTCCGGGCGCCATACCTGAAGATATGACCCCCGTTGCCAACTGACTGGAATTTTAGCTATCGTCTCCGACGTAGAAAAATTCGATATCTTTATTAAACCATTTATCAATGTTGTGCCACATCAGACAACCGGTCAGAAAACTTGCGATCAATATCCCTCCTATAAGCCACTTTTTCACATATACTCCTGAATAACCCCTGTTGATGCCATTATCTGATCGATAATAAAAAGACCATCATTTGAAGAAATAGTTTCACTGACAGATACCGTATGAAACGAGACAGTGAACAGTACCGTTTTCTTCGATTTTTATGCCATAGTATTGAGCAGTGGTGACAATCATTTTCTATCGCACCATAATGATTTGCAGCCTATAGTTTATGATTTTAAGATTTGTCTACTCATCACATATGTCAGTGATGGATAAATTATAATACGCTTTTCTGGCGCACTTTTCGTCAGTAAACAGGAATACTACAGCATTCATCGTATTGATGCCGCCTTATCTCCCGTTCTTCAGGGAATTAACGACAATTTTATGCACAAAGGATACTAATGATGAAACGTAAATTGATCCCATTTACCCTCTTTCTCGCGACACTTAGCGCCAGTTCCACATCTATAGCAGCTTCGCAGGAGATTTCTAAATCTATATACACCTGTAATGATAACCAGGTTATGGAGGTGATTTACGTCAACACCGAGGCTGGAAACGCCTATGCGATTATAAGTCAGGTAAACGAGATGATCCCGATGCGGTTAATGAAAATGGCCTCCGGAGCAAATTACGAAGCCATAGACAAAAATTATACTTATAAACTTTATACCAAAGGCAAAACGGCTGAACTGGTGGAAGGTGATGATAAACCTGTTCTCAGTAACTGTTCCTTAGCTAACTAACCTTAAGAAATGCCTGAAGGCTCATCAGGCATTTCCACTTCAACCTTCCTGTAACGTAACGTTAAAGAATATGTGAATCACCTACCATAGTATAATGGCTAATTAGTAACCACTTTTGAACATGGTTAATCCTATTTTTAAAGAAAAGTTCGAACTGTCTGAATTGTCGTTGTTGAGCGTTTAAATGTTTTGCTTTATTAAGTGACCCAGGTAGAATTCGCAGCGGCTGGTAACCATTCATATTCGCACTATTGAACGATCACCGGCCAACCGCGCCAGGGTCTTGCATACGCTCTGGCGCGGTTAAATCCCCAGGCCATAAACGAAATCACTGGTCTCTGCTATTTCTCGTATCTTTCACGTTAACCTGCATTATGCTTGCCCACCTGATGTAAAAAGACACCGCTCTGACTCATAGGGTGTGAATTTCATTTTATAAAAAATTGCGGTGCCGGGTGCCTCCCGGTGAACCATACCACAGTCAATATGGTTCGCGAGGAACATTAACTATTTGACTGGACGCCCCGCCGCAAAGGGGGATTCACCGCATAAGAAAAATCTACAACTCACAAGTAATAAAAGACAATAACATTTTTGTGCATTTTTTATAAATGACTATCTTGTCACGTAATAAATGAAATTATTCTGTAACAGGGTTGCGAGACAATACTTATTCAAAACTGAAGTGGTTAGTGGGAGTCGAACCCACATCATCAGCCTGACACTGAGGTAATAACATTATACGATAACCACATTGGACCGCCACCGAGGCCTCGAACCTCGCACCATCAACTTAGGAGGTTGATGCTCTATCCAGCTGAGCTAGTGGCGGCTGGGGACTTCTGCCAGGCGCAAAAAAGGTGCTCTCCTGGATAAAATACATACCTTGCTACTTTTCAGTAGTCGTTCAGCGGCAGGTACAATATGCGAAGGCGGTCACAAAATCTTGATGACATTGTGATTAATTCCAGGAAAATTTTTCAGAGTGAATCTTGTGAGATCTGGCGTTATTTACACCAGATTTTCCTTCCTGCTTATCACCTACCTGAGCAACCTTGATTGCTTACCACAACCCCTTATCTGTGCTTATGCTGGTGAGATGTTATGTACAGCGTCACTATGACGAAGAGAGAAAAGACAGGCAGGTACGTGTTACTGGTAAAGAAGCCCTGTTTTGTGACTGGCGGTGCGGAAGGCGAACCTTCCGCATAGCTTATGCTTTTCAGAAACGGTATCCAACCCCGACGTTGAAGCCGTTTATTTTTGTAGAGGAGATGTTGCTTCCTTCATACCCAACATCGACGACGATATTCTCCAGCGGATTCATCTGTACACCCGCGCCCCAGGCAAATCCCGTTTTCCTTGAGGAAATTTTGTTAGAAAAAGAATCGCCATCCTGAGTGGAATGTTCTTTAAATGTCGCCTTTACCGTGCCGACACCCGCCAGCGCGTATAACGAAAAATTGTCAGACAATCGATAGGCTGGCCCAACCATTAAAGAACCGTACTTCACCTCAAACTTGTCATGGTAATGAATACCTTCAGGCTCAACAGACCCGGAAGCCTGTCTGTCTCCATATAAGTAACTTAGCGAGGAAATAAAACTTACCGGAGAGTCATCCTCATAACGGTATTTCACATTTACCCCTCGGATATTTTTGAAATCCTGAACTTTACTTTGTGCATACCCCACGGAAAAGGCGTTAGTATCGGCCTGTGCAACATTTACAACCAAAACGCTTGTAGTAATAACTAAAGTGGATAAAATAATATTTTTCATAACAACTCCTTAATACTACTTATTATTTACGGTGTGTTTAAACACCTGCAGTACCGATCCGGCATTCAGTTATCGCCACTATGCCGAATCGACAAAACCACGAATAATTCACCGCTATCGCTCCTGATGCGTTTACTTCCTGAAAGATATTTTTACTACCGAAGCACTCTATCGCTCATTTAGGTAATCGGTTCTACAATGTCATCTAACTTTTATAGATTTGAATGCTAATTTTTCTCACGCATATATATTTAACAGAAACCATAAAGTGTTTAGCCACTATAGAACAACAAGCTCGCCATACAACAATTTGATATTTAAAGAAAAAACATCAAAACCACATTAAGAAACCTGACGCCGATCGGCTAAAACATGTCATTAAGCAAACTCGCCATATAACCAGAACATATCGCATTGTGCTTCACAGTCCTCACGTGACGCTCCAGCCGCAATACGGTTATATGCCATCGCAGGCGCTGTAATCATATTCACGATGATGCTTAGCACGCTTTATTCCCGCTCCGATTTAATCTTTTAATATATCTATCAGTTACAACATTTCTTGTTATATTATAAGAATAGAATCAACACCACAATTCCAACATAAATATCACCTGTGTTTAGAGAGAATTTACATTCCAAAAAAATAATAACTAACGCAAATATTGAATACGCGATAAAAAAGTCTATTTCGCTATAAAACCCATTATTATTAAGAGTGGTTAACTCTTCGTTGAATAAAAAATATCAATGACGTTCCATAATTCAGGAGATGAACTTCACAAGTCATTATATATAACAGGAGGTGCTATGAAACATCATGCTTTTATGCTTTGGTCATTACTTATTTTTTCATTCCATGTTTTGGCCAGTTCAGGCCATTGTTCTGGTTTACAACAGGCATCATGGGATATTTTTATCTACGATTTTGGTAGTAAAACCCCGCAACCACCTACAAATACTGATAAAAAGCAAGCCAGGCAGATTAGTTCACCGTCCTGCCCGACGACAAAACCCATGATGTCCGCCCCAGTCAATGACGCCAGGAAAGGGAATACTCTCTCCAGAACATAATGTTATTTATCTACAATGATGCCGAACGACTACTTTTAGCCACCCGGAAATCTTGATTGTCATCAAATATAGCTGGCATTATTTTTCCTGACGTGTATAGTGCGCCTCGTTATCCCCATTAAGGAATTTGTTTGTCTCGTAAAATGACAGGAATTGTCAAAACCTTTGATTGTAAGAGCGGTAAAGGTCTCATCACCCCCTCCGATGGACGCAAAGATGTTCAGGTCCACATTTCAGCATGTCGCCAACACGAAACAGAAGCGCTTATCCCCGGTATACGCGTTGAGTTTTGTCGTATTAATGGCCTCCGCGGACCTACCGCCGCCAACGTTTATCTTTCATAATTCGTCACCCGGCATTTTTTCAGAAAAATTTAGCGAGTACGTCTACCTCCGCAGCCTGCTATGAGGCTTTGCCTGAAAGGCTGCAGAATGTTTTCAGTGGCGAAAATCTAAAAGATTTATTTTGCTAATGACTCCTGTGACCTCTTTTATCATATATCGGGTGCCCCCCCTTCTCACTTTGTTTAACGTGAAGAAATGTACAGCCGTTTTTCACTGTGATAGCATGTAATATTGCAAAAGTATTTAACGCTATATACCCATCGTCACAGGAGTGGCTGGCTGCGCGCATTTAACCGAAGTATTTATGTGATTCTATCGGAATTATCTCTATTGCCGCTCAATGCTACGTCATATTCAGTGGGTATAAATTGCCAATATAGTTGTAACGCTATTTATTTTTAGGGTAATAATTGAATGACTTTGCTTTCAGGAAAAACCACACTGGTTCTCTGCCTCTCCTCTATTTTATGTGGATGTACGACGAACGGCTTACCCACACCTTATAGTATTAATTTGTCGTTCCCGGTCATTACACAAAACCAGATTAATTCCGGTGGTTATTACATAAATGACGCGGAACAAATTCGGACAACTGATGGTCTGTGCCTTGATACAGGCCCAGATCAACAGAATCGTTTGACGCTGCGGGAGTGTAAGCATGTGCAATCTCAGCTTTTCTCATTTCACCGAGACAGAATCACGCAGGGTGAGAAATGTCTGGATGCCGCAGGACAAGGTACAAAAGAAGGCACACCAATCATTCTTTATTCATGCACGGGTAATGATAACCAGCGCTGGCTCACTGATGATAACAAAATTAAGGGGAAACAGAGCCGAAAATGCCTGGGCACAAATAGCATTATTGTCAGAAAAGGCGACCCTGTTGTGTTGGCCGATTGCGATTTTAGTCGCGCCCTGGAATTTACCATCAGGTAGCAGGACACCGCTGTGAAGAGAGTGCCGCTAACCTCTTGACACGACAACAGGTTAGCGACCTTTACTTCCACGTGCGATCAATTTACTTTACGTCCGCAACGTCAGGATGACAAAACGGCGGCTAAACCTTGACACCAGTTATATACCCAGCTTAAATACTGGTCATCCAACCAGTAAAAAGGAAATGGCGATGTACGTCGAACTCGTTTATGACAAGCGAAATGTTGAAGGTTTGCCAGGCGCACGCGAAATCATCCTCAATGAACTCACAAAACGCGTACATCAACTTTTTCCCGATGCGCAAGTGAAAGTTAAGCCAATGCAGGCGAACGCATTAAACAGTGACTGTACAAAAACCGAGAAAGAACGGCTGCACCGTATGCTGGAAGAGATGTTTGAAGAGGCTGATATGTGGCTGGTCGCCGAATAACGTCCCCTCCTGCGAAAGCGACATGTCCGATCGAAAACAGCGCCCTGAGGCGCTGTCTGTGACGATATAACGCAAACGCTACCACTCAGAACATGTTGTTGTTGATACCTCAGACCGGTATGTGGAACCGACATTCATCGCTTCACTGGCCTGTCGGTATGAGTAGCCCTTATCAACAATCAGCTGTGCGCATTCCAGCCTGAAATCTGAAAGTACGTTTGGTTTTGTTGTTTATTAAGAGCCTATCCCATTAGACTCTTTTATTCGCCAAACTGGCTTTAACGATTACGCCTACTGGGATAGGTTCTAAACTTATCATCAATACGTAAAATACCTATTTACGAACAAAAAGTAACAGGTAAAAATCCGAAATAAAACCAGCATAACTAAAACTTACTGCAGATATGCACACGCATTATTACTATGTTTCCAGGATAGTCTCGACCAGTCAAGACTATCTATTTTATATAAAAAAGGGAAATACTTCACATGAATAAAATACATGTTACATATAAAAATCTCTTACTTCCGATTACCTTCATCGCGGCAACTCTAATTAGCGCCTGTGATAACGATAAAGATGCCATGGCGGAAGCTGAAAAAAATCAAGAGAAATACATGCAAAAAATCCAGCAAAAAGAGCACCAGCAATCAATGTTCTTTTACGACAAAGCCGAAATGCAAAAAGCTATTGCCAATATCAACGCAAAAGGTGGAGCCAATCTTGCGATTATTGAAGTCCGTTTCTTCAAGGGCGGGTATTCATTCATTCGACAAAGCGTTAACACCCCTGCTAAAGTAGAGATGTTTAAATTTAACAACGGCTACTGGGGGGGACCTTCGCCTGTCAACTTAACCATCTTTGGCACTATAACAGAGGAGCAAAAACAAGAAGCACTAAAAGAGGCTTTATTCAAATTCGACTCGATCAATTTCAGCATTATACCAGAGCGTATTCAGGAAACAATTAAACGTGCTAACGCCAGTGGCATCATTTCCGTTACGGAAGATAGCGATATCGTTGTACGAGCAGAGATAGCTCATAATGGCGAATTCGTCTATGACATTACCATCACTGCTAAAAATACAGCACGTGCGGTAATGACCTTAAATAAGGATGGTTCTATTGCCGGATATGAGATCAAAGAACCTTTCGACCCAAAAAAAGAAGCCGAAAAAGCACAGCAACTTGTTGAACAATCGAGAAAAGACATTGAAAGTCAGCGTAAAAAAGCAGCTGAAAAGATGAACGAAATACAGCAGACATTTAAAAAATAGCAGACGATACAAACATTGATAAAAATTATAGCGCGAAAGAGCGCGTGCCAGGTACTAAGGCACTGCTTGAAGACAGCGAATCGCTATTTCATTCTCTGACACTGTAATTTTTCGTACTCAAGATGTTTATTTATTGAGTCTTTTGTGGATAACCAGGTGAAGTTATGTGACGCCAGGAATCTATTCCAGCGGGCGTACTTGTTGGAGCCAGTGTGAAGCCGGGCAGCGCGCAGAAACCGGAGCGTATACGTTGTACGTGAGAATTTCGAGCACTGCCCGACCTAAAAATGATGAATAAAATAGATATTTTAAAGAGGTAATATGAAGAATTTTTTCAAAATAATTACTGATTTCATCGCGGATATTTCCCTTGATCTATTTGCTATATTTTTATGCATGTTATTCGTATACAAAACAGGACCATCAATTGGTGTGATATCATTTTTTATTGCATTAATTATTTATATCATTCTTCATTTTGTTTTTTACTCATTTCGTGAAAAAATCATAAAAAAAATATTCAAATAAGTATTTAAAATTATTGTTTTGAGGTACAAATTCAGCGCAATAAAACAGAGCAACTAAAAAAAATTAGGCGTAGCGAAGTGGAAAAGGACTGTCATGTACTGGACCGTGAGCTGGTCGGGAGAGCAATGTACGGGAAAGAGCGAAATACTGTCATTGATATGAGCAGGAATATCGATAGCCAGTAAATCACTCCTGTGGTAATACAGGCCACTTGATGACTGTGAAGGTCGCTTCATCTGAAGCACCGGTGAAGTCCAGCATTTTAAGTGAAAAGCAGCCAGCAGGCGCTTCTGCTGGTCCATATTCCTCTATTTTGCCAGACCACACTAAAGTGCCACACAGGTATCTGCCAGAACGGTCCTGAGATAATAAATATAAAAGCAGTTACTGCCTACCTCAAGAAGTATGCGCTCATGATCATTTAAAGCTCTTTTAAAGAGACTGATAATAAGCTTGTCAATATAATATTATGCAGTCTCTATTAAGCGCCTGGTTTATTTGTTTTGCATAATCATATAGTTGACTTTTCGAGTAAGAGTTTTCTTGCAAAGACAAATAAACGTGTTTTATATCTCTGAATAAACATACATCACCATGAATATGAGCCTCTATATAATTCCCTTCATAGCCTTTACCATAATTAGAATGAGCTAAAAATTTTTCGTCCTTAGCCATTTTAACCAAACTCTTAAAGCAATTATAACCAAAAAAATCATTTTGACAGGATGCAATCAGGTTCTCCATATGCCAAAATGTAGATAATTTACTCGTATCCAGGCCAAATCTGTGGCCGTAGATATCAAAAGGTGAGAATGTACAGTTTGTTTTTACATTATCATTTAATTCAAAAAATGATTTTCCATAGGCGCTGGCACCTCCATTTTCACCGTTCAGAAAGTCCAGTGCAGCATAAATTGGTCTGCTTGTAGGGCTAAAAGTTCTACTGTTGGGAGTATATGCTACGGAAAAACCGCCTGTCTGACCATATGGGGCATAAGGTGAATCTGCAAGCCTCTCCAGTTCAAATGCTTTAGTTTCAACTGAATCACGTCCGACATTATAAGCAGGTAAATCTCCTGGTCTGCAACCTAATGCATAAGAGTTCAGATATTCTTTATTTTTTAAGAGAGAGACAAAGTCAATTTTTGCCGCATTAAAATTTATTGTCAGCCGGGCATTTTGTAAAATATCCACCATCTTATTTAGCAAGAGAGTGCAATCTATTTCGGTACCACACTCACGGCTTATCCGCCTGAGCGCTTTTTCTCTTATTATGTCAGCGTCGCGCTGACACCTGGAATGAATATGCGCAAGTACTTGTTTTCCAAAAAGGCGACCATACACCTTTTTACGCTCTTCATTGCTGAGACCGCAAAACACTTCGTCAAAAGAAAGCCTGTACGCTGCGCTTACAGAACCTCTCGCCGTTCTGCTTTCTGGAAATGGCGGAACATCTTCAACAACATTTCTAACTTGCTGAATGTCTGAAGACAGTGGAGTACGTCCGGCATTTTTTTCCTTATCTGTTTCCAGATATTCCGGAACCTTTATACTTCCACTATGGCAGATAGGTTTGAGCATATGTCTCCTGAATTTTTATGACTAATATAGTATTCACTTTCGCTGACGTATTCTTTATCAGGCTGAAATTTCAACACTTCTTAGCAGCCTTGTAGAAGAGCAAATAAAGCATGCTAATAATTTTATAAAATACTTAACCTACCCACTATTGTAGTCAATAAACCATCACTTTTTATTAAAAAATTATCCTGATAATAACAATAAATCTGGTAAGGCACTTTCAAAAAATAGCCAAATCACACATTATTAAGAAAACCACTACAATCAAAATCGGTAACTATCAGCTTTCAGGGGGGTCTCAGGTTATCATGACGATCGGGGTAAAGGATGAACTACTATTGCGGTCTGAATTGAGGGAGTTTTGATAAAGTTTTGATAACCGTTCGAATACTAATAATAAAAACGGGGACGTTAAGTCCCCGTTTTTGTTTTTAACAATTATCGTTATTACATATTCGCGATAATCGCGTCACCAAACTCACTACATTTCAGCAGCTTAGCGCCGTCCATCAGACGTTCGAAGTCATAGGTCACGGTCTTCGCGGCAATCGCGCCTTCCATACCTTTAACAATCAGGTCTGCGGCTTCGAACCACTGCATGTGGCGCAGCATCATCTCCGCAGACAGAATAATGGAGCCTGGGTTGACTTTATCCTGGCCCGCATATTTCGGCGCAGTCCCGTGAGTCGCTTCAAACAACGCGCATTCGTCGCCGATATTCGCACCCGGTGCAATACCGATACCGCCAACCTGAGCCGCCAGGGCATCGGAAATATAGTCACCGTTCAGGTTCATACAGGCGATAACGTCGTATTCCGCCGGACGCAACAGGATTTGTTGCAGGAACGCATCGGCGATAACGTCTTTAACCACGATCTCTTTACCCGTGTTCGGGTTCTTAATTTTCAGCCACGGACCGCCGTCAATAAGCTCACCGCCGAACTCGTCGCGCGCCAACTGGTAGCCCCAGTCTTTAAACGCGCCTTCGGTGAACTTCATGATATTGCCTTTATGTACCAGCGTAACGGAATCGCGATCGTTGGTAATAGCGTATTCAATCGCCGCGCGAACCAGACGTTTAGTGCCTTCTTCAGAACACGGTTTGATACCGATACCGCAGTGCTCCGGGAAGCGAATTTTCTTCACGCCCATCTCTTCGCGCAGGAACTTGATCACTTTCTCAGCGTCTGCAGAGTCAGCTTTCCATTCAATTCCGGCGTAGATGTCTTCAGAGTTTTCACGGAAGATGACCATATCGGTCAGCTCCGGATGTTTCACCGGACTTGGCGTGCCCTGATAGTAACGAACGGGACGCAGACAAACGTACAGGTCAAGCTCCTGACGCAGGGCAACGTTCAGAGAGCGAATACCGCCGCCAACCGGCGTGGTCAACGGACCTTTAATCGCTACGCGGTAATCACGAATCAAATCAAGGGTTTCAGCGGGGAGCCAGACATCCTGGCCGTAAACCTGTGTGGATTTTTCTCCGGTGTAAATTTCCATCCAGGAAATTTTACGCTCGCCTTTATAGGCTTTCTCGACGGCGGCATCGACCACTTTAAGCATGGCTGGAGTGACATCAACACCGATACCATCGCCTTCAATAAACGGGATAATCGGATTCTCAGGAACGTTGAGTTTGCCGTTTTGCAGGGTGATCTTCTTACCTTCCACCGGAACAACTACTTTGCTTTCCATTCACCTCTCCTTCGAGCGCTTCTGGTTTGCTCGTCTGTCATCGCGCTGCATGTGCAATGGCGTCCTGCTGCACGACTGCGTTAGAGCAATTTTTTGTTAATGTTTTGTAATGAGCATGTCAATACTACCCTATTGTTTGCCGCCATGAAAGACACTCATTATTGCGCTATAATGCGGCAATTAATAAGTTCTGAAAACACCATGCAAAAAACTTCTTTTAGAAATCACTACGTTAAGCGATTCAGCTCACGACAAGCATCTAAATCACGGAAAGAAAACCAGCCAAAACGCGTGGTTTTGTTCAATAAACCTTACGATGTGTTGCCGCAGTTCACGGATGAAGCAGGTCGCCGCACGTTAAAAGATTTTATTCCTGTGCAAGGCGTTTATGCCGCAGGCCGCCTGGACCGCGACAGCGAAGGGCTTTTGGTGCTGACTAATGACGGCGCGCTGCAGGCGCGCCTCACGCAACCGGGCAAACGTACCGGCAAGATTTACTATGTTCAGGTAGAAGGCATCCCGGATAATGCAGCGCTGCAGGCGCTTCGTACTGGCGTCACGCTCAACGATGGCCCTACCCTGCCCGCCGGTAT
Source organism: Salmonella sp. 32120201201600049SM (assembly GCF_017572835.1). Taxonomy (NCBI): domain Bacteria; kingdom Pseudomonadati; phylum Pseudomonadota; class Gammaproteobacteria; order Enterobacterales; family Enterobacteriaceae; genus Salmonella; species Salmonella sp. 32120201201600049SM. The sequence goes on along the minus strand of NZ_JAGESA010000001.1, from coordinate 187,995 downwards.
TGAGATTGTCGCGGAGCCTGACTGGCTGTGGCCGCGCACCCCGCCGATTCGCGAACGGAAGAATATTCCCACCAGTTGGCTAAAAGTCACCTTATATGAAGGCCGCAACCGCCAGGTAAGACGCATGACAGCGCATGTCGGTCATCCCACTCTACGATTAATTCGTTACAGCATGGGCGACTACACGCTCAACGGCCTCGATAATGGACAGTGGCGCGAGATCGCACAGGAGAAAGACAGATGAAACGGCTTCTCATAGCTTTTGCTTTATTAACACCGTTATCCGTTAATGCGGCCAGCTTCGACTGCCAGAAAGCGCAGGCTGCGGATGAAAAGGCTATCTGCGCGCACCTGATGCTGAATGATAAAGACGTGGAAATGCACACCAAATATCAGTTTCTGAAAGGGTTGTTCGCGATGGGCAGTCGCGGCGCGCTGCAGGACGCCCAGCAGAGCTGGCTTAAACAGCGTCAGCAGTGCAAGGCCGACGTCACCTGCCTGACAAAAGCTTATAACGAGCGTCTGAAACAGCTTGACGCGATCTATGACCACATTGATAAACCGCTTTAATAAGGATGCCTATGTTCAAGCCGCACGTGACCGTTGCCTGCATCGTACATGCCGAAGATAAATTTCTGGTGGTGGAAGAGACCATCAACGGTAAATCGTTATGGAATCAACCTGCCGGACACCTGGAGGCAGATGAAACGCTGGCGCAGGCCGCCGCGCGTGAACTGTGGGAAGAGACTGGCATCACGGCGCAACCACAGTATTTTATCCGTATGCATCAGTGGATTGCGCCGGATAAGACCCCGTTCCTGCGCTTTTTATTCGCTATCAAGCTTGATCATATTTGCGCGACCGAACCCCATGACAATGACATCGATTGCTGCCGTTGGGTGAGCGCCGACGAGATTCTAAACGCGCCGAATTTACGTTCTCCGCTGGTGGCTGAAAGCATTCGCAGTTATCAAACGGGACAATGTTACCCCTTATCTATAGTGGGCGAATTTAACTGGCCGTTTACAGAGGGTGTCAAGTAAAGGGCTGCGTGGTAGAATACGCCGCCTTGAAGTTCAATGTCGCGAGTATTCCAATGTCAGAAAGCCCAAAAAAAGTGATCGTCGGCATGTCCGGCGGTGTCGACTCCTCCGTTTCCGCCTGGCTGTTGCAACAACAGGGTTATCAGGTAGAAGGCCTGTTCATGAAGAACTGGGAAGAGGACGATGGTGAGGAATACTGTACCGCGGCAGCCGATCTGGCTGACGCGCAGGCCGTGTGCGACAAGCTTGGCATTGAACTGCATACCGTTAATTTTGCCGCAGAATATTGGGATAACGTCTTTGAACTGTTCCTTGAAGAGTACAAAGCGGGCCGTACGCCGAACCCGGATATTCTGTGCAATAAAGAGATCAAATTTAAAGCCTTCCTTGAATTTGCCGCAGAAGATTTAGGCGCCGACTATATCGCCACCGGTCACTACGTTCGCCGCGCGGATGTAAACGGCAAAAGCCGGTTGTTGCGCGGGCTCGACGGTAACAAAGATCAGAGCTACTTCCTCTATACGCTTGGCCATGAGCAGATTGCGCAAAGTCTGTTCCCGGTTGGCGAGCTGGAAAAACCGCAGGTGCGTAAAATCGCCGAAGATCTGGGGCTGGTAACCGCAAAGAAAAAAGATTCTACCGGTATCTGCTTTATCGGCGAGCGCAAATTCCGCGACTTTTTAGGGCGCTATCTGCCTGCGCAGCCGGGGAAAATCATTACCGTTGACGGCGATGAAATCGGCGAGCATCAGGGTCTGATGTATCATACGCTCGGTCAGCGTAAAGGGCTGGGAATCGGCGGCACCAAAGACGGTAGCGAAGACCCCTGGTATGTGGTGGATAAAGACGTTGAAAACAATGTGTTAATTGTCGCCCAGGGGCATGAGCACCCACGCCTGATGTCGGTAGGCCTCATCGCCCAGCAGCTACATTGGGTCGATCGCGAACCGTTCACCGGCACCCTGCGCTGTACGGTAAAAACCCGCTACCGCCAGACCGATATTCCGTGCACGATTAACGCGCTGGATGACGATCGTATCGAGGTCATTTTTGACGAGCCGGTTGCCGCCGTTACGCCGGGCCAGTCCGCTGTCTTTTACAGCGGCGAAGTCTGCCTGGGCGGCGGCATTATCGAGCAGCGACTGCCGCTGACGGTCTGATTATTCAATACACAACATCATTCAAGTCGCCTCAAAGCGGCTTAAAAGATGAAGTGTATTTTATTTGATACAAGGAAGCAGTGATTGTGGCAAAGAATTATTATGACATCACCCTCGCGCTGTCTGGCATTTGCCAGTCGGCACGCCTGGTGCAACAACTGGCGCACCAGGGGCACTGTGATGCCGACGCGTTGCACGTTTCACTCAACAGTGTCATTGATATGAATCCCAGTTCTACTCTGGGCGTGTTCGGCGGCAGCGAAGCCAACCTGCGTCTTGGTCTGGAAACACTGCTCGGCGTGCTGAATGCCAGCAGCCGACAAGGACTTAACGCCGAACTGACGCGTTATACGCTTAGCCTGATGGTGCTGGAGCGCAAGCTGTCATCCGCCAAAGGCGCATTGAATACGTTAGGCGATCGCATTAACGGCCTGCAGCGCCAGCTTGATCATTTTGATTTACAGTCAGACACGTTAATGAGCGCCATGGCGGGCATCTACGTGGATGTGATTAGCCCATTGGGCCCGCGCATTCAGGTGACGGGCTCCCCGGCCGTTCTGCAAAGTCCGCAGGTGCAGGCCAAAGTCCGCGCCTCGCTACTGGCAGGCATCCGTGCAGCCGTGCTCTGGCATCAGGTAGGCGGTGGTCGCCTACAACTTATGTTTTCTCGTCATCGCCTGACGACTCAGGCAAAACAAATTCTTGCTCATTTAACCCCGGAGTTATGATCTATGGAATTATCCTCACTGACCGCCGTTTCCCCTGTCGATGGACGCTACGGCGATAAAGTCAGCGCGCTGCGCGGAATTTTTAGCGAATACGGTTTGCTGAAATTTCGTGTACAAGTCGAAGTACGTTGGCTGCAGAAATTAGCCGCGCACGCAGCGATCAAGGAAGTTCCTGCTTTTGCTGCCGACGCAAACGGTTACCTGGATACGCTTGTGGCAAACTTCAATGAAGAAGATGCCGCGTGCATTAAAACCATTGAGCGCACCACGAATCACGATGTGAAAGCAGTTGAGTATTTTCTGAAAGAAAAAGTCGCCGCGATCCCGGCGCTACATGACGTTTCCGAATTTATCCACTTTGCCTGCACTTCTGAGGACATTAACAACCTGTCGCACGCGTTAATGCTCAAAACCGCGCGCGATGAAGTGATCCTGCCTTACTGGCGTCAGGTGATTAACGCGGTTAAAGATCTCGCCACGCAGTATCGCGACATTCCTCTGCTCTCCCGCACCCACGGCCAGCCGGCAACGCCTTCCACTCTGGGTAAAGAGATGGCGAACGTGGCGTATCGTATGGAGCGTCAGTTCCGCCAGCTCAACCAGGTGGAGATCCTCGGTAAAATCAACGGCGCCGTAGGCAACTATAACGCGCATATCGCCGCCTATCCGGAAGTTGACTGGCATCAGTTCAGCGAAGAGTTCGTCACCTCGCTGGGCATCCAGTGGAACCCTTACACCACCCAGATTGAACCGCATGATTATATTGCGGAACTGTTTGACTGTATCGCGCGCTTTAACACCATCCTGATCGATTTCGATCGCGATGTCTGGGGCTATATTGCGTTGAACCATTTCAAACAGAAAACCATCGCCGGGGAGATCGGTTCTTCTACCATGCCGCATAAAGTTAACCCCATTGACTTTGAAAACTCAGAAGGCAACCTCGGTCTGTCTAATGCAGTGTTGCACCATCTGGCAAACAAACTGCCGGTTTCCCGCTGGCAGCGCGATCTGACCGACTCAACCGTCCTGCGTAACCTGGGTGTCGGCATTGGCTATGCGCTTATCGCTTATCAGTCCACCCTGAAGGGCGTCAGCAAGCTGGAAGTAAACCGCGATCATCTGCTTGACGAACTGGATCACAACTGGGAAGTATTAGCCGAACCGATCCAGACCGTCATGCGCCGCTATGGTATTGAAAAACCATATGAAAAACTGAAAGAGTTGACCCGTGGCAAGCGTGTTGATGCCGAAGGAATGAAACAGTTTATTGATAGTCTGGCCCTGCCGGAAGCAGAAAAAACGCGCCTTAAAGCCATGACGCCGGCAAATTATATCGGTCGCGCTGTGACTCTGGTCGACGAACTTAAATAATGTCTGCCTCACCCTCTTTTCTTCAGAAAGAGGGTGACTATTTGTCTGGTTTATTAACTGTTTATCCCCAAAGCACCATAATCAACGCTAGACTGTTCTTATTGTTAACACAAGGGAGAAGAGATGATGCGCGTACTGGTTGTAGAGGATAATGCATTATTACGCCACCACCTGAAGGTTCAGCTCCAGGATTCAGGTCACCAGGTCGATGCCGCAGAAGATGCCAGGGAAGCTGATTACTACCTTAATGAACACCTTCCGGATATCGCTATTGTCGATTTAGGTCTGCCGGATGAAGACGGCCTTTCCTTGATACGCCGCTGGCGCAGCAGTGATGTTTCACTGCCGGTTCTGGTGTTAACCGCGCGCGAAGGCTGGCAGGATAAAGTCGAGGTTCTCAGCTCAGGCGCCGATGACTACGTGACGAAGCCATTCCACATCGAAGAGGTAATGGCGCGTATGCAGGCGTTAATGCGCCGTAATAGCGGTCTGGCCTCCCAGGTGATCAACATCCCGCCGTTCCAGGTGGATCTCTCACGCCGGGAATTATCCGTCAATGAAGAGGTCATCAAACTCACGGCGTTCGAATACACCATTATGGAAACGCTTATCCGTAACAACGGTAAAGTGGTCAGCAAAGATTCGCTGATGCTTCAGCTGTATCCGGATGCGGAACTGCGGGAAAGCCATACCATTGATGTTCTCATGGGGCGTCTGCGGAAAAAAATACAGGCCCAGTATCCGCACGATGTCATTACCACCGTACGCGGACAAGGATATCTTTTTGAATTGCGCTAATGAATAAATTTGCTCGCCATTTTCTGCCGCTGTCGCTGCGGGTTCGTTTTTTGCTGGCGACAGCCGGCGTCGTGCTGGTGCTTTCTCTGGCATATGGCATAGTGGCGCTGGTCGGCTATAGCGTAAGTTTTGATAAAACCACCTTTCGTCTGCTGCGCGGCGAAAGCAACCTGTTTTATACCCTCGCCAAATGGGAAAATAATAAAATCAGCGTTGAGCTGCCTGAAAATCTGGACATGCAAAGCCCGACCATGACGCTGATTTACGATGAAACGGGCAAATTATTATGGACGCAGCGCAACATTCCCTGGCTGATTAAAAGCATTCAACCGGAATGGTTAAAAACGAACGGCTTCCATGAAATTGAAACCAACGTAGACGCTACCAGCACGCTGTTGAGCGAGGACCATTCCGCGCAGGAAAAACTCAAAGAAGTACGTGAAGATGACGATGATGCGGAGATGACCCACTCGGTAGCGGTAAATATTTATCCTGCCACGGCGCGGATGCCGCAGTTAACCATCGTGGTGGTCGATACCATTCCGATAGAACTAAAACGCTCATATATGGTGTGGAGCTGGTTCGTATACGTGCTGGCCGCCAATTTACTGTTAGTCATTCCTTTACTGTGGATCGCCGCCTGGTGGAGCTTACGCCCTATCGAGGCGCTGGCGCGGGAAGTCCGCGAGCTTGAAGATCATCACCGCGAAATGCTCAATCCGGAGACGACGCGTGAGCTGACCAGCCTTGTGCGCAACCTTAATCAACTGCTCAAAAGCGAGCGTGAACGTTATAACAAATACCGCACGACCCTGACCGACCTGACGCACAGTTTAAAAACGCCGCTCGCGGTTTTGCAGAGTACGTTACGCTCTTTACGCAACGAAAAGATGAGCGTCAGCAAAGCTGAACCGGTGATGCTGGAACAGATCAGCCGGATTTCCCAGCAGATCGGCTATTATCTGCATCGCGCCAGTATGCGCGGTAGCGGCGTATTGTTAAGCCGCGAACTGCATCCCGTCGCGCCGTTGTTAGATAACCTGATCTCCGCGCTCAATAAAGTTTATCAGCGTAAAGGGGTGAATATCAGTATGGATATTTCACCAGAGATCAGTTTTGTTGGCGAGCAAAACGACTTTGTCGAAGTAATGGGCAACGTACTGGACAACGCTTGTAAATATTGCCTGGAGTTTGTCGAGATTTCGGCTCGCCAGACCGACGATCATTTGCATATTTTCGTCGAAGATGACGGCCCAGGCATTCCCCACAGCAAACGTTCCCTGGTGTTTGATCGCGGTCAGCGCGCCGATACCCTACGACCAGGACAAGGCGTGGGGCTGGCTGTCGCGCGCGAGATTACGGAACAATACGCCGGGCAGATCATTGCCAGCGACAGTCTGCTCGGCGGTGCCCGTATGGAGGTCGTTTTTGGCCGACAGCATCCCACACAGAAAGAGGAATAAACATTTCTGTGCGTTCTTCCACGCATCTCGTTAAGCATCCGTTATAATCGGTGTCAGATACCAGCCTGCGGATACTTAACATGGAATACCAATTAACTCTTAACTGGCCCGACTTTCTTGAACGCCACTGGCAAAAACGCCCGGTGGTCTTAAAACGTGGGTTTAGCAACTTTATCGATCCGCTCTCGCCGGATGAGCTGGCGGGGCTGGCGATGGAAAGCGAAATCGACAGCCGTCTCGTTAGCCATCAGGATGGCAAATGGCAGGTCAGCCATGGCCCTTTCGAAAGCTACGATCATCTGGGTGAGAGCAACTGGTCGCTGCTGGTACAGGCGGTAAACCACTGGCACGAACCCACCGCCGCCTTGATGCGCCCGTTCCGCGCTCTGCCGGACTGGCGTATCGACGATCTGATGATCTCCTTTTCCGTTCCCGGCGGCGGCGTTGGCCCGCATCTGGATCAGTATGATGTGTTTATTATCCAGGGAACCGGTCGCCGTCGCTGGCGCGTGGGCGAAAAGCTGCAAATGCGTCAGCACTGCCCGCATCCCGACCTGTTACAAGTCGATCCGTTCGAGGCCATTATCGATGAAGAGCTGGAGCCGGGCGACATTCTGTATATTCCGCCAGGATTCCCGCATGAAGGCTATGCGCTGGAAAACGCCATGAACTATTCGGTCGGTTTTCGCGCGCCCAATAGCCGTGAGCTGATCAGCGGTTTTGCCGATTACGTCCTGCAACGGGAGTTGGGCAACACATACTACAGCGATCCGGATATACCGTCCCGCAAGCATGCGGCGGATATCCTGCCGCAGGAGATGGATAAACTGCGTAATATGATGCTCGATTTGATCAATCAACCCGCGCATTTCCAACAGTGGCTTGGCGAGTTTCTCTCTCAGTCACGCCACGAACTGGATATTGCGCCGCCGGAGCCGCCGTATCAGCCTGATGAAATTTACGATGCCTTAAAGCAAGGCGAGGTATTAGTACGTCTCGGCGGGCTTCGCGTATTGCGTATCGGCGATGAGGTCTATGCGAATGGCGAAAAAATAGACTCTCCGCATCGCCCCGCTCTGGAGGCGCTCGCCAGTCATATTGCACTGACCGCTGAAAACTTCGGCGATGCGCTGGAAGACCCTTCTTTCCTCGCGATGCTGGCGGCGCTGGTGAATAGCGGGTACTGGTTCTTCGAAGGATAAGAACATCGCAATGCCCGGCGACCGCCGGGCTGACGCAAACTATCCACAACGATCGCCGCCAGGGTTGGCGACATCGTTATATTGCGGATCGCCCGGATAAAGCGAGTGGGCCATTCGATGGCGAAATGACATTTGCCGATAGCGCCGCGCCTGCGCGTTATCTCCAAGACCTTCGGCAATATTAGCCAGTTGCTGTAATCGTTCATACTGCATCTTTGCTGGATAAGCTACGGCATCAAGCGTAAAGGCGCGTTCCGCAAAGTCTTTTGCTTGTTCAAGTTCTTGATTACTCTGATAAATCAGCGAAATACCATACAACACCATTGATACGTCAGACTGCCGACGTTTATATTCTGCCAGCAATGGGAGATAGAGGGAGGTACTGTCCAGGTCGATGTTTTCGGGCAAATAAAAGCGTAATCGTGATATTACCGTCGCCATTGGCGTTAAACGGCTCTGGTAATACGCGATAAGTTTAAGGTAGAGATCTTTCGCTTCCTTATAATGATGGCCCTGTACATAAAAGCCAGCAAGATTATTGCTGTCAACCGTCATTTCGCCGAATTCGGCGCCATAAAGCGTTTGCTCAATTTTTAGCGCCTGACTTAGCGCATTAATCGCCTCGCTAATATGCCCTGCATTATAAGCAATATCCGCTTTCTGCTGCAAAAAAGAGGCGACGCGCTCACGATTATCCCAGGTTTTATCCCGTAAAATAACGCCCAGCCACTGCTGCTCCGTTGCGTCTATCTTCGCCAAATAATAGGCTTTACGCGCACTATCACATTCGACATCCCGCTCCTCCAGCGCATCAGAATAAGCGTCGCGCATCCTGTTTAAGGTATAAACCAATGCTTCCGTCGATGCCTTTTTGTCTTTAAGACGCCACGTTAATGCCTGCTCTTGCCAGGCTATCCGCTGACGGTAATCAACCTTGATCTCGTATCGCCACTGCTCTGTCGGTGAATACTCTATATGGCGATCGTCACCGTAAACATAAAAGGCCGCCAGGTGTTCAAACATATCGGCCCGATCGCCCGGATAAGTGCCCGCCGGAAATGTTTTCATGATTGCCCACGCTCGCAGCAGCATTTGCGGCGTTAACTCCGGTTTACCCAGCCATTGATAAATATCGCTTTGTAATAGCAGGCTACGAACAAGCTGTATTGAGCGTTTGCCATATTGCTGCGAGGCCAGCCTCACCGCATCATCAATAAACGTCATGCAGGTTTCATCGCCAGTCATAAAACATGCTGCAGATTGTTGCTGGCGCTGGGACCAGGAAGGCGTATATTCGGCGCTCCAGGCAGAAAAATTTATGGCGGAAAATATCCCGCCATAAATAATAAAACGCTTCACCACAATGCGTAACATTCGCTACTGCCCGCGCTTAGCCGTCAGCTCCGCGATACGCACAATCACCTGTACCGCTTTTTCCATCCCCTCCAGCGTCACAAACTCATGTTTACCATGATAGTTATATCCGCCGGTAAAGAGATTAGGACATGGCAGACCCATAAACGACAGTTGCGCCCCGTCTGTACCGCCGCGAATCGGTTTCATCTCCGGCGTAATATGACAGTCGCGCATGGCCTGCTGGGCGATATCGAGAATATGCGGATGTTCAACTACTTTTTCGCGCATATTGTAATAACTGTCTTCAATCACCAGTTCGATATAGCAGTCCGGATGCAGCCCCTTACCGACTTTTTTGGCAATCTCCATCATTTTGCGTTTACGCGCTTCAAACTGCTTACGGTCGAAATCGCGAATGATGTAGTGCATTTCGGCCCGGTCAACGGTGCCTTTCATGCTGGCCAGATGATAAAACCCTTCGTAACCTTCAGTGGTTTCAGGCGCTTCATCCGCCGGCACTTCCGCGTGAATCCTCGCCGCCAACGACAGCGCATTGACCATCACGCCTTTCGCCGTACCAGGATGCACGTTATTGCCGACGATTTTGATATTCACCGAGGCGGCATTGAAGTTTTCAAACTCCAGTTCGCCCACGCCGCCGCCGTCGACCGTATAGGCCCACTGCGCACCAAACTCCTCAACATCGAAGTGCTTCGCGCCTTTCCCTACCTCTTCGTCAGGCGTAAACGCCACTTTAATGTCGCCGTGGGGAATAGGATTACCTTTCAGCACCGCCAGCGCGGTCATGATCTCCGCAACACCGGCTTTATCGTCCGCGCCCAGCAATGTCTTACCATCGGTAGTAATCAGCGTCTGTCCCAGTAATTGATGCAGTACCGGGAACATCACGGGTGACAACACCTCATCGCCAATCCCTAATGCTATATCGCCGCCGCGATAATTCTCGACAATCTGCGGATTAACGTTTTTACCGCTGAAATCCGGAGAGGTATCCACATGGGAGATAAAACCAATGGCGGGAATATCCCCCTCAACATTGGCCGGGAGCGTCGCCATCAACGTCCCTTTTTCACTTAATGTAATGTTAACCAGCCCCATCTCTTCGAGCTGCTGTTTGAGCAAACGTAGTAACTTCCACTGCCCCTCAGTGCTGGGAACCTGCCGAACACCCGACTTTGATTGGGTATCCAGCGATACGTAGTGTAAAAAACGCTCAAGTAGTTTATCCATGCAGTCACCCTCACTTTTCGTGACAACATTATTAATAAGCAAGAAAAGACAAATATTGCGTCAGGTCACTTTTATCCCTGCAAACAAGAATATTTCACTTTGACACGCTTTCTGACTATAAAGCTAAGTCAGTAATTCGCAACAAGGATTGGCGATCACAGTGGTTTGCCGTAGAATGACCGCCCTCATTAAGAGTGATTAAGGTGGTTAACCACAAACCCCGCAGCGGTCAGCCATCCGTTGCGTTTACATGGGACAGAGTAAGAAATTGAATAATCAACCGCGTTCGCTTTCACCGCTGGTGCTTTTGTCTGGAATTAGCAAAAGTTTCGATGGCAAAGAGGTCATTTCGCAACTGGATTTGACCATTAACAATGGCGAATTCCTCACGCTGCTTGGCCCTTCCGGCTGTGGTAAAACAACCGTTCTTCGCCTGATTGCCGGCCTGGAAACCGTTGATGCCGGGCATATCATGTTGGATAACCAGGATATCACCCACGTTCCCGCCGAAAATCGTTATGTAAATACCGTATTTCAAAGCTACGCTTTATTTCCGCATATGACGGTGTTTGAAAATGTCGCGTTTGGCTTACGGATGCAAAAAACGCCAGCCGCCGAGATAGCGCCTCGCGTGACCGATGCGCTGCGTATGGTGCAGCTTGAAGAGTTTGCACAACGTAAACCGCACCAGCTTTCCGGCGGACAGCAGCAGCGTGTGGCTATCGCTCGCGCGGTGGTGAATAAACCTCGCCTGTTATTACTGGATGAATCGCTCTCCGCGCTGGACTATAAATTGCGCAAACAAATGCAGAACGAGCTTAAAGCATTACAGCGTAAACTCGGTATCACGTTTGTTTTTGTCACTCACGATCAGGAAGAAGCGCTCACCATGTCCGATCGTATCGTGGTAATGCGTAATGGCGTGATTGAGCAAGACGGCACGCCGCGTGAAATCTATGAAGAGCCAAAAAACCTGTTTGTCGCCGGTTTTATCGGCGAAATTAACCGCTTTGACGCAACCGTCATTGAACGGCTTGATGAACAGCGCGTCCGCGCCAGCGTAGAAGGTCGGGAGTGCAATATATACGTCAATTTCGCTGTCGAACCGGGCCAAAAACTGAACGTCCTGCTGCGACCGGAAGATCTACGCGTCGAAGAGATCAACGATGATAACCACATCGAAGGGCTTATCGGCTACGTGCGCGAGCGCAATTATAAAGGTATGACGCTGGAGTCGGTGGTTGAACTGGAAAATGGCAAAATGGTGATGGTCAGCGAATTCTTCAACGAAGACGATCCTGACTTCGACCATTCACTTGACCAAAAAATGGCCATTAGTTGGGTAGAAAGCTGGGAGGTCGTACTGGCTGATGAAGAACACAAGTAAATTCCAGAATGTAGTGATTGTCACTATCGTCGGTTGGCTTGTGTTGTTTGTTTTTCTGCCCAACCTGATGATCATTGGCACCAGCTTTCTGACCCGTGACGACGCCAGTTTCGTCAAGATGGTCTTTACGCTGGATAACTACGCACGCCTGCTCGATCCGCTCTATTTTGAAGTGCTCCTGCACTCTCTGAATATGGCGCTGATCGCCACCCTCTCCTGCCTGGTGCTGGGCTATCCTTTTGCCTGGTTCCTGGCGAAGTTACCGGAAAAGATACGTCCGTTATTGCTGTTTTTGCTGATCGTTCCTTTCTGGACCAACTCACTGATCCGCATCTATGGGCTAAAAATATTCCTGAGCACTAAAGGTTATCTCAATGAATTCCTGCTGTGGCTGGGCGTGATTGATACGCCGATTCGCATCATGTTCACCCCGAGCGCCGTTATTATCGGCCTGGTTTACATTTTGCTGCCGTTTATGGTCATGCCGCTCTACTCCAGCATTGAGAAGCTCGACAAACCGCTACTGGAGGCCGCACGCGATCTCGGCGCCAGTAAAATGCAAACGTTCATCCGCATCATTATTCCATTAACCATGCCGGGCATTGTCGCCGGTTGCCTGCTCGTGATGCTACCGGCAATGGGCCTGTTCTACGTCTCCGATTTAATGGGTGGCGCGAAAAACCTGCTGATTGGTAACGTCATCAAGGTACAGTTCCTGAATATTCGCGACTGGCCGTTTGGCGCGGCGACCAGCATTACGCTGACCATTGTGATGGGACTCATGCTGTTGATTTACTGGCGGGCTTCCCGCTTATTGAATAAGAAGGTGAGTGATATAAGCGATTAATTGCGCAACGCTAACAAATCCACACGCATCCAGGCATGAAGTTTATTCAAGGGTAAACTTCATGCCTCCGGCATAAAAAACGCATGAAAGCAGTTGCCGCCAGCATTACTGGTCTACAACATTATCCGCGGCAGGTCTTCTTTTATTTTTACCTGTAGCGACGCTATCACGGACAGTAATGCGTTTATACGCGAAGCTCTCAGGTTTTATACTGATTGCCAGTCTCTTTTAAAAATTATATTACATCCGATGCGCCCGCAGTTGAGATAAAAAGGGTCGATTTAATCAATTATGTAGTCATTTTTACTCCAGTATAAGTGAGATTAATATGCCGATTACTATAGGGAATGGTTTTTTAAAAAGTGAAATCCTTACCAACTCCCCAAGGAATACGAAAGAAGCATGGTGGAAAGTTTTATGGGAAAAAATTAAAGACTTCTTTTTTTCTACTGGCAAAGCAAAAGCGGACCGTTGTCTACATGAGATGTTGTTTGCCGATCGCACCCCCACACGAGAGCGGCTTACAGAGATTTTTTTTGAGTTAAAAGAGTTAGCCTGCGCATCACAAAGAGATAGATTTCAGGTTTATAATCCTAATGAAAATGATGACACTATTATTCTTCGCATCATGGATCAAAACGAAGAGAACGAATTGTTACGTATCACTCAAAATACCGATGCCTTTACCTGTGAAGTCATGGGGAATGCTTATTTTTTAATAAAAGATCGCCCGGACATTTTAAAATCGCATCCACAAATGACGGCCATGATTAATACAAGATATAGCGAAATCGTAGATTACCCCCTCCCTTCGACATTATGTCTCAATCCTGCTGACGCGCCGACATTATCGGTTCCATTAGACAACATAGAGGGGTATGTATATTCTGAATGGAGAAAAGGAAATTTAGATGAGTGGAAAACGCAAGAAAAGGTAACCTACCTGGCAGCGAAAATTCAGTCTGGGATTGAAAAGACAACGCGCATTTTACAGCATGCGAATATATCCGAAAGTACTCAGCAAAACGCATTTTTAGAAACAATGACGATGTGTGGCTTAAAACAGCTTGAAATACCACCACCACATACCCACATACCTATTGAAAAAATGGTAGAAGAGGTTTTACTGGCGGATAAGACGTTTCAGGCGTTCCTCGTAACGGATCCCAGCGCCAGCCTAAGCATGTTAGGTGAGATAATCGAAGCCATCTCTGATCAGGTTTTTCACGCCATTTTTAGAATAGACCCCCAGGCTATACAAAAAATGGCGGAAGAACAGTTAACCACGCTACACGTTCGCTCAGAACAACAAAGCGGCTGTTTATGTTGTTTTTTATAAAATCAGACGACGCTTTCTCAAACGTCACGTTCAGGGTTTACTCACGTACTCCATGTTTGCCTACAGAGTAACCTCTTGCCTGGTGCAATAATGCCGCATATGACCGGATCGGATGAGAATAGTCATTTAAATGGCCTTTTTTTCCCGCTCGTCTGGCAATTTGTTGTAAAATTCGCGGCTTCAAGCGGCAGCTTGCTTCTTCCTGGCTGCTGATAACCGCGAGACGTTTTGGAGAGATTTTGGAGAAGAGAAAAAATTGATCATTTTCAATACTCTAAAAGCACCCCATCCTCTGAATAAGAAGGTGGAACTTGAATGATCGGTCGGCTGCTCCGTGGCGGTTTCATGACTGCCATCTATGCGTATCTGTATATTCCCATCATTATTCTGATCGTGAACTCCTTCAACAGTTCGCGGTTCGGCATTAACTGGCAGGGCTTTACCACTAAATGGTACGAACTCCTGGTCAATAACGACAGTCTGTTGCAGGCCGCTCAACATTCACTGACGATGGCGATTTTTTCAGCGACCTTCGCCACGTTGATTGGCTCGTTAACCGCGGTGGCGCTTTATCGCTACCGCTTTCGCGGGAAGCCATTCGTCAGCGGGATGCTGTTTGTAGTAATGATGTCGCCGGATATCGTGATGGCGATCTCCCTGCTGGTGCTGTTTATGTTACTCGGCATTCAACTGGGGTTTTGGTCGTTGCTGTTCTCGCACATCACCTTTAGCCTGCCGTTTGTGGTCGTCACGGTCTATTCGCGCCTGAAAGGCTTTGATGTCAGAATGCTGGAAGCCGCAAAAGACCTGGGGGCCAGTGAGGTAACGATTTTACGCAAAATCATTCTGCCGCTGGCGATGCCGGCGGTGGCGGCGGGCTGGTTGCTGAGCTTTACGTTGTCGATGGACGATGTAGTGGTCTCGTCGTTTGTCACCGGGCCGGGCTATGAAATTTTACCCTTAAAGATTTATTCCATGGTAAAAGTTGGCGTTTCACCAGAAGTGAACGCGCTGGCGACCGTTTTATTGGTGCTGTCTCTGGTAATGGTCATTGCCAGCCAGCTTATTGCTCGTGATAAAACCAAGGGCCGATAAGGCCCGTAATTCAGGGGACGTTAAATGAAAAAATGGTCACGCCACCTGCTCGCGGCGGGCGCCCTGGCGCTGGGTATGAGTGCCGCTCATGCCTCCGACAACGACACGCTCTATTTCTATAACTGGACTGAGTATGTACCGCCGGGCCTGCTGGAACAGTTCACTAAAGAGACCGGCATTAAGGTGATTTATTCGACCTACGAGTCGAACGAAACCATGTATGCCAAACTCAAAACCTATAAAGATGGCGCGTATGACCTGGTTGTTCCTTCTACATACTATGTCGACAAAATGCGCAAAGAAGGCATGATCCAGAAGATCGATAAGTCGAAATTAACCAATTTCCACAACCTCGATCCGGAAATGCTCAACAAACCGTTTGACCCCAACAACGATTATTCTGTTCCGTATATCTGGGGCGCAACGGCGATTGGCGTGAACAGCGATGCTATCGATCCAAAAACCATTACCAGCTGGGCTGACTTGTGGAAACCGGAATATAAAAACAGCCTGCTTTTAACCGACGATGCGCGAGAAGTCTTCCAGATGGCGCTGCGCAAGCTAGGTTATTCCGGTAACACTACCGATCCGAAAGAGATCGAAGCGGCATATGAAGAGTTGAAAAAACTGATGCCGAACGTAGCGGCCTTCAACTCCGATAATCCGGCGAATCCGTATATGGAAGGGGAAGTCAACCTGGGGATGGTGTGGAACGGTTCGGCCTTCGTTGCTCGTCAGGCTGGCACGCCGCTGGAGGTCGTCTGGCCGAAGGAAGGCGGTATTTTCTGGATGGATAGCCTGGCTATTCCGGCGAACGCGAAAAATAAAGAGGGCGCGCTGAAGCTAATCAACTTCCTGCTGCGTCCTGACGTCGCGAAAGAGGTGGCAGAAACCATCGGCTACCCTACCCCCAACCTGGCGGCGCGTAAGCTGTTAAGCCCGGAGGTCGCCAATGATAAGTCGCTCTATCCGGATGCGCAAACCATCAGCAAAGGCGAGTGGCAAAACGATGTCGGCGACGCCAGCGCTATTTATGAAGAGTATTATCAGAAGCTAAAAGCAGGACGCTAATTCAGCCAAAGCGCCTGTCGGGCCTACAGTTGAACGTAACGTGAAATGTAGGCCGGATAAGGCGTTACCGGGCAAACAGTACTACAGCCCTTTCAGGAATTTATCAACAAATTCCGGCACAACCTGGCTTGCCGGGCCGTAGTGCTTCTCTTCAAACTCGCTGCCGACCTGGCTTGGCTCAAGATTCAGTTCCACCGTATGTGCGCCGTGCAGTTTTGCTTCATGCACAAAACCCGCAGCCGGATAGACATGACCGGATGTGCCAATGGCGATAAAAATATCCGCCATCGACAGCGCCATATAAATTTCATCCATGCCAAGCGGCATCTCGCCAAACCACACTACGTGCGGACGTAGCGGCGCCGGGAACTGACAGCAGTGACATTTATCTTCCGGCATCACATCGCCGTTCCATTCCAGAATCTGGCCGCTTTGCGAACAGCGCACCTTCAACAGCTCGCCATGCATATGAATGATGTTGCGATTGCCCGCGCGCTCATGCAAATTGTCGATGTTTTGCGTCACCAGCAAAAAGCGATCGCCAAGCGCTTCTTCAAGCTTCGCTAACGCCAGATGCGCCGCATTGGGTTGTATTTCCGGCTGTTGAAGCTGCTGACGGCGGGCATTATAAAATGTCTGCACCAGCCCCGGATTACGGGCGAATCCTTCCGGCGTGGCCACATCTTCAACCCGATGCTCTTCCCAAAGGCCATCCGCCGCGCGAAACGTACGAATACCAGACTCTGCAGAAATTCCTGCACCTGTAAGGACTAATACTCTTGGGTTTTCCATCATTTCCGGCACCACTCTGTCTCTGAAAAAGATCCGCTGGCGCAGACGTTCACGCAACAGACGTTTATTTTTACGAAAGCGGCTTAATCGATGAAACCGACGCGACTGCATAACAACCTCTTTTTTTGATTAGTCGGTAAGATGTAAAAAAGCAGCACCGCGCATCCCACCTGCATCCCCATGCCGCGCACGCTCAATGCGCGGCGCGCGGGCAACAGGGAGGAGATGGCGCGGCAGTCTTTCCGCCAGTTGCGTTGTTATTGCCGTAAAGTTCGATAGTCCGCCGCCGATCACCAATAAATCGGGATCGACAATCGTCAGTATATTCCCCAGACAAACCGCCAGTAAATTCAGATAGCGCTCAACATGCGCGTGCGCCTGCTCATCGCCCTGCTCCCACAACGCGATAATCTCCGGCGCCTGCAGCGATTGATGATAATAATGCTGATATAGCCACGCAAACCCGCGCCCGGACAGATAATTCTCAATGCAGCCCATCTGACCGCATCCACAACGGCGGAGAGGAAAATCAAACCCCATCAACGTTAGCGCGTCAACCGGCAAACGCATATGACCAAACTCGCCGGTGATATAGCTCTGACCAGTAATCGGCTTCCCGTTTAGCACCAGGCCGCCGCCGACGCCGGTGCCGAGGATAAGCCCCATAACCAAAGGATATTGCGTGAATTCATCATCCCAGGCTTCGGACAAGGCAAAACAGTTAGCGTCATTGTCCAGACGCACATCGCGATCCAGTCGGGCGCTGAGATCGGCGCGCAACGGCTTACCGCTGGCTGCCGGGACATTCGCGGCGTACAGCGTGCCGTCTTCGGTTTCCGGCATACCGGGTATGCCAATCCCTACCGACCCTTTGACGCCAAATCGCTGGTCGGCTTCCGCGACCAGTTCGCACACGGCGTCTAAAAAGGCGCTATAGCTGGTATGGGGCGTAGGAACCCGTTTTTCCCACTGCAGCCGCCGCGTTGAGTCAAATACGCCTAACGCAATCTTTGTTCCGCCAATGTCAAACCCGTAATACATCACCGCTCCTTGTTTTTATATTCCGCGATTACTGGCCGCTCAATACTCGCGCAGGGTCAATGTTGCTTGCCCGCCGCGCCGGATACCAGCTCGCCAGTAAGCTTAACAACAACGCCGTGACCAGTACGTAAACAACGTCCAGCCAATGTAATTCGGATGGCAGGAAGTCGATAAAATAGATATCGCCGGACAAAAACTGATGCCCGATCGCCTTTTCAATCCCATTAATAATGGCGGTAAGCTGAAGCGAAACGACAACGCCGATCGCCACGCCAATCAAGCTGCCCAGCAAGCCCGCCAGTAGCCCGTACCAGACGAAAATGGCACGAATCAAACCATCTTTCGCCCCCAGCGTTCTTAATACCGCAATGTCGCCGCTTTTGTCTTTTACCGCCATCACTAAGGTGGAAACGATATTAAAACAGGCCACGCCGATCACCAGAATCATCGCCAGATACATAATGGCGCGAATCATCTGGATATCGCGATACATATAGCCGTAGGTGCCGATCCAGCTCTTAATGTAGACATAGCTGTTAGTCACTTCACCCGCGTCACGCACCAGTTTGTTCGCATTAAACACGTCGTGGACTTTAAGCGCGATACCGGAAACGCTGGACCCCATATCCAGATACTGCTGCGCATCCTCAAGCGGGATCATGGCGAAGCTGTGATCGAGCTGGCCGCTCAGTTGCAGAATCCCAATGACATGCAAACGCACGCGTTTGGGCTGGAGCAACTTATGGTCGGCATTCGCATTGGGGATCATGATGGACACCCAGTCGCCCTGTTTCACGTTCAGCGCATCGGCGACGCCTTTACCGATAATGATCTGCTGCTCGCCCGCTTTGAAATGATCCCAGGCGTGATTTTGCACAAATGACGGTAACGCGCTAAGCTGCTGCTCTTGCTTAGGGTCGACGCCTTTAACCTGAATGGCGCGCAAATTCGCCCCGCTCTCTACCAGGCCAGTAAAATTGATATACGGCGCGGCGGCGGCAATGCCCGGTACCTTCTGCACTTTTGCCAGCGCTTCACGCCAGTTGGTCCACGGCTGATTGACCGCTTCAATCTCCCCGTGTGGAACCACCGCCAGAATACGGTTATTCAACTCGCGTTCGAAACCGTTCATCGCGCTTAAACCGACAATCAATACCGCCACGCCCAGCGCGATACCGATGGTAGAAATGACGGAAATGAGCGAAACCATACCGCCGCGCCGCCGTCCACGGCTAAAACGCAAGCCAATTAACAATGATAAAGGCGACGCCATTACTCCGCCCCCATCAGGCTCAGTTCCGCCGTCAGGCGACCATCGCGCATCTCAAGCTGGCGGCTCATACGTTTCGCCAGTTGCAAATCGTGAGTCACCACCAGAAACGCGGTTCCCTGCAGACGATTTAACTCGCCCAGAAGCTCAAAAATACTGTCGGCATTACGCGCATCCAGATTACCGGTCGGCTCATCCGCCAGTACCAGACGCGGGTTATTCACCAACGCGCGCGCTATCGCGACACGCTGGCGCTCACCGCCGGAAAGTTCCGAAGGTCGATGGGTTGCGCGATGCTCCAGCCCTACAGCGTGCAGCATTTCTCGCGCCCGAGCGTCAATCTCCGCCGGTTTCTTTTTGCCAATCAATAATGGCATCGCCACGTTTTCCAGCGCCGTAAAATCCGGCAGGAGATGATGAAACTGATAGATAAACCCCAGTTTCTGGTTACGTAATTCCGCTTTTGCCGCAGAAGAGAGTTTGCTCATCGGCTGGCCGCTAAAAATCACATCGCCAGAGGTAGGCGTATCCAGCCCGCCTAACAGGTGCAGCAACGTACTTTTACCCGAACCGGAACTGCCGACGATCGCCATCATTTCGCCTTCGCCGATACTGAAGCTGACATCGTGCAACACGTCGGTTTGTACGGTGCCTTCCTGATAGCGTTTGCACAGGTTGTCGCATTGCAACAGGATCTTATTCATAACGTAAAGCCTCAGCGGGTTGAGTGGCGGCAGCGCGCCAGGAAGGATAAAGCGTAGAAAGCAGCGCGATGGCCATTGCCACCAGCGCGATAACGATCACCTGTAACGGCTCTATCGCCACGGGCAACGCAGCGCCATCCAGAAACGCGCCGATGATCGGCATCAGGTTATTCAGTTGGCTGGCAAGCAATGCGCCCAGCGCGGCGCCCAACAGCGCGCCGATAATCCCGGCGCTGGCGCCCTGCACCATAAAGACCATCATAATTTGTCGCGGCGTCAGCCCTTGAGTTTGTAAAATCGCCACTTCACCCTGCTTCTCCATAACCATCAGGCCCAACGAAGTAATAATGTTAAAAGCCGCGACCGCCACGATGAGGCTCAGCAACAATCCCATCATGTTCTTTTCCATGCGCACAGCCTGGAACAACTCGCCTTTGCGTTCGCGCCAGTCCTGCCACTTCGTGCCTTGCGGCAGCGTCTGTTGGCTGAGGGTATCGACTTGCAGCGGTTCATCCAGCCACAGACGCCAGCCGGTAATATTGCCTGCCGGATAGCGCATTAAACGCGACGCGTCCTGAATATTGACCAGCATTTCATAGCCATCGACCTCGCTATTGGCGGCAAATGTGCCAATCACCGTAAACAGACGCTGGCTGGGCAGGCGTCCCATTGGCGTAAACTGGCTGGCAGATGGCACCATTAGCCGAATCTGATCGCCGCGGTTGACCCCTAACTGTCCGGCGAGCTGCTCGCCGAGGATGACATTATACTTACCCGGCTGTAATTCGCTTTGCTTCACATTGACCAGATACGGCGTTAACGGATCTTTTTGCGTCGGATCGATACCCAACATCACGCCAACTGCAACGCTACGCGCGCTTTGCAGTACGACATCGCCCGTCGTCAGCGGCGCAATACGGTTAACGCCTTGCAGATTCACCGCTTTTTCCGGCATCTGACTCGGGTTAAGAGAACCATGTTCAGCAGAGAGGATGGCCTGAGGCATCAAACCAAGAATGTTATTTTGCAGTTCGCGCTCAAAACCGTTCATCACCGACAATACCGTGACCAGCGCCATCACCCCCAGGGTAATGCCGATAGTGGAAAGCCAGGAAACGAAGCGACCGAAGCGATCTGCTGCACGCCCGCGCATGTAACGCAGGCCAATGAATAGAGCGACAGGTTGATACATGTAATCCGTCTGGTTGCTGTTAGCAAAGTCCCGAGTATATAAGCGAAAGCGGAATGCGTAAATGTCTGAACCGTAAGAGTTCGTCAGCGTTATTCTGAAAAAGGCCGACAAATCAAGTCACTTACATGTTCATACTTTACCTGTTCGGCGTGTTATGCGGCGGATTCAATTTGCTAATAAACAACGATCGCGGATAATAAAGAACATTGCTTATCAGTCATATGCCCCTGAATACCTGAGTCCTTCATGCTGTCCTGGCGTGCAGCCAACCATGAAGCAGCCTGAAGGGTGACGCGTAGAGTGCGGCGTAAAACAAAAAGAGATACTGACAACCGTTATGCCTGAAAAACAACGTTACACGCTGCCGACAAAAGCGGGCGATCAGCGCCAGTTGGGCGAACTTACCGGTGCCGCCTGCGCTACGCTGGTGGCGGAGATAGCTGAACGCCATGCCGGTCCGGTGGTACTCATAGCGCCTGACATGCAAAATGCTCTGCGATTGCATGATGAAATCCGCCAGTTTACCGATCAGATGGTCATGAACCTGGCGGACTGGGAAACGCTACCGTATGACAGCTTCTCCCCGCATCAGGAAATTATCTCTTCGCGTCTGTCCACGCTCTACCAGTTGCCGTCGATGCAGCGCGGCGTCTTGATTGTACCGGTAAACACCCTGATGCAGCGCGTTTGTCCGCATAGCTATCTGCATGGTCATGCGCTGGTGATGAAAAAAGGCCAGCGGCTGTCCCGCGACGCTCTGCGCGCGCAGCTTGACAGCGCCGGTTATCGGCATGTCGATCAGGTGATGGAGCATGGCGAATACGCGACGCGCGGCGCGCTGTTGGATCTCTTTCCGATGGGCAGCGAACAGCCTTATCGCCTCGACTTTTTTGATGATGAAATCGACAGCCTGCGTCTGTTTGACGCGGATACCCAGCGTACGCTGGAGGAGGTTGAGGCCATCAATTTGTTGCCCGCGCACGAATTTCCTACCGACAAAGCCGCTATTGAGCTTTTCCGTAGCCAGTGGCGCGATACCTTTGAGGTAAAACGCGACGCCGAGCACATCTATCAGCAGGTCAGCAAAGGCACCCTCCCCGCCGGGATCGAATACTGGCAGCCGCTCTTTTTCAGCGAACCGTTACCGCCATTATTTAGCTACTTCCCCGCCAATACTCTGGTGGTGAATACCGGCTCGCTGGAAACCAGCGCCGAACGCTTTCAGGCCGATACGCTGGCGCGTTTTGAAAATCGTGGCGTCGATCCTATGCGCCCGCTTTTGCCGCCGGAAGCCCTCTGGCTACGGGTGGATGAGCTCTTTTCCGAGCTTAAACGCTGGCCTCGCCTCCAGCTTAAAACCGACCACCTGCCGGAAAAAGCCGCCAATACCAATCTCGGTTTCCAGAAATTACCGGATTTGGCTATCCAGGCGCAGCAGAAAGCGCCGCTGGACGCGCTGCGTAAGTTCCTCGAATCTTTCAGCGGTCCGGTGATTTTTTCTGTGGAAAGCGAAGGACGCCGCGAAGCGCTGGGAGAGCTCCTGGCCCGCATAAAAATCGCGCCGAAGCGGATATTACGCCTGGACGAGGCGCAGGATGCGGGACGCTATCTGATGATTGGCGCCGCAGAACATGGTTTTATCGACACCCAACGCAATCTGGCGCTGATTTGCGAAAGCGATCTCCTGGGTGAACGGGTCGCGCGTCGCCGCCTGGATTCCCGTCGTACGATCAACCCGGATACGTTGATTCGTAACCTGGCGGAGCTCCACGTCGGTCAACCGGTAGTGCATCTGGAGCACGGCGTCGGACGCTATGCCGGCATGACCACTCTGGAGGCTGGCGGCATCAAGGGTGAGTATCTGATGCTCACCTACGCCAATGACGCCAAACTGTATGTGCCGGTTTCCTCATTGCATCTGATTAGCCGCTATGCCGGCGGCGCGGAAGAAAGTGCGCCGCTGCATAAACTGGGTGGCGACGCCTGGTCGCGCGCCCGGCAGAAAGCGGCGGAAAAAGTGCGCGATGTCGCAGCGGAACTGTTGGATATTTATGCGCAACGGGCGGCAAAAGAGGGGTTTGCCTTTAAGCATGATCGTGAGCAGTATCAGTTATTCTGCGACAGCTTCCCGTTTGAAACGACGCCCGATCAGGCACAGGCGATTAACGCCGTATTGAGCGATATGTGCCAACCGCTGGCGATGGACAGGCTGGTGTGCGGCGACGTCGGCTTCGGCAAAACCGAAGTGGCGATGCGCGCCGCGTTCCTGGCGGTGGAAAACCATAAACAGGTAGCGGTACTGGTGCCGACCACGCTGCTGGCGCAGCAACACTATGACAACTTCCGCGACCGTTTCGCCAACTGGCCGGTACGCATTGAGATGCTGTCCCGCTTTCGCAGCGCCAAAGAGCAGACGCAAATCCTGGCGGAAGCCGCCGAGGGTAAGATCGATATTCTGATCGGTACGCATAAACTGCTACAAAGCGATGTGAAGCTACGCGACCTCGGCCTGCTGATTGTCGATGAAGAGCACCGTTTCGGCGTGCGCCACAAAGAGCGAATTAAGGCGATGCGCGCCGATGTCGATATTCTGACGCTCACGGCGACGCCGATCCCGCGGACGCTGAATATGGCGATGAGCGGTATGCGCGATCTCTCTATTATCGCCACCCCCCCTGCCCGTCGTCTGGCGGTAAAAACCTTTGTCCGCGAGTATGATAGCCTGGTGGTAAGGGAAGCGATTCTGCGTGAAATCCTGCGCGGCGGTCAGGTTTACTATTTGTACAATGACGTCGAAAATATTCAGAAAGCCGCAGAGCGGCTGGCGGAACTGGTGCCGGAAGCGCGAATCGCTATAGGCCACGGGCAGATGCGTGAACGTGAGCTAGAACGGGTCATGAACGATTTCCACCATCAACGTTTTAACGTGCTGGTGTGTACTACCATTATCGAAACGGGGATCGACATTCCCACCGCTAACACGATCATCATTGAACGCGCGGATCATTTCGGCCTCGCGCAGTTGCACCAGCTGCGTGGCCGCGTTGGGCGCTCGCACCACCAGGCCTACGCCTGGCTGTTGACGCCACATCCTAAGGCCATGACCACCGATGCGCAAAAACGGCTGGAGGCGATTGCGTCGCTGGAGGATTTAGGCGCCGGGTTTGCGCTGGCGACCCACGATCTGGAGATCCGCGGCGCGGGCGAACTGCTTGGCGAAGAGCAAAGCGGCTCAATGGAAACCATTGGCTTCTCACTCTACATGGAACTGCTGGAAAACGCCGTTGATGCGCTGAAAGCAGGCCGCGAACCCTCGCTGGAAGATCTCACCAGTCAGCAAACGGAAGTCGAGCTGCGAATGCCGTCGTTACTGCCAGATGATTTTATTCCGGATGTTAATACCCGGCTGTCATTCTATAAACGCATTGCCAGCGCAAAGAACGAAAACGAGCTGGAAGAGATCAAAGTGGAATTGATCGACCGCTTCGGCCTGCTGCCCGATCCGGCGCGTAATCTGCTGGATATCGCACGCCTGCGCCAACAGGCGCAAAAGCTCGGCATCCGAAAACTGGAGGGTAACGAGAAAGGCGGAACGATTGAGTTCGCCGAGAAAAACCACGTTGACCCCGCCTGGCTTATCGGGTTGCTGCAAAAACAGCCGCAGCATTTCCGTCTGGATGGCCCGACGCGCCTCAAGTTTATTCAGGATTTAAGCGAACGTAAAACGCGTATAGACTGGGTACGCCAGTTCATGCAGCAACTGGAAGAAAACGCTATTGCATAAGCGTCAGGCCGGGCGTCATTACTCTGCGTCCGGCCTAATCTTTACAAATTCTTTGCACTTCCCTGCAGTTCCAGACACAGCCAACCGCCATAATTCTTATTTCCTCTTTTATAAAAATAACCACATAATAATCATGGGTTTATTATAATGTTCAACAATACGCGACTCTCTCGCTGGTGGGCGTTGCTTGCGCTTACCGCGACCATCATGCTTGCCCTTCCCGCGCAGGCGAATACGTGGCCTCTTCCGCCCCCCGGCAGTCGACTGGTGGGAGAAAATAAATTCCATGTCGTTGAAGACGACGGCGGCTCGCTGGAGGCGATCGCCAAAAAATATAACGTGGGCTTTTTAGCCCTGTTACAGGCCAACCCTGGCATTGATCCTTACGTGCCACGCGCAGGCAGCGTGCTGACGATTCCGCTGCAAACGCTGCTACCGGACGCGCCACGTGAAGGTATCGTCATTAACCTCGCGGAATTACGGCTTTACTATTATCAACCGGGGAAAAATACGGTCACGGTCTACCCTATCGGGATTGGCCAACTGGGCGGCGATACCCTGACGCCAACGATGGTGACGACCATTTCGGATAAACGCGCCAATCCAACCTGGACGCCGACCGCCAATATTCGCGCCCGTTATAAAGCGCAAGGCATCGATCTCCCCGCCGTGGTGCCTGCCGGTCCCGATAACCCAATGGGGCATCACGCGATTCGTTTAGCGGCCTACGGCGGCGTCTATCTGTTACATGGCACGAATGCCGATTTTGGCATTGGTATGCGCGTCAGTTCCGGCTGTATCCGTCTGCGCGACGGTGATATAGAGACATTGTTCCGTCAGGTCACGCCGGGAACCAAAGTGAATATAATCAATACGCCGATTAAAGCCTCGGTGGAGCCAGGCGGCGTGCGACTGGTGGAAGTTCATCAGCCGCTGTCTAAAAATATAGGCGACGATCCACAGGTGCTGCCGATTGTGCTGAATGGCCCGATGCAGGCCTTTAAGGACGCGCCGCAGACCGATGCTGCGGTGATGGAACATGTTATGGAAGTGCGTTCCGGAATGCCGGTGGATGTAACCCGTCAATCAGAGGCGAAACCGCAGTCGCTGTAAGCGTGAATAGCTGACCGACAAAAAAGCCTCGCGATGCATCGCGAGGCTTTCTCTTTTTATTGTGGCAATCGCAGCGGCATTAATGAGGGTTAATGCTTACTTATAGATTACCGCCGTACCGTGGAGGGTATTCGGGCCGGTAACAGAGGTAATACGGAAAGACTTCGCCCCCATCTCCTGCGCTTTTTGCGCCAGCTGATCTTCCAGCGAGCCCAGATTCGTGCCGCCATTCGCGGAAATGGTGCCGAACTTCTGTTGACCTTCTGGCGTTGCCTGAACTTCAACGGCGGCGAAGCTGGCGAATGAGAGCGAACTCAGTACCGCAGCAGCGATGAGGGTTTTTACGTTTTTCATAGTGATGACCTTTAGCAGATGAATGGGTGTCGTAAGCATTAACTTAACGATCGATAAATTAATCATAGATGTGATCTACATCACACGTCAACCTCTTTTTATAATGATCGTTATATAATTTATAAAGATGTTATTTTTCATGTGAATAGAATTGATTTATTTTTCTAATGAATACTCTGGAGCCAGAAGTGGTTTGTTTTTATAATAGAGAGACCGCTCTTTAAACAGGTACAACGGCATCATGACAACGGATACCACGAGTTGCGCGAAGAAAAGCCGTGGCCGACCAAAAGTGTTCGACAGGGAAGCCGCGCTTGATAAGGCCATGACTCTCTTCTGGCAGCACGGCTATGAAGCAACTTCGCTTGCCGATCTCGTAGAGGCTACCGGGGCGAAAGCGCCTACTCTCTATGCGGAATTCACTAATAAAGAAGGATTATTTCGCGCTGTACTGGATCGCTACATCACTCGCTTTGCCTCAAAGCACGAAGCCCAGCTCTTTTGTGAAGAGAAAAGCGTGGAATCGGCGCTGGAAGATTACTTCACAGAAATTGCCGCCTGCTTTACCAGTACAGACACGCCGGCTGGCTGCTTTATGATTAATACGTCCGCCACCCTCGCCGCCTCCTCGCGCGATATCGCCCGCACGGTAAAATCACGCCACGCCATGCAGGAACAGACGCTCATCCAGTTTCTGCGCCAACGTCAGGAGCGCGGTGAAATTCCGGCGCACTGTAACCCGCAGGCGCTCGCGGAATATATAAACTGTATTTTACAGGGAATGTCGATCAGCGCCCGTGAAGGAGCCACCTTCGAACAACTGATGCAAATTACGCGTACGACTCTGCGCATCTGGCCTGAACTACTCAAGTCCTGAACGACGCGGCTTCGGATAAAAAAAGCCCCTCAGCCTGAGCGAATGAGGGGCTAACTTGCAGAGTACAGCTTTTTTATGCTTTGTTATTCAGAACCAGTTGGCCATTGCCGTCGAGGGGAATTTGCGTTCCGGGGTCTTTATCCATGCGGATTTTGCCCTGCTGATCGCCAATTTTGTAGGTCACGTCGTAGCCAAGCATCTTTTCAGATTTGTCATACACCGTCTTACAGCGTTGCTGAGTGGTAGTGTAAGTATCACTTTCCTGCATTGATCCCTGGATTTGATTGCCAGCATAACCGCCGCCCAGCGCCCCGACGACCGTCGCCACATCTTTACCACGACCGCCGCCAAATTGATGTCCAATCACGCCGCCTGCTACTGCGCCAAGCACCGAGCCGGCAATACGGTTTTCGTCCTGAACCGGTCTGCGATGCGTGACCGTGACATTACGGCACTCCTGACGCGGCGTTTTTACCGTCTCTTTAATCGGTTTAGCCGATATCACCTGCGCATATTGCGGACCACGATCAAATACGTTGAGACTGGCCACTGCCGCCACACCCAGCGCAGCCGCTACGCCAATCCCTATACCCGCCAACATTGATTTATTCACGGGAGTTCCTCCTTCGTTGCTATTGGTAACAATTTTGCAACCAGTATGCGAACAAAGCCAATCGGAATGAGGATGAAAAATGCGGGATGAGGCGGTAAAGCTGAAGGATTCGGACAACTCCGAAGCAAGTGATGGAGAAGCGCTCACCGGCGAGCAGCCGGTGAGGCGCAGAGAAATTAATGCAGTTTCAGGCGCGGACGAATGACGCGGTTAATACTGCCCACCAGCATCATCAGGCCGGTTTTAAAGTATCCATGCAGCGCTATCTGGTGCATACGGTATAGCGAGATATACACGAAGCGGGCGATACGTCCTTCAATCATCATTGAACCGCGGGTCAGGTTCCCCATCAGACTACCCACGGTAGAGAAGTTGGACAGAGAGACCAGCGATCCATGATCTTTATACTGGTAAGCTTTCAGCGGTTTGCCATTCATCTGCGCCAGAATGTTATTCATCGCGCAGGTAGCCATCTGATGCGCCGCCTGAGCGCGAGGCGGCACAAAACCTCCCTCCGGACGTGCGCAGGAAGCGCAGTCGCCAATCGCATAAATATCAGGATCGCGCGTGGTTTGCAGCGTCGGTTCCACCACTAGTTGGTTAATGCGGTTCGTTTCCAGACCACCAATCTCTTTCATAAAATCTGGCGCTTTGATACCCGCCGCCCACACCATCAGATCGGCCTGAATATATTCACCTTCTTTCGTATGCAGACCGCCTTCGTCGGCGCTGGTGACCATAGTTTGCGTCAGCACGCGAACGCCCAGTTTGGTCAGTTCATTATGCGCGGCGCTGGAGATACGCGGCGGCAACGCAGGCAGAATACGCTCGCCAGCCTCAACCAACGTCACGTTCAGCGCGTCGTTGGTCAGCCCCTTATAACCATAGCTATGCAGCTGTTTTACCGCATTATGCAGTTCAGCCGACAGCTCAACCCCCGTCGCACCACCGCCAACGATGGCGATATTGACCTTACCGTTCGCGCCCAGATTAGCCGAATACTTGAGGAACAGGTTCAGCATCTCCTGGTGAAAACGGCGCGCCTGATGCGGGTTATCGAGGAAGATACAGTGCTCTTTCACGCCCGGCGTGTTGAAATCATTAGAGGTGCTGCCCAGCGCCATCACCAGCGTGTCATACGCGATTTTGCGCTCCGGCACCAGCAGTTCGCCCTTTTCATCACGCAACTCGGCAATAGTGATGGTTTTCGCTTCGCGATCGATATCCATCACCGACCCCAGCTGGAACTGGAAACCATGATTACGCGCATGAGCCAGATAGCTCAGCGCATCCACGCCTTCGTCCAGAGAGCCAGTCGCCACTTCGTGCAGCAATGGTTTCCACAGATGGCTGTGATTTCTGTCTACCAGCGTGATTTTCGCTTTTTTCTTGCGCCCCAGTTTATGGCCTAACTGCGTCGCCATTTCCAGCCCGCCAGCGCCGCCGCCGACAATCACGATCTTTTTTAATGGTGTAGTCAACGTGACCCCCTTAAATTTATTAACCAATTGTTAATTAAAAGTTATTAGCATAGCCTTTAATTAACAACAAGTTACGTTAATGAGAATAAGCTTCTGATATGAGAATAGCATGAACGGTGCATTGGTCATACCAAAATTGATGTGCATCAAGTTTTCATGCTGAAAAGATAGACAGTTTGCGAGAATTGAGCATAAAAAAACCAGCCGCAAGGCTGGTTATCCGGTCACTGATAACGCCATATTGCCGGGGGCGTTACCCCAGCGTTTTAAACGCTTTGATACGTTGCAAATGCGGCGAAATATTTTTGAATTTGTGAGTCTGTTCCTCATCCCACACAATTTCATAAAACGGGTGAAGCGCTTGCGCTGAGCGTTGGCTGTCCAGCGCTTCGTCATGACGCGAGAGGATCACCAGACAACGATCGCGATTTTTTTCGCGAAAGTTGGTCACGCACTTTGTAGCGATGTCCGCATATTCTTCCGGGCGATCGATTTTCCCCTCCATGTTTTCATAGGGGAACAGGTTCGGGTTAAAAACCACCTGACGGATATCGCACAAAAAGCCAATCCGCTCCGCCCAGTAACCGCCCAGCCCCACGCCACAGATTAAAGGGCGCTCGTCCACATTCAACTGCAACATTTTGTCCACTTCTTTCAGCAGATGCTGCATATCGTGCTTAGGATGCCGCGTACTGTAGCTTACCAGCCGAACATCCGGGTCGATAAACTGTAATTGCAACACTTTTTCATGGTTGCCCGGACTATTTGAATCAAAACCGTGTAAATAAATAATCATCTGGCACCCTCACGAAAACTCGAGTTAATGACCTGCTTTTTCTTCCTGCCAGCGTTCATGTAACTGGTTGAGCTGGGCGCTGGCTGTTTTCCAGCGTGCTGAGTCCATGAGCTCCCGGCGTGAAAATGAACCTTTATGATACAAACGTGTAACACGTTCTGCTTTGATCGGCGACAGATTATCCAACACGCTGACTGCGCCTTTACGATTATTGCAGACCAGAATCATATCGCAACCCGCATCCAGCGACGCCTGAGCGCGCTCAGCATAGCTGCCCATAATCGCCGCGCCCTCCATCGACAGATCGTCGGAGAAAATGACGCCATCAAAGCCTAACTCCTGACGCAGCACCGTTTTCAGCCAGTACGGCGAACCGCTTGCCGGACGCGGATCGATAGCGCGGTAGATCACGTGGGCAGGCATAATCGCATCCAGTTTATTCTCGCTAATCAGCGTGCGGAACACCGACATATCTTTGCCACGGATGTCCGTTTCAGGACGTGGATCGCACGGCGTCTCTTTGTGGGAGTCCGCCGTGACCGCGCCGTGGCCGGGGAAATGCTTACCGGTCGTTTTCATCCCGGCGTCATGCATGCCGTCAATAAAGCGTGTTGCCATTGCCAACGCTTTTGCGGGATCGGCATGATAAGAACGCTCGCCAATTGCCGCGCTGATATGCCCGACGTCCAGCACTGGCGCAAAACTGATATCAATATCCATCGCGATCATTTCGCTGGCCATCAGCCACCCTGCCTCCTGCGCCAGTCGTCCCCCCTCTTCCAGCCCATGCAGCGCAAAAAAAGATTGCGCCGCGGGCAGGCGGGTAAACCCTTCACGGAAACGCTGTACGCGCCCGCCTTCCTGATCGACGGCCACCACCAGATGGTTACGCGATGCCGCCCGAATCTGGCGCACTAATTCGCGCAGCTGTTCCGGGTCATGGTAATTACGCGTGAACAGAATAAGCCCGCCAACCAGCGGATGCGCCAGTATCTCGCGCTCCTCCGCATCCAGCTCACATCCTTCGACATTCAACATTACTGGGCCCACACTGCTCTCCTTATCCTTTCATACGTAGCTGGCGCCAGGTTTCATCGGCCAGCCTGATAAATTGTTGCTCGCCGGTTTGTCGCCAGCGGTATTCGAACCACCCTGCTTTTAGCATAATGACCCAGGGGTGCCATAATCGTATCTGTCGCCATAGCTGCCGGGCGTCGATTCGCGCGCACGCGGCATAAGCGTTTGCCAGTTGTCGGTGCTGGCGTTCATCCTCAACCCATACTGCCGCCAGCTCCAACGCAATATCGCCGTCACCGGCATACTCCCAGTCAATCAGTCTCAACCCGGCGGACGTTAATACTATATTGTCGCCATGGACATCCATATGCAAAGGCGCGAGCCGCAGCGGGCGAGGTTCACCGTTTTTTTGCAACTGTTTGAGCCGCCGCAACCAAAACGGCGTACGCCTTGCCGGATCGCAACACGACCAGTACTGCGCCAATAGTGGCGATAGCGCGATACGCCAGCCAAAACGCGGCTGTTGATGCAAATGATACAGTAAGGCCGCCAGTTCGTCGGCATCTGGCAGAGCGGAATTTACCACACCATGCAGATATTCTACCGCCATCCAGCCTGGCGTATAAAAAAGCGCTCGCGGCGCAAGACTGGCCGGCAATTGGGATAAGGCGCGGTAATGACGTAAAAAATGGGCTGGTGGAGCGTCGGGGTCGTGATGACGGCGCAGCACGACACGGTGAGTATCGTGGGCAATAATACAGCTCCCGCCGCTTAGCCCCTGCGATGCGGCGACGGCGGGACGATACTGGGGAAAATAGCGCGACAGGATCTCGTCGCGCGTTAAGGGATTATTGTTGTTGGACCGCACCTTTACCTGACCAGATTATCTCGCCAGTTTGCACCAGCATTAACTGCATCTGTAATGCAGGCGCGTTAACGTTACCGGATGCGCTGGAGTAAAGTACATATTGCGCCCCGACATTGCGCGCAATGCCAATAGCTTTACTGCGCGTTCCCAGACTATCCTGCGGAGACAACCCTAACTGCTGTTTTGCCATCGCGAGTTGCTGTACAGAGACCAGCGTAAATTTACCGTTGTTCGCCAGCGCATTACGTAACGTTTCCGTTGCCTCGTTCGCATTTAACGACCCATTCGTCCGGTTATTCACGCTGTCGACAAGCAATACGCTTCCGGCCGTCACGCCATCAGCCTGCAACATTTTGCTGACCAGCGGTTGCATCGCGCCGTTCCAGTCATAGTGGCGCACCTTAGGCGCTGGCTGGCCCGTTTGATCTTCATGTTCGATCGGCCCCGGTTGCTGTGGAATGGTTGGCACAGACGGCACAACAGGAGGCTGTGGTGGCTGCGCGGGTTGTTCTGGCGCTGGTTTTACCTCTTCAACTGGCGCAGGTTGACGTTGCGCCATACACCCGGAGAGAAATATCGCCAGCGCAGCAATGGCAGCGTAGCGATGCATTTTTGTCATCAAAATTCACTCCTCACAAATAAAGATAAAGCCTGACCTTATGCGCCCCCAGATAATTGGCGCTGCCAAATAGCGTTACCGACGAACGCGCGGGTATGGTTACGCTACGCGGCGCCTCCAGCGGATGCATCTCCAGCCCCCGCGCGTCATACCAGTAAAACCGATAATGAACGGTTATGGGCTCTTGCCTTTCGTTATAGACGCGGGAAGAGGCTGATGGCTGGATATCAGACGCCGTCAGTTCAGGCGGCTCTGCGGTGACGCCCGCCGCCAGAACCGTGGACTCCATCACCAGCGACTGCGCGTCGCTTACCGGAATTTCAGGGTGTGACCGGCAGCCGGTAAGCAGCAGCAAGCCCAGAGAAACCGCGATGCATCCTTTGATCATACTTACAAGCCTTTATGCGCCAGCATCGGGCCTAGCGGGCGGCCGCCCAGTAGGTGCATATGGATATGATAAACCTCCTGGCCCCCATGACGGTTGGTATTCATGATTAAACGATACCCATCTTCGGCAATGCCTTCCTGTTCGGCGATTTTCGCCGCCACGGTGATCATCCGACCTAACGCCTGTTCATGTTCCGCCGTCACGTCATTGACGGTTGGGATCAGGATATTGGGAATAATCAAGATATGCGTCGGCGCCTGCGGTGAAATATCACGAAAGGCGGTGACCAGCTCATCCTGATAAACGATATCCGAAGGGATTTCACGACGAATAATTTTGCTGAATATAGTTTCTTCTGCCACGACGTTTTCCTTTTTCATAATAGCCCTTGCAGCGCACATGCTACGCCGAGCCATACTGCGAGTATAGAGTATGAGCGAGTTACCGACGCTCTTTCAACTTTAACCCACGATTTATTAAGCGAAAAATGACTACATGCTGGACTTACCGCCATATCCCCCTGCCATGACGCCTTTGTACGCTTAAAAAATATTTCTAGTTTCCCTGGTTATACCGTTTTACACATTTAATACAAATTCGTATATTTCTCATTTGCATTTTTATGCGCATTAACTAGCAAAGAATGAAAAGGTTCAACGTCATACGTCCTGAACTTACCCCAATAACAAGCAAGGATTTTCAGATGTCTTTCATTCAATACCGCCGGGACAAACACCTTCCGTCCACCGCCGCACCGTCGCTGTTAGCTATGGGTATGGCGATGGCATTTATGCCTGCCGCCTTCGCGGCTGAGGATACCGTTATTGTCGAAGGCGCGACGACCGCTGACGCCGTAAACCGCGAAGAACAGGATTACAGCGTGAAAACGACCGCAGCGGGCACCAAAATGCCGATGACTCAGCGCGATATCCCGCAGTCGGTCAGTATTGTCAGCCAGCAGCGTATGGAAGACCAGCAGTTGCAAACCCTGGGCGAGGTGATGACCAATACGCTGGGGATCAGCGGAAGCCAGGCTGACTCCGATCGCATCAGCTATTACTCGCGCGGGTTTGAAATTGACAACTATATGGTTGACGGTATTCCAACGTATTTTGAGTCCCGCTGGAATCTGGGCGATGCGCTAACGGATACCGCGCTGTATGAGCGCGTGGAGGTGGTTCGCGGCGCGAATGGGCTGATGACCGGAACCGGTAATCCTTCTGCCTCAATTAATATGATCCGTAAACACGCCACCAGTCGGGAGTTCAAAGGTAACGTCTCCACAGAATACGGTAGCTGGAATAAGCAGCGTTACGTCATGGATCTGCAAAGTCCGCTCACCGCAGACGGTAATGTCCGTGGGCGCATCGTGGCGGGTTATCAGAATAATGATTCCTGGCTGGACCGCTATAACAGTGAGAAAGCGTTCTTTTCCGGAATTATCGATGCCGATCTGGGGGCAACTACCAGCCTTTCAGCCGGTTATGAATATCAAAAAATTGATGTCAACAGCCCGACCTGGGGCGGTCTGCCGCGCTGGAATACCGATGGCAGCAAAAATAGCTATGACCGCGCGCGTAGTACCGCCCCGGACTGGGCTTATAACAATAAAGAGATAAATAAATTCTTCGTCACGCTTAAGCAGCGTTTTGCCGAAAGCTGGCAGGCGACCCTGAATGCGACCCATACTGAGGTCAAATTCGACAGTAAAATGATGTATATCGATGCGTTAGTGGATAAAGAGACAGGTACGCTGGTGAGTCCTTATGGCGCAAGCTACCCCGTGGTCGGCGGTACGGGCTGGAACAGCGGCAAGCGCAAAGTAGATGCCATAGATCTCTTTGCCGATGGCGCTTATGAGCTGTTTGGCCGTCAGCACAATATGATGTTTGGCGGCAGTTATAGTAAACAGAATAACCGCTATTTTAGCGCCTGGGCGAACGTCTTTCCGGACGACATTGGCAACTTCAGCGCCTTTAACGGTAATTTCCCCCAAACCCACTGGGCGCCACAAAATCTGGCGCAGGACGATACCACGCATATGAAATCGCTGTATGCCGCTACGCGCATTTCGCTGGCCGACCCGCTGCATCTGATTCTCGGCGCTCGTTATACCAACTGGCGTGTTGATACACTGACCTACAGCATGGAGAAAAACCATACCACGCCGTATGCCGGGCTGATTTATGATATCAACGACAACTGGTCCGCTTATGCCAGTTATACCTCTATCTTTCAGCCGCAGAATAAATGCGACAAAGCGGGTCAATATCTGGCTCCGATTACCGGTAATAACTATGAAGCGGGTCTGAAGTCCGACTGGATGAACAGTCGCCTCACCACCACGTTGTCCGTGTTCCGCATTGAGCAGAATAACGTCGCTCAGGCAACCACTATTCCCATCCCTGGCAGTAATGGGGAGTTTGCCTGGAAGTCTACTGACGGAACGGTGAGCAAAGGCGTCGAATTTGAAGTGAACGGCGCAATTACCGATAACTGGCAGATGACTTTCGGGGCTACCCGGTATGTTGCCGAGGACAATGAAGGTAACGCCGTGAACCCTAATCTTCCGCGCACCAGCGTGAAGTTATTCACCCGCTATCGTCTGCCGGCGATACCGGAGCTGACGGTCGGCGGCGGCGTGAACTGGCAGAATCGGGTTTACAAAGATACCACGACGCCGTACGGCACTTTCCGCGCCGAACAGGGCAGCTATGCGCTGGTCGATCTGTTTACCCGCTATCAGGTGACGAAAAATTTCTCCGTACAGGGAAACATCAATAACCTGTTTGATAAAACCTACGACACCAATATTGATGGTTCCATTGTTTACGGCGCACCGCGTAACGTCAGCCTCACCGCCAATTATCAGTTCTGACAGACTGTCGGAGAGCGGCATGTAAAGCGCCATTAAAAAAGGCAGCCGAATGGCTGCCTTAATTCTCCCCAACATCATTACTGCTTAGCTGTTACGGATGTACTCATCCATTTCCGTTTTCAGGTTATCGGATTTCGTACCGAAAATAGCCTGAACGCCGGAACCCGCGACGACAACGCCTGCCGCACCCAGTTTCTTCAGGCCAGCCTGATCCACTTTCGCTACATCGGCTACGCTCACGCGCAGACGCGTGATACAGGCATCCAGGTTAGTGATGTTCTCTTTACCGCCAAACGCCGCAACCAAAGCCGGCGCCATTTCGCTGGTCGCGCCCGCTTTTGCGTCATCAGTAGTGTCTTCACGACCCGGCGTTTTCAAATCCAGCGCTTTGATCAGCACGCGGAAGACGGTGTAGTACACAATCGCATAACCGGCGCCAACAATCGGGAACAGCCACAATTTGCTGCTGTTACCGGACAGCACGATAAAGTCGATCAGACCGTGGGAGAACGACGTACCGTCACGCATCCCCAGCAGGATACAGATCGGGAATGCCAGACCTGCCAGAATCGCGTGAATGATGTACAGGATCGGCGCCACGAACATGAAGGAGAACTCGATAGGCTCGGTAATACCCGTCAAAAACGAGGTCAGCGCGGCGGAAATCATGATACCGCCCACTTTTGCGCGGTTTTCCGGTTTAGCAGAGTGCCAGATAGCAATGGCCGCAGCCGGCAGACCGTACATTTTGAACAGGAAGCCGCCAGACAACATACCCGCCGTCGGGTCGCCCGCCATATAGCGCGGAATGTCGCCGTGGAATACCTGACCCGCTGCGTTGGTGTATTCGCCGATCTGCATCTGGAAAGGAACGTTCCAGATATGATGCAGACCAAACGGCACCAGGCAACGCTCGATAAAACCGTAAATACCAAACGCGACAACCGGGTTCTGATAAGCCGCCCACTGCGAGAACGCCTGGATAGCCGTACCGATTGGCGGCCATACGAAAGACAGCACCACACCGGTAAAAATAGCGGCCAGACCCGAAATGATCGGCACGAAGCGTTTGCCCGCAAAGAAGCCCAGATACTCAGGCAGTTTGATACGGTAGAAGCGGTTAAACATATACGCTGCGATCGCACCGGAGATAATCCCCCCGAGAACACCCGTATCAGCAAGGTGTTTAGCGGCGATCTCTTCAGCAGGTAAATGCAGAACCAGCGGCGCAACCACAGCCATGGTTTTCACCATGATGCCATACGCTACTACCGCCGCCAGAGCCGAAACGCCGTCGTTGTTGGTAAAGCCCAACGCCACGCCGATAGCGAAAATCAGCGGCATATTGGCAAAAACAGATCCGCCCGCTTCTGCCATAACGTGCGATACAACGGCTGGCAGCCAGCTGAAGTTAGCGGAACCGACACCCAGCAGGATACCTGCGATAGGGAGTACGGATACCGGCAGCATCAGCGATTTACCGACCTTTTGCAGGTTAGCAAATGCATTCTTAAACATAATTGAGAGTGCTCCTGAGTATTTGTGCTTTTCTACGTTCTCACGCATTGGCGAGGGGGGAGAACCCCGCCGTGGACAGGACATCTAAGTGCCCTTTTATTTATTACACAGAGTAAAATAAATACGTCTGATTTTGTTTGACGGCTATCACGTTTCAGCGCCAGATAGCCTAAAAAGTATCACATTCTGCCAAAATGAGTTTCCGAATGTTTCTATAAGCTCGTTCACCGCCCCTTTTGTGGCGGTGAACTTTACGCGCTTTGCTTATTAATTACGAGCTTTAAAAAAACTCGTTTAACGGATTGATGACAGGCGAGACGCGTCAATATGGAACAGGCGAGCAAAGTTATCGGTGGTGATCTGCGCCAGTTCTTCAACGGCAACCCCTTTCAATACCGCCATATATTCTGCGACGTCGCGTACCATCGCAGGCTGGTTCTCTTTACCGCGATGCGGCACCGGCGCCAGATAAGGAGAATCGGTCTCGACTAATAACCGATCCAGCGGCACATAGCGCGCCGCATCACGCAACTGTTCAGCGTTACGGAACGTTACGATGCCGGAAAAAGAGATATAAAACCCCAGATCCAGCAATTTGCCGGCCGTTTCTCTGTCTTCTGTAAAACAGTGTAGTACGCCGCCGCAATCCGTCACTTTTTCTTCGCGCAGGATAGCCAGCGTATCGGCACGCGCGTCGCGAGTATGGACAATCACCGGTTTATGCAATTCGCGGCCAATCTGGATATGATGAATAAAAGACGCCTGCTGGCGGATTTTGGTCTCAGGCGTGTAAAAGTAATCAAGCCCGGTCTCGCCCATCGCCACCACATCGTCTTCTGCAGCAAGGAGGCGCAGTTCTTCTACGTCATATGCTTCATCCTGATTTAACGGATGCACGCCGCAGGAAAAGACCACATTATCGCGCTTGCCCACCAGCTCGCGCATATGGCGATACCCCGGCAGCGTCGTCGCCACCGCTAAACAGAACTTCACATCGCGCGCGGCGGCTTTTGCCAGCACATCGTCCACGTCCTTATGCAAAGATTGATAATCCAGACCATCAAGATGGCAGTGTGAGTCGACTAAAAACATAATGTCTCTCTCAAAGATGAGGAACAGGCAACAAGGTGCCTGGTTGCAGGTAATGCTCGATGCGGAGAATGAGATCGGTTAATACCAGTTCGCGGTTTAATCCGGTCACATGAAGTAATTGATCACGACAATGGCAAACATCGTTCAGGATTGCCTGAATACGCGCCGGGGATAGCGGCCCCGCCAGCGCGGCAACAACCGCGTCCGCATCAACGTTTGTCAGGTACGACGCGCCGTGCTGACGTTTCAGCGCGTCTACCAGCAGCGTCGCCAGCCAGTGCAGGCGCGCCGGGGCTTGCTCATGATTGAGCGCCGTTAATAACGCATACCAGTCGCCCGTATGCAAACTGTCCATTAACGCCTGACACAGCGCCTCACGCTGCGCCCAGCGTTCAGACTGCAACAGCGCCAGCGCGGCGCCGGGCGACCCCGCATTCAGGCGTAGCGCCGTGAGCAATGCTTCTTGTGACGCCGTCACTTCTCGCGACAGCCATGACATCGCATACGATTCGGACGGCGGCGCCAGATGATGCAGCCGGCAGCGGCTGCGTAATGTCGCCAACAGACGAGCTGGCTCCGGGCTGGCAAGGAAAAACCAGGTTTGCTCCGGCGGCTCTTCCAGCGTTTTGAGCAACGCATTGGCGGCGGCGTCGGTTAATAGCGCCGCATCCGCAATCCACACCACCTTCGCACCGCCCAGACGGGAGTGCTCGTACAATTTCTCGCTGACCTCGCGTACCGCATCTACGCCGAGGCTGCTTTTGCCTTTATCCGGCGTCAGCGTGTAATAGTCCGGATGCGTGCCAGCCTGCATAAGCTGACAGCCACGGCAATGCCCACAGCTTTTGTGGCCCTCAGGCTGCTGGCATAACAGATAACGGCTCAGCGCATAGCACAGCGCCTCGTCGCCCATGCCAGGTAAGGCCTGAATCAGTAGCGCATGGTGCCCACGTCCCGCCTGGTAACTTTCTACCAGTTTTTCATAGGCGGGCCGTAACCATGGATACCATTTCATGCCGCTTGCTCCTGCACCCACTTCGTCACCGTGGCGCGAATGTCGCGCATGACGGCATCCAGCGGCTGGGTCGCGTCAATGGTGCGGATACGCGAGTCTTGCGCCGCCAGTTCCAGATAGCGCGCGCGAGTCCGGTTAAAGAAATCAAAAGATTCCTGCTCAATGCGATCCAAATCGCCGCGCGCTCTGGCGCGTTTTAGCCCGACTTCCGGCGTGACATCCAGATACAGCGTCAGGTCAGGACGAAAATCGCCCAGCACGGCATCGCGTAGTGTCGCCAGCATGGTTTGATCAATGCCGCGCCCTCCCCCCTGATACGCCTGTGTCGAGAGATCGTGGCGATCGCCGATCACCCATATGCCTTGCGCCAGCGCGGGTTTGATTACCGTTTCGACGAGCTGTACGCGAGCGGCATAAAACATCAGCACTTCCGCTTTATCGGTAATCACTTCGTCGCCTACCGATCGGATATCCAGCACCAGACTTCTTAGTTTTTCGGCAAGTTGCGTCCCGCCCGGCTCTCGGGTAAAAATCATATTACGAATACCCAGTTGCTCAAGGGTCTCCACCACCACGTCGCGCGCAGTGGTTTTTCCGGCGCCTTCCAGGCCCTCGATGACGATATAATTACTGCCCATTTTTTTCCTTAAGCACTTTCAGGTACTCCTGCACTGACCGATTATGGCTGGCAAGATTGGTGTTAAATGTGTGACCGCCTTTACCGTCGGCCACAAAATAGAGATACGGCGTTTTCGCCGGATGCGCCGCCGCCTGCAATGACGCTTCGCTGGGCGATGCAATCGGTCCTGGCGGCAGCCCGGTTATGGTATACGTGTTATAAGCCGTCGGCTTTTCCAGATCCGCACGCGACAAGTTACCATTATAACTCGTCCCCATTCCGTAAATCACGGTGGGATCGGTCTGAAGGCGCATACCGATTCTCAGGCGATTAATAAAGACTGAGGCCACCTGATCGCGTTCGCTGGCGACAGCCGTTTCTTTTTCAATAATCGAGGCCATTGTCACCAGTTGGTTCTGATCTTTATAAGGCAGCCCCTCGGCCCGGCCTTTCCAGACAGTATCGACAGCTTTCACCATCTTTTGGTGCGCTCGCTTGAGAATAGCGACATCGCTGGTGTTGGCGGTATACATCCAGGTATCGGGCCAGAACCACCCTTCTACCCATTCCGGATGCGCAAGCTTTAATGCCTGAGCGACAGTGGCGTAGTCATCATCCGGCAATGTATGGCGAATATACGGCGCCTCTCGTAGCTGTTTTAGGTAGTCGCTAAGGCGCATCCCTTCCACAAACCGCAACGGGAATTGCGCTTCTTTGCCGCTCTCCAGCAACTCAAGCATCTCCCGTACGGTCATCCCCGGCGTAAAACGGTAAGTTCCCGCTTTAAAGTGCGATAACTCAGGCTCCACGCGCAGCAGCCACTGAAATACCCGGGGGCGATTAATGATTTTTTCATCATAAAGCTGGTCGCCAAGCGCCAGCCGCCCCGTTCCCGCCTTGAGCGTAAAGATAGTCTCGTTTTTAATAAGTAACGTGCTGTTCGCCAGATGGCGAACTTTCCACATCCCCACGCCCACGGCAATACCCAGCACAACCAACAGCAGAAGGAAAACGCCTGACAATTTTTTCATAACTAATTCGGATGCTCACAAAATGGGGCTAAAAATTGAAACAGTGTTCGCGAAGAATACGACGTCCCGTGATAGGCGCGTATGGGAATAATCGGCATTAGCGCGTTGCAGATGATAATCTCATCCGCCTGCCTGACTGCCTCCTCTCTCGCCTGTACTTCAAGAACCTGGAAAGGAGATTGCGCCAGTTGGCGTAAACAAAATTGTCGCATAATGCCGTTCACCCCGGCCTGATCCAGACGCGGCGTAAAAACAATGTCGCCTGTACGCCAGAACAAATTAGCCGCACAGCATTCCGTAACCCATCCCTCGCTGTCAAGAACCAGCGCCTCATCGGCGTCCGTCTGCTCAAGATGAGAGCGAATCAACACCTGTTCGAGGCGGTTCAGATGTTTTAATCCGGCAAGATAAGGATTGCGCCCAAGCGGTATGGGACTAAGGGTAAGAGTGATGCCTTGCTTACGCCACTGAGAATAATAAGCGGGATAAGCAGAAACGGAGAGGATTCGGGTAGCTGCCTGACAATTCATGGCGCTGTATCCCCGGCCGCCGCTACCACGGCTAATGATCACTTTCAACACGCCTGAATCATGCCCTGTGGCCAACATTGTCATCTCTTGCCGAAGGGTCGACCAATGGCTAAAAGCGATCCGTAATTTTTCACAGGCAACCTGCAAGCGCTGAAGATGCGCTTCCAGATGGCAAATGTTGCCATCAACAATACGTGCGGTCGTAAAACTGCCATCGCCGAACTGCGTCGCCCGGTCGCTTACAGCAAGTTGATCCTGCGCATGGCCATTAATTAAAAACATAGTGGCTCCTTATCCGTCGCCTGCTAGTGTGGCAGGATGAATAACGCAGAACAAGAGGTGATATGCCTGATAAAAAAGGCCCGACAAGCGGACCTTTTTATTAATGTCTGTCTCTGGCTTAACTTAGATCTTTTTAAAAATCAAGGAACCGTTAGTTCCGCCAAAGCCAAAGGAGTTACACAGAGCGTACTCCAGATCGCTGACCTGGCGCGCTTCATGCGGCACGAAGTCCAGATCGCAACCTTCATCCGGGTTATCCAGATTAATGGTTGGCGGAATGGCCTGATCGCGTAGCGCCAGAATAGAGAAAATAGACTC
Source organism: Salmonella sp. 32120201201600049SM (assembly GCF_017572835.1). Taxonomy (NCBI): domain Bacteria; kingdom Pseudomonadati; phylum Pseudomonadota; class Gammaproteobacteria; order Enterobacterales; family Enterobacteriaceae; genus Salmonella; species Salmonella sp. 32120201201600049SM. Next base: position 145,689 of record NZ_JAGESA010000001.1, on the reverse strand, counting down.
TACTGCGCCTGCGGCGCCCAACAGATGGCCGGTCATCGATTTGGTCGAGCTCACCATCACTCGCCTTGCGGCATCGCCAAAGACTGACTTAACCGCCTGCGTCTCAGCTTTGTCGCCGGCAGGCGTCGACGTGCCGTGCGCGTTGACGTAGCCAATCTGAGCAGGCTCAATCGCGGCATCACGCAACGCGTTAACCATCGCCAGCGCAGCGCCTGCGCCATTTTCCGGCGGCGACGTCATATGGTAAGCATCGCTGCTCATACCAAAGCCGACGATTTCAGCATAGATTTTCGCACCACGCGCTTTTGCATGTTCGTACTCTTCAAGCACCAACATACCGGCACCGTCGCCCAGTACAAAACCATCGCGTTCTTTATCCCACGGACGGCTCGCCGCCTGTGGGTTATCGTTGCGGGTCGACAGCGCGCGCGCTGCGCCAAAACCACCTACACCCAGCGGCGTACTGGCTTTTTCTGCGCCACCTGCCACCATCGCGTCCGCATCGCCATAGGCGATGATACGCGCGGCATGGCCGATGTTATGCACGCCTGAAGTACAGGCAGTCGCAATAGAGATGCTTGGCCCACGCAGGCCATACATGATAGTCAGATGGCCTGCTACCATGTTAACAATCGTCGACGGGACAAAGAACGGGCTAATCTTACGCGGTCCGCCTTTTACCAGCGAACTGTGGTTTTCTTCGATCAGACCGAGACCACCGATACCGGAGCCGATAGCGGCGCCAATACGGCTTGCGTTCTCTTCCGTCACTTCAAGGCCAGAATCCTGCATGGCCTGTACGCCAGCGACAATTCCATATTGAATGAAGGCATCCATCTTGCGCTGCTCTTTGCGCGAGATAATGTCATCACAGTTAAAATCCTTTACTAAGCCAGCAAATTTCGTTGCATAGGCGCTAGTATCGAAATGGTCGATCAGGCTGATGCCACTCTGACCGGCAAGGAGAGCTTTCCAGGTAGACTCTACGGTATTGCCGACAGGAGACAACATGCCCAGTCCGGTCACAACTACACGACGCTTAGACACGGTTGTCCTCCAGGGAGGGAAAATGATTCTAGTGGGACAAAAAGATAAAACTCAGGCGGTCGAACGACCGCCTGGAGATGTTCACTTACGCCTGGTGGCCGTTGATGTAATCAATGGCAGCCTGAACGGTGGTGATTTTCTCAGCTTCTTCGTCCGGAATCTCAGTATCAAACTCTTCTTCCAGAGCCATTACCAGCTCAACGGTGTCAAGAGAATCTGCGCCCAGGTCTTCAACGAAAGAAGCATTGTTGGTTACTTCTTCCTGCTTAACGCCCAGCTGTTCGCCGATAATTTTCTTAACGCGTTCTTCGATAGTGCTCATACTCTTAAATTTCCTATCAAAACTCGCTTTCGCGATGGTTTTCGTAGTGTATAAAATGTTGAAAAATTTGCAACTAAATCCCGGCAGGTCTTACCACGATTTTACGTTATTTTGCGGCCTTTCGCCCTAATAACGCAAATATTTTTCAATCGTGATTAAACCATGTACATTCCGCCGTTGACGTGCAGAGTCTCACCAGTGATGTAACTCGCTTCGTCAGAGGCTAAAAATGCAACCGCACTGGCGATTTCCTGAGCGCCGCCGAGGCGACCCGCAGGCACCTGCGCCAGGATACCCGCACGCTGATCGTCAGACAGCGCACGCGTCATGTCCGTTTCAATAAAACCCGGAGCCACAACATTGACAGTAATACCACGGGACGCAACTTCACGCGCCAGTGATTTACTGAAACCGATCAGGCCCGCTTTCGCCGCAGCGTAGTTTGCCTGACCTGCATTTCCCATGGTACCAACCACAGAACCAATAGTGATAATGCGACCACAACGCTTTTTCATCATAGCGCGCATTACCGCTTTTGACAGGCGGAAAACGGATGATAAGTTGGTTTCGATAATATCGTTCCACTCATCATCTTTCATTCGCATCAACAGATTATCACGAGTGATACCGGCATTATTAACCAGGATATCCACTTCACCAAATTCTGCGCGAATATTTTCCAGAACAGATTCAATAGATGCAGGATCGGTCACATTCAACATCAAACCTTTCCCGTTAGCACCTAAATAGTCGCTAATGTTCTTCGCACCATTTTCACTGGTCGCAGTCCCGATAACTTTCGCGCCGCGGGCAACGAGAGTCTCTGCAATTGCGCGGCCTATGCCACGGCTTGCACCAGTCACCAGCGCAATCTTTCCTTCAAAGCTCATGGTTTTCCTCTTTTATTGCGTAAGTGCCGCAGACAGCGCCGCCGGCTCGTTCAGCGCCGACGCTGTCAGGGTGTCGACAATACGTTTCGTCAGACCAGTGAGGACTTTACCTGGACCCACTTCATAAAGATGTTCAACGCCCTGCGCCGCGATAAATTCCACGCTCTTCGTCCACTGTACCGGATTGTACAACTGGCGAACCAGCGCATCGCGGATAGCGGCGGCATCGGTTTCACATTTCACGTCAACGTTGTTCACTACCGGCACCGTTGGCGCGTTAAAGGTAATTTTGGCTAATTCAACCGCCAGCTTATCTGCCGCTGGTTTCATCAGCGCGCAGTGCGACGGTACGCTCACCGGCAGCGGCAGCGCGCGTTTCGCGCCAGCGGCTTTACAGGCTGCGCCCGCGCGTTCTACCGCCTCTTTATGCCCGGCGATAACCACCTGTCCCGGCGAGTTAAAGTTAACCGGCGAAACAACCTGCCCTTCGGCAGATTCTTCACAGGCTTTAGCAATAGAGGCATCATCCAGCCCGATGATCGCAGACATGCCGCCAGTGCCTTCCGGAACCGCTTCCTGCATGAATTTACCACGCATTTCCACCAGACGAACGGCATCAGCAAAGTTGATGACGCCAGCGCAAACCAGCGCGGAGTATTCGCCCAGGCTGTGACCCGCCATTAACGCAGGCATTTTACCGCCCTGCTGCTGCCAAACGCGCCAAAGCGCGACGGAAGCGGTTAATAACGCCGGCTGCGTCTGCCAGGTTTTATTCAATTCTTCCGCTGGACCTTGCTGGGTGAGCGCCCACAGATCATATCCCAGAGCCGCAGAAGCTTCAGCAAACGTTTCTTCTACGATAGGGTAATTTGCCGCCATTTCGGCCAACATCCCAACGCTCTGAGAACCCTGACCGGGGAACACAAATGCAAATTGCGTCATGTTTAAATCCTTATACTAGAAACGAATCAGCGCGGAGCCCCAGGTGAATCCACCCCCGAAGGCTTCAAGCAATACCAGCTGACCGGCTTTAATTCGCCCGTCACGCACGGCTTCATCCAGCGCGCACGGCACAGAAGCCGCGGAGGTATTGCCGTGCCTGTCCAGCGTGACGACGACATTGTCCATCGACATGCCGAGTTTTTTCGCTGTCGCGCTAATGATACGCAGGTTAGCCTGATGCGGCACCAGCCAATCGAGTTCTGAGCGATCCAGGTTATTAGCCGCCAGCGTCTCATCGACAATATGCGCCAGTTCAGTGACCGCCACTTTAAAGACTTCATTGCCCGCCATTGTCAGGTAAATCGGGTTATCCGGATTTACGCGATCGGCATTCGGCAGGGTCAGTAATTCACCGTAACGGCCATCGGCATGAAGATGAGTGGAGATAATACCCGGTTCTTCAGAAGCGCTCAGTACGGCCGCGCCTGCGCCATCGCCGAAAATAATGATCGTACCGCGATCGCCAGGATCGCAAGTGCGGGCTAATACATCGGAACCGACCACCAGCGCGTGTTTAACCGCGCCGGATTTAACGTACTGGTCGGCGATGCTTAACGCGTAGGTGAAACCTGCGCACGCTGCCGCGACATCAAACGCCGGGCAACCTTTAATACCGAGCATACTTTGAATCTGACATGCCGCGCTTGGAAATGCATGCGTTGCTGATGTGGTAGCCACCACAATCAAGCCAATTTGGTCTTTATCGATCCCCGCCATCTCAATCGCGCGATTCGCAGCGGTAAAGCCCATCGTCGCGACAGTTTCATTCGGCGCGGCGATATGGCGTTCACGAATACCTGTACGAGTGACAATCCACTCGTCAGAGGTCTCAACCATTTTTTCCAGATCGGCGTTAGTCCGCACTTGTTCGGGCAGATAGCTGCCAGTACCAATAATCTTCGTATACATGTACGCTCAGTCACTTTTCGGTTATATACCGTTACCTGTAAACGTCTGGCACGCTGGCGGCGCCGGGGAGACAGCGATATTATCTGTGCGCCCGCAGGTTTACGCCTTTGCCATCGTCCAGCGGTTCAAATCCGGCTGGGTATACAGATTCCAGGCGAGCGGCAATTCGCTGAGGAACTTGTCGCTGCACCGCCTGCACTGCCTGTTCAATCGCGACTGCAAATGCTCGCTGATTGGCCGCACCATGACTTTTTATCACCGTGCCGCGCAATCCTAACAGACAGGCGCCATTATACTGGTCGGGGTTGAGGTGACTGAATCGCCTCGTCAGGCTTTTTTGTAACCAACGTTTTAATAACAGCAGCCACCACGACCGTTTTTTCCCCTCGCCCTGTGATTTCAGCAGTGAAAGGAACATTCTGACAACCCCCTCCATCGTTTTAAGTGTGACATTGCCTGTAAAGCCGTCACACACCAGTACATCGGTTTTTCCCGTCAGTAACTCATTCGCCTCAAGGTAGCCGATGTAATTGATGGTTGGGACTGTTTTTAACATTAAAGAGGCTTCGCGAATACTGTCGAGGCCTTTGGTTTCTTCTTCCCCGATATTGAGTAGCGCCACGCGGGGATTTTTGATCCCGACGACCTCTTCCGCCAAAACGGCGCCCATCACGGCAAACTGCACCAGCATGGTACTGTCACAGTCGACGTTGGCACCCAAATCAAGCACTACCGTTTTGCCCTTTTGCTGGTGCGGTAATACCGTCACCAACGCCGGACGCTCAATCCCCTCAAGAGGCTTGAGCAATAATTTCGCCAGCCCCATCAGCGCCCCGGTATTACCGGCGCTAACGCAAGCTTCGGCTCGGCCTTCTTTCACAAGCTCCAGGGCCACACGCATGGATGTCCCGCGACTGGCGCGGATCGCCTGCGAAGGCCGGGCATCACTGGCAATAACTGACTGTGCAGGGATAATCTGCAGACGCGAACGTTGTTCAAAGTCAGCTTTGGCAAGTAATGGCGTGATAATATCGGGATTCCCGACTAAAAGAAGAGTGAGCTGCGAATTAGCGTTCAGTGCCTGCAATGCTGCAGGCACCGTCACGGAAGGACCAAAATCGCCCCCCATGACATCTAACGCCAGGGTTAGACGTGTCAAGGTATCGTCGCTGCCTGGTTCGGTGTTCTCCGCTTACGCGGAGAAATCCTCACTAAGCTTTATCACGCTTGTACTCTTCGGCTTTTACACCACAGGCACGCCTGTGATGCAAAAGGCATCGAGTATCGCGCGATTACTTAGCGATGACCTTACGGCCGCGGTAGTAACCGTCGGCAGTGATGTGGTGACGCAGGTGTTTTTCACCAGAAGTTTTGTCTACAGACAGGCTGGTGACTGCGGTCAGAGCGTCATGGGAACGACGCATGCCACGTTTGGAACGGGTTGGTTTATTCTGTTGTACGGCCATGGACCTTACTCCTCAATTACGGTTTATCCCTGCGTCCGCGGGGAAGACCTATTACTTACGCTTTAAGCTGGCTAATACGGCAAATGGGTTTGGCTTTTGCGCTTCATCAGGCAGTTCGCCAAAGACCATGTCCGCCTCGGACACTTCACAGTGTTCAGAATCATGCACCGGAACTACCGGCAAGGCGAGGATGATTTCATCTTCAACCGTCGCCAGCAGATCGATTTCGCCGAATTCGTTTACCTCAATCGGCTCATACGCTTCCGGCAGTGCTTCAGCCTGCTCGTCGGAACGAACAGGGCTAAAACAATACGTTGTGTGAACCTGATGGGTAAACGGTTTCCCGCAACGCTGGCATTCGAGCGACACCGTAACGACCGCATCGCCGGTTAAAACGGCGAGACGCTGGTTATCGATAGCGAACGACATGGAGCATTCCACATCACTGTCCACACTGACTACAGATTCGGCAACGCGCTCAACCTGATCGGGGGTATAGATACCCTGGTAATCAAGGCGTTTTTGAGCGGTACGAACCGGATCAAGAGTCAGGGGTAATTTTACCTTTTGCATAGGGCGCGCATATTAACTTCGTAACGTCATATAGTCAAAGAAAAAGGCAGCCTGCGGTTGCCTTTTGCCAATAATTCGCACACATTGCGGGTTACAGACTTATTTTCGCTCAAGACGAGTCAGTATGACAGGCTTGAAGACCGAAGAGCATAGTTTAAGATGGCTCTCATCATTACGCTATATCTGAGGGAAAAAATATGCCCCGTCTCATCCTTGCGTCTACCTCTCCCTGGCGTCGCGCGCTGCTGGAAAAGCTGACGATTCCTTTCGAATGCGCCGCGCCGGATGTTGATGAAACCCCCATGCCGGGCGAAGCGCCGCGTCAGTTGGTGCTGCGGCTGGCGCAGGCGAAGGCGCAATCGCTCGCCGCGCGTTTCCCGAATCATTTGATTATTGGCTCCGACCAAATTTGTGTTCTGGACGGCGAAATCACCGGCAAACCGCTGACGGAAGAAAAAGCGCGTCAGCAATTAGCCAAAGCCAGCGGAAATATTGTGACGTTTTATACCGGACTGGCACTGTATAACTCCGCCTCCGGGCAATTACAAACCGAAGTGGAGCCTTTTGACGTTCATTTTCGCCATTTAAGCGAAGCGGAAATAGACGACTATGTCCGTAAAGAGCATCCGCTGCACTGCGCGGGAAGTTTTAAAAGCGAAGGTTTAGGCATTGCATTATTTGAGCGCCTGGAGGGTCGTGATCCGAACACGCTGATCGGCTTGCCGCTTATTGCCCTGTGCCAGATGCTGCGACGGGAAGAGATGAACCCGCTGAATGCCTGATTAATCTGCCTGATGGCGACGCGATGCGTCTTATCAGGCCTACGGTGCATCACACGATTGTAGGCCTGATAAGCAACGCGCATCAGGCTTTACTACGTAATACCTCAAGGCAGCGCTTCAATTGCTTATCCATTGGCGCTTCAATGCGCATGACTTCGCCCGTTCCCGGATGCGTGAACTTCAGCGCCGCGGCGTGCAGAAAGAGACGTTTAAGACCGGTTCCCGCTTCGGTAAGCTGTTGATCAAACTCACGGTCGCCGTAGCGATCGTCGAACGCAATAGGGTGACCGGCATATTGGGTATGGACGCGAATCTGATGCGTACGGCCTGTGACCGGGCTACAGCGCACCAGCGTGGCGAAGGCATAGCGCTCTTCCACCTTGAAGCGCGTTTCTGACGGTTTGCCTTCCTGGCTCACGCGAACAATACGTTCGCCGCTTTGCAGAATGTTCTTTAATAATGGCGCCTGTACGGTTTTAACGTGCGATTGCCACTGGCCGCGCACCAGCGCCAGATAATCTTTCTGCATTCCCTTTTCGCGCAGTTGCTCATGCAGCGAACGCAGCGCGGAGCGTTTTTTCGCCACCAACAGCACGCCGGAGGTATCGCGGTCAAGACGATGCACCAGTTCCAGGAATCGCGCTTCCGGACGCAACGCCCGCAGCCCTTCGATGACGCCAAAACTTAACCCGCTCCCGCCGTGTACGGCGGTGCCGGAAGGCTTATTCAGCACCAGAATATGGTCGTCTTCATACAAAATGACGTCCGCCAACGCCGCCACTTTTTGCAAATGCGGCGACACTGCCTCTTCTTCGCGTTCAGCAACGCGAACCGGCGGAATGCGGACTTCATCGCCCGCTTCCAGTTTGTATTCCGGTTTAATGCGTTTTTTGTTCACCCGCACCTCGCCTTTACGCAAGATGCGATAAATCATACTTTTTGGTACCCCTTTCAGTTGGGTGCGCAAAAAGTTATCAATGCGTTGCCCCGCTTCGTCAGCGGCGATAGCAACAATTTTTACGGATGGCGTTTCTGTTTTCATGGGGGGCGATTCTAAATAGCCTGTGAGATTCGCGCCACACATTTTTCTATGCTTATAGAGACGTCTACGCCAGTGGATGAACATTTTTCACTGCGGTTTTGCTGGTTATTAAAGCGATTGGCTCGCGCTGGTGAAAAAACTGTGAGTAAGCGGGTGATAAATGGTAAAAGTCATCTTGCTATAACAAGGTTAGCAGTGGAATAATGATGCGGTTTCCGCACCGAAACTTGTTAAAACAAAAAGTTTAGCGGAATAACCCATTTTGTCTGACCGATCATCAACGCAGCAATGGCGTAAGACGTATTGATTTTTCAGACAGTTAGCGGGCTGCGGGTTGCAGTCCTTACCGGTAGATAGGATCTTCTCTGGAGAGTAATGCCCAGGCTGCTTCCCTGATAATTGCGCTGTGTTTCCGTATGAAATACAGGCAACCGACACTCTGCGCCTCTTTGAGCTGACGATAACCGTGAGGTTGGCGACGCGAAATAGTCACGAGGCCATCGGTTCATGCCCGGTAAGGCGTCACCATGCCCGCAGCTTAGTCGTCAACGTAAGAATAATGAGTAAGTTACGATGAAAAGAATGTTAATCAACGCGACTCAGCAGGAAGAGTTGCGCGTCGCCCTTGTAGATGGGCAGCGTCTGTACGATCTGGATATAGAAAGCCCCGGACACGAGCAGAAAAAAGCGAACATCTATAAAGGCAAAATTACCCGTATTGAACCGAGCCTGGAAGCGGCTTTTGTTGATTACGGCGCAGAACGCCACGGTTTCCTCCCGTTAAAAGAAATTGCCCGCGAATATTTCCCCGCTAACTACAGCGCTCATGGTCGCCCGAACATTAAAGACGTGTTACGCGAAGGCCAGGAAGTCATTGTTCAAATCGATAAAGAAGAGCGCGGCAACAAAGGCGCGGCGTTAACCACCTTTATCAGTCTGGCGGGCAGCTACCTGGTACTGATGCCGAATAACCCGCGCGCGGGTGGTATCTCCCGTCGCATTGAAGGCGACGATCGTACCGAGTTAAAAGAAGCGTTGGCCAGCCTGGAACTTCCTGAAGGGATGGGGCTTATCGTACGTACCGCGGGCGTGGGTAAATCCGCCGAAGCGTTGCAGTGGGATTTAAGCTTCCGCCTGAAACACTGGGAGGCCATTCAGAAAGCCGCTGAAAGCCGTCCCGCGCCGTTCCTGATCCATCAGGAAAGCAACGTCATCGTACGCGCGTTTCGCGACTATCTGCGTCAGGATATCGGTGAAATCCTGATCGACAATCCAAAAGTGATGGAAATGGCGCGTCAGCATATCGCCGCGTTGGGCCGCCCGGATTTTAGCAGCAAAATTAAGCTGTACACCGGTGAAATCCCGTTGTTCAGCCATTACCAGATCGAATCGCAGATCGAGTCAGCGTTCCAGCGTGAAGTGCGCCTGCCCTCCGGCGGCTCCATCGTCATTGACAGTACCGAAGCGTTAACCGCCATCGATATCAACTCCGCCCGCGCGACTCGCGGCGGCGATATCGAAGAAACCGCGTTCAACACCAATCTCGAAGCGGCCGACGAGATTGCCCGCCAGTTGCGTCTGCGCGACCTGGGCGGCCTGATCGTTATCGACTTTATCGATATGACGCCGGTACGTCACCAGCGCGCGGTAGAAAACCGCCTGCGTGAAGCGGTGCGTCAGGACCGGGCGCGTATTCAGATTAGCCATATTTCCCGCTTCGGCCTGCTCGAAATGTCGCGTCAGCGCCTGAGCCCGTCGCTGGGCGAATCCAGCCATCACGTGTGTCCGCGCTGTAGCGGTACCGGCACCGTGCGCGATAACGAATCTCTGTCGCTGTCCATTCTGCGCCTGATTGAAGAAGAAGCGCTGAAAGAGAATACGCAGGAAGTCCATGCCATTGTTCCGGTGCCGATCGCCTCTTATCTGCTTAACGAAAAACGGACGGCAGTTAACGCTATTGAGACGCGTCAGGATGGCGTCCGCTGTGTCATCGTCCCGAACGATCAGATGGAAACGCCGCACTATTCCGTGCTGCGCGTACGCAAAGGGGAAGAAACGCCGACCCTGAGCTACATGCTGCCGAAGCTGCACGAAGAAGCGATGGCGCTGCCTTCTGAAGAAGAGTACGCCGAGCGTAAACGCCCGGAACAGCCTGCGCTGGCGACATTCGCTATGCCAGATGTGCCTCCGGCGCCGACGCCTGTCGAACCGGCGGTTAGCGTCGCCACGGCGAAAAAGGATAATGTTGCCGCCGCGCAGCCTGCCCAGCCGGGTCTGTTTAGCCGCTTCCTTAACGCGCTGAAACAACTGTTCAGCGGTGAAGAAACGAAAGCCGTCGAAACAGCCGCGCCGAAAGCGGAAGAAAAAGCGGAGCGTCAGCAGGATCGTCGCAAGCCACGGCAGAACAACCGTCGCGATCGTAACGAACGCCGCGACACCCGTGATAACCGTGCCGGACGTGACGGCGGCGAGAGCCGCGACGATAATCGTCGTAACCGTCGCCAGGCGCAGCAGCAAAATGCGGAAACGCGCGATACCCGCCAGCAGGAAACGGCGGAAAAAGTGAAAACCGGCGATGAACAGCAACAGACGCCGCGTCGCGAACGCAGCCGCCGCCGCAATGATGACAAGCGCCAGGCGCAGCAGGAAGTAAAAGCGCTTAACCGCGAAGAACAACCTGTCCAGGAGACCGAGCAGGAAGAACGCGTTCAGCAGGTTCAGCCGCGCCGCAAGCAGCGCCAGCTTAATCAGAAAGTCCGCTTTACCAACAGCGCAGTGGTTGAAACGGTTGACACGCCGGTCGTCGTCGACGAACCACGCCCGGTTGAAAACGTTGAACAGCCCGTTCCAGCGCCGCGTACCGAGCTGGCGAAAGTTGATTTACCTGTCGTCGCCGATATCGCGCCGGAGCAGGATGATAGCGTAGAACCTCGCGATAATACCGGTATGCCGCGTCGCTCCCGCCGTTCTCCGCGCCACCTGCGCGTAAGCGGTCAGCGTCGCCGTCGCTATCGTGACGAGCGCTACCCGACACAATCGCCGATGCCGCTAACCGTCGCCTGCGCGTCGCCGGAAATGGCGTCCGGTAAAGTCTGGATCCGCTACCCGATTGTCCGTCCTCAGGAAACGCAGGTTGTTGAAGAGCAGCGTGAAGCAGATCTGGCGCTGCCACAACCGGTTGTCGCTGAACAGCAGGTTATCGCTGCGACCGTAGCGCTCGAACCACAAGCGTCGATACAGGCGGTAGAAAACGTTGCCGTTGAGCCGCAGACCGTCGCCGAACCACAGGCGCCGGAAGTCGTCGAGGTCGAGACAACGCATCCGGAAGTGATTGCCGCGCCGGTTGATGAACAGCCGCAACTGATTGCCGAAAGCGATACGCCGGTGGCGCAAGAGGTTATTGCTGACGCCGAACCGGTAGCAGAAACCGCCGACGCGTCCATTACGGTGGCTGAAAACGTAGCTGATGTTGTCGTTGTCGAGCCAGAAGAAGAGACAAAAGCGGAAGCGGCTGTTGTGGAGCACACGGCAGAAGAAACCGTTATCGCACCGGCCCAGGTGGTGGAAAAACCGCAGGACGTTGTCTGCGTTGACGATCATAACCACGCCAGCGCGCCGATGACGCGTGCGCCAGCGCCGGAATATGTGCCGGAAACCCCGCACCATAGCGACTGGCAGCGCCCTTCCTTCCACTTTGAAGGTAAAGGCGCAGCAGGCGGACACAGCGCCACACGTCACGCCAGCGCCCCGGCGACACGCCCACAGCCGGTAGAATGATGTAAATGCTGATACAAAGCCGACCGCCAGGTCGGCTTTTTTATGCCCCTTACAGGGCGATGCCTCACCCCATAGCGTCTTTTAGTCACTCCAGGCGTTTATGAGATCGGGCGGGATAATACGTACGGATGGCGTCGCTACGGGCGCGACAATATGACCACTAACTCAATGACGACTAAAAAAATGCCCGCGCCGGGGTGGATGGCGCGGGCAGACAAAACATATCCAGTTTCGTGATATGTTTCAAAAAGAGGCGTTACCGGTTCAACTGGAAAAGCGACATTCCCTGCATGTCGGTAAACGTTTTATAGGACGCCTGTAATGCCGCCTGTTGCATGACGTAGGAGGAAATGACCGAGTTCCAGTCCACATCTACCAGGTTGCTCATCTGCAGTTTCTGTCCCAGCGCACGATCGCTTCCCAGTGAATCCAGCGTACTGAGTTCGCTCAGTTGCGTTCCCAGTTCCGCACGAACGGTCAGGACGTTATTAAGCGAATTTTTTAAGCCGCGATTGGTTTTATCAATGGCGGCAGCGGCCTTTTCTTTTTCCACGTCATTGCCTTCCACCGGGGTCTTGAGTGCGGCAATTGCCGTATCGAGCATGACAAACAGATTCTTTTCGGAGTCCGAGCCATCCGGTTCCGGCACCGCATTGCTGGTGATGCTATTAAAAATTTGCGCTCCCGTATGGCCAATTACCATCGTGCGTGCGGAATCCACCTGCTGGGTAACACTTTTCTCGCCGCCATGATAACCACCTGTCGCCTGGTCGAATGGCGCCGCTTCCGTTTTATACCCGGCAAAGATATAGCGACCATTGCCGTCAGTGCTGTTTGCCAGGTTCATCAGCTGATCGCGGATGCCCTGTAAATCCGTCGCCAGCGACGCGCGGTCATCGTCGCTTAACGTGCCGTTTCCGGCATAGACGATTTTTTCCTGCGCGGTTTGAATCGCCGTCGTCACCTGACTGAGTACGCTTTCTTCCAGCGACACTTTTTGGGTGGCAAACGTACGCGCCAGGGCGTACTGGCTATTCTGCGCCTGCGCCTGAGAGAGTACTACCGCCTGCGACGCGGCGATCGGATCGTCAGATGGGTTGGTAACGCGCTTACCGGTAGACATCTGCTCGCCCAGCTTCATCCATTCGGCCTGAGAATTAGTGATGCCGCTCATATTTTGTTCGTACATCATCTGGGTACTGATACGCATGTCATCCTTCTCCTTTAGCGAATATTCAATAACGCATCAAACAGCGCATTCGCGGTCTGCAATACTTGCGCATTCGCCAGATAATACTGCTGATAACGCTGCAAATTGCCGTACTCTTCGTCGAGGTTAACGCCGGAAACCGACTGTTGCTGTTTATAAAGCTGTTTAACCACATTCGCCTGCGTGGTGCTGCTGGTTTTCAGCGTTGACGTTTTGTTACCCACATCGCTGACCAACGTGGCGTAAGCATCGTTAAAGGTTTTGTTGCCGCCCACCACGTTGCTGTTTTGTAAGTCCAGCAATGCCTGACCATTGCGGTTATCGCTGTCGCCGGTATCCACATCAGGATCGAGTTTTGACTCAGACGCCATCGCAATCTCGGCTTCATTTGTCACTTTAACGTTCATGTCGACGATAGCATTGCTGACCGGCTTGAGAAGAAAACTGTCGTTTTTCTGTGCGCCAGTCCCTACCGTCACTTTCAGACCGTCAATCTCCAGTTTTCCGTCAGCATCTTTTGTCGCCGTGAAAGTGGTGTTATCCGCAGTGCGAGTAACCTGCCAGTCTGTACCGTCAAAAACAATCTTATAATCCGTCGCCTGAACCTTCGTGCTGTCGACCACCTTAGCGGTTAGCGATACCGTTTTATCGGCATTATTACTGTTGCTATATACCACCGGCGAGCCAATGCTAAAGAAGTCTTTCCCTTTATTGCCGTCGGCGTCATAACCTTTGGTATGCTGCGCGTTAAACGCATCGGCAAACGCCAACGCCAACTGGCCCAGCGTATTACGAGTCTGATCCAGATCCTGAGAACGGAACGTCAGTAATCCGCCGAGCGAACCGGTGTTCAGCAACTTTTCCGGAATTTCGATGTTACCGGCGGCCTCATCGACATAAGCGACAGTCGTTCGCGTCGGGTCGGCGCTGGAGGGAACCGCCGCCAACTGACGCGCCGTCGACCCCTGCACCAGCGTATAGCCATTGGCCATCGTCAGGTTATAGGTGCCGCCGTCCTGTACACTCACCTCGACGCCAACGATCTTGTTAAGCTCGCTGACCAACTGATCACGCTGATCGAGCAGGTCGTTCGGCGATGCGCCCGCGCCTACGCCCGTCATACGGGAGATTTGATCGTTCAGGTTAGCTATCTGCTTCGCGTAATTGTTGATTTGCGCCACGCTGGAGCCAATCGCGATATTGACCTGTTTATCCTGATCGCGCAGATACTGATCGGTGGTTTTGAACTGGTTTACCAGCCCTTCCGCTTTACCAATCAGCGCCTGACGCGCCGCAGGATCTTCCGCGTTACTGACTAACGTTTGCAGGCTGGTAAAAAAACTCTGCAACGAACCAGACAGTGAGCTGGATTTATCGGCCAGCAGGTTGTCGATTTTCGACATTTGTTCATAGCGCGTGGTTAAGCCGCTGCTCTGGTTTTGCGCGCCGCGTAGCTGATTAGTGATAAACGCATCATATTCGCGCTGTACGCCTGAAACGTAAACGCCATTACCTATCCAGCCGCCAGCCCCTAACGTACTGTTTGCCTGCGCCAGAATAGTTGTCTGCCGGGTATAACCCGCAACGTTATAATTGTTGATGTTATTACTGACCGTATTTAACGCGGCCTGCGCGGCGTTAAGTCCGCTCATGGCGTGATTAATCAAGCTGGACATGATGGTTCCTTTTAATCCTTCAATACTCGTTGTTATCGGCAGCGACTACGTGGACTTGAGCAATTTAAAAGAGATTGTCGAGATTCGCGCTGTAGGTTTTGCTGACCTTTTCACTCATCGCTTTCAACTGCTGAATCATGCTGGTCAATTTACGCGCGTAATTCGGGTCAGTGGCGTATCCGGCGTTTTGCAGAGCCACTGCGCCCTGCTCTGCCGTGGCGGCAGTGGTCACGGCAGCGTAGCGTGGGTTACGCGTTAACAGCGCGACATAATCCGATAATGCCTCCAGATACGAGCTATAGACGCGGAATTTCGCTTTCACTTTTTTCGCTTCGCCATTCTCGTATTCAGTGGTGGTGATTTCCGTCACCGGCCCTTTCCAACTGGCGGTCGCTTTCACGCCAAATACGTTATAGCTGGGTTCGCCATTCTCCCGCAGGATTTGCCGCTGCCCCCAGCCGGACTCCAGCGCCGCCTGCGCCAGAATCAGATGATGCGGCACCCCGCTTTGTTCGCTGGCCAGCCTCGCCGGGAGCGAAAGCCGGGCCAGAAAGTCTTTACTGTCGCCGGAGAGCGGCGCATCGCTGCTCTCCGGCGTTTTCGGTATGGCTTTGCGCACCAGTTGGGTCAGCGCCTGATTTTGATAGCTGTTTACCGTCTCCAGGGAGAATTTAAGCGGTACTTGCGGCGCGTCATCCGCAGGCATCGTCTGCCCGCTGGTCATCTGTTTAACCATCATATCCGCCAGCCCCAGTCCCTTGCCGGCAGTCATCTGCTGGGCGATCTGCTGGTCATACATGCTGGTATACAGACGCGTCTGATCGCTGCTGAATAGACCATCTTTGGGTAAAGCCTCGCGCATACTTTTCAGCATCATCTGCACAAACATCCCTTCCACCTGACGGGCCACAGGACGGATATTCGCCGCCGGGTCCTGGCCCGCTTTCGCTTTCAGTTCGTTCAGAGATTGCGCATCCCAGGCCGCGCTGGCCAGCAATTTACCGTCTCCTATCATCAGATGATTTCCAGTTTGGCGCGTAGACAGCCCGCGCTCTGCATGGACTGCAAAATCGACATCAGGTCCATCGGCGTCGCGCCAAGCGCATTCAGCGCACGCACTACGCTGTTCAGATTGGCGCTGGAACGCACGCTCTGTAGCGATCCGCCGCTCTGACGCAAATCTATTTGAGTCTGTGGCGTCACCACGGTCTGCCCGCCGCCAAATGGCGTATTCGGCTGGTTGACGTTGAGCTGGCGATTGACTGTCACTGACAAATTGCCCTGCGCCACAGCGCAGCTATCCAGCGTGACTTCCCGATTCATGACCACCGAACCGGTACGCGAGTTGATCACGACTTTTGCATCCTGCGGCGTCACGTTGACTTCCATATTTTGAATGTCCGCCAGAAAACGCACCTGCGAGCTGTTGCCGCTGGGCACGCGCACCTGTACCGTTCGCGCATCAAGCGCAGTGGCGCTGCCGTAACCGCGGGCGCGGTTAATGGCGTCGGTAATTTGCTGCGCCATCGTAAAATCTTCGTCGTTCAATTGCAGATTAATGGTGTTGCCAGCGCCGAACTGAGTCGGCAACTCGCGTTCGATAATCGCGCCGTTAGTGATGCGCCCGCCATTAAGCTGGTTAACCTGCACGCTACTGCCGCCTGCGGAAGCGCCCGCGCCGCCGACCAGAATATTGCCCTGCGCCAGAGCATACACCTGGCTGTCCACCCCTTTTAACGGCGTCATTAATAACGTCCCGCCACGCAGACTTTTAGCGTTCCCCATTGAGGAAACGACGACATCGATCGTTTGTCCCTGTCGCGCAAAAGGCGGATACGATGCCGTCACCATCACCGCCGCCACGTTTTTCAACTGCATATTGGTGCCGGTGGGGACCGTAATCCCCAGTTGTGACAGCATGTTATTCAGCGTCTGGGTGGTAAATGGCGTCTGGGTCGTCTGGTCGCCCGTACCGTCCAGCCCGACCACCAGCCCGTAGCCGATCAGCGAGTTTTCCCGTACTCCCTGGACACTGGTCAGATCCCGGATACGCTCGGCGTGCGCCAGAGTGGCAACCAGTGCCAGAACGATTCCTGCAAGAGCTTTAAACACATACACCTCGCTTACATCGGCGACAAATTAAGGAAGAAACGTTGCAGCCAGCCCATATTTTGCGCTTCGTTAATATAGCCGTTCCCGACATATTCAATCCGCGCATCCGCCACCTGTGTCGAGGGAACAGAGTTGCTGCCGCTGATGGTGCGTGGATTTACCACGCCGGAGAAGCGGATGAATTCCGTTCCCTGATTAATCGCGATCTGTTTTTCCCCCACGACGTGTAAATTGCCATTGGCCAGAACCTGATCGACGGTCACGGTCAGCGTGCCGCTAAAGGTATTGCTGGCATTCGCGCCGCCTTTACCATTAAAAGAGTTGCTGCCGGAGGCCTCCATATCCGCGCGGGAATTACCGAATAATCCCTGCAGATAACGCGGTACCGTATCAAAACCAAAGCTGGTTTTGCCGTCGCGGCTGGCATTTGCCGACGAGCTTTTACTGGCGCTGACGTTTTCCTGTAACACAATCGTGAGCGTATCGCCGATATTACGCGGTCGACGATCTTCAAAAAGCGGCTGATAGCCATAATTAATCGGCTGCGCAGACTGAAATATGGAGCCATTCGCCACCGGTACCGGGCCAGGTATCGGCTGCGCCGTGGTCGCCCCCTGCACGAGCGGTTTAGCGGGTATCCAGGCGCATCCTGTCAGCGTCGCGACCATCAGGGCCATAACTGGGTAAGCGTGAAGCGCGTATTTTTGCATTACCTTCATCTTCAAAATCAGGGAGCCGGTGGCGTATCCCCCACCGGCGGCCCCTTAGAGTTGCGTCAGTTTCTGCAGCATCTGATCGGTCGTCGATACTGCTTTACTGTTAATTTCATAGGCGCGTTGAACCTGAATCATGTTCACCAGCTCTTCCGCCACGTTAACGTTCGACGTTTCGACATACCCTTGATACAACAACCCCGCGCCGTTGAGCCCCGGCGTGCTTTCGTTCGGCGCGCCGGACGATTGCGTTTCGATATAGAGGTTCTCGCCGATGCTTTCCAGCCCGGTGTCGTTCATAAAGGTGGTCAGGTTAAGCTGCCCGACCTGAACCGGCGCGGCCTGCCCCTGCTGGGTCACGCTGACCACGCCGTCGCGGCCAATCGTGATGCTTAACGCGTTGGCCGGAATGGTGATTGCCGGCTGCACCTGAAAACCGCCCGCCGTCACCAGTTGACCATTCTGATCCACCTGGAAAGAGCCATCGCGGGTATAAGCAGACGTACCGTCCGGCAGCATGACCTGGAAAAAGCCCTGCCCTTTAATCGCCACATCTTTACTGTTGTTGGTCTGCGACAGGTTCCCCTGACTGTGCAGACGCTCCGTGGCGACCGGACGCACGCCGGTACCGATTTGCAGCCCTGAAGGCAGCGTCGTCTGCTCGGACGACTGCGCGCCCGGCTGGCGGATGGTCTGATACAACAGATCTTCAAATACCGCGCGCTGACGCTTAAAACCATTGGTGCTGACGTTTGCCAGGTTATTGGCAATCACATCCATATTGGTTTGCTGCGCGTCCAGACCGGTTTTGGCGATCCATAATGAACTGATCATAAAATGTCCTGTATTAACTCATCGACAGCAGTTGGTTAGCTCGCCCTTCGTTCTCATCTACGCTGGTGATAACCTTCATCTGCATTTCAAAACGACGTGCGTTGGCGATCATGTCGGTCATGGCTTCAACCGGCTTGACGTTACTGCCCTCCAGCACGCCCGACATAATGCGAATTGACGGGTCGGCGGCCAGTACCGCCCCGCGTTCAGCCTGTGCCTCGGCGGTAAGGCGGAATAAACCGTCATCGCTCCGCTGCACCTCATTGCCTTCCGCTTTGACCAGCTTCAGTCGCCCAACGGGCGCCACCGTGTTTGGCGGGTCGCCGGGATTGAGCGCGGAGATCGTGCCGTCTGCCGCAATGGTGATTTCCGACCCTTCAGGAACGGTAATCGGGCCGCCTTCGCCGATAACCGGATGTCCCTGAATGGTTAACTGCCCGGTCGGACCCACCTGGATATTCCCGTTACGGGTATATCCTTCAGCGCCATCCGCCGCTTGCACTACCAGCCAGCCGTCCTGCTGTAACGCGACATCCAGCGGACGGGAGGTGTAGTCCAACTGACCCGGGGTCATATCCGCCCCGGGCGTCGACGCCGTAACCAGCGTGCGCGTTGCTAAAGAGAGGCCATCAACGGGCACCGCGCGTAGCGCGTTAAGCTGCGCGCGAAAGCCCGGCGTTGAGGCATTAGCCAGGTTGCTGGCCGTTACCGCCTGCTGGTTAAGCGTCTGGCTGGCCGCCCCCATAGCGGTATAAATTGCGTGATCCATTAAGCTATCCCGTCAGGCGCTTAGCGCAGGTTAACCAGCGTATTGAGGATCTGGTCCTGAGTTTTGATGGTCTGCGCATTCGACTGGTAGTTACGCTGCGCGACGATCATATTCACCAGCTCTTTACTCAAATCCACGTTAGAGGCTTCCAGCGCGCCGTTCGTCAGCTTACCGAAGTTGCCGGAACCGGCAGTCCCCAGCAGCGCAACCCCGGAAGCCTGCGTCGCCGCCCAGACGTTATCGCCCTGGGATGCCAGACCTTCGTTGTTGGCGAAGTTAGCCAGCACAATCTGCCCCAGCACCTGCTCCTGCTCGTTGGAGTAGTTGCCAACCACGGTGCCGTCGTTGTTAATCTGGTAGCTCACCAGGTCGCCCGGCTTATAGCCGTTTTGATTGGTGGCGACGATGTTGTTAGCCCCGGTGTTCTGCTGCATGGAGTTAAGGAAGCTGAGGGAGAAGGTGGCCGCTGTCGCGCCATTAATCGTACCGGTGGTGATGTTCACCGTACCGCCAGACTCCAGAATCCCGTTTTCATTGAATTTCAGCGTAGTGGACGCCGTTGTTGGCGCAGTGGCTGCAGGATCGCTGCTGTCATGGGTGTACACAGCCCATTCATTATCTTTGGTTTTCACAAAATAGACGTTCATGTCATGGGCATTACCCTGGCTGTCATAAACGGTGACGGTGCCTTTTTTGTTATACGAATCCGCATCACTCACGCTAAAGGGCGTTTTAGACGGTACAGGGTCCGTTGAGTTCAGGTTGATCTGCATTGACGCGGTGGTGGTCGATTTCGCCGCCATCAGCGTGTTCGGAATGGTGATCGGTGCAGGATTCGCCCCCTGCTGAATGGTCGGCGGCGTACCGGTGGCCGGATAGCCGGTCAACTGCATCCCCTGCATATTGACCAGGTTACGGTTCTCGTCCAGTTTGAACTGGCCGTTGCGGCTATAGAACACGGAACCGTTGCTGTCTACCAGGCGGAAAAAACCGTTCTGGCTAATCGCGACATCCAGCCCGCGCCCGGTGTTCGTTGTCGTACCGTCGGTAAAATCCTGGGTAATCCCCGCCACTTTTACGCCCAGCCCCACTTTGGAACCGGCGAACATATCGGCAAATGATGCCGTACCGGACTTAAAGCCATAGGTGGCGGAGTTGGCGATGTTATTACCGATAACATCAAGGTTGGTGGCCGCAGCGTTCAGGCCGCTAACCGCTTGAGAAAAAGACATGACTGACTCCTGATAAGTGTAAGGGCTTAGATTATTTGCCGAACTTCGTCGAGTGTGGTGGTGCCGTAGGTACCCAGATCCAACAGGTTGCCGTTACTGCCCTTCGTCACGCCCTGTACCAGAGCGAATTGCAGCGGCTGCGCCACCAGTTGCGTCCCGCCATTGCTGGCGGTAATCGCAATGTTGTAAGAACCATTCGGTACCGTTGTTCCGTCCGTTTGCTTACCATCCCAGGTAAAGGTGTGTACCCCGGCTCGCAACTCACCGATCTCCAGCGTCCGTACCACCCGGCCATCTTTATCGGTAATGGTTGCCGTCACTTTGTCCGCAGGCTGTTGCAATTCCACGCCAAACGGCGTCGTGGACGTCACGGCCCCTTCTTCCGCGCCTTTACCCGCCAGAATTGTGGTGCCAGGCACCATAACGCCATGTCCAATCAGCGTGGTCGCCTGTAGGGACTGACTATTATCGATTTGCCCGGAAATAGCCCCCAGCGTCGTATTCAGTTTTTCAATGCCGCTCACGGTACTGATTTGCGCCAACTGTGTCGTTAACTCATTATTTTGTAATGGGTTAGTCGGGTCCTGGTTCTTCAATTGCGCGACCAGTAAGGTCAGGAAACTGCTTTGCAGATCGGCAGCGTTGCTTCCGGTCATCGACCCGCTGCCGGTCGTCGTTTTGACGCCCGTGTTGGTCGGGTCATTCATATTTACGGCAATAGACATACGCGCCTCCTTTACTGGCCTAATGTCAGCGTCTTAAGCATCATGCTTTTTACGGTATTCAGGACTTCGATATTTGCCTGATAGCTGCGCGAGGCTGACATCGTGTTGACCATTTCGCCGACCACATCGACGTTGGGCATTTTGACGTAACCATTAGCGTCCGCCAGCGGGTTGCCTGGCTCATAAACCAGCTTTTCCGGTGCCTGACTTTCAATCACGCTGGCGACCTTTACCCCGCCAGTGGCTTGACCCGGCGCGGCGTCCACCTGAAAAACCACCTGTTTGGCGCGATAAGGCTGTCCGTCCGGGCCGGTGACGCTATCCGCATTCGCCAGGTTACTGGCCGCAACGTTCAACCGCTTGGACTGCGCGGCAAGCGCCGATCCGGCAATATCAAAAATGTTTAACAGCGCCACGAATTAGTTTCCTCCCTGTAGCACATTCATCATGCCTTTGAGTTGGCTACCCAGAACGGTAAGCCCCATCTGATATTTGAGACTGTTATCCGCAAACTGCGTACGTTCCCTGTCCATATCTACGGTGTTACCATCCAAAGAAGGCTGATCGGGTACGCGGTAAAGCAGATCCACTGCGGGAGAAGAGACCGCCTGGGCGGGAATATGGTGAGAGGAAGTCAACGTTAACGCGACGCCGCCGGTTTCTTCCCGTCCACGCACCATCACCTTTTTTAACTCACTGGCAAAATCAATATCGCGCGCCTGATACCCCGGCGTATCGGCATTGGCGATATTCGCCGCTAATATTTCCTGACGTTGCGCGCGCAGATTTAGCGCTTCCTGCTGAAATCGTAAGGCGGCATCGAGCCTGTCGAGCATATCTCCTCCGCAAATGGCAAAATTCAGCCGACAGCTTAAATGCCTTCACGCGCGCGTTATCGCCGGAATAAACGCAAAATGCGTCGCTATTTATTGCGTTGATGCTTGCTTCACACGGGTAGAATCCTGTCATGACATCAACCAGGGGGAAGTACCATGCAAACGTTAAAACGAGGATTCGCCGTGGCGGCTTTGCTGTTCAGCCCCCTGACAATGGCGCAGGACATCAACGCCCAGCTGACCACGTGGTTTTCCCAGCGTCTGGCTGGCTTCAGCGACGAGGTGGTTGTCACGCTCCGTTCACCGCCCAATCTGCTGCCGAGCTGCGAGCAGCCAGCCTTCAGCATGACGGGCAGCGCGAAGCTGTGGGGCAACGTCAATGTGGTGGCGCGCTGCGCCAATGAAAAACGTTATTTGCAGGTGAATGTGCAAGCGACCGGCAATTATGTCGCCGTTGCCGCGCCCGTCGCGCGCGGCGGAAAATTGACGCCGGCCAACGTCACGCTAAAACGTGGCAGGCTGGATCAGTTACCGCCGCGGACGGTACTGGATATCCGTCAGATTCAGGATGCCGTCAGTTTGCGCGATCTCGCTCCCGGGCAGCCGGTACAGCTTACGATGATACGTCAGGCCTGGCGCGTCAAAGCGGGGCAACGAGTACAGGTCATCGCCAATGGCGAGGGGTTCAGCGTCAATGCGGAAGGTCAGGCGATGAATAATGCCGCCGTCGCGCAAAATGCGCGCGTGCGCATGACATCGGGTCAAATCGTGAGTGGAACCGTCGATTCTGATGGGAATATTCTTATTAACCTATAATTGTGTAAAGATTTTGTCGCGGCTGCCGATGAGATATTCAACCATGATGGTAGCTGGCCGCTACAACGTAACCCTCGATGAGGATAAATAAATGAGCATTGACCGTACCTCACCTTTGAAACCCGTTAGCACTGTCCAGACGCGCGAAACCAGCGACACGCCGGTACAAAAAACGCGTCAGGAAAAAACGTCCGCCGCGACGAGCGCCAGCGTAACGTTAAGCGACGCGCAAGCGAAGCTCATGCAGCCAGGCGTCAGCGACATTAATATGGAACGCGTCGAAGCATTAAAAACGGCTATCCGTAACGGTGAGTTAAAAATGGATACGGGAAAAATAGCAGACTCGCTCATTCGCGAGGCGCAGAGCTACTTACAGAGTAAATAAGCGTATGACTCGTTTGTCAGAAATACTTGACCAGATGACCACCGTCCTGAATGACCTGAAGACGGTGATGGACGCCGAGCAACAACAGCTTTCCGTAGGCCAGATTAACGGCAGCCAGCTACAGCGTATTACAGAAGAAAAAAGCTCGTTGCTGGCGACGCTGGATTATCTGGAACAACAGCGCCGTCTGGAGCAGAATGCGCAGCGTAGCGCAAACGATGACATTGCAGAGCGCTGGCAGGCGATTACCGAAAAAACGCAGCATCTTCGCGACCTCAACCAGCACAACGGCTGGCTGCTGGAAGGGCAAATCGAGCGTAATCAACAGGCGCTGGAGGTGCTGAAACCTCACCAGGAGCCGACCTTGTACGGGGCTGACGGTCAGACTTCCGTCTCTCACCGCGGCGGTAAAAAAATTTCTATCTAATCATTGCCGGATGGCGACGTTGCGCCTTTCCGGCCTGAATGCCTTGTAGGCCTGATAGCACAGCGCTATCAGGCACTGAATTTACGCCGTCCGGCGAACAAACTCTTTCACTTTAAAGCCCAACACGGCAAGCGCGGCGAAATAGGCCGCGATACCCGCAATCACTACCGCCATCAAACGTAGCAAACGCCATAGCATCGACCCTTGCGACCACTCCGGCATAATATGCAACACGCCGAACAATACGGCGGCCATCACCAGTACGGAAATGATCAGACGCATCAGGAACCACATCCAGCCCGGTTGTGGCGTAAAGATATTCTGTTTGCGCAGTTGCCAGTACAGCAGCGACGCATTGAGACATGCCGCCAGACCAATAGAGAGCGACAGCCCGGCGTGTTTCAGCGGTCCAATAAACGCCAGGTTCATTAACTGCGTCATGATTAACGTCACGATGGCGATTTTCACCGGCGTTTTAATATCCTGGCGAGAATAGAAGCCCGGAGCCAGCACTTTTACGACGATCAAGCCAATCAGCCCCACCGAATAGGCGATTAACGCCCGCTGCGTCATTGCCGCATCAAAGGCGGTGAATTTACCGTACTGAAACAGCGAGACCGTCAGCGGCTTCGCCAGGATGCCTAACGCTACCGCGCTCGGCAACGCCAGTAAAAAGCACAAACGCAGCCCCCAGTCCATCAGGCGGCAGTACTCATCATGATTGCCGCTGGCAAAGCTTTTCGACAATGACGGCAACAGGATGGTCCCCAACGCCACGCCCAGCACGCCGGACGGGAACTCCATCAACCGATCGGCATAGTACATCCATGAGACCGAGCCGGAGGCCAGAAACGAGGCAAAAATAGTATTGATGATAAGGGAAATCTGACTGACGGATACGCCCAAAATCGCCGGCCCCATCTGTTTGACCACCCGCATCGCCCCGGTGTCGCGAAAGTTAATGCGCGGCAGCACCAGCATACCGATCTTTTTTAAATACGGAAGTTGATACACCAGTTGCAGCACGCCGCCGACGGTGACTGCCCAGGCTAACGCCAGCACCGGCGGATTAAAGTATGGCGCGGCGAATAATGCAAAACCGATCATGCTGATATTAAGAAATGTCGGCGCAAAAGCGGGAATAGAGAAGCGATTCCAGGTGTTGAGAATGGCGCCAACCAGTGAAGCCAGCGAGATCAGCAGAATATAGGGAAACGTAATCCGCAGCAGTTGCGTCGTCAGCGCGAATTTATCCGCAGTATCGGCAAAACCCGGCGCGGTTACCATAATCACCCACGGGGCGGCCAGCATACCGGCCACCGTCACGACGGCCAATGCCAGCGTCAACAGGCCGGAAACGTAAGCGACAAAGATCCGCGTCGCTTCTTCACCCTGCTTGCTCTTATATTCCGCCAGGATAGGCACAAAGGCCTGAGAAAAAGCGCCTTCGGCAAAGATCCGGCGTAGTAGATTGGGGAGTTTAAACGCCACAAAAAAGGCGTCGGTCGCCATCCCTGCGCCAAAAATTCTGGCGACAATCGCATCACGGGCAAAGCCCAACACGCGTGAAAACATAGTCATCGAGCTGACGGCAGCCAGCGATTTCAATAAATTCATTTCTTTTGTATTCCAGACCCTGGCGTAAAACTCCTGCATGGCTGATCCATCGACCGGATAACGCAACTTCTGCCGTATCCGGCTGTATCACCGCGCCTGACGGCGACGTTAAAACGTCTTATCAGGCCTTACAGACTCCCCACGGTTTGCCATTATTCACTGTGAAAAGAGGTATTATGTAGAGTGGGCATATATACCCGCCATACTTCGAGCTGCATGTGCGTTAGCTTTTCTGCAACTCGAATTATTGAGGGTATAGTACCTGGATTACGATGAATTACTACCGCCAGATGTTACAGAGGATTATTCGCTGATGGCGTCCCGCCACAGCGCCTCCACGACGCGCTGGGCCAAAATCGCCTGCTCCCCCGCCGTTTCCGGAACCGTCTGATTTTGTACGCAGTCAATGAAATGCCGCGCGCATCCGACAAAACCACGCTGCTCAAGCGTCGTTTGCCAACCCGGAATGGGTTTGATGAAAATACCCTGCCCGCGCTCTTCGCGCCATTCACGCATATCCGTCACGTCATACAGCCCGCCGTCGGTGACGGCCTGGACCGATTCACGCTGACTTCCGGCGCGCCGGTGCATACTGGTGGTAATTTGTAGTTTGTCGGCGGAAAAATGATGTTCCGCATAGCACATTTCGCCGGACTCGCTGGTGAGCAACGTGCCGCTGGCAAGGCGCGCCTCGCCGCCCGCCAGCCACAGAGCGGTATCCACGACATGCAGATAGTCATCGAGCAAAGTAAAACGTAAGTCGTGCGGCCCGACGCTATCGGTACGATGTTTATCCATACGCAGTGACGCCGCAGTGCCGAGGCGCGTCTTCAGTTCGCGGTACAGCGGCGCGAAACGGCGATTAAAGCCAACCATCAGCGTCAATTTTTTTTGCGCCGTCAGCGCCACCAGCCGTTCGGCATCACGTAGATTTTCCGCCAGCGGTTTATCCACGCAAACATGGACGCCGGCATTGAGAAGTTCGCTGACCACGGCATAATGGCTTGCGGTACTGGAGTGGACGAAGACCGCATCGCAGCCGGACGCTAAATTCGCCAGCGAATCCACATACGGTATGCGCCAGCTTTCGCAGATACGTAAGGCTTTATCCCGCGAAGGAGACCAGGCGCCCTGTAACGTCCATCCGGCGGTGTTGGTTAATACCGGCAGCCAGGCCTTCTGCGCAATACCGCCTAATCCGACAATGCCAATCCGTAATGTTCTCACATTACTCTCCCAGGTGAGCTAACAAAGAATCCAGCCGCTGCTTTAACTCCGCCACTTCGCTTTCCAGCGCTTCGACGCGCGACTGAAGATCGCCCAACGCACTTTCCGGCGCAGACGTCTGGAGAGACAGTTCATCGACATCGCCGCAAAAAAGGTGCATATAGCGGCTTTCGCGCTTACCCGGTTCACGCGCCAGACGGACGACATACGGGCCGTCCTCACGACTGGCAAGCCGTTCCAGCGTGGATTCAACTTCCGCCATATCGCTGAATTCATGCATCCGCGACGCCCGGCTACGCAACTCGCCGGGCGTTTGCGCGCCGCGCAGCAGCAGCGTAGTGACGAGCGCCACTTCCGCCGCGCTAAGTTTCAGATCGCCAAATTCGGAATTACAGAAACGCTGTTCATATTTGGTGACGCGATTGCCAAACCCGCTGACCGTACGCAAAAAGTGGCGTTTCACCAGGTTATCGAGCTGTTCTTGTACCTCTTGTTCCGTCAGGTTCATTACCGGTTCACGGTTGGTTTTCTGATTACAGGCTGTCACCACCCCGTTGACGGAAAGCGGATACTGTTCCGGCGTTGTCACCTGCTTTTCCAGCAGACAGCCAATCACTCGCGCTTCAGTGGCGGTTAATTCATATTTCATCGTTTTCTCCCTTTGCCTCTCATTCCGTAAGCCGCTCAACGCCCCGGCGTCCATAACGGCGTGGTTAACGCCGTCAGGACATGGTCGCGCCATTGTCCATCAATCAACAGGTAATCTTTCGCATAGCCTTCTTTCTCAAAGCCAAGCCGCGCCAGCAACGCGCCGCTACGTTTGTTGTGCGGCATATAGTTCGCCATGATACGGTGGATATGCTGAGTGCGCTGCATATAGCGAATCGCAGCGGTTAAGGCTTCAAACATCAGCCCCTGCCCCTGCCACTTCTGCGCAATGGAATAGCCCAGATAACAGGCATGAAAAGAACCGCGCACCACATTGGAAAAATTCGCCACGCCGATAATTTCTTTTTCTTCCGGATCAAGTAGCGCGAAATAGAAGGCGGAGCCCTGTTTGTGAAATTCACCGATCATTCCCAGACGCGCCTGCCATCCTGAAGGATAACAATGACTTTCATCACGGACCGGTTCCCAGGGTTTTAAAAAATGACGATTTTCCGCGTAATAATCGGCCAGACGCCAGGCATCACGCTCATGCACTAAACGTACCACCAGACGATCGGTGGTTAAGCGCACTTTTGGCACGTTACTACGATAGCCAAACATTCTATACCTACTCCTTCCTGTAACGTCTTCAGCACGCCAGTAACATTACTATACCTGCGCAACCAGGCTCTGTGAAAAGCGCAAATCGTCATTTTTTGAATTGCTGCCACTTTTTGATGAAAACTCTCGATTAAAAAGGACTTTTGATAAAAAAATATTGTCCCGCTAACGGTAGGAAAAAACGAAACGCCGCCGCAGAATAGAAGACGCTCATCTTTTATTTCCCGGGAGGGGAAATGTCGCGCGTCTCGCAGGCGAGGAACCTGGGTAAATATTTTCTTCTCATCGATAACATGTTGGTGGTGCTGGGTTTTTTCGTCGTCTTCCCGCTCATCTCTATTCGCTTTGTCGATCAAATGGGGTGGGCTGCCGTAATGGTAGGGATCGCGCTCGGCCTGCGCCAGTTTATTCAACAAGGTCTGGGCATTTTTGGCGGCGCCATCGCCGATCGCTTTGGCGCGAAACCGATGATTGTCACCGGTATGCTGATGCGCGCCGCAGGCTTTGCCACCATGGGTATCGCGCATGAGCCCTGGCTCTTGTGGTTTTCCTGCTTTCTTTCCGGTCTCGGCGGTACGCTTTTTGACCCGCCGCGTTCAGCGCTGGTGGTCAAATTAATTCGTCCGGAGCAACGGGGCCGCTTCTTCTCTCTGTTGATGATGCAGGACAGCGCGGGCGCGGTGATTGGCGCGCTGCTGGGAAGCTGGTTGCTACAATACGATTTTCGCCTGGTCTGCGCGACAGGCGCTATTTTGTTCATATTATGCGCCCTTTTCAACGCATGGCTGCTTCCGGCCTGGAAGCTATCAACGGTCAGAACGCCGGTGCGTGAAGGAATGCGCCGCGTCATGAGCGATAAAAGGTTTGTCACCTACGTGCTGACGCTGGCGGGCTACTATATGCTGGCGGTACAGGTCATGTTAATGCTGCCGATTATGGTAAACGATATCGCCGGTTCGCCTGCTGCCGTGAAATGGATGTACGCTATTGAGGCGTGTCTCTCGCTGACGTTGCTCTACCCGATTGCCCGCTGGAGCGAAAAGCGTTTTCGGCTGGAGCATCGGCTGATGGCCGGTTTGCTCGTCATGTCGCTGAGCATGCTCCCCATCGGGATGGTGGGCAATTTACAGCAGCTTTTTACGCTTATTTGCGCTTTCTACATCGGCTCGGTTATCGCCGAACCGGCGCGCGAAACGCTCAGCGCGTCGCTCGCGGACGCGAGGGCGCGGGGAAGCTATATGGGCTTTAGCCGTCTGGGATTAGCCATTGGCGGCGCGATTGGTTATATCGGCGGCGGCTGGTTGTTTGATATGGGTAAAGCGCTTGCGCAGCCTGAACTACCGTGGATGATGCTCGGTATTATCGGTTTCATCACCTTTTTGGCTTTAGGCTGGCAATTTAGTCATAAACGCACGCCGCGCCGGATGCTGGAACCCGGCGCCTGATTTGATACCTGTCGCTATCTCCTCCATACTGGTCAGATACCGACAGTCAAATGGAGGAGAAACGTGAAGCTTTATATTTACGATCATTGCCCTTTCTGCGTTAAAGCCCGCATGATTTTCGGCCTGAAGAACATCCCCGTTGAACTTAACGTGTTACAAAATGACGACGAGGCGACACCCACCCGGATGATTGGTCAAAAGATGGTGCCCATCCTGCAAAAAGATGATAGTCGCTACCTTCCTGAAAGTATGGATATTGTACATTATGTCGACAACCTCGACGGCAAACCACTGTTAACCGGGAAACGCAATCCAGCCATTGAAGAGTGGTTGCGCAAAGTTAACGGTTACGTTAATCAGCTACTGCTGCCGCGATTTGCAAAATCCGCTTTCGATGAATTTTCTACCCCTGCGGCGCGCCAGTATTTTATCCGCAAAAAAGAAGCCTCATCTGGCAGTTTTGACAACCATCTTGCGCACTCTGCCGGACTGATTAAAAAGATCGGCGATGATTTACGTTTGCTGGATAAACTCATCGTACAGCCTAACGCCGTTAACGGCGAATTATCGGAAGATGATATTCATCTGTTTCCGCTTCTGCGTAATCTGACGCTGGTCGCCGGTATCCACTGGCCGACAAAAGTCGCGGACTATCGCGATAATATGGCGAAGCAGACGCAAATTAATTTACTCTCCTCAATGGCTATCTAACGCCCGCCAGGCGGCAACCCTTTCTTGCCGCCTTTTTCAGCTTTTTCTAGTGACGCCATGTCCGCTGGCGCGACATGCTGCTTTGTGTCAAGATTAGGGCACAGGCAACATGCTAAGGAACGCCATGAAAAAGTTTTTTTTTGCCGCTGCGCTGGTAGTTAGCGGCCTGTTAGTGGGTTGTAATCAACTTACGCAATACACCATTAGCGAACAAGAAATCAATCAAGCGCTTGAAAAACGGAATAATTTCTCAAAAGATATTGGTCTGCCCGGCATTGCCGACGCGCATATCGTATTGACTAACCTTGCCAGCCAGATTGGTCGGGAAGAGCCTAATAAAGTCACCCTTACTGGCGATGCCAGGCTGGATATGAATTCCCTGTTTGGCAGTCAAAAAGCGACGATGAAACTCAAGCTAAAAGCCCTGCCGGTCTTTGATAAAGAAAAAGGCGCCATCTATCTTCAGGAGATGGAAGTAGTAGACGCCACCGTGACGCCGGAGAAAATGCAATCGGTGCTACAAACGCTCCTGCCCTATTTAAATCAGTCTTTACGTAGCTACTTTAACCAGCGGCCAGCTTACGTGTTGCGTGAGGACAGTAGTAAAGGCGAAGCGTTAGCGAAGAAACTCGCGAAAGGCATTGAAGTTAAACCTGGTGAAATCGTTATTCCTTTCACCAATTGATTTCGGAGGGCGCGCTCGCGCCCTTTTTTTACGTGCAAACGAAAACGTTTCCGCTTATCCTTTGTTTCCGGCAAAAAGACTATTCCTCAGCCGGAGCTTATTAATGACTGCACCATCCCAGGTTTTAAAGATCCGCCGCCCGGACGACTGGCACGTTCACCTTCGCGATGGCGACATGTTAAAAACGGTCGTACCCTATACCAGCGAAATTTATGGTCGCGCTATCGTGATGCCGAACCTGGCGTCCCCCATCACGACCGTTGATGCAGCGATCGCCTACCGCCAGCGTATTCTCGATGCGGTGCCCGCCGGGCATGATTTCACGCCGTTAATGACCTGCTATTTAACGGATTCGCTCGATGCCGATGAACTGGAGCGTGGTTTCCATGAAGGCGTGTTTACTGCGGCTAAGCTTTACCCGGCCAATGCCACCACTAACTCCAGTCATGGCGTAACGTCAGTCGACGCTATCATGCCGGTACTGGAGCGGATGGAAAAACTCGGAATGCCATTACTGGTCCACGGTGAGGTGACCCATGCGGATGTTGATATCTTCGATCGCGAAGCGCGTTTTATCGACACCGTAATGGAACCGCTACGCCAGCGTCTGACCACGCTTAAAGTGGTCTTTGAGCACATCACGACCAAAGATGCCGCGCAGTATGTCCGTGACGGCAACGACTACCTGGCGGCTACCATTACGCCTCAACATTTAATGTTTAACCGTAATGATATGCTGGTCGGCGGCATTCGTCCTCACCTGTACTGTCTGCCGATTCTGAAACGCAATATTCACCAGCAGGCGTTACGCGAACTGGTTGCCAGTGGTTTTACGCGCGCCTTCCTGGGGACGGATTCAGCGCCGCATTCACGTCATCGTAAAGAGACCAGTTGCGGCTGCGCCGGTTGTTTCAACGCCCCCTCCGCCCTTGGCAGTTATGCCGCCGTGTTTGAGGAAATGAACGCGCTGGCGCACTTTGAAGCGTTCTGTTCACTGAATGGCCCGCAATTCTATGGCCTGCCGGTGAATACGGGGTGGGTGGAACTGGTTCGCGATGAACAACAGGTACCGGAAAATATCGCGCTGGCTGATGATTCGCTGGTGCCTTTTTTAGCGGGTGAAACAGTACGCTGGTCAGTAAAAAAATAAAAAATGCGCTTACCTGTTGCTATATATTGGATTTAACTGTATATATATCCAGTATATTAAACAGGGGGCCATTATGCGTATTGAAGTCACTATAGCCAAAACGTCACCTCTGCCTGCCGGTGCGATTGATGCGCTGGCGGGCGAACTCTCCCGCCGTATTAGCCATCATTTTCCGGAGAATTTGGGTAACGTCACCGTGCGTTACGCTACCGCCAACAACTTGTCCGTCATTGGCGCATCAAAAGAGGACAAAGAACGCATTAGCGAGATTCTCCAGGAGACCTGGGAGAGCGCTGATGACTGGTTCATCAATGAATAAAAAATGATATGCAGTGATGTATGTTTGCCGGGTCGCCCCGGCTTTTTTATTTGCGCAACTGATGAATATTTCGCCTGACCGTCAAAATAATTGCACAACATCCTAAAAAAATATGAATGAACTGCCGCTTTATTGTTCATATAATTCTTAAAAAGAGAAATTTATCCTCCGGTCTCTTTAAAAACGCAGTGAATAGCCTTATTAATTGGTATACTGAAGTTGCTTCAGAAGAAAAACACGCATTGAACCTCGAGAACCGTTGTCTTATAACACGTACCAGGGGGGCATGATGGAAAAGAATAATGAAGTCATTCAGACCCATCCGCTTGTAGGATGGGACATCAGCACCGTCGATAGCTATGATGCGCTGATGCTGCGTTTACACTACCAGACCCCAAATCGTCCGGAACCGGAAGGGACTGAAGTTGGTCAAACGCTCTGGTTAACAACAGATGTAGCCAGGCAATTTATTTCAATATTAGAAGCCGGCATCGCCAAAATAGAATCAGGCGATTACCAGGAAAACGAGTATCGTCGCCATTAGCGTGACGCGCTCCCCCTCTCTCAGGCACCGTAAGGTGCCTCACTTATTTCTGGCTTGTATATCTCAGCGCAGTTATTTACCCTGAAATCATCGCGATAGCAGAGAGAAGCTGATGAAATACGACCTTATTATTATCGGCAGCGGTTCGGTTGGCGCCGCCGCTGGTTATTACGCCACCCGCGCCGGGCTAAAGGTCCTGATGACCGATGCGCATATGCCGCCTCATCAACAGGGCAGCCACCACGGCGATACCCGTCTTATCCGCCACGCTTATGGTGAAGGCGAAAAATATGTCCCGCTGGTGCTTCGCGCCCAGACGCTTTGGGATGAACTCTCCACACACAATGAAGAGCCTATTTTTGTCCGCTCCGGCGTCGTCAACCTCGGCCCGGCCGATTCCGCTTTCTTAGCCAACGTCGCACGAAGCGCGCAACAATGGCAATTGAACGTTGAGCGCCTGGACGCGACGGCCCTCATGACGCGCTGGCCGGAAATTCGCGTGCCCGAAAATTATATCGGGCTGTTTGAAGCTGACTCCGGTTTCCTGCGCAGCGAATTAGCCATTACCACATGGCTTCGTCTGGCCCGAGAGGCAGGCTGCGCACAGCTATTTAACAGCCCGGTAAGCCATATTCATCATGATGATAACGGTGTGACGATAGAGACGAGTGAAGGCAGCTACCACGCCAGCAAGGCGCTGATTAGCGCGGGCACCTGGGTCAAAGCGCTGGTACCGGAGCTGCCCGTTCAGCCCGTACGTAAAGTTTTTGCCTGGTTTAAGGCGGATGGACGTTACAGCACTAAAAACCGCTTTCCGGCCTTTACCGGCGAAATGCCCAACGGCGATCAATATTACGGCTTCCCGGCGGAGAACGACGAGTTAAAAATCGGCAAACACAATGGCGGACAGCTAATACAGGCTCAGGAAGAGCGCAAGCCCTTTGCCGCCGTTGCCAGCGATGGCGCGGAAGCATTTCCTTTCCTGCGTAACGTACTGCCGGGTATCGGCGGTTGTTTACATGGGGCAGCATGTACCTATGATAATTCGCCGGACGAGGATTTTATTATCGATACGCTGCCTGGCCATGAGAATACGCTTGTCATCACTGGACTCAGCGGACATGGTTTTAAATTCGCCCCGGTGTTAGGAGAAATCGCTGCAGATTTTGCGTTGGGAAAAACGCCCTCCTTTGATCTGACGCCGTTCCGGCTGTCCCGTTTTAGCCAATAATTTGTCGGCCCCGTAAAGGGGCTGTTTATTAAGGTAAGCTATGCGTCGTCTCTTTCATTTTCTGATGAATAATATTCGCGAACATTTCATGCTTTACGTTATTCTTTGGTCGCTGCTGGCGGTGATGGATATTGTTTATCTCCTTTTCTTCTGATTGCTTTTCATTGACGTTAACTGACACTTCCTGAAAGTTCCTCACTTTTTATTTCATAATGTTGAAGCACGGCAATAATGCCAACTCCTGCCGTTGTGCGGTTATCAGGGGGAAATATCTCGAAACTTCTGAAGCTGAACCGCAAACAACATCAAAATTATTGAAATAAAAATAAATATCATTCAAATTCTTATTTATAAGTTGCATTCGGCGCTTTTCCACGCCATTTTCATTCTCTCGTGAAATATTCGTTGGTGTGTTTATGCAATTTAAAAATACTCCACAGCGTTATGGCGTGATTTCCGCCGCGCTCCACTGGCTGACCGCCCTGGTGGTCTATGGCATGTTTGCGTTGGGCTTATGGATGGTCACGCTCAGTTATTACGACGGCTGGTATCACCAGGCACCGGAAATGCATAAAAGTATTGGCATATTACTGATGATGGCGCTGATCGTGCGTATTATCTGGCGGCTTTATTCGCCACCGCCCGTTGCTTTGACCAGCTATTCCCGTTTAACGCGCGCTGGCGCCGCCGCGGGGCATCTCCTCCTGTATCTCCTGCTCTTTGCGATAATCATTAGCGGCTACCTGATTTCCACCGCCGATGGTAAACCGATTAGCGTCTTTGGCTGGTTTGAGATTCCGGCCACGCTTACGGATGCGGGCGCGCAGGCTGACATCGCCGGAACGCTGCATCTGTGGTTTGCCTGGTCGCTGGTCATTATCTCGCTCTCGCATGGGGTTATGGCGCTAAAACACCATTTCATCGATAAAGACGACACACTGAAACGTATGACAGGAATGTCGTCATCTGACTATGGAGCTCAAAAATGAAAAAAAACCTGCTGGGATTCACCCTCGCATCCTTGTTATTCACGACCGGTTCCGCCGTGGCGGCGGAGTATAAAATTGATAAAGAAGGCCAACATGCGTTCGTCAATTTCCGCATTCAGCATCTGGGCTACAGCTGGCTATACGGCACCTTTAAAGATTTCGACGGCACGTTCACTTTTGACGAAAAAAATCCGTCGGCAGACAAAGTGAACGTGACCATTAACACCAATAGCGTCGACACTAACCATGCCGAACGTGACAAACACCTGCGTAGCGCGGAATTTCTTAATGTTGCGAAATTCCCGCAGGCAACCTTCACCTCTACCAGCGTGAAAAAAGAGGGCGATGAACTGGATATTACCGGCAATCTGACGCTCAATGGCGTGACTAAACCGGTAACGCTGGAAGCGAAGCTGATGGGCCAGGGCGACGATCCGTGGGGCGGTAAGCGCGCGGGCTTTGAGGCCGAAGGAAAAATTAAGCTGAAGGATTTCAATATAACTACCGATCTCGGCCCGGCCTCACAAGAGGTTGAGCTTATCATCTCAGTAGAAGGCGTTCAGCAGAAGTAACGCCTGGCGAAATGCCGGATAGCGGCCTTTACGCTGCTATCCGGCAAAATATTACTCAGCCGGATCGGGAATGCTCAGTTTGCTATTAAGCCGACCACGCGATTTATTAAAAATTTTGTTGCCGTTCTCACGACCCGCGCGACGTCGCCGCTGTTCTTCCTCCGGCAAGGCCAACTCTTCACAGCATTGTTCACTACAGCAGCCGTTAAATTTACTGGCGCACTGCGGACACTGGATAAACAGCAGATGGCAACCGTCATTTTTGCAGTTGGTATGGCTATCGCAGGGCGCGCCGCACTGATGGCAATGCGCGATAACCTCATCCGAGATTCGTTCGCCCATTCGCTCATCAAATACAAAGTTTTTGCCGATAAAGCGAACGGGAAGCCCCTGCTCGCGCGCGCGACGGGCGTACTCAATGATGCCACCCTCAATATGCCAGACTTTATTGAAACCGTTGTGTTTCATCCAGGCGCTGGCTTTCTCACAACGAATACCGCCGGTACAGTACATCACTATCTTTTTATCTGCATGTTCCCGCAGCATTTTAACCGCTTTTGGCAACTGTTCACGAAACGTATCCGCCGGGATTTCCAGAGCATTTTCGAAATGGCCGACTTCATACTCATAGTGGTTGCGCATATCAATAAAGACCGCGTCAGGATCGTCCAGCATCGCATTCACATCTGCCGCCTTCAGATAATCGCCGACATTACTGGCGTCAAAACTCGGATCGTCAATACCGTCAGCGACGATACGGTCGCGAACTTTCATACGCAGCACCCAAAATGACTTTCCGTCATCCTCCAGCGCGATATTTAAACGCAGCCCGTCCAGCGCGGGATCGAACGTATAAAGCTGTTGACGAAACGTCTCGAGCTTGCTTTGCGGCACGCTGATTTGCGCATTGATGCCTTCATGTGCCAGGTAAACGCGACCAAAAACGTCCAACGCCGTAAACACCTGATACAACGCGTCCCGCGTCTGTTGCGGCGAGGCGATTGTGAAATATTTATAAAAAGAAATTGTCGTACGCGGCTCGCTTTCCGCCAGCATTTTGGCTTTCAGCTCGTCATTAGAGATGCGGTTGTGTAACACTGGCATGGTGTACGTATCCTGCAATCAGCAAAAAATAAAGTGGGCAGGCATGATAAGGCAAGTCTCGCCAATTTACATCCACACATTTTGCGCTACATTTCCTGCTTTACACTAAATAATTAACAACAATTGTCGATTTAATCGCCACTCTCCTGCTACATATTTTTGCTCAACGCAAAAAGATGCGAGAATACGGGGAATTGTTCGTTGAAAGACAGGATAGAAATGACGAAGTTGCCTAAGTTCTCCGTGGCCTTACTGCACCCGCGCTATTGGTTAACCTGGTTGGGTATAGGCGCGCTTTGGTTGGTCGTGCAACTCCCCTACCCGGTCATCTATAAATTGGGTTGCGCATTGGGCCACCTGGCGCGACGCGTAATGAAACGCCGCGCAAAAATCGCCTATCGCAACCTTGAATTATGCTTTCCGGAAATGACCGCGCAGGAACGCCACACCATGGTGGTCAAAAACTTTGAATCCGTCGGTATGGGCGTGATGGAAACCGGCATGGCCTGGTTCTGGCCCGATCGGCGAGTGAACCGCTGGATGGAAGCGAGCGGTCTGGAGCATATCCGTGAAGTTAAGGCGCAGGGGCTGGGGTTCATTCTGGTAGGAATACATTTTCTTACCCTTGAGTTTGGCGCCCGCATGTTTGGTATGCATAACCCGGGTATCGGAGTTTATCGCCCGAATGATAATCCGTTGCTCGACTGGTTACAGACCTGGGGACGCTTACGCTCCAATAAATCAATGTTGGATCGCAAAGATCTGAAAGGCATGGTTAAGGCATTGAAAAGCGGCGAATTGATCTGGTATGCGCCGGATCACGATTATGGCCCGCGCGCCAGCGTTTTTGTACCATTATTCGCTGTCGACCAGGCTGCCACGACCTCCGGTACCTGGATGCTCGCGCGCATGTCTAAAGCCTGTATTATCCCCTTCGTGCCTCGCCGTAAACCCGATGGGAAAGGCTACGAACTGATCATTCTTCCTGCGGAATATTCGCCTCCGCTGGAGAGCGCAGAAGCGACTGCCGCGTGGATGAATAAAATTGTTGAGCAGTGCATTATGATGGCGCCAGAGCAGTATATGTGGCTGCATCGCCGCTTTAAAACTCGCCCTGAAGGCGTACCGTCGCGCTATTGACAGGATTGCAGCCGTCAGGCTGCAATTTTTCCCCTCTTTTAGCTTTAAAAGCTCCCCACATTGCGAGGCTGGTAAGGTCGGCGCATAATTATAATTAGTACGCTCATAATTAAATTGATGATAGCGCAAACCGCGCATCATACTGTGGAACGCTATGTCACCCTCTGATGTCCCCATAAACTGGAAACGCAATCTAACCGTTACCTGGCTGGGCTGTTTTTTAACCGGCGCGGCATTCAGCCTGGTCATGCCTTTTCTCCCTCTCTACGTTGAGCAACTCGGCGTAACAGGCCATAGCGCGCTCAACATGTGGTCCGGGCTGGTCTTTAGTATTACGTTCCTCTTTTCAGCTATCGCGTCCCCTTTTTGGGGCGGCCTGGCGGATCGTAAAGGGCGTAAGATCATGCTGTTGCGTTCCGCTCTCGGCATGGCCATTGTCATGCTGTTAATGGGCATGGCGCAAAATATCTGGCAATTTCTGATCCTCCGCGCGTTATTAGGCCTGCTGGGCGGATTTATTCCCAACGCCAATGCGCTCATCGCCACTCAGGTGCCGCGCCACAAAAGCGGCTGGGCGTTAGGGACGCTCTCTACTGGCGGCGTCAGCGGCGCTCTGCTTGGCCCACTTGCGGGCGGTCTGCTCGCCGACCATTACGGCCTTCGTCCGGTCTTTTTTATTACCGCCAGCGTTTTGTTTATCTGTTTTCTGCTCACCTTCTTTTTTATTCGCGAGAATTTCCTGCCGGTGAGCAAAAAAGAGATGCTTCACGTTCGGGAAGTGGTCGCCTCGTTAAAAAATCCCCGCCTGGTGTTAAGCCTGTTTGTCACCACGCTGATTATTCAGGTGGCGACGGGGTCTATTGCGCCCATCCTGACGCTCTATGTGCGCGAACTCGCGGGAAATGTCAGTAATATTGCGTTCATTAGCGGGATGATAGCGTCCGTTCCCGGCGTGGCGGCATTACTTAGCGCCCCCCGGCTCGGCAAGCTTGGCGACAGAATTGGCCCGGAAAAGATCCTTATCGTCGCGCTGATTATTTCCGTACTGCTGCTGATTCCAATGTCTTTTGTGCAAACGCCGTGGCAGCTCGCGCTATTGCGGTTTCTGCTTGGCGCGGCGGATGGCGCGCTGCTGCCAGCCGTTCAAACTCTGCTGGTTTACAACTCTACCAACCAGATAGCCGGGCGCATATTCAGCTACAACCAATCTTTCCGCGATATCGGCAACGTCACCGGCCCTCTCATGGGCGCCGCAATTTCCGCGAGCTATGGCTTCCGCGCCGTATTCTGCGTCACGGCAGGCGTGGTGTTGTTCAATGCTATCTATTCATGGAACAGCTTACGACGGCGCAGACTGGCAATAGAATAATTTTTGCGCTTTCATACTTGCAATATTACAGAATCAGCTATTCTTTCCCTAAATACCTCATCAAATCAAAGGGAGACACTGATGACCATGTATGCCACGCTGGAAGAAGCTATCGATGCAGCCCGGGAAGAATTTCTGGCTGACCATCCAGGCCTCGAACAAGACGAAGCGAATGTGCAGCAGTTCAACGTTCAGAAATATGTACTGCAGGATGGGGACATCATGTGGCAGGTCGAATTTTTCGCCGATGAAGGTGAAGATGGCGAATGTCTGCCGATGCTGAGTGGTGAAGCCGCGCAGAGCGTGTTTGACGGCGATTATGATGAGATAGAGATCCGCCAGGAATGGCAGGAAGAGAATACTTTGCATGAATGGGATGAAGGGGAATTCCAGCTTGAACCCCCGCTTGATACCGAGGAAGGCCGTACTGCGGCAGACGAATGGGATGAGCGTTAATTACTCATAAGGCCCGTGGTGAATATCGAGCGGCAGTAGCAGTGTATCGAAGATCAGTGAGAAGGGCAGATCGAGGATAGTGATATAGCGCCATGCGGAATCACGCATATCCCACTGCACGCCAGGGTAATACTGGTTACCGTGTCCTTGTCCGGGGATCGTTCTGCTGATAATACTGCCGCAGCCGCTCAGGGTAATTACCATTATACTCACCGCGAATATACGCACCTGATACCTCATTTCACTATAAAAATACCGGCATCACGCCGGTATTTTTCACCTCACTCCAGACCTGAAGACCTTATCCCGCTGACGATGCTCGTCCCTGCAACGCCTGCGGATTCAGGACGAGAGACTGATAATGGTTTACCCAGGAAGAGTATCTCTCTGGCGCATTCCAGACCCGATAGTGTAAACGCGCCATCGTCACCGGATCGCTGAGCAAAACCAGACGCCGATCGCGGTTCAGTTTCTCCGGCGTTTCGTTTAGCGCCTGCTCCACATGACGATCGCGGGCTATTTCCAGCACCTTACTGGCGCGGTGACGCGCGGTGGCCATCGCGGTCGCCAGCGCATTAAGCGACGGGTTAAATACCGCATGCATAAAGCCATCGTCCAGAATACGGCGGCGATTCATCTCCAGATATTTATCGGTATCGACCAACACCTGAGGCGGCGAATACTCTTCCGGGATCAGGAACAGCTTCCAGCGTTTGGTGCGTAATCCTACCGTTGAACGACTGGAGATCACCGAAACAAATGGCGACAGAATCAGCGAAAAGACAATCGGCGCCAGCCAGAACAGAAAGCGTAAATCCAGCCACGCCATACCCACCGCCCAGACCAGCCCCAGCAGCAGTTGAGAGCCGTGACGCATAAAGGCTTCTCCCCACGGCGTAGAATCATCGTCACGTTGCGGTGAGTTCCAGACCACTTCCCAGCCGAGGAACGCGCTGACCACAAACACGGTATGAAACAGCATACGCACCGGCGCCAGCAACACGGAGAACAGCACTTCCAGCAATAGCGACAGCGTAACGCGCCAGAAACCGCCATACTCTTTGGTGCCTTTACACCAGATCAGCATAATACTGAGCAGCTTCGGCAGGAACAGCAGCACCATCGTTGACGCAAACAGCGCGATTGCCAGTTCCGGACGCCACTGCGGCCAGACCGGAAAAAGCTGGCGCGGCTGAAGGAAATATTGCGGCTCTGTTAACGCATGAACGACCTGCAGCGCGGTAGAAAGCGCGAGGAACATAAACCATAACGGCGCGGACAGGTATGACATTACCCCGGTCAGGAACACGGCGCGATGCACCGGGTGCATTCCTTTCACCAGGAACAGACGAAAGTTCATCAGGTTGCCGTGACACCAGCGGCGGTCGCGTTTAAGCTCATCCAGCAGGTTTGGCGGCAGCTCTTCATAGGAACCGGGGAGATCGTAGGCAATCCAGACGCCCCACCCTGCCCGACGCATTAGCGCCGCCTCCACAAAGTCGTGGGAAAGAATCGATCCGGCGAACGAACCTTCTCCCGGCAGCGGCGCCAGAGCGCAGTGCTCGATAAACGGCTTCACGCGGATAATGGCATTGTGCCCCCAGTAGTGCGACTCCCCCAGCTGCCAGAAATGCAGCCCGGCGGTAAACAGCGGCCCATAAACACGGGTCGCGAACTGTTGGCAGCGGGCATACAGAGTATCCATTCCCGACGCTTTCGGCGAAGACTGGATAATCCCGGCGTTTGGATTCGCTTCCATCAGGCGCACCAGCCCGCTCAGACACTCGCCGCTCATCACTGAGTCCGCATCCAGAACCACCATATAGCTGTACTGATTGCCCCAGCGGCGGCAAAAATCGTCAATATTGCCGCTTTTGCGTTTCATACGGCGGCGGCGACGACGGTAAAAAATTTGGCCTTCGCCCTGCACTTCCGCAATAAGCTCCATCCACGCCTTTTGCTCCGCCACGCAGATATCCGGGTTATAACTGTCGCTCAGGATATAGACGTCGAAATGCGCGGCGTTGCCTGTGGCTTTAACGGACTCCCAGGTCGCGCGCAGACCGGCGAAAACGCGGCTAACGTCTTCATTACAGATAGGCATGATCAGCGCCGTCCGGTGTTCCGGATTGAGGGGCTCATCGCCAACCGTAGACGCGGAGATGCTGTACTTATCGCGCCCGATAAGCAGTTGCAGGAAGCCCATCAGCGCCGTCCAGAATCCGGCTGACACCCAGCAGAACAGCACGGCAAACAAAATCAGGATACCGGTTTGCAGCATGTAGGGCAGGAGCTGCATAAAGGAGACCCAAATATCCTGCCCCACCATATCCATAGGATTGATGAGCGCCCATCCCTGATAAGGCAGAATGGTCTTCATATACCAGGTCGCGACGACGGTTTGCGCCAGAGTCAAAATTAACAAAATATAGCGGCGTATAGTGCCGACGGTACGCCATTTTTGCTCGCTCGCCTGCTCTTCTTTTGTCAGACGAGAAACATAGCGCGGCGTTACATCCCGCCCACGCAGACGATCCCAGAAACGGCCAACCGGGTTGGTTCGCCAGGGATCGGGAAACATCGAAGAGCGCGTCGCTTTTGGCATAGCCTGCAACTGATCGCGCCCTTCATCATCTTTAATTAACTGCCCCTTCGCCAATGAATCCGGCCAGGCGTGTTCAAGGCGGGCTTTTACGGAACCCTGCGGTGAATCGTCTTCTCGCGAGTAAGTCCGATGCTCGGCATCCAGCGCCTGATGCACGGCGCGGATGTCAGTTTTCGGCAATGCCGCTTTCTCACGTTCAGAAAGCAGCAGTGCGTCAATATACTCAGTTGTTTTATTCATTGGCAGGTAACTGGTAGCTCCAGGTTTCACTTAGCGTCTGATCGGCATTCACCAATGCGGCACGCATTTCCGTGGTTTTCTTCGCGTCTTTGACTTTCACGCGCAGCATTAAACGCCAGCCTTTAGTGACTGGGTTATAGCGTACATTACTGTCAACGATTTCACCGTTATCGCCAATGCTGGTTTGCGCAGCGACAGGCGTATCCGGCGGCAGTTTTTTCATGTCGGCGCCAACGAAATCCACCACAAAGGCAATAGTGCCGTCGGGCTGGCGAATCAGATTCGACTGTTTAACGTCGCCCGTTGAGCGGCGTGTTTGCAGCACCCAGGCATTATCCGGCGCATGAAGTTTATCTTCATCGCGGCTGAAGGTCAGAGTGTACTTGAAGTTCATCTCTTTACCCGGTTCCGGCAGTTGATCCGGAGTCCAGTAAGCGACGATGTTATCGTTGGTTTCATCATTGGTGGGAATTTCAACCAGTTCAACCTTACCTTTGCCCCAGTCGCCTTTCGGGGTAATCCAGGCGCTTGGACGCAGGTCGTAGCGATCGTCTAAATCTTCAAAGCGCGAGAACTCGCGACCACGCTGCAACAGGCCGAATCCCTGAGGGTTTTCCATCGCATAGCTGCTCACAGCGAGGTGTTTTGGATTGTTCAGCGGACGCCAAATCCACTCGCCATTACCCGCATGAATGGATAAGCCGTTCGAGTCATGCAGTTCCGGACGATAGTTGGTCGTCGGCGACGGCTGGTTTGGCCCAAACAGGAACATACTGGTTAATGGCGCAACGCCCAACTTGCCTACTTTATCGCGCAGATAGACTTTTGACTGCACGTCCACCACGGTATCGCGGCCAGGAATGATCACAAAACGGTAAGCGCCGGTCGCGCGCGGAGAATCCAGTAATGCATAGACGGTCAAACGCTTATCGGTGGGTTTTGGACGCTCAATCCAGAACTCGCGAAAGCGGGGAAACTCTTCACCAGATGGTAAGGCGGTATCAATCGCCAGGCCGCGCGCAGATAAGCCATATACCTGGCCTGCGCCGATAACGCGGAAATAGCTGGCGCCAAGCATACTGACGATTTCGTCGTTCTTATCTTTACTGTTGATGGGGTACAGGACTTTGAACCCGGCGAAACCTAAATCTTTTACCGTGTCTTTATCGTGCTGAACATTGCCAAAATTGAAGTAATCCGGGCTGTATTTGATTCTTTTGACCGTCGTCGCCGTCACTTCGTTAATCTTGACCGGCGTATCGAAGTACATCCCCTGATGGTAAAATTCGAGCTTAAAAGGGGTCTTTAAGTTGTTCCAGTAGGCTTTATCGCTGTTAAACTGGATCTGCTGATAATCCGCATATTTCATGTCGCGGAAAACGGAGGGCAAGTTGCTTTTAGGCGCCTCATAGCCTTTCCCGGCTAAAGATTGAGCTTGTTTTGCCACGTCATCAATACTGAACGCCCAGCTCGATGATGCGTAAAGCGTTAACATAATAGCTGCGCCCAACCAACGCATTTTCATCATTTGTCGTTTATGTTTCATAATAAGTAAGCACTTCCCCCTTTGTGTGCTTATATCGATCCGATCCATTTTAATGGATAATCAGGCATTACGACAACTGAATCCAGGCTTTGTTCAGCGCGCTGGCTCATGGATTAAGCACCTCCCGCGCCTGTTTTCACTTTGCGTGCTTATCCTGGAGACAGGTTGTCGGAGTTGGTGTAGGGTTGCTACCGAATGTAACTATAATTCGCCTTATGGATAAGGTGAAAAATCTGAGAATACGTGACCTTATATGAGCTCTGTACCCGCGCCGCGTGAATATTTTCTTGACTCTATCCGCGCATGGCTGATGTTGTTAGGGATTCCCTTTCATATCTCGTTGATCTATTCCACTCACAGTT
The DNA here is from genome assembly GCF_017572835.1 of Salmonella sp. 32120201201600049SM. Taxonomy (NCBI): domain Bacteria; kingdom Pseudomonadati; phylum Pseudomonadota; class Gammaproteobacteria; order Enterobacterales; family Enterobacteriaceae; genus Salmonella; species Salmonella sp. 32120201201600049SM. Next base: position 101,563 of record NZ_JAGESA010000001.1, on the reverse strand, counting down.
GGCATGTCAATAGCGCCACGCCATCGTGGTGGCTAACCCTGTTTAACGATTTTATCCACGCTTTTCGTATGCAGGTGTTTTTTGTTATTTCTGGTTATTTTTCGTACATGTTGTTTTTACGTTATCCGTTAAAACGCTGGTGGAAAGTACGGGTAGAACGTGTGGGTATTCCCATGCTTACCGCAATCCCTTTGCTTACCTTGCCGCAATTTATCCTGTTGCAATATGTCAAAGAGAAAACAGAGAACTGGCCTACACTCTCTGCCTATGAAAAATATAATACGTTAGCGTGGGAACTCATTTCACATCTGTGGTTTTTACTGGTGCTGGTGATATTAACCACCGTCAGCATCGGGATTTTTACCTGGTTCCAAAAAAGGCAGGAAACAAGCAAGCCTCGTCCCGCCGCTATTTCGCTGGCCAAACTTTCGCTTATTTTTTTCCTGCTGGGGGTGGCTTACGCTGCTATCAGGCGCATTATATTCATCGTATATCCGGCAATCCTCAGTGACGGCATGTTCAATTTTATTGTGATGCAAACGCTATTTTATGTGCCGTTTTTTATTCTCGGCGCGTTGGCCTTCATTCACCCCGATCTGAAAGCGCGCTTCACCACGCCCTCACGCGGATGCACTTTAGGCGCTGCCGTTGCTTTTATCGCGTATCTGCTGAATCAACGTTATGGGAGCGGCGACGCCTGGATGTACGAAACCGAATCCGTGATTACGATGGTAATGGGGCTATGGATGGTGAACGTGGTATTTTCACTGGGGCATCGCTTGTTAAACTTTCAGTCCGCGCGTGTCACCTATTTCGTGAATGCTTCGCTGTTTATCTATCTGGTGCATCATCCCTTAACGCTTTTCTTTGGCGCGTATATTACGCCGCATATCTCCTCCAACCTGATCGGGTTCTTGTGCGGGCTGATATTTGTTATGGGTATTGCGTTAATTCTGTATGAAATTCATTTACGCATCCCGCTCCTGAAATTTCTCTTTTCAGGTAAACCGCCGGTAAAACAAGAAAGCCGCGCCGCGATCGGGTAGTTTTCCGCGCGCGGGTTCACAGCAACCATTCCACAGGTAAAATTGCCGCCAACCGTACCAGAACTCGCTGCCAGAAACGCGTAGCGGGTTCTTTCTTTAACACCTTTTCCTCTTCTTGCTGACGATCGATCCAGTTAATTCGTCCCCAGCGATCCAGCCGCAGTTGCCAGGCCGCATCGCGTTGGCTCTGCGTAAAACGCTTATGAATAAGCGTCGCCAGCGTTTCACTTTCAATGACAAAGCCCATTTCGGTATTTAAAAGCGTTGAACGGGGATCAAAATTAAGCGACCCGATAAACACCTTACTACCATCAATACTGAACGTTTTAGCATGTAAGCTGGAACCTGAGTTCCCGGTGAGTCCGCGATCATGTACGGCGGTTTCATGTTCGCGGGTCGGTTTCAGTTCGTAGAGCTCCACGCCATAGCGCAGTAATTTCTTGCGCCAGCGCGCGTACCCTGCGTGAACGACCGCCACATCGTTGGCCGCCAGAGAGTTAGTTAAGATGGCGATCTTCACGCCTTTCCTGACCAGATTAAGCAACTGCGCCACGCCTGCGCGCGTAGGGACAAAGTAAGCGGAAATAATGTCGATACGCTCCGTCGGCGACCCCATCACGTCAAATAATCGCTGCGGAAGAAGCGAATGGCGCTGCGCCTTCCCCTCGCCTTTAGAAGGATCATCGCTAAGCAAGCGTGTTTTTGCCCAAATCAGCGGCAACGTTCCGCGATCGAGATCCGCCATAAACTGGCTGGTTTCCAGCTTATGCAGATAGCGGCGGGTGATCTCATCGTTATACCAGGATTCGGGAAGTTCGATACGTTGCGTCAGTTCCTGCTCAGAAAGGGATAATACTTGCTGCAATGTCGACACTGAACTACAGCGCCAGTAACGTTCAAAATCATTGGCGACATCATTGACCACCGGGCCAATGGCCATCACGTCCAGATCGGAAAATAGCGGCTCCTCGCCAGCGCCGAAATAGGCATCGCCGATGTTGCGCCCACCGACCAGCGTCACTACGCCGTCGGCAGTGTAACTTTTATTGTGCATCCGCCGATTCAGCCGCGCAAAATCCGTCAAATATCCCAGCGCGCGTAGCGTACGAAAAGAGAAAGGATTAAACAGACGAACTTCGATATTAGGATGGCTATCCAGCAAGCGCAACGTATCATCCAGACCAGGCGTATTGTTATCATCCAGCAGCAGACGAACATGAACGCCGCGCTTCGCCGCCGACAGCAGTACCGAAAAGAGCAGCCGCCCGGACATATCGTCTTCCCAAATATAATACTGCACATCCAGCGTCCGCGCCGCCATTTCGGTCAGGCGGTAGCGGGCGGCAAAAGCGTCCAGACTATTATCCAGCGCGAGAATGCCGCACTCTCCGGGATGGCGCGCGCATAGCGGTTCAACGGCACGCTCCAGGCGTGTTTTATCAGGCAGGGTCGTCGCCTTGCTGAGTAAGTAATCTTGCGTAAAGCCGGGCAGTTTCTTCATCATAACAGACAAAGTATACCTGTTCAGGCAGAGCGTAACGGGTAATAAAATCTGAAACCGTCCTGACGGCGATCTCAGCGGCCTGGGCGCGTGGATAGCCATAAACGCCGGTACTGATTGCCGGAAAAGCGATGGAACGAAAGTGATTCGCCTCGGCAAGCAGCAAACAATTCCGGTATGCCTCTTCGAGTAGCTCAGCTTCCTGGTGTTCGCCGCCTCGCCAGACGGGCCCCACTGTGTGAATAACCGCCTTTGCCGAAAGCTTGCCAGCAGGCGTGATAACCGCATGTCCCGTCTGACATTCGCCCTGTTGCTGACGGATGAGTTTACAGGCGTCCAGCAATGCCGGCCCCGCCGCGCGATGAATCGCGCCGTCTACGCCACCGCCGCCCATTAATGATGCGTTAGCGGCATTCACAATCGCATCGACGCTAAGTTGAGTGATATCACCCTGTATGACCTGAAGACGTGATGTCATAACCCCCCCCCTTTTGTCTCACCTTATCTGCAAAGTGTACAGCAGGGCTTTCAACAGAGTCGCTCTTTTTATATCTATGACACCGCCGTTAACGGTACTCAATATTCATCACCGCCAGGCTTTTTTGCACATCGAGATAATGCAGCCGCACCGTCGCAATGGACTGAATATCCTGCGGCAATCCAGATGCCTGCCGAAGGTCAATCCGGTGCATTTGCTTTTTACCTTCGCGTAGGCAGGTTAAATCAATATTTTCGGCGTGAGTAGAAATATCGCACAGTGGCTCAACAATCGCGCCGCGAAAATGGATAACGCCGCCCTGTACCGTTTGTTGCCCTACCGCAGAATGGATAAAAAAAGCGCAGATACACAGGCCTATGGCAGGGATATTTTTCTTGATTACGGACATGTTAACTCCTCAATGATTAGTCATCCTCGAGGGTTCGGCGTTACCTTATAGCGACATGCCGAGACGATGAGACGCTTTTATCGCCTCTTTATACCCAGGTCAGCCAATCCATTTCCGCCACCATCAAAAACTACTGTGCAGAAGGCGGCCATTGTTGTGATAAATGCAGTGATTGTCCGTCCGAAACAGTAACAATAATTTTAACCGAGTCCTCTGAAGATATATTTACACTAAGACGAGACAACTCAATCGGTTGATTAGCAGGTAAAGATAGCGTTTGTTTTTGCTGTGTATGGCTTTGTCCCCCGACGCCGTCGCGCACAGAGAGAATTTGCACCTGACAGACGCAGGGTTCGTTTAATGTGACCTGAGGGATCACCGTGTAAATATCGCCTTGCTGAGTCGTGGTAAACGTAATCTGATTTGAAAGTGCGGCAAGGAGCAATAAAGTATGCATAATTTCCTCCCGAAAAAAAACAGGGCTTATGCCCTGTTTTTTTATTAGCGCAGACGCTAAATTAATACTGGTTAGCCGTGGCGTTGTTGCCAAAACCAACCTGACGCACCATTACGCTGGAATCAGATGCGGTCTGATTAACCAGCGCGGCGTTATTACCGCCGTATTGACCGACAGTAATATCGGAGTTTTTAGCGTTCCACTGGTCGATGGTGGCATTGTTTCTGAAACCATTCTGAGTCAGTTCAATAGTACTGTTATCCGCACCCTGGCCTACATCGGCGCCGTTACCATAACCGCTCTGGGTAATGGTCGTTTCAGATTTACGGGCATCGCTTTGCAGAGCAAGCGCAGCGTTAGCGGAACCGTACTGATAAATGCTCAACGTGGAATCCGGGCCGGAACTATTGCCGCCGCCGTTATGATTACCGCCGCCGCCCCATTGTGGAACGACGCCAGCCAGAGCACTGCCAGAAACTACGATTGCTGCGAATGCTGCCACTTTTAAAAGTTTCATGGTAAAACCCCCATCGGATTGATTTAAAAGTCGTAACGGTATTAGCGTTGGGTGACGCGAATAGCCATATGCGACTGTTTCTGCACTACAACTGCTGTTTTCTGCGTACCGTACTGGGTAATATTGGCCTTATTTCCAGAACCTTTCTGGATAATAGCCGCACTATTACCGTAAGCGCTTTGCGATATACTGGCATCGTTGGCATTGCCCGTTTGCTCAATATACGCAAAGTTATAATTCCCTGCCTGGTCGACTTTCGCCCGATTATTTCCTCCTTCTTGTGAAATAACGGACAATAGTTTTGATCCTTCCTGGCGTACTCTGGCACTATTATCCGTGCCGACTTGACCAATAATGGCCGCCTGATTAAATGAAGACTTGCTTAATTCATTTACCGCAAAATTATATTCTGAACGAGCCAGATCATAATTTGTCGCGGTTGCAATCCCAGGCGCACCCAGTATTGTCAACATCATAAATAACAATTTGTTTTTCATGCTGTCACCCTGGACCTGGTCGTACATAGCGAAAACCATCTATTACCTTGTTAGCGACATGCGTTTTTTGTTAACGCGTCGTTACGATGAAGAGTATGTCCGTGGAAACATTTTTAATAACTCACCCACGCGTGGTATTTTGTTATTTAAGCTCATACCAAAGTGCTAATAAAACGATAGCCATGTGATTTTTTATAATTGATTTTTGGCCACAGGAGATAGTGTATCGCGCACAAAAAAAATGAAGTGTTGGTGTGTGTTATGCCGCCATGGGGATGTTCTTATGCTTCCCATGGGGGGCAATACGCACAAGACGTGACACACTTCGTTTTTTTTGTCTTTGTGCTGTCCAGGTTAATGCCACGTCTCAAATTTTAAGAAAAAATAAAATCAAAACATGACATATAATAATTAAAATGATTAAAAATCAATGAATTATTATAATTTGTATGATTTTTTAAATCTATGCAATAACAGCGAAATGTACAACTTTACTATCAAATCTAAACTTCAAAAAAACCCAAAAACAACATTTTAATATATATTTTTACATCTTGTTACAAGTTTAACACTTGCTTTAAGATTTGTAATGGCTAGATTGAAAACAGTTAAAAGTATTTTCGTAAATATTTTTCTCTTTCTGGATAATGGGCTATTTCAACCCACAGCAGTGCAACATCTGTCAGTACTTCTGGTGCCTTTATTTTATGAGGGCAGCTGTCAGATGTGCGATTAAAAAAAGTGGAGTTTCATCATGTTTAATGAAGTCCATAGTAGTCATGGTCACACACTATTGTTGATCACAAAGCCATCTCTGCAAGCTACGGCATTATTGCAACATTTAAAGCAATCGCTGGCCATAACCGGAAAACTGCATAATATTCAACGTTCTCTGGAAGATATCTCATCCGGTTGCATTGTTTTAATGGATATGATGGAAGCGGATAAGAAGCTTATCCACTATTGGCAGGATAATTTAAGCCGCAAAAACAATAATATAAAAACATTATTGTTAAATACCCCTGACGATTATCCCTACCGTGAAATTGAAAACTGGCCTCATATTAACGGCGTGTTTTACGCCACTGAAGACCAGGAACACGTGGTCAGCGGATTACAGGGTATTCTGCGGGGCGAATGCTATTTTTCACAAAAATTAGCCAGTTACCTGATTACACACTCAGGAAATTACCGCTACAACAGCACCGAGTCCGCATTACTCACTCATCGCGAAAAAGAGATCCTCAATAAGTTACGTATTGGTGCCTCTAATAATGAAATCGCCAGGTCGCTATTTATCAGCGAGAATACGGTTAAGACACATCTTTATAATCTTTTCAAAAAGATAGCTGTCAAAAATCGCACCCAGGCAGTTTCATGGGCAAACGATAATCTCAGGCGGTAAGGCCATGAAACGCTATCTGACCTGGATTGTAGCAGCAGAGTTACTGTTCGCTACCGGAAACCTGCATGCCAATGAAGTTGAAGTCGAGGTTCCCGGATTGTTAACCGACCATACCGTCTCTTCGATAGGACATGAATTCTATCGTGCATTCAGCGACAAATGGGAAAGCGAATACACCGGCAATCTGACCATTAATGAAAGACCCAGTGCGCGTTGGGGAAGCTGGATCACCATAACGGTAAATCAGGACGTTATTTTCCAGACCTTTTTATTTCCAATGAAAAGAGACTTCGAGAAAACCGTCGTCTTCGCATTAGCGCAAACAGAGGAAGCATTAAATCGCCGACAAATAGATCAAACGCTATTAAGTACGAGTGATTTAGCGCGTGATGAATTCTAAAACATGATTTTTATCCGGAGGCTGTCATGCGTGTTAAACATGCAGTAGTGCTACTCATGCTTTTTTCGCCATTAACCTGGGCTGGAAATATGACGTTCCAGTTCCGTAATCCTAACTTTGGTGGAAACCCCAATAACGGTTCCTTTTTATTGAATAGCGCCCAGGCGCAAAATTCATATAAAGACCCCGCTTATGATAACGATTTTGGTATCGAAACCCCCTCAGCGTTGGATAACTTTACACAGGCTATTCAATCGCAAATTCTGGGCGGCTTGTTGACCAATATTAATACCGGGAAACCAGGACGTATGGTGACCAACGATTTTATTATCGATATCGCTAATCGCGACGGACAGCTCCAGCTCAACGTCACGGACAGAAAAACGGGAAGAACCTCGACCATCGAAGTGTCAGGTTTACAAACTCAGTCAACCGATTTTTAAGCTACAGTCACTAAAGGATATAAATCATGCCGCGCTTACTTATTTTGGTTGCCGTTTTATTGTTGAGCGGATGCTTAACTGCCCCGCCGAAACAAGCTGCGAAACCGACATTAATGCCCCGCGCACAAAGTTACAAAGATTTGACGCACTTACCTGCTCCCACCGGTAAGATCTTTGTTTCGGTATATAACATTCAGGATGAAACGGGCCAATTTAAACCTTACCCGGCAAGTAACTTTTCTACGGCTGTGCCGCAGAGCGCCACCGCTATGTTGGTCACTGCGCTGAAAGATTCGCGCTGGTTTATCCCGCTGGAACGACAAGGCTTACAGAATCTTTTGAATGAACGGAAAATTATTCGCGCAGCCCAGGAAAACGGCACCGTGGCGATGAATAACCGTATCCCGCTTCAGTCGCTGACGGCGGCAAATATCATGGTGGAAGGTTCTATTATTGGTTATGAAAGTAACGTCAAATCCGGCGGGGTCGGCGCAAGATATTTCGGTATTGGCGCCGATACGCAGTATCAGCTGGATCAGATTGCTGTCAACCTGCGCGTGGTTAACGTCAGTACGGGCGAGATCCTTTCCTCGGTGAACACCAGTAAAACGATCCTTTCCTATGAAGTACAGGCAGGCGTGTTCCGTTTTATTGATTACCAGCGCTTACTGGAAGGCGAAATCGGCTATACCTCGAACGAACCGGTGATGCTGTGTCTGATGTCAGCCATTGAAACCGGCGTTATCTTCCTCATTAATGATGGTATCGATCGCGGACTGTGGGATTTGCAGAATAAAGCGGACAGGCAAAATGATATTCTGGTGAAATACCGTGAGCTGTCAGTACCGCCAGAATCCTGATGAATACGACAAAGCGTGGGGAAGAACCCCACGCTTTTTTATTTTGTGACCGCCGTATTCGCTGAATGTTGCTCGCGGCGTGATGCCAGCCATAGCCCACTATTTTTCATGGCATAGCCAAAGATTAGCCCCAGCGCCAGCGACGGTAATACCAACCGCCAGTCACCCTGCCCTGCAAATGTCGCGCAGGCGCCGATAAATGTTCCCGGAACAAAAGAAAGCAATAGCTGCTTTGCCTGGATACACATCAGGAATGCCACGATCCCCGTCAACACGTAACTGACAATTTCCAGATGCGGCGCCAACGCGCTACCGTGAATAATGACCAGCGCCCACACCATACCGCTTAACAGCGTACAGGCGGAAATCAACAATCCCTTAAAGCCGCCCTGCGGACAGGCGAAATAAGCCGTACAGCCTAAAAAACCGGCCCAGCTTAGTAACCCCAGGGAGACGGCCACCCATCCCCATATTCCAGAAAGGATGCCCGTCGTGATAGCAATAGAAAGAAGTATGTTCATGGCGCGCATCATAACAGAAAAGCGGCACATTAATGAGATCACGCACACATTTTATGCAATGATGTAAAACCCGTTGCAGTTAATGGTGATTTACATCACATTATTCTTCATCTTCTTCCTGAAGTTCATCCCACATGGCCCCTATCGCATCACGCGTTAGCGGCGCCAGAGTGCGCCAGAATGGCGTAACGGCATGGGCTTCAACTTTACCGAGGAAGGTATTGCACCAGGGAAGCAGATAATCGGCAAATAAGGTTTCCAGCGCTTCACTTTCATCTTCGGCAGACTGATCTTCCAGCCAGGAGGCCGCGAGCAATAAAGTGCCAATGTGATCGGCAGGCGTATCGGCCAGCGGCATCCCTCGCGACGTTAAAAAAGCGCGCACCTCAGACTCTTCCGCGCCTTCGACCCACGCACTGCGGTATGGCGCTACCGCGCACTCTTCCCCAACAAATAACGCATTGTAATCAGTGGAAATCTGCGTGATATCGCAGCTTTTCTGTAAACGCGCCAGCATGTCATCCTGCTCCAGCGGCCAGTTTGCCGCCAGTTTACCTTCACGGATTAACGTAAACAGCGGAACCAGTAAAGGATCTTGCGGTTGGCGGTAAAACAACGATCCCAGCACACGGCACAGGATTGAAAACTCATTCATTGATATCTTCCCATAAATAACGATTAAAGTTCGGCAAATTCCGGTACAGGCGCCATACCGCGTGATTCGAGAAAGGCCAGTAAGCGCTGCGGCGAGACGTTCAGGATTCGATCTTCCGGAAAATTCACCGCATCCAGAATTTTCCGGCATTCGGTGAAATCGCCAAGCGTAAAGGCCGTATGGGAATCAGAGCCTAACGCTACCCAGCCTCCCGCATCGCGTACGGCGGCAGCGACCGCGCGGCAATTATCTTCGCTTCCTTTACGCGAATGCAGAAAAGAAGAGTTGTTGATTTCCAGCGCTACATGGTGTTTCGCCGCCGCCTGCGCGATGGCTTTAACCTCCACTGGATACTTTGGATTTCCGGGGTGACTAATTATATGCACCTTGCCGCTGGCGATGGTCGCGATCATCGCCTGAGTATTGGTTTCTTTATCATGCGGCGCAAAAACGGGCTCATGAAAGCCTGCGATAATCAGATCCAGCGAGTCGAACATCTTTCCGGAACAATCAATTTCACCGTTAATATTCTTGATATTCGCCTCAATGCCACGCAGTATCCCCACGCCGTCAACCAGACGCGGCCAGATGCGCATGTTAATAAAATGCCAGTGATGCGGCGCATCTTCCATGTCCGGACCATGATCGGTAATCGCAAAAAGTTTAATGCCTTTGCGTTTGGCTTCCGCGATATAATCGCTCAGAGTACTGTAGGCATGAGTGCTGGCGACGGTATGCATATGCAGGTCAACGGGATACATTGCTCTCTCCTGTAGTCATTTCCGACAAGGATAGCAGGTATCGCCAGCGTTTTTTAGCGAAACCCGGCCCGCGCCGGGTTGATATCAATATCCTCTCGCCCGATCCACCTGCCCCGTCACCGGCTCTCCCTTCTCCAGCTGGGTAATGGTGCGGCTAATATAATCGATGGCTTCCGCCGGACGGGTGACTGCCGCAATGTGCGGCGTCATGGCGACTCGCGGATGGCGCCATAATGGACTTTCCTGCGGTAACGGTTCCTGGCTAAAGACATCCAACATCGCGCCTTTTAGCTTACCGCTATCAAGCGCAGCCAGCAGATCCGCCTCCTGAACATGAACGCCGCGCGCGAGATTCAGCACGTAAGCGCCATCCGGCAATTGATCCAACAATTCGCTATTAATAATTCCTACCGTTTGGGCCGTATTCGGCAGCAGATTAATCAGCACCCGCGTCTGGTTCAGGAAAGCGCGCAGCTCTTCACGCCCTACATAACTTTCCACGCCAGGCCAGGATTTGCGGCTACGACTCCAGCAACGTAACGGGAACCCCCACGCCTGTAGACTTTCTGCCACTTTTGCGCCCAGTACCCCTGCGCCCATGATACCGACGCTAAATTCTTCGCGGGTATATTCCGGCAACGGTTTCCATAGCGCCTGATTTTTCAGCGCCTGATAATCATCGAAACGACGGAACCAGTGTAATACCTGGCTGACGGCATACTCCTGCATTTGCAGGCCCATTCCGGTATCTTCCAGACGGAATAGAGGAATGGAGGCGTCCAGCATTTCCGGATGCGCATTTAATTTACTCAGAATTGCATCCACCCCCGCGCCCAGCGCAAAGACGGCTTTTAAGCGTCTTCCGGCCAGCATTTCAACCGGGGGCTGCCATACAAGCGCATAGTCTGCGGGGTTGTTATCACCGACCTTCCATTCACGAACGCGCGCATGTGGGAGAGCCTTCTCCAGCGCATTTACCCACCAGGCGGCGTTAAATGTCGGGTGATAAAAAATTATCTCCATGTTATCTCCTGAGCAGTATGGTGCGGAATGTGATTGCGCCTGTTATCAGCGTTTTCAACGGGATGTGCAGCATAGCAAATTTCCCGGCGCGGGCAAAAAAAGCAGTTTTCGCTTATTAAAGCCACAGATTGGTGGAAGTTTGTATAAACGCGCTTTTTTTTGAAAAAAGTTGATTGACGTAGAATGGATATTTCCCTACATTAGCGCCCGTTCCAGTAATGCTGGAGCGACAATTTGGTGAGGTGTCCGAGTGGCTGAAGGAGCACGCCTGGAAAGTGTGTATACGGCAACGTATCGGGGGTTCGAATCCCCCCCTCACCGCCATATTCAAGTTGAGAGCCTGTACAGAAGTACGGGCTTTTTGCTTATATGTATCCCCCAAACCAAGGGGGGATGAGAACCACCGACCGGGGTTCGACAACTGGCGCAGCCAGTTGGACAGACGACGAGCTTGCGAGGAGACTGCCCGAAGGGCGAGCGCAGCGAGTCAATCCCCCCCTCACCGCCATATTCAAGTTGAGAGCCTGTACAGAAGTACGGGCTTTTTGCTTATATGTGACCCGTCCATTGCCGGATGGCGGCACAGTTCACGGGCGCCTTATCCGGTCTACATAAGCGCAGCGCCACCGGCCAATAACACCACCATCCGGCTTTCAATTTTAGCCAAGAATTTCAGTGAGTTTAACTTTGCGCCCCTCGTTTGAGGAAAGCGTCGCAGCATCAGCGGTAGCAATAGCATTTGTCGCCGCTTCTCCCGTTAGCAATTTAGCAAACTCCTCGCCTGGCTCCAGACCGTTTATCACATCATGCAAGTACTGCATCTCCAGTTTCATAATTGATGAGAGCCACATCGGCGTACGTTTACCGGGTTTACCATAAGCGATTGCGCCATCCATCTCGCTGGATATGTTACCGTTGCGACGATCATCATCCTCCGCCTGGCTTTCATGCACAAGAAAGTGTGTTTTTTTGCCCGCTTTTATTAGATAACCCGCCGTGTTTTGCATATCAATGAGAATTGCACCTGTCGTGCCCTCAATTAATACATAGTGCTCAGGGTAATGGAACGATGATCCCCACTGAAGTGTCGCGAAACGACCGCTTTCAAACTCAAGGGTGATTAGGACAACATCATCTTCATCACCAAATTTTTCACCTTTGTGCGCAACATTCCCCGCCGCCATTGAAACCAGGGATGGGGTTTCATCCATGATGAACAGTGTACAATCTAGCTCGTGAATGTGATGGTACAGATGCCCACCTGACTTTGCGCGAATCTTCTTCCATGAGATCTCATCCTGCACGTCTTCAAAACCATTACGTTTAGTGTGAACTTGTGTAACTTCACCGATTTCACCGGCTTTGATGAGCGCTTTAGCGTGGCGAACCCCGTGAAAAAAGTTCATAACGTGACCCGCCATAAAGGTAACACCAGCTTCTTTGCAGGCATCAACCATATCCTTACAATCCTGGTAATTTAAGGCGATAGGTTTTTCACAAAACACGTGTTTACCCGCTTTAGCCGCCGCAATGACCGGCGCTTTATGTAAGTAATTTGGTGAAGCAATAATTACGCAATCCACATCAGGATGGGTACAAAGCGCCTCCATCGTTGCAGTGGCGACACAGTTCAGCTCTTTCGCTATCGGAGCCGCATTTACCGGATCGTAAATCGCAGTGATTTTCGCCCCTTCAACCTTAGACATAAATCGCGCCAGTTCAGCGCCAAAATAACCTGTACCTACAACACCGTATTTCGTCATCATTTATCCTCTATTAAAATTCTTTTGTTGATTGAAAACTTTCACGACGTGCTTTTAGTCTATCCGGAATGGATAGGCCAATAATGAGTAGAATTGTTGCGGTCCAGAAAGCAACAATGAACGTTAGCGCAGCGCCTAGCCCCATTGTTATTCCAAGCCAGGTCGCCGCCATTGAATTGAATGTGCCTGATGTCGCAGCAAGATTATAAATCAGCCCGGTACCCAAACCACGAACCTCAAGAGGAAAGTAGTCGTAGAGAAATTTGGGAACCAACCCGCCAACACCTACGTTAGTCGCCATTAAACCGAATAAACATGCGCCCAGCAGTAAATAATTATCTTGCGGAATTCTGAATAACGGGAAAATGAATAAAAAGGACATGAGAAGACCAATGCTGAACGTTTTCTTCAAACCAATTCTATCTGCGCACAGCCCCCAAACGATATTTCCCAATACAGTGCCGAATGCCGCCGCCGTCATTAAATTAGAGACCACGCCCGTATCAAAGCCCTCTCCCGCCAAATATGTAGGCAGTAGACCAAAGATCGGCCAGTTTGCGCCGAAAATAGAGAACAGAACAATAAATACACATAATGTCAGTGGAAATTGAGCTCGATTAAATAGCCCTTTCATTGACAAAGAGAAAACTGACCAGGCACTTTGTGAATGCTTTCCGGGACCACTGAGTTTGGCTTCTTCCCACTCTTTAGATTCAGGAGCCCTGGCCCGGATGTAGATTACTAAAAGAACGGGTAGCAAACCGACAAAAAAAGCAGCACGCCAACCATACGCTTCGGCAAATGACGGCATAAAATAGGCTGCTATGATGTTACCAATACCGAAACCTGAAACCAGAAATGCGCTCGCTTTAGATTTTAAATGCTTTGGCCAACTTTCCACGGCATAAGTAGAAGCGCAAGCATACTCCCCCGCCATCCCCATACCGACAATGAAGCGACTAAGCGTCAGCATAATTACACCGGAAGCCAGGCCACTTAACCCTGTACCTACAGAATAGGCAACTATCGACCACATCATTAACGGCTTACGGCCAAATTTGTCTGCCAGCAGACCAAATAGCGCCCCGCCAAATGGTCGCCCAATAAAGGCCGCTGTGGCAAGGAATGCGCCCTCCATATCTGTCAATCCTAAGTCAGCCTTGATCAGATACATAATGTAGAAAATCAGCATAAAGTCGAAGCCATCAAAAACGTAACCCAGCCATGCTGAAAATAAAGCATTTTTTTGTGGACGTGTTATCTCGCTATACCACGGGAAGAATTTTGCTATCACAATAAAACCCTTATTTGCTGTTACCGTCTGAAATGCTTACGGAATTAATTTTTAAGTCATATCAATTGCCGAATAAGACACAATCAACCGGCACTTTCCGACAACCGCCTGAGATCGTAGCTATGTAAGACGTATATTCATTGTTTATCATCCTTATTCGTAGCTACGTTAAGGACGTGAATACTCAAGACAAAGTCTAACGTTCTGTAACGTAGCTACGGGCTATAAGATTATCGATATGAATACTAAGCAAAGATTAGTACAGTAACTCTTTAACCTTTCTCAAAAGTGGTATTGTAATCCAACGCGATAACGGGTCTGTCTCTCATCGGTATTATTTCTCACCGCTACATTTCCGACCTCAACGTATGGTGTAAATGACTTATTCAGTTTCCAGGCTAAAGCCACATTATGTTCATAGTTTGTTTTTTTGTTATCAAATTTAATTTGATCGCTATCCATCCAGGTAAAGTTATATTCTAATTTCAACTCATCAAAAACATAACCTATATAAGTATCAAATCTATTCGTTTTCTCATCATCACTATAGTTAGCTGTCTTCCTTGCATAGTCATAACGGTAACGACCAGCCATATAAACACCAGAATCAAAATTATATTGCCCCCTTAAATAAGGCTTATAAATTGAAGTGTCTGGACCGCTTTCAAATATAAATCCAGGCTGCAAAACAAAATTGTCCGTAACTTTATAATTATAACTTACGCCCAGTTCTATAGCGTTTGCGACGAGATCGCTTAAATGCTTATCCTGCTCACCATCTACTCCTCCCGATTTAACGCTGGCATCGACATAAAAACCAATGCCGTTAGGAAGCTTTTCAATTATAGCAATACGGTCTTTATTAATTCTGGTTCTATCAGCATATTCATGCCGATAATCAAGGGTTGCCGCTTGTAGATATGATGAAAATGCTATAAACGAAACCATACCCAGAAGATATTTGTTGATTTTCATAAAATACTCCGCTCATCAATTAACTTTATTTTTGTATTTAAAAAATTATTTTATTAATAAATTACCATCACGCATGGTAAAGGAGGTTACAGACGAAACAGGTTTCCCTTTAGCATTTTCACCACCAATAAGGAAAACTTCATCACCATAACTTACTGATACACCATAGCCGAGAGGTTGTTTCATTTTACCCATATATTGCCAATGGCCATTAACCAAACCATAGACTTCATCTCGCCATTTTTTATTTATTCCTTCGTGGGAATAAAACTTTCCATTGGTATAATTTTGTTTTGCTCCCGGAAAATTCGCGCCACCACCGACAAGCAGGACACCGTGACTATAGCCCGAAAATGCTCCGGCCAACCCTTCTTGCTGTTGTTCTCCAGGCGATGGCGGTAACTGGCTGTTCTTCAACCATGTTAGCTTATCGTTATCCCACATGGCGCGGTAAATCACATCGGTACGTAAACCCGGTTTGAGCTCACCATTAATCAGCATCAGGAAATTATTTTCCATTACCGATGACGATCCTGCCGTCCCCGCGCCTGGCAGCTCACCGGCATTCTTCCATGTGTTCTCTTTAGCATTGTAGATAAATACGATTTTATTAAAAAAATAATCTTTGGCAGGTTTATTAAAATAATTATAGATGACTTTATTTTTTTCACTTTCATCCGCAGCCGCTATATCAATAAAATACTTATCAAAGATATGCTCATTAACCCCTCCGGTAATAAGTACCATCGTTTCGTTTAATTTTACTCCCGTATGCCCTGTTAATCCAACTGGAGATATAGTGTCAACTTTTTGCCATGTATTTTTCACCGGTGAGTATTTGTACACATCGCTATAAACCTGCAACGGTGATTCACTGTTTTTTTTCCCTACGCCACCAAAAACATAAAGCTCATCATTTAAAAATACCGACACGGATTGCTCACGAGCTCCACCAGGAAACGACTTTATACGCTCCCAGTCTTTATGTTGCTTTTTAAGATCAATTTTATACCAGGATGTCCCTGCGGTACCTAAGCCGACATAAATCACGCCATTATTATCAATAGCGCCAGTACCATTTTTCAGTGGTTCTGGTATATCAGGAAGCGTCGTTGCATATCCTGATGTGGTGATAGCGACTGATAAACATAGCGCCATTAGCGTCATCATTTTCTTAAAATTTTTCATCTGCATCCCCATGCGAAGAAATACAATTGGAGTAAAGCTTCATCATTAGTGATCTTATGGTGCGAAATTTCAACAATGATAATGACAAAATGTGACCAAGCGCTAAAAATAATTACATGGGGTTATCATGTGCGAGGTAAAAGCACACCATGGTGATGTTAGAAGTGATTATGGGTGACCTGTTATGGTCAAACTCATTAGTGATAGCATTCGAATAAATACAACAAGAATTATGTGATGCATTTCATACTGGCTATCCCGTGGCGTATAAGCTCTTTCTGAGCATTTTATCTTTATGCCGGAAGCAGTTAATAAAATACAGCATGCTGCCGTCAGAGTGAATTGTATTTGTCTTGTAGCTTCAGGTTATAGCCTCAAATCCGCTGGCGCAGTAATTGAATAACAAACATACCTTATGACTGTGTTCACATTTTTCTATCTTTTTGCTTGATGCAGCAACACTCCACAACATAACATAAAACGGAGCAAAACTTCAAAATATATAAGGCGGAACTGGATGTCACTATTAGCCAGGCTGGAACAAAGTGTACACGAAAACGGTGGGCTGATTGTCTCATGCCAACCGGTACCAGGCAGCCCTATGGATAAACCTGAAATTGTGGCTGCAATGGCACAGGCAGCGGCTTCGGCGGGTGCGGTCGCTGTGCGCATTGAAGGCATTGAGAATCTGCGGACTGTTCGTCCCCATCTTTCTGTTCCTATTATTGGGATAATTAAACGTGAACTTACAGGGTCGCCAGTCCGTATCACTCCCTATTTACAGGATGTTGACGCCCTGGCGCAGGCAGGTGCCGATATTATCGCTTTTGATGCCTCATTCCGCTCTCGCCCGGTTGATATTGATAGTTTACTGACACGTATTCGCCTGCATGGATTACTGGCGATGGCAGACTGTTCAACCGTGAATGAAGGCATAAGTTGCCATCAGAAAGGAATCGAATTCATTGGTACAACACTGTCTGGCTATACCGGCCCCATCACGCCGGTTGAGCCAGATTTGGCAATGGTGACACAACTGAGCCATGCAGGTTGTCGTGTGATTGCCGAGGGGCGCTATAACACGCCTGCACTGGCGGCCAATGCTATTGAGCATGGTGCCTGGGCAGTTACCGTTGGTTCCGCTATCACTCGTATCGAGCATATCTGTCAGTGGTTCAGTCACGCAGTAAAACTGCTGAACAGGAAAAGAAAATGAACACGCTTACTATTGATATGTATGTCTCAGAGAATAATCCGACGTTAATAATGCTATCGGCAAATACGATACTCAGGCCTGAAGCCTGTTTGAACGCAATATCGGATAGCTGCTATTTCAGGTATCCGGCAGGACATACGTCTTGGCATCAGGAGCATAAATGCTCTGCCTTTTACATCTCATGATTAGCGTCATTGAGATTAACAAAAACTATTACTTGATCTGAATATCGTATCGTCTGAATGATGGGAAGATAAAAATACACAGACGATGACCGCAACTCTACTCAAAACCATAAGCAGGAAAGAACTATGATTACACATTCTTTCGGCATCGTTAATTATCTTGTATTATTTGGCTACCTCCTGGCCATGATGTTAGTCGGTGTCTATTTTTCCAGACGGCAAAAAACAGCAGACGATTATTTTCGCGGTGGTGGCCGGGTTCCTGGTTGGGCGGCTGGGGTCAGTGTATTTGCTACTACGTTAAGCTCAATTACATTTATGTCAATTCCTGCCAAAGCGTTTACTTCCGACTGGACGTTTATCATTGGTCAGTATCTGGCTATCGCAATTTTACCGCTGGTTTTTTATTTCTATATTCCGTTTTTTCGGAAATTGAAAGTCACATCAGCCTATGAATATCTCGAAGCACGGTTCGATGTGCGCTGCCGTCTATTCGCCAGCATGTCATTTATGTTGTTTCATATCGGACGTATCGCCATTATCACTTTCCTCACCGTGCTGGCCTTGCGCCCCTTCATCGCTATAGACCCGGTGATTTTGGTACTGTTGATTAGCGTGATGTGTATCATTTATACCTGGATGGGTGGAATTGAAGGAGTAATATGGACTGATGTTATTCAAGGCCTCTTACTTTCTGGCAGCGCGATACTGATTTTTATAGTGATATGTCTCAAAGTCCAGGGCGGCATTGGTGAAATTTTTACGGTGACGCAGCAGGCGGATAAATTCTTTCCGGCTACGCAGTTCCACTGGAGCTGGACGGAAAGCACAGTACCTGTATTGATGATTGGTTTTCTGTTTGCCAATATTCAGCAATTTACTGCCAGTCAGGATGTGGTCCAACGCTATATCGTGACTGACTCCATAGAGGAAACGAAGAAAACATTACTTACAAATGCCAAACTGGTTGCTGTGATCCCTGTTTTCTTTTTTGCTATCGGCTCGGCATTGTTTGTCTACTATCAGCAACATCCACAATTATTACCGGCGGGATTCAACACTGGCGGCATTTTACCCTTATTCGTGGTCACCGAAATGCCAGTCGGCATTGCAGGGTTGATAATCGCCGCTATTTTCGCTGCCGCGCAGTCCAGCATCTCCAGCAGCTTAAACAGCATTTCCAGTTGTTTTAATTCCGATATCTATCAGCGTTTGAGTCATAAAAAAAGAACGCCAGAAAACCGTATGAAAATAGCTAAGTTAGTTATTCTGGTCGCGGGCCTGATAAGTAGCGCGGCCTCGGTATGGCTGGTCATGGCCGATGAATCAGAAATCTGGGATGCATTTAATAGTCTGATAGGTCTGATGGGAGGGCCAATGACCGGTCTGTTCATGCTGGGCATTTTCTTTAAACGAGCAAATGCCGGGAGTGCGGTTTTAGGAATTATTATCAGCGTCATTACCGTGCTGGGCGCACGCTATGCCACTGACCTTAACTTCTTCTTTTATGGGGTCATTGGCTCGCTAAGCGTGGTGATCAGCGGCGTTATTTTCGCCCCGTTATTTGCCCCGGCACCGCCATTGACGCTGGATGAAAAACCTGAACCAAAGGTGACATTATGATTTCATGATACCACGCTATACCGACACAGCACACGGTGACGCCAACGCCCGGGGCGACAATACCGGGCCAGATATAAACCATCCGACAGATGGCGCGCTATAAACACCGTAAGAGCAAACAGATTACTCTCCAGTGATGTTCTGTCATAAGTTGGCAACGCGATGTAAATATTCCCCCTCCTTTACTTACATCGCGCTTTTTTTCATGCCGCAGACTTGATAGGCTCTGCTCTGTTCGATATTGCAGGCTTTGTGCCGCAATCAGCCCTCAAGAGCAGGAACTATATGGAGCCTCAACCCCCACGTCTTAAACCCGGAAAAATCCTTGACACTCTGGGTGCTATGCAAAAAAGCCTGACACGTGCCTCCCAGCGTATTGCGCAATATATTTTAGCCTTCCCCAGACAGGTGACACAGTCATCTATTGCCGATTTGTCGCGCGACACACAGGCCGGAGAAGCCACGGTTATTCGCTTTTGTCGCACCCTGGGCTATAAAGGTTTTCAGGATTTTAAAATGGACCTGGCCATTGAACTTGCCACTACCGAGTCTGATGACAGTAGTCCTCTACTGGATGCCGAAGTTAGCGAATCCGACGATGCCCACGCCATTGGTTTAAAATTGCAGAACACCATTAGTAATGTATTATCTGAAACGCTAAATCTGCTTGATATGCAACAAGTTCTCGGTGTCGTGGACGCCCTACGTCACTGTCACTCAGTTTATATCTTTGGTGTGGGCTCATCGGGGATCACGGCGCTGGATATGAAACACAAGCTAATGCGTATTGGTTTACGGGGCGATGCGGTAAGCAATAACCATTTTATGTACATGCAGGCTACGCTATTAAAAGCAGGCGATGTCGCGATGGGTGTCAGTCACTCGGGCACATCGCCAGAAACAGTGCATTCACTCCGATTGGCCCGACAGGCTGGCGCCACCACAGTCGCCATTACCCATAATCTGGGTTCTCCATTATGTGAAGAGGCCGATTTTTGCCTGATCAATGGTAATCGGCAAGGAATGTTGCAGGGTGACTCGATCGGTACGAAAGCCGCGCAGCTTTTCGTCTTTGACCTGCTCTATACCCTTCTTGTACAGTCCTCGCCGGAACAGGCCCGAGAAAGCAAATTACGGACAATGAATGCCCTGGACATGACAAAATAATTCCCTTCACGTACAGGCGTCATTTTCCTTTTTTGTCCATGAGTCTGCTGGACGCTTTATAGACAACAAAGCCCGGTCTCCCGGGCTCTGAAAGTCAATGCTATATTAGCTGTATGCGTGAAGCGTTCGCTGACAAAGCGCCGAGCGCACGCAGTCGTCTTTGTTGAAATGCACAATCCCTACCATTTCATCTTCTTCAAAGCGTTCCAACGCATCGCTCAACCCGGAACGCACGCCGCGCGGCAGGTCGCATTGCGTAATATCGCCATTGACAATGACCGTGACATTTTCGCCTAGTCGCGTCAAAAACATTTTCATTTGCGCCGCAGTCACATTTTGCGCCTCGTCGAGGATCACGACCGCATTTTCAAAAGTACGCCCACGCATATAGGCGAACGGGGCAATTTCTACCTTACCGATTTCCGGGCGCAAACAATATTGCATAAAGGACGCGCCCAACCGTTTAAGCAGGACATCGTAGACGGGCCGAAAATAAGGCGCGAATTTTTCAGCGATATCACCGGGCAAAAAACCAAGATCTTCATCAGCCTGCAATACCGGACGCGTCACAATGATCCTCTCAACGTCCTTATGAATCAATGCTTCTGCCGCCTTTGCCGCACTGATCCATGTTTTCCCGCAGCCGGCTTCGCCGGTCGCAAAAATAAGCTGTTTACTGTCAATAGCGTTCAGATAATGCGCCTGTGCTTCATTTCGCGCCTTAACAGGAGAGGTATCGCGACTATCGCGCGCCATGCCAATGGCTTCTACTCCGCCCATCTGTACCAGTGACGTGACCGATTCTTCTTCACGTTGCTTATGACTACGCGAATCTCGTCTCAACACACGCTTTGCTTCACGACGAGCTTTGATCACTGCTTTTTGTCTTCCCATGGATAGCACCTTGAGTTGTAGGTATACATCACCCGCGTTCTCTTGAACGCGATTATGCGCACACACATCTGAGGGTTGGCTTCCTTGTAAGCCTTAGCTTGCTTTTTGAAACGACGCCACACACGGCTACGCGCACCACATATGACGTCATGGGTATGGACAGTAAGAGAAATGATGAGAGCTTTTAAGATGACAAGACCACCACCGGAGAGAGAATGTCCGTACAGGGTGTTGTAACTACTGTAAATAATGTGTCCTGGTGCGGACATTACCATTCGCGATCTCCATAGTGAGTGACCATCACTGCCGGGGAACTACCGCTATTACTACTAAGTACAACACAAAACATCAATAATGCAACAATATATTCACCATGCATTAACCAAACATTATTGCGTCATTGTCAGTCTCTTACAGAAAGATTACACAATTATTTCATTGGCAGGAGACTAAAAAAGATAATCATTAGCTACTATGGGTATTAATGGTGAAACCACCCATAACCCATTGAATATTCAACATATAAAAGGTTAAAACGGAGTAGTTAACGTGTCCTCTCTCCCATCGCTAAAACGGCATTATTTATGCAAAATTTTGTGCGGCATACTTACGCCAGTAACGCTGACTCGTTTTAATTTTTGTCATTACTCTATTGCGTCAAGGCTATTGGTACTATTAACAGGCGATTTCATATATGGCCAGTTAGTGATTACTCGAGACGTATTACGCCCGCGTTAATGGCGCTCAAGGGCTAAAAATAGTTTGAGAGAGCGTCCTCATTTACCTGAACATCTTCAGTCAATCGGTCCGGGACTTATCAGAGGACCAGGCAGGCGTATAACGCCGCCTGGTAAAATATGTCCGATGGCAATAATGCTATCGGACATGTCGGTTATTCCGCCTGTAGCTTCGACGGCGGCGCGGAGTGATAATGCGCGTCCGCTTTTGCAAAGCGTTCCTGCATCGCTGCTGTCGGCGCTTTGCCAAGCAGGCTAAAGATTACGATCCCCAGGCTGCCGAAAATGAAGCCAGGGATGATCTCATACAGATCCAGCCAGCCATATTGTTTCCAGACGATAACCGTCACCGCGCCAATAATCATTCCCGCCAGCGCGCCGTTACGTGTCATACGCGACCACATCACAGAAAACAGGACAACAGGCCCAAATGCCGCGCCGAATCCAGCCCAGGCGTAGCTCACCAGCCCCAGCACACGGTTATCGGGGTTCGCCGCCAGCGCAATGGCGATCAGCGCTACCACCAGCACCATCACTCGCCCTACCCATACCAGCTCTTGCTGGCTGGCGCTTTTACGCAGAAAAGCCTTATATAAATCTTCTGTAATCGCGCTGGAGCATACCAGCAACTGACAGCTCAACGTCGACATCACCGCCGCCAGGATAGCAGACAGCAAAATACCGGCAATCCACGGGTTAAACAGGATCTGCGCCAGTTCAATAAATACGCGTTCTGAGTTTTGGTTCACCGCCCCGGCCAGCGCGGGGTTGTTGTTAAAGTACGCAATGCCAAAGAAGCCCACCGCCACCGCGCCCGCCAGACACAGAATCATCCAGGTCATACTGATACGACGCGCATGAACAATACTGTGATGGGAATCCGCCGCCATAAAGCGCGCCAGGATATGCGGCTGACCGAAGTAACCCAGTCCCCAGCCCATCAGGGAAATAATAGCGACAAAATTCAGCCCCTTGAGCATGTCGACATTCTCGATGCTCTTTTGCTTGATCACCTCCAGCGACTCGCTAAAACCGCCTACGCCGACAATAACCATCACCGGCGTCAGGATTAACGCAAAAATCATCAGGCTGGCCTGAACGGTATCCGTCCAGCTAACGGCAAGAAACCCGCCGATAAAGGTATAAATAATGGTTGCCGCGGCCCCCGCCCACAGTGCGGTTTCATAGCTCATACCGAAGGTGCTTTCGAACAGTCGTGCTCCAGCGACAATACCTGACGCGCAATAGATGGTGAAAAACAGCAGAATAACCAACGCGGAAATAATACGCAGGACTCGGCTCTTATCCTCAAACCGACCGGTAAAATAGTCCGGCAGCGTGAGCGCGTTATTGTTAAATTCGGTATGCACGCGCAGGCGCCCGGCCACCAGCTTCCAGTTAATCCATGCGCCTAACGTCAGGCCAATGGCGATCCAGCTTTCAGAGATCCCCGACAGAAAGATAGCGCCAGGCAGCCCCATTAACAGCCAGCCGCTCATATCCGACGCGCCGGCTGATAAAGCCGTAACAAACGGCCCCAGACTGCGACCGCCAAGAATATAGTCATCAAAGTTTTTGGTTGAGCGCCAGGCGATAAACCCAATCAATATCATGCCAAAAATATAGACACAGAATGTCACCAACATCGGTGTGCTAATAGCCATCAAGGTTCTCCAAATTTATTTATTGGCACTACCGTAGCGTGCCGTTTTGTACCCTGCCGGAACGTGGCAAGGGTGTTATGTTTACCAGGGCGACCGTATCCTGCCGGAAGCGGTGGTTATTCACAATCGATTTAACACACCATTTACATCAAATTTGATTGCAGAGGGATACTATTTTTCTCCAGGTTGCACTCTCTCACATTTTTTGCGGTTGCACCTTTTAAAAGTGTTAACTACCGCAGAGAAAATAAATCCAGATGGTTTTCCCCGTCAGACTCCCTCTTTCTTTTTTTAACAATTTATTCATTTTTAAGCTTGCAACGCAGGTCACATTTAACGCGGTTGCACAAAGTTGCAACATAGTGGATATTTTCCGCTAACTATTGGTTAGCAGACAGAGCGAATAACAGGAGTAGAGGGTATGGGAACCACCACGATGGGGGTTAAGCTGGACGACGCCACGCGCGAACGGATCAAAATGGCCGCGTCGCGTATCGATCGCACGCCGCACTGGTTAATAAAACAGGCAATCTTTAGCTATCTGGACAAGCTGGAAAATAGCGATACGCTACCGGAGCTACCTGCGCTGTTTGCCGGCGCGGCAAATGAAAGCGAGGAGCCGGTCGCGCCGCAGGATGAGCCGCATCAGCCCTTTCTGGAGTTTGCCGAACAGATTCTTCCCCAATCCGTCTCTCGCGCCGCCATCACCGCCGCCTGGCGCCGCCCGGAAACCGATGCGGTGTCAATGCTAATGGAACAGGCGCGCCTGTCGCCGCCTGTCGCTGAGCAGGCTCATAAACTGGCGTATCAACTGGCGGAGAAATTGCGCAATCAAAAATCCGCCAGCGGTCGCGCGGGTATGGTACAAGGCCTGTTGCAGGAGTTTTCCCTCTCTTCGCAAGAAGGCGTTGCGCTGATGTGTCTGGCGGAAGCGCTACTGCGTATTCCCGACAAAGCTACGCGCGATGCGTTAATTCGCGACAAAATCAGTAATGGCAACTGGCAGTCGCATATTGGCCGTAGCCCGTCGCTGTTTGTAAACGCCGCCACCTGGGGGCTGCTCTTTACCGGCCGACTGGTCTCAACGCATAACGAAGCCAATCTTTCGCGCTCGCTGAACCGCATTATCGGCAAGAGCGGCGAACCGTTAATCCGCAAAGGCGTCGACATGGCGATGCGTTTAATGGGCGAGCAGTTCGTGACTGGTGAAACCATTGCTCAGGCGCTGGCGAATGCCCGAAAACTGGAAGAGAAAGGGTTCCGCTATTCTTACGATATGCTGGGCGAAGCCGCGTTAACCGCCGCCGATGCGCAGGCCTATATGGTTTCTTACCAGCAAGCGATTCATGCCATCGGCAAAGCGTCTAACGGTCGCGGTATTTACGAAGGGCCAGGCATCTCGATTAAGCTGTCCGCCCTGCATCCACGCTATAGTCGCGCGCAATACGATCGGGTAATGGAGGAGCTTTATCCGCGCCTGAAATCCCTGACGCTGCTGGCGCGCCAGTATGATATCGGTCTCAATATCGACGCCGAAGAGGCGGATCGTCTGGAGATCTCGCTCGATCTGCTGGAAAAACTCTGCTTCGAACCCGAACTGGCGGGCTGGAACGGCATTGGCTTTGTGATCCAGGCTTACCAGAAACGCTGCCCGCTGGTCATTGATTATTTAGTCGATCTGGCCTCCCGTAGCCGCCGTCGGCTGATGATTCGTCTGGTGAAAGGCGCCTACTGGGATAGCGAAATCAAACGCGCGCAAATGGAAGGGCTGGAGGGTTATCCGGTTTATACCCGCAAAGTGTATACCGATGTCTCTTATCTGGCCTGCGCGAAAAAATTGCTTGCCGTACCTAATCTGATCTACCCGCAGTTCGCGACCCATAACGCTCACACACTGGCAGCGATATATCATCTGGCCGGGCAAAATTACTATCCGGGTCAGTACGAATTCCAGTGCCTGCACGGCATGGGCGAACCGCTGTATGAACAGGTCACCGGTAAAGTAGCGGACGGAAAACTTAACCGTCCCTGCCGTATTTACGCGCCGGTGGGAACACACGAAACCCTGCTGGCCTATCTGGTACGACGCCTGCTCGAAAACGGCGCCAACACCTCTTTTGTCAACCGCATCGCCGATGCCACCCTACCGCTCGATGAACTGGTGGCCGACCCGGTCGAGGCCGTGGAAAAACTGGCGCAGCAGGAAGGTCAGGCTGGCATACCGCATCCGAAAATTCCGCTGCCGCGCGATCTGTACGGCGAAGGTCGGATAAACTCCGCCGGACTTGATTTAGCGAATGAACATCGCCTCGCCTCGCTTTCTTCTGCCCTGTTAAGCAACGCCATGCAGAAATGGCAGGCCAAACCTGTGCTGGAACAACCGGTGGCCGACGGTGAGATGACGCCGGTTATCAACCCGGCGGAACCGAAAGATATTGTTGGCTGGGGACGCGAAGCGACAGAAAGCGAGGTTGAACAGGCGTTGCAAAACGCGGTCAATCAGGCGCCGGTTTGGTTTGCGACGCCGCCGCAAGAACGCGCCGCCATTTTGCAGCGGGCGGCGGTATTGATGGAAGACCAAATGCAGCAGTTGATTGGCCTGTTGGTGCGTGAAGCGGGGAAAACGTTCAGCAACGCCATTGCCGAAGTGCGCGAAGCGGTAGACTTCCTCCATTATTATGCCGGTCAAGTACGTGACGATTTCGATAACGAAACGCATCGCCCGTTAGGGCCGGTGGTCTGTATCAGTCCGTGGAACTTCCCGCTGGCCATTTTCACCGGCCAAATCGCCGCCGCGCTGGCGGCAGGTAACAGCGTTCTGGCGAAACCAGCCGAGCAGACATCGCTGATTGCCGCCCAGGGCATTGCCATTTTGCTGGAAGCGGGCGTACCGCCGGGCGTCGTGCAACTGTTGCCGGGACGGGGAGAAACCGTCGGCGCCCAGCTTACCGCCGATGCGCGTGTACGCGGCGTGATGTTTACCGGCTCCACGGAGGTCGCGACGTTGTTGCAGCGCAACATCGCCACGCGTCTTGACGCCCAGGGTCGCCCTATTCCGTTGATTGCGGAAACCGGCGGTATGAACGCTATGATTGTCGACTCTTCCGCGCTCACCGAGCAGGTGGTCGTGGATGTGCTGGCTTCCGCTTTCGACAGCGCCGGACAACGCTGTTCCGCGCTCCGCGTGCTGTGTTTGCAGGAGGATATCGCCGAACATACGCTGAAAATGTTACGCGGCGCGATGGCGGAGTGTCGGATGGGGAATCCAGGCCGTCTGACGACCGATATCGGGCCGGTGATCGATAGCGAGGCCAAAGCCAACATTGAACGTCATATCCAGACAATGCGCGCCAAAGGCCGCCCGGTTTTCCAGGCCGCGCGTGAAAACAGCGATGACGCGCAGGAATGGCAGACCGGTACGTTTGTTATGCCCACGCTTATTGAGCTGGAAAACTTCGCAGAACTGGAAAAAGAGGTCTTCGGGCCCGTGCTGCACGTCGTGCGTTATAACCGTAACCAACTGGCGGAACTTATCGAACAGATTAACACTTCCGGCTACGGGCTAACGCTGGGCGTACATACCCGTATTGATGAAACCATTGCGCAAGTCACCGGTTCCGCCCACGTCGGCAACCTGTACGTTAACCGTAATATGGTGGGCGCGGTCGTCGGCGTCCAGCCGTTTGGCGGCGAAGGCCTGTCCGGCACCGGGCCAAAAGCGGGAGGACCGCTCTATCTCTACCGCCTGCTGGCACACCGCCCGCCCAATGCGCTCAATACGACGCTAACTCGTCAGGATGCGCGTTACCCGGTGGATGCGCAGCTTAAAACCACGCTACTCGCGCCGTTGACCGCTCTGACGCAATGGGCGGCGGATCGCCCGGCGCTACAGACGCTCTGCCGACAATTCGCCGATCTGGCGCAGGCCGGCACGCAGCGCCTGCTACCGGGGCCGACCGGCGAGCGTAATACCTGGACGCTGTTGCCGCGTGAACGGGTATTATGCCTGGCTGATGACGAACAGGACGCGTTGACGCAGCTTGCCGCCGTTCTCGCCGTCGGCAGTCAGGCGCTATGGTCAGACGACGCCTTCCACCGCGATCTGGCGAAACGTCTTCCCGCCGCCGTCGCGGCGCGTGTCCAGTTTGCGAAAGCGGAAACGCTGATGGCGCAGCCGTTTGACGCGGTGATTTTCCACGGCGACTCCGACAAGCTGCGAACCGTTTGCGAAGCCGTCGCCGCCCGCGAAGGCGCGATAGTGTCGGTACAGGGGTTCGCCCGCGGCGAAAGCAATATACTGCTGGAACGGCTCTATATTGAACGTTCGCTGAGCGTAAACACTGCCGCCGCTGGCGGTAATGCCAGCCTGATGACAATTGGCTAATACTGTGGTTAATTAAGGCTCCGTCAATGGAGCCTTTTTACTCGCGTCAGAGGACCGTATGAAACGAATTTTCCTTACCTGCGCGGCGTTGTTGTTCAGCAGTCAGGCGTTGGCCGATGAGTGTGCCAGCGCCAGTACGCAGCTGGAAATGAATCGCTGCGCCGCCGCGCAATACCAGGCGGCAGATAAAAAGCTGAACGAAACCTATCAAAGCGCGATTAAGCGTGCGCAACCGCCGCAGCGCGAGCTGTTGCAAAAAGCGCAGGTGGCATGGATTGCACTGCGGGACGCCGATTGCGCTCTGATTCGCTCAGGTACGGAGGGCGGCAGCGTGCAACCCATGATCGCCAGCCAGTGCCTGACCGATAAAACGAACGAACGCGAAGCGTTTTTAGCCTCGCTGCTGCAATGTGAAGAGGGTGATTTGAGCTGCCCGCTGCCGCCAGCCGGTTAACGCACGCGAATCCCTTCAATAATAATGCGCTGAACGCTTTCGACCGTTTGGTTAAAAAAGGCTTCATCGCGAAGCGTCGCGCCGGTTACCGCCTCAACCTGAGGGGCAAAATCGGCGTAATGTTGCGTGGCGGCCCAAATCATGAAGATCAAATGGTGCGGGGAGACGGGCGCCAGTTTCCCGCTGTGCACCCATCCGGCAATCAGCGCGGATTTTTCATCTATCAACGCTTTTAGATCGCCGGTCAGTTCCTCCATCAAGAGCGGCGCGCCCGCCAGCATCTCCATACAGAAGAGCCGCGACGCCTGCGGATAATCACGCGAAACTTCCAGCTTGAGACGGATATACTCTTTGATGGCCTCCAGAGGGGAAAATTCTGCGCGAAACGCCTTGAGCGGCGCCAGCCAGACATCCAGGATCTGTCGCATTACCGCGACATACAGCGCCTCTTTCGAGGGATAATAATAAAGCAGATTGGTTTTGGAGACGCCAGCCCGCTCGGCGACCTGCTCAAGACGCGCGCCATGAATGCCATACTGGGAAAAAACAGCAAGCGCGGCAGTTAAGATAAGCTGCCGTTTTGCACCGGTGGCCTGCGAGCGTTTCCCGATTTTTTTCTCTGTGCGTTGCGACATGCGCCCTCTCCTTTTTGTCAGGACGCAAGCATACCAAATCCGGCTTATAAACTAAAAAACCGCCGGAAATCCGGCGGCGGTGGCGCATGACGCTTTTTAGCGCGAAACGCTCAGCGTCTTGCTGTTGTGACGCAGGCTAGCTATTACGGTTACTGCTTTTGCCCCCTTTTTTGCCTGCTTCGGATGCACGCTGCGGGTCATTCTTAAAATTGCCCCCGCTGTGCTGACCACCTTTACGACCTGCTTCTGATGCTCTTTCGCGGTCTTCCGCAAAATTACCGGAACCGCCACGATGGTTTGCCATTACTGACCTCCGTCATAGATTAGACATCATATTGCATAGGTAATGAGGAGTATCTCCTCGCGCAGCGTATGAACGATATCATCAGTAACGCCGCGTAACATTAAGCATAGTGAAAAACGTCGTGGTAGGCCGCTTACCGAAATATTCTGCAACATTGGAAGCCGAATACGCAGAATAATAACCATAAGAAATAAATAAGTTATTCTTATATTTGGGAAAATCAAAGCGCTTAAAAATGTATCATTTTGCAACAAAGGTCGCCAAATTAATTATTGTTATAAATCAAAGAAATGGCGCTGAAATTTGCACTCTTCACAGGAGAGCATATCTTTAAATAGACGTAGCGAATCGCTACACACCTGATTAATCTGAGGAGTAGTACAAATGGCAAAGATTCTGGTGCTCTATTATTCCATGTACGGACACATTGAAACCATGGCGCACGCGGTGGCGGAAGGGGCAAAGAAAGTCGACGGCGCAGAGGTCATTATAAAGCGTGTGCCAGAAACAATGCCGCCTGAAATCTTCGCAAAAGCTGGCGGTAAAACGCAAAACGCACCGGTTGCCACCCCACAGGAGCTGGCGGATTACGATGCCATTATTTTTGGTACGCCAACCCGGTTTGGCAATATGTCAGGCCAGATGCGTACCTTCCTGGATCAAACCGGTGGACTGTGGGCATCCGGCGCGCTATACGGCAAGCTCGGCAGCGTGTTCAGTTCTACCGGAACGGGCGGTGGCCAGGAGCAGACCATCACCTCGACCTGGACTACGCTTGCCCATCATGGGATGGTGATTGTCCCGATAGGCTATGCCGCACAGGAACTCTTTGACGTCTCCCAGGTTCGCGGCGGCACGCCTTACGGCGCAACGACTATCGCCGGAGGCGACGGTTCACGTCAACCAAGCCAGGAGGAACTCTCTATCGCTCGCTATCAGGGGGAATACGTCGCCGGTCTGGCAGTCAAACTCAACGGCTAATCTTCAACAGGAGGATTCGAATGCCAACTCAAGAAGCAAAAGCGCACCGCGTCGGCGAATGGGCAAGCCTGCGTAATACGTCGCCGGAAATTGCCGAAGCCATTTTTGAAGTCGCTCACTATGACGAGAAACTGGCAGAAAAAATATGGGAAGAAGGTGGCGATGAGGTGCTGATCAAAGCCTTTGAGAAAACGGACAAAGACTCGCTCTTCTGGGGCGAACAAATCATCGAACGTAAGAACGTATAACACAAACGCCCCCGCCTGCGCGGGGGCATACGGCTATTTTGCGGCAGTGTTCATGACGTTATCGAACTTATCCAGCGGACAGAAGCCGTTCGCATCCACCGGACATCCTTTCAGTTCCAGGGTTACCCTTTGCGCGGGCGATTTGAGCGTTAACGCTTCCGCGTTACGTAACTGCCGGGCGCTCTGGTAGACATACTCGATTTTCATCAAATCCCGGTTAGCGTTGCCGTCATGCCAGCGTTGGAAGACAAGCTGGCCGCCAATCGGCGTTCTCTCATACTGGTCATGGAGCTGATAGGGTTTAAAATCCAGGGCCGTCAGCAGCGACGCGATATTGGAATCATGCCCCACCAGCACGGTAACCTTCGGCGCGCTAACGCGATCGGCAACCAGCACCTTATCGATATATTTCACCAGCGGCGCAGCGACATTGCGCGCCACCGTGGGTGAGGTAAACAGGCTGTCCTGATAGCCGTTTTTCAGTTTTGACAGCACCTTCCACTGCCGATCGGTGTGGATCCCGCCCCAGGCGACCTGATCCATCGGAAACCCTTCGTAATATTGCAGGGTAAACGCATCCACCAGCGAGTTCCCTACTTTAAGCGGCCCCTGCACGCCAGGCTCTTGCTGATAGTTCGCGCTGAAGGTATCTTTCGCGTCGATTAGCGAACACTGATGCTTCTCTTTGCAGGACGGCGAGTCCTGATAATGCGTTATCTGCTCAAGCAGTTTATAACTCTCATCAAGATGCAGCTGACTACGCGCCTTTTCCATCGCCTGTACGGCCTGTTGCCGGAACGCGGCGGAATCATCGGTAATTACCGGATTGAAGGTAGGGTCCATAGTGCCCATTTTTTCCTGATGATGAACAGGAATATCACAGCCGGGGAAAGCGCCGGTAATGAAAAATTGCGCGGTGGCGACGGTGCGCTGCAAACTATTCGCATAGGCATATACCGTGTCGGGCGCCGGACATTCTCCCGACGGTATCAGCCCCTGCGCGACCAGCCATTCACGTGTGTAATGTCCCATATAGACTTCCAGCACGCCGCCTTTCGTCGTCAGTTGCCCGCCGGGAACGTCCCACGCCGGCCAGGCGTTCGGCGTCGACTGCGCCAGTACGCTGCCATTATTCGCCAGCGGCGCCCGCAGATTATGGCGGCTCATCATCAGCACCTGTTGTAATTGATAACCTTCCGGCGTTGTCTGCGCCTGTACGGCGGATGACAACAAAACAGCCCCTGCCACAGCAACAGCGAGTAATGATTTTTTCATCCCTATGACCTCTTGTTGTTATCAAATCGTTCTGAGTGTGACAGAAATGGATCATTTTTCCGGGAACGATTTCGCAAAACGGGGGTTTTTCTTACAGTAAACGCGTTAGCGCCGGGAAACCCCGGCGCATATTCAGAACGTTTTTGCCCACCACAGCCGAAGCTTCATGCCCCAATAGCTGGTCCAGCCGCTGGTGGTGAACACAACCCGACCTTGTGAAACCACCACCAGCGTTGGTGTCACGCTGATTTCCCAGCCAGCGGATAAGGCGCCTTTAGCATCATTGACGACCGGGAAGTCAACGCCCTTGCGCGCCAGCCAGCGGGCAACCTCAGCGTCATCGCCGGAGCGGAGCGCAACGGTCATGACGTTTTCCCCTTCAGCCGCCAGGCGAGCGACCGCAGGCGTAGTAAAGCGGCATACCCCGCACCAGCTGGCCCAAAAATAGAGCAGTACGGGGCGTTCTTCGCTCAAGGTCGCCAGAGTTGTCGACTCTCCCGTCAGCGTATGTAACGGTGTCGCGGCAAACGCCGGAGGCGCCTGCGGCGCGCGCCAGACGTCCATGACCACCATTATCGCGATGAGGAGCGCCAGAAAAACCGCGGCTTCACGCAGCCAACGCCGCAGTTTAGCCGCCATTGGCAGCCGCCAGTTTTTCTTTCACCACCGCTTCCAGCGTATCCCAGGGCACCGCGCCCGGAATCAGCTCGTCGCCAATGATCGTCGCTGGCGTTCCTTGCACGCCGACCAGCCTTGCCAACTGCAAATTAGTGCGTATCGTTTCCATGCTTTTTTCATCCAGCGTCACTGGCGTAGCCCCTGCTTTCTGCTGGGCCTGTTTAATACTGTCATCCGTATGGTAACCGCGCTTTTGCATGAGTTTTTCATGTAGCGCGAGGAACTGTTGCGGATGCTCGCGCCAGGTGGTCAGCGCAATACGCGCCGCCAGTATGGAACTCTCTCCTTTGAATGGCAGCGGTTTAATAATGACCGCAACGTCAGGATATTTCTGCACAATCTTTTCCAGCATCGGATCGAGCTGTTTGCAGTACGGGCAGTTGTAATCCGTAAAGTTCACCAGCGTCAGCTTAGGGTGTTTAGCGCCTATCCGCGGGCTGGCAGGATCGTTAAACAACGCCGCATGGATCAGATTTTCAATCTGCTTTTCTTGATCCGGCGTAAAAGGGGCGGTTTCTTGCGCGATGCTCAGCGTCGAAAACAGCGCCAGCAGCAAAACAATCATGTATTTCATTGGGTTATTCCTTTCGCTTTTTTCAACGTTTGTAATACCGCATCGCGGGTCAGCAAAGTGGGCAATGCCTCCCCTTCCGGCAAGCCGGGGCCATATACCTGATTAAACGGCACGGCGACCTGGCCACGCGTTTTCAGAAAATCTGTAATAGCATCGGACGGCAGCGTCCAGTCTCCCCGCAGCGCCACAACATCCGGCTGTTGCAAGGCGGCCTGCACATCCTCTTTTTGCAGGACGTTGTATTTATTCACTTTACAGGTAATACACCAGTCCGCAGTGACATCGACAAATACCCGCTTATGCTGCGCCAGCGCCGACTGGATTGCCTGTTCACTCAACGGTTGCCACTGAACCGTGTCTTGCGCGCTCTTTGACGCAGTGAAGCCGAAATGCGGCAGGAGTAACGTCGCCAGCCAGATAGCCGACCCCAGCATCATCAGACCGAGGATCCTGCGCAGGACATTCATCCAGCGCCCGGGGCGCGGTAAACGTAGCGCAAGCCCTGGTCGTATCGCGACCAGTAGCCACGGCGCGCTCATTCCCAGGCCAAGCGCAAGGAACAGCCCCCACAGCGTCGGCAGCGACGCCGTGAGCGCCACCGCGACCGCCGTGCCCAGAAACGGCGCGCTACAAGGCGTCGCCAGCAGCGTGGCGAATGCCCCCTGCCAGAAATGTCCCGACATACCGTTACCGCCGTAAGTGGCCAGTTTCGTGGTCATAGATGAGGGAAGCCTGAACTCAAAAAGCCCGAACAGGCTGGCGCTAAACAACAACATCACCAGCGCCATAAAACCAATAAACCATGCATTCTGGAACTGGACTCCCCAGGCCAGCGCATGGTTTGACAGGCGAAGGAGGGTCATAAACGCCGCCAGCGCCATAAATGACGCAATGATACCGGCGACCGAAGCCAAAAATTGTCGCCTGATGTGAGAGCGGCTTTTTTCCTCTACCAATAAAATAGAGCCAAGTTTCATGCCCAGGACCGGCAGTACGCAGGGCATTAAATTAAGAATCAGTCCGCCGATCAGCGCCATCATTACAACTTGCCAGAAAGGTAGCGCCGCATTGTCCAGCGTTTGCGCTGGCGCAGCGCCAATGGTTTGCGTGCTCTCCTGGGCGATAGCGCCATCGGCTAACACGAGGGTCAGCGATTTGTTGCGCAAATCGGGCGCCTTTTCGCCCCAACTGTCCGTCACCGGCACCGTCGCCTGTAACCTGTCGCCCTCTACGCGCAGGCGAGGCTTCGCAAAATCGACGTCATCTATGGTGTCAAGATAGAGCCAGGGCGATGACCAGCCCGCCGCTCGCGTAGCAGTGACCACCAGTTCTCCCGGGCGATAGCCGACGTCAAGCGAGTCCGTTAGTCCACTGCGGAGCGGAACTTTACCCATCGCCCGCGCATAGTCATGGGCAAAATCGGCATTCTGCACAGTGGGCGTCACGGAAAAGGGGTAATCGGTCAACAGACAAACATTGCTGCAGGTTGATAACGTCAACACGCCGCTCAAGGTCGCGGGCGGCGTACCGCGCACGATCATCGGAAAGGTCACCTCGTCGTGATATCCCTGGGTGGTGATATTCGCCACATCAAAGCGCGAGGGGGTTGGCCAGAACCAGCTTACCTCAGGCATGTCGCCTTTCCAGGCGATAGAGGGCGCCACGCCCCCTTCCCCCGGCGCGCGCCAGTAGGTTTTCCAGCCGTTTTCCAGTTTGACGTCAAGCAACAGCCGGGTCTCACCGTTAGCGGACGTATCGGCACGTAGCCGTATGCTGGCATGGTCGTTATCGGGCGAACGCAGCCAGCCGCTTTCTGCCGCCCAGGAGACGGGCAGCCAAAGCCATAACAGGCAGAACAGTATCCGCCTGAACAAAATCATCATATTTTTTCTCCGTGAATGAGTAATTAACCGTTAGCAATAACCGGTCTGTCATTCACGGAAGACACAAAATCGTAGATGTACCCGTAATGTGGGCGGCGAAATAGCCCGTGGAGGCGAAAACGGCAGGCGCATGACCCGGACAGGCGCCAGTAAGGAAAGCAGTAGACAAAGCGCAAGGATAGCGCCTTCAAAGAGTACCGGAGGCGCCGCCAGCAGCGACTTGGCGCTTAATTCGCAGGGGGTGACCGGCGAGCCGTCATCTGTCGAGGAGGGAGCGCTGACCACCGCAGCAGAGGCCGTCGCCTGCATCTGCAAGGCGTGCAGGCCCGCCATGCGTTGCGCGGTACAAACCATTACCACGACACATGCAAGGCAAAGAAACCACCAGCCCATCCGTTGTTGTTTCGCCATTGCGCCCTCACTGTTTAACGCGAGTTATCTTAGCCACTGGCGCGGTTTTGGCAACCTTTCCCCTGTAAAGTTATGTCGGCGCGCTGCGCAACCTTCTGATAGTCGAACAACGTAATTTATTCTTACTAATGATATAACTGGTGTTTTCATACGCACTTTTCAGGTTTACCCTACACTTAGTGGAGAAACCTTTTTGGGGTCCCTTCTGTATGTATTGATTTAGCGAGATGATGCTATGGAACTTAAGGATTATTACGCCATTATGGGCGTGAAACCGACGGACGATCTCAAGACGATTAAGACCGCCTATCGCCGACTGGCCCGCAAGTACCATCCAGATGTCAGCAAAGAACCCGATGCCGAAGCCCGTTTCAAAGAGGTTGCTGAAGCATGGGAAGTGCTGAGTGATGAGCAACGGCGCGCCGAGTATGACCAGTTATGGCAACACCGTAACGATCCACAATTTAATCGCCAGTTCCAGCAACACGAAGGCCAGCCGTATAACGCCGAAGATTTTGATGATATTTTCTCGTCTATTTTTGGTCAGCACGGTCGCCATTCGCACCACCGCCACGCCGCACGCGGTCATGATATCGAAATTGAAGTGGCGGTATTCCTGGAAGAAACGCTGGAAGAGCACCAGCGTACGATTAGCTATTCCGTCCCCGTTTATAACGCGTTCGGCCTGGTGGAGCGGGAAATTCCCAAAACATTGAATGTGAAAATCCCGGCTGGCGTCAGCAACGGGCAACGAATCAGACTGAAAGGCCAGGGCACGCCGGGGGAAAACGGCGGACCTAATGGCGATTTATGGCTCGTTATCCATATTGCCCCGCATCCGCTCTTTGATATTGTCAATCAGGATCTGGAAGTCGTCCTTCCGCTTGCCCCATGGGAGGCGGCGCTCGGCGCTAAGGTGTCTGTGCCAACGCTTAAAGAGCGTATTTTGCTGACCATTCCCCCCGGTAGCCAGGCAGGTCAGCGGCTGCGTATCAAAGGAAAAGGATTAGCCAGTAAAAAGCACACTGGCGATCTCTATGCCATCATCAAAATCGTTATGCCGCCGAAACCTGACGAGAAAACAGCTGCCCTGTGGCAACAACTGGCGGACGCGCAGTCGTCCTTTGACCCACGCCAGCAATGGGGGAAAGCATAATGGCTAACATCACTGTCACCTTTACCATCACCGAATTTTGTTTGCACACCGGCGTGACGGAAGAGGAGCTAAACGAAATCGTCGGACTTGGCGTAATTGAGCCTTACGAAGACGATAACGCCGACTGGCAATTCGACGATCGCGCAGCGAGCGTGGTACAACGCGCGCTACGCTTACGCGAGGAGCTGGCGCTCGACTGGCCTGGGATCGCGGTCGCGTTAACGCTGCTGGAAGAGAATTCACGGCTGCGCGAAGAAAACCGGTTACTGCTGCAACGCCTTTCTCGCTTTATCTCGCATCCCTAATCCACGATAAAGGCAATAAACCGAGGGTGGGCTTTCTGCCCACCCCGGATTTACATGCACCCGGTATAATACCAGAATGCCTCTGACATACTTCCCCCAACGGAAGAAATATAGCCTTTCACCGCGCACAACCCGATCAACGAACCGCCAATGTCAGCCATTAATGCGCCATTGCGAAGATCATCGTTTAAATAAAGACCAGCCACACGTTCACATTTTTTAGATACGTCGGTTATTTTTACACGTTAGCGATCATTTATTGCCTGAAGAATATATTCTTTCACTGTTTTGTACTCTCTGGTTGATACGTACCTTCTCCCTGTCAATGCCGGGTAAAATGTACCGCTGCGCTTACAGGTTGCGGTATTTATAAATAAGAAATACAACAGTCACTTACAGTTTAATAATTGAGCATTATAACATCCACTACCGCCCAATATTTACACCACGCTTAAAATACAAAAATGTAATAGAATGTAAACAAAATAAGAGCATAAAATAAATAACTTATTAAAAAATCAATATAAATAGAGTGGTCAATAAAAAACGATCGTTTTCAACGAGTTATGTTTCTCAGATTTTCATCTATCCTGAATAGGCTTGCGGAAAATGTAATTTACACCATTGACTATTTCACTTAAAAGGTTTCTGTAATGGAATGGAAGGTCGTTGATACAGTTATAAGTCCCTCTACCGGAGTGTCGTTCTCATGCATACATAGCCTAAAAAATCTTAGATTGACCTTATGGTATCAGGCAGATGTTTACATGCCTCCAGGTAGCATTATCATCCCCTTTAATAAGGGGGTCTTAATAAACGATAAACTTTATCCCGTTACTGTTTACAACGTTACCAGGTTTAATCCTGTTCTATGGAAATCGCTTAAAGAAAATAGCCACTGTCCTGGTAACTGCAATCCTAAACCAGAAGCCTGCAGTTATCCTTTCGAGTGTCTGGTATCCGTTTGTCCATTTGGTTTAACCAGAAATATTCAAATAGATAATAAGAAAGTTTAGGAAATAAAGTATGCATTAGCCATACTACTGATTAAGTGTATTCGCGCACGTTTGCAGTATTTTGCAGTTAAATATGTTTGATATAAAAATTGTACAGTTCGGATATTTTTTGATTCGTTTAATCTAACCTTCACTTTGGCAACGAGGAGCCGGTACAGAGGATATTACTGATGGCCGGCAGACAAAGAAACGCATTGCTTTTAACACTGTATAAATTCCATCCGTGACATTCTTATTTAGTGATATTTCACCAGAGCAATCATTTTACCTTTATTGTGCATAAAAATCAGCAAGTAGTGTTTAGAAAAAATAATGTTTTAGACAAAAGCTCTGCGCGTCATGCTGATCGCCAAAAGCATAACGGGCTGACATCATGTCAGCCCGTGGGTTTATCCCTGCCCTGATACTTACGGTACGCTTATCGTCATATTGTCATGACCGACAATGACAGGGCCAGGGTAATTTTTCATGGCTTCCTGTTGCCAGACGTCATCCGCAACCGTTGCAGGCACCAGATGACTTAACACCAGTTTTTTCACGTGGGCCTCGCGAGCAATCTTACCGACATCTTCAATCGTGGTGTGATGCGACGCAATCGCTTCAGCCAGCGTTTTTCCGTTGCCAATACTATTAGCCAGTTTTGCTACCGAGGGGACATGTACCGCCTCATGTACCAGGATATCCGCCCCCTGGGCAAACGTTGCAAGCGGCGGAAACCAGGACGTATCGCCAGAGAAGACGATTCGCTTACCCTGGGTATCAAAACGGTAAGCAAACGCTTCACCGTCCGGGAAAGGGGAATGAGGCACTTTCAGCGCGCTTATTGTGACCAGTTCATCTTTATAGATGACGCCCTGGCCAATATCGGTCGCCTTAACCAGGTTGCGCGGATCGGGTTTCCCCTCTTCTTCCATGCGTAGCGTGATATCCCTGTCAAAGACCTTCCAGCT
Organism: Salmonella sp. 32120201201600049SM; assembly: GCF_017572835.1. NCBI lineage: Bacteria > Pseudomonadati > Pseudomonadota > Gammaproteobacteria > Enterobacterales > Enterobacteriaceae > Salmonella > Salmonella sp. 32120201201600049SM. The sequence continues at coordinate 62,630 of NZ_JAGESA010000001.1, read as the reverse complement.
AGCCTTCGTCATCGCCTGGGTTCCCGGCGGGCCATAAACCTGTATGGTATGGTCTTTCAGACCACTCGCCCAGGCATTCATCAGCAAGGAAGGATAATCCAGTATGTGGTCGCTGTGCAGATGGGTGAGCAAAATAGTATTGATGTTGCGCAGTGGAATGCCATTTTTCACCAGTTGCAGACTGGCGCCGTAGCCGGCATCTATCAGCCATATTTTATCGCCGATAGTAAGCGCCGTCGCTTGCGGTAGTCTGGCTGTATTGAGCAAAGAAGGCCCGCCTTTGGTGCCCAGTAAAACAATGTTGATCTCTTGAGGCGCAGGAGTACCGGCAGCAATGGCAAGGTGGCTTTGCGCCAGCATACACACCGCCAGCATAGCGACGCTTTTTTTCATCATGTTTTTACTCTTCTTAGTTGAGAAAAGAGGGAACTTCACGTTGGCGAAACTGCGAAGGAGAACAGCCAGCAAGGCGATTAAAGAAACGGGCAAAATAAGCCGGATCTTTAAAACCTAATTGCCAGGCGATCTCGTTGACAGCATTGTCGGAAAAAAGCAGCAGTCGTTTCGCCTCGCGTAATTGCCGATCAAAAATCAGGCGTTTAGGCGGGCGATTAGCAAAACGTCGGCAAATATCGGTCAAACGAGATTCGGTAATATGCAGCTCGCAGGCATAATCGGGCACCGTCCAGTGCTGATGAAAGTGGTTGTCAATTAACAGGGTAAAGCGCTGAAAAAGTTTCAGTTCACCGCGCATCCCGGTTGCGGCGTGATCGTCCAGCTTCGCATTACGCAACAGCAAGGTAAATACCGCCTGCGCCAGTAGCACCAGGGTATGTTCGCAGCCAGCCAGTTGTTCCGTGGACTCCCGCTCAATTAGCTGCCAGTAATGTTTGAGCGCCGCCAGCTCGTTGGGTTTATCCGCCAGCGACAGGCAGATTCCCGGCAGGCCGAAGGCCTCTCTGGTGCCGGGATAAAGCACTTCCAGCAGCGGCCAAACCAGCTCTTCGCGTACCGTCAGAACATGACCATCGCTATCCGATTCGGTAATAAAAGCATGCGGCACCGAGGGCGGCGTAAGCACAAATAGCGGCGCCTGCACCGAATAGCGATGATCGTCGAGCTGTAGCTCAATCTGCCCGGTATCAAGAAAGTGCATTTGAAAAAACTGGTCGTGGCGATGCGCCTGCATATCACGACCAAAGAAATCCGCCATACGAGCAAACGACTGATAATGCACATCGTTACTGCCCATGCTTTCGTCATACTCTTTGCTGATATCAATATTGGCGATCGCACGTTGGCACATAGTTTCTCCTCAAGGGGTGGCGCGCGGACGCGATGCTTTCATGGGAATAAGCCAGATAATGGCGGCGCCGACGACTAACAGAGAAGCGACAAACCAGAGTCCGCTATTGAAACTACCGGTGATATCTTTTAGCCAGCCAATCATAAACGGGCTGAGCGCGGAGCCAATATTGCCGGTGGCATTGATGACCGCAATGCCTATCGCCCTGGCGCGTAAACTGATCGACTGATCCGGCGTGGTCCAGAAGATCGCCATCGCGCTAAAGGAACCCGTGGATGCCATCACGATCCCCAGGAGCTGGATCAGGTTATGGTCGGTCGCCGACGCCAGCAGCCAGCCCGCGGCGGCAAACAGGAACGGCAACGCCGTGTGATGTTTACGCTCCTGATGTTTGTCCGAATGGCGGCTCCAGTAAATCATGCCCAGAATAGTACAAATCTGCGGGATCGCCGCCAGCAGGCCGATGGTGATATTGCTACTGCCTTCATTAAAACTTTTCAGGATTTGCGGCGTCCAGATACTAATGGCGCTAAGCGTATTGGTAAGGCAAAAATAGGCCAGCGTATACATCAGTACAATTGGCGTGAATACTTCGCGCCACAGACTACGCTGCTGCATGGCGTTATGGCTGATGGCCCCCTCCGGCTGAACCAGCGTCAGGCGGTCATTATCCATCATCTCCTGCAAACATTTTTTATCCTCTGCCGTCAGCCATTTGGCTTTTGCCGGGGTATCATCCAGGTAAAACCAGACCATAATGCCTAACAAAACTGACGGAAATCCTTCCAACAGGAATAACCACTGCCATCCATGCAGATTGAATATGCCGTCCAACGATAAAATATAGCCGGAGACAATCGACCCCAACGCGGTAGTGGCCGGCATGGCAATCATAAATAATGCGTTGGCGCGGGCGCGGAAAAATGCCGGAAACCAGTAAGTTAAATAGAGCAATATTCCTGGCAAAAAGCCCGCTTCGGTAATGCCCACCAGCATTCGCAGCACATACAGGCTTTTCGGTCCCACCGCGAACATCGTGGCGGTAGATGCAATGCCCCATAGCACCATAATGGTCGCAATCCAGCGGCGGGCGCCGACGATGCTCAACATCACGTTGCTGGGAATGCCGAAAATGACGTAGGTGGCGTAAAACAGCGTCGTGGCAAGGCCAAACATGGTGGCGCTTAACCCCAGATCCTGCCCCATCGTCAACCCGGCAAAACCGATGTTGATACGGTCTAAAAACGAGAAGATAAACAACACGAATAAAAATACGATCAGTCGGCGGAACAGTTTATTTATGACGGTTTGTTGACCCGTGCTGAGCGCGTTGTGCGAACTGACAGACTCGGGGCTTTCCGGAAGTGCAGATGATGTGTCGCTCATTTTTTTTCCTCTGATGGGAATTTTGTAGGGTACTACGGTTGCCCGGTAGCGCTACGCTTACCGGGCCAGGCTTAATAGACGCCGGACGCACCGGACAGCTTTTTTTCTGCGCCAAAGCGCGCCGCCAGCGCCTCCGCGCCGCGCGCCAGCAGCGTGGTGTCAACGCCGACGGCGACAAATAGCGCCCCCAGTTCCAGATAACGTTTCGCCAGTGCTTCATTGGCCATCAGAATCCCCGGCGCTTTCCCCGCCGCGCGTATCTGCACGATGGCGTTCTCAATCGCCGCCTGCACTTCCGGGTGCTGCGGATTGCCGGCAAAGCCCATATCGGCGCTGAGGTCCGCCGGACCAATAAACACGCCGTCAATGCCATCCACGTCGAGAATTGACGCCAGATTGCTCATCGCCTCACGCGTTTCAATCTGCACCAGTACGCACATGGCGTCGTTGGCCTGGTGGAGATAGTTCGGAATGCGATTCCAGCGCGATGCCCGCGCCAGCGCGCTGCCCACGCCGCGAATACCGGCAGGCGGATAACGCGTAGCCGCTACGGCGTTTCGCGCTTCATCGGCATTCTGCACCATCGGTATCAGCAGCGTTTGCGCGCCGACGTCGAGCAGTTGCTTAATCTGTACCGGATCGTTCCACGACGGACGCACCACCGGCTGGCTGGGATAGGGCGCAATCGCCTGCAACTGGGTCAACACCGTCTGCACGTTGTTTGGCGCGTGTTCACCGTCAATCAGTAGCCAGTCGAAGCCGGCGCCCGCTAACAGTTCAGCGCTGTAACTGTTGGCAAGCCCCAGCCACAAACCGATTTGCGGGCGCCCCGCTTTTAACGCGTCTTTGAAAGCATTTTTCATCGTTTTTTCCTTACACAAACCGGCAACTGATCGCGCCCATGTTGCCGTAATCGACATGGAAGGTGTCGCCCTTGCGCGCCGGCACCGGGCGGGTGAACGAGCCGCCGAGGATGATCTGCCCGGCTTCAAGCTGGACATCGTAGGGGGCAAGCTTGTTTGCCAGCCACGCCACGCCGTTGGCCGGATGATTCAGCACGCCTGCGGCGACGCCGGTTTCTTCGATCACGCCGTTGCGATAGAGCAGCGCGGAGATCCAGCGCAGATCCAGCTCGTCTGGTTTGATGGGACGACCACCGAGGATCACCCCGGCGTTGGCGGCGTTGTCGGAAATGGTGTCGAACACTTTGCGCGGGCGCTGGGTTTCCGGGTCGATGTTGTGGCTGCGGGCGTCAATCAGTTCCAGCGCCGGAATCACATAATCCGTGGCGTTGTAGACGTCGAACAGCGTGCAGTGAGGGCCGCGCAGCGGTTTCGCCAGCACAAACGCCAGCTCCACTTCAATACGCGGGACGATAAAACGGTCGGTGGGGATATCGCCGCCGTCATGGAAGAACATATCGTCAAGCAGCGCGCCGTAATCCGGTTCGCTGATTTGCGAGCTGGCCTGCATCGCTTTTGAGGTCAGGCCGATTTTGTGGCCTTTGAGCGTGCGCCCTTCGGCAATTTTGATATTGACCCATTCGCGCTGTACGGCATAGGCATCTTCAATAGTGATGTTGGGATAATCCAGCGACACTGCGCGAATCTGTTCACGCTGTTTTTCAGCCTGATTAAGTCGCTGAGCGATCAGGGTATGGGTCTGTTTATCGAGCATAGTTGCTTCCTGTTACGTCATTCGGTGCTGCTGCGCCGGGTGGCGACGCGGGTGCGTCTTACCCGGCCTACGGTTCGGTACTGCTTCGTGCATCGTTTTTTTGTAGGCCCGGTCAGCGCAGCGCCACCGGGCGAAAGAGTGTGCTATTTAAATAACGCGTGTACGTTGTTTTGTTTGTAATTGAGCGTTGGATGTAACTCGGCAATCTCAAACGACAGCGCCAGATAGCGGTTCTCCATCAGGTCGGCGAAGTGGGCTTTAATCAGCCCAAACAGCATTTCGCCGACTTCCTGACGGCTCTCCAGGCTGCGCCCGGCGCCGATTTTCAGCGTCATATGCACAAACGCGTAATCATGCTTACCGTCAGCCATCTGCCAGGTATCCAGCCAGTGGGCGCGACTGCGGATACCGCCGATGGGGAAAATCCCGCTGGCGGCCAGCGCCTCGTTTACCTTGCTGAACAAGCTGGGTAAATCAGCCTGCTCGCGAATATTTTCAGTACATTCAGCAATAAAGTGCGGCATAAACACCCCTTACGCAGGCAGCGGGAAAACAGCGTTTACCTGGCCGGTACCGGAGCTGGCGAACAGGTCGGTGATGAACTCCACCTTGCCGTCGTATTTGTCCCAACCCAGCATTCCCAGCAGCATGACCGTGTCGTGCATGTTGCCTTCGCCGTAGCAGTAGTCGGCGTACTCCGGCAACATGGTGCAAAACTCCTTGAATTTGCCTTCGCGCCACAGCTTGACCACGCGCTCGTCCATCTGGTGATCGAACTCGCGGGTGTAGCTGTTCATCCCCTCTTCCGCCCGTTGGTCGTCAATAAAACGGTGCGACAGAGAACCACTGGCGAATACCGCTACGGTACCGTCATATTTCTCAATCGCCTTGAGAATGGCTTCGCCCAGTCTGCGACTGTCGGCAAAGTCATGAACAGTACAGAACGCCGAGATGGAGACCACTTTGAAGTGCTTGTCGCTGTTCATGTAGCGCATCGGCACCAGCGTGCCATACTCCAGCTTCAGGCTCGGGATGTTGTGCGCTTTGGCGCGCACGCCCAGTTTGACCGCCTCGTCGGCGATCAGATGGCCGAGCTCCGGATTACCGTCATAGTCATAGGTCATGTCGCGAATAAAGTGCGGCAATTCGTTGCTGGTATAGACGCCCTGGAAATGGTCGGCACAATTAATGTGATAAGCGCTATTCACCAGCCAGTGGGTGTCGAATACGATAATGGTGTCAACGCCCATTTCGCGGCAACGCTTGCCAATTTCAATATGCCCATCAATGGCTGCCTGACGGCAACCGTGGTTTTTTCCCGGCAGTTCAGATAGATACATCGACGGCACGTGGGTAATTTTTGCTGCTAACGCTAACTTGCCCATATCAAACTCCCCATTTTGGGATAGGATGGTCGCCCATTGAGATGCAGACGTTTTTCATTTCCGCAAACACTTCGAAGCTATATTCGCCGCCTTCGCGCCCGGTACCGGAGGCTTTCACGCCGCCGAACGGCTGGCGCAGGTCGCGGACGTTCTGGGTGTTGACGAAGACCATGCCGGCTTCAATCCCACGCGCCAGGCGCAACACTTTGCTCACGTCCTGGGTCCAGATATAAGAGGCCAGACCGTATTCGACGTCGTTCGCCAAACGTAACCCTTCCGCCTCGTCTTTGAATGGCAGCAGGCAGGCGACCGGCCCAAAGATCTCTTCCTGCGCAACGCGCATACGGTTGTCGACATCGGCCAGCACGGTTGGGCGCAGGAAGTTACCGCCTTTCAGATGCGCAGGCAGGTCAGTGGGTTTTTCCGCACCGCCCGCCAGCAGCGTTGCGCCCTCTTCAATGCCGAGGCGAATATAGCCAGAGACTTTTTCCCAGTGCTGTTGGCTAATCAGCGCGCCGACCTGGGTGTTCGGGTCCGTCGGATCGCCGACACGCAGGCGATTCGCGCGTTCGGCAAAGCGCTTCACGAACTCAGGGTAAATGCTCTGCTGGATAAAAATGCGCGACCCGGCGGTGCAGCGTTCGCCGTTGATCGAGAAGATGGTGAACAGCGCGGCGTCCAGCGCGCGCTCAATGTCGGCGTCTTCAAAAATCAGCACCGGCGATTTGCCGCCCAGCTCCATCGAGTATTTTTTCAGCCCGGCATTTTTCATGATATTGCGACCGGTGGCGGTACCGCCGGTAAACGACACCGCACGCACGTCATGGTGGCGTACCAGCGCATCGCCCGCCGTCGCGCCGTAGCCCTGCACCACGTTCAGCACGCCTGCCGGAATTCCTGCCTCCAGCGCCAGCTCGCCCAGCCTGTCGGCAGTCAGCGGCGACAGCTCGGACATTTTGAGCACCGCGGTGTTACCCAGCGCCAGGCACGGCGCAACTTTCCAGGTCGCGGTCATAAACGGCACGTTCCACGGCGACACCAGCGCGCAGACGCCGACGGGCTGCACCAGCGTATAATTGAGCATTTTATCGTCAACCGGGTAGGTCTTGCCGTTCATCTGCTGGCACACTTCGGCGAAGAATTCGAAGTTATGCGAGGCGCGCGGGATCAGCACGTTTTTAGTCTGGTGAATAGGCAGGCCGGTGTCGGCGGTTTCCATCGCCGCGATTTCCGGCACATGCTGGTCAATCAGGTCCCCAAGGCGGCGCATCAGGCGCGCGCGCTCTTTCATCGGCAGGTTGGCCCACTTCGGGAACGCCTCTTTTGCCGCCGCGACAGCCTGGTTCACTTCTGCTTCACCGCCGGAGGCTACTTCCGCCAGCACATCACCGGTCGCCGGGTTAGTGGTCTGGAAGTAGTCGTTACCTGCAACGTTTTTGCCGTTAATCCAATGATTTATTTTCTTCATTTTGCGCTCTCCTCACTGACGATTCGGTTAACCAGGCGACCCACGCCTTCTACTTCAACGACAACTTCATCCCCCGGCACCACATCGGACAGCCCTTTCGGCGTACCGGTGGCAATCATGTCGCCCGGTTGCAACGTCATAAATTCGCTCAGATAAGAAATCAGGAACGGGATGCTGAAGATCAGATCGGCGGTCGTCCCTTCCTGCCGCAGCTCACCGTTGACAAAGGTGCGTAACGTCAGGTTGTGCGGATCAGAAACCGCCTCTTTATCCACAATCCACGGGCCTATCGGCGTCAGGCCGTCGCGGCTTTTTACCCGCAGATTCGGACGGTAGTAGTTTTCCAGATAGTCGCGGATCGCGTAGTCGTTACAGACGGTGTAACCGGCCACATACTCCATGGCTTCGGCTTCGCTCACCTTACGCGCCGTTTTGCCAATCACCACGACCAGTTCGGCTTCGTAGTGCATATATTCGACGTTGTTCGGGCGCACCGACGTTTGGTGATGTTCGGTAAAGGTGTTTGGCGCTTTGATAAATACCAGCGGCTCTTTCGGCGGCGTAAATGCCAGCTCGCTGGCGTGATCGGCGTAGTTCAACCCCAACGCAAATAACGTACCCGTCGCTGACAGCGGCCACGTAAAAGTCTGGTGGCGGGCGAATTCATCTTCTGCGACAACCGGATTTTCCAGAGCGGGTAAACCTTTCGCCAGAATACGCACCCGATCGCCGGGACGCAGCGCAACGCGATTCTGCGGCGTACCGAGTAAGATCGCATCGCCAGGGTTAAGCGTAGCGAACTCACTTAACGCGCTAAGCAGTTGTGCGGCGCTACGCTGTAAATCGGCAGTATTCCAGTGGTCCGCTTCTCGTCCGTTGATTTCCGTGATAATGGTGAGGTTATCCACATCACTCAGCGGCGCCATTTCACCCAGCGGGCAAAAGCCATCGCGACATTTCGCTTTAATCGCCGGGCGATAAAAGCTCTCTTCCGGCAGGCTGACCTCGTTAGCCAGCGCATACCCGGCGATATAGTCCGCCGCCGCTTCAGGGCGTATCCGGCTGGCGGTTTTCCCCACAATGAGCGCCACTGTCGCGCCGCTCAGTACCTTTTCTCCCTGCGGATAAGGAATGGGTTCGCCGTGACGAATCACCGTATTACGCGGCTTGATGAACCACACTGCGGTTTTAGGCGGCGCATTATAGGGAGGCTGAGAGAAAGCCTCTCGCCAGGCATCAAGCTGGCTGCGATGGTTTAACGCAACGGAGAAAACAGTACCCTTCATACATAAACTCCTCAGGCCGATTTAACGGGCTGTGATTTCATTAATATATTAATGATTAGATTTATGCTTTCGCTGTACATTTAGCAAGCTGAAGTAAAGTATTTGTGATGTGATTAACAATATTTTCACAAATTTATTATTAAACACATACATATCAAATAGTTAAATAAAACCCCTTGTTTCTGTTAAACTTTGGACATAAAACAGATGTCATAGCTCACATCGGTAAACACGATTATTCAGGTATTAATAATTCTGCAAAAGAGAAACGCTTATGCATGATTCATTAACCATCGCATTGCTTCAGGCGCGCGAAGCGGCAATGACCTATTTCCGCCCCATCGTTAAAAGCCACAATCTGACCGACCAGCAATGGCGCATTGTGCGAATCCTGGCCGATAGCCCCTCTATGGATTTTCACGAGCTGGCCTTTCGTACCTGCATTTTGCGTCCAAGTCTGACCGGAATATTGACGCGCATGGAGCGAGACGGACTGGTGTTGCGACTCAAGCCGGTTAACGATCAGCGTAAGTTATATGTCATGTTGACGGAGCAGGGACAAACGTTGTACGCCCGTGCCCGAAGCCAGGTAGAAGAGGCTTATCGAAAAATTGAGGCCGATTTCACGCCCGAAAAAACACAGCAATTGATGCTGCTGCTGGACGATCTTATTGCCCTGGGACGCCAGCATCCTGATAGCGAAGCGGAAGCATAGTATTCTTACCTTCCCACGCCGCCGACACGGGAATCCCCTCCCGCTTACAACGTTGACGGCGATCGCATTTTACTCTTCTTCTTCGACGTTCATCTGAAAAGTACCCGCCGTTGTCCTGAAAGTCTCTTCACAGTTTACGCTTCTGCCTATTCAATTGAACAACAAATAAGAAACATATTATTAACAAAACATTCCGATTAACGAGGAAGAGGCCGCAATGAAACCTGAAGATTTTCGTACTGATAACAAGCGTCCGTTAACGGGCGAAGAGTATTTAAAAAGCCTGCAGGACGGGCGGGAAATTTATATTTACGGCGAACGCGTTAAAGATGTTACGACACATCCGGCATTCCGCAATGCCGCAGCCTCTGTCGCACAACTGTATGACGCATTACATAAACCGTCGATGCAAGATACCCTGTGCTGGAATACCGATACCGGCAGCGGCGGTTATACGCATAAATTTTTCCGCGTGGCGAAAAGCGCAGACGATCTGCGCCAACAGCGTGATGCTATCGCCGAGTGGTCACGCCTGAGTTACGGCTGGATGGGACGCACACCGGATTACAAAGCCGCCTTTGGCTGCGCTCTGGGCGCTAACCCAGCCTTCTACGGCCAGTTTGAGCAGAACGCCCGCAACTGGTACACCCGCATTCAGGAGACTGGCCTGTACTTTAACCATGCTATCGTCAACCCGCCCATTGACCGCCACAAACCTGCCGACGAAGTGAAAGACGTCTATATCAAGCTGGAGAAAGAGACGGACGCCGGGATTATTGTCAGCGGGGCGAAAGTTGTCGCCACTAACTCCGCCCTGACTCACTACAACATGATTGGTTTCGGCTCAGCCCAGGTGATGGGCGAAAACCCGGATTTCGCTCTGATGTTTGTCGCGCCAATGGATGCCGAAGGCGTAAAACTTATTTCGCGCGCCTCGTATGAAATGGTCGCGGGCGCGACGGGCTCGCCGTTTGATTATCCACTCTCCAGCCGCTTTGATGAAAACGATGCCATTCTGGTGATGGACAAGGTGTTGATCCCGTGGGAAAACGTGTTGATTTACCGTGATTTCGATCGTTGCCGTCGCTGGACGATGGAAGGCGGCTTTGCCCGTATGTATCCACTGCAAGCCTGTGTTCGTCTGGCGGTTAAACTTGATTTCATTACCGCGCTGCTGAAAAAATCGCTCGAATGTACGGGTACCGTAGAGTTCCGGGGCGTGCAGGCCGATCTCGGCGAAGTCGTGGCCTGGCGCAATATGTTCTGGGCATTGAGCGATTCTATGTGTTCCGAAGCAACCCCGTGGGTAAACGGCGCCTGGCTACCGGACCACGCCGCGCTGCAAACCTATCGTGTGATGGCCCCAATGGCCTACGCGAAAATTAAAAATATTATTGAACGTAACGTTACCAGCGGCCTGATTTACCTGCCTTCCAGCGCCCGCGATCTGAATAATCCGCAAATCGACCAGTACCTGGCGAAATACGTACGCGGCTCTAACGGAATGGACCATGTTGAACGTATCAAAATTCTTAAATTGATGTGGGATGCCATCGGCAGCGAGTTTGGCGGTCGCCATGAGCTGTACGAGATTAACTACTCGGGCAGCCAGGATGAAATTCGTCTGCAGTGCCTGCGTCAGGCCCAGAGCTCCGGCAATATGGATAAGATGATGGCAATGGTCGATCGCTGCCTCTCCGAATACGATCAGAATGGCTGGACGGTTTCGCATTTGCACAATAACGACGACATCAATCAACTGGATAAGCTGCTGAAATAACGCGGCAGGAGGTTCTCATGCAAGTAGATGAACAACGTCTGCGTTTTCGCGATGCGATGGCAAGTCTGGCGGCAGCGGTCAACATCGTAACCACGGCGGGTCACGCCGGACGCTGCGGTATCACCGCAACAGCGGTCTGTTCCGTCACCGATACGCCGCCCTCCGTGATGGTATGTATTAATGCCAATAGCGCCATGAACCCCGTCTTTCAGGGCAACGGCAAGCTGTGCATTAATGTACTTAACCATGAGCAGGAGCTGATGGCGCGCCACTTTGCCGGTATGACGGGGATGGCGATGGAAGAGCGTTTTCACCAGCCATGTTGGCAAAACGGGCCGCTGGGCCAGCCGGTACTTAACGGCGCGCTGGCCGGTCTTGAAGGCGAGATCAGCGAGGTACAAACCATTGGCACGCATCTGGTGTATCTGGTGGCGATCAAAAATATTATTCTTAGCCAGGATGGGCATGGCCTGATTTATTTCAAACGCCGTTTTCATCCGGTCAGACTTGAGATGGAAGCGCCTGTTTAACCGTCACTCATGCCCACAAGCGGGATAACCACCGCTTGTGGGAGAAGAGTCGATACGCTGAAGATTTTTATTCCCGCCGCGATGTTTGCTCGCCATAAATCGCGGCGATTAATACAATCTAAGAGCCTATCCCACCAAGCGTTATTGGCGCAGCCAGTTTGGACACGGACAGCGCGCAAAAACCGGAGCGTACACGTAGTACGTGAGGTTTGACTCGCTACACTCGCCCTTCGGGCCGCCGCAAGCGGCGTTCAAAACGCTAACGCGTTTTGGCGAGCACTGCCCAGGACCAAAATGGCAAGTAAAATAGCCCTAATGGGATAGGCTCTAAATTAGCTCCCGCGATAGGTTGAATAACCATACTGACTTAATAACAGCGGCACATGATAGTGCTCATTCGTTTTGCTGATATGAAACTCGACGGGAATCTCCGGGAAAAACGTATCCAGTTTTTTACTTTCAAAATACTGGCCGGTTTTAAAAATAACGCGATAATCCCCCGGCGCGGCAGCTTTTTCGGGCCACAGTGCTTTAATTCGTCCATCCTGGTCGGTATGCCCGGTGTTTAATTGCGTCCATCCGTTATCCTTTTTCTGCTCCAGTACCACCTCCACGCCGGGCGCCGGTTTGCCTGTTTGCTGATCGAGAATATGTACGCTGAGAATATTGTTGCCAGCGGCCAGCGCCATTGCCGGGGCTGCAACAAGAGATGCTATCACGGTAGCCAGTATATGTCGTTTCATGCTTCACTCCTTTACGGTATTGATGCAGGAAAATATATCTGGCGCGTCCAGGATTAACCTTACACGGACATGACAATTATGTCATCTTGTTGGAGATTTACGGATTCGCTAACAAGCCTATGGCATACTGCGTTGATGAAGATTTTATTGATTGAAGATAACCAGAAAACCATTGAGTGGGTACGTCAGGGACTCACGGAAGCAGGCTATGTGGTTGATTATGCCTGTGATGGACGAGACGGATTACACCTCGCCCTTCAGGAACATTATTCATTGATTATTCTTGATATTATGCTGCCGGGGCTTGATGGATGGCAGGTTTTACGCGCGTTACGCACTGCGCATCAGTCCCCTGTTATTTGCCTGACGGCGCGCGACTCGGTTGAGGATCGCGTCAAAGGTCTTGAGGCGGGCGCTAATGATTACCTTGTTAAGCCTTTTTCCTTCGCCGAACTGCTGGCCCGGGTGAGAGCTCAACTCAGACAGCATGTCCCTGTCTTTACCCGACTGACGATCAATGGTCTGGACATGGATGCCACAAAGCAATCGGTGTCACGAAATGGCAAACCGATTTCCCTGACCCGCAAAGAATTCCTGCTCCTCTGGTTACTGGCGTCCCGGGCAGGAGAAATCGTGCCCCGAACCGCGATCGCCAGCGAAGTTTGGGGAATTAACTTTGATAGTGAAACCAACACCGTTGATGTCGCGATTCGTCGGCTGCGCGCCAAAGTAGACGATCCATTTGAAAAGAAGCTCATTATGACCGTCCGGGGGATGGGTTATCGATTACAGGCGGAAACGTCGCAGAATGGTTAAGTTATCAATGACGCTGCGCCTGACAATTTCTTTTATCGCCATCCTTATCCTCGCCTGTACCGGCATTAGCTGGACGCTCTATAACGCGCTGAGCAAAGAATTAACGTATCGGGATGATATGACGCTAATAAATCGGGCGGCGCAAATGCAGCAACTGTTACTGGATGGCGCCAGGCCGGAAAATCTGCCGCTCTATTTCAATCGGATGGTGGATACGAAGCAGGATATCTTATTGATCCATTCAGCAACAGGCCACAATGTTGCGATTAATCATAGCGGCATCCCCGACCAACGCTTTAACGAGATTCCGCTGGCTAAAAACATCACCCGCGAAACCTTATTTCGCCAGGCGGTACAAGGCACGGAGCTGACCGCGGTACGAGTAAACGCCAGAAGCGGCGATGACCCGCTGACCCTTACTATTGCCAGGCTGGCGACGGAAAGGCGGCAAATGCTGACGCAATATCGCCGCAACAGTTTGCTGATGAGCCTTATCGCGATCCTCGTCTGTTCGGCGCTCAGTCCATTAGTCATCAGAAACGGGCTGCGGGCCATTACGTCGCTCAGCCGACTCACCGCGGCGACAGATAGCGGCACACTTCGCCAGCCGTTGGCGGAACAGGCGTTACCCGTTGAGCTCAGGCCGCTTGGACAAGCGCTAAATACCATGCGCCAGAAGCTTTCCGACGATTTTGAACGCCTGAACCAATTTGCCGACGATCTGGCGCATGAGCTGCGCACGCCGGTTAATATTTTACTGGGGAAGAATCAGGTGATGCTGAGTCAGGAACGCAGCGCCGAAGAGTATCAACAAGCCCTTGTCGATAATATTGAAGAGCTGGAGGGACTGTCGCGACTGACAGAAAATATTCTCTTTCTGGCACGCGCGGAGCACCAGAATATAGCGGTAAAAAAACAGCCTGTTTCGCTCAATGCGCTGGTCGAAAATATGCTGGATTATCTTAGCCCCCTTGCCGAGGAGAAGCGCATCTGTTTTATAAATCAATGTCAGGGAACGGTATGGGCTGACGAAATATTATTACAAAGAGTGCTCTCAAACCTGCTGACGAATGCCATCCGTTATTCTGATGAAAACGCCGTGATACGTATTGAAAGCGCTTATGATGATAACGTTGCAGAAATTCGGGTCGCTAATCCGGGCAGCCACCCAGCCGATGCGGATAAGCTTTTCCGGCGTTTTTGGCGAGGAGATAATGCCCGCCACACTGCCGGTTTCGGCCTGGGGTTATCGTTAGTTAACGCGATTGCTCTATTACACGGTGGTTCGGCATCTTACCGCTATGCCGATGAACATAATATCTTTTCGGTTCGTCTGCCCGATAGTGGTGATAGCTAAGGTCAGTACAGGTTCTGTTCCCCTTCCCTGCCACAGGGCTGTGGTTATCAATACAACCTCAATAAAGAGAAAATAAAGGATGCCGGCAAAGAATATTGCTGGCTCGATCACTTTCTCGGTTTCCAATCCAGGGTCAATTCATCCCATAACGCGTTATTCAGTGGGAACCTTTATGAAAAAGTATCTTGCATTCGCCGTTACGCTGCTGGGTATGGGTAAAGTCATCGCCTGTACTACCCTTTTGGTAGGCAATCAGGCTTCGGCTGACGGCTCCTTCATTATCGCACGCAACGAAGATGGCTCGGCAAATAACGCCAAGCATAAGGTTATTCACCCCGTCGCGTTTCATCAACAAGGCGAGTATAAAGCGCATCGCAACAATTTTAGCTGGCCGCTTCCGGAGACAGCGATGCGCTATACGGCAATTCATGACTTTGATACTAACGATAACGCCATGGGTGAAGCCGGTTTCAATTCGGCGGGCGTCGGAATGAGCGCAACGGAAACCATTTATAATGGCAGAGCGGCGCTGGCTGCCGATCCTTACGTGACAAAAACGGGAATCACGGAAGACGCCATTGAGTCCGTGATCCTGCCAGTGGCGCAATCGGCGCGTCAGGGCGCCAAATTACTGGGAGATATTATTGAACAAAAAGGCGCGGTCGAAGGTTTCGGCGTCGCGTTTATTGATAGCAAAGAGATATGGTATCTGGAGACGGGAAGCGGTCATCAATGGCTGGCAGTACGACTTCCGGCAGATAGCTATTTCGTTTCCGCCAATCAGGGACGTTTACGCCATTACGATCCGAATGATAACGCGAATTATATGGCGTCACCAACGTTAGTAAGCTTTGCGAAAAAGCAGGGATTATATGATCCGGCCCGCGGCGAATTCGACTTCCATCAAGCCTATTCGCAGGATAACAAAAACGATACCACCTATAATTATCCGCGCGTCTGGACGCTACAACATCAGTTTAATCCGCATCTGGATACGGTCGTTAGCGAAGGGGAAACATTTCCTGTTTTTTTAACGCCAATAACGAAGATCAGCGTGGCGGCAGTAAAAAACGCGTTACGCAATCACTATCAGGGTACGTCGCACGACCCTTATGCCAGTCATAATCCACAAGAACCATGGCGACCTATATCCGTTTTTCGTACCCAGGAGTCACATATTTTACAGGTCAGACCGAAATTACCGCAGGCTATCGGCAACGTAGAATACATCGCCTATGGAATGCCATCTCTTAGCGTCTATCTCCCCTATTATCAGGGAATGCGTCATTATCAACCCGGAGATGATAAAGGAACCGATCGGGCGAGCAACGACTCTACCTACTGGACATTCCGCACGCTGCAAACGCTGGTTATGCAGGACTACAATGCGTTTGCGCCAGATGTGCAACACGCCTGGAAAACATTTGAACAGCAAACAGCTAAGCAGCAGTATAAGATGGAGCAGAGCTATCTGAGATTATATGCGTCACATCCGAAAGAAGCGCAACGCTTACTGCAAAATTTTGAAGATAAAACGATGCAAAATGCGCAGACGCTCGCCCGTCGCCTGACCAATAATATTATTACGACAATGACTTACCGCACAGATATGAAATATCACTTTTCAAGTACGCAACCATAAATTTAATGACAATCTATTAGCCACTCATACACAATAAGATAAAGCGGCACCAGAATTAGCCAGATATAAAAGACAATAATTATTATGGATTCATAGAGAGGATAGTTTATGACACTCCAGACAAATATCAGCAGAGAGACAAAAGCGGCAAAGACCCAGGAGGTATATAAGCACGTTGTTCTTTTCAAAATGGCCGCCTCCTCTCACATAAGACGATAACTACAGCTTATGTCCCGTGTTACATAACTTTTCCCGACAGGCCTCTTTTACCCATGCTGAAAAATTCCGCGTCTTTTCAGATTTCAACGCGAATTCTATCTGTTCAAGCATGGAATAGGAAAAACGAATATTCTTCGTCACGGTCTTACTTGTCCGGGGCTTTGCTGGCATACACACACCTGTATAACATTTGATGTAACGCCGTTACTTTACGCAGGAGTAAATCGGTGAATTTGATCTGAGTCAAGAAGGTGGGTTTTCAATAAAAGTTGTGCCCTAAATTGTGAAGTTTGTAGATTTTATGAACATTTAATGTACCGATCTCCCCCCATGATCGCCACTACGTATGGACGTCAGGACACCTCCCCGCCTGATCAGAAGCGTTTCCTCATTAAAAAGGACATTTTTTTAAAGTTCCTGGTGCATAAAAGTCACATCCTTTTAAAGGGTTGTTAACCCTGTTGAATGTTCCCACTCCCCTATTCAGGAATATTAAAAACGCTATGCAAATACAGAGCTTCTATCACTCAGCTTCACTAAAAACCCAGGAGGCTTTTAAAAGCCTACAAAAAACCTTATACAACGGAATGCAGATTCTCTCAGGCCAGGGCAAAGCGCCGGCTAAAGCGCCCGACGCTCGCCCGGAAATTATTGTCCTGCGAGAACCCGGCGCGACATGGGGGAATTATCTACAGCATCAGAAGGCGTCTAACCACTCGCTGCATAACCTCTATAACTTACAGCGCGATCTTCTTACCGTCGCGGCAACCGTTCTGGGTAAACAAGACCCGGTTCTAACGTCAATGGCAAACCAAATGGAGTTAGCCAAAGTTAAAGCGGACCGGCCAGCAACAAAACAAGAAGAAGCCGCGGCAAAAGCATTGAAGAAAAATCTTATCGAACTTATTGCAGCACGCACTCAGCAGCAGGATGGCTTACCTGCAAAAGAAGCTCATCGCTTTGCGGCAGTAGCGTTTAGAGATGCTCAGGTCAAGCAGCTTAATAACCAGCCCTGGCAAACCATAAAAAATACACTCACGCATAACGGGCATCACTATACCAACACGCAGCTCCCTGCAGCAGAGATGAAAATCGGCGCAAAAGATATCTTTCCCAGTGCTTATGAGGGAAAGGGCGTATGCAGTTGGGATACCAAGAATATTCATCACGCCAATAATTTGTGGATGTCCACGGTGAGTGTGCATGAGGACGGTAAAGATAAAACGCTTTTTTGCGGGATACGTCATGGCGTGCTTTCCCCCTATCATGAAAAAGATCCGCTTCTGCGTCACGTCGGCGCTGAAAACAAAGCCAAAGAAGTATTAACTGCGGCACTTTTTAGTAAACCTGAGTTGCTTAACAAAGCCTTAGCGGGCGAGGCGGTAAGCCTGAAACTGGTATCCGTCGGGTTACTCACCGCGTCGAATATTTTCGGCAAAGAGGGAACGATGGTCGAGGACCAAATGCGCGCATGGCAATCGTTGACCCAGCCGGGAAAAATGATTCATTTAAAAATCCGCAATAAAGATGGCGATCTACAGACGGTAAAAATAAAACCGGACGTCGCCGCATTTAATGTGGGTGTTAATGAGCTGGCGCTCAAGCTCGGCTTTGGCCTTAAGGCATCGGATAGCTATAATGCCGAGGCGCTACATCAGTTATTAGGCAATGATTTACGCCCTGAAGCCAGACCAGGTGGCTGGGTTGGCGAATGGCTGGCGCAATACCCGGATAATTATGAGGTCGTCAATACATTAGCGCGCCAGATTAAGGATATATGGAAAAATAACCAACATCATAAAGATGGCGGCGAACCCTATAAACTCGCACAACGCCTTGCCATGTTAGCCCATGAAATTGACGCGGTACCCGCCTGGAATTGTAAAAGCGGCAAAGATCGTACAGGGATGATGGATTCAGAAATCAAGCGAGAGATCATTTCCTTACATCAGACCCATATGTTAAGTGCGCCTGGTAGTCTTCCGGATAGCGGTGGACAGAAAATTTTCCAAAAAGTATTACTGAATAGCGGTAACCTGGAGATTCAGAAACAAAATACGGGCGGGGCGGGAAACAAAGTAATGAAAAATTTATCGCCAGAGGTGCTCAATCTTTCCTATCAAAAACGAGTTGGGGATGAAAATATTTGGCAGTCAGTAAAAGGCATTTCTTCATTAATCACATCTTGAGTCTTGAGGTAACTATATGGAAAGTCTATTAAATCGTTTATATGACGCGTTAGGCCTGGATGCGCCAGAAGATGAGCCACTGCTTATCATTGATGATGGGATACAGGTTTATTTTAATGAATCCGATCATACACTGGAAATGTGCTGTCCCTTTATGCCATTGCCTGACGACATCCTGACTTTGCAGCATTTTTTACGTCTGAACTACACCAGCGCCGTCACTATCGGCGCTGACGCAGACAATACTGCTTTAGTGGCGCTTTATCGCTTGCCGCAAACCAGTACCGAAGAAGAGGCGCTCACTGGTTTTGAATTATTCATTTCAAACGTGAAGCAATTGAAAGAGCATTATGCATAATTTAATACGTCAACATACTTTCTTAATGAGATAAAACGCGATACGTATGCCCTTTACAAGAGACAAGACCAGAATCTTTGGTGGAAATGTAAGGGGCAAACGTTCATCTCTCTCATTTTGCTCTGTTTGCGGGAGCATTTTTAGTGTGTAAGTATTCCTGCTCATCAGGTTTTTACGCCATCTACGCGCATTTATTCTGGTATAAGTTGAAATACTGCAAAAAAATATTAGTGCTTATTATTTTTTCTTTAAGTAAATTTTCGCTCAACAAACTTAATTGTTTATTCAATGATGATGAAGCGTAAGCTATGCTGGAAATGAAGGAAGTCAATAGCAAGGATAATCTTATTATTCACGGGTGATATTACTTCTGCTTCACCGTTATGGCAGATATCATCGCCTCTTGTCAGATGCCAGACACCTACTCATACTCAACCAAAGCTCTAAATACAAAAATCACCTTATATCTTTTTTTATTATTCCTTGTATAAATGTGACTTGACTCACACCTATAAGGAGTCGGCTCACTTCCATAAGAAGGAATCAAAATGCCAATAACTAACGCGTCCCCAGAAAATATATTAAGATATTTGCATGCGGCCGGTACCGGTACGAAAGAAGCAATGAAAAGTGCAACTTCACCACGCGGTATACTGGAATGGTTTGTCAATTTTTTTACCTGTGGTG
Source organism: Salmonella sp. 32120201201600049SM (assembly GCF_017572835.1). NCBI lineage: Bacteria > Pseudomonadati > Pseudomonadota > Gammaproteobacteria > Enterobacterales > Enterobacteriaceae > Salmonella > Salmonella sp. 32120201201600049SM. The sequence continues at coordinate 43,086 of NZ_JAGESA010000001.1, read as the reverse complement.
GAGTAAGAAGAAGCAATGAAAGATGCTTTCGGGAGGTAATTGGAAAACTGACCACATCATTATTATATGTAAATAAAAATGCTTTCTTCGATGGTAATAAAATATTTCTGGAGGATGTCAACGGGTGTACTATATGTCTGTCATGTGGAGCAGCATCCGAAAATACGGATCCCATGGTCATTATTGAAGTGAACAAAAATGGAAAAACTGTAACGGATAAAGTTGATAGTGAGAGATTTTGGAATGTATGTCGAATGTTAAAACTGATGAGTAAACATAATATACAACAGCCTGATTCACTTATAACCGAGGATGGTTTTCTGAACCTGCGCGGAGTAAACCTGGCTCATAAAGATTTCCAGGGGGAAGATTTGTCAAAAATAGATGCTTCTAATGCAGATTTCCGTGAAACAACTCTTTCTAATGTAAATTTAGTCGGTGCAAATTTGTGTTGTGCAAATCTACACGCTGTAAATCTAATGGGTTCAAACATGACTAAAGCAAACCTGACTCACGCAGACCTGACTTGCGCTAACATGTCCGGTGTAAACTTAACCGCTGCAATTCTATTCGGCTCAGACTTAACTGACACCAAACTAAATGGTGCGAAATTAGATAAGATAGCTCTAACTTTAGCGAAAGCATTAACAGGAGCCGATCTGACAGGTAGTCAACATACCCCTACTCCACTCCCGGATTACAATGATAGAACTCTTTTCCCCCATCCGATATTTTAGTCGAGATAAAGGGATTTTATAAACAAGAAGTATTCAAACAGAGGCCCCCTTGTTTTATTAAATAAACCCCGCCCCTAAGTTTCATTATAAATAACATTTTCAGCGTATTACTTGTTGGCTTTGTCTGAATCATAGCGTTATCTGTATGTGGCACATTAACTAAAAACACTATTATTGTTTAATTTAAATAATTCATAATTGTAGTCAGGAAATAAGAAGTTATGCTTCCGGTCACCTACAGATTAATACCTCAAAGCGGAGTATCCACATATGGATTAAATACCGCAGATACACCTGTTTTCCCCGATATTCCCGAACATGCACCAAACCCCTCACGGCTACGCCTTGCTCATGACAGCCTTGCCATAAACAGTGAATTCCGTCTGGAGCCAGAGTGTGTGGTGGAGTACCTTATCTCAGGCGCGGGTGGAATAGACCCTGATACAGAAATTGATGACGACACTTATGACGAATGCTACGATGAACTATCCTCCGTACTTCAAAATGCGTATACCCAAAGCGAAACATTCCGCAGACTGATGAATTACGCATATGAAAAAGAACTACATGATGTGGAGCAGCGCTGGCTACTGGGGGCAGGCGAAGCCTTTGAAACTACCGTGGCTCAGGAACACTTCAAACTTTCAGAAGGCAGGAAAGTTATTTGTCTCAATCTGGACGATTCTGATGATTCATATACCGAACATTATGAAAGTAACGAAGGAAGACAACTTTTTGACACAAAACGTTCATTTATTCATGAAGTTGTACATGCACTGACCCATCTTCAGGATAAAGAAGAAAATCATCCAAGAGGCCCTGTTGTCGAATATACCAACATTATTCTGAAAGAGATGGGGCATCCTTCACCTCCCAGAATGGTCTACATCTTCAATAAATAGACACATCAGGAAACGAAAAGAAACTAAAAACCCACGTAGTCCGTTTTTTCGGGAAATGTTCTAGCAGTATTTTCTAACTATATTCTAAGCGCCCAAAAAACAAAGGGGTTACCTTTCGGTAACCCCTTGTTTAATCTGGCGGAAGCGCAGAGATTCGAACTCTGGAACCCTTTCGGGTCGCCGGTTTTCAAGACCGGTGCCTTCAACCGCTCGGCCACACTTCCGGAATGAGGCGCACTATAAACATCCCGGTGCGTCATGTAAAGACCGAATGTGTTCGTTTGCGTGAAAAACAGGCAAATTTTCGTTAATTGCCTGAAATAGCGGCACATTGACCATTTCTTCAACACAAAAACTGGCTTAATACGTATTGATCGTCCCCACTGTTTTACCGCTGTGATTATCAATTTTTTATCGGTAACGCGTGGTTGGCGCTGCCGCCTGTTTTATGGCGTAGCGCCAGGCATGAGCAGACCGTTTTAACGACGGTAATCACCTGAAATCTCTTAAGGAAACTAAACGTAAACGAATGCGTAAAGATGGGTAAAACCACTGGGTGACAGTGACTGTTTTTATTATTCTCCTTTATTAATTACATCTGTCATAAGAGAGTGACTAATGGATCGTATCATTACATCATCGCGTGATCGTAGCTCGCTACTGAGTACGCACAAAGTACTGCGCAACACCTATTTTCTGTTGAGCCTGACGCTGGCTTTCTCCGCAATTACCGCGACAGCCAGTACGGTACTGATGCTGCCCTCCCCCGGCCTGATTCTGACGCTGGTCGGTATGTATGGGCTGATGTTCCTGACCTATAAAACCGCCAATAAGCCGGTCGGTATCCTGTCTGCTTTTGCGTTTACCGGCTTCCTCGGCTATATCCTGGGCCCGATTCTTAACGCCTATCTGTCAGCAGGCATGGGCGATGTCATTGGCCTGGCGCTGGGTGGTACCGCGTTAGTATTTTTCTGCTGCTCCGCTTACGTTCTGACCACCCGTAAGGATATGTCTTTCCTGGGCGGTATGTTAATGGCCGGGATCGTCGTCGTGCTGATTGGTATGGTGGCGAATATTTTCCTGCAACTGCCTGCATTGCACCTGGCGATTAGCGCGGTGTTTATCCTGATTTCCTCGGGCGCTATCCTGTATGAAACCAGTAACATCATTCACGGCGGTGAAACCAACTATATTCGTGCGACCGTCAGTCTGTACGTTTCGCTGTACAACATCTTTGTCAGCCTGCTCAGCATTCTGGGCTTCGCCAGCCGCGACTAATCGACATTCCCCTCTTCCAGCCCTGCTTATGCAGGGCTTTATTTTTTGCTACACTGCCGTCCGTGTTGATTACGCAGTGAAACGTTATGTTGATCTTTGAAGGTAAAGAAATCAGTACTGATAGCGAAGGCTATCTGAAAGAGACGACGCAGTGGAGTGAAGCGCTGGCAGTCGCTATCGCCGCCAATGAAGGCATTGAGCTCTCTGCGGAACACTGGGAAGTCGTGCGCTTCGTGCGCGAATTTTACCTGGAGTTTAATACCTCTCCCGCCATCCGAATGCTGGTAAAAGCGATGGCGAATAAGTTCGGCGAAGAAAAAGGCAATAGCCGCTATCTGTATCGTCTGTTCCCGAAAGGCCCGGCAAAGCAAGCGACCAAAATCGCCGGTCTGCCCAAACCGGTAAAGTGTATTTAATACCGAATACTAAAGCCTGTTAGCGTCTCGCGAGGGCTGTGCGGTTCAGTGAGGATTTTGTCCACACGAGCAGAGCGCGGCCCGCCCTCTTTCAGCCACTTGATGAGTTTTTCCACCTGCGCCGCGTCGCCACAGGCCACTACTTCTACGCTTCCGTCATCCATATTCTTCGCATAGCCGGTTAACCCCAGCCGCTGCGCCTCATGCTGCGTGGTATAGCGAAACCCGACTCCCTGAACGCGACCATAAACCCAGGCGATAATGCAGACGTTCGACATGATGGTTCTCCTTTCATAATCAGTGGTGGAAGCTCATACAGGACATACTTAACGTACCTGGCTGGGCAGACACCCATAATGTTGGCGGAATCTGGCCGTAAATCGCGACCCCGACAGGTAGCCGCACCGTAGCGCTATTTCGCCGATCGGCAGCGTCGTCGATTGCAGTTGAGAAAGCGCGCAGGACATGCGCACCTCTTCAACAATTTGTCGATAACTCTGCGATTCGCGCTGCAAACGCCGACGCAGCGTCGATGTTCCCATAGCAAGACGGCGGGCTATCTCCTGGGCTGTCCATAGCTTAGAAGGCGAGAGCATAATCAGTTGCCGCACCTGCTCCGTGAGGGTGTAACGCCGTTCAATAAGCAGCGGTCCTGCCGCGCCATCATGCAAAAGCGCTAACAGTAACCCCATCGCCTGATGTTCCTGTAGCCCAACGGGTAAACCCTGGCGCACAGCATCCAACACGTTCTCCCACATAAATGTCAGGCTACGGCTCATCGGCGTACACAGCGATGTCAGGTTTGCCGGTGGATAATCCTGAACGTACATCGTTTTAAAGCGAGCAATAATCTCCGGTGAAAGTAACAACAGGTCGGAGCGAAAACCGTTCTGCGCAGGCTGATTAATAATCTCCAGCGGCGTGTTCGCCGGAATAATAATCAACTCGCCCGACCCGGCGACAAGGCGGCTATCATCCTGAATGATGACTTTACTGCCCTGCGTAATATGGCAGATAGCGGCGGAAAAAAGCGTAACACGATGCAAACGGTGCAGATGACTGGAACGCACCTCTGCCGTCGTAAGATCCTGATGTCGAATATGCATCTCCTGCACCGTGCCGTCCTCTATTTTATCTTCCGTATGTGGCCGTGAATTGTGCTTTCGCAATCACATGCGCGTTAAGCATAAACCCTACCAACGCGCCACTCGACTCACTGTCGAGCGGCAGTGTTGCCGTATTCAGCGCCCACACAGTAAACTGATAGCGATGAGGCTTATCGCCCGGCGGCGGACAGGCGCCGCCAAAGCCAGCATAACCGAAATCATTACGTCCCTGCACCACTCCAGCGGGTAACGTTTTTTTATCAGTCCCCGTCGGCAGGTCGTGAATCTGCGCAGGAATATTCACCATCGTCCAGTGCCACCAGCCGCTTCCGGTGGGCGCATCAGGATCGAAGACGGTAATAGCGTAGCTTTTGGTTCCGGCAGGCGAATTACGCCAGCTCAGTTGCGGCGAAATATTTTCTCCGCTACAACCAAATCCTTTAAAGACGTGCTGTTGCGTTAAACGAAAATCCGCCGGAATATCCGCACTACTGAGGCTAAACGCCGACGCGGCAGATACGCCGCCACTCAATGCCATCATTGCGGCTGCGGTCAAAGAGAAGACTGTTTTCATTGTATTTCCTTCTTCATGTAAAGAAATAACACTATAAAAAGCGCCCACTGAAGAAACTGTGCCTTTACGATTCTATTTTGTGCAGAAACGCTCACCGCCATACGCTGGTGATTGCCTCTCTCATCTGTGCTACCCTACGCGCCATTTCGTTTTCACGGTCCCTGGCTGGAGCTATCATCCGGCTCGCGTCACTGTTTGTGAGAGGTTACTCCGCATGACTGAATCTACATTTCCGCAATATCCCCGTTTAGTCCTCAGCAAAGGGCGAGAAAAATCTTTACTCCGCCGCCACCCATGGGTCTTTTCCGGCGCCGTCTCCCGCCTGGAAGGCAAAGCCAACCTCGGTGAAACTATCGATATCGTCGACCATCAGGGAAAGTGGTTAGCACGCGGCGCCTGGTCGCCAGCATCCCAGATCCGCGCGCGCGTCTGGACATTTGATAAAGCAGAATCCATTGATATTGCGTTTTTCACCCGCCGCCTGCGCCAGGCGCAGCAGTGGCGCGACTGGCTGGCGAAAAAAGACGGCCTGGATAGCTATCGTCTGATCGCCGGTGAGTCCGATGGCCTGCCTGGCGTCACTATCGATCGTTTTGGTCATTTTTTGGTGCTGCAACTGCTCAGCGCCGGGGCCGAATATCAACGTGCCGCATTAATTAGCGCTCTGCAAACATGCTATCCGGATTGCGCTATTTACGATCGCAGCGACGTCGCCGTGCGGAAAAAAGAAGGGATGGCGCTGACGCAAGGTCCGGTCACTGGCGAGCTGCCGCCTGCGCTTCTGCCAATTGAAGAACACGGTATGAAATTACTGGTCGATATCCAGGGCGGCCACAAAACCGGTTATTATCTTGATCAGCGCGACAGTCGTCTGGCGACGCGCCGCTACGTGGAAAATCAGCGGGTACTGAACTGCTTCTCTTATACCGGCGGTTTTGCCGTGTCGGCATTAATGGGCGGTTGTCGCCAGGTTGTCAGCGTGGATACCTCACAGGATGCGCTGGATATCGCCAGGCAAAACGTTGAACTGAACCAACTGGACTTGAGCAAAGCCGAATTCGTGCGCGATGACGTGTTTAAGTTGCTGCGCGCTTACCGTGAACACGGCGAAAAATTCGACGTCATCATCATGGACCCGCCCAAATTCGTCGAAAATAAAAGCCAGTTAATGGGGGCCTGCCGGGGCTATAAAGACATTAACATGTTAGCGATTCAACTGCTCAATCCGGGCGGCATACTGCTGACATTCTCTTGCTCCGGACTGATGACCAGCGATTTATTTCAGAAAATCATTGCCGATGCCGCAATAGATGCCGGTCGTGATGTACAATTTATAGAGCAGTTCCGTCAGGCCGCCGATCACCCGGTGATCGCCACCTACCCGGAAGGGCTGTATCTGAAAGGGTTTGCCTGTCGCGTCATGTAACTTGAAAAGTGGAATAGTATCCTCATATAAAGGGTATCTATTTCCCGGGAGGTGACTATGATAGCCAGCAAATTCGGTATCGGCCAACAGGTCCGCCATTCCCTGTTAGGTTACCTCGGAGTGGTCGTCGATATCGACCCGGAATATTCGCTTGATGAACCGTCGCCTGATGAACTGGCGGTTAACGACGAACTTCGCGCCGCTCCGTGGTACCACGTGGTAATGGAAGATGATGATGGTCAGCCAGTGCATACTTATCTGGCCGAGGCCCAGTTGCGAAGCGAAATGCGGGACGAGCATCCAGAACAGCCATCGATGGATGAACTGGCGCGTACCATTCGCAAGCAGCTTCAGGCGCCGCGACTACGTAACTGATTGTATTTAAAAGGCCGGAAAGCGATATCCGGCCATTTAAACTTTTATTTCGCCAGCCCCAGGCGAGGGATCTCAATCGCCGGGCAGCGATCCATCACCACGGTCATGCCTGCATCCCGCGCCAGCACCGCCGCCTGTTCGTTGATCACGCCAAGCTGTAGCCATAGCGTTTTTGCGCCGATGGCGATAGCTTCCTGCGCGACGCCCCATGCAGCTTCAGAGTTGCGAAAAACATCCACCATATCGACTTTTTCGGGAATGTCCGCCAGCGTGGCATACCCCTGTTGCCCCAGCAATGTCTTACCCGCGACTTTTGGCGCAACCGGAATCACATGGTAGCCCTGTTCAAGCAGGTATTTCATTACCCGATAACTTGGACGATCGGGTTTATCGCTCGCACCTACCAGCGCGATAGTGCGAGTGGACGTCAAAACATCAGCAATATCGGTCTCTTTCATCATCTTTCTCCTGGCTGTTTTGCAAAGTGTACGACAAACCTGACATAGCAACCATTCATCCCATACCGATGTATGAGAGCAAAACGCCAAAATATGTCTATATGTTAGTAAACATGATCTAAGAAAAATTTCGATACATTATTAGCCAGACGGCCTTTGGACAGGAGAACCTTATGAAAACCGGCGCGCTAGCCACCTTCCTTGCTCTCTGTTTGCCGGTGACTGTTTTTGCCACAACGCTCCGTTTGTCTAATGAGGTTGATCTGCTGGTGCTGGACGGCAAAAAGGTGTCCAGCTCTTTATTACGCGGCGCAGAGAGCATTGAACTGGAAAACGGGCCGCATCAACTCGTTTTCCGGGTGGAAAAAACCATCCGCCTGCCCGGTAATGAAGAGCGGCTTTATATTTCTCCGCCGCTGGTGATAAGTTTCGATACCCAACTGATAAGTCAGGTCAATTTCCAGCTCCCGCGGCTGGAAAACGAGCGCGAAGCCTCGCATTTTAACGCGGCGCCGCGTCTGGCGCTTTTGGACGGCGACGCCATGCCCATTCCGGTAAAACTCGATATTCTGGCCATTACTTCTACGGCTAAAGTGGTCGATTATGAAATAGAGACCGAGCGTTATAATAAATCGGCGAAACGCGCCTCGCTTCCTCAGTTCGCCACGATGATGGCAGACGACAGCACATTACTTTCCGACGTCTCAGAGCTTGATACCGTACCGCCGCAATCACAAACTCTGACAGAACAGCGGCTGAAATATTGGTTCCGACTGGCCGACCCGCAGACACGCCATCATTTTCTGCAATGGGCGGAAAAACAGCCGCCCTCTTGATATGAGTTGTCCCAGCGCGCAATTTTTTTCTCTTTCTCTTGCAGCATCAAGCGCTTCCAGTAATCTGTAGACAGGTTAACTACGGAATCGAATTATGGAACTGACGACTCGCACCTTGCCGACGCGCAAACATATCGCGTTGGTTGCTCACGACCACTGCAAACAGATGTTAATGAACTGGGTGGAACGCCATCAGCCGTTGCTGGAAAAACACGTTCTTTATGCAACCGGCACCACGGGGAATCTGATCCAGCGCGCAACCGGTATGGACGTTAATGCGATGCTGAGCGGCCCGATGGGCGGCGACCAGCAGGTTGGCGCACTCATTTCAGAAGGGAAAATCGACGTGTTGATTTTCTTCTGGGACCCGCTTAACGCGGTACCGCACGACCCCGATGTCAAAGCGCTACTGCGTCTGGCCACCGTATGGAATATCCCTGTCGCCAATAACGTCTCAACGGCGGACTTTATCATCCAGTCCCCGCATTTTAATGACGCTGTAGATATTCTTATTCCGGATTATGCGCGTTATCTGGCCGAGCGCCTGAAATAAACGCTACGCGGGCGGGATGCTGTACCGCCCGCGCTTTAGGGCTTCCTCGCCACCGGCACATCCAGCTGTTTAAGCGCCTCCACAAAGCGCGAGGGATTATCTTTATTAAAAAGCAGCCAGACCCGCGCACGCGCGCGCGTCAACGCCACATATAACAAACGCCGCTCTTCAGCGTCCGGAAAATCCTCAACCTGAGGAAGAAGCGCACTTTCCATAATGGATTCTCGCGCCGGGGCGGGGAAACCGTCGTTACCCTCCTGCAATCCGACAAGAATCACGTAATCGGCCTGTTGGCCTTTGCTGGCATGGATAGTCATGAAGTCTATCTGTAACTTCGGCCAGCGAGTCGCCGCTTTTTGTAGACTCGCGGGTTTCAGATGGTGATAGCGCGCCAGCACCAGGATACGTTCATCTTCCTTCGCATAGCCGGATAATTTATCCAGTAACGCGTCCAACTGGCTTTCATCCAATAACGTCACCGCTTTTTTATCGCCTGGGGTCAGACTATTTAACGGTTTTTTAAGCTGGTGCGGATTCTGCTGTACAAAGCGATTGGCAATATCGCCAATCCGACTGTTAAAGCGGTACGTGGTGTCCAGGTGGCAATGCTCGCCCTCGCCGAACGTCTGATGAAACGCCGTCGTTAAGGAGAGCTGCGCCCCGCTAAAACGGTAAATCGCCTGCCAGTCATCGCCAACGGCAAACAGCGTAGTCTGGCTATTCTGCTTGCGTAGCGCCTCTAACAGCGCCGCCCGTTGCGGGGAAATATCCTGAAATTCATCGACCAGAATATGCTTCCACGGGCTGATAAAACGCCCTTTTTCGAGGATCACCATTGCCTGATGGATCAGCCCGGAGAAATCAACGGCATTTTCCGCTTTCAACGCGCTTTTCCAGGCCTTTAGCAGCGGCGCCATCAGCTTAATGCGTTTGCCAAACAGCTCGCGGCACTCCTCTGGCGCGCCAGCGATCATTTCTGCCTGCGCGCCGCCGTGCATACGCATCAAACTGACCCAACGATCCAGGCGAGGGGCCAGACGCCGCTGCAATGTCTCATCGTCCCAGAAATTACCTTCCGGCACTACCCACTGCATCTCCTCTTCCAGCCACTGACGCCAGCCTTTGGCCTGCGCTTTTTTCTCGCTACACTGCTGACGCCAGGTGCGCAGAAATAGCTGATGCCGCGCGGTGGCGTCACTTTCCAGCTTACTGACAACCGGCGCTTTTTTACTGCCTTGCTGAATAATATACAGCGCCAGCGAATGGAACGTACGGGCAGTAATCTCTTCCGTATGTAAGCGCTCGCGGATACGCTCATCCATCTCTTCTGCCGCCTTGCGACCAAACGCCAGTAAAAGAATTTGCCCCGCATCGGCTTGTCCGCGCGCCAACAGCCAACCCGCGCGCGCCACCAGCACCGAGGTCTTACCGCTTCCCGCGCCCGCCAGTACCAGTAACGATGATTCGCCGTTAACCACCGCCCTGGCCTGGGAAGGATTAAGCGGAGAGGATTCTATCTGCGTAAAAAAGTCGGCATGCGCTTCCAGCATGGCATCAGCATACGCCTGATTATGCTGCTGCCGACTTCCCTCGCTATCCTGTAACCAGGCCAGACACTTACGCCATATCTCGCGACAGTGAGCAAACTCCTCCAGACGTGAGACCGGCAGCGGCAAGGCGGCAAACGTCTGGCGAATTTCGTGTTGCAGCCCCCGAACGCGTTCACGGGTAAGCCATTGGTTTTCGCCCGTTCGCTCACTAATACGCGCCCATTGCTCTTGTAATGCCTGCGCGGCGACATCACTCATCTCCTGGCTCCAGCGACGCCAGTGCGCGTCCAGATAGCGATGGAATTGCTGGGTTTCCGACCACTCGGTACCGTGCAAACGCACGACTTTATCCTCCGGCAGGACAAACTCCAGCTCGCCCCATACCAGCCCACGCTTACAGTGAATCGCCAATAACTGATTGAATGGAATAAGATATTCATGCCTGTCGCCAGACACTTTCACCCCAGCGTTGAGGATCTCGGCACGATCATACGGGTGTTGCGCCAGACGTTTTCCAAGAGAAGTTGCTTTCAGTTCCATGACTCAGCGAATCCAGACGTAAAGATGTGCTTATCAGTGTAACCGCCAGAGAAAACGTGCTCCAGTCTAAAAAAACGTTACAATTGCCCGCAGTGATAGAAAACCGGAATGAACTGAGGGTTTATGCGTACCGTTCTGAATATTTTAAACTTTGTACTGGGCGGCTTTGCCACTACGCTGGCCTGGCTGCTGGCGACGTTTGTCAGTATTGTGCTTATTTTTACCCTGCCGTTGACCCGCTCCTGCTGGGAGATAACCAAACTGTCCCTGTTCCCTTACGGTAATGAAGCCATTCACGTTGACGAACTTAATCCGGCGGCAAAAAGCGTATTAATGAATACTGGCGGTACCTTGCTGAATATTTTCTGGTTACTTTTTTTCGGCTGGTGGCTATGCCTGATGCACATTGCCTCCGGTATCGCGCAGTGTGTCACTATCATCGGGATACCTGTCGGTATTGCGAACTTTAAAATTGCCGCGATTGCGCTTTGGCCTGTCGGTCGCCGCGTCGTCTCTGTAGAAACCGCTCGCGCCGCGCGAGAAGCTAACGCGCGCCGCCGTTTTGAATGATCGGGACAAATAGCCTTTATGTTAAGTCCGTTGATTCGCCGTTATACCTGGAACAGTACCTGGCTGTATTACATCCGCATTTTTATCGCTCTGTGCGGCACCACCGCCCTGCCCTGGTGGCTGGGCGACGTCAAACTGACCATCCCGCTCACGCTCGGTATGGTTGCCGCGGCGCTAACCGATCTCGACGATCGCCTTGCCGGACGCTTGCGTAATTTAATCATTACCTTAATTTGCTTTTTTATCGCGTCGGCTTCTGTGGAGCTGCTCTTTCCCTGGCCGTGGCTATTTGCGTTGGGCTTAACGTTATCCACCAGCGGGTTTATTCTGTTGGGAGGACTGGGGCAACGCTATGCCACCATCGCGTTCGGCGCGTTACTCATTGCCATCTATACGATGCTGGGTACCTCTTTATACGATCACTGGTATCAGCAACCACTGCTCCTGCTGGCAGGCGCAGTATGGTATAACCTACTGACGCTAACCGGGCATCTGCTATTTCCGATCCGTCCGTTGCAGGATAATCTGGCACGCAGTTACGAACAGTTAGCGCACTATCTGGAACTGAAATCACGTCTGTTTGATCCTGATATTGAAGATGAAAGCCAGGCGCCGCTCTATGATTTAGCGTTAGCGAACGGGCAGTTAATGGCGACGCTGAACCAAACGAAAGTGTCGTTATTGAGTCGCCTGCGCGGCGATCGCGGTCAACGCGGTACGCGCCGCACCCTCCATTACTATTTTGTGGCGCAGGATATTCATGAACGCGCCAGTTCTTCGCATATTCAATACCAGACGCTGCGCGATTATTTTCGCCATAGCGACGTCATGTTCCGCTTTCAGCGTCTGATGTCGATGCAGGCGCAGGCCTGTACGCAGCTGGCGCGCTGTATCTTACTGCGTACGCCGTACCAGCATGATCCGCGTTTTGAACGCGTCTTTACCCACATTGACGCCGCGCTTGAACGTATGCGCGCCAGCGGCGCTTCTTTAGAGCTGTTAAATACGCTTGGGTTCTTATTAACCAACCTACGCGCTATTGATGCGCAACTGGCGACGATCGAGTCGGAGCAGGCCCAGGCAATGCCGCGCAATGAGTCAGAAAACCAGTTGGCTGATGATAGCCTGCACGGGTTTAGCGACATCTGGCTGCGTCTGAGCCGTAATTTTACCCCGGAGTCCGCTCTCTTTCGCCATGCGGTACGCATGTCGCTGGTATTGTGCATCGGTTATGCTCTCATCCAAATTACCGGGATGCGCCACGGGTACTGGATATTGCTCACCAGCCTGTTCGTTTGTCAGCCTAACTATAACGCGACCCGCCATCGCCTTGCGCTCAGGATTATCGGTACGTTGGTAGGCGTTGCGATCGGCCTGCCGATTTTATGGTTTGTTCCTTCGCTTGAAGGACAGTTAGTTCTGCTGGTGATTACCGGCGTGCTTTTCTTCGCATTCCGTAATGTGCAGTATGCCCATGCAACGATGTTCATCACCCTGCTGGTATTACTCTGCTTTAACCTCCTGGGCGAAGGCTTTGAGGTAGCGTTACCGCGCGTCGTCGACACGTTAATTGGCTGCGCTATCGCCTGGGCTGCGGTCAGCTTTATTTGGCCGGACTGGCGCTTTCGCAACCTTCCCCGGGTACTCCAGCGCGCCACCGATGCTAATTGCCGCTACCTTGACGCGATCCTTGAGCAATATCACCAGGGACGGGATAACCGCCTGGCCTATCGCATTGCCAGACGCGACGCGCACAACCGCGATGCAGAACTGGCATCCGTAGTTTCTAATATGTCGAGCGAACCCGACGTCACGGCCGAAACCCGGGAGGCGGCGTTCAGGCTGCTTTGCCTCAATCACACTTTTACCAGCTATATCTCCGCCCTCGGCGCGCACCGCGAAAAACTCAGCAATCCGGACGTGTTGGGGCTTCTGGATGACGCGGTCTGCTACGTTGATGATGCGCTTCATCATCAACCTGAAGACGAACAGCGCGTACACCAGGCGCTGGAGGGTTTAAAGCAGCGAGTTCAGTCACTGGAAACACGTCCGGACAGCAAAGAACCTCTGGTTGTTCAACAAATTGGTTTGCTCATTGCCTTACTGCCCGAGATTGGACGCTTGCAACGGCAAATTTCACCGCCGACTTCTACATTAATTACCCAGCCGTAAGCGAATGAGCCCAGTCGGCAAGCTCCTGGCGACGACTCGCCGGGAGCGCCGCTTCATGTACGCCGACAATTGCGCCTTCCAGGGCATACAAAACTTTCACCGTCAGCAAGGGATTGCTTTGTCGCAACCTTAGCCAGCACATTTTCGCGCCCAGTATGCGTAACATATTTTCGTCCTTTATCCCTGACTCATTGAGCAATGTTTCCAGATGGAAGGTCATATTGGGGAGATCTTTGAGTCTGTGCTGTAAAATACGGCTGTGTTTTTCCTTCATTGCCGCGTCAAGAGAATACTTCGATAAACGCACCAGCTGCTGCTGATCGCGCCACAGGCTTTCATCCACCCGGTAATAGTTGAGCATAACGGGACGTCCACATTTCATAAACATGAGCCAGGCGGGAGGATGCTTCACACAGTAGGGTACGCTTTCTTCACAGGCGCGGAGATAAAGCTCGCCATTAGCCACCATCGCAAAGACGGTATCCTCCACGGTCAGACTATAGCTACCGAATAAAGATCGATACTGGATCGTCCCCAAAGAGGCCAAATATTCTTGCGATTTATAGATCCTGTCATAAGAGAGTGCTCTCATAAAATTCCTTTTAAATCATAAAGTAAAAGAATGATTTGCAGTAACGGATCCGTTAATGACGAAAATAGGCAACTTATACTCCGCGAGCAAGATGATTTTTATTTTTGACGCCACTAAGAATAAAAATTGCGAGACAGTTTCCGAAAATAGAGTTGATCTTTCATCGCCACAGGGGTACTGTATGAATATACAGTAACCCACAGGGCTGGATTGATTATGTACACTTCAGGTTATGCAAATCGTTCTTCGTCATTTCCTACCACTACCCACAACGCTGCGCGCACCGCTACGGAAAATGCCGCGGCAGGACTGGTCAGTGAAGTTGTCTACCACGAAGACCAGCCCATGATGGCGCAACTCCTGCTTTTGCCTTTACTCCGTCAGTTAGGCCAACAATCACGCTGGCAGCTCTGGCTCACGCCGCAGCAAAAGCTCAGCCGTGAATGGGTACAGTCTTCAGGTTTGCCATTAACGAAAGTGATGCAAATTAGCCAGCTTGCGCCTCGTCATACGCTGGAGTCGATGATCCGCGCTTTGCGTACAGGAAATTACAGCGTGGTAATTGGTTGGATGACTGAAGAACTGACAGAAGAAGAACATGCCAGCCTGGTTGAAGCAGCGAAGGTAGGTAATGCGGTAGGGTTTATCATGCGCCCTGTACGTGCGCACGCTTTACCCAGGAGACAGCATTCCGGGCTAAAAATTCACTCTAATTTGTATCATTAAGTAAAATTAGGATTTATCCTGGACTTTTTTTTACGCGAACGTATCTCCTTTGAGTGCTAACGTTTTTTTTGCGAGAACGCTTGTCAGAAGCGGTTTCCGCAATTTTTGCTGTACGATTTATCATCTAAAACTGTTAAATGATGTGTATATCCGTCATGTTTTTTTCACATGTCTGACGGAGTTCACACTTGTAAGTTTCCAACTACGTTGTAGACTTTACATCGCCAGGGGTGCTCAGCATAAGCCGTAGATATCGGTAGAGTAACTATTGAGCAGATCCCCCGGTGAAGGATTTAACCGTGTTATCTCGTTGGAGATATTCATGGCGTATTTTGGATGATAACGAGGCGCAAAAAATGAAAAAGACAGCTATCGCGATTGCAGTGGCACTGGCTGGTTTCGCTACCGTAGCGCAGGCCGCTCCGAAAGATAACACCTGGTACGCTGGTGCTAAACTGGGCTGGTCTCAGTACCATGACACCGGCTTCATTAACAATGATGGCCCGACTCATGAAAACCAACTGGGCGCAGGTGCTTTTGGTGGTTACCAGGTTAACCCGTACGTTGGCTTTGAAATGGGCTACGACTGGTTAGGCCGTATGCCGTACAAAGGCGACAACATCAATGGCGCTTATAAAGCTCAGGGCGTTCAGTTGACCGCTAAACTGGGTTATCCAATCACTGACGATCTGGACGTTTATACCCGTCTGGGTGGTATGGTATGGCGTGCAGACACCAAGTCTAACGTCCCTGGCGGCCCGTCTACTAAAGACCACGACACCGGCGTTTCCCCGGTATTCGCGGGCGGTATCGAGTATGCCATCACCCCTGAAATCGCAACCCGTCTGGAATACCAGTGGACTAACAACATCGGTGATGCCAACACCATCGGCACCCGTCCGGACAACGGCCTGCTGAGCGTAGGTGTTTCCTACCGTTTCGGCCAGCAAGAAGCTGCTCCGGTAGTAGCTCCGGCACCGGCTCCGGCTCCGGAAGTACAGACCAAGCACTTCACTCTGAAGTCTGACGTACTGTTCAACTTCAACAAATCTACCCTGAAGCCGGAAGGCCAGCAGGCTCTGGATCAGCTGTACAGCCAGCTGAGCAACCTGGATCCGAAAGACGGTTCCGTTGTCGTTCTGGGCTTCACTGACCGTATCGGTTCTGACGCTTACAACCAGGGTCTGTCCGAGAAACGTGCTCAGTCTGTTGTTGATTACCTGATCTCCAAAGGTATTCCGTCTGACAAAATCTCCGCACGTGGTATGGGCGAATCTAACCCGGTTACCGGCAACACCTGTGACAACGTGAAACCTCGCGCTGCCCTGATCGATTGCCTGGCTCCGGATCGTCGCGTAGAGATCGAAGTTAAAGGCGTTAAAGACGTGGTAACTCAGCCGCAGGCTTAAGTTTCCGTCTGATAAAAAACCCCGCGTCGCGGGGTTTTTTGCTCTGGTCTGGATGACAACGCCTTTCAGCGTTACTTCTTGCCTAATAACGCCTGTAAATCCTGCTTTAACGTGGTCATTTGCGTGGCATATTTCTCTTTATGCTCCGCGTCTTCTATCAGTTGCACTATCGTTTCGGATAATGTTTTACCGCGTCGCTGCGCAAGGCCCGCCAGACGCTGCCAGACCATAAACTCTAAATCGATAGATTTTTTGCGCGTATGCTGATGTTCCGCATTGAAGTGTCGTTTGCGTCTTGCCCGAATGGTTTGTTTCATCCGATTAAGCAAGGCAGGATTCATATGCCTGTCTATCCAGACGTTTACCCGCACCGGTTCATTTTCGAGGGCCAACAACAAATTGACGGCTTCCTGGGCAGCACTGGCTTCCACGTAGCGGGTGATCAACTCCCCTTCGCGGTGCTTTTTCACCAGATATTTCCATTTCCAACCGCTTTCAAGATTTTCAAGTTGTTGATATTTCATTGCGATCCCAACGTTACCGTGTAACTGTTATCAGAATATCAGTTTTTTAGCCATCTGAAGAAAAGAATCTCTAACCTGTGAATGGTTACACGTCTTCATATTACTTTGCATTCGCTTTCCGCGTGTGCAGCGTGACGGGTTAGGCTATAATCCCCCCTTTTACAACAGACTAAAAAACCTCAACTTTGACCATTACGAAACTTGCATGGCGTGATCTGGTGCCGGATAGCGAAAGCTATCAGGAGATATTTGCACAGCCACACGCGACTGACGAAAACGACACCTTACTCAGTGATACTCAGCCACGACTGCAATTTGCGCTTGAGCAGCTTATTCAGCCGTGGAGCTCATCCTCTTTTATGCTGACTAAAGCGCCTGAAGAGCAAGAGTATCTCACTTTACTTTCAGATGCCGTCCGCGCTCTGCAAACCGATGCCGGACAATTAACCGGCGGACATTATGACGTTTCCGGGCATACTGTTCATTACCGCGCCGCGCAGAATGCGCAAGACAACTTTGCCACCGTCACACAAGTCGTCAGCGCGGACTGGGTCGAAGCCGAGCAGCTCTTTGGTTGCCTGCGGCAGTATAACGGCGACATTACCCTGCAGCCGGGACTGGTTCATCAGGCGAACGGCGGCGTGCTGATTATTTCCTTACGAACCCTTCTGGCGCAGCCGTTACTGTGGATGCGTCTGAAAGCCATCGTTAGCCGCGAGCGTTTTGACTGGGTGGCCTTTGACGAGTCGCGTCCATTACCGGTCTCCGTGCCATCCATGCCGCTCAAACTGAAGGTGATTCTGGTTGGCGAACGTGAATCACTGGCTGATTTTCAGGAGATGGAACCGGAGCTCGCGGAACAGGCTATCTACAGTGAATTTGAAGACAATTTACAGATAGCGGACGCAGAAGCTATGACCCTGTGGTGTCAATGGGTGACGCGTATCGCTTTACGCGATAATTTGCCCCCTCCGGCACCGGACGCCTGGCCCGTCCTGATACGCGAGGCTGTGCGCTATACCGGCGAACAGGATACGCTGCCTCTTTGCCCACTGTGGATAGCCCGCCAGTTTAAGGAAGCGGCGCCTTTATGCGAAGGCGATACCTGCGGCGAAGAAGCGCTCAGTCTGATGCTTGCCCGACGCGAATGGCGAGAAGGCTTTCTGGCGGAACGGATGCAGGATGAGATTCTGCAAGAGCAGATCCTGATTGAAACCGAAGGCGAACGCGTTGGACAAATCAATGCGCTTTCCGTCATTGAGTTTCCCGGGCATCCTCGCGCCTTTGGCGAACCGTCGCGAATTAGCTGTGTTGTGCATATCGGCGATGGCGAATTTAACGATATTGAGCGCAAGGCCGAACTTGGCGGGAATATCCACGCTAAGGGAATGATGATTATGCAGGCCTTCCTGATGTCGGAGTTGCAGCTGGAGCAACAAATTCCCTTCTCTGCCTCGTTAACCTTTGAGCAGTCCTACAGCGAAGTGGATGGCGATAGCGCCTCAATGGCGGAATTATGTGCGCTCATCAGCGCGCTGGCCAATGTGCCAGTGAATCAAAACATTGCGATTACCGGCTCGGTCGATCAGTTTGGTCGCGCGCAACCGGTGGGCGGGCTAAACGAAAAAATTGAAGGTTTCTTCGCCATCTGCGAGCAGCGGGAATTAAACGGTAAACAGGGCGTAATTATCCCTGCCGCCAACGTCCGCCATCTCAGTCTTAAATCTGAACTGCTGCAAGCGGTTAAAGAAGAGAAGTTCACTATCTGGGCGGTAGACGACGTGACCGACGCCTTACCGCTACTGTTAAATCTGGTGTGGGATGGCGAAGGTCAAACGACGTTGATGCAGACTATCCAGGAGCGTATCGCGCAGGCGACGCAACAGGAAGGCCGTCATCGTTTCCCGTGGCCATTACGTTGGCTGAACGCTTTTATTCCGAACTGATCGGACTTGTTCAGCGTACACGTGTTAGCTATCCTGCGTGCTTCAATAAAATAAGGTTTACATAAAACATGGTAGATAAACGCGAATCCTATACAAAAGAAGACCTTCTTGCCTCTGGTCGTGGTGAACTGTTTGGCGCTAAAGGGCCGCAACTCCCTGCGCCGAACATGCTGATGATGGACCGCGTCGTTAAGATGACCGAAACGGGCGGCAATTTCGACAAAGGCTATGTCGAAGCCGAGCTGGATATCAATCCGGATCTATGGTTCTTCGGATGCCACTTTATCGGCGATCCGGTGATGCCCGGTTGTCTGGGTCTGGATGCTATGTGGCAATTGGTGGGATTCTACCTGGGCTGGTTGGGCGGCGAAGGCAAAGGCCGCGCTCTGGGCGTGGGCGAAGTGAAATTTACCGGCCAGGTTCTGCCGACAGCCAGGAAAGTCACCTATCGCATTCATTTCAAACGTATCGTAAACCGTCGCCTGATCATGGGTCTGGCGGACGGTGAGGTTCTGGTGGATGGTCGTCTGATCTATACCGCTCACGATTTGAAAGTCGGTTTGTTCCAGGATACTTCCGCGTTCTAAGTGTTGAATTGATATTCCGCGCTATCGGTATCATGCTTGCAAAGCCAATAAAGGCGAAACCTCCGCACTGCGGAGGTTTCTTTTTCTAAAGAGACAGAATCAGGCCATTACCGCCCTGTCCTCCATGGCTTGTCGCCAACCTCCCAACCAGTATGACCGTTGATTCAGCGTCTGATAGGGACACATTTCTTTTGATCGTCCGGCGATGCCGGCCTGATATCCACGTTGATGTGCCCGTTCCAGGCGATCTCGTTTTTGTCTCTTCATGCCTCGTTTCCCTCATATTTGTATCTGGTGGAAAAGAAAACAGTGATTACAAAATGTGCAATCACACTACACGAATACCTCTAAATGGATCGCCCGTCAATGCGCAAAATTCACACCAATGTCATATTTGTGAGCTATACGGTAAATCATTTGTACAAAAAATGTGAGCCATAACAACTATTTTTCCGGCGTCAAAAATAAAAAAACCGCCTCAGGCGCACGACCTGAAGCGGTTAAATTTACATTACTTTTATCTCAGGGAAGGCGCTTTATCTCATCTGCGATAGCGGCTGCTTCCTGACTCCATGCGCTTGCCAGTACTTTGACCATCTCATCATAGCCATCTTTCTGCTGGCTGGCTTCGATATGGAAAGGCCGCTTAATCAGTTGTCCGTTGTGGTTTAATAACCACTCCCCGCTGACGATAACCTTACCATCGTAACGTCCATGGAATCCGGTTACGGTAACGTTCAACGTATCCTGGGTGGTTCCCAACGGCTGGGAAGCGACGACCCAGCCAGGAAGCCGGGCGCTAAGATTCGCCACCAGCGTGTTACGTAATTGCTGGTCCAGCGGGCTGGCCCACAGATTGTTATTGGCAATCACATACTGGACATCACTGGTTTGATACACCACACCGTTACCTGCCAGATAGTCAGGTACGGAAACCTGCTCTACCCATAAGAGACGGTTGCCCTGGCTTGCGGTGCTTTGCACACCGCTTTGCGCTATCGGGAGCTGATAATAGCTTTTATTCTCTCCGCCGGAGCTACATGACGCCAGCCAGAACGCCATTATCACGACTAGCCATTTTTTCATTGTTTCGCCCTCTTAGGCTCAGGATCTTTTTTATCCTTCGCTTCAAATACCAGCGCGTTGCTCTTCTCGTTCAGAGTTTTCAACACCGGTTGTAACTCACGAAGCACCTGATCGAGACGCTGCATATCCGCCACCATTTTGTTATACGCCGCCGATCCAGGCTGGAAGCCTTGCATACTGCGGTTAAGTTCGCGTAACGTCGTTTGCATATCCGCCGGAAGCTGCTGCATCGACTGACTGGAGGTAATCTTGTTCATATTATCCAGCGTGGTTTGCAGCCGACGCATAGTACGCTGGCTTTCAGACAGCGTATTGGTCGCTTGTTCAATCATCGGATTCAGCGGCAGGTTGTTGATCTTATCCAACGTTTCCACCAGTCGCTGTTGAATTTGCGCCAGGCCGCTGCTGACGGTGGGAATAATTTCATAACCATCAAATTCGCGTAGCCCGGTAATCGGCGGCTCCTTAGGATAAAAGTCCAGATCGACATACAGCGCCCCGGTCACCAGGTTACCGGTTTTAAGCGAAGCGCGTAAACCGCGCTTAAGCAGTTCCGTCAAATGCGCGCCAACATCCGCATTTTCTCCCAATTGCGCTTTCAGACGCTCCGGTTCAATGCGCACCAGCACAGGAATACGGTAATCGTCGTTAAATACCTGGCGCATTTTAGACGCAAAGAAAGGCACTTTGCTTACCGTCCCCAGACGAATACCGCGGAACTCCAGCGGCGCGCCGGGTTGTAATCCGCGCACCGAATCTTTAAAGAACATCAGGTAATCGATATGATCGGTATACAGCGAATCCTGAATACTTTTTTGATCGTCGTAGAGGTTAAACGCCGTTTTTTCGGCGACGGGTTGCCCCTGCTCAAGTCCTTCCGGCACATCAAAACTCACGCCGCCGCCAAACAACGTCGTCAACGATCCCATTTCCACGCGCATTCCCGCCGATGTCAGATCCACAGCGATACCGCTATCTTTCCAGAATCGGACATTACTGGTGACCAACCGATCGTTTGGCGCCTTAATGAACAACTGATAACTCATTGTCCGTTTTTGCGGATCGAAAGAGCTGGTTTCAACGGACCCTACCCGATAGCCCCGGAACAGAACGGGATCGCCAGGACTGAGCTGACCGGCCTTTTTGCTGTCCAGAATCACACGAATACCTTTGGCATCGGGCGGCGCCAACGGCGGTGAGTCAAGAAGCTGATAGCTTTCCGGCTGACTGCCCTTACTTCCTGGTTGTAGTTCAATATACGCACCTGATAGCAGCGTCCCAAGCCCGCTGATGCCTTCACGCCCCACCTGCGGTTTTACCACCCAAAATACCGAGTCTTTATGCAGCAACTTTTCCATACCGGAATGGAGCCGCGCTTTGATTTGTACGTGGGTCAGATCGTCAGTCAGCGTCGCGCTTTCAACCACGCCGACATCCACGCTGCGACTTTTGATCGTCGTTTTTCCGCCTTCAATGCCTTCCGCATTGGTGGTGATTAAGGTAACTTCCGGTCCCTGGTGGCTGTAGTGATAAAACAGAATCCAGGCTCCGATAAGCGCAGTAACAATCGGGAATATCCAGACAGGCGACCAATTTTTCACCTTTTGTACTTTGGCTTCCCCTTTTTTAGGTTCCATGCTATCAGGACTCCTCATGGCCTGGTTCGTACTCACGATCCCACGACAGACGCGGATCAAAGGTCATCGCAGAAAACATTGTCATTATGACGACTAAAGCAAACATCAACGCACCCATCGCAGGATAAATATTCATTAACCCTCCCATACGCACCAGCGCAGAGAGTACGGCAATGACAAAGACATCAATCATTGACCAGCGCCCCACAAACTCCACTACTTCATAAATAAAATGCATCCGTTCACTGTCGCGCTTACCGTGGCCTTTCGCATCCCAACAAAGCCAGGCAATGGCGATCATTTTTAGCGTCGGCACCATAATACTGGCGAGAAAGATAACCGCCGCCACCGGATAAGACCCCTCGCTCCACAGCAAAATCACGCCAGCCAGAATGGTCGACGGCATTTTCGAGCCCAGTAAGTCAGTAATCATAATCGGCAAAATATTGGCGGGCAGATAAAGCATGATCGAGGTAAATAATAACGCCAGCGTCCACTGCAAACTGTTTTTACGCCGGACATAGCCTTTCGTATGGCAACGCGGACAGACGAGACTCTCCGCAGGCAGGATCGCCGTACAGCAGGCGCAAGAACGCAAAGACTGCCGGATACCGGTAATTCCCGGCGTTAACGGCTGCGCCAGTGCAGGCTGCGGGGCGATATCATCCCACAACCAGCGGCGATCGACACACTGGAACGCCCGCAGTTGAACGAGACAAAATAAGCACCAGGGAATAAAACTGCTGCCGATGCCGATATCGCCGTAGGCCATCAGCTTAACAAAACTGACCAACACCCCGGCGAGAAATATTTCCGCCATTCCCCACGATTTGAGGAGGAAAAAGATCCTTGCCAGCGTTTTTTTTACCGACAACGGCAGACTGGCGCGGTTGACAAGTAATAGAATGGTCACCAGGCAAAATGCCGGCACCAGTTGGACAAATAACAAAAAGAACGTGCCGAGGCTGGCGTAATCTTCAGAAAACATGACGCCGGGGATTTCCAGAAGCGTGACTTCGCTGGTGACGCCCGCGACATTCATATTCACGAAGGGAAAAAGGTTAGAAAGCAGCAACATAAATAGTGCCGCTAACGCATAGGCGGTAGGACGCTGCCGGGGCGCGTCCCACTCGGTCGTTAACGTTGCGCCGCATCGTGGACATGCTGCTTTTTGCCCATGCGAGAGGCGGGGTAAAGCCACCAGCATGTCGCATTGCGGGCACAATATGTGCTTCGCAGCATGGTGATGTTCACACATAGGCGCTCCTTTCGTTATGCCCCGTTTTTCAGGCCTTCAAGATACTCCCAACGTTCGAAGGCTTGCTCAAGTTCTTGCTCCGCCTGACTTAAATCGGCCAGAACTTTTTGCGTTTGCTCATGGGGTTGGCTAAAAAAGGCCGCATCCGCAACCTGCGCCTGTAGCGCTTCCAGCTTCGCTTCCAGGTCTTCAAGCTGACCGGGTAACTGCTCCAGCTCGCGCTGCAGTTTATAGCTTAGTTTGCTACTGCCACGTTTTACAATTTCTGCTTTAGGGGCAATAACTTCCTCATTTTTTTTCGCCATCGGCTGTTTCGTCGCCAGATGCTGCTCTTGCTGCGCACGCGCATCATGGTAGCCGCCGATATAACGTCCGATTTTGCCGCCGCCCTCGAAAATCCAGCATTCCGTCACGGTATTATCGACAAATTGCCGATCGTGGCTGACCAGTAGTACCGTGCCCTGATAGCCATCAATTAATTCTTCTAATAGTTCCAGCGTTTCGACGTCAAGATCGTTCGTTGGTTCATCGAGAATTAAAAGATTGCTCGGCTTGAGGAACAGTCGTGCCAGCAGCAGACGGTTACGTTCGCCGCCGGAAAGCGCGCGGACGGGTGTCATCGCCCGTTTGGGGTGAAACAGGAAGTCCTGCAAATAGCCCAGTACATGGCGCGGCTTACCGTTTACCATCACCTCTTGCTTGCCTTCCGCAAGGTTATCCATCACGGTTTTTTCCGGATCCAGTTCGGCGCGATGCTGATCGAAGTAGGCGACTTCCAGCTTCGTTCCTACGTGGATGCGCCCGCTGTCAGCCTGAAGCTGTCCCAGCATCAGTTTCAGTAGCGTGGTTTTACCGCAGCCGTTCGGGCCAATTAACGCAATCTTGTCGCCGCGCTGTACCTGAGCGGAGAAATCTTTTACCAGTTGTTTTCCTTCTACCTGGTAATCGACGTTTTCCATCTCAAAAACGATTTTACCGGAGCGCGTCGCCTCTTCGACCTGCATCTTCGCCGTGCCCATCACTTCCCGGCGCTCGCTGCGTTCACGACGCATCGCTTTTAACGCCCGCACGCGCCCTTCATTACGGGTGCGGCGCGCCTTGATACCCTGGCGAATCCAGACTTCTTCCTGCGCCAGTTTGCGATCAAATTCCGCGTTTTGTAATTCTTCTACGCGCAGCGCTTCTTCTTTCTCCAGCAGGTATTGATCGTAATTTCCCGGATAGGTGACCAGTTTGCCACGATCGAGATCGACAATGCGGGTCGCCATATTGCGAATAAACGAACGATCGTGAGAGATAAAAATAATCGTTCCGTTAAAGGTTTTCAGAAACCCTTCCAGCCAGTCGATAGTTTCGATATCCAGATGGTTAGTCGGTTCATCCAGTAACAATACGCGCGGATTGCTGACCAGCGCCCGACCCAGCGCGGCTTTACGCAGCCAGCCGCCGGAGAGCGACGACAGCGCGGCGTTAGGATCGAGTCCAAGCTGCGCCAGCACTTCATTAATACGGTTTTCCAGCTGCCACAGATTATGATGATCGAGCTGTTCCTGTACGCGCGCCATTTCATTGAGGTTTTTCTCGCTGGGATCGGTCATCACCAGACGGGAAATCTCATGATAGCGCTTGAGGTATTCCGCTTGTTCTTCGATACCTTCGGCGACAAAGTCATAGACGCTGCCCGCAATATTACGGGGCGGGTCCTGTTGCAGACGCGCGACGATCAGATCCTGCTCATAAATAATACGCCCATCGTCCAGACCCTGTTCGCGGTTGAGGATCTTCATCAAGGTGGATTTCCCGGCGCCGTTACGCCCCACCAGACAGACGCGTTCGTTATCTTCGATATGCAACTCTGCGTTATCGAGAAGCGGCGTGTCGCTGAACGACAGCCATGCGCCATGCATACTGATTAATGACATTTACTTTTCCTTTCAGGCGGCGCGGATCAGCCAGCAGTTATGAATCTGACGGTTACGGGCAAAATCCGGGGAGAGCGTTTTTTGCGTAATTTCTTGTGCAGTAAGCCCCAGCTCAGCCAGCCCTTCCAGATCCATACGGAATCCGCGCTTATTATTTGAGAACATGATGGTGCCGCCTTTACGCAGCAGACGTTTTAAATCTTTCATTAACGCGACATGATCGCGCTGAACATCAAACGACTCTTCCATACGTTTTGAGTTAGAGAACGTCGGCGGATCGATAAAGATCAAATCGAACTGTTCATTCGCCTCGCGCAGCCAGCCCAGGCAGTCGGCCTGAATCAGGCGATGCGCGCGGCCGCTCAGTCCGTTCAGACGCAAATTACGTTCGGCCCACTCCAGATAGGTGCGGGACATATCCACCGTTGTGGTGCTGCGCGCGCCGCCCAGACCCGCATGTACACTGGCGCTGCCGGTATAAGAAAAGAGATTCAGGAAATCTTTGCCTTTGCTCATTTCTCCCAGCATTCTGCGGGCAATACGGTGATCGAGGAACAGACCGGTGTCGAGATAATCCGTCAGATTTACCCATAAGCGCGCATTATATTCGCTGACCTCAAGGAACTCGCCCTTCTCGCTCATTTTCTGATACTGGTTTTTTCCTTTTTGCCGTTCACGGGTTTTTAACACCAGTTTATTCGGCGGAATACCGAGCACTGACAAGGTTGCCGCAATAATATCGAACAGACGCTGCCGCGCTTTTTGCGCATCCACCGTTTTCGGCGGCGCATATTCCTGAATCACCGCCCAGTCGCCGTAACGGTCTACCGCCACGTTATATTCCGGCAGGTCGGCATCATACAAGCGATAGCATTCAATCCCTTCCTGGCGCGCCCATTTCTCCAGCTTTTTAAGATTTTTACGCAGGCGATTAGCGTAATCTTCCGCCACCGTCGCCGGCTTACTGTCCGCCGTGGTTTCCGCAATATGATAGTTTTTCTGCACGCAGTCCAGCGGGCCATTCTTGGCTTTAAACTGTTTGTCGGCACGTAATTGCAGGCTGCCCAGCAGATCGGGCGAAGCGCTGAACAGCGACAGGTTCCAGCCGCCAAACTGATTTTTCATGGTACGGCCCAACAGGCTGTGCAACGCAATCAGCGCCGGTTCGCTGTCCAGACGTTCGCCGTAAGGCGGGTTACTGATCACCGTACCATACGGGCCTTTCGGCAATGGATTACTCAGTTGCGCCACATCTTTCACTTCAAAGGTGATAAGCTCCCCGATACCGGCGCGACGGGCGTTGCTGCGCGACCGCTCAATGACGCGCGCATCGCTGTCGGAACCATAGAAATGAGAGGAATACTCCGCCAGTCCCTTACGCGCCCGGGTCTGCGCTTCGGCTTTCACTTCCTGCCAGATAGTTTCGTCATGCTGTGCCCAGCCGCTAAATCCCCAGTGACCACGGTGCAGGCCCGGCGCGCGATCGGTCGCCCACATCGCGGCCTCAATCAACAGTGTCCCCGAACCACACATAGGGTCGAGCAGCGGCGTACCTGGTTGCCAGCCGGAACGCATAACAATCGCTGCCGCCAGCGTCTCTTTAATTGGCGCCAGCCCGGTGCGATCGCGATAACCGCGCAGGTGCAGGCCATCACCACTGAGATCCAGCGCAATGCTGGCAGTTTCTTTATTCAGCCAGACGTTAATACGGAGGTCCGGCGATTCGCGGTCCACATTTGGACGCGGAAGATTTTTCCGCGTAAACGCATCGACAATCGCGTCTTTAACTTTCATCGCGCCATACTGACTATTACGGATGGTGTCGTTCAGGCCGCTGAAATGCACCGCAAACGTCGCGCCAGGATTAAAAATCTCTGTCCAGTTTATCGCCTGAACGCCGAGGTAAAGATCGAGATCGCTGTAGACCTTGCACTCACCCATCGGCAGGATAATACGCGAGGCCAGGCGGCTCCACATCAGGCTCTGGTAAATAAGCCGCGTGTCGCCCTGAAAATGGACCCCACCCTGAACAACCTGACACCCTACGGCGCCCAGTTTTTCCAGTTCAGTTTTTAACAGCTCTTCCAGCCCGCGGGCCGTACTGGCAAACAGAGAATTCATATTGTCACTTTTACGCTAAGAAAATTGTTGCGCATTATAGCTAATCTCACGCCCATGTCATAAAGTTGAAGGCTTATTTTCATTTGAGGGACTGTACGGTGGCGACGTTATCACGGCTCTTTATTCATCCGGTCAAATCCATGCGCGGCATTGGCCTGACTCATGCGCTGGCAGATATCAGCGGCCTGGCTTTTGATCGCATCTTCATGGTGACCGAGCCTGACGGCACATTTATTACCGCCCGCCAGTTTCCACAAATGGTACGTTTTACCCCTTCTCCCTTACATGACGGCCTCCATTTGACCGCGCCAGACGGCAGTAGCGCGCTGGTTCGCTTTACGGATTTCACCCCGCAGGATGCGCCGACCGAGGTCTGGGGAAACCATTTTACCGCTCGCGTCGCCCCGACGGCGATTAATCAATGGTTGAGCGGCTTTTTCTCCCGCGATGTCCAGTTGCGCTGGGTTGGGCCGCAGTTGACACGCCGGGTCAAACGACATAACGCGGTGCCGCTGGGATTTGCCGATGGCTACCCGTATTTATTGACCAACGAAGCCTCGCTGCGCGATCTGCAACAGCGTTGTCCGGCAGGCGTACAAATGGAACAATTTCGCCCAAACTTAGTGGTTTCCGGCGTAGCGGCCTGGGAGGAAGATAGCTGGAAAGTGCTTCGCATTGGCGATGTGATTTTTGACGTCGTGAAGCCCTGTAGCCGCTGTATTTTTACGACCGTCAGCCCTGAAAAGGGGCAAAAACATCCTTCCGGCGAACCGCTGGCGACACTGCAAGCTTTTCGTACCGCCCAGGACAATGGCGATGTGGATTTCGGTCAGAATCTGATTGCCCGCAATAGCGGCGTCATTCGCGTCGGCGATGAGGTGGAGATTCTGGCGACAGCCCCGGCAAAAGCTTATGGCGCCACAACGCTCGACGACAGCGTTACGCCAGAGAAACACCCGGACGCGAGTGTAACCATCGACTGGCAGGGGCAAACCTTCTGCGGGAATAATCAACAGGTACTACTGGAACAGTTGGAGAATCAGGGGATTCGTATTCCGTATTCTTGCCGGGCTGGTATCTGTGGTTGCTGCCGGATACGTTTGCTGGAAGGCGAAGTAAGTCCGCTGAAAAAATCGGCTATGGGTGACGATGGTACGATTCTGAGCTGTAGCTGCGTGCCTAAGACCGCGTTACGACTGGAAAATTAAACCGCTTGTTCAAGGCTGAAACTGTGACAGTGAACCTGCGGTTTCAGCCTGTCGTTCATAATTTTAATCGCATCGCCAAGCTGCATGGTTCGGCCTGCTATCACCACGCCCGGCTGGGCCAGCAGACACAACGCGGCATTTTCTCCCGGCTCAACGACCAGCAAATTAACCTGTTCCGCCGTATCGCTTAACCAGACGCTTGCGGCATCGCCCGTTCCCGGGGTCCACATTTCGCCATGCGCTACAAAATGCCAGCTTTTTGGCATCTGCGGTTTGAGATAGCGAATCGCCACCAGCGCATTCAATACCAACTCCGCGCGTTGCTCTTTGGTTAATTCGAAATCCCGGCATTTTTCTTCAAAGGAAAAATAGAGCGCGGCATCATCCACACAAAAACCGGTCGGGCAAAACGCGTCCGGCGTAAGCATTTTACGAGAGAAGCGCGAGCGAAAAAGCATACCATTGGCGAGATCGAGCATCATACGATCGTGCTCTTCATCATAATACCAGCGCCAGTTATCGTCAGGTTTAATTCGCATTACCTCTCTCCCGCTTTTAAGCAACTCGTAACAGCATTGTCCTTTTGCCGCTTCGTTTATTACCCCAATAATAAAAGCCTAAAATGTCTAAATAAGCAACAGTGGAGAAATATAAAACAACCAGCGCCGGAAATAAAGCCCTGGTTGTCTGATAAAGGCTAAAGTTTAGATGTGCGTTACGATTTCTTTAATCAATGGCGGGCCTTTAAAAATAAAGCCGGAATAAATTTGTACCAGCGTAGCTCCTGCCGCTATCTTCTCGCGCGCGGCGATAACTGAGTCAATGCCGCCGACGCCGATAATAGGCAATTGTCCTTTTAACTCCTGAGATAAACGGCGAATAATTTCTGTGCTTTTTAATTGTAATGGCCGGCCACTTAATCCCCCCGTTTGCTGGCAATTTTTCATTCCTTGTACCAGAGAACGATCGAGGGTGGTATTTGTCGCAATCACCCCATCAATATTATGACGAAGCAGGCTATCGGCAACCTGGATCAATTCTTCTTCACAAAGATCCGGCGCGATCTTTACTGCCACCGGCACATATTTATGGTGGATCGCCTGAAGATCGTTTTGCTTATTTTTAATGGCAGTTAACAGATCGTCCAGCGCATCGCCATACTGGAGCGTACGTAGCCCTGGCGTATTCGGCGAAGAAATATTAATGGCGATATAACCCGCATAAGCATAGACTTTTTCCATACAAATCAGGTAGTCATCTTTGCCATTTTCGACAGGCGTATCTTTATTTTTACCGATGTTAATTCCCAGAATACCATCAAAATGGGCTTTTTTAACATTCTCGACCAGGTTATCGACGCCCAGATTATTAAAGCCCATCCGATTGATGAGACCTTCAGCATCCACCAGACGAAAAAGACGCGGCTTATCGTTACCCGGCTGTGGGCGCGGCGTCACGGTGCCGATTTCCAGGGAGCCAAACCCCATCGCGCCTAACGCGTCGATGCACTCCCCGTCTTTATCCAGACCGGCAGCCAACCCCAGTGGATTTTTAAAGGTAAGTCCCATGCAGGTAACCGGCTTTGTCGGTACTTTCTGGCGCACCAGCGCTTCCAGCGGCGTACCTGTAATGCGGCGTAATTGTTGAAATGTAAATTCATGAGCGCGCTCTGGATCGAGCTGGAAAAGGGCTTTACGAACGAAGGGATAGTACATGAACTCTCCTGGATTCCCGGTGTGCAAACCGGGGGCGTATTATGGGCGATAACAAGGCAAAAGGGAATTGACCTACGGCAATAAATAGCAATCGTTTTCCTTCATTCTCACTTCACGTTTCGCCAGGGAGCGTCATCGTCCGGCAAAAAAATACCCGGCAGCGCTAACGCTTACCGGGCATGTCTTACCTCTTTATAACGGATACTGTCAGGCTAACGCTTTAGTTATCTTCTCGTACAGATCGCCGGAAAGATTCTCCAGTCCTTTTAACTGCTCCAGCGCCGCGCGCATTTTCTCCTGACGCTTATCATCATAACGTTTCAGACGAATCAGCGGTTCAATGAGGCGAGATGCTACCTGCGGGTTACGGCTATTCAGATCGGTCAGCATCTCGACCAGGAACTGGTATCCGCTACCGTCTTGCGCATGGAACGCCGCCGGGTTGCTGCCAGCAAACGCGCCAATTAATGAACGGATGCGGTTCGGGTTGCTCATACTGAAAGAACGGTGTTTGAGCAGGCCGCGTACGGTTTCCAGTACATTTTCCGCCGGGCTTGTGGATTGCAGGATAAACCATTTATCCATCACCAGGCCGTCCTGATGCCACTTATCGTCATACTCCTGCATCAGCGTATCGCGGCACGGCAACTGCGCCGCCACCGCAGCAGACAGGGCCGCCAGCGCATCGGTCATATTATTGGCGTCGCGATACTGTTTGCTGACCAGCGTATTAGCCAGCTCCGTCTCGCCGAACGCCAGGAAGCGCAGGCAAGCATTGCGCAGCGTGCGCTTACCGATATCGCCGTGATCAACACGATACTCATCCAGATGATTGGCGTTATAGATAGCCAGGAACTCATCCGCCAGTTCTGCCGCCAGCGTACGCGTTAGCGCTTCACGAACTTGCGCAATGGCGATCGGGTCAATGACCTCAAACAGCTCCGCAATTTCATTGGCCGAAGGCAGCGTTAAAATTTCTGCGGCCAACGCCGGATCGATTTTCTCATCCAACAGTACTGCGCGGAACGCATCAGCGACATGCACCGGAAGCGATAGCGGTTGCCCCTGCTGATGACGCGCCACATTCAGTTTAATGTATGTGGCCAGCAGACTTTGCGCCGCATCCCAACGGGAGAAATCATTGCGCGCATGGCGCATCAGGAACGTCAACTGCTGATCGCTCCATTTATATTCCAGTTTCACCGGCGCTGAAAACTCGCACAGCAAGGCCGGAACAGGCTGGAAGTAGACATTATCGAAGGTAAATGTCTGCTCCGCCTGCGTGACGTTCAGCACGGCGTTGACCGGGTGACCGCCTTTTTGCAACGGAATGACGTTGCCTTCGTTATCGTACAGTTCGATGGCGAATGGAATATGCAGCGGCTGCTTCTCCGCCTGATCCGCCGTCGCCGGAGTGCGCTGGCTGATGGTCAACGAGTACTGCTCGGTTTCCGGATTATAATCATCTTTTACCGTTACAATCGGCGTGCCGGACTGACTGTACCAGCGGCGGAAATGGGACAAATCGACATTAGAAGCATCTTCCATCGCCTGTACGAAGTCATCACACGTCGCGGCGCTGCCGTCATGGCGCTCAAAATAAAGCTGCATCCCCTTCTGGAAATTTTCCTCACCCAGCAACGTGTGGATCATGCGAATGACTTCCGCGCCCTTTTCATAAACGGTGAGGGTGTAGAAGTTATTCATTTCGATTACTTTATCCGGGCGGATAGGATGCGCCATCGGGCTGGCGTCTTCCGCGAATTGTAAACCGCGCATGGTACGCACGTTACTGATGCGGTTCACCGCGCGTGACCCCAAATCAGAGCTAAACTCCTGATCGCGGAACACGGTTAGCCCCTCTTTCAGGCTCAACTGGAACCAGTCGCGGCAGGTGACGCGGTTGCCGGTCCAGTTGTGGAAATACTCATGGCCTATCACGCGCTCAATATCGAGATAATCTTTATCCGTCGCGGTATCGGTTCGCGCCAGCACGTATTTGGAGTTAAAGATATTGAGACCTTTATTCTCCATCGCGCCCATATTAAAGAAATCCACCGCGACAATCATATAGATGTCGAGGTCATATTCGAGCCCAAAACGCGTTTCATCCCATTTCATGGAATTTTTCAGCGAAGTCATTGCCCACGGCGCGCGATCCAGATTGCCACGGTCAACGTACAGTTCTAATGCGACTTCACGCCCGGAGCGGGTGGTAAAGGTATCGCGCAGCACGTCAAAATCACCGGCCACCAGCGCAAACAGATAACACGGTTTCGGGAACGGATCTTGCCACTGAACCCAGTGACGGCCATTCTCCAGTTCACCCTGCGCAACACGGTTGCCATTGGAAAGCAGGAACGGATATTTGCTTTTATCGGCAATAATTTTGGTGGTAAATCGCGCCAGTACGTCCGGGCGGTCAAGATACCAGGTAATATGGCGGAAGCCCTCCGCTTCACACTGGGTACAGAGCGCATCGCCGGACTGGTACAATCCTTCCAGCGCCGTATTCGCCGCCGGACTTATCTCGTTGACAATGCGTAACGTAAAACGCTCTGGCAGGTCGCTGATGATAAGCGCGCCCTCTTCTTCCTTATATGCTGTCCACGGCGCATCGTTGACGTGGATAGATACCAGCGTTAAATCTTCCCCATCAAGGCGAAGAGGCGCATCAGGCGCGCTATGACGAACAGCCTGGCTTATTGCGGTGACCACGGTTTTTTCGGCATCGAGGTCAAAGGTCAAGTCAATATCAGTAATCTGGTAATCCGGCGCGCGATAGTCATGGCGGTATTTGGCTTGTGGCTGTTGTGTCATAAAAAACCTTTCGCATCTTTGTGTAGAGTGTCGACTCCAGTCTATTCCTGTTGCGCAAATCGCGCTACGCAGAATGTTCATCTTTTCAGGCACAAACGGCCTATTTGCTACATTTTTATAACATGGGGCACGAAATGCGCTCGACCCTAAAGACAGCTTATGGTGTGATCGGGGTTCAATAAATCGCTAAACAAGGTATACTCCAGCGGTTTTCTTAGTTGTTTATTGTACTAAACGCTCCCGTGAGAGGACGCAACAGCGCACCTATGACACAATTCGCTTCTCCTGTTCTGCACTCGTTGCTGGATACAGATGCTTATAAGTTGCATATGCAGCAAGCCGTTTTTCACCACTACTATGATGTGCAGGTAGCGGCTGAGTTTCGTTGCCGTGGCGACGACCTGCTGGGTATTTATGCCGATGCTATTCGCGAGCAGGTGGACGCGATGCAGCACCTGCGCCTCCAGGAGGACGAGTTCCAGTGGCTCTCCGGCCTGCCCTTTTTTAAACCGGATTATCTGAACTGGTTACGCGAGTTTCGCTATAACCCAGATCAAGTCTGTGTCACCAACGATAACGGCAAGCTGAATATTCGCTTAACCGGCCCGTGGCGTGAAGTCATTATGTGGGAAGTGCCGCTGCTGGCCGTGATCAGTGAGCTGGTTCATCACTACCGCTCGCCAAACGCGGGTGTTGATCAGGCGCTCGACGCGCTGGAAAGTAAGCTGGTTGATTTCACTGCGTTAACCGCCAATCTCGATATGTCCCGCTTCCACCTGATGGACTTCGGCACCCGCCGCCGTTTCTCTCGTGAAGTGCAGCAGGCGATAGTTAAACGTCTCCAGCAGGAGTCATGGTTCGTCGGCACCAGCAACTATGATCTCGCGCGTCGCCTGGCGCTGACGCCGATGGGCACTCAGGCGCACGAATGGTTCCAGGCGCATCAACAAATCAGTCCGGACCTGGCGACTAGCCAGCGTGCCGCGTTGGCCGCCTGGCTTAACGAATATCCGGACCAGCTTGGTATCGCATTGACAGATTGCATTACAATGGATGCGTTTTTACGCGATTTCGGCATTGAATTCGCCAGCCGTTATCAGGGGTTACGCCACGACTCAGGAGACCCTGTCGCATGGGGCGAAAAGGCGATTGCCCATTATGAAAAGCTGGGGATTGATCCGCTGACAAAAACGCTGGTCTTTTCAGATAACCTTGATCTGCCAAAGGCGGTCGAGCTCTATCGCCATTTCGCCTCTCGCGTGCAGTTAAGCTTCGGCATCGGTACCCGCCTGACCTGCGATATCCCTCAGGTAAAACCGCTCAATATCGTGATTAAGCTCGTGGAATGTAACGGAAAGCCGGTGGCTAAACTTTCCGACAGCCCCGGTAAAACGATCTGTCATGATAAAGCGTTTGTGTGCGCGCTGCGTAAAGCGTTCGATCTCCCGCAGGTGCGTAAAGCAAGTTAACCATGCCTGTGCGAAGCGCCCGGAAAGTGGGCGCTTTGTTACTCTTCTGACCATCTTACCTGTTCTGGCCGCGATGGTGACTATTCTTCCCCTTCACTCTTCGACATATTTACGTGCGTAATTTGCGTTGTTTTTTCAGAATTAGTGTCCCGCTGTGTACGCGTTCTGAAAATATTGAATTCGCTAATAAATTCTTTACGCAGCAAGAACAGAGCAATTACGTTGGGGATAACCAGAAAACCGACAGCAATATCAGCCATTAACCAGATTACCGGGATTTCCATATTAACGGCAATCAGTGGCGGCAAAAAATATAGCCATTTAATGATGCGTTCTAGCTTATCGCCAAAGATATAGTTTATCGAAGTGCGAAATTTAATATATGAACCAAGATAAGAAGTAAACAGAATCAACGCCACACCGAGACAGAGAACCTGAACAATAATCGGATGCCATGTTTCTTTTAAGGCGGCAAAGATAATCTGAATACCTTGATAACTGGCGTCTGTCCACATACCAGAAGCAAGTACAGCAAATGCGGTAAAGTTACAGGTAATCATTGAGACAAAAAAAACTTCCACTGCCCCCCACATTCCCTGACGGAAAGCGTAATCCACGTTGGCAGTAGCATGTACTGTGGCCGAGGTACCCATGCCGGCTTCGTTAGTGAATATTCCGCGACTGGCTCCTTTACTGATGGCCATCATGATGGTTGACCCGACAAAGCCACCGGCTGCTGGCGCAGGGGCAAAGGCATAATAGAAAATACTTTTTATAACCTGTGGGATAGCCTCGATATTCAATACCACTACACCAGCGGCACCAATGAAATAGGCAATGGTGATCGGTGGAAGTGCAATCGTACAGAATTTACCAAGACTGGCGAGTCCTTTTAAAATAACCAACGCGCCTACGATGACAATAAATCCTCCGATGACGCTTGTTGGGATGTCAAACGTATAGTGAATGACCGCCGCCATCGTATTAGTTTGCACAAAACAGGCATCCGTAATAACCAGAATCATTAATGCAAACGCATACAATCCTGCCAGGGGATGCCATTTTTTATTGAGCCCTTTCTTAATATAATGCATTGGGCCGCCATAATATTCGCCATTCTCACCTTTACTTCGGTATTTCACCGCCAGCGTCACTTCAACCATTTTGGTCATCATACCCACGACCGCAATGATCCACATCCAGAAAATTGCCCCAGGCCCGCCAACCGCAATAGCCGCAGCAACACCTGCGATCGTTCCCGCGCCTAATGAGCCGGATAGCACAGTGGCAGCCACCTCTATTGATTTTAAGGATTTTTTAGACGCTGCCTCGCCAGTAGTGTTTTGTTTATTTTTTCCGGCAAGTGTACCAATTGTATTACGGTAAATTTCTTTTAAATTGATAATCTGGAAAAATTTGAGGCGTACTGTAAAATAAAAACCAATGCCGATGACACACAAAAATAATGGGCCACCCCATAGAAATTCAAAGAGTTGTGAAAGTTGCTCTAACATAATGACCTCGGATTTAAATTAATTCGTTCAGTCTCAGAAATAATCTTTCCAGTTCAGCGTAATCCTGAATTTTGCCAACAACACTAAACTGGAAAGTCAGCGGGTAGGAGCATCCCTTACTCACTAAATGCCGTTTTAATGGTATATTGTTATGAAGTCTTGCTTCCTGCATTAGGTTTATTATGCGTATAAAAAACGCATTTTTTACATGCTACCTTTATTATCTAATTTTTTAGTCGTAATGTTTAAGCACTGCGTCCGTTCCAGACTATATCTTCATAAATATCTGGGGACGTATCGCCTTCGGTGCTAATAAGCAGAACATGAGCACTGGCATCAAGCTGTAAGCGATTAGCAAGATCCTGATAATGCATATTGTTCATCAACTCATAAAGTAACCCTACGCCAATAGCTCCGGACTCGCCGGAAATAAAAGGCGTATCCGTACCTGGGCGCGGCGCGGCAGAAATACGCATACCCTTAGCCGCCAGACAGTCATCAGCGGAAATAAAACAACTGGTGTTGTCCCGAATAATAGGCCAACTGATAATATTCGGCTCCCCACACGCAAGCCCGGCCATTATCGTCGCCATATCGCCAGTGACGCAGTGAGGTTGACCATCATTCATAACTGCGGATTGATAAAGACAGTTGGCCTGATGCGGCTCAACCACAATAATATTAGGGATATTTTCCTGCATTTTTTCAACAAAATAACCCATAACACTGCCAGCAAACGATCCCACCCCCGCTTGTAAAATAAGATGGGTTGGCAACGGACTGTTTGTTTCTGCGAGCTGCTCATAAGCTTCAACCGCTAGTGTCATATAGCCTTGCATAATCCACGTTGGGATCTCTTCATACCCTGTCCAGGCTGTATCCTGCAAAAGCACCCAGCCTTTTGTTTGCGCCATTCTATGGGCCAGTCGCACTGCATCATCGTAGTTCAGATCGGTGATGGTGCATTCAGCTCCATGATGACGAATATTCTCTGCCCGGATTAACGATGATCCCTTAGGCATATAAACGACGGCTTTTAGACCTAATTGCTCCGCCGCCCACGCCACACCACGGCCATGATTGCCATCCGTCGCGGTAACAAAAACACAATCTTTAATTTTTTCTTTAATCTCAGGAGTGTTAAGGGCAGCAAAACTTAACGAGTTAATATCACATTGCAATTTATCAGCGAGATATTTTCCTACAGCATAAGAGCCGCCCAGACCTTTAAAAGCATTCAGGCCAAAACGCCAGGATTCATCTTTAATATGGATGGACCCTAGTCCAAGCCGCTGGCTTAGATGCGCCAGATTATGTAACGGCGTGACGGCATAATTGGGTAATTTTTTATGAAATGCTAACACCTCATGCCCAACATTTCCGTTAAGCAAACTTAAGGCCGCTCCTGTACCATATTTTTTCCGACGTGTATTAAACTGATATTTAATAAGCTCATGCATAATGATACCTTTTGTTAAAGTTTATTTACTGAAATAATATATTTTTGTCAATTATTGAGTAGAAACAAGCAAAGAACTCGCGTTTTGTGGCTGTAGTAGTGGTTATCCTCACTTTAATAAACGTACTGATAAAAGAGTCGCACAATATCTATTACGTCCTTTTCTTTATTCCGCTGATTATGATAGTACTATGCTTATTGCTGTTAAATGGCGCGAAAATGCCCATCGTCGTGCAATTTTCACCTTTTTTTAACGGCCTGGACGCGGCAAAATTGCGCACAGTGATAGTCATCACATTAAAGAGGTTATTTGCGATATGAAGCTTGACGCCTGGGATAAAAACATTCTGACATTATTGCAGCGCGATAATCGTCTTTCTCAGCGGGAAATCGCCGAACAGGTCAATCTTTCACCTTCGGCAGTGAATCGTCGTATCGCGGCACTGGAGGAGGCGGGCATAATTAAAGGCAATGTCAGCCTTATTGATGCTGGCAAAGTGGGACGCCCGGTCACGATTGTGGTGCAGGTGGTGATCGAAAACGAGCGATTCAATTTACTGGAAGAGGCTCGTCAACGGTTTGTCAGTTGCCCGCAGGTGCAGCAGGTCTACTACGTAACGGGCGATTTCGACTTTTTACTGGTGCTCAATGTTCGTGACATGGCGGAATATGAAGCGCTTACCCGTGAGCTTTTCTTTTCCTCAGGCAATATTAAGTCTTTTAAAACGATTGTCGTGATGCAAAACGCCAAGCAAGAGATGCGCGTCCTGATCGAGTAACGTGCGCAAAGCTTGCAAAACCAGCCTAAATTCTCAATGGTTCGCGAGCAGGTGCGAACTTTTTACAGGTTTCTTTCTGAAAACCTGCTTTCAGATGCGATTTCTGCTTGTCTGATTGCAGATGCCAGGTAACATAGGAATACCCCCATTTCGGGTGGACAAGTGTTTATTTTTTCCGACTATTAACTAGAGAGAATATTATGAGCGTTGTGCCTGTAGCCGACGTACTCCAGGGCCGCGTAGCCGTTGACCAAGAAGTCACCGTTCGCGGATGGGTGCGTACCCGCCGAGATTCAAAAGCTGGCATCTCCTTCCTCGCCGTTTATGACGGCTCCTGCTTTGATCCTGTACAGGCTGTCATTAATAATTCTCTGCCCAATTATAATGAAGAAGTATTACACCTGACGACAGGCTGCTCCGTGGTAGTAACAGGTAAGGTTGTCGCGTCGCCGGGACAGGGGCAAAGTTTCGAAATCCAGGCCACGAAAGTAGAGGTCGCAGGCTGGGTGGAAGATCCGGATACCTACCCGATGGCGGCAAAACGCCATAGCATTGAGTATCTGCGTGAGGTCGCGCATCTGCGCCCGCGCACCAACCTGATTGGCGCGGTAGCGCGCGTCCGCCATACTCTGGCGCAGGCGCTGCATCGCTTCTTCGATGAGCAGGGTTTCTTTTGGGTCTCTACCCCGCTGATTACCGCTTCCGATACCGAAGGCGCTGGCGAAATGTTCCGCGTCTCAACGTTGGATCTGGAAAACCTGCCGCGTAACGACCAGGGCAGAGTAGATTTTGACAAAGACTTTTTTGGCAAAGAATCATTCCTGACCGTCTCCGGCCAGCTCAACGGTGAAACGTATGCCTGTGCGCTGTCCAAAATCTATACTTTTGGGCCGACCTTCCGCGCGGAAAATTCCAACACCAGCCGCCACCTGGCGGAGTTCTGGATGCTGGAGCCGGAAGTGGCGTTCGCCGATCTGGAAGACAACGCCCGTCTGGCGGAAGCCATGCTGAAATATGTCTTCAACGCGGTTCTGAAAGAGCGTGCGGATGACATGAAGTTCTTTGCCGAACGCGTGGATAAAGACGCTATCGCTCGTCTGGAGCGTTTTGTCTCCACCGACTTCGCTCAGGTGGATTACACCGATGCGGTCGCCATTCTGGAACGCTGTGGTAAGACATTTGAAAACCCGGTGTTCTGGGGCGTCGACCTCTCTTCCGAACACGAACGCTATCTGGCGGAAGAGCATTTCAAAGCGCCGGTAGTGGTGAAAAACTATCCGAAGGAAATTAAAGCGTTTTACATGCGCCTTAACGAAGATGGCAAAACCGTGGCGGCCATGGATGTGCTGGCGCCGGGAATCGGCGAAATCATCGGTGGTTCCCAGCGTGAAGAGCGTCTGGATGTGCTGGATGCCCGTATGGCCGAAATGGGGCTGAATAAAGAGGATTACTGGTGGTATCGCGACTTGCGTCGCTACGGTACTGTACCGCATTCCGGCTTTGGCCTGGGCTTTGAACGCCTTATCGCTTACGTCACAGGTGTGCAAAACGTGCGCGATGTTATTCCGTTCCCACGGACCCCACGCAACGCCAGCTTCTGATTTTTACGTCACACTCAAGGCCAGCTATGCTGGCCTTTTTTTTCGCCTGAATGTCAGTTTTATTATCAATAAGTAAATAAATTTAATTACAACCCTCTGAATTACCACATCTTGTTACTGTATATTTCACGAAAATATTTACACATAAAAATTAATCCTTAATTTTATTGCGGATTAGATTTTTCTGCTCTAATAGCACAATTTTTCACCACAATTTCGGACATCAAGACTTCTAAATGGCTATTTTTATGAAATAGCTCGTCTGCTGCTTTTTCAGGCACAACGGTTCTACAAGCCAATAATTACAATAAAATCATAATGATAAAAGAAAAACGATCAAATCAAAGCGAGAACTCAGGGGAAGTTTGACGTTGTTCACAAAGTTCCATGAAAATAACATTTGCTTACATATTTTTTCCTTTTGAAACTAAATCTTTATATTTGTAGCACTTTCACGGTAGCGAAACGTTAGTTTGAATGGAAAGATGCCTGTCAGACACATAAAGACACCAAACTCTCATCAATATTTCTGTAAAGTTTTATTGACGGAATTTATTGACGGCAGTGGCAGGTGTCATATAAAAAAACCAATGAGGGTAATAAATAATGATGAAGCGCAAAATCCTGGCAGCGGTGATCCCTGCCCTGCTGGCTGCTGCAACCGCAAACGCAGCAGAAATTTATAATAAAGATGGTAATAAGCTGGATCTGTACGGTAAAGCCGTGGGTCGTCACGTATGGACAACGACCGGCGATAGTAAAAATGCCGACCAGACTTATGCCCAGATTGGTTTTAAAGGGGAAACGCAGATTAACACCGATCTGACCGGTTTCGGTCAGTGGGAATATCGTACTAAAGCAGACCGCGCTGAAGGCGAACAGCAGAACTCGAATCTGGTACGTCTGGCTTTCGCGGGTTTGAAATACGCGGAAGTGGGTTCAATCGATTATGGTCGTAACTACGGTATCGTTTACGATGTTGAATCCTATACCGATATGGCCCCCTACTTCTCCGGCGAAACCTGGGGCGGCGCCTATACCGATAACTACATGACCAGCCGTGCTGGCGGTTTGTTGACCTACCGTAACTCTGACTTCTTTGGTCTGGTGGACGGTCTCTCTTTCGGTATCCAGTATCAGGGTAAAAATCAGGACAACCACAGCATTAACTCTCAGAATGGCGATGGCGTAGGTTACACCATGGCATATGAGTTCGACGGCTTTGGCGTCACCGCAGCGTACAGCAACAGCAAGCGTACTAACGATCAGCAGGATCGCGATGGTAATGGCGATCGCGCAGAATCGTGGGCCGTTGGCGCGAAATATGATGCAAACAACGTCTACCTGGCTGCCGTATATGCTGAAACCCGCAATATGAGCATTGTTGAAAATACGGTTACCGATACCGTGGAAATGGCAAACAAAACGCAGAACCTGGAAGTGGTCGCTCAGTACCAGTTTGACTTCGGCCTGCGTCCGGCAATCTCGTATGTGCAGAGTAAAGGTAAGCAGTTGAACGGCGCCGACGGCTCGGCCGATCTGGCGAAATATATTCAGGCGGGCGCGACTTACTACTTCAACAAAAACATGAACGTATGGGTTGACTACCGTTTCAACCTGCTGGACGAAAACGACTACAGCTCCAGCTACGTTGGCACCGACGATCAGGCGGCTGTCGGTATTACTTACCAGTTCTGATCAGCAGACCCCTTTGTTTTATGCCTCAAAAACAGGACTTCGGTCCTGTTTTTTTATCTCTCTTAGAGAAAATGTGCGTCTTTCAAAAACAGGCGGGCTTTTTAGCGCTAACGGTTGGCATTTTGTAAATCTGCCGTTAACCTGATAGCGGATTTCCCTTCTGTAACTATAATGGAACCTCGTCATGTTTGAGAACATAACCGCCGCTCCTGCCGACCCGATTTTGGGCCTGGCCGATCTGTTTCGCGCCGATGACCGTCCAGGGAAAATTAACCTTGGCATTGGCGTATATAAAGATGAAACCGGCAAAACACCGGTGCTCACCAGCGTTAAAAAAGCCGAGCAGTATTTACTGGAAAATGAAACGACGAAAAACTATCTCGGCATTGACGGGATTCCGGAATTTGCTCGCTGCACTCAGGAACTGCTGTTCGGCAAAGGCAGCGCGCTGATTAACGATAAGCGCGCACGCACGGCGCAAACGCCGGGCGGTACCGGCGCGTTACGCATTGCCGCCGACTTTTTGGCAAAAAATACTCCGGTAAAACGGGTGTGGGTGAGCAACCCCAGCTGGCCGAACCACAAAAGCGTGTTTAACGCTGCCGGCCTGGAAGTTCGGGAGTACGCTTACTACGATGCGGAAAATCACACGCTGGATTTTGAAGCGCTACAAGCCAGCCTGAGCGAAGCACAGGCCGGCGATGTGGTTCTGTTCCACGGTTGCTGTCATAACCCAACCGGCATTGACCCTACTCTGGAACAGTGGCAGGTTCTGGCTGAGCTTTCCGTTGAAAAAGGGTGGCTGCCGCTATTCGATTTCGCTTACCAGGGCTTTGCCCGCGGCCTGGAAGAAGATGCGGAAGGTCTGCGCGCCTTTGCCGCGCTGCATAAAGAGCTTATTGTCGCCAGCTCCTACTCCAAAAACTTCGGCTTATATAATGAGCGCGTCGGCGCCTGCACCCTCGTTGCCGCCGATGCGGAAACCGTGGATCGCGCTTTTAGCCAGATGAAATCCGCCATTCGCGCTAACTACTCCAACCCGCCAGCGCACGGCGCGTCCATCGTCGCGACTATCCTGAGTAATGACGCCCTGCGCGCTATCTGGGAACAGGAACTGACGG
The DNA here is from genome assembly GCF_017572835.1 of Salmonella sp. 32120201201600049SM. Taxonomy (NCBI): domain Bacteria; kingdom Pseudomonadati; phylum Pseudomonadota; class Gammaproteobacteria; order Enterobacterales; family Enterobacteriaceae; genus Salmonella; species Salmonella sp. 32120201201600049SM. The sequence continues at coordinate 401 of NZ_JAGESA010000001.1, read as the reverse complement.
ACATGCGCCAGCGTATCCAGCGTATGCGTCAACTGTTCGTGAATACCTTGCAGGAAAAAGGCGCGAACCGTGACTTCAGCTTTATTATCAAGCAGAACGGGATGTTCTCATTCAGCGGTCTGACCAAAGATCAGGTGCTGCGTCTGCGTGAAGAGTTCGGCGTTTATGCCGTGGCTTCTGGTCGCGTGAACGTGGCGGGCATGACCCCGGATAATATGGCGCCACTGTGCGAAGCCATTGTCGCGGTACTGTAAAAAGCTGCCGACTGGCGTGATGACTAGTCCTGATATAGGTTGACAGTTTTTTGTCTGTAAAACGCCTGATGAACATCATCGGGCGTTTTGTATTTCAGGGCCAGGTGTGGCCGTTCATGGTTATAAATTGCCACGGACTCTTTTACT